>NZ_CP108538.1:6637500-7837500 GCF_035994185.1 Streptomyces sp. NBC_01217
TTGATCAATCTGCCGATTGGTCGACGAGTCAGAAACCGTTGATGTAGGCGAAGGACATGCGAAAGGTCCGGCGTAGAGGGTAAGACCCCCGTAGCTGAAACATCAACGGCTCGTTTGAGGATTTCCCAAGTAGCACGGGGCCCGAGAAATCCCGTGTGAATCTGGCGGGACCACCCGCTAAGCCTAAATATTCCCTGGTGACCGATAGCGGATAGTACCGTGAGGGAATGGTGAAAAGTACCGCGGGAGCGGAGTGAAATAGTACCTGAAACCGTGTGCCTACAAGCCGTGGGAGCGTCGCATGCGAGCTTGCTTGCATGTCGTGACTGCGTGCCTTTTGAAGAATGAGCCTGCGAGTTTGCGGTGTGTTGCGAGGTTAACCCGTGTGGGGAAGCCGTAGCGAAAGCGAGTCCGAATAGGGCGTTTTAGTAGCACGCTCAAGACCCGAAGCGGAGTGATCTAGCCATGGGCAGGTTGAAGCGGAGGTAAGACTTCGTGGAGGACCGAACCCACCAGGGTTGAAAACCTGGGGGATGACCTGTGGTTAGGGGTGAAAGGCCAATCAAACTCCGTGATAGCTGGTTCTCCCCGAAATGCATTTAGGTGCAGCGTCGTGTGTTTCTTGCCGGAGGTAGAGCACTGGATAGGCGATGGGCCCTACCGGGTTACTGACCTTAGCCAAACTCCGAATGCCGGTAAGTGAGAGCGCGGCAGTGAGACTGTGGGGGATAAGCTCCATGGTCGAGAGGGAAACAGCCCAGAGCATCGACTAAGGCCCCTAAGCGTACGCTAAGTGGGAAAGGATGTGGAGTCGCAGAGACAACCAGGAGGTTGGCTTAGAAGCAGCCACCCTTGAAAGAGTGCGTAATAGCTCACTGGTCAAGTGATTCCGCGCCGACAATGTAGCGGGGCTCAAGCGTACCGCCGAAGTCGTGTCATTCACACATATATCCCCAACGGGAGTGTGGATGGGTAGGGGAGCGTCGTGTGCCGGGTGAAGCAGCCGCGGAAGCGAGTTGTGGACGGTTCACGAGTGAGAATGCAGGCATGAGTAGCGATACACACGTGAGAAACGTGTGCGCCGATTGACTAAGGGTTCCTGGGTCAAGCTGATCTGCCCAGGGTAAGTCGGGACCTAAGGCGAGGCCGACAGGCGTAGTCGATGGACAACCGGTTGATATTCCGGTACCCGCTTTGAAACGCCCAGTACTGAATCAGGCGATGCTAAGTCCGTGAAGCCGGCCCGATCTCTTCGGAGTTGAGGGTAGTGGTGGAGCCGACGGACCAGACTTGTATTAGGTAAGCGATGGGGTGACGCAGGAAGGTAGTCCAGCCCGGGCGGTGGTTGTCCCGGGGTAAGGGTGTAGGGCGTGTGATAGGCAAATCCGTCACACATTAAGTCTGAGACCTGATGCCGAGCCGATTGTGGTGAAGTGGATGATCCTATGCTGTCGAGAAAAGCCTCTAGCGAGTTTCATGGCGGCCCGTACCCTAAACCGACTCAGGTGGTCAGGTAGAGAATACCGAGGCGTTCGGGTGAACTATGGTTAAGGAACTCGGCAAAATGCCCCCGTAACTTCGGGAGAAGGGGGCCATCACTGGTGATCCGATTTACTCGGTGAGCTGGGGGTGGCCGCAGAGACCAGCGAGAAGCGACTGTTTACTAAAAACACAGGTCCGTGCGAAGCCGTAAGGCGATGTATACGGACTGACGCCTGCCCGGTGCTGGAACGTTAAGGGGACCGGTTAGCTGACTTTCGGGTCGGCGAAGCTGAGAACTTAAGCGCCAGTAAACGGCGGTGGTAACTATAACCATCCTAAGGTAGCGAAATTCCTTGTCGGGTAAGTTCCGACCTGCACGAATGGCGTAACGACTTCTCGACTGTCTCAACCATAGGCCCGGTGAAATTGCACTACGAGTAAAGATGCTCGTTTCGCGCAGCAGGACGGAAAGACCCCGGGACCTTTACTACAGTTTGATATTGGTGTTCGGTTCGGCTTGTGTAGGATAGGTGGGAGACTTTGAAGCGGCCACGCCAGTGGTTGTGGAGTCGTCGTTGAAATACCACTCTGGTCGTGCTGGATGTCTAACCTGGGTCCGTGATCCGGATCAGGGACAGTGTCTGATGGGTAGTTTAACTGGGGCGGTTGCCTCCTAAAGAGTAACGGAGGCGCCCAAAGGTTCCCTCAGCCTGGTTGGCAATCAGGTGTTGAGTGTAAGTGCACAAGGGAGCTTGACTGTGAGACCGACGGGTCGAGCAGGGACGAAAGTCGGGACTAGTGATCCGGCAGTGGCTTGTGGAAGCGCTGTCGCTCAACGGATAAAAGGTACCCCGGGGATAACAGGCTGATCTTCCCCAAGAGTCCATATCGACGGGATGGTTTGGCACCTCGATGTCGGCTCGTCGCATCCTGGGGCTGGAGTCGGTCCCAAGGGTTGGGCTGTTCGCCCATTAAAGCGGTACGCGAGCTGGGTTTAGAACGTCGTGAGACAGTTCGGTCCCTATCCGCTGTGCGCGTAGGAATATTGAGAAGGGCTGTCCCTAGTACGAGAGGACCGGGACGGACGAACCTCTGGTGTGCCAGTTGTTCTGCCAAGGGCATGGCTGGTTGGCTACGTTCGGAAAGGATAACCGCTGAAAGCATCTAAGCGGGAAGCCTGCTTCGAGATGAGTATTCCCACCAACTTGATTGGTTAAGGCTCCCAGTAGACGACTGGGTTGATAGGCCAGATGTGGAAGCCTGGTAACGGGTGGAGCTGACTGGTACTAATAGGCCGAGGGCTTGTCCTCAGTTGCTCGCGTCCACTGTGTTAGTTCTGAAATAACGAACGGCCGTGTTGTTCCGGTGTTTGTTTGTTTCATAGTGTTTCGGTGGTCATTGCGTTAGGGAAACGCCCGGTTACATTCCGAACCCGGAAGCTAAGCCTTTCAGCGCCGATGGTACTGCAGGGGGGACCCTGTGGGAGAGTAGGACGCCGCCGAACTCCTTTTACGGGAAAGCCCCGTGCCCTTGTGGCACGGGGCTTTTCTGCGTTTGCCCGGACCCCGTGCGGTCGCCCGGCTTGGGCACGCAGGCGGGGCGAGACGGCCGGCCTGCGTCGTGGTGAGGTGGAACCGTGAGGCGCGTTGAGAGTCAGTCAGAACCTTGTGCGGTCAGTGGTTCTGAGTATCCCTGAGTTCGGGGTATGCTTTACCTCGTTGCCACAGCGCAGCAGGCCCCAATAGCTCAGTCGGTAGAGCGTCTCCATGGTAAGGAGAAGGTCTGCGGTTCGATTCCGCATTGGGGCTCGGCAAGACGAAAGGCCCCCGCCACTCGGCGGGGGCCTTTCGCATGTCTCGGGGTGTTGCAGAGGATCCGGTGCCGACGAAGTGCGGTCAGATGGTGGGCGGTTCGGGGACGCGCATGGCGAGGATGGCCATGTCGTCGGAGGCCGGCTCGGCGGCGAAGCGCTCGACCGCGCGCAGGATGCGTCCGGCCACCGCGCCGGCCGTGAGACCGGTGCAGGTGGACAGGACATCCGCCAGGCCGTCGTCGCCGAGCATGCGGGTGCCTTCCCGGCGTTCAGTGACGCCGTCGGTCACGCACAGCAGGACATCGCCCGGGGCGAGGGTCACCGTCTGCTCGTACAGGTCGAGGTCCTCGATGACGCCCAGCAGGGGCTGAGGCTCGGCCGCTGCTTCCACCGAGCCGTCCTGGCGCAGGCGCAGCGGCAGCGGGTGGCCCGCGCAGACCACCTTCAGGAGCGCGCTGCCGTCCTCCTGGGGCCACAGCTCGCCGTACAGGAGGGTCAGGAAGCGGCTGCGGGCGCCCTCGTCCAGGATGGCGGCGTTGAGGCGCTCCAGGACGGCCGGGCCGCCGAAGCCCTCGCGGGCGAGGAGGCGCAGGGCGTGGCGGGCCAGGCCCGTGACGGCCGCGGCCTCCGGTCCCGTACCGCAGACGTCACCGATGGCGAAGCCGTAGGCGCCGTCGCGGATCGGGAAGACGTCGTAGAAGTCGCCGCCGACCTCGTTGCCCTCGCCCGCCGCCCGGTAGATGACCTCGATCTCGACATTGGGGACCTCGGGGAGGCCCGGCGGCAGCAGGCTGCGCTGCAGGGACTGGCTGATCGCCATGCGCTCCGAGTAGAGACGGGCGTTGTCGAGGGCGAGGGCGGCGCGCCGGGAGAGGTCCTCGGCCAGCTCCAGGATCTCCTGGCGGAAGTGGTCGTCGGACGGCTTGCCGAGTGTGAGCATGCCGATGACACGGTTACGGGCGACGAGCGGCAGGACCACCGTCTCACCGCCCACGGCAGCCGCTGTGGCGAGCGTCGTATGGATGCCGGAGCCCAGCCCGCGGGGTTCGCCGAGGCCGAGCGTACGCATCGAGGTGCGCAGGGCTGCCTGGTGGGCGGCCTCGGAGGGAGCCGCCCAGACACGGGCGCCGGGGGCCGGTACCGGGTCCGGGGGCGCGATCTTGGAGAGCAGGGCCTTGAGGCCGTCGATGCGTTCCTCGTCCTCGTGCAGCACATAGGAGAGGTACGGCTCAGAGGACTGGTCCGCGATCGTGTAGACAGCGCACCAAGTGGCCAGGGTGGGGACCGTCATCTGGGCCATCAGCGCCAGGGTCTGGTCCCGGTCCAGGGTGCCGGCGAGCAGGTCTGAGGCCTCGACGAGGAAGGAGAGGGAACCGCGGCGCAGCCGTTCCAGCTCGCCCAGGCGGGCCGATTCGACGGCCAGTGCGATGCGGTCCGCGGCGAACTGGAGGCGCAGAGCCTCCTCGTTGGAGTAGCGGCCGGCCGCCTCCGTGGCGACCCCCAGCGAGCCGGTGAGGCGGCCTTCGACCTTCAGCGGGACGGTGACGACGGAGCGCATCCCCGTGCCGCCGAGCAGGGGGACGGCGCCGGGAACGTTGTCGAGGTCTTCGTGGACGGCGGGCATCCGGGCAGAGCCGTAACGTCCGGTACCTGCTTCCACCGGTACGCGGGCGAAGCGCTGGCGGGCGGAGGGCAGGCCGGTCGTGGCTCGTACCTCCAGTTCCGTTTCGTCGTCCGTCGCCAGGAGCAGGAAGGCCGAATCGGCGTCGAGCATGTCTCGGGCCCGCTCGACCGTGCGCTGGAGCAGGCCGTCGAGGTCGTCGGGGGCGGGGGAGCCGATGAAGATCTCGAACGGGTCCGTCTTGTGGCTCTCGGCGTTCGTGTCGGAGACCGGGGCACGTACCGGGGACTGGAGCACCGCCCGTTCGTAGTCGCGGACGAGCAGACAGACCGTGGAGGGTTCGCCGTGGGTGTCGCGGACCCTCAGATGCGAGGCGTAGACGGGGATGGTGCGGCCGTCGGCGCCCCGGATTCCGTAACTGCCCTCCCAGCGCGAGAGCTGCAGCGCGTCCACGATGCCCGTGTTGGTGCCGGGCGTCTGCGGCCAGGCGGTGAAGTCGGTGAGCTGCTTGCCGGTGACCTGGTCGGCGTTGTAGCCGAAGAGGAACGCGGCGTCGTCGTTCCAGGCGGCGATGGAGCCGGTGCTGTCGATCTGGACGACAGCCACCCGGACGTGTTCGTCGGCGACCGGGAGCAGACCGACCGGGAGCAGCGGGCCGGCTGAGCGGATGCCCACCGGGCGCTCGGGAAGGTCGAGCTGGAACCAGACGTGCTTGTGGGTGGGCGAATACTCGACGCCCCACCGGGCGGCGAGCGCCGCGCACAGCAGCAGTCCGCGGCCGTTCTCGCGGTCCGGGCTGCCGAAGTCCAGTCCGGTGCTCTGAAGCGGGATCTCGCGTTCCGGATAGTGGTCGGAGACCTCGATCCGGACGCCGTCCTCCGTACGGAGGCACAGTACGTTCGCCGCGGTGCCGGCGTGCACCACCGCGTTGGTCACGAGATCGCTGGTGAGGACGACGGCGTCGTCGACGACATCGTTGTATCCCCACCCCTGGAGGGTGTCGCGCACAAAGGCACGGGCGGTCGCGACGGAGCGGCCGACCGGGTCGAAGGTGGCGGCCGCACGCGCGGTGATCACAGCACTCCCCATATGGTGTCTCGTCGCTTCCCCGAGTCCTGTGCCCGTTTCTCGCCGCTTCGATTCGCCTGCCAGGCTAGACGCTCGGTCACGGTGCCGGGTACACGAGGGCCGACTTCGGGCAGGAACCGACCAGGAACAGGCATGTGATCGGACAAGTGTGGGCTTCCCAAGGAGGCGATGTGGGACAACCGTTGGAGGCTGCACGCCGCCGGGTTCGGGCCTGGTACGTTTCAACGATTTGACGTCCGCATGGTCACCCGTCGACGGTGGGCTGTGGCGGTGAGCCAATGAGGAACTGGGCAAGCTCCCAGATAAGGCCCGAGCGATACGGTCAACCCCTGCGGGAGGGATCACGGTGGAGTCTGGCGCGGCGGCGCGTGGAACAGGCACGCGTACAAAAGGCGGACAGTCCGTGAAGAAGCAGCGCAACGGAACCATCGACGTCGACGCGGCAGCGTTCAACAGACTGCTGGCGGGCTTGGTGGCGATGCGCGACGGGAACTTCCGCAGGCGTCTGACCGTCTCGGGCGACGGCGTGATGGCGGAGATCGCGGCAGTCTTCAACGAGGTCGCCGACCGCAATCTGCATCTCACCGGTGAGCTGGCCCGGGTACGGCGGGTCGTCGGACGTGAGGGGAAGCTCACCGAGCGGCTGGAGACGGGGGCCTGCGAGGGCTCCTGGGCCGCCGCGATCGACGCCTCCAACGAGCTGGTCGACGATCTGGCGCGCCCGGTCTCGGAGGTCGGGCGGGTGCTGTCGGCGGTGGCCGACGGTGATCTCGAACAACGGATGGAGCTGCGGTCGCACACGGCCGACGAGACGGTACGGCCGCTGCGCGGCGAGTTCCTGAAGGTCGCCCGTACGGTCAACAACCTGGTCGACCAGCTGTCGGCGTTCACCGAGCAGGTGACGCGGGTCGCGGTCGAGGTGGGTACCGAGGGCAAGCTGGGCGGGCAGGCCCAGGTGCGCGGGATGTCCGGGTCGTGGAAGGACCTCACGGACTCCGTCAACACCATGGCGTACCGGCTGACCGCGCAGGTGCGCGACATCGCGCTGGTGACGACGGCGGTCGCCAAGGGTGATCTGTCGCGGAAGGTCACCGTCCATGTGGCCGGCGAGATGCTCCAGCTGAAGAACACCGTCAACACGATGGTCGACCAGCTGTCGTCGTTCTCCTCCGAGGTGACCCGGGTGGCCCGCGAGGTGGGTACGGAGGGCGAGCTGGGCGGGCAGGCGACCGTGCCCGGCGTGGCCGGTGTGTGGAAGGACCTGACCGACTCCGTCAACACGATGGCCGGGAACCTGACCTCGCAGGTGCGCGGTATCGCCGAGGTGACGACGGCGGTCGCCAGTGGTGACCTGTCGCAGAAGGTCACGGTGAGCGCCCGTGGCGAGGTCGCGCAGCTGGCCGAGACGATCAACCAGATGACCGAGACGCTGCGGACCTTCGCGGACGAAGTTACGCGCGTGGCCAGCGAGGTCGGCGGCGAGGGTCTGCTCGGTGGTCAGGCGCAGGTTCCGGGGGCGGCAGGGACCTGGAAGGACCTCACCGATTCGGTGAACACGGTCTTCCGGAACCTGACGACTCAGGTGCGTGACATCGCGCAGGTGACCACCGCGGTGGCCAGTGGCGACATGACGCAGAAGGTCACCGTCGATGTGGCGGGCGAGATGCTGGAGCTGAAGAACACCGTCAACACGATGGTGGACCAGCTCCAGTCCTTCGGTTCGGAAGTGACACGGGTGGCCCGGGAGGTCGGCGTCGAGGGCCGGCTGGGCGGTCAGGCCGAGGTACCGGGGGCTGCGGGGACCTGGAAGGACCTCACGGACTCGGTGAACACGGCGTTCCGGAACCTGACGGGCCAGGTGCGTGACATCGCGCAGGTGACGACCGCGGTCGCCAACGGTGATCTCTCGCAGAAGGTCACCGTCGATGTGGCGGGCGAGATGCTGGAGCTGAAGAACACCGTCAACACGATGGTGGCGCAGCTCTCGTCCTTCGCCGACCAGGTCACGCGGATGGCGCGAGACGTGGGCACGGAGGGCCGCCTCGGTGGCCAGGCGCGGGTCGACGGCGTCTCCGGTACGTGGAAGGAGCTCACCGACTCCGTCAACTTCATGGCGGGGAACCTGACCGATCAGGTGCGCCAGATCGCGCAGGTGACCACGGCGGTGGCGCGGGGTGATCTGTCGCAGAAGATCGATGTGGACGCGCGTGGCGAGATTCTTGAGCTGAAGAACACCATCAACACGATGGTCGACCAGCTCTCCGCCTTCGCCGAGCAGGTGACCCGGGTGGCCCGCGAGGTGGGCACCGACGGTCGGCTCGGCGGTCAGGCACAGGTGCCCGGCGTGGCTGGTGTGTGGCGTGATCTGACCGATTCGGTGAACGGCATGGCGGGGAACCTCACCGCTCAGGTCCGTAACATCGCGCAGGTCGCGACCGCGGTGGCGCGGGGTGATCTGTCGCAGAAGATCGATGTGGACGCGCGCGGCGAGATCCTTGAGCTGAAGAACACCCTCAACACGATGGTGGACCAGCTCTCGAACTTCGCCGAGCAGGTGACGCGGGTCGCCCGCGAGGTGGGCACGGAAGGCATGCTCGGCGGCCAGGCCGAGGTGCAGGGGGTGTCCGGTACGTGGAAGGACCTCACGCAGTCCGTCAACGGCATGGCGAACAACCTGACCCTGCAGGTCCGTAACATCGCCGAGGTCACCACGGCGGTCGCCAAGGGCGATCTCTCCAAGAAGATCACGGTCGACGCCAAGGGCGAGATCCTCGAACTGGTGACGACGGTCAACACGATGGTCGACCAGTTGCTCAACTTCGCCGACGAGGTGACGAGGGTGGCCCGCGAGGTGGGTACCGAGGGCATTCTCGGCGGTCAGGCCCGGGTTCGCGGGGCGACCGGCATCTGGAAGGACCTCAGCGACAACGTCAACCTGATGGCCAACAACCTGACCAGTCAGGTGCGGAACATCTCCCGGGTCTCGTCCGCGGTCGCCAACGGCGATCTGACGAAGAAGGTCACCGTCGAGGCCCGCGGTGAGGTCGCCGAGCTCGCCGACACCGTCAACACGATGGTGACGACCCTGTCCTCGTTCGCCGACGAGGTGACGCGAGTCGCCCGCGAGGTGGGTACGGAAGGGGAGCTGGGCGGCCAGGCGCGCGTTCCGGGCGTCTCCGGTACGTGGAAGGACCTCACCGAGTCCGTGAACTCGATGGCGTCCAATCTGACCGGTCAGGTGCGCCAGATCGCCACGGTCACCACGGCCATCGCCAAGGGCGATCTCACCAAGAAGATCGACATCGATGCGCGCGGTGAGATCCAGGAGCTGAAGAACACCATCAACACGATGGTCGACCAGCTGTCCTCGTTCGCCGAGCAGGTGACGAGGGTCGCCCGCGAGGTGGGTACGGAGGGGCAGCTGGGCGGTCAGGCCCGGGTCCGCGACGTCGACGGGACCTGGCGTGATCTGACCGAGTCCGTGAACGAGATGGCCGGGAACCTCACCCGTCAGGTGCGGGCCATCGCGGCCGTCGCCACCGCGGTGACCCGCGGCGATCTCAACCTCAAGATCGATGTGGATGCGGCCGGCGAGATCCAGGCCCTGCAGGACAACATCAATACGATGATCGCCAACCTGCGTGACACCACGGCCACCAACAAGGAGCAGGACTGGCTCAAGGGGAACCTCGCCCGGATCTCCGGCCTGATGCAGGGGCGGCGCGATCTCGACGACGTGGCCTCGCTGATCATGAGCGAGCTGACCCCGGTCGTCTCCGCGCAGCACGGTGCGTTCTTCTTGGCCATGCCGACCGGTGACACCGACGCGGTGGGCTCGGACAGCGACAAGGAAAGCCTCTACGAACTCCGGATGAGGGGCAGCTACGGATACTCGGCGGGATCGATGCCGACATCCTTCCGGCCCGGGGAGACGCTCATCGGGACGGCCGCGGAGGAGAAGCGGACCATCCAGGTGGACAACGTTCCGCCGGGATATCTGAAGATCTCCTCCGGGCTCGGCGAGGCGCCGCCCGCGCATGTGATCGTGCTGCCGGTGCTCTTCGAGGGGAAGGTGCTCGGTGTGATCGAGCTGGCCTCCTTCCAGCCGTTCACCCATATCCAGCGGGACTTCCTCAACCAGCTCGCCGAGATGATCGCGACGAGCGTCAACACCATCAGCGTCAATACGAAGACCGAGAAGCTCCTTGAGCAGTCGCAGGAGCTGACCGAACAGTTGCGGGACCGTTCACAGGAGTTGGAGAACCGGCAGAAGGCACTTCAGGCCTCCAATGCCGAACTGGAGGAGAAGGCCGAGCTGCTGGCCCAGCAGAACCGCGACATCGAGGTCAAGAACACCGAGATCGAGGACGCCCGGCAGGTCCTGGAGGAGCGCGCCGAGCAGCTCGCGGTCTCGATGCGTTACAAGTCGGAGTTCCTGGCGAACATGTCGCACGAGTTGCGCACCCCGCTCAACTCGCTGCTCATTCTCGCGAAGCTGCTCGCCGACAACGCCGAGGGCAATCTCTCGCCGAAGCAGGTGGAGTTCGCCGAGACGATTCACGGAGCCGGTTCCGATCTGCTTCAGCTGATCAATGACATCCTCGATCTGACGAAGGTCGAGGCGGGCAAGATGGATGTCAGTCCGACCCGGATCGCACTGGTCCAGCTGGTCGACTACGTGGAGGCGACGTTCCGGCCGCTCACCGCGGAAAAGGGGCTCGATTTCTCCGTACGGGTCTCGCCGGAGCTGCCCGCGACACTGCACACGGACGAGCAGCGGCTGCTCCAGGTGCTGCGCAACCTTCTTTCCAACGCGGTGAAGTTCACCGACAGCGGCGCGGTCGAGCTGGTCATCCGGCACGCCAACGAGGATGTGCCGAACGCCATCCGCGAGCAGCTGCTGGAGGCCGGCTCGCTGCGAGACGCCGATGCCGATCTGATCGCCTTCTCGGTCACCGACACCGGCATCGGGATCGCGTCCAGCAAGATGCTGGTGATCTTCGAGGCGTTCAAGCAGGCGGACGGTACGACCAGTCGCAAGTACGGCGGTACTGGGCTCGGCCTGTCCATCAGCCGGGAGATCGCCCGGCTGCTGGGCGGCGAGATCCACGCGGCGAGCGAGCCGGGCCGGGGTTCCACTTTCACGCTGTATCTGCCGCTGCACCCGAGCGAGTTGCCTCCGCAGGGCTATCCGCAGATCGGCCCCGGGCCCATCGAGGCGCACGGTGCCACGGCCGAGGAAGGGCTGCGTCCACAGGCCGGTACGGGCCCCGACCCGGCGCACACCGCACGCGATTCGGCTGGTGCCGCCGGGCTGATGCGGCGTCGTCGCAAGGCGCTGGGGGGCTCGGAGAGGCGTCCCGCGCTGCCGCCGCGCGGCGCCGCCCCGGCTGCCGCGCAGGAGCCGTGGACGCTCGCCGGACAGGAGGAACCGGAGGTCCGCAGGACCTTCCGGTTCCGCGGCGAGAAGGTGCTGATCGTCGACGACGACATCCGTAACGTCTTCGCGCTCACCAGCGTGCTGGAACAGCACGGTCTTTCGGTGCTGTACGCGGAGAACGGGCGTGTGGGCATCGAAGTCCTGGAGCAGCATGATGATGTGACGGTCGTACTGATGGACATCATGATGCCGGAGATGGACGGCTATGCGACGACGACGGCGATCCGCAGGATGCCGCAGTTCGCCGGGCTGCCGATCGTCGCGCTGACCGCGAAGGCGATGAAGGGTGACCGGGAGAAGGCGATCGAATCCGGTGCTTCCGACTATGTCACCAAGCCCGTCGATCCTGATCATCTCCTTTCCGTTATGGAGCAGTGGATGCGCGGAGAGTGATCATTGGTTGAGGGAATCAGGTCGAGTTGATGATCGGCTGTGCTCGCAGAGGTGTGACAAGGCGCTGTACGGGGAACCTTCTGGTCTTCCACCGCGTTTCTGCTGTGTGCACAGTGACATCGCGGTGACAGGGTGTGGTGACGGGCGGGGTGCGGCTACCATGACCGGCACAAGGACGGACGGCGTAAGGGAGCCGTCCCCCGGGGCGGCGCCCGGTGCAATTCCGGGGCGAGGAGGACGGGCCATGGTGCAGAAGGCCAAGATCCTCCTGGTCGATGACCGGCCGGAGAATCTGCTGGCGCTGGAGGCCATCCTCTCTGCGCTCGATCAGACACTGGTGCGGGCATCGTCAGGGGAGGAAGCGCTCAAAGCGCTGCTCACGGATGACTTTGCGGTCATTCTGCTGGACGTCCAGATGCCGGGCATGGACGGTTTCGAAACCGCCGCGCACATCAAGCGGCGGGAACGGACCCGGGACATCCCGATCATCTTCCTCACCGCGATCAATCACGGTCCGCATCACACCTTCCGGGGTTATGCGGCGGGCGCGGTGGACTACATCTCGAAGCCGTTCGACCCGTGGGTGCTGCGGGCCAAGGTCTCGGTCTTCGTCGAGCTCTACATGAAGAACTGCAAGCTGCGCGAGCAGGCGGCGCTCCTGCGGCTCCAGCTGGAAGGCGATGCCAACGGCGGCGCGGGCCACGAGAGGGAGCCCGCAGGACTGCTGGCCGAGCTCTCGGCACGGCTCGCTGCCGTCGAGGAACAGGCCGAAGCGCTCTCCAAGCAGCTCGACGACGAGTCGGCGGATGCCGCGGCCGTGGCCACCGCCGCCCATCTGGAACGCAAGCTGACCGGCCTGCGCAGGGCACTCGACGCACTGGAGCCCGGCACCGGCAGCGGCGCGGCCGTCCTTCCCTCGTAACGCCGCACTGCCGCGCGGTTCCACGGCGGGGCGCGGGTGGTTGTCCGGAAACCCGGCCCAACTTGCCCGCCGTCCGGGCCGTTCGGCGGTTCGACGCTTCGGGGGCGGGACATCCGGCGATGCGCCGGGGCGAGGGCACGTAGGTGTGAGGGCGCGTCACCTTCCTGCCTCTGTACGGCGACACGGTCGGGTGAAGCGGCAGTCGCACGTGTTCACGGCCGTCGACACCGGTAACCTCGGCACCATGGCCTCACGTACGTCCGGCAAGGGTTCCCAGGGCACGGCGGGCACCGCGAAGCGCGTCGGCCGTACCTCGGGGCCGGCCAAGAAAGCCGCGCCCGCCAAGAAGACCGCGGCGAAGAAGGCCGCGCCCGCGAAGAAGGCGGTGGCCAAGAAGGCGGTCGCGCCCAAACCGGCACCCTCGCCCACCGGCGGTGTCTACCGCCTGGTGCGCGCTCTCTGGCTCGGTGCGGCCCACGCCGTCGGCGCGATGTTCCGCGGCATAGGGCGTGGCGCCAAGGGACTCGACCCCGCGCACCGCAAGGACGGCATCGCGCTGCTGCTGCTCGGCCTCGCGCTGGTCGTCGCCGCGGGCACCTGGTCGAATCTGCGCGGGCCCGTCGGCGACCTCGTCGAGATGCTCGTCACCGGAGCGTTCGGCCGGCTCGATCTGCTCGTACCGATACTGCTCGGCGCCATCGCCGTACGGTTGATCCTCTACCCGGAGAAGCCCGAGGCCAACGGCCGTATCGTCATCGGACTCTCTGCCCTGGTCCTCGGGGTGCTCGGGCAGGTCCACATCGCGTGCGGATCGCCCGGCCGGGGAGACGGCACCACGGCCATGCAGAACGCGGGCGGGCTCATCGGCTGGGCAGCCTCCAAACCGCTCGTCTACACGATGGGCGAGGTCCTCGCCGTACCCCTGCTTCTGCTGCTCACCGTCTTCGGACTGCTGGTCGTCACCGCCACCCCGGTGAACGCCATTCCGCAACGGCTCCGGCTGCTCGGCACCAAGCTGGGTCTCCTCGATCCGGTGTACGACCCCGAGACGGACGAGGAGAGCGACGACGAGCGCTACGACGAGCAGTGGCGCGAGGCGCTGCCGGCACGTTCCCGCCGCTCCTCCGCACGCCGCTCCGAGGCGCCCGCGGAGTACGACCCCGACCGGGCGGAGACCGATGCGCTCTCCAAGCGCCGCAGGCCACGCAGGCCCTCCGTGCAGCCCGCGCTGAACCGCACCATGGACGCGGTGGATGTCGCCGCCGCCGCGGCCGCCGCGCTCGACGGGGCAGTGCTCAACGGCATGCCGCCCTCGCCGATCGTCGCCGACCTCACCCAGGGCGTCTCCGTCGAGCGCGAGCGCCCGGGCACGCCGGTGCCCGGCGCCAGGACGAGCGAGCCCGCCGCCGGGGGAGGGCGGCCGGAGAAGGCGGCGGCGCCCGCGGTCGGCGTACCCGATCTGACGAAGTCCGTGCCCGACTCGCAGTCCCAGCCGCTGCCGGCCCGCGCCGAGCAACTCCAGCTCTCCGGCGACATCACCTACTCGCTGCCCTCGCTCAACCTGCTGGAGCGCGGCGGGCCCGGCAAGACCCGCAGCGCCGCCAACGACGCGATCGTCGCCTCCCTGACGAACGTCTTCACTGAGTTCAAGGTCGACGCCGCCGTCACCGGCTTCACCCGCGGCCCGACGGTCACGCGGTACGAGGTGGAGCTCGGCCCGGCCGTGAAGGTCGAGCGGATCACCGCGCTCGCCAAGAACATCGCGTACGCCGTCGCCAGTCCCGACGTCCGGATCATCTCCCCGATCCCGGGCAAGTCGGCGGTCGGCATCGAGATCCCCAACACCGACCGGGAGATGGTCAACCTCGGCGACGTACTGCGCCTCGCGGACGCCGCGGAGGACGACCATCCGATGCTGGTCGCGCTCGGCAAGGACGTCGAGGGCGGCTATGTGATGGCCAACCTGGCGAAGATGCCGCACGTGCTGGTTGCCGGTGCCACCGGTTCAGGGAAGTCGTCCTGCATCAACTGCCTGATCACCTCGGTGATGGTGCGGGCGACGCCGGACGACGTACGGATGGTGCTGGTCGACCCCAAGCGGGTCGAGCTGACCGCGTACGAGGGCATCCCGCACCTGATCACGCCGATCATCACCAACCCCAAGCGCGCGGCCGAGGCCCTCCAATGGGTCGTACGGGAGATGGACCTGCGGTACGACGACCTCGCCGCGTTCGGGTACCGGCACATCGACGACTTCAACCAGGCCGTCCGCAACGGCAAGGTCAAGCTGCCGGAGGGCAGCGAGCGCGAGCTCTCGCCGTACCCCTATCTGCTGGTGATCGTCGACGAGCTGGCCGACCTGATGATGGTCGCTCCGCGCGATGTGGAGGACGCCATCGTCCGTATCACCCAGCTGGCCCGCGCCGCCGGCATCCACCTGGTGCTCGCGACCCAGCGGCCCTCGGTCGATGTCGTCACCGGTCTGATCAAGGCCAATGTGCCCTCCCGGCTCGCCTTCGCGACGTCCTCGCTGGCCGACAGCCGCGTCATCCTCGACCAGCCCGGCGCCGAGAAGCTCATCGGAAAGGGTGACGGTCTGTTCCTGCCGATGGGGGCCAACAAGCCCACCCGTATGCAGGGTGCCTTCGTCACCGAGGACGAGGTCGCGGCCGTCGTCCAGCACTGCAAGGACCAGATGGCGCCGGTCTTCCGCGAGGACGTGGTGGTCGGCACCGCAAGGAAGAAGGAGATCGACGAGGACATCGGCGACGACCTGGACCTGCTCTGTCAGGCCGCCGAGCTGGTCGTCTCCACCCAGTTCGGGTCCACCTCGATGCTCCAGCGCAAACTGCGGGTCGGCTTCGCGAAGGCCGGACGGCTGATGGACCTGATGGAGTCGAGGAACATCGTCGGGCCGAGCGAGGGATCCAAGGCGCGCGATGTCATGGTGAAACCGGACGAGCTGGACGGGGTGTTGGCGCTGATCCGGGGGGAATCCGCTTCATAGATGAAGTAAGGGCAACCGTTTCGTCGGGTCGTACGTCAAGTTGAAGGGAAGGACGGCAAAATTGTCCTTCCCGGGGCGGCCCGGAAAATCGGACAGCGTTCGAGTCCGATGGCGTACAAAGTGCTTCCTCCCGGTTGCCCCACCCTTTCGTACCCCCCCTAGACTGAACACCCAGCAGGTGGCTCACGCTCGAAAGGCGCCCCCGTGTCCATCGGCAACTTCCCCGAAGACGACCGGCCTTCGATCGGTCGAGTGCTTCAGCAGGCTCGTATCGCCGCAGGTCTCACGGTCGAAGAGATCAGCTCGTCCACCCGGGTGCGCATCCCCATCGTGCACGCGATCGAAGAGGACGACTTCTCCCGCTGCGGCGGCGACGTGTATGCGCGCGGCCACATCCGTACCCTGGCGCGTGCCGTCGGGACCGATCCGGAACCGCTGGTTTCGCAGTACGACGCCGAGCACGGCGGCCGTCCCGCACCCACACCCGCGGCGCCGCTGTTCGAGGCCGAGAGAATCCGTTCCGAACCCCGCCGACCCAACTGGACGGCGGCCATGGTCGCCGCGATCGTCGCCGTCGTCGGCTTCGTCGGCTTCACTTTCTTCAAGGGCGGCGACGACGCCTCCACGACCACACAGGTCGCGGAGGGCTCGACGCCCGACACGAAGAGCCCCAAGCCGAAGACCAGCAAACCCGTCGACCCCAAGCCGGCGCCTTCCGACAGTGCCATTGCCGCGGCACCCAGGGACAAGGTGACGGTGAAGCTCAGTGCCAGCCAGGGCAAGAGCTGGATCTCGGCCAAGGACCACAACGGACGGCTGCTCTTCGACGGGCTGCTGCTTCAGGGCCAGTCCAAGACCTTCCAGGACAAGGAGCGGGTCGACCTCGTCCTCGGCGACGCAGGATCCATCGAACTGTTCGTGAACGGCAAGAAGGTCGAGGACAAGTTCCAGCCGGGCCAGGTCGAGCGGCTCTCGTACACGAAGGGCGACCCGGCGGTCGGCTGACCCGCACACGCACCGTTCCCGAGCGGCATCGGCAGCGGTATCGGCAACACGGCGAGCGCCCGGCAATCCTGCCGGGCGCTCGCCGCCTTTGTCACTCGGTGTGACGGTGGAACCCTGCACGGCAGGACGAGTGCCGGGACAAAGTAGTCTTGAGCCCATGCCCGAACGCCGTACCGTCGCCCTTGTCACTCTTGGCTGCGCCCGTAACGAGGTGGACTCGGAGGAGCTCGCAGGCCGCTTGGCAGCGGACGGCTGGGAGCTCGTCGAGGATGCCTCCGACGCGGATGTCGCCGTCGTCAACACCTGTGGATTCGTCGAGGCCGCCAAGAAGGACTCCGTCGATGCCCTCCTCGAAGCCAATGATCTGAAGGACCACGGCAGAACCCAGGCCGTGGTCGCCGTCGGCTGCATGGCCGAGCGCTACGGCAAGGACCTCGCCGAGGCCCTGCCGGAGGCGGACGGCGTCCTCGGATTCGACGACTACGCCGACATCTCCGACCGCCTCCAGACCATCCTCAACGGCGGCATCCACGCCTCGCACACCCCTCGCGACCGCCGCAAGCTGCTGCCGATCAGCCCGGCCGAGCGGCAGGACGCCGCTGTGGCCCTGCCGGGACACGCGCAGGAGGCCGCACCGGCCCCCGCGGACCTTCCGGACGGAGTGGCTCCGGTCTCCGGGCCGCGCGCGCCGCTGCGCCGCCGACTGGGCACCAGCCCCGTCGCCTCGGTGAAGCTCGCCTCCGGCTGCGACCGCCGCTGCTCCTTCTGCGCCATCCCGTCCTTCCGCGGTTCCTTCATCTCGCGCCGCCCCTCGGACGTCCTGCAGGAGACCCGCTGGCTGGCCGAGCAGGGCGTGAAGGAGGTCATGCTGGTCTCCGAGAACAACACCTCCTACGGCAAGGACCTCGGCGACATCCGGCTGCTGGAGACGCTGCTGCCGGAGCTCGCCGACGTCGAGGGGATCGAGCGGATCAGGGTCAGCTATCTGCAGCCCGCGGAGATGCGGCCCGGCCTCATCGACGTACTGACCTCGACCCCGAAGGTCGCCCCGTACTTCGACCTGTCCTTCCAGCACTCGGCCCCCGGCGTGCTGCGGGCCATGCGCCGCTTCGGTGACACCGACCGCTTCCTGGAGCTCCTGGACACCATCCGCGGCAAGGCGCCGCAGGCCGGTGCCCGCTCCAACTTCATCGTGGGCTTCCCCGGCGAGACCGAGGCCGACCTGGAGGAGCTGGAACGCTTCCTCACCGGCGCCCGGCTCGACGCCATCGGCGTCTTCGGCTACTCCGACGAGGAGGGCACCGAGGCGGTCGGCTACGAGAACAAGCTGGACGCCGACGTCATCGCGGAGCGGCTCGCGCACATCTCGCAGCTGGCCGAGGAGCTGACCTCGCAGCGCGCCGAGGAGCGCCTCGGGGAGAGCCTGCAGGTGCTGGTCGAGTCCGTGGACGAGGAGGACGGTGCGGTGGGACGCGCGGCGCACCAGGCACCCGAAACGGACGGCCAGGTGGTCTTCACCGCACGCGAGGGCCTCGTGCCCGGCCGTATGGTCGAGGCAAAGGTCGTGGGCACCGAAGGAGTGGACCTGGTGGCCGAGTGTTCCGAACTCGTGGAGGCGGCCAGATGACGGGAGTCCCGGCATCCGCGGCAGGCGGCTCCGGCGCGAAGCCGGTCCGCGGCGGCAAGCTGGGTGCTGCGGCCGTCAATCAGGCCAGTCTGTGGAACATTGCCAACCTCCTCACCATGCTCCGGCTGGTGCTGGTGCCCGGTTTCGTGATGCTGCTGCTGCACAACGGCGGCTACGACCCGGCCTGGCGGTCGTTCGCCTGGGCGGCGTTCGCCGTCGCCATGATCACCGACCTTTTCGACGGTCATCTCGCGCGCACGTACAACCTGGTCACCGACTTCGGGAAGATCGCCGACCCGATCGCGGACAAGGCGATCATGGGTGCGGCGCTGATCTGTCTGTCGTATCTCGGTGATCTGCCCTGGTGGGTCACGGGCGTGATTCTCCTCCGCGAGATCGGCATCACGCTGATGCGGTTCTGGGTGATACGGCACGCGGTGATCCCGGCCAGTCGTGGCGGGAAGATGAAGACGCTGGCGCAGGGGATCGCCGTCGGGATGTACGTCCTGGCGCTGACCGGTCCACTTGCGACCCTGCGCTTCTGGGTGATGGCGGTGGCCGTAGTGCTGACGGTCGTCACGGGGCTGGACTATGTGCGCCAGGCCGTCGTGCTGCGAGGCAAGGGGCTCGCGGCCGAGCGGGCCGCGGCGGAGGCGGAGGCTGCTGAGGTGGCTGTCGGCTCTGGGGCTGCTGGGGCTGCGGGGCCGGTCTCCGGGGCCCGCGGTTCGGCGGATACCCGTGGTTCGGCGGAGGCCGAGCGGTGACTGCCGCGGCCCGGGTGCTGGAGCTGCTCGTGGAGCGCGGTGAGACTCTCGCCGTCGCGGAGTCGCTGACCGGCGGTCTGGTCGCGGCGGAGCTGACTTCCGTACCGGGTGCCTCGAACTCCTTCCGCGGGTCCGTGACGGCGTACGCGACACCCCTGAAGCGGGAACTGCTGGGCGTGGACGGCGCCCTCCTGGCGGAGCGCGGTGCGGTCGACCCGGAGGTGGCGCGGCAGATGGCGGCAGGTGTACGCCGCGTTCTCGGGGCAGACTGGGGTATGGCCACCACAGGCGTCGCGGGCCCCGAGTCACAGGACGGCAAGCCCGTGGGCACGGTCTATGTCGCGGTGTCCGGGCCGGACGGCGCGGAGAATGTGACCGCGCTGCGATTGAACGGCGGGCGTGCGGACATCCGTAGAGAGAGCGTACGGAGCGTGCTTGCACTGCTCTCAGCCGAACTCGGCAAGAATGCAGGCGCACAGGATACGGAACAGAACGGGGGGAATTGATGTTTGCAGCCCTGAGTGAACACGACATCGCTCCCCGCACGGCCGCCGCGCAAGGCGGTACGGTGGGGCGTGAAGGATGCGGCTACGCGGTCCGAGGAGGGAGCCACCGATGATTCTGCTCCGTCGCCTGCTTGGTGACGTGCTGCGTCGGCAGCGCCAGCGCCAAGGCCGTACTCTGCGCGAAGTCTCCTCGTCCGCCCGAGTCTCGCTCGGCTATCTCTCCGAGGTGGAGCGGGGGCAGAAGGAGGCATCCTCCGAGCTGCTCTCCGCTATTTGCGACGCGCTTGACGTACGGATGTCCGAGCTCATGCGTGAAGTGAGCGATGAGCTGTCGCTGGCCGAACTGGCCGAGTCGGCAGCAGCCAGCGATCCGGTGCCTGTGCCGGTACGCCCGATGCTCAATTCCGTCTCCGTGACGTCGGTGGCAGGTGTGCCGACGGGACGGGTGACCATCAAGGCGCCCGCGGAAGCGGTGGATGTCGTCGCCGCCTGACCCTCGCGGTCCGGTGTGCAGTGGAGCCCTGGTCGGCCCCTCAGGGGGCGGCCGGGGCTTCTGCGTGGGCGGGGGCAGGCGGGTGCGGTCCGTTTCGGATGCGGCCCGGGAGTGTCTGGGCGAGACTGCGAGTAAGAGGCATCGATCAAGCGGATCACGGGCGGCCGGACACGGTCTGACGTGGCCTGATGTGTCTCGATGCGGCCTGATCACGCGGCCTGTGCCGGGGTGCCGAAGGGCCTCGGGCCCGGGCGGAGCCGCGAACCGGAGCAAGCCCGGATGTCCCGGGCGGAGAGCGCACAACGGTCTGCGGCAGCGCATTGCGCGCCGGTGGTGCACCGGTGCGCCCTCCCGCTGGGCGAGCGGGCCGGACTAGGTTCGGCCGGAGGAGGCAGCCATGGTACGGCGATGGGTGCCGGCGCTCGTTCTCGGCGGGGTGTGGTGGTGGGCCGTGCTGCGGCTCATTCTGGAACCGGCTCATGCGGGGCTTGTCGAGGGTGCGGTGGCGGCGGGCGGATGGGGGCTGAGCCTCCTGCCCGTGCATGTGGCCACGACCGCTGGGCCGGCTGGGGCGGATGCGGGGCGGTGGTCCGCCCTGGGAGTGCGGTGTGCGGGGTGGCGGTCCGCTGCGGGGGTGCGGTGCGTGGGGTGGGGGACTGCTCTTGGGATGCGGTTGGCCAAGTGGTGGTCCGATGTCGGGATGCGGTACGTGGAGCGGTGGTCCGATGTGGGAGCGCGGTGTGTGAGCCGATGGTCCGAGGTCGCGACGCGGTGCGGTGGGCGGGTGTGGCGGACTACCAGGGCATGGCTACGCCGCCGTTCGGGCGGAGGATCTGACCGGTCATGAAGGCCGACGCGTCGGATGCGAGATAGAGCAGGGTGTGGGCGACGTCCTCCGGCTCGCCGACCCGGCCGAGCGGGGAGATCCTCGCCATCGTGGCCTCTGCCCGGAGCTGCTGGCCCGCGTCGTGGCGGGCGGTCATGGGCGTACGGATCCAGCCCGGGGCGACGGCGTTGACACGGATGGAATGGGGCCCCAGCTCGGTCGCGAGTGTCTTCGTCAACTGGACGACCGCCGCCTTGGCCGCGCTGTAGCAGAGCAGTCCCGGACTCGCGGCGTCGACCGCTCCCGAGGCCATGGTGATCAGTGAGCCGGACGCGCCACGCGCGATCATGCTGCGGGCCACTTCCTGACAGGCGTACAGAACGCCCTTGAAATTGACCGAGAGGACGCGATCGAGGTCGTCGTCCGCCGTCTCCAGGACGCTGCTCGTATGCATGATTCCGGCGACGGCGGCCAGTATGTCGATGTCGCCCGCGGCGGCCACCGCGGCCCTGATCCGACTGCGGTCGGTGACATCGAGGGTGTGGATGTGGGATGTGCCACCCGTCTCGGTGATCAGGTCCTGGGTCTCCAGCAGGCCCTTCTCGTCGAGGTCCGCGCAGTGCACGGTGGCGCCCGCAGCTGCGAGCAGGACGGCGCCGGCGCGGCCGATGCCACCTGCCGCGCCGGTGATGAACGCGGAGCGGCCTGTGAGGTCGTACGCGATGAGGGACATGACCGGACGGTACGACCGTATCTGACGGCCAGTCAACTAGCTTGTGGGGCCGGATTGGCAGCGCGGGCACCAGTAGGTGGGGCGGTTGTCCTGATCCGCCGTGCGGATGGGTGTGCCGCAGCGCGGGCAGGGGCGGTTGGTCCTGCCGTAGACCCAGAGCCGTTCGCCCGGACCGTGTCCGCGGGGTGTGGCCCCGGTGGTCGTGCGCATGGGGCGGTCGCGGTTGGCTTCGAGGAGCTGCTTGGCGGTGGTGACGAGGCGGGCGGCGGTGGGGGCGGCCAGGTCGCCGATGGGGAGCCAGGGGGTGGCGCGGGCGAGGAAGCAGAGCTCGGCCTTGTAGATGTTGCCGATTCCGGCCAGGTTGCGCTGGTCCAGGAGGGCCTCGCCCAGCGGGCGGGCGGGGTCGCTGAGCAGGTTGCGCAGAGCGGTGTCGGGGTTCCAGTCGGGGCCCAGAAGATCGGGGCCGAGATGGCCGACCGCCTGCTCCTCGTCCCGGGTGTGGAGGAGTTCGAGGACGGGGAGGCGGTAGCCGACGGCGATGTGCTCCGCGTTGGCGAGGACGGCGCGGATCTGGTGGGCGGGGCCGCCGCGCCAGCGCTCGCCCGGGGCGTAGATGCGCCACGCTCCGTCCATCCGCAGATGGCTGTGGAGGGTCAGGCCGCCCTCGATACGGGTGAGGAGGTGCTTGCCGCGCGAGGTGACGTCCAGGACCGTCCGGCCGGTGAGGTCGGCAGTGGCGAACCGCGGAACACGCAGGTCGGAGCGGGTCAGGACCTGGTCGGTGAGTGCGGTGTGCAGACGTTTGGCGGTCTGCAGGACGGTGTCTCCTTCGGGCATGCCTCCATGATGCGGGGTCGGGTGGGGAGTGCGGCGTGGTGGGAGGTTTCAGGCGCGCAGGCGGAGACCTCTCGGGGTGGCCAGGAATCCGGCCGCCTCCAGCGTGCGGCCGAGCGGGGAGGTCAGGGACGAGGCGCCGTTGGTGCGCTCCACCGTGACCGTACCGAGCGAGCCCGCGCGGGCCGCTGCCGCGAGCGCTCCGGCGGCCGCGAGGAGCGCCGGGTCCTCCGGGTCGGTGGGCCAGGCCAGCAGGGTCTTGCCGCCACGCTCCATGTACATCGTCAGCTCGCCGTCGACCAGCACCACCAGGGCGCCCGCCTTGCGGCCCGGCTTGTGCCCGGCGCCGTCCGGCGGCTCGGGCCAGGGCAGGGCCGCGCCGTAGGCATTGGCCGGGTCCGCCGCGGCGAGCACCAGGGCGTGAGGGGTGGCGCCCGGTTCCGTACGGTCGCGGGCGGTGGATGTGGCACGCAGTCGGTCGACGGCGCCGTCCATCGCGAACTGGGCCGCCCCCAAGCCCTCGACGACATAGCCGCGCCGGGCCTGGCCGTTGTCCTCGAAGGCGGAGAGGACGCGGTACGTCGCGGAGAAGCCGCCCTCGACGCCCTCGGCCTGGACCGCGCCGCGGGTCACCACCCCGTGGCGGTCCAGGAGCGTGCGGGCCAGGGCGTGCGCACGGTGTGTGGGGTCGGGTTCGGTGGCGGGCAGCAGGGACCAGCGGCCCGAGACGGTGGGCGGGCCGGTGCGGGAGGCGGGCCGGGCGGCGGCGGTGAGCGATCCGTAACGCCCGCGCGGGACGCTCCGCTTGGCGCGGTGGGCGGTCGATCCTGCCGTACGACCGGAACCGAGGAGCGAACGCAGCGGCGCGAGGGTGTCATTGGTGAGCCGGCCCGACCAGGCCAGGTCCCAGATTGCGTCGGCCAGTTGCGGATCGGTGCAGTCAGGGTGCGTGGTGGCGCGGACCCGGTCGGCGATCTGCCGGAAGAACAGACCGTATCCGCCGCTCAGGGCCGTCAGGACGGATTCGTGCAACGCGCTCGGTTCGAGCGGGTGCGGGGGCGGGAGGAGCAGGGATGCGCTGTCGGCGAGGTAGAGGGACAGCCAGCCGTCCTTGCCGGGGAGGGCCCCCGCACCGGCCCAGACGGCCTCGCCGGTGGTGGTCAGCTCGTCGAGCATCGCGGGGGTGTAGCCCGTGACCCGGCCCGGCAGGATCAGTTTCTCCAGAGCGGATGCCGGGACGGGCGCACCCTGCAACTGCTCGATGGCGCGGGCCAGTCCGTCGATTCCGCGCAGGCTGTTGCTGCCCAGGTGCTGCCACTGCGGAAGGAACCCGGCGAGGGCGGCGGGCGGGACCGGCTCCAGCTCATGGCGGAGCGCGGCGAGCGAGCGTCGTCGCAGTCGGCGCAGCACGGTGGCGTCGCACCACTCCTGGCCGATGCCCGCGGGGTGGAACTCGCCCTGGACGATCCGGCCGGCCGCGGTGAGCCGCTGCAGCGCGCCGTCCGTGACAGCGGTGCCGAGGCCGAAACGGGCGGCTGCCTCGGTGGAGGTGAACGGGCCGTGCGTACGGGCGTATCGGGCGAGGAGATCGCCGAGGGGGTCCTTCACCGGCTCGGTGAAGGCCTCGGGGACGCCGACCGGGAGTGCGGTGCCCAGTGCGTCGCGCAGCCGCCCCGCGTCCTCGATCGCGGCCCAGTGCTCCGCCCCGCCGATCCGGACCCGGATGGCCCGGCGGGCGGTGGACAGCTCCGGAGCCCATGGCGGCTCGGCACCGCGCTCGGCCAACTCGCCGTCGGTGAGCGGTCCGAGGACCCTGAGGAGATCGGCGACCCCTTCGATGTCCTTGATCCGGCGGTCCTCGGTCAGCCACTGGAGTTCCTGCTCCAGCTGGGTCAGGACGTCGGCGTCGAGCAGCTCGCGCAGTTCGGCCTGGCCGAGGAGCTCCGCCAGGAGGTGGGAGTCGAGGGAGAGGGCGGCGGCCCGCCGTTCGGCGAGGGGCGAGTCGCCCTCGTACAGGAACTGGGCGACATAGCCGAACAGAAGCGAGCGGGCGAAGGGCGAGGGCTCCGGGGTGGTCACCTCGACCAGCCGGACACGGCGTGCTTCGAGGTCGCCCATGAGTTCTGTGAGCCCGGGGACGTCGAAGACGTCCTGGAGGCATTCGCGGACCGCTTCCAGAACGATGGGGAAGGAGCCGAACTCGGAGGCCACCTGGAGAAGTTGTGCGGCGCGCTGGCGCTGCTGCCAGAGCGGGGTGCGCTTGCCGGGACTGCGGCGCGGCAGCAGCAGGGCGCGCGCCGCGCATTCGCGGAACCGCGAGGCGAACAGTGCCGAACCGCCCACCTGGTCGGTGACGATCTGACGGATTTCGCCCTGGTCGAATGTCACATCCGCGGCGCCGACGGGAGGTTGTCCGCTGTCGTACGAGGGGTCCGGCAACGGTGCTGGATCCCGGGCGGGGTCCTGCACCGGATCGAAGTCCAGGAGGTCCAGGCCCATCAGATCGGCGTCGGGCAGCCGCAGCACTATGCCGTCGTCGGCATGCATCACCTGGGCGTCCATGCCGTACCGCTCGGCGAGGCGGGCGTTGAGCGCCAGCGCCCACGGGGCATGCACCTGCGCGCCGAACGGGGAGTGGACGACGACCCGCCAGTCGCCCAGCTCGTCGCGGAAACGCTCGACGAGAATGGTCCGGTCGTCCGGTACGTGACCGCAGGCGCGGCGCTGTTCGTCGATGTACGACAGGGTGTTGTCGGCGGCCCAGGTGTCCAGACCGGCGGCGAGCAGGCGCCGGCGGGCATCGTTCTGGGACATTGCGCCGATCTCTCGGAGGAACGCGCCCAGCGCGCGCCCCAGTTCCAGGGGACGGCCCAGCTGATCGCCCTTCCAGAACGGCAGCCGCCCGGGAACCCCGGGGGCGGGCGACACCAGGACCCGGTCGCGGGTGATGTCCTCGATCCGCCAGGACGTGGTGCCCAGCGTGAAGACATCGCCGACCCGGGACTCGTACACCATCTCCTCGTCCAGCTCGCCGACCCGGCCGCCGCCCTTCTTGGGGTCGGCACCGGCGAGGAAGACCCCGAAGAGCCCGCGGTCGGGGATGGTCCCGCCGGAGGTGACGGCCAGCCGCTGGGCGCCGGGGCGGCCCGTGACCGTACCGGCCACCCGGTCCCAGACCACACGTGGGCGCAGCTCGGCGAAGGCGTCGGACGGATAGCGGCCGGCGAGCATGTCCAGCACGGCGGTGAACGCCGATTCGGGCAGGGAGGCGAAGGAGGCGGCGCGGCGGGTCACGGCCAGCAGATCGTCCACCTGCCAGCTGTCCAGGGCGACCATGGCGACGAGCTGCTGGGCCAGCACATCCAGGGGGTTGGACGGGATCCGGAGCGCCTCGATGGAGCCCTCGCGCATCCGCTCGGTGACCACGGCCGCCTGCACCAGATCGCCCCGGTACTTCGGGAAGACCACTCCGGTGGAGATCGCGCCGACCTGATGCCCTGCCCGGCCGACCCGTTGCAGTCCGGAGGCGACCGACGGCGGCGACTCCACCTGGACCACCAGATCGACCGCACCCATGTCGATGCCCAGCTCCAGACTGGAGGTGGCGACCACGGCCGGCAGCCGGCCCGCCTTGAGGTCCTCCTCGACCTGGGCGCGCTGTTCCTTGGAGACCGAACCGTGGTGCGCGCGGGCGAGCAGTGCGGGGGCGCCCTTCGCCGCACCCGACTGAGCCATGATCTCGGCCGGGGAGTGTGATTCCGGCAGTGCCGGGGCGGAGCCGTGCTCATCGAGCACGGTGCCGGTGGCCCGCTCGTACGCGATCTCGTTGAGCCGGTTGCACAGGCGCTCCGCGAGGCGGCGGGAATTGGCGAAGACGATCGTGGAGCGGTGCTCCTGGACCAGATCGACGATGCGTTCCTCGACATGGGGCCAGATCGAGGGCTTGTCCGCCTGGCCCGCCTGGTCGGTGTCGGCGGCGGGGGAGCCGCCGAGCTCGCCCAGATCCTCGACGGGCACGACCACCGACAGGTCGAACCGCTTGGTGGACGGCGGCTGGACGATCTCCACCTTCCGCTGCGGTGAGAGGAAGCGTGCCACCTCGTCGACCGGACGGACCGTGGCCGACAGGCCGATCCGTCGTGCGGGCCGCGGCAGCAGCTCGTCCAGACGCTCCAGCGATACGGCGAGATGGGCGCCGCGCTTCGTACCCGCCACGGCGTGCACTTCGTCGAGAATCACTGTCTCCACGCCGGACAGCGCCTCCCGGGCCGATGACGTGAGCATCAGGAACAGCGATTCGGGTGTGGTGATCAGGATGTCCGGCGGTCTGGTCGCCATCGAGCGGCGCTCGGCGGGCGGGGTGTCACCGGAGCGGATCGCCACCCGGACCTCGGGCTCGGGCAGCCCCAGACGCACCGACTCCTGGCGGATGCCGGTCAGCGGTGAGCGCAGATTGCGCTCGACGTCGACCGCGAGGGCCTTGAGGGGCGACACGTACAGCACGCGGCAGCGCTTCTTCGCCTCGGCGGGCGGCGGGACGGAGGCCAGCCCGTCCAGCGCGGCGAGAAACGCGGCCAGGGTCTTGCCGGAGCCGGTCGGCGCGACGACCAGCACGTCCGAGCCCTCGCCGATCGCGCGCCAGGCGCCCTCCTGCGCGGCGGTGGGCGCGCTGAAGGCACCCGCGAACCAGCTGCGGGTCGCAGGGGAGAACGAGTCGAGCGCAGAGCCGGCCATGTCCCCCATCGTGCACCCCGCCACTGACAATGGACGCGACGGCCATCGGCGACCCCGTCCGGGAGCTGCGAGAATCCGTCCATGGCGGCAATACCGGAGTCGGGGTCGGGGGAGTGGGCGAGGCACTGGCAGTACGCGGAGCTGCCCGATCTCGACCTGCTGCGGGCCCGGTACCTGCGCCACACCTTTCCGCGCCACAGCCACGAGGGCTATGTCTTCGCCACCATCACCAGCGGGGTGGAGGACGTGGGCCTGCCGAGCGGCACCGTGCACGCGGGCCCCGGCGACGTGGTCATGATCAATCCGGAGGTGCCGCACAGCGCCCGTGCGGGGGTTCCGGAGGGCTGGGTGTACGCCACGCTGTATCCGTCCTCGCAGGTGATCAACGACATCGCTGCCGAGACGACGAGTCTGCGCGGCACGGTCGGCTTCACCGAGACCAGCGTCGTGGACCCGCACGCGGCCCGGCTGATCGGCGAGGTCCACCGGGCCGCCGAGGAGGGCAACGCACTCGCCGCGGACACCGTGCTGCGGGTGATGGTCGCGCGGCTCCTCAGCCTTCATGGCAGCGCGCTTCCCGCCCGCGTGCCCCGCTCGGCGGGTGCCCGCGACGCGGCCCGCGCCCGGGCGGTGCTGGAGGGGAGGATGGCCCGGCCGCCCACCCTGGAGGCGCTGGCCGCGGAGCTGGGCACGAGCCCGTTCGCGCTGCTGAGAGCCTTCAAGAAGCAGTACGGGATGCCTCCGCACGCCTGGCTGACAGATGCCCGGGTGCGGGCGGCGCGCCGCATGCTCGACGCGGGGACGGCGCCCGCACAGGCGGCGGCCGAGGTCGGCTTCACCGATCAGCCGCATCTCAACCGCCACTTCACCCGGATCGTGGGGGTGCCGCCCGGCGCGTACCGGCGTGAACGTGCAAGAACGTACAAGACCGGTCGCGGCCTGCCCACGTAGCGTTCCGGTCGTGGCAGAACAGAAAACACTCCCAGAGGGCGTCGGCGAAGCAGCCGGCGCACCGCACGGCAGCGCGGCCGTCCCCGGGACGCAGCCGGACGCGGCCGGGGCCAAGTCGGACGCGGCCGCGGCGAAGTCGGACGCCGCCGTCGTGCGCGACGCACTCGGTGTCGGGATGGCCGTCGGACTTTCCGGCTTCGCTTTCGGCGTGACCTCGGCCGGATCCGGACTGACCCTGCTGCAGACCTGTGTGCTCAGCCTCGCCGTCTTCACCGGCGCCTCGCAGTTCGCCCTCGTGGGCGCTCTCGCGGCGGGCGGCAATCCGTACACCGCGGCTGCCGGGGCCTTCTTCCTCGGCGTACGCAACTCGTTCTACGGCCTGCGGCTTTCGCAGCTCCTCACCCTCCCGCGCGCGCTCCGCCCCTTCGCCGCCCAGTGGGTCATCGACGAGACGACCGCCGTGACACTGCCACAGCCCACCCGGCGGGCGGCCCGGATCGGTTTCGCCGTCACCGGACTCACCCTCTATGTGCTGTGGAACCTGACCACGCTGCTGGGGGCCCTCGGTGCCAAGGCGCTCGGCGACACCGATACCTGGGGGCTGGACGCGGCATCGCCCGCGGTCTTCCTCGCCTTGCTCGCGCCGATGCTGAAGAGCACGACGGAGCGCGTCACCGCCGCGGTCGCGGTCCTGCTCGCGCTCGGACTGCTGCCCGTACTGCCAGCGGGCGTCCCCGTCCTGCTGTCGGCGCTCGCCGCACCCGCGGTCCTCTTCCTGAGCGGACGCCGCAAGGGAACGAGCCGGGGTACGGCCACGACGGAGGAGAACCGATGAACATCTGGATCGCCATCGCGCTGACCGCCGTCGGCTGCTACCTCGCCAAACTGCTCGGACTGCTGGTGTCCGCCGGTGTGCTGGAACGACCGCTCACACAGCGTCTCGCCGCGCTGCTGCCCGTGGCGCTCCTGGCGGCCCTCACCGCACAGCAGACGTTCGGCGACGGGCAGCACCTGACGCTGGACGCCAGGGGCGCGGGGCTCGCCGCAGCGGCCCTCGCACTGGTCCTGCGCGCCCCCTTCCTCGTGGTCGTGGGGTCCGCCGTCGTCGTCACAGCAGGGGTACGTGCCTTCGCTTAGGCACCCGGTGAGACGCGTCTGTAAGGGGCTCGGTCCCGCTCCGGTCCGCCCTGCCCCGAATCCTCGCGCAGACCCGAACTGCTGCGGATCCTCCACACCCACCTGGCACAGCACCAGGGCGGACGCCTCACCGCGGCGCTGCTGGGTCGGTACCCCAACACCGTCGGCAACCGGCTGGCCGGACTCACCGGGCTGACCGGACTCGATCCGTGCACGTCCGGTCTCAGTCGAGGCTGCGTCCGTGGGACCGCAGTGTCAGGAGAGCCTTGAGCGTCACGAGGGGACGCCCCTCCAGAGCCGTCCCCGGTGCCCACTGCCGCCAGTTCACCGGCCAGCCGCCGTCCGCCTGCTGCTCGGCCGCCAGATGGTCGAGCGAGCGGGCCAGCTCCTCGTCGGTGAACCAGCGGCGGGCGAGCGATTTGGGCGTACGGGCGTAGTCGTACGGGAAGTGCTGCTCGCCCGGAGCGTACCCGGCCGAGACCGGATACTCCGCACGCTGCTGCGGATCCAGCACAACGAGCCGCTGCTCCCGCACCATGCGCCCGAGCCGGTCGGCCGCCGCCTCCGCACGAGACCGGTCCGGAGCACCGTCCAGAAAGGCGAGCGCCGCCTCGATCTCGTACGGATGCGACCGTTCCAGAGCGTCGACCGCCGCCCAGCAGAAGTCGGTGGCCCGAAACAGCCAGGCATGCCACACCGCATTGCGGTGCAGGAGCCCGACAACGGGTCCGGTGGCCAGCAGCTCCGCGGGCGGGTCGTCGGCGATCGGGATGAACGGAGCGGCCGGATAGCCGCGCTGCGACGGCAGGAGGGCGGGCAGCGCCCCCTCCCTGGTCGACACCTCGGTCAGGAATCGGCAGATCCGCTCCACCCGCAGCCCGTTGCAGCGACCGATGGAGTCGAGGACGTTGAGCGCGTGTGCGGTGTGCAGTGGCTGACTGACGGGGCCGCGGAGATCGGGTTCGAGCGCGTGCCCGTACCCGCCGTCCTCGTTCAGGTAGGCGGCGAGTGCGGTCTCCACGGCGTCCGCACTTCCTTTCAGGAAGTGATGGGCGAACCGCCGCTGTTCCAGGACACGGGCCGTGAGCCACATGAACTGCTCGGCACGGTTGAGGGGACTTGTTCCGGTTCCAGCCATGGATCGACCGTAGGGCGGTAAGCGCTCTTGGCAAGACGTACCGGCCCGGCTGCACTCTCAGGGGCGGGATACTGAGGTCATGCGGTTGACGATTTTCTGGGAACGGATGGCGGACCACTTCGGCGCGGGGTACGCCGATTCCTTCGCGCGTGATCATGTGATGGCCGAGCTCGGTGGGCAGACGGTGCACCAGGCACTGGCCGCGGGCTGGGAGGCCAAGGACGTCTGGCGCGGTGTCTGCACCGCGGTCGGCATCCCCGCCGACAAGCGCTGACCCCCGCCCGTCGACGGCCGGACCCGTGATGTTGTCCGGGGCAGGCGGCTGCTTGTCACAGGCGTAGGCGAGACTGGAGCCGTGTCATCGACAGACGAGACAGCCCAGACCCAGACACCGCTGACCGAGCCGGCCGAGACCCGGGTGCCCGTCACCGGGCCCGCTCCGTCGGCGCCGCCGTCCGGCACCGGCCCGGCCCGCATGCCCTCGTGGCTGCCGCGCGCCATGGTGCTCGCCCTGGCGCTCTACGCCTGTTTCCGGCTCGGCAGCTGGGCGTTCGACCAGCTCATCGGGCTGTTGATCAATGTGCTGATCGCGTTCTTCCTGGCGCTGGCCATCGAGCCCGCGGTGAGCCGGATGTCGGCGCGCGGCATGCGCCGCGGCCTCGCCACCTTCCTGGTCTTCCTCGGCGTGCTGGTAGCCGCGGCCGGTTTCGTCGTGCTGCTCGGCTCGATGGTCGCGGGCCAGATCGTCGACATGGTCGAGGATTTCCCGAAGTATCTCGACTCGGTGATCAACTGGGTCAACCAGAGCTTCCACACCGAGCTCTCCCGGGTCGAGGTCCAGGACAGCGTGCTGCACTCCGACTGGCTGCAGAAGTACGTCCAGAACAGCGCGACCGGAGTGCTCGACATCTCCACCACCGTGCTTGGCGGACTGTTCCGCCTTCTGACGATCTTCCTGTTCTCGTTCTACTTCGCCGCCGACGGCCCCAGGCTTCGGCGCGCCCTGTGCTCCGTACTGCCGCCCGCCAAGCAGGCCGAGGTCCTGCGGGCCTGGGAGATCGCGGTCGACAAGACCGGCGGCTACCTCTACTCGCGTGGCCTGATGGCGCTCGTCTCCGGGATCGCGCACTACATCCTGCTGGTGATCCTGGATGTTCCGTACGCGCCCGCGCTCGCCATCTGGGTCGGCCTGGTCTCCCAGTTCATCCCCACGATCGGTACGTATCTGGCGGGTGCCCTGCCGATGCTGATCGCCTTCACCATCGACCCCTGGTACGCGCTGTGGGTGCTGGGCTTCGTGGTGGTCTACCAGCAGTTCGAGAACTATGCGCTGCAGCCCAAGCTCACCTCCAGGACCGTCGACATCCATCCGGCGGTCGCCTTCGGATCGGTCATCGTGGGCACGGCGCTGATGGGTGCCGTGGGTGCGCTGATCGCGATCCCGGCCGTCGCCACGCTCCAGGCGTTCCTCGGTGCCTATGTGAAGCGGTACGAGGTGACGGACGACCCGCGGGTGCACGGCCGTCGGCGGCAGCGTGGTGAGCCGGTGCTCGCTCGGCTGCGCCGGTCCTGGCGGGCCGCCGGGAGCAGCGAGGGCAGGGAAGGGCGGGGCGGCGCCGTGGAGCCGGAGCATCCGGAACGCGCCTGACCGCCTCGGTGGCGGAGCCCGTCTCAGCGATAGCCCGTCACATCGGCCGGCCGGCCCGGGTCCTGGACCTCGGTGACGTATCTCCAGGCATCGGGCCGACTGCCGTCCGAGGGCGGTGAAGCCGTAGACCTTCGCCAACTGCCCGCTGGACAGGGACGTGCCGTTCCAACGCGACACCCGGGGGTCCTGCGCGAGCGCGGCCACCGCCCGGCCGACGAACACGGGGCTCTCGGAGATGGCGAAGTGGGGCGGGTGCGCGATCGCTTCACGCCAATTCGCCTCGGTGACGCCGTGGGGCGTCAGCCAGCGATGGGGGAGACGGGAGCGCGTAATGGCTGGTGATCGCGTGGGTGTCCACGGCCCGGCGCAGGGTGTGCAACCCGGCTCCCAGGGTCGATTCCCAGACCGGCCTGCCCCACTCGATCCCCGCTCCCCAGATGTCGTTCACGAGAACATGCAGACGGCCCTGTTCTTTTCGGATGCGGTTACGAGTGCGCTGACCCGCTCGGGAACCAGATGGTCCACCCGGACCGGGATTCCTTGGCCGCCGGCCTCGTCCACGAGCGCCGCGGTCTCCCCGATGGTTTCGGGGCGGTTCATCTCGGAGCGCTCCGACCCGCTCGTCCGTCCCGTGATGTAGACGGTGGCCCCGCTTGCCCCCCAGCTGAACGGCGATGCCATGGCCCGCTCCCCGCGTCGCCCCGGCCGCTCTGCCTGCCAGCCCTGTCCCCATATGGAAGGAATTCAGCATGGCGTCGACCGCTGATCTTGACCCTCTGGGAGCGGAGTGCTAGGGCGCTACGCTGGGGGGCAGTCCGGTCCGGCGTGGTGTGCTTGACACCAAAATCGAACATCCATTCTCATGGGATTCCGGCCGGGTTTTCCCGGGCCCGACCGTGGAGTTGTCCACAGGCCGGGAGGACGTCGAGGCCCATTGTCAGTGGCAGGGGTTAGCGTCTTTGACGTGAAGCGATCGACTCAAGCAAATCGGGTGGAACCCATGGCAGGAACCGACCGCGAGAAGGCGTTGGACGCCGCACTCGCACAGATTGAACGGCAATTCGGCAAGGGCGCGGTGATGCGCCTCGGTGAGCGTCCGAACGAGCCCATCGAGGTGATCCCCACCGGGTCGACTGCCCTCGACGTGGCTCTCGGCGTCGGCGGCCTGCCGCGCGGCCGTGTGGTGGAGGTGTACGGACCGGAGTCCTCCGGTAAGACGACGCTGACGCTGCACGCGGTGGCGAATGCACAGCGGCTCGGCGGCTCGGTGGCCTTCATCGACGCGGAGCACGCGCTCGACCCCGAGTACGCGAAGAAGCTCGGCGTCGACATCGACAACCTCATCCTGTCCCAGCCGGACAACGGTGAGCAGGCCCTCGAAATCGTGGACATGCTGGTCCGCTCCGGCGCCCTCGACCTCATCGTCATCGACTCCGTCGCGGCGCTCGTGCCGCGCGCGGAGATCGAGGGCGAGATGGGCGACTCGCACGTGGGTCTGCAGGCCCGTCTGATGAGCCAGGCACTCCGCAAGATCACCAGCGCGCTCAACCAGTCCAAGACCACCGCGATCTTCATCAACCAGCTCCGCGAGAAGATCGGTGTGATGTTCGGCTCCCCGGAGACCACGACCGGTGGCCGGGCGCTCAAGTTCTACGCCTCGGTGCGCCTCGACATCCGCCGGATCGAGACGCTGAAGGACGGCACCGACGCCGTCGGCAACCGCACCCGCGTCAAGGTCGTGAAGAACAAGGTCGCGCCGCCCTTCAAGCAGGCCGAGTTCGACATCCTCTACGGCCAGGGCATCAGCCGCGAGGGCGGTCTGATCGACATGGGCGTGGAGCACGGCTTCGTCCGCAAGGCGGGCGCCTGGTACACGTACGAGGGCGACCAGCTCGGCCAGGGCAAGGAGAATGCCCGCAACTTCCTCAAGGACAATCCCGATCTCGCCAATGAGATCGAGAAGAAGATCCTTGAGAAGCTGGGCATCGGCGTCAGGCCGGATGCCAACGCCGAGCCCGGTGCGGATGCGGCGGGCGGCGCCGCGGCTGCGGCCGACAGTGCGAAGTCGGTGCCCGCTCCGGCCGGCAAGGCCAAGCCGGCCAAGACTGCGGCGGCCAAGAGCTAAACCGTGACGCGTCGTACGGAGTGGCCAGTCAGCGCTCCTGGCCATGGCGTCGGCCCCGGCCGCGAATCCGCCGCCGGACCCACGGCCGAGTCCGAGGGCGCGTACGAGCCGGAGGCCGGTCACGGTCACGGCACCGGCTCGGGCGCCGGATTCGGCGAGGGGGCAGGCCGTCGTGCCCGCTCCCGCTCCAGGAGCAGCGGCTCCCCTTCCTCGTCGAGGGCCGAGAAGGGGGAGCCGCGAGACCCGGTCGAGCAGGCGCGCAACATCTGTCTGCGGCTGCTCACCGGAACCCCGCGCACCCGGAAGCAGCTCGCGGACGCCCTGCGCAAGCGGGAGATCCCGGACGAGGTGGCCGAAGAGGTGCTGTCGCGCTTCGAGGATGTCGGGCTGATCGACGATGCCGCGTTCGCGGACGCCTGGGTGGAGTCCCGGCACCACGGCCGAGGGTTGGCCCGCCGTGCCCTCGTCCGTGAGCTGCGCACCAAGGGGGTGGACTCCGCAGTGATCGACGAGGCTGTCGGGCAGCTCGACTCCGAACAGGAGGAGGCGACCGCCCGTGAGCTGGTCGCGCGCAAGCTGCGCTCCACTCGCGGCCTCGACCGCGACAAGCGGCTGCGCCGCCTTGCGGGCATGCTCGCCCGCAAGGGGTACGGGGAAGGCATGGCCCTGCGCGTGGTGCGGCAGGCGCTGGAGGAGGAAGGCGAAGACACGGAAGGCCTGGACGAGCCCTTCTGATGAACGAACGGGCCGGGCCCGTACAGGGGGAGAGAGCGGCACGCGCGGGGGAGGGGGACGCGCGACGGTCCGACGCGTTACTGCCCGGCGCGGGCGGCGCGGCTGATGGTGGCGTCGATCAGGGCGAGCGCATCGGCGGCGGTGCGGTCGGGGTGCCGGTTCCAGGGGCCGATCAGCCCGGTCCAGCCCTGGGAACGGAGCTCGGCGATGAGCCAGGCGCCTGCCCGGTCCACGGTGTCCAGGGAGCCGTAGCCCAGGCGGTGTGCGGTGAGGAGGGCGCCGCAGATGCACCGCGCGCCGCGGGCGTTGCGCAGCCGGTACGCCGTGTTCTGCCAGCCCCAATCGGCCAGGATCTGCCGTGCGTGGGCGAGATGGGTCGAGGGCCGGACCTCGGGCTGTCCGATACGCCGCCAGGAGTGGAGCCTGTCGGGGAGGATCGCCCCAAGGCGCCCGGGGAGGGGCCGCTCGCGCGGAGGGGGCGGCGGCAGGGCGCGGACGGAGTCGGCGATGAGCTGGTCGACCGATACGGACAGCAGGTCGCGCCAATCGGCCGGGCGGCTGTCCGGCAGCTGTTCCTCGACGCCGGGAGAGGAGGGTAGCGCGGGCTCGACGGTGGTGAGGTCCCAGCCGGAGACGATCTGCTGCCACGCCTCGGTGTCATGGAGGCGAGCGACCTGGGCATCGAGCTGATCAGGGGTGAGGGCGGTGGGGGTCGGCATGGGGCGCGGTCTCCGTCACGTCGGTCCTTTGCGTTGAGGTGAATGTCCGTCGGACAGCGGGATCGCTCCACCGGAGCGGGGCGTTCGGGTGTGTCGGCGCGGAATCGGATGACTGGCGAACGGTGTGTGGGGCAGCCCTGGGCCGAGTGCCTCGCAGCCCGCCCCGACCGGATCATCGTCCTCGGCGTGGTGTCCGGGCCCGGCAACGACCCCACCCGGCTGGAACAGTGGATCGAGCAGCGGATCGAGCAGGCGCTCAAGGGCACCACCTCGCGGGGTCGCCACCGGTGACGACCCCGCGCCCGTCGAATTCCTGGACGCCGCGGGGGCCCGTACCAGGCTGGTCTCCATGGGTGGGTACGTCCCTCCCGGCGGTGATCGGCATCTCCGCGCTCTCCGGCGAAGGCGGCTGGTCGACGCGATCCGGCGTCAGGTCCTGCGGATGCTCCGTATCGAGGCCCTGCCGTCCTAGTGAAGCGTTCGTATTTGAAAGCCGCGGTATTCGGGGAGCGTCTCGGATCCTGCGGCGGAGGTGGCCCGGCTCGGAGGCGAGGACGCCTACTGGGTACGGCTGGTGAATGCGGAACTGGGAGTGGCGCAGACCGAGGCAGGACGTAGTCGCCCATCGGCAGGTGCGGCTCGGTCAACGTCCATTGCTCATCGGGGAGTTGCCTGCGTCTTCCTGCCGGATCCACCCGCAGGGCGGGTCCGGGTCGGCGCGTGGGATCGCGACCTCACACATGCCCTGGCCGGACAGGGCAGGCCACCCCCTTGCGGCATCGCATGGCATCACATGGTGTCGGGTGGCGCGGCTTGGCGCTATCCGGTGCCACTCGGTGCCATTCTGTGCCCCCGAGGGCGCATGAGCGTGCATGGTGTCACAATCGCCGAGGTAAGTGCCATGGTGTTTTCGCAGGTCAGGGTAGTTGCGTCAATTACCGCCCCCGAGGTGCTGCATCGCGGCTTGCGTGTGGAGCCATTGTGGTGCCATGATGGCGTCATGGACCTCACTCCGTATGTCGACACCCTCCGCCGCGAACTCGCGGTGGCCGCCGAGGCCGGCGGTGACGAAGCCCGCGAGCTGGCCGAGAGGCTCACCGCTCCCCTGGAGTCGGCGACCCGGCTGACCATGCTCAATGTGCTTTCCGCCGCGATGGACGAGATCACCCGCGAACTCGCCCCCGGCTCGGTCGACGTACGGCTGCGCGGGCTCGATCCCGATTTCGTGGTGACACTGCCGCCCATCGGCGGCGGTGTCCCCGCGGAGTCGGCCGCACCCGTCGAACCCCTCAAGACCCCGGCCCATGCCGACGGCGACGAGGGCGGCACCGCCCGCGTCAACCTGCGTCTGCCGGCCCACCTCAAGGCCCGCGCCGAGGAGGCCGCGACCCGCGAGGGCCTGTCGGTCAACGCGTGGCTGGTGCGCACCGTGTCGGCCGCGGTCGACGGCGGCACCCGGCCGCGTACGACGGAGAAGACCCAGACCATCGGACAGAGCTTCACGGGTTGGGTGCGCTAGCCGCGCCCCCCGCCCGCACCACTTCGCCCACACCACGTCCCACCAGCGGGGACGTCCCAAAGACCCAAGAGGACGGGACAGCCATGCCTTCTTTCGACACTCCCGAACCGATCTCGGTCACCGCGCACGTGGAGGCCGGTTCCATCCAGTTCACCGCGGGCGACCGCCTCGACACCGTCGTCGAGGTGCGGCCCCGCGACCCGAAGAAGGACCAGGATGTGCGGACGGCCGACCAGACCGAGGTCACGTACGCGAGTGGCGCACTGACAGTCAGGACGCCCAAGTCCAGTCTGTTCGGCCGCACCGGCACCGCCGACGTGACGGTCGAACTGCCCACGGGCTCGCGCATCGACATGACCGGCGCCTGGGCCCAGGTGCTGGGCGAGGGTCGGCTCGGCGAGGTCCGCGTGAAGACCTCGTCCGGTGACGTCCGCCTCGACACGACCGGCCCGCTGAAGCTGACCGCGTCGCACGGCTCGATCACCGTGGACCGGGTCGAGGGCATGGCCGAGATCACCACCAGCTCCGGCAGTCTGCGCGTCGGCCTCGTCGATGGTCCCGCCGTCCTGAAGAACTCGCACGGCACCACGACCGTCGGCGCCGCGACCGGCGAGCTGCGGGTGAGCGGCGCCAACGGTGACATCGAGATCCGGCGCGCCGAGGACTCGGTCACCGCCACCACCGCCCACGGCACCCTGCGCGTGGGCGAAGTGGCCCGCGGCACTGTCCAGTTGGAGACCTCCTACGGCGCCATCGAGGTCGGCGTCCGCGAGGGCACGGCCGCATGGCTCGACGTCAGCTCGGGCTCCGGCCAGGTTCGCAACACGCTCACCGCGTCCGAGACCCCGGAGAAGACCGAGGACACCGTCAAGGTCCGTGCCCGCACCAGGTACGGCAACATCGATGTCCGCCGTGCCAAGGCCTGACCCCAGAAGAACCCGGCCTCAACTCACTTACTTCCCCAGTCACTTCAGCCCCCGAAATAGGAGGGCCTCATGCCTTCTTCTGTCATGCCCACATCCAGAATGGGTGACGGTCACTCGCCGCCGACCGCCGTCTCCGCCGTCGGTCTGCGCAAGTCGTACGGCGACAAGACCGTGCTCGACGGCATCGATCTGCGCATCCCGGCCGGGTCCGTGTTCGCGCTGCTCGGGCCGAACGGCGCCGGCAAGACCACCGTCGTGAAGATCCTGTCCACGCTCATCGGCGCCGACGGAGGGCAGGTCCAGGTCGCGGGCCACGACGTCGCCACGTCACCGGACGGGGTGCGCGCCGCGATCGGCGTCACCGGCCAGTTCTCCGCGGTCGACGGGCTGATCACCGGCGAGGAGAACATGCTCCTCATGGCGGACCTGCACCACCTCTCCCGCAGCGAAGGGCGGCGCACCGCCGCCGAACTCCTGGAGCGCTTCGACCTCGTCGATGCCGCCAAGAAGCCCGCGCAGAGCTACTCCGGCGGCATGAAGCGCCGCCTCGACCTCGCCATGACGCTGGTCGGCAACCCGCGGATCATCTTCCTCGACGAGCCGACCACCGGCCTCGACCCGCGCAGCCGCCACAACATGTGGGGCATCATCCGCGAGCTCGTCTCCGACGGCGTCACCGTCTTCCTCACCACCCAGTACCTGGATGAGGCCGACGAACTCGCCGACCGTATCGCGGTCCTCAACGACGGCAGGATCGCCGCCGAGGGGAGCGCCGAGGAGCTGAAGCGGCTCATCCCGGGCGGGCACGTGCGGCTGCGGTTCACCGACCCGGCCGCGTACCAGTCCGCCGCCGTCGCCCTGCGCGAGGTCACCCGGGACGACGAGGCACTGTCGCTGTCCGTCCCCAGCGACGGAAGCCAGCGCGAACTGCGCTCCCTCCTCGACTGGCTCGACTCCGCCGGCGTCGAGGCAGACGAACTGACCGTCCACACCCCCGACCTCGACGACGTGTTCTTCGCCCTGACCGGCTCCACCGTGCCGAGCCAGCCCAACCAGCCCAACCAGCTGAGCCAGCCCAGCCAGCCCAAGGAGGATGCCCGATGAGTTCCCTCTCCCTCGCCGTGCGCGACTCGTCCACGATGCTGCGGCGGAATCTGCTGCACGCGCGGCGCTATCCGTCCCTCACCCTGAACCTGCTGCTCACCCCGATCATGCTGCTGTTGCTCTTCGTCTACATCTTCGGCGATGTGATGAGCGTCGGGATCGGGGACGGCGGGGCGGACCGGTCCGACTACATCGCGTACATCGTCCCGGGCATCCTGCTGCTGACCATCGGCGGCACCACGATCGGCAGCGCGGTGTCCGTCTCCAACGACATGACCGAGGGCATCATCGCCCGCTTCCGCACGATGGCGATCCACCGCGGGTCGGTGATCATCGGGCACGTCGTCGGCAGCGTGCTGCAGTGCGTGATGAGCGTGGTCCTCGTCGGGGCCGTCGCGGTGGCCATCGGGTTCAGGACCGATGCCACAGCCCTGGAGTGGATCTTGGCGTTGGGTCTGTTGACGCTCGTCGCTCTGGCGCTCACCTGGATCGCGGTCGGGATGGGCCTGTCCAGCCCGAACGCCGAGGCGGCCAGCAACAACGCCCTGCCGCTGATGATCCTGCCGCTCCTCTCCAGCGCCTTCGTGCCGGTCGACGCGATGCCGGGCTGGTTCCAACCGATCGCCGAGTACCAGCCGTTCACCCCGGCCATCGAGACGCTGCGTGGGCTGCTGCTGGGCACCGAGATCGGCCACAACGGGTGGCTGGCCGTCGTCTGGTGCCTGGGGCTGGCCGTGCTCGGCTACTTCTGGTCCAAGTCGCTGTTCAACCGCGACCCGAAGTAGCGGGACAAGGACCGGGCAGCAGCTTGGGGGCCGCGGCCCGCAGCTCGTCCCACTCCAGGGCGGCGTACTCCGGCACCGCGTCGGCGTACGCCGCCCCTCCGCACCGGACCGGGTGGGCCGTGGATTGGTCCGGCCGCAATCGGCGCAGGCCTCCAGCCTCACCTTGTCGCCATGCCCGGCCTCAACGAGCAGCGGCAGCACCGGGCTGCTATCGAGCCGCCGGTCTTCTTCACCTGCGCGTCGACGACGATCGGCTCGATGAGGTCGTCGGGCGTGCGCTGGAAGATGCCGCACAGCGCGATCGGGGCTATCGGAGCGTCCATGCTCATCCGCCGCGGCGGATGCGTCACCAGCCGGTGGACCTGCTCACGCGACAAGGATGCCCCCGCCCCGTTCCCCCGCCCGCTCGTCAGGCCTCGACCGGAAGCCCTGCCGCGCGCCACGCCTGGAAACCACCGATCAGGTCGGTCGCCCGGTGCAGCCCCAGCTGCCGCAGGGATGCCACGGCGAGACTCGACGCATAGCCCTCGTTGCAGACCACCACGACCTGGAGATCGTGGCTCACCGCCTCCGGAGCCCGATGACTTCCCTGAGGGTCGAGCCGCCACTCCAGCTCATTGCGCTCGACGACCAGCGCCCCCGGTATCAGCCCGTCCCGTTCCCGTAGCTCCGCATAGCGGATGTCCACGAGCAGTGCCCCGTCCGCGGCGGCGGTGGCCGCCTCCTGCGGACCGACCCGGACGAACCCGGCCCGGACCCGTTCCAGCAGTTCGTCGATCCCGACCGGCTCCGCAGCCGTACCACCCGTACCACCACAACGACGGCTGTCGCTCACTGCCAGTCCTCCGGCCGTTCGACCTGCTCAAGACGGAGCACCGCACCGGTACGGCTGTAGCGCCGGATCTGCGGCAGCGGCGGGTAGTACGCATGGACGGAGACGGCGTGCTCCGTGCCGGACTCGTTCAGTACCTCGTGGACGTGGTGGTGGCCGAAGGCCCTGCCCTGGCCGGTGGCCAACTGCCGGGAACGGTCGATGCCCTCGGCGAGTTCGAGGGTCGTCCAGCCGTCGGTGGGCAGCCGGGCGGCGAGCGACAGCTCCTTGAGGGTGCCGACCGCCGTGGTGAAGGCGCCGATAGAGTCGGCGTGGTCGTGCCAGCCGGTGCCGGTGCCCGGCGGCCAGCCGATCAGCCAGGCCTCGCTGCCATCGGGACCTTCGAGCGGCACCCAGGTGCGGCCCTCGGGATCGAGCGGGAGCGAGGCGATGACTGCGGCGTCGGCGGCGACACGGCGGACGAAGTCGAGCAGTTCCGCGGCCGTCGGACCGGAAGCACCACCACCACCACCACCGGCGGCGGGGGCCTCATCGGCGGCAGAAGCAGAAGCAGATGCACGGACAGAGGCACCGGCAGCGGCGATAGCAGAGCCGGACACGCGTACAGAAGGTGACGAAGGGGCAGACACAGAGACCGTCCTGAGGGTTCGCGCGGATGCACAGCCGTACGACGGAGCGCACGGCGCGGCAGGAAGAGGCGATTCAGCAGGACGGGCGACACACGCAGCCCGCATAGCGGAGGAGGTCCATATGGACCCTCCGCCACAGGCGCACATCGGTGTCGGTCACGTTTCGGAGTACACCATGTGCGCCTGCGATGGTCAATTGATGTCCGCCGTCTGGTCGGAACGCTCGGCACGCACGGAGCTGCGTGCCGCGCCGCCGCGTGCCGCGTCCGCCGCCGCGTAGAGCTCCCGGGGCCGTACCCCGCCGAACGACGCCACCAGGTGACCGTCCGGCCTGATCAGCAGCACGGTGTGCGCCGATGCCCCCGGATAGCTCTCGGTCACCAGCAGCTCGCCCTTCACCGGCAGTGCGTCGACAGCCGCGACGAGGCGGGGCATGACGCCCGCGGTCATCCAGTGCCGCCTGTCCCACACCCCGGTCCCCGGCGCCACCAGGACCACCAGCAGATGCCCCTGCCCCAGCCGCTCGCGCAGCCGCACGGTCGTGCCGTCGGGCGCCGTCACCCGTACATCACTGACCGGCGCACCCGGGGGCGTACCCACGAATGTGTGCGCCTCGGCGCGTGGGGGCGCAAGGGGCGAGTGCGAGTACGCGGGGGGCGCACCGAGGGGGCCCGATCCCAGATGTCCGTCGGTGAGCAGCGAGTCGTGCCCCCGTGCGCTCCCCGGGACCAGGGTCCGCAGACCGCCGCCGCCACGCAGTATCGGCAGCGACTGGTCTGCGGCGCGCAGCCGTGCGGCGACCGCGGTCCGGCGTTCCGCCTGATAGCTGTCGAGCAGTACGTCGGAGGCGCCTTGATGCCAGGCCAGGGCCAGCTTCCAGGCCAGGTTCTCGGCGTCCCGCAGTCCCTCGTCGAGCCCCTGTGTACCGAGTGCGCCCAGCAGATGGGCGGCGTCCCCGGCCAGAAACGCCCGGTCGACCCGCCAGCGCAGGGCGAGCCGGTGGTGCAGCGTGTAGACGCCCGTGTCCAGCAGCTCGTACGGCGGTGTCTCGCCGCACCAGCCCGCCAGGGTGTCCCGGATCCGGGTGATCAGGGCGTCCGGGGTGACGAGCTCGCTACGCGCCGGCAGCAGCCAGTCCAGCCGCCAGGCGCCGTCCGGCAGCGGCCGTGCGGTGACCTCGGCGCCGCCGGTGCGCCATGGCGGCAGCCGGTGCAGCACGGCCTGCCCGGGCCAGGGCAGCTCGGTGCGCAGCGCGGCGACGGCATGCCGCTCCACCGCCGTACGCCCGGGGAAACGGATGTCGAGGAGCTTGCGTACGGTGGACCTGGCGCCGTCGCAGCCCACCAGATAACTCCCGCGCCACCAGGTCGCGTTCGGCTCCCTGGTGTGCACCGTGACCCCGGCAGGGTCCTGCTCCAGCCTGTCGATCCGGCTGTACGGGGCGACCTGCACCAGCTCCTGTGCGGCCACCGCGTCCCGCAGTCCGCTCGTCAGGACGTGCTGCGGCAGATGGACGGGAGCGGGCAGCGGATCGCCGTCGCGGGAAGCCTCACCGAGCGGCAGCTCACGCACCAGCTGCCTGCGCCGCATGGACCGCCAGCCGGACCACCGGATGCTCTTGTGCCTGAGCGCTTTGCAGCCGAGCCGCTCCACCAGGGCCGCGGTGTCCTCGCGCAGCACCACCGTACGGGCGGGACGTGTCTCGGCCTTGGCCGGATCCTCGTGGAGAAGGACGGAGGGGACGCCCTGGGCGGCGAGAGCGAGCGACAGCACCAGACCGACGGGCCCGGCGCCGACGACGATCACCGGGTCCACGACGCGGCTCCTCGGATCCGTACGGACGACGCGGACGGCAGGAGCGAACAGTGCGGGATCGGTGTAGGCGGCGGAGGAGGTGTGGCGGCGGGGGCTCGGTGCGCGATCACAGAACGTATGCAACCCACTGCCGCTGCTTGCGTCAAGCGAGACCGGAACGCGGCGAGGGGCGGTGGCAGACGCGCCACCGCCCCTCGGGGGCGAAAATCGACGATCCGTCAGGCGGCGCGCCCGTCATCGACGACGAGCGCCGGAGCACCGATGGTCTCCTGACCGCCCCCGGGCCCGGCACCGGCCGCTGCACCGGTGCCCTTCTTCGTGCGCCGGAGCCACCGTTCCAGCCAGCTCGCGAAAGACGTGAGCGCGAAGTTCACGGCGACGAAGATCACGGCGACGACGGTGAAGCACGCGATGGTGTTCGCGCCGTAGTTCGCGCTCATCGGGCGGACCGAGGCCAGCAGTTCGGGGAAGGTCATCACCGCACCACCGAGCGCGGTGTCCTTCACGATCACGACGAGCTGGCTGACGATCGCGGGCAGCATGGCGGTCACCGCCTGCGGAAGCAGCACGAACACCATGGTCTGGCCCTTGCGCATACCGATCGCCTTGGCCGCATCGGTCTGGCCCTGCGGAAGGGAGTTGATGCCGGCCCGCACGATCTCGGCGAGTACCGAGGCGTTGTAGAGGACCAGGCCGGTGACCACGGCATACAGCGGACGTACGTCGGCGCTGATGTTGGTGTACTCGGAGTACACCGCGTTCGCGACGATCATCAGGATCAGCACCGGGATGGCGCGGAAGAACTCCACGACGGCCCCGGCCGGCATCCGCATCCACCGGTGGTCCGAGAGCCTGCCGATCCCGAACAGGGCGCCGAGCGGCAGCGCGATGATCAGCGCGAAGAATGCTGCCTTGAGCGTGTTCTGGAGGCCCGGCCAGATGTACGTCTCCCACGGCTGGGAGCTGGTGAAGAAGGGCTTCCACTTGATCCAGTCGAGCTGGTGCTTCTCGGCGAGGCCGTCGTACACCCACCACACCACGACTGCCGCGCACAGGACGAACAGCACCGTGTACAGGATGTTTCGCTGCTTGGCGCGCGGCCCCTGGGCGTCGTAGAGAACGGAAGTCATCGCTTCACCGCCACCTTCTTGCTCACCCAGCCGAGAATCAGGCCGGTCGGGAGGGTCAGGACGATGAAGCCGAACGCGAAGACGGCGGAGATCGGGATCAGCTGGGCCTCGGCCTCGATCATGCCCTTCATCAGGTACGAGGCCTCGGCGACCCCGATCGCGGAGGCGACCGTGGTGTTCTTCGTCAACGCGATCAGCACATTGGACAGCGGGTTGACGACCGCGCGGAACGCCTGCGGGAGGACGACCAACCGCAGCACCTGGGAGAAGCTCAGTCCGAGGGCACGTGCCGCCTCGGCCTGGCCGACCGGGACGGTGTTGATGCCGGAGCGCAGGGCCTCGCACACGAAGGCGGACGTGTAGGCGATGAGGGCGAGCACCGCGAGCCGGAAATTGATGTCCTTGGAAGCACTGGCACCGAGGCTGATGCTCAGGGTCTGGTAGAGACCCAGCGACGAGAACACGATGACCACGGTCAGTGGAATGTTCCGGACCACGTTCACATAGGTGGTGGCGAAGCCACGCATCAGGGGGACCGGGCTGACCTTCATGCCGGCCAGCAGCGTTCCCCATATGAGGGAGCCGAGGGCGGAGTAGACGGTGAGCTGCACCGTCACCCAGAAGGCCCCCAACAGGTCGTAACCTTCAAGAAAGTCGAACACGATCTCCCGCGCTTCCGCGTGTAGGAGGGCATGGCGCGCCGTCGTTCACGGACGGCGCGCCGGATGGGCCCTGCTTCACTTGACGATGTTGCCGATCTTCGGGGCGGGCTCGTTCTTGTAGTTCGCCGGACCGAAGTTGGCCGTCACGGCCTTTTCCCAGGAACCGTCCGAGACCATCTTGGTGAGCGCGTCGTCGATCTTCTTCTTGAGGTCGGCGTCGCCCTTCTTCAGACCGATGCCGTAGTTCTCATTGCTCATCTTGAAGCCGGCCAGCTTGAACTTGCCCTGGAAGTTCTGCTGCGAGGCGAAACCGGCCAGGATGCTGTCGTCGGTGGTCAGCGCGTCGACAACCTTGTTCTCCAGACCGGTCAGGCACTCCGAGTAACCGCCGAACTCCTGGAGGTCGGCCTTGGGCGCCAGCTTGTCCTTGACGTTCTTCGCCGAGGTGGAGCCGGTGACCGAGCACAGCTTCTTGCTGTTCAGGTCGGCCGGGGACTTGATCGAGTCGTCATCGGCACGGACCAGGATGTCCTGGTGCGCCAGCAGGTACGGGCCCGCGAAGTCGACCTTCTGCAGCCGCTCGTCGTTGATCGAGTAGGAGGCGGCGATGAACTTCACGTCACCGCGCTCGATCGCCGTCTCGCGGTCGGCGCTCTTGGTCTCCTTGAAGGTGATGTCCTTGGCGTCGTAGCCGAGTTCCTTGGCGACGTACGTGGCGACATCGACGTCGAAGCCGGTGTACTTGCCGTCCGGGGTCTTCAGACCGATGCCGGGCTGGTCGATCTTGATGCCGATGGTGATCTTCTTGCCGCCGCCCGAACCGTCCGAGCCGCCGTCCTTGTCGTCGGAACCACAGGCGGTGGCGGTCAGGGCGAGGGCGAGCACGGCGGCCGAGGCGGCGGTGACCTTACGAAGCTGCATGATGAATTTCCCTAGAGTTGACGCGATGTGAGCGATTGGCCGGTGCGGGAACCGGTGGTGAAGGATCAATCAGTGGTGAAGGATCTTCGACAGGAAGTCCTTGGCCCGGTCACTGCGCGGATTGCTGAAGAACTGGTCGGGCGTGGCCTCTTCGACGATCTTTCCGTCCGCCATGAAGACGACCCGGTTCGCCGCAGAGCGCGCGAAACCCATCTCATGGGTGACGACGACCATCGTCATGCCGTCCCTGGCGAGCTGCTGCATGACCTCCAGCACCTCGTTGATCATCTCCGGGTCGAGCGCGGACGTCGGCTCGTCGAAGAGGATGACCTTGGGGTCCATCGCCAACGCCCGTGCGATCGCCACGCGTTGCTGCTGGCCGCCGGAGAGCTGGGCGGGGTACTTGTCGGCCTGCGTCGCCACGCCCACCCGGTCCAGCAGTGAACGTGCCTTGTCCTCGGCCGCCTTCTTGTCCGTCCTGCGGACCTTGAGCTGGCCCAGCATCACGTTCTCGAGCACCGTCTTGTGCGCGAAGAGATTGAACGACTGGAAGACCATGCCGACGTCGGCACGCAGCCTGGCCAGCTCCCTGCCCTCCGCGGGCAGCGGCTTGCCGTCGATCGATATGGCGCCCGAGTCGATCGTCTCCAAGCGGTTGATCGTGCGGCACAGCGTGGACTTCCCGGACCCGGAGGGCCCGATGACGACCACGACCTCGCCACGGGCGATCGTCAGGTCGATGTCCTGGAGCACATGCAGCGCGCCGAAGTGCTTGTTGACGTTGCTCAGGACGACAAGGTCGTCCGCCGCAGGTGCGGCGTCCTCGGCGCCCTTGGTCACTGAAACTCCGCTCATCGGCTTCTTGCTCCGTCCTCCTCGGTTGGGAAGGACCCTAGTGACGCAGTGCGACCAGCGTCATTACATCTGAGCGGAAATTGAGCATAACGATCCGGCGGCAACCGGACACTCCGTGTGAACGGGACGTCGTGCGGGACGCCCGGGGCGTACCGGGTGGATAACAGATGGCTCGATGCAACGGGTGGGCCCTTGACTGGCGTACTGGTCATCGGAGTGGATGCCCTGGTACGCCATGATGTGAAACACCTCGATACGGGGAAGTGACGAGGGGCGTACGAGAGGAGGCACCGACACACACGGGTACCGCGCCTTCGGGAAACCGGCACCGAACCGATGGAAAAAACGCACCTACGGAAAAAAGGGGGGGGGCCATGAGACTGCTGCTCGTCGAGGACGACAACCACGTCGCGGCCGCCCTCTCCGCGATCCTCGCCCGGCACGGCTTCCAGGTCGTGCACGCGCGCAGCGGCGAGGAGGCGCTGCAGGCGCTGCTGCCCGCGGACACGGAGCCCTTCGGCGTCGTGCTCCTCGACCTCGGCCTGCCCGACCAGGACGGCTACGAGGTGTGCGGGAAGATCCGCAAGCGCACCTCCACCCCGGTGATCATGGTGACCGCGCGCGCCGACGTCCGGTCGCGGATCCACGGCCTCAACCTCGGGGCCGACGACTACGTGGTCAAGCCGTACGACACCGGCGAGCTCCTCGCCCGTATCCATGCCGTCAGCCGGCGCAAATCGGCCGGCGAGGACACCGTTCCCACTCCTGTCGCCGCGTTGCGCCTCGGGCACGTCCACATCGAGCTCCCGACCCGCCGGGTCAGCGTCGACGGTGTCGAAGTCCAGCTCACCCGCAAGGAGTTCGACCTGCTCGCGCTGCTCGCCCAGCGCCCCGGCGTGGTCTTCCGCCGGGAGCAGATCATCAGCGAGGTGTGGCGCACGAGCTGGGAGGGAACGGGGCGCACGCTCGAAGTGCACGTGGCCTCCCTGCGTTCCAAACTGCGGCTGCCGGCACTGATCGAGACCGTGCGCGGGGTCGGCTACCGCCTCGTCGCCCCGTCTGCGTAGAGGCGTACGTCCCAGGTGCGCACCCGGCTGCTTCCGCTGCTCATAGTCCTCATGGCGAGCGTGCTGCTCGCCCTCGGCTTCCCGCTGGCCATGAGCGTGGCCGCCGCCCAGCAGCAACGCGTCGTCATCGACCGCATCGACGACACCGCACGCTTCGCCGCGCTAGCCCAGTTCATCGCCGAGCGGACCCCCGGATACGACGAGCGCCGCCGCATCCTGCGCAATGAACTCGACACCTACGCATCGGTGTACGGCATCCGCGCCGGTGTCTTCTACCGCGACGACAGTGCCATGGCCAAGGCCCCGGCCACCTGGCAGCTCCCCTTCGAGGGCGAGGGGAGAAAGGCCTTCAAGGAGGCGCTCCTGGGACGTCGCAGCCACGACCCGCCGCAGGTGTGGCCCTGGGAGCGCGGCAGGGTCGTCGTCGCCTCACCCGTCGTACGCGACGGTGATGTCGTCGCCGTCGTGGTCATCGACTCGCCCACCTCCGAGATGCGCGCACGCACGCTGCGCGGCTGGCTGCTCATCGCGGCCGGCGAAGTGGTCGCGATGCTGGTGGCGGTCGGTGCCGCGATCCGGCTCGCCGGCTGGGTGCTGCTGCCCGTACGGACCCTGGACGCGGCCACCCACGACATCGCCAGTGGCCGGATGCGATCGCGTGTCGTGGCCTCCGGAGGACCGCCGGAACTCAGGCGCCTGGCCCGTTCGTTCAACGAGATGGCCGACAACGTCGAGGACGTGCTGGAGCAGCAGCGCGCCTTCGTCGCCGACGCCTCGCACCAGCTGCGCAACCCCCTCGCCGCGCTGCTGCTGCGGATCGAGCTCCTCGCGCTCGAACTCCCCGAGGGCAGCGAGGAGATCGCCTCCGTGCGCACGGAGGGCAAGCGCCTGGGGCAGGTGCTGGACGACCTGCTCGACCTGGCGCTGGCCGAACACGCCGCGGCCGATCTGCAGCTCACGGACATCGGCGCGCTCACCGCCGAACGAGTGGCCTCCTGGCGGCCGGTCGCCGAGGAGAAGGGAGTACGGCTCAGGACGGACGGCTCGTCGGCCGTGACCGCCTGGGCGGACCCCATCGCCCTGTCGAGCGCCCTCGACGCCGTCATCGACAACGCCCTGAAGTTCACCCCGGCCGACGAAGAGGTCCTCGTCACGGTCGCCTCCGGCCGCGACGACGTCACGGTCGTCGTCGCCGACCGCGGACCGGGCCTCACCGCGAAGGAGATGGAGCGCGTCGGCGACCGCTTCTGGCGCAGTGCCCGGCATCAGAACGTACAGGGTTCCGGTCTCGGCCTCTCCATCTGCCAGGCCCTCCTGGCCGCGGGCGGCGGCTCCATCGGCTATGCCGCCCATGAGCCGCGCGGGCTGCGGGTGACGGTGTCGGTGCCGCGCCGGGGCCCGCAGGGCTGAGCGGGGCCGGGATCAGGGCTTGACCGAGCGGTAGTAGCGCCTGGCCCCTTCGTGCAGCGGCAGCGGATCGGTGTAGATCGCCGTACGCAGATCCACCAGCTGGGCCGAGTGCACCTCGCGCCCGATCCGGTCCCGGCTGTCGATCACGGTCCGGGTGAACGCCTCGGTCATCGCCGGATCCGTACGGTCAGTGGTCACCAGCACATTGGCGACCGCGACCGTCGGCACCGCCTGCCCCTGCTGCGCGTTGCGGTAGGCGTCGGCGGGCATCACGGCCGACCGGTAGTAGCGGGCGGACCCGCCCACGGCCTGAAGCTCCTTGATCAGCGGGGCCTCCAGCGGCACCAGCCGGATGGCGAACCGGTCCGACAGCTCCTGCACGGCGGAGGTGGGCAGTCCGCCGGACCAGAAGAAGGCGTCGAGCATGCCGTTCTCCAGCTGCTTCGGCATGGTGTCGATGCCGTTGGGAACGGGCGTCACATCGTTTGCGGGATCGAGCCCGGCGGCCGTCATCAGCCGGTCCGCGACCAGTCGTACGCCCGAGCCAGGCTGCCCGACCCCGACGCGTCTGCCGAGCAGGTCCGAGACCTTCCGTACCTCCGAGTCCCGGGGAACGACCAGCTGGATGTAGTCGTCGTACAGCCGCACACAGCCCCGCAGCCGGTCGGCGCCGGGCTTGCCGCTGCGCAGATAGGTGGCGAGCGCATCGGTGGTGGCGATGGTGAAGTCGGCCTTCCCGGTCGCCACCCGCGCGATGTTCTGCTGCGAGCCCTCGCTGGTCAGCAGCCGTATCGACACCTGGGGCAGATCCCCCGCCAGGTCCCCCTTGAGCCGTTCGCCGTAGCGCTGGTAGACCCCGCTGCGTACGCCGGTGCTGAAGGTCAGCGTGCCGCTCGGAGCCGGGTCCCCGAGCGGGAGCAGCCACCACAGCAGCAGCCCGAACACGACGACGAGGGCGGCGCACGCCTGAAGGGTGCGGAGCCGGCCGATGCGGGACAGTGCCTGGAGCATGACGGCGATCCTGCCAGCCCGTTCCGGCGATGACCAGGGCCGGAGCCCGGGGGCGGTGAGCCCGCCGGAGAGGTCTTCATCATCGAGGCCCGACCGGAGCCCTTACCCTGGACGGGTGAGCGGCAACGACGTGGCTGGTGGAGTAGTGGACGGTTTGAAGACGTACGAGGTGCGCACCTACGGGTGCCAGATGAACGTCCATGACTCCGAGCGATTGTCGGGGCTGCTGGAGGACGCCGGTTACGTACGTGCCGCCGACGGCTCCGACGGTGACGCCGACGTCGTCGTCTTCAACACCTGCGCGGTCCGCGAGAACGCCGACAACAAGCTCTACGGCAACCTCGGCCGGCTCGCCCCGATGAAGACCAAGCGGCCGGGCATGCAGATCGCCGTGGGCGGCTGCCTGGCGCAGAAGGACCGCGACACCATCGTCCAGCGGGCTCCCTGGGTGGACGTCGTCTTCGGTACGCACAACATCGGCAAGCTGCCGGTGCTGCTGGAGCGCGCCCGTATCCAGGAAGAGGCGCAGATCGAGATCGCCGAATCCCTGGAGGCCTTCCCCTCCACGCTCCCCACCCGTCGCGAGTCCGCCTACGCGGCGTGGGTCTCCATCTCCGTCGGCTGCAACAACACCTGCACCTTCTGCATCGTCCCGGCGCTGCGCGGCAAGGAGAAGGACCGCCGTACCGGCGACATCCTCGCCGAGATCGAGGCACTGGTCGCCGAGGGCGTCTCGGAGATCACCCTGCTCGGCCAGAACGTGAACGCGTACGGCTCCGACATCGGCGACCGCGAGGCCTTCTCCAAGCTGCTGCGCGCCTGCGGGAAGATCGAGGGGCTGGAGCGGGTCCGCTTCACCTCGCCGCACCCCCGCGACTTCACGGACGACGTGATCGCGGCGATGGCCGAGACGCCGAATGTGATGCCCCAGCTGCACATGCCGATGCAGTCGGGCTCGGACACGGTCCTCAGGGCGATGCGGCGCTCGTACCGGCAGGAGCGTTTCCTCGGCATCATCGAGAAGGTGCGCGCCGCGATGCCGGACGCCGCCATCTCCACCGACATCATCGTGGGCTTCCCCGGCGAGACCGAGGAGGACTTCGAGCAGACCATGCACGCGGTCCGCGAGGCGCGCTTCGCCAACGCGTTCACCTTCCAGTACTCCAAGCGCCCCGGAACCCCGGCGGCCGAGATGGAGGGGCAGATCCCCAAGGAGGTCGTCCAGGAGCGGTACATGCGCCTGTCCGCCCTCCAGGAGGAGATCTCCTGGGAGGAGAACAAGAAGCAGGTCGGCCGGACGCTTGAGGTCATGGTCGCGGAGGGCGAGGGCCGCAAGGACGGCGCCACCCACCGTCTCTCCGGTCGCGCCCCCGACAACCGCCTGGTCCACTTCACGAAGCCGGACGAGGACGTGCGCCCGGGCGACGTGGTGACCGTCGAGGTCACCTACGCGGCCCCGCACCACCTCCTCGCCGAGGGTGCTCCGGTGGGCGTACGCCGGACCCGGGCCGGTGACGCCTGGGAGAAGCGCACCACCGCCGAGGCCGCGAAGCCGGCCGGAGTGATGCTGGGACTGCCCGGTATCGGCGCCCCGGCGCCGCTGGCGGCCGCCGCGGCCCCCGGCTGCGGTTGCGACTGACCCGCACCGGAAGGACGCGGACGGCAGCCGACGGCCGCAGCGGGCGTACGCAGTACGCTGCCCACCATGCTTGTCGCCGCCGCTGTCTGCCCCTGCCCGCCCCTGCTGGTCCCCGAGGTCGCCGCCGGCGCCGCGCCCGAGCTCGACGCCCTGCGGAACGCCTGCGCGGATGCCCTGGGCGTGCTGGCCGCCGCCCGGCCCGATCTGCTGATCGTGATCGGCCCCGCGGACGAGGCGGGGCGCGGCCCGCACCCCGAGGGGTCCACCGGCACCTTCGAGGGCTTCGGGGTCGGCCTCGGCGTACGGCTGGGGCGCGATCTCGGTCCGGTGGCGGACCGCCGGCTTCCGCCGTCCCTGGCCGTCGGTGCCTGGCTGCTCACCCGCGCCCGATGGGCCGGCGCGCCGGTCGAAGGGCTCGGCGTGGGAGAGCCGCTCGGCACCGAGCGCTGCGCGAGCACCGGACGGGACCTGGCGGCCGGGGCGGACCGGGTCGCGCTCCTGGTGATGGGCGACGCCAGCGCCTGCCGCACGGTCAAGGCCCCCGGCTATCTGGACGACCGCGCCGAAGCGTTCGACGCTGCGGCCGCCCGTGCGCTGGGTGCGGCGGATCTCGACGCGCTGATCGCACTGGACGAGTCGCTGGCGTACGAACTCAAGGCGGCGGGCCGGGCACCCTGGCAGGTGCTTGCCGGCGCGGCCGAGGGGGCGCGCCTGGGCGGGCAGCTGCTGTACGAGGACGCGCCGTACGGCGTGGGCTACCTGGTCGCCGCCTGGTCCTGAGCCTCCCTGTCCGCAGTCGTGGAGCCGCAGCCGTAGCCGGGCGTAAACGGATGACGGCCGTGCAGCGTCTTCGCTCCACGGCCGTTGATCGGTTCTTGTTCAGGAAGTGGGAGGCGTACCCGGCGGCGTACCACCCTCGTGCTTGTGGGTCAGGCGCTCGACCGCGTCCTTGGCCTTCCTCGTGCCGGACTCGATCTTGTCGCTGTACTTGCCCTTGGTCTTTTGGTCGACCGTCCGTGCGGCCTTGTCGAGCCCTTGGTCGATCTTGTCCCCGTGCTGATGCGCGAGATCGCCGACCTTTTCCTTGGCGGGGCTCAGCTTGGCCTTCAAATTGTCCAGGAAGCCCATCGGGCACCTTCCCTGCTGGGGGGACTGGGGTCGGGCGCCCTCCCCGGCCTTGCTGTCGGCGGCCTTGGCAGGCAGCCCTGATGGTGAACGGCAAACCGTGAAAAAACGCCCGTATTCACTAATGAATTCTACCGGCACGGGCGATGATCCGCGCCGCCCGGGGCGGCGAACGACTCCCCGCCGGGGCCGGACACCTCACTCGTTCGGGAAGAAGGCCGGAGGTTTGCGAGACTGGGGCGGTGAGAAGTACAGCTCCCGCGCCGCGGGTCATCACCGTCGTCGGTCCCACTGCAGCCGGAAAGTCCGATCTGGGGGTATTTCTAGCTCAGCAGCTCGACGGCGAAGTGGTCAACGCCGACTCCATGCAGCTCTACCGGGGGATGGATATCGGCACCGCGAAGCTGACGCTCTCCGAACGAGGGAACGTTCCGCACCACCTGCTGGACATCTGGGACGTCACCGAGACGGCCAGCGTCGCCGAGTACCAGCGGCTGGCCCGCGCCGAGATCGACCGGCTGCTGGCCGCGGGCCGTACTCCCGTGCTGGTCGGCGGCTCCGGGCTTTACGTGAAGGGCGTCATCGACGCCCTGGAGTTCCCCGGCACGGACCCCGGCGTACGGGCCAGGCTGGAGGAGGAGCTGGTCGAACGCGGCTCCGGAGCGCTGCACGCCCGGCTCGCCGCCGCCGACCCCGAAGCGGGCCGGGCCATCCTGCCGAGCAATGGCCGCCGCATCGTCAGGGCCTTGGAGGTCATCGAGATCACCGGCAAGCCCTTCACCGCCAACCTCCCGGGTGACGATGCGGTGTACGACACCGTCCAGATCGGCGTCGACGTGGCCCGCCCAGAACTCGACGAACGCATCGCCCTGAGGGTCGACCGCATGTGGGCGGCCGGACTCGTCGACGAGGTGCGCGCCCTGGAGGCGCACGGTCTGCGCGAGGGGCGGACCGCGGCCAGGGCGCTCGGCTACCAGCAGGTGCTTGCCGCGCTGGCCCGGCAATGCACCGAGGAAGAGGCGCGCGCCGAGACCGTGCGCGCCACCAAACGATTCGCGCGCCGTCAGGACTCATGGTTTCGCCGCGACCCCCGGGTCCACTGGCTCAATGGTGCCGCGGAGCATCGCGGAGAACTTCCGCAACGGGCGCTGGCGTTGGTCGAACGAGCGGTTACAGCCTGATCACGTGATGGCATCGGGACGCCCTGCCCGTCATTTCGGTGACCGGGGGCGTGCCATCATCGAGCATCGATCGACCAGTGGAGTCCGAGTTGGGAGGGCGCGTGGCGATGGAGGCCGGCCCTCGCGACACGGAACAAGACGCACCGGACACGCTGCACGAGGCAGGACGCTTGAGCCCCGACGGGCCCGATGAGCTCGAAGTGACCCCCGAGGTCGAGGTCGAGCTGCGGCCCGCACGGCGTCTGCGCGTCTGGCAGCTCGCTCCGATCGTCATGCTCGCCGCAGTGGGATCGCTGATGTTCGCGTTCCCGCTGGCCTTCGAGTTCGGCGACGGCGGCGCGGTCGTCGCCATGCTGGGCCTGCTGATCAGCTGCTGCGCCGCGGGCTGGGGCATGATGGCCGCCCGCCGCGTGGGATACACCTGGCCCGGGCTGCCGCAGAGGGGCGCGGGTGAGCGGTCCGACTGGCGCGTGATCGCCCTGTACGTCGCCGTGTGTGCCGCCCTGGTCGCCCTGGCGGTCTGGCGCGTGGCACGCCTTCGCTGACGAACGAGCCGGCCCCACCACTGCTACGCGGCCCCGCCGGACACGATGCCGGGTCTGCGTCCGGCGCGGGGCCCGGTTTCGGCGGGTGGCGGTGGTGCCTCGTACAGTTGCTCTGTGAGCACCTCGCAGATCGCCTTCCTCAAGGGTCACGGCACCGAGAACGACTTCGTGATCGTTCCCGACCCGGACAACGCCCTCGACCTGCCCGCCACCCTCGTCGCCCGGCTGTGCGACCGCCGGGCCGGTATCGGTGGTGACGGGCTGCTGCACGTCGTACGGTCCGCCGCGCATCCGGAGGCGCGGGCCATGGCGGGCGAGGCCGAGTGGTTCATGGACTACCGCAACGCCGACGGTTCGATCGCCGAGATGTGCGGCAACGGCGTACGGGTCTTCGCCCACTATCTGCAGCGTGCCGGGCACGTCGAGGAGGGCGACCTCGCCGTCGCGACCCGGGGCGGCGTGAAGCAGGTGCACATCGACAAGGGCGGTGACATCACGGTCTCCATGGGGCGCGCGATCCTCCCCGAGAGCGGCGTCACGGTCACCCTGGACGGCCGCAGCTGGGCCGCCCGCAATGTGAACATGGGCAATCCGCACGCGGTCGCTTTCGTCGACGACCTGGCGCACGCCGGTGATCTCCGATCCGTACCGCCGTTCAGCCCCCCGGCCGTCTACCCCGACGGCGTCAACATCGAATTCGTCGTGGACCGCGGACCGCGCCATGTTGCCATGCGCGTCCATGAGCGCGGCTCCGGCGAGACCCGCTCCTGCGGCACGGGCGCCTGCGCCGTGGCCGTCGCCACGGCCCGCAGGGACGGCGCCGACCCCACGGAGACCGGCACCCCGGTCACGTACACGGTGGATCTCCCCGGCGGCACTCTCGTGATCACCGAGCGGCCGGACGGCGAGGTCGAGATGACCGGAGCCGCCGTGATCGTCGCCGAAGGTGTGATCGACTCCGCCTGGCTCGAAACGGCGATCGGCTAGAGCTTCGCTCGAATGGGTGATCCGTTTCACGCTGAGCGAGAGCCGGACTCCGCCACGTGGTGGGCTCGGTAGCATCAAGCACCGGCCCGGAGGCGCGACCGCACCTCCCCACCGCCGGTCAATGTCGCCGGAGGTGCCCCATGAGTGCAGAGGCCACCAACTCGGGTGCTCCCATCCGCAGACGGAGCCGTCCCCGGATCGATCTGCGCAGGCTCGGCCGCGTCGCGTTACTCGGCCCCGTCTCCCGCGACCGGCTGCCCGACGCGATCGGCCATGTCGCCGAGGCCCACCGTGCCCACTACCCGGATGCCGACCTCTCCATCCTGCACCGGGCCTACGTACTCGCGGAGTCCTCCCACCGCGGACAGATGCGCAAGAGCGGCGAGCCGTACATCACGCACCCCCTCGCCGTCACACTGATCCTCGCCGAACTCGGCGCCGAGACCACGACACTCACGGCCTCGCTGCTCCACGACACCGTCGAGGACACCGAGGTGACCCTCGATCAGGTACGGGAGCAGTTCGGCAAAGAGGTCTGCTACCTCGTCGACGGCGTCACCAAACTCGAAAAGGTCGACTACGGAGCGGCGGCCGAACCCGAGACCTTCCGCAAGATGCTGGTCGCCACCGGGGACGACGTCCGGGTGATGTCGATCAAGCTCGCCGACCGGCTGCACAACATGCGCACCCTCGGTGTGATGCGCCCCGAGAAACAGGCCAGGATCGCCAAGGTCACCAGTGACGTGCTGATCCCGCTGGCCGAACGGCTCGGCGTACAGGCCCTCAAGACCGAGCTGGAGGACCTCGTCTTCGCGATCCTCCACCCCGAGGAGTACGAACACACCCGCGCGCTGATCGCCACCGCGTCGGCGCAGCCGGACGCCTCCGGCGCCGCGGCCGCCCAGGACCCGCTCGTCGCCATCGCCGAGAGCGTCGCAGCGGTGCTGCGGGAGGCCGGCATTCCCGCGGAAGTCCTCATCAGGCCCCGCCACTACGTCTCCGTGCACCGCGTCAGGATCAAACGCGGCGAACTGCGCGGCACCGACTTCGGCCGGCTGCTGGTCCTCGTCGGCGAGGACGCCGACTGCTATGCCGTCCTCGGCGAACTGCACACCTGCTTCACGCCGGTGATCTCCGAGTTCAAGGACTTCATCGCCGCCCCCAAGTTCAACCTGTACCAGTCACTGCACACCGCGGTCGTGGGCCCCGACGGCGCGGTCGCCGAAGTCCTCATCCGTACGCACCGGATGCACAAGGTCGCCGAGGCGGGTGTCATCGCCCTCGGTAATCCGTACACCGCGGACAGCGGCGGCGCCCTCCAGTCCGACGAGCCCGCGGACGGAGAGCGCGCCGACCCGACCCGGCCCGGCTGGCTCTCCAGGCTCCTCGAATGGCAGCAGGCCGCCCCGGACCCCGACACCTTCTGGACCACGCTCCGCGCCGACCTCGCCCAGGACCGGGAGATCACGGTCTTCCGCACCGACGGCGGCACACTCGGACTGCCCGCCGGAGCCAGCTGCGTCGACGCCGCCTACGCGCAGTACGGCGACGAGGCGCACAGTTGCATCGGCGCCCGGGTCAACGGCCGCCTGGCCACCCTCGGCACCGTACTGAGCGACGGCGACACCGTGCAGCTGCTGCTCGCCGAGGACGCCGCATCCGGCCCCTCGCCCGACTGGCTCGACCACGCCCGGACACCCACCGCCCGCATCGCCATCACCGGCTGGCTGGACGCCCACCCCGAGGACGCCCAGGGCGCGCACAGCGGCAGGCCCGCGGAGCCCAGGCCCGAACCACAGCCCCAGGAGAGCGCCGACCCCGGGCCCGCCCGGCCCAGGAGACGCGGCGCGAGCGCCGTGGTGGACCGGCCGGACGCCGCCGTACGTCTCGCGGGCTGCTGCACCCCCGTACCACCGGACGCCGTCACCGGATTCGTCGTGCGAGGCGGCGCCGTCACCGTGCACCGGCTGGAATGTCCCGCGGTAGCCCGGATGCAGGCCGTCGGCCGGGTGCCGGTCTCGGCGAGCTGGGGCGACACGGCCGGGTGCAGGGTCACCCTGGTCGCCGAGTCCTTCGGACGGTCCCGGCTGCTCGCCGACCTCACCGAGGCGATTGCGACGGCGGACGCGGCGATCATCTCCGCCACCGTCGAACCGCCCAGCGAACAGCGGGTCCGGCACACCTACACACTGCAGCTCCCCGACGCGGCCGGACTGCCGGCGCTGATGCGCGCGATGCGTGACGTACCCGGTGTGTACGACGTGAGCCGCGCCCAGCACCCCGCCACCACCGTCTGATCCCGCCGCACGCAGCGCCATCTGCCCCAGCGATCTCGTTCGAGTGGCGCGGCGCGCGCCGCGCCCTGCCCGGACGGGAGTCGCTGGTAGCGGTAGTTCATGCCGTTCATCTCCCGCCGACTGCGGGCCGCTCTGCTGGCCGCCGCATCGGCCACCCTCGTCGCCGCCGCCCTCCCCTCGCCCGTGCCGCTCGGCATCGGCGATCCACTCTTCCCGCATCTCGGTAACCCCGGGTATGACGTCCTCTCCTACGACATCGGCCTGACCTACCACGGCAGCAACAGCAAGCCACTGGACGCCGTCACCACGATCGACGCGCGGACGACCGGGCCTCTGGACCGGATCAACCTCGACTTCACCCGGGGCACCGTCAGCGCGGTCGAAATCAACGGTCAGCGCGCCGGCTTCGCCATGGCCGACGAGGACCTGGTCATCAAGCCCCCCGGCCGGCTCTCCGCCGGAGTGCCGCTCCGCATCACCGTCCGGCACACCAGCGAACCGGGCGGAGACCGGGGCAGCGGCGGCTGGCTGCGGACCGCCGACGGCCTGGCCATGGCCAACCAGGCCGATGCCGCACACCGGGTCTTCCCGAGCAACGACCACCCCGCCGACAAGGCGTACTTCACCTTCCGGATCACCGCGCCCAAGGACCTCACGGCGGTGGCCAACGGCCTGCCTGCCGGCACCGCCCGGCACGGCGCCCAGACCACCTGGACCTACCGGACCGAACATCCGATGGCCACCGAACTGGCTCAGGTCACCATCGGCCGTTCCACCGTCCTGAAACGGACCGGGCCGCACGGACTGCCGGTACGCGATGTGGTGCCGAGCGCCGACCGCAAGCAGCTGGAACCCTGGCTCAGCAAGACATCAGGTCAGCTGGAATGGATGGAAAAGCAGGTGGGCCCCTACCCCTTCGAGACATACGGGCTGCTGGTCGCCGCCACCGAAACCGGCTTCGAGCTGGAGACCCAGACGCTCTCGCTCTTCGAACGGACCCTGTTCACCAATACCGCCTACCCCAAGTGGTACGTCGACTCGATCATGGTGCACGAGCTCGCCCACCAGTGGTTCGGCAACAGCGTCACCCCGCGGACATGGTCCGATCTGTGGCTCAACGAGGGACACGCCACCTGGTACGAGGCCCGCTACGCCGAGGAGCACGCCGACCAGCCGCTGGAACGCCGGATGCGTGAGGCATACATCAGGTCCGACGGCTGGCGTGCGGCGGGCGGCCCGCCGGCCCGCCCCGGCGTTCCGGCGCCCGGACAGAAGCTCAGCCTGTTCCGGCCGGTGGTGTACGACGGCAGCGCACTGATCCTTTACGCGCTGCGCCAGGAGATCGGCAAGAGTGCCTTCGACCGGCTGGAGCGCAGCTGGGTGAGCAAGCACCGGGACTCCAACGCGGCCACCGCGGACTTCGTCCGGCTGGCGTCGCAGACCGCGGGCCGCGACCTGACCCCGTTCTTCGACGGCTGGCTGTACAAGAAGAAGACTCCGCCGATGCCGGGACATCCGGATTGGCACAGTGACAAGCCCGCGAAGCAGCGATAAACCCGGATGACGGGCCTGGCGGACCATGCCACTATCGACGGGGTCGCCGCGGCGGCCGGACCGGGTTCCCGACAGCGGGAATCATCGGGAGAGGTCACGCGTTGTGACTGACGTAACGGACTTCCATCGACGTAAGGATCCAATGACCTCCTCTTCTCTTCCCCAGGACGCGCAGGACGCGCAGAGCGCTACGGAGAATGTCACCGAGAGCCTCACAGAGAGCCTTCGGGCCGACGCCCTGATGGAAGAGGACGTCGCCTGGAGCCACGCCATCGACGGAGAGCGGGACGGCGAGCAGTTCGACCGCTCCGAGCGCGCCGCGCTGCGGCGTGTGGCAGGACTTTCCACCGAGCTCGAGGACGTCACCGAGGTCGAGTACCGACAGCTGCGCCTGGAGCGTGTGGTGCTGGTCGGTGTCTGGACGTCGGGGACCGCGCAGGACGCGGAGAATTCCCTCGCGGAGCTGGCCGCACTCGCGGAGACGGCGGGCGCCCAGGTGCTCGATGCCGTATTCCAGCGCCGTGACAAGCCGGACCCGGCCACCTACATCGGCTCGGGCAAGGCACTGGAGCTGCGTGACATCGTCCTCGAATCAGGAGCCGACACCGTCGTCTGCGACGGTGAGCTCAGCCCGGGCCAGCTGATCCATCTGGAAGACGTAGTCAAGGTCAAGGTGGTCGACCGGACCGCCCTGATCCTCGACATCTTCGCCCAGCACGCCAAGTCCCGAGAGGGCAAGGCGCAGGTCTCCCTGGCCCAGATGCAGTACATGCTGCCGCGGCTGCGCGGCTGGGGTCAGTCGCTCTCCCGTCAGATGGGCGGCGGCGGTTCCAGCGGCGGTGGCGGCATGGCAACGCGTGGCCCCGGTGAGACCAAGATCGAGACGGACCGGCGTCGGATCCGCGAGAAGATGGCGAAGATGCGCCGGGAGATCGCGGAGATGAAGACCGGCCGCGAGATCAAGCGCCAGGAGCGCAAGCGCAACAGGGTGCCGTCGGTCGCCATCGCCGGCTACACCAACGCGGGCAAGTCCTCGCTCCTCAACCGGCTGACCGGTGCGGGCGTCCTGGTGGAGAACGCGCTGTTCGCCACCCTGGACCCGACCGTGCGCCGGGCCGAGACGCCGAGCGGCCGGATCTACACCCTGGCCGACACCGTCGGGTTCGTACGGCATCTGCCGCACCACCTCGTCGAGGCGTTCCGCTCCACCATGGAGGAGGTCGGTGAATCCGATCTGATCCTGCATGTGGTGGACGGCTCGCACCCGGTGCCGGAGGAGCAGCTCGCGGCGGTGCGCGAGGTGATCCGCGACGTCGGCGCGGTGGACGTGCCCGAGATCGTGGTGATCAACAAGGCGGATGCGGCCGATCCGCTGGTGCTGCAGCGGCTGCTGCGCATCGAGAAGCATGCGATCGCCGTTTCGGCGCGTACCGGTGCCGGTATCGACGAGCTGCTCGCACTCATCGACTCCGAACTGCCCAGGCCCTCGGTCGAGATCGAGGCGCTCGTGCCCTACACCCGGGGAGGCCTCGTCTCCCGGGTGCACGCCGAGGGCGAGGTGATCTCCGAGGAGCACACGTCGGAGGGCACCTTGCTCAAGGCGCGGGTACACGAGGAACTGGCAGCCGACCTCTCCTCGTTCGTCCCCGTGGCGCACTGACCGCGGCGCGGTATCCAGTACGGACCGAAGGCCCGCTCCCTCGTCGGAGCGGGCCTTCGGGCGTTCCGGCGGCCGCTGCTACCGGCCGCCGGCCTTGTCGCTCATCGCGGTGAAGACGTCCTGCGCGCCCTTGTACTTGCCATGGACGTGTCGTGCGAAACGGTGGCCTGGCCAACGGCCACCGAAGGCGCGGGGCCACCCCATGACGGTGCGGACCCTGCCTCCTGCTGCCGCACGGGCGCGGCCGATCCGGGGGCGCAGGAAGGGCCCCGGCGGGCAACTGCCGCACCGGGGCCCTGATGTGCCGTCACCGTCACCCGAATCACGCCGGGTGACGGTCCGTCGTCACTGTCCCGCGTACTTCTTGCTGACCGACTCGTAGATGCCCTCGGCCTCCTTGCCCAGGCGCGGCCCGGCCAGCCAGCCGGCCGTCACCGGGCCGATGGAGGTGTTCGAGACCAGCGCGGGCTTGCCGTCCCGGCCCGCCGCGACCCAGCCACCGCCGGAGGCACCGCCCGTCATGGTGCAGCCGATGCGGTACATCGTGGCATCCTGCGCGGTCAGCGAGAGCCGGCCGGGCCTGTCCGTGCACTGGAACGCCTTCTGCCCGTCGTACGGCGGAGCGGCCGGGAAGCCGGTGGCCGTCATGGCGGCGATCTTCGGCACGGCCGGGGCGTCGAACTCGACGGGCAGCGCGGAGCCGACCGTCTCCTCCAGGGACTTGCCCGTCGAACCCTTCTCCGGCGTGACGCGCAGCACCGCGAAGTCGTACGGGGCGCCAAGCCCGCCGACCGAGGACCCCTGCGAGATCCACTGTTCGGACGTCTGGGCCCACTGGCCCCACCACACGCCGTAGGGGGCGATCTCCTGCTTGGTCGCCTTCTGCAGCTCGGCCGTCGACAGGCCGCCGTTGTTGTACGACGGCACGAAGGCGATGTTGCGGTACCAGCCGCCCTTCTTGCCCGCGTGCACACAGTGTCCGGCGGTCCACACCAGGTTGGACTTTCCGGGGTGCGCCGGGTCCTTCACCACGGTCGCGGAGCAGACCATGGAGCCCTCGGGGCTGTCGAAGAGCAGCTTCCCGGACTCCGCGGCGTTGGCGTGGTACGGCGTCCGGACACCGGCGGCCCGCACGGGCACCGGCGTCGGGTCCGTCACGCCCGCATCGCCCGAGATGTCATTGTCGACCGGCTTCTCCGGCGACTTGTCGGCATCCCGCATCCGGTCCGGGTCCCAGAGGCCCTCGATGATCGGGTTGACGAAGTCCTTGGCCTCGCGCAGCCACTTGTCCCTGTCCCAGTTCTTCCACTCGCCGTCCTTCCACTGGTCGAGGTCGATCCCGTGTTCCTTGAGCCGGTCCTTCAGATCGTCCGGAATGGTGATCTTGCCGTCCGAGGACTGGCCCGCGGAACTCGTCGGCTTGTCACTCGCGTTGTCCTCGCCCGGACCGCAGGCAGTGGCGGTGAGCGCGAGGACCGCGGTGACCGAGGCCACGGCGAGCGCCGAGGAACGCGTGCGACGTGCGCTCCCCTGACGTGCGGTGAGAACTGGTCGAATGAGTCGCATGTGGTGATCCCCCTGGGACTTCGTAACTCAACACTTCTGTACTGCACTTGGGTACTCTTGCGAGCCATCTGTTCCGAACGCCCAGCGGACTTCCGGAAAGCTGTCCGATCCCTCCGTGCGGCCCCCACTATGCCGGTGCCGATGGGGACGGTCCGCGGCAGGGCCATGGTTCCGCCCCCGCAAGGATCTTCGGATTTACCCGTGATCCAATGCGCCCGGCGTCGTTGGTACGTACGAGGGACTCGGGGACAGCGTTCATCCCCGCAGTCCGTCCGTGCGTCAACGTACTGACGTGCAACGCAACTGTTACAGCGGGAGGACCAACAGCCGTGGCCGTGACCGAATCAGCTCCGGTGGCAGCACCGACGGTGCACGAGGGGATCCTGCGCCGCCAGTCGCTGCGCGAATCCGCCGCTCGTACCTACGCGCGTTCACTGCCGATCGTGCCGGTACGGGCCCGTGGGATGACCATCGAGGGCGCGGACGGGCGGCGATATCTCGACTGTCTCTCCGGGGCGGGCACACTGGCGCTCGGGCACAACCATCCGGTGGTGCTGGAGGCGATCAAGAAGGTGATCGACTCGGGCGCACCGCTGCAAGTGCTCGACCTCGCCACCCCGGTCAAGGACGCCTTCACCACGGAGCTGTTCGCCACCCTGCCGCGGCAGTTCGCCGACAACGCCCGGATCCAGTTCTGCGGACCCGCCGGTACGGACGCCGTCGAGGCGGCGTTCAAGCTGGTCCGCGCCGCGACCGGCCGCGGCGGACTCCTCGCCTTCACCGGCGCCTACCACGGGATGTCGGCCGGAGCCCTGGCCGCCTCGGGCGGTGCCGAGGACGTACGCGTGACACGGCTGCCCTTCCCGCAGAACTACCGCTGCCCCTTCGGTATCGGCGGTGAGCGCGGCGCGGAGATCGCCGCGCGGTGGACCGAGAACCTCCTGGACGATCCCAAGGGAGGCGCCCCCGCGCCGGCCGGGATGATCCTCGAACCGGTACAGGGGGAGGGCGGTGTGAACCCCGCCCCCGACACCTGGATGCGCCGGATGCGAGAGATCACCCGGAGCCGGTCCATCCCCCTGATCGCCGACGAGGTGCAGACGGGCGTCGGCCGCACCGGTGCCTTCTGGGCCGTCGAGCACAGCGGGATCGTGCCCGATGTGATGGTGCTCTCCAAGGCCATCGGCGGCTCCCTCCCGCTCGCGGTGATCGTCTACCGCTCCGAACTCGACACCTGGCAGCCGGGCGCCCACGCGGGTACCTTCCGGGGCAACCAGCTCGCGATGGCGGCCGGCACGGCCACCCTTTCCTTCGTACGGGAGAACCGCCTCGCCGAGCGCGCCGCCACCCTGGGCGCCCGCATGGTCGCGCGGCTCCAGGCGCTGGCCACGGACCACCCGTCCATCGGAGACGTTCGCGGACGGGGCCTGATGATCGGGGTGGAACTCGTCGATCCCGAAGCCGCCCCGAGCGGCGACAGCCCCGAGCCACCGCCCGCCCCGGTCCTCGCCGCCGCCGTCCAGCAGGAATGCCTGCGCCGCGGACTCATCGTCGAACTGGGCGGACGCCACTCCACCGTCGTACGCCTCCTCCCGCCCCTCACCCTCACCGACGAACAGGCAACAGCGGTCGTGGACCGCCTCGCCGATGCCCTGGCAGCGGCCGAACGCCTGCCGCTGCCGCACCGCCGGACCACGACCGGGTCGATCCGCTGACCCCGGACACCCTCACAAGGAAGACCGCCGTGAACACCACCCCCGCGCCCCGGGCCGACGGCCCTCCCCCCGCCCAGCAGCGAGGAGAGGCCGGGCACACCGGCAACCTCGTCGTCGAGCAGACCACCGTGCCCCGCCAGAAGGCGGCACCGGGCGAGGGGCGGTACACCCCGAAGGCCACCCGCGCGGCATCGGCCGACCTCCTGGATCACCCGGACCCGCTGCGGGCCGCCGACATGGCGGGCGTCGAGAATCTGCTCCGCTGCTGGGCGCGGGAGAGCGACCTGCCCCGGCCGGACGGGGAGACCCTCCGCATTTCCCTCCCCGCGAGCGGAACCGCACTGCTCGTCCCCGTCCACTACTGGTCCGCCACGGGCTGGCACCGCTTCGGCATGCCTGCCCTGGAGGGGGCACCCGAAGGAGCGCCGCCCGCCGACGCCGTCACCGTCGCCGCCCTCCTGGGCCGCGAGGCCGACCGCCATGAAGGCGCCGACATGGTGGCCAGGGTCGCCGACTCGGTACGGCGAACGGCCGGCTTCATCGCCGAGCGGCGTCGCACCCCCGAAGCCCCGGCCGAAGCGGACTTCTTCCTCACCGCCGAGCAGTCACTGCTCCTCGGACACCCGCTCCACCCCACCCCCAAGAGCCGCGAAGGCCTTTCCGACTCCGAATCCCGCCTCTACTCACCCGAGTTGCACGGCTCCTTCCCGCTGCACTGGATGGCGGTCGACCGTTCCCTGCTGGCCACCGACTCCGCCTGGACCGACGGAGGCCGCCCCGTGCCCGCCACGGAACTGGTCGTCTCCCACACCGAAGGTCTGCGCCTCCCCGACAACACCGCACCGATTCCGCTCCACCCCTGGCAGGCCCGCGAACTCGGGCACCGGCCCGAGACCGCCGCCCTGCTGGACGCCGGACTCCTCCACGACCTAGGGCCGCACGGGAAGCACTGGCACCCCACCTCCTCCGTCCGCACCGTGCACCGGCCCGGCGCCGAGGTCATGCTCAAGCTCTCCCTGGGCGTCCGCATCACCAACTCCCGTCGCGAGAACCTCCGTAAGGAACTCCACCGCGGAGTCGAGGTCCACCGGCTGCTCCGCAGCGGACTCGCCGCGCAGTGGCACGCCGCCCACCCCGGCTTCGACATCGTCCGCGACCCCGCCTGGCTCGCCGTCGACGGCCCGGACGGCGAACCCGTCGCGGGCCTCGACGTGATGCTGCGTCACAACCCCTTCGGCCCGTACGACGACGCGGTCTGCATCGCCGCGCTCACCGCCCCGCGCCCCTGGCCCGGCCGGACGGGCGTGCACTCACGCCTCGCCGAGATCGTTCTCTCCCTGGCCGCCGCCACCGGAAGGGCCGTAGGAGCCGTCGCCACCGAGTGGTTCCTGCGCTACCTCGACCGCGTCGTACGCCCCGTGCTCTGGCTCGACGCCCACGCGGGCGTGGCACTCGAAGCCCACCAGCAGAACACCCTCGTGCTGCTCGACCCCCACGGCTGGCCCGTCGGCGGCCGCTACCGTGACAACCAGGGCTACTACTTCCGCGAGTCCCACCGCGCGGCACTGGAGCGCCGGCTCCCCGGCATCGGATCGGCCAGCGACACCTTCGTCTCCGACGCGGTCACCGACGAGCGGTTCGCCTACTACCTCGGCATCAACAATGTGTTCGGACTGATCGGGGCATTCGGTGCCCAGGACCTCGCAGACGAGCACGTGCTCATCGCCGCGTTCCGTCGATTCCTCGGCTCGGCCACCGCGCTGGGTTCCCCGCTGCCCGCGCATCTGCTGGAAAACTCCCACCTGCGGTGCAAGGCCAATCTGCTGACCCGTCTGCACGGCCTCGATGAACTCGTCGGTCCGGTCGACACCCAGTCCGTCTACGTCACCATTGCCAACCCCCTGTGTGCCTGAGGGAACATGACCACTGCCTGAACTGCCGAGAGGAGAGCGACACCGTGGCTCCCGCCGATGCGCACACCGACGCCGGTACCGGCCCCGCCGCACAGGCCGACACGGGCGCCGAGGACACCCTGGACCTGCCGCTCTCCGAAGAAGTCCTCGCCCTGTTCGGCGAGGACGCACCGGTCACCGCGAAACATCCCCTGTCCACGGACGCGTCCGCGTCATCCGAACCGGACGACGCGGGCCCGGCCGTGGCCGGTCGGGCAGCCATGAAAATGCCTGCCGACTCCGAACTGCTCGACCACCCGGGCGACTGGGGGCCGGTCACCACCCCGGCCGGAGTGTTCCAGCTCGTCCCTGTACGAGTGGAACGCGATCTCGCCGTGATCAGCCACTGGATGAACGATCCCGCGGTCGCCGCCTTCTGGGAACTCGCCGGACCCGAAGCCGTCACCGCCGACCATCTGCGCCCCCAACTCGACGGCGACGGACGCAGCGTCCCGTGCCTGGGAGTGCTGGCCGGCATCCCCATGAGCTACTGGGAGATCTACCGCGCGGATCTCGATCCGCTGGCCCGCCACTACCCCGCCCGACCGCACGACACCGGAATCCACCTCCTCATCGGTGGTGTGAACAACCGCGGACGTGGGGTCGGCACCACCCTGCTCCGGGCCGTTTCCGATCTTGTACTCGACAACCGCCCCCTGTGCGCGCGGGTGGTGGCAGAGCCCGACCTGCGTAACACCCCCTCCGTCTCCGCCTTCCTGAGCGCAGGCTTCCGCTTCTCCGCCGAAATCGAACTCCCCGACAAACGAGCCGCCCTGATGGTCCGCGACCGAATCCACCGTGGCCAGCTGTGAACGATCTGCTGTATTGCGTACACCGCTCGAACCCCATCGGTTCCATCCCGAGGAGTCCCCGTGCCGAAATATCCTGCGAGCCATGATTCAGCGGAGTCTGCCGCCCTGCTCAGGACGCCAGAACTGAACGGGATGGTCTGGGACGCGGCCGCCGCCCGACTTCTCGCGAAGATGCTCGGTCAGTTCGCCTACGAGGAAGTCATCGAGCCGGTCCGGCAGGCCGACGGGGCCGATACGTACAGCCTCCGGCTCGACGACGACGGAACCCTGAGCTTCAGCGCCCGGCGCGGCGTGTACGGCGGTTGGCACGTCGCCCCCGATTCGATCCGGGAAACATCCGGGAGCGCCCGAGAGGCACCGCCCGAATCGATGCGGGGCGGTGACGGGGGCGTACGGGCTGAGTCACTGCGGGACAGCGGTCAGGGTGCACGCGCCGAGCGGCCGCAGGGCAGTGACCGAGGCGCACCTGTCGAGCCGCCGCAGGGCAGTGACCGGGGCACCGAGCCGTTGCGGGGTGGCGGCGGGGGTGTCGATGCCGTCGTCCCCTTCCGCGACCCACTGCAGTTCCTCGCCCGTGCCCGCCATCTTCTCGGGATCGACGGCGCCACCCTCGGCCACCTCATCCGCGAGGTCACCACCACCCTCGCCGCCGATGCCCGGCTCGATCACACCGCGCTCTCCGCCGCCCGGCTGGCCGACCTCGACTACGCCGAGCTGGAAGGGCACCAGACGGGACACCCCTGGCTCGTCGCCAACAAGGGGCGCCTCGGCTTCTCCGCCACCGACGCCTCCCGCTACACACCCGAGGCCCGCAAGCCGGTCAGACTGCCGTGGATCGCCGTCTCCACCAGGATCGCCGCCTACCGCGGCGTGGCAGGCCTGGCCACGCCCGAGCAGCTGTACGCACAGGAACTCGACCCGTCGGTCCGCGACTCCTTCGCCGCTGTGCTCCGTGCCCGCGGTCTCGACCCCGCCGGCTATCTCTGCCTTCCCGTGCACCCCTGGCAGTGGGACGAATGGATCGTTCCGGTCTTCGCCCCGGCCATCGCCGCGGGCGACATCGTTCCGCTCCACAGCGACGCCGACCTCCGGCTGCCGCAGCAGTCCATCCGCTCCTTCGCCAATGTGGCCCGTCCCGACCGGCACACCGTCAAGCTGCCGCTGTCGATCCTCAACACACTGGTCTGGCGGGGCCTGCCGACCGAGCGCACTCTCGCGGCCCCCGCCGTCACCACCTGGGTCCAGGGTCTGCGCGACCGGGACGCCTTTCTGCGCGACACCTGCGAGGTCATCCTGCTCGGCGAGGTGGCCTCGGTGACCGTCGAGCATCCGCTCTACGACCGACTCCCGGAGGCCCCGTACCAGTTCAAGGAAATCCTCGGAGCGATCTGGCGAGAACCCCTCCAGCCCCGGCTCGCGCCGGGCGAACGGGCCAGGACCCTGGCCTCGCTGCTCCACACCGATCCCCGGGGCCGCGCCTTCACGGCCGAGCTCGTCGCCCGCTCGGGGCTGACGCCCACCGCATGGCTGACCCGGCTCTTCGCCGCACTGCTCCCGCCGCTGCTGCACTTCCTGTACCGCTACGGCACCGTGTTCTCCCCGCACGGCGAGAACGCCATCGTCGTCTTCGACGAGCAGGACGTACCGGTGCGCCTGGCGATCAAGGACTTCGTGGACGATGTGAACGTCAGCGCCCAGCCGCTGCCTGAGCACGCGTCGATGCCGCAGGACGTACGCCGCATCCTGCTCACCGAGGAGCCCTCCTTCCTCACCCAGTTCATCCACTCCGGACTGTTCATCGGTGTCTTCCGATTTCTGTCGCCGCTGTGCGAGGAACAGCTGGGGGTTCCGGAGGCCGATTTCTGGTCACTCGTACGGGCCGAGATCCTGCGGCACCACGCGCGCTTTCCCGAGCTCAAGGAGCGGTTCGAGATGTTCGACATGCTGACGCCACGCATCGAACGTCTCTGTCTGAACCGCAACCGCCTGCATGTCGACGGCTACCGGGACCGCCCACAGCGCCCGCACGCCGCCATCCACGGGACCGTGCCCAACCCGCTCCATCCCTCCGCCTGAGTCCGGGAGTGATCGCCGTTGTCAGTGGTGCCCCGTAGGGTGGTCTGGCTATGACAAAGCCATCCCTCCCCGAGCTCCTGCACGCCGCCGTGACCGCCGTCGGCGGTACGGAACGGCCTGGCCAGGCCGCCATGGCCGAGGCCGTTGCCGAGGCCGTCGACGACAATGCCCATCTGCTCGTCCAGGCCGGCACCGGCACGGGCAAATCCCTCGGCTACCTGGTGCCCGCGCTGGCGCACGGGGAGCGCGTCGTGGTGGCGACGGCGACCCTGGCACTGCAGCGCCAGCTCGTGGAGCGCGACCTTCCGCGTACGGTCGACGCCCTGCATCCGCTGCTGCGCCGACGGCCCCAGTTCGCCATGCTCAAGGGCCGCTCGAACTATCTCTGTCTGCACCGGCTCCATGAAGGAGTGCCGCAGGAAGAGGAGGAGGGCCTCTTCGACCAGTTCGAAGCCGCGGCCCCGTCGAGCAAGCTCGGTCAGGATCTGCTGCGGCTGCGGGACTGGTCGGACGAGACCGAGACCGGCGATCGTGATGACCTCACCCCGGGCGTCTCGGACCGTGCCTGGGCGCAGATCTCCGTCTCATCCCGCGAATGCCTGGGCGCCGGCAAGTGCGCGTACGGCGCGGAGTGCTTCGCGGAGCAGGCTCGTGAGCGTGCCAAGCTCGCCGATGTCGTCGTCACCAATCACGCCCTCCTCGCCATCGACGCGATCGAGGGCGCCCCGGTGCTCCCGCAGCACGAGGTACTGATCGTCGACGAGGCCCATGAGCTGGTCTCCAGGGTCACCGGAGTGGCCACCGGGGAGCTCACGCCCGGTCAGGTCAACCGCGCGGTGCGCCGAGCGGCGAAGCTGGTCAACGAGAAGGCGGCCGACGCCCTGCAGACGGCGTCGGAGGGCTTCGAGCGAGTCATGGAGCTGGCGCTCCCCGGCCGTCTGGAAGAGGTCCCCGAAGACCTCGGTTACGCACTGCTGGCGCTGCGCGACGCCGCGCGTACGGTGATCTCGGCGCTGGGCGCCACGCGTGACAAGTCCGTCCAGGACGAGGACGCCGTGCGCAAGCAGGCACTCGCATCGGTGGAGACGATCCACGGCGTCGCCGAGCGCATCACCCAGGGCTCCGAGTACGACGTCGTCTGGTACGAGCGCCATGACCGCTTCGGCGCCTCTGTACGGGTCGCCCCGCTCTCCGTCTCCGGACTTCTGCGCGAGAAGCTCTTCGCCGACCGGTCCGTCGTCCTCACCTCTGCCACGCTCAAGCTCGGCGGGGATTTCAACGGGGTGGGTGCATCGCTCGGACTCGCTCCCGAAGGCACTGCGGGGGATGACATCCCGCAGTGGAAGGGGCTCGACGTCGGATCGCCGTTCGACTACCCGAAGCAGGGGATCCTGTACGTCGCCAGGCATCTGGCCACGCCCGGCCGGGAGGGCTCCCGCACCGACATGCTGGATGAGCTGGCCGAACTGGTGGAGGCGGCGGGCGGGCGCACCCTCGGACTGTTCTCGTCCATGCGGGCGGCCCAGGCCGCCGCCGACGAGCTGCGCGGCCGCCTCGAAAAGCCGATCCTGCTGCAGGGCGAGGAGACCCTCGGAGAGCTGATCAAGAACTTCGCGGCCGACCCCGAGACCTGTCTGTTCGGCACGCTGTCGCTCTGGCAGGGCGTCGATGTGCCCGGAGCCAGCTGCCAGCTGGTGGTCATGGACAGGATTCCGTTCCCACGCCCCGACGACCCGCTGATGAGCGCACGCCAGAAGGCGGTGGAGGAGGCGGGAGGCAATGGGTTCATGGCCGTTGCGGCGACGCACGCCGCGCTGCTGATGGCTCAGGGCGCCGGCCGGCTCGTACGGGCCACGGGCGACAAGGGCGTGGTCGCGGTGCTCGATCCCCGGCTGGCCAATGCCAGGTACGGCAGCTATCTGCGCGCCTCGCTGCCCGACTTCTGGTACACCACCGACGGCAACCAGGCGCGGCGCTCACTGGCGGCGATCGACGCGGCGGCCAAGGCCAACGATCAGTAGCCCCGCCCCCGGGCCCGGAGGCACCGGCACGGCACAAGCAGGGCCCCGGGATCGGCGCAGCGGATCCCGGGGCCCGGTCGGAACCGGCGAGTCTTCACACCCGCCGCAGCACTGCCACCACCTTGCCGAGGATCGTCGCCTCGTCGCCCGGGATCGGCTGGTACGCGGAGTTGTGGGGGAGCAGCCATACATGGCCGTCCTCCCGCTTGAAGCGCTTGACCGTGGCCTCGCCGTCCAGCATGGCCGCCACGATGTCGCCGTTCTCCGCGACGGGCTGGCGGCGAACGGTGACCCAGTCGCCGTCACAGATCGCCGCTTCGATCATCGAGTCACCGACGACCTTGAGGACGAACAGCTCTCCGTCACCGACCAGCTGGCGGGGGAGCGGGAAGACATCCTCGACCGATTCCTCGGCGAGGATCGGGCCACCGGCCGCGATCCGGCCGACCAGCGGCACGTACGACGCCGCGGGCTTCCCTGTCGTATCGGTGGGCTGCGAGGTGGGCTGGTCCGAACCGCGGACCTCGTACGCCCGCGGGCGATGGGGGTCGCGGCGCAGGAAGCCCTTGCGCTCCAGGGCCATCAGCTGATGGGCGACGGAGGACGTGCTGGACAGGCCCACCGCCTGGCCGATCTCCCGCATCGAGGGCGGGTATCCACGCCGCTGCACGGAGTCCCGGATCACCTCGATCACTCGCCGCTGCCGGTCCGTGAGCCCCGAGCTGTCCGCCCGGATGCCTGGAGGTCGGCCGGGCAACGAGCGCGCTGGACGCACGGGCTCCGGCCCCTCCGTGTTCGTGACTGAGTCGTTCATGGCATGCACCGGCTCGAGTCGGCTCTGGGAGCGGTCCTGGGCAGTGATGGTGGCACTGTCTGCGGTGGTGGTCACGTCGGCCCCTCTCGAATGGTCTCCCTAGCTGGACAACGGTAGTAGCTTTCGAAAGGTTGCGCCAAACACACGTTCGAGTGAAAAACGAATAAAAGTGTGTCGTGTGTTCACTGCCGGGTGTATGCGTGATGGCCGGAGCGGTCGGGGTCCTGCTCAATTCGGACTATTACGGTAGCGTCCGCCGGCGCGGCCCCGCCACGCGGGGTGCCTTCGCGCCGTTGTCGGAGTCTGACAGCGGGGGCCCCGCGATCCTGGCAGCCGCGCGGTTCCCGTAACCTCGTCGTCGGCCGTAGGCTGCCTGCGGTCCGCCCGCGCTGCGCGACACGCGCTAGGGCCGAATGCGCGGCCAAACCCAAGATCTAGTGGTTGGATTGTTCCAGCCGCCCAGAAGTTGTGGTCCCCGGTCCACCGGGGATGCGGCGATCGCCTATGCTTGTGACTGCTTCGAGGGGCCCTGGCGGGCCCTGAAGAGGCTATTCAGTCGTGCTGTGAAGGAGGGTTGGGAGCCATGCACTGCCCCTTCTGCAGGCACCCCGACAGCCGGGTCGTCGACAGTCGCACCACCGATGACGGCACGTCGATCCGCCGCCGTCGGCAGTGCCCCGACTGCTCCCGCCGTTTCACGACGGTGGAGACCTGCTCGCTGATGGTGGTGAAGCGCAGCGGCGTGACCGAACCCTTCAGCCGTACCAAGGTCATCTCCGGCGTGCGCAAGGCATGCCAGGGGCGGCCGGTCACCGAGGACGCCCTCGCCAAACTCGGCCAGCGGGTCGAGGAGGCGGTGCGTGCCACCGGCAGCGCCGAGCTGACCACCCACGACGTGGGTCTGGCCATCCTCGGCCCCCTGCAGGAACTCGACCTCGTCGCGTACCTGCGTTTCGCGTCCGTGTACCGGGCGTTCGACACACTTGAGGACTTCGAGACCGCCATCGCGGAACTCCGCGAACGGCGGCCTCCCGTGGAGGAGCGCGGGACCGGCGAGACCCTTGAGGTCCCCGTTCCCGCGGTCGCCGCCGACTGAGCGACACCGGCCGATCGACACAGATCCGTGGATCGGCGACAGGGCGGCTGCATATAGACCCGCTCCGGGCGCTGTGCGTGGCGCCCGAAGCATCAGAGACAGACTGTGCCCCGGGAAGTTCTGGGCACTTCAGGGCGTTTTTGCCCACATATGGGAGGCGGCATGACAGAGACGGCGAGCGGCCCGGCACGAGGTTCCCGAGCCAAGGGATCCAAGTCGACTGCGACCAAGCAGGGCCTGCGTATCGACCGCATCCACACCACCCCCGGCGTGCATCCGTACGACGAGGTGGCGTGGGAGCGCCGTGACGTCGTCATGACCAACTGGCGCGACGGCTCGATCAACTTCGAGCAGCGTGGCGTCGAGTTCCCCGACTTCTGGTCGGTGAACGCGGTCAACATCGTCACCAGCAAGTACTTCCGCGGGGCCGTCGGCACCCCGCAACGCGAGACCGGTCTGCGACAGCTGATCGATCGGATCGTGACGACGTACCGCAAGGCCGGCGAGGACAACGGCTACTTCGCCTCTCCCGCGGACGCCGAGATCTTCGAGCACGAGCTTGCGTACGCCCTCCTGCACCAGATCTTCAGCTTCAACTCCCCGGTCTGGTTCAACGTCGGTACGCCCCAACCGCAGCAGGTCTCCGCCTGCTTCATCCTGTCCGTCGACGACTCCATGGAGTCGATCCTCGACTGGTACAAGGAAGAGGGCATGATCTTCAAGGGCGGCTCCGGCGCAGGCCTGAACCTCTCCCGTATCCGCTCCTCCAAGGAGCTGCTCTCCTCCGGTGGCAACGCCTCCGGTCCGGTCTCCTTCATGCGCGGCGCCGACGCCTCCGCAGGAACGATCAAGTCCGGTGGCGCCACCCGCCGCGCGGCCAAGATGGTCATTCTCGACGTCGACCACCCCGACATCGAGAACTTCATCGAGACCAAGGTCAAGGAGGAGGAGAAGATCCGCGCCCTGCGTGACGCGGGCTTCGACATGGACCTGGGCGGCGACGACATCACGTCCGTCCAGTACCAGAACGCCAACAACTCGGTCCGCGTGAACGACGAGTTCATGAAGGCCGTCGAGTCCGGCGGCAAGTTCGGGCTGCGTGCCCGGATGACCGGTGACGTCATCGAAGAGGTCGAGGCCAAGTCCCTCTTCCGCAAGATGGCCGAGGCGGCCTGGGCCTGCGCAGACCCCGGCATCCAGTACGACGACACCATCAACGCCTGGCACACCTGCCCGGAGTCCGGCCGGATCAACGGCTCGAACCCGTGCAGCGAGTACATGCACCTGGACAACACCTCGTGCAACCTCGCCTCGCTGAACCTGATGAAGTTCCTCAAGGACGATGGCCTGGGCAACCAGTCCTTCGAGTCCGAGCGCTTCGCCAAGGTCGTCGAGCTGGTCATCACCGCGATGGACATCTCCATCTGCTTCGCGGACTTCCCGACGCAGAAGATCGGCGAGAACACCCGCGCCTTCCGTCAGCTGGGCATCGGTTACGCCAACCTCGGCGCCCTGCTGATGGCGACCGGCCACGCGTACGACAGCGACGGCGGCCGCGCCCTCGCCGGTGCCATCACCTCGCTGATGACCGGCACCTCGTACAAGCGCTCCGCCGAGCTCGCCGCGGTCGTCGGCCCGTACGACGGCTACGCCCGCAACGCCGAGCCGCACCAGCGCGTCATGAAGCAGCACGCCGACGCAAACGCCGCGGCCGTCCACATGGACGACCTGGACAACACGATCTGGGCCGCCGCGACGGAGGCCTGGCAGGATGTGATCCGCCTCGGCGCGAAGAACGGTTTCCGCAACGCGCAGGCCTCGGTCATCGCGCCCACCGGCACCATCGGTCTCGCGATGTCCTGCGACACCACCGGCCTTGAGCCCGACCTCGCCCTGGTCAAGTTCAAGAAGCTGGTCGGCGGCGGCTCGATGCAGATCGTCAACGGCACCGTCCCGCAGGCCCTGCGCCGCCTGGGCTACCAGGAGGAGCAGATCGAGGCGATCGTCGCCCACATCGCCGAGCACGGCAACGTGATCGACGCCCCCGGCCTGAAGACCGAGCACTACGAGGTCTTCGACTGCGCGATGGGCGAGCGTTCCATCTCCGCGATGGGCCACGTGCGCATGATGGCCGCGATCCAGCCGTGGATCTCCGGCGCGCTCTCCAAGACGGTGAACCTGCCGGAGACGGCCACCGTCGAGGACGTCGAAGAGGTCTACTTCGAGGCGTGGAAGATGGGCGTCAAGGCGCTCGCCATCTACCGCGACAACTGCAAGGTCGGCCAGCCCCTCTCCGCGAAGACCAAGGAGAAGGAGAAGGAGAAGGCCGCGGTCACCGCCAAGGCCGAGGAGACCATCCGCAGTGCGGTCGAGAAGGTCGTCGAGTACCGCCCGGTCCGCAAGCGCCTCCCCAAGGGCCGTCCCGGCATCACCACCTCCTTCACGGTGGGCGGCGCCGAGGGCTACATGACCGCCAACTCCTACCCGGACGACGGTCTCGGCGAGGTCTTCCTGAAGATGTCCAAGCAGGGCTCCACCCTCGCGGGCATGATGGACGCCTTCTCCATCGCCGTCTCGGTCGGTCTGCAGTACGGCGTCCCGCTGGAGACGTACGTCTCGAAGTTCACCAACATGCGCTTCGAGCCGGCCGGCATGACGGACGACCCGGACGTACGGATGGCACAGTCGATCGTCGACTACATCTTCCGCCGCCTCGCGCTGGACTTCCTGCCCTTCGAGACCCGCTCGGCACTCGGCATCCACTCGGCCGAGGAGCGCCAGCGTCACCTCGACACCGGTTCGTACGAGCCCTCCCTGGAGGACGAGGAGCTGGACGTCGAAAGCCTGGCCCAGTCCGCGCCGGTGCGTACGGAGCCGCTGAAGGCGGTCGCCCCCGTGCAGGAGGCCGAGAAGCCGGCCCCGAGGACGGCGCACACCTCGGCGGAGCTCGTCGAGATGCAGCTGGGCATCAGCGCGGACGCGCCGCTCTGCTTCTCCTGCGGTACGAAGATGCAGCGCGCCGGATCCTGCTACATCTGCGAGGGCTGCGGCTCGACCAGCGGTTGCAGCTGATTTCGGGCCAGTCGCGTGGGAGACGACGCTTTGACGTAGCCTGCGCGCCCGGCTGATCAGCAGCTGAGCCAGTACGAAGGGGACCGACCGACGGTCGGTCCCCTTCGTCGTGCCGCGATGGCGGGGCCGTCTTCTGCGACGCGTCAGGCCCCGGGCGTGCGGCCTCCCATCGCTCCGGCGAACGAACCGGGGTCACCGTCGAAGCCCCGGACCGCACTGCGGAACTCCCAGGCGCCGGAGGCGTCGCGGATGAACTCGGCGACCGTTGCCGCGGTGGCGGCGCCGACGGCGGAGAAGTTGTCCTCCGCGAGATTCGTGTAGCCCTCCCGGACCTGGACGCCGGTGTGCGCTATTTCGGCGAATGTCCTGCGGCCGTCGCGCTGCTGAATGGCGACTCCGACGACGACCCGGGTGTACCTGGGCGCCAGACGGTGCAGTTCCAGAGTCATGACCTCGTCGAAGCCGAGGCCCAGTCCGGTCCTGCTGTCGCGGTTGAGGGTGATGGTGCCGTCCGGTGAGCGGCTGTCGAAGTGCACGAGATACGCAGGACTGCCGTACGGCGCCTCCGCGAGGTAGGTCGCCGCGATGATGTCGAGGTCATGGGCCGGGGCACCCTGAGGACTGGGATCCCATTTGAGCCTGACTTCGACCTTCTCGATGTCCTTGTTGGGCGTGCTCATCGGACTTGCCTCCCTGGCTTGCCGCTGGGCCGTCGTCGGGCTGTTCATGCCACCCGATCATGTCCGTAACCGGCCGTGGATCCAACCGGCTTGGCGGGCAGCGACGGAATCGGGCCACTGTCGGTTCGGTGCTTTCGTGCTTCCCGGCCGTGAATTCGGGCGCACTCCACCAGAGCGTGACCCGCGCCACGTTCGGCGCCGTACGATGGCGCGGTGCTGGTCAAGTGGATTCGTTGCACCGTGGTGGACCGTCGAGGTTTTGAACGGGGACAGCGAAAGTGGGCGGGGCTGCTGGGTGAGCCGGGGTTCAGGGGACAGGGCGGAGGGTGGAGCCGAGGGCGTCCGGAAGTGGCGCACGTCTTCGCCTTCTGGGAGAACCGTGTCTTCTACGACTCGTTCATGGCGCGCGCCCATGACCAGTTGGCTGCCGCACAGTCCGGAACGTACAGCAGCATCCAGGTCAAGCTGTTCGAGTACCGCTTCGATGTGAAGACCGGCTTCGAGCCGCGCTTCACCGACGCGGACGTCGTCAGGGTGGCGCACAGCAAGGTGCACGAGGACCGGGTCGAGCATTTCGCGTTGATGCAGGAGAGGGTCTGGAATCCGGCGATGGCCGGGTCGCCCGGCATGCTGCGCGGGGTGTTCGGGGAGGCGCCGGGGCATGAGTTCCTCGTGTTGTCCATGTGGCAGTCGAGCGCCGAGCGCGGCAAGTACCGGGCGGGGAGCATCGAGCGGCTCACACAGCGGGCACAGACCGAGGACGATGTGGCGGCTGTGACGGGCGACGTCGTGCAGCTCGAACCGTCCTGGACGGTGTGACCGGCCGCGACGAAGGAAAGACGCTCGCCCGGGCCGCTGCACCGGCGACATCCGTCGGATGGAGTCCGGACAGCTGCTCGAATGAGACATAGCCGATCTAGGGTCGGTACATGGCACGACCGCAACGCATTGTCCTCGTCCGGCACGGGGAGTCCGAGGGCAACGCCGATGACACGGTGTACGAGCGCGAACCGGACCACGCGCTGAGGCTCACCACGACAGGGCTGCGGCAGGCCAGGGACACCGGTGCGCGGCTGCGCGAAGTGTTCGACGGCGAGCGGGTCAGCGTGTACGTCTCGCCCTACCGCCGCACCCACGAGACATTCCGGGCCCTCGGGCTGGACCTCGACCGGGTGAGGGTGAGGGAGGAGCCGCGGCTGCGGGAGCAGGACTGGGGGAACTGGCAGGACCGGGACGATGTGAGGCTGCAGAAGGCCTACCGGGATGCGTACGGTCACTTCTTCTACCGCTTCGCGCAGGGGGAGTCCGGGGCCGATGTGTACGACAGGGTCGGAGCCTTTCTGGAGAGTCTGTACCGGAGCTTCGAGGACCCCGACCACCCGCCGAACGTTCTGCTGGTCACGCACGGACTGACCATGCGGTTGTTCTGCATGCGCTGGTTCCACTGGTCGGTGGCCGAGTTCGAATCGCTGTCCAATCCGGGCAACGGGGAGACCAGGACGCTGATACTCGGCGAGGACGGGCGCTACACCCTTGACCGGCCGTTCGAGCGCTGGCGTACCCCTGAGCCGTACGGCATCACCGGATAGAGTGGAGGGGCGATGACAACCGCTGACTCCGCTTCCGACCAACGTTTCGAACGCGCCCTGGCCAGCCTGCGAGGGCTGTCCGTCGGTGACGCACTGGGCTCACAGTTCTTTGTGCCGGCCAACTATCCGCTGCTGAAGCAGCGCGCGCTGCCACCCGGCCCCTGGCAGTGGACGGACGATACCGAGATGGCCGCTTCCGTGCTGGTCGTGCTGGTGGGGCACGAGCGCATCGACCAGGACGCACTCGCCCGCTCCTTCGCCGAGCATCATGATTTCGACCGCGGTTACGGTCCTGCCGTGAACCGGCTGCTCCGGCTGGTGCGGGAAGGCGGCGACTGGCGCGAGCTGGCGTCGGCACTGTTCAAGGGCCAGGGCTCCTGGGGCAACGGTTCGGCGATGCGCATCGCGCCGCTCGGCGCCTGGTATGCGGACGACCCGGAGCAGGCCACACACCAGGCCGAGATCTCCTCGTACACCACGCACCAGCACCGCGAGGCGGTCGTGGGCGCGATGGCGGTCGCGGCCGCCGCCTCGCTCGCGGCGGCCACCACGGGGCCGCCCACCCCGGCAGAGCTTCTCGACGGCGTGATCGCGCTCGTACCGCGCAGCGCGGTCGGTGCCGGACTGCGCCGGGCACGCGACATGCTCGACTACGACGATGCCGGGACGGTCGCCGCGGTCCTCGGCAACGGCCGGCGTACCAGTGCACATGACACCGTTCCGTTCGCCCTCTGGTCGGCGGCACGGAGCCTCGGCGATTTCGAGCAGGCCTTCTGGGTGACGGCTCAGGCCGGCGGCGATGTCGACACGACCTGTGCGATCGTCGGCGGGATCGTCGCAGGGGCCAAGTCGGGCACACCGCCTGCCGACTGGTCGGGGCAGACGGAGAAGCTGCCGGGCTGGCTCCCGCGCTAGGGCGAAGGCGAGGACAGCGCCGCCCACGAAGCGGCGCGCGCAACTCATGAAGCGCGCGCCGGCCGGGCCCTTCGACTGTCACGGTACTGCCACAGCCCTTTCCCACGCGGTCGGAGGCGGTAGGGGGCAGCTACTCTTTCGGCCACGCCGCCCTCGGTGATCATCCTGACGGGCGTGCACCGAAAAGAGACTCCGGGGTCCCCTGCGCCGCCCAGCGGTGGTGCGTGCAGACCCCGGTGGGGGAGGGGTCCCATTGTCCGATCACACGTCAGAAGCGCCCCGGCCGGAGGATGCCCCCGAGCCGCCCAAAGTGCCGACGTACGCGCAACAAGGCACGCAGCAGCACGCGCCCAACCCCTGGCAGCAAGGCAGCCCCCAGGCGCAGGCCCAGGCCCCCGCCCTCTCGCGGCTGCGCCCTGCCAAGCCCGCCACCATTCGGAGCGCGACGCTCTACTGCGTCCTCGCCACCGCGCTACTGAGCGCCCTGCTGCTGGGTGACGGCCTCGGCCTGAATCTGCTGATCGTCGCGGCGCCCGCGGTGCTCGCGGCCTACTTCGCCGCACAGGCGGCCGGTCGCCGTCTCCGACCGTGGACGGCTGTCTGGGCGGTCGGTGGCCTGGCGCTCCTCGTCGTCCCGGCCCTGAGGGATGCCGGATGGCCCACCTTCCTCGCCGTCGTGTCGGCCGTCGCACTGGGCTCGCTCGCCTTGCACGGCAGCCGCGGCTGGCTCGGGGTGTTCCTCGGCTCATTGGGCCTGTTCAGCTCCATCGCCGAAGGGCTGGCCTGGGGCGGGCGAGGCGTGCGCGAGCGCATGGCGGGCTCCAGGGGCCGGCTGGGTACCGCGTTCCGCACCACCGCGGTGGCGGCTGTCCTGCTCATCGTGTTCGGGGCGCTGTTCGCGAGCGCCGATGCCGCCTTCGCCGATGTGCTCGGCAACCTGATCCCCGATGTGTCCCTGGGCGACAGTCCCTGGCGCGTGTTCCTCTTCGTCGTCGGCCTGGTCGGAGCGCTCGCCGCCGCGTACACCGCGGCCGCCCCCGTGCGCTGGGACGGCATCGCAGTCCGTCCGGGCAGGGCCCGCGGACGGCTGGAATGGGCGCTGCCGCTCATCGTGCTGAATCTGCTGTTCGCCGCCTTCATCGCCATCCAGCTCACGGTGCTGCTCGGCGGATACGACAAGGTGATGGCCGAGACCGATCTCAGCTACTCGCAATACGCCCGGCAGGGTTTCTGGCAGCTTCTCTGGGCCACACTCCTCACGCTGCTGGTGATCGCCCTCGCCCTGCGCTGGGCGCCTCGCGGACGGTCGAGCGACCGCACTCTCGTACGGAGCGTGCTCGGCGCGCTGTGCCTGCTCACCCTCATCGTCGTGGCGTCCGCACTCAGGCGCATGGACCTGTACGTCGACGCGTACGGCCTGACCCGACTGCGGATATCCGTGGCCGCGGTCGAGCTCTGGCTCGGCGTGGTGCTCGTCCTGATCATGGCGGCCGGAGCGTTCGGCGCCCGCCTGCTGCCGCGTGCCGTCGCCGCGAGCGCCGCCGTCGCCGTGCTCGCGTTCGGACTGATCTCGCCGGACGCGTTGGTCGCGGAGCAGAACGTCCAGCGGTACCGCAACGACCACTCGATCGACATCGCCTACCTCCGGGGCCTTTCGGCCGACGCCGTACCGGCCCTGGACACGCTGCCCGAGCCACTGCGCTCCTGCGCCCTCATGGACATCGAACGATCGCTGCGGGACTCCGACGACCCCTGGTACGCCACCAGCTGGGGAGAGGCGCGGGCCCGGGACATTCTGAGCAAGCGGAGCTCGAACGATCTGGCGCAGGCATGCCGTGCCTCGCGCACAGGCAATGGGGGCGGAGACAGCGACCGCGACGAAACGTATGACCCCTACGACCCGTACTGACTGGGCTGAGCCGCACAGGCGCGGGCCGTACTGCCACCCGCGGGGCGGTCCGCACCTGCTGCGTGCTCCCTTCCGTGCTTCACGAATCCGCAAGCGCGTTCCTGGCGCAGGAACGGCCCTCTGTGGGCACCGTCTTCGTCAGTGGGTGCCCCGGGGTGTTGTCGGCGTCCCCATCGGCGTACGCTGACAGGCGCCATGCCGTACGAACCACCCACGCACACCGTCGAGCGCTCGCTTCGCGCTACCACTGGTGCCAAGACCGTCGCCGGTGTCGACGAGGTCGGACGCGGAGCGTGGGCGGGACCGGTCACTGTGTGTGCGGCCGTCACCGGCCTTCGCAGACCTCCCGCCGGACTCACCGACTCCAAACTGATCAGCCCCAAGCGCCGCGCGGAGCTGGCCCCGCTGCTGGAGCGCTGGGTCACCGCGTTCGGTCTGGGCGATGCCTCTCCTCAGGAGATCGACGACCTGGGGATGACGGCCGCGCTCCGTCTCGCCGCTGTGCGTGCCCTCGAAGCCCTGCCCGTGCGGCCCGACGCGGTGATACTCGACGGCAAACACGACTACCTGGGACAGCCCTGGCAGGTCCGCACCGTGATCAAGGGCGATCAGTCCTGTATCGCGGTCGCGGCTGCCTCGGTGATCGCGAAGGTGCGACGGGACACGATGATGGCCGAACTGGGCGGGGACTGCGGCGAGTACGCCGCCTTCGCCTTCGGCGCCAACGCCGGCTACCCGTCGCCCGTGCACAGGGCCGCGCTGGAGGAGTGGGGACCCACACCCCACCACCGCCTCTCGTGGTCCTACCTCGACGCGCTGCCCAGGTGGCAGCACCTCAAGAAGGTCCGCTTCTCCGCCGAGGCGGCTGCACTGGAAAGCGGGGGCCAACTCGGCTTCGACTTCTGATCGCGCACATGCACCCACCCGCTGATGCCTCGCGTGTCGGCGTTTGATAGACAACCACTCATGCCTCTCATCCCCGAGGAGCCTCAGATTCACGAGAGCGCCCAGGGTCCCCGCGTCACCCCGGCCACAGGCCGCACCGCGTCGACCCCCCGTCCCGTACCCGGTCCGCGTTCAGCGGCCATGCCGCGCCCCGGTCGTCCGGGACCCGGCCCCGCGAGGCCCGCGCCCCCGGCGCAGCGCCCGCACTCCACCTCCGGCCAGCCGCAGGCGGCCCGGCCGGAGAATCGTTCCGCACCGCAGATCCAGCTGATCCCCGCCTCGGCCGCCGGCGCACTCGACGCCGCCGACGAAGCGGTGGACCTGCTGCTCGACTCCGGACGCGCACCGGGCGACATCCTGGTGCTCACCACCGGTGAGCAGCACCCGTGGGCCGCGCACGAACTCTCCTTCGGTGAGACCGCCTACTGGGCGCAGCACGAAGCCGGTGACGACGTCTTCTTCGCCGGTGCTGCGGCCATGGACCGGATGAAGTCCCGGCCCGTGGTGATCGTCGCTGTCAACGGTGACGGCGACGACGCCGTTGCCGGTGCGCTGTCCGACGCCCGGGAACGCGCCGGCGCCCTGCTGATCGTGTGCGGGGACCCGCAGCGGATCAACGCGGTGCTCGGCGCCGGCGTCTGAGTCGCAGAGCACACCGGACCGTGGTGACCCGGCTGCCCGAGAGGGCGGCCGGGCCCGTGTCACGGGTCAGCGTGCCGCGGTGCGGCGCAGCGCCTGAGCCGCACCGCCGCCGGTGCGCAGCGGCACCGGATCATGGTCGAGCGCCGTGTCGGCGAGATCGGACGGCTGCGAGACGGAGCTGGGCCGGCGCCCGCCCCGGCCCTCGCCCAGCACCTGCCAGCCGCCGCGGGTCAGCGTGATGTACGCGCCGCACCGGAGGCCGTGCAAGGTGCAGGCGTCCCGCAGGCCCCACATCCACGCTCCGTCCTCCTCCGTCCAACGCTCGTCGCCCTCGCGGCAGTAGAGCAGCACCGCGGTACGGACAGGAGTGCGGCGTCGAAGGTCGTGCGGGATGACCCGGCGCAAATGCGCCAGCAGCGCGTTGCGGAACTCCCAGCCGTCCGCTGCTATGGCGCGGCGGGCGAACGAGGCGCTGGCCGTGAGGCGTTCCTCGTGGTCGAGCACGGCGATGACAGCCGTCGCCGGGGTCGGCCGGTGCCGGGCGTGCAGACCGCTGACGACCTCGCGGGGGCTGCGCAGCAACGGTATGCCCGCTTCGGCCCACTCGGCCGGTTCGAGCATCCTGGCAAGGCGGTTGGCGGAATCGGCGGATGAGGCCGCCGATATCGAAGTGGCTGCGGACGGAGCGAATCCGAAGGTCACGATCCTCCCTTCGCATACGCGCCCACGGTGCGGGCAGGGTCGGGTGGGGGCGCACCGCGGCACAGCCCTTCCGGGCCGCGAAAGGACCGTGCGGGGAGCGAGTCCAATTCTTCCTGGCGTATCGGCAGGCGGCAACGAGCAATTGGCGCAGCTGACGGGAATCAGCCGGAATGACTCTGATATCCCTGCCCACGCCGTGCCCGAATGACGCCTCAGGTCACGCCTGAACGGCGAGGACCAGCGGAAACACCCCTTCCGCCCCGGCCCGGCGCGACAGCCGTACCGCCACGGCCGGGGTCCGGCCGGTGTCCGGGAGATCGTCCACGAGCAGTACGGGACCAGGATCCGCCTCCTGCATCCTCGATGGCGCGTGACCTGCGGACCGTTTGTGAGTCGGTTGTCACGCGGGGTGAAGTGGCCGATTGTCCTTGTCATCGGGTTGCATGGGGGCATGGACAACCTGGAGCTCCGCACTGAAGCCGATGCCATCCTTGCTGAGCTTGTCGGCGACTTCGGGGGTTCGGCGCGGCTGCGCGAGGACCAGTGGCAGGCGGTGGCGGCTCTGGTCGAGGAGCGGCGGCGTGCGCTGGTGGTGCAGCGGACCGGGTGGGGCAAGTCGGCGGTGTACTTCGTGGCCACCGCTCTGCTGCGTCGGCGTGGCTCCGGACCGACGGTGATCATCTCGCCGCTGCTGGCGCTGATGCGCAACCAGGTCGAGTCGGCGGCGCGGGCCGGTATCCAGGCGCGCACCATCAACTCGGCCAACCCGGAGGAGTGGGAAACGATCTACGGGGAGGTGGAGCGCGGTGAGACCGACGTTCTCCTCGTAAGTCCGGAACGTCTTAATTCTGTTGATTTTCGCGATCAGGTGCTGCCCAAGCTCGCCGCCACGACCGGTCTGCTGGTGGTCGACGAAGCGCACTGCATCTCCGACTGGGGGCACGACTTCCGGCCTGATTACCGCCGGCTGCGCACGATGCTGGCGGAGCTGCCGGCGGGCGTGCCGGTGCTGGCCACGACGGCGACCGCGAACGCGCGGGTGACCGCGGATGTGGCCGAGCAGTTGGGCACGGGGGGCGGGGACGCTTTGGTTCTGCGGGGGCCGCTGGACCGGGAGAGCTTGCGGCTGGGGGTGCTGGAGTTGCCGGACGCGGCGCATCGGCTGGCGTGGCTGGGTGAGCGGCTGGGGGATCTGCCTGGTTCGGGGATCATCTACACGCTGACGGTGGCGGCGGCGGAGGAGGTCGCGGCGTTCCTGCGGCAGCGCGGGTATCCGGTGGCTTCCTACACGGGGAAGACGGAGAACGCCGATCGGTTGCAGGCGGAGGAGGATCTGCTGGCGAACCGGGTGAAGGCGCTGGTGGCGACCTCGGCGCTGGGCATGGGCTTCGACAAGCCGGACCTGGGGTTCGTGGTGCACCTGGGTTCGCCGTCGTCCCCGATCGCCTATTACCAGCAGGTGGGGCGCGCGGGGCGTGGTGTGGACCACGCGGACGTGCTGCTGCTGCCGGGGCGGGAGGACGAGGCGATCTGGGCGTACTTCGCTTCGGTGGGCTTCCCTCCCGAGGAACAGGTGCGGCGCACGCTGGAGGTTCTGGAGCAGGCGGGTCGCCCGCTGTCGCTGCCGGCGCTGGAGCCGTTGGTGGATCTTCGGCGTTCGCGTCTGGAGACGATGCTGAAGGTCCTGGACGTGGACGGGGCGGTCAAGCGCGTGAAGGGGGGCTGGACCGCGACAGGGCAGCCGTGGGCGTACGACGCGCAGCGCTACGTGTGGGTGGCCCGGCAGCGCGAGGCGGAGCAGCAGGCCATGCGGGAGTATGTGGCGACCGCGGGGTGCCGGATGGAGTTCTTGCAGCAGCAACTGGACGACGAGAAGGCGGTCCCGTGTGGTCGCTGCGACTCTTGCGCCGGACCGTGGCTCGATCCCGCCGTCTCTCCCGGAGCCCTCGCGGCAGCGACAGGCGAGCTGGACCGCCCGGGAGTCGAGGTCGAGCCGCGCAAGATGTGGCCGACCGGACTCGCCGCGGTCGGAATGGACCTCAAGGGCCGCATCCCTGCGGGCCAGCTGGCGGTCACCGGGCGTGCGCTGGGAAGGCTGTCGGACATCGGCTGGGGCAACCGCCTGCGGCCGATCCTGTCGGCGCAGGCGGCGGACGGGCCGGTTTCGGACGACGTGCTGGCTGCCGTCGTGACGGTGGTGGCCGATTGGGCACGCTCGCCGGGTGGCTGGGCCGGTGCCTCTCCCGACGCGGTGGCGCGGCCGGTGGGGATTGTCTCCATGCCGTCCCGGACCCGCCCGCAGCTGGTGGCCTCACTGGCCGGGGGCCTGGCCCGTGTCGGCAGGCTCCCGCTGCTGGGCAGCCTCGCCTACACCCCGCAGGCCGACGAGCATGCCGCGTACCGCAGTAACTCCGCCCAGCGGCTGCGCGCCCTGGCCGCCTCGTTCACTGTGCCCGACGAGCTCGCCGCAGCCCTGGCCGCCACTCCGGGCCCGGTCCTGCTCGTCGACGACTACTCCGACTCCGGCTGGACCCTGGCCGTAGGCGCGCGCTTGCTGCGCCAGAGCGGGGCCGACCAAGTGCTCCCGTTCGTCCTTGCCCTGGCCGGGTAGGTGACTCCCGCCGGCCACCAGGCGATCTGTGCTGCGACTTGCCGAGCTTGCAGCCGTGGCACGCCGGACTCTGCATCGCCTTCCTGGCCGCGGGATCCACAGGCGCTCCGTTATTGATCGGCTGTTTCGCGGGCCAGCGCGTTGTTCCCGGTCGAGTTGTGCACGCTGAAGCTCACTGCGTCCGGGCGGTAGCGGTCGTCCGACCACTCCACCGGCCGCCCTTCGCGTGTCGTGGTGAGCCGACGGATGCGCAGGAGTGGGCTCGTACGGCGGATGGCGAGCAGTTCGGCGTCCTGGGCTCCGGCCGCCACCGCGTCGATGACATGCTCGCCGTAGGCGAAGACCAGGCCCGTGTCGTCGTAGAGCCGCTGGGTGACGGAGGGGCAGTCGGGCTCTATCGTCGCCACGGCGGGGGAGATCCAGTCGGCGTACACGGTCCGCTCGATCAATACCGGCTCGCCGTCCAGGCCGCGCAGTCGCAGAACGTGCAACACATGCGTACTCGCCTGTAGTTGGAGGCGTGCCGCATCCTGTTGGGTCGCTGGGCGATACTCCTGGGCGATGACGCGTCCGGTCGCCTCCCGCCCCATCGCACGCGCCCACTGGGCGAAGCTGTGCAGTTCGGCGAAGCTCTGGCTGCGGCGGCTGGCCAGCACCACGCGGCGGGCGCCCTGTCGGGAGCCGATGAGTCCCTCGGCGGTGAGGGCCGCGACGGCCTGACGGATGGTGCCGCGCGAGACGCCGTAGTGGGCGGCGAGCTCCGTCTCCGAAGGCAATCGGTTGCCGACTGTGTACTCGTCGCGGTCGATCGCCCGCCGCAGCTCATCGGCGATCTGTTCGTGTCGCGCCGGCATGCTTCCCCTCTGAGTCTGTCGCTGTGCACAGCGTGAGCAGCCTAATCGAGATCCGGCGGTGCTGCGTTCCGGGTGCGATTCCTCGGGAAATCTAGAGGCATCATTTTGCCGGAGTTCACGAGAACGACATCTGAGGCGGGCCTACTGGGGCCAACTTGTTCAGACAAGTTATGTGCAATCTATGTCTGTTCTGCATCCCTCCCGTCTCCCCTGGAGCAGTCGTGACCGTGTCCCTTCCGCGAGCAGCCGTGCTCAGCGGTTCCCTTGCCGTCGTCGCCGTGCTCGCCCTGAGCGCCTGCGGCGCCGCCCCCGACAACGCGTCGACCACCGCCGACGGCAAGAGCGCCGCCACCGCCACCTCCGCCGCCGACTTCGGCGGCATGGAGAAACTGGTCACCGCCGCGAAGAAGGAGGGCACGCTGCACGCCATCGCGCTGCCCCGCGACTGGGCCAACTACGGCGCTCTCATCGACGGCTTCGAGAAGAAGTACGGCATCAAGATCGAGGTCGAGAACCCGGACGGCTCCAGCCAGGACGAGATCAACGCCGTCACCTCCCGCAAGGGCCAGAACCGCGCGCCGGACGTCCTCGACCTCGGCAGCTCCTTCGCGCTCAGCGCCGCCCAGCAGGGGCTGCTCGCGCCGTACAAGGTGACCGCGTTCGGCGACATCCCGGAAGGGCAGAAGGACGCGCAGGGGCGCTGGTACAACGACTACGGCGGCTACATCTCCATCGGCTGCGACGCGAAGCGCGTGAAGACGTGCCCGACGACCTTCGCGGACCTGCTCAAGCCGCAGTACAAGGGCCAGGTTGCGCTCAACGGCAACCCCACCAAGTCCGGTTCGGCCTTCGGCGGGGTGTACGCGGCCGGGCTCGCGTCCGGCGGCTCCTTCGACGACATCCAGCCCGGCCTCGACTTCTTCGCGAAGCTGAAGAAGAACGGCAACTACACGCCCGTCGAGTCGACTCCGGCCACCGTGGAGAAGGGCGAGACGCCGATCAGCATCGACTGGGACTACCTGAACGCCGGCTACGCCGACGAGTTCGAGTCCAAGGGCGTGGACTGGAAGGTGTCGGTGCCCAGTGACGGCCAGTTCTCCCAGTACTACTCCCAGGCCGTCAACAAGGACGCCCCGCACCCGGCGGCTGCCCGCCTGTGGCAGGAGTACCTCTACAGCACCGAGGGCCAGAACCTGTGGCTCAAGGGTTACGCCCGCCCGGCCCTGATGACCTCCATGGAGAAGGCCGGCACCCTCGACAAGACGGCCGCGGCCAAGCTGCCCAAGGTCTCCGGCACGCCCACCTTCCCGACCGAGGCCCAGCAGAGCAAGGCCAAGACGGTCCTCGGAGAGGGCTGGGCGAAGGCCGTCTCCGAATGACGGACACCCTCACCCGGGTCGACACGGCGACCGCCGCTCCTGTGAAGCGGCGGCGCCGCCCGCTCGGCCCGCTCGCCGTCGTCCCGCTGCTCGCCTTCACCGCGCTCGCCTTCGGGCTGCCCGCCTGGGCCATCCTGGACGGCGCCTTCACCGTCAAGAACCAGGCCACGGGGACCAGTTCCTACAGCACGGCCAACCTGACCCTGTCGTTGCAGGGTGCGTACCTGACGGCGCTGATCGGCAGCGTCAAGCTGTCCGCGGTCTCCGCCGCCCTCGCGGCCCTCCTCGGACTGCCCCTCGCCCAGGCCGTCGTCACCTCCCGCTTCCGCGCGTTGCGCGAGGCCGTGCTCACCGCGTCCGGGGTCCTGGCCAACTTCGGCGGTGTCCCGCTGGCCTTCGCCTTCGTCGCCACACTCGGCAACGCCGGTGTGCTGACCCGGCACCTGGGCCTGACCGACAAGGGCTGGGACCTCTACAGCTTCTGGGGACTGGTGATCGTCTACCTGTACTTCCTGATCCCGCTGATGGTCCTCACCATCACCCCCGCACTGGAGGGCCTGCGCACCCAGTGGCGCGAGGCAGCGCAGAACAACGGCGCGACTCCGGTGCAGTACTGGCGGCACGTCGCCCTGCCCGTCCTCGCGCCCTCACTCCTCGGCGGTCTGGTGCTGCTCTTCGGCAGCGCCTTCGCCGCGTACGCCACCGCCGCCGCCATGGTCGGCAGCTCCATCCCGCTGGTCACCCTGCAGATAGCCGATGCGATCTCCGGCAATGTGCTGGTCGGCCAGGAGAACGTGGCGCTCGCCCTCAGCCTCGACATGGTCCTGGTGGCGGGCCTGGTCATGGCCGTGTACCTGCCCCTGCAACGACGGAGCGCGCGATGGCTCGCCTGAACCCGTGGCGGTGGGGCGTGTTCGGCCTCGCCGGACTGTACTTCCTGGTGCCGCTGGCCGCGTCCGTGGTCTTCACGGTCGACGTGCCCGGGCAGGGCCTCACCTTCGACGCCTACAGCCGGATCTTCTCCACGAACGGCTTCGGCGCCAGTCTGCTCCTCTCGCTGGAGCTGGCCCTGGCGACGATCGCCGTCGTCCTGCTGCTGATGGTGCCCGCCATGGTCGCGCTGCGGCTCGGCGCGCCCCGGCTGCGGCCGGTCGTCGAAGTGGTGTGTTCTTTGCCGCTGGTCGTGCCGCCGATCGCGTTCGTCGCCGGCATCGGCACCGTCCTGAAGTGGGGGCCCGAACACCTCTCGCGCACACCGCTGTTCCAGACGTTCGTGGCGATCCAGAACCCGGACTTTCCCGTGATCCTCGTCCTGGCGTACGTCGTGATGGCGCTGCCGTTCGTGTACCGCGCCCTGGACGCGGGCCTGCGCGCCGTCGACGTACGCACCCTCGTCGAGGCTGCCCGCAGCTGCGGGGCAGGCTGGCCGCAGGCACTCGTGCAGGCCGTCCTTCCCAACCTGCGCGGCGCACTGCTCAACGCCTCCTTCCTCACCCTCGCCCTGGTCCTCGGCGAGTTCACCGTCGCCCAGCTGCTCGGCTTCCAGCCCTTCGCCGTGTGGATCGTGAACGTCAGCGGCTCGCAGGCCCAGCTCTCCGTTGCCGTCTCCGTGCTCAGCCTGCTCGTCACCTGGGCACTGCTCCTCGCGCTCGCCGGTGTCGGCGGGCGTTCCCGTACCACTTCCCGGGGATGAACCATGACCGTCACCACGCTTGAGAAGAAGGCCGGCGAGAAGGCGGCCACCGTCGAATTCCAGGGCGTGCGCCGGGAGTTCGGGCCGACGCTCGCTCTCGACGGATTCGACCTGACCGTGCGGCCGGGCGAGCTGCTGGCTCTGCTCGGTCCGTCCGGCTGCGGCAAGACCACCGCGCTGCGCATGCTCGCCGGGTTCGAACAGCCGGATGCCGGTGCCGTGCTGGTCGACGGCGAGGACGTCAGCCGTATCCCCGTCCATCGCCGCGACGCCGGGATGGTCTTCCAGTCGTACAGCCTCTTCCCGCACCTCGACGCGCTCGACAACGTGGCCTTCGGGCTGCGCATGCGCAAAGTGCGCACGGCCGAACGGCGGGCGCGCGCCGGCGAGTTGCTGGAGCTCGTCGGCCTTGCCGACAAGGGCGGGAGGTTTCCGCACCAGCTCTCGGGCGGCCAGCAGCAGCGTGTCGCCCTGGCCCGCGCCCTCGCGCTGCGCCCGCGCGTCCTGCTGCTCGACGAACCGCTGTCCGCGCTCGACGCCAAGGTACGGCTGACGCTCCGCGAGGAGATCCGGCGGCTTCAGCAGGAGCTCGGCATCACCACGCTGTTCGTGACCCACGACCAGGAGGAGGCCCTGTCCACGGCGGACCGGGTCGCCGTGATGCACGCCGGCCGGCTCGAACAGTGCGCCGCCCCGGCCGAGTTGTACGGACGTCCCGCCACCGCCTTCGTCGCCGAGTTCGTGGGCACGATGAGCCGGATTCCGGGACGGCTGGCCGACGGGACCGTCGAGGTGCTGGGGCAGCGCCTGCCGGTGGACGGGCAGGCGCCGACGGCGACCGAAGTGGACGTCCTGGTGCGGCCCGAGGCCGTGGAGGTAGGCGCCGACGGCGACGGGGACGCGCGCGTGGTCGCCACCGCGTTCCTCGGCGCGGCCACCCGGATCACGGTACGGCTCGCCGACGGCACGGAGGTGAAGGCCGACCTGCCGACGCACGAGGCCGCCGCACTCGGCTCCGGGGCCGCAGTGAGCGTGTCACTGCCGCAGCGTCCGGTGCTGGTGGCCGAACGCACGCGTTGACAGCCCAAACCCCTCACGCACGAGACAGAACCCACCCCACGTGAAAGAGCGCACCGTGACCCGACCCCCACTCCAGGCCGTGCTGTTCGACATGGACGGCACACTCGTCGACACCGAGCGGCTGTGGTGGGAGGCGGTGGAACAGGTCGCCGGGCGCTCCCTGACCGAGGCGGACCAGCCGGAGGTGCTCGGCCGGCCGGTCGAGCACACCGCCGCGTGGCTGGGCGCGGCCACGGGTAGGCCGTTCGCGGACGTCGCCGCCGCACTGCACCGGGAGTTCACCGACCGCGTCCGTACCGGCATCGTTGCCCGCCCGGGTGCACTCGCCCTCCTCGACGCCCTCGCCGCAGAGGGGACCCCCACCGCGCTGGTCACCGCCTCCTCCCGGGCCGTCGCGGACATCGTCCTCGCCTCCCTGGGCGCCGACCGGTTCGCCGTGTCCGTCACCGCCGACGACACCGAGCGCACCAAGCCCGCCCCCGACCCCTACCTGGCCGCCTGCAGCGCCCTCGGCGCCGACCCCACCCGCTGCGTGGCGGTCGAGGACACCCGGACCGGCGTCGACTCCGCCGAGGCGGCCGGGTGCGCGGTGCTCGCGGTCCCGTCACTGGCGCCGATCGAGACGGCGGCGGGACGGACGGTGCTGGCCAGCCTGGAAGGGGTCACTCCCGAGCAGCTGCGCGCCCTGGTCGCCCCTCGGCTGCGCGTGCTGAGCTGGAACCTCTGGCACGGCGGGACGATGGTCGAGGACCACCGGTCCAAACAGCTCAAGGTCATCCTGGACGCCGAGGCCGATGTCGTGGGACTGCAGGAGACCGGCGGCACCGCGGCCCAGGAACTCGCCGAGGCGCTCGGCTGGTACCACCACCGGGCGGGCGAAAACCTCGGCATCATCAGCCGCCACCCGGTCATCACTCGCCTCGGCGACCCCGACGTCGGCTTCTACGGAGCGGCGGGCGTCCGCATCCGCATCGACGGAGCGTACGAGCTGGACGTGTGGACCGCCCACCTCCACTACACGCCGTACGGGCCCTACGAGGCCGCCTTCGAAGGACTCCCGGCGGCCGAGCTGATCGCTCACGAGGAGGTGCGGCTCGCGCAGATGCGGGACGCGCTGCGGCGAATCGCCGAGGCGTCCGACGCCACGACGCCCGTGGTGCTCGTCGGGGACTTCAACGCGCCCTCCCACCTGGACCGGCCGGACGTCGCCTGGCCGGTGACGAGAGCCGCCGAGGAGGCCGGCCTGCGCGACTCCTACCGCGAGGCCCACCCGGACCCGATCGCCGACCCCGGCCACACCTGGTCCCCCATCCACGCCGAACACGAGGACGGCAGCGGCCGCCCCGAGCCGCAGGACCGCATCGACTACGTCCTCCACAACGGCCGGGGCCTGGGAGTCCTAGACTCCCGCACCGTCGTCACCGGCACTCCGCGTGCCTGGCCCGACGTCGCCGGCAACGACTGGCCGTCGGACCACGCGGCGGTGCTCACGACCTTCACCCTGGGCCGGGTGGAGTGACCCGCGGCGTCCACCGTCCACCCGTCCGCTCAGAGAGCCGATGCTCCGGCCCGGCACTCCCGGGACTGTGCCTACGGAACCGGGCGCCTGACTGCCAGCGGCAGGTGGCGCCATACCCGATCCTGGGGAACAGCGACGACAGTGACGAGGCGTACGTCGTCGGCCTGCGCAGTCAGGTGCTTGGCGAAACGCAGGTGCTTGGTGAAACGCAGGTGCTCGGTGAAACGGTCCTGACGCAGCACAGTTCGACTGACTTCCGGGAGACCCGGGGGCGACCGGGCGGCGCGCCAGGCTGCCCGTCGGCGACCACCGGCCCGGTCGCCAACTCATGGTCGAATACGGTGAGTTGCAGCACGGCCGACCGATGCCGCACTTCGGCAAGCCGGACAGGGTGACCATCAGCGGCACCCGATACCGGCCGAAGCCCCGAACTCTGCACGAGTCGTCGTCGGTCATGACCTCATGCAACCCGATGGCTACGACAAACCGCGAACGGCCCTGCGACCCCTGTGGATAACGTTATCCACAGGGGTCGCGGATTTTCGCCGCCTGCGGGACGGTCGTGCAATGAACCAGCACCACGAATCCACCGGTCCGGTCGACGAGCAGCAGATCACCCTGCGGGGGCCTGCCGAACTCGCCGATGCCCTCCCGTATCTCATGGGGTTCCACCCGAACGACAGTGTGGTCATGGTCGCCCTGCACGGCGGCCGGGGCCGCTTCGGCGGGAGGCTCAGGCTCGGCATCCCACAGGCACCCCAGGAATGGCCACCCGTCGCCCAGCAGCTTGCCGAGTGTTTGATCAAGGGGAGCGAGCGACGTGGGGAGCGTCCTGACGCGATCGTCATCTTCCTCTGCCAGGATCCCGCCGAGGGCGAGAGCGGCGGCCAGGTCATGGAGCGGCTGCGTCCCCTTGCCCAGCGGCTGCGTACGGCCTGCGGCGCGCTCGACGTGCCCGTGCTCGAAGCGCTCTGCATCTCCGACGGCCGGTACTGGTCCTACTGCTGCCCGGACGAGCGTTGCTGCCCGGCCGAGGGGAACCAGCTGGCGCTGCCCGGCACTTCGGTGATGGCGGCCGCCGCCGCATACGCGGGCATTCAAGTACGGGGAACGCTGCGGGAGATGGAGGCCAGGCTCGCACCCCTGAACACCACGGTGGCTGCAGAGCAGCAACGGGCACTCGACTCGGCCGGGGCCGAGCTGGTGCCGAAGATCCTCGACGAGACGGGGCGCAAGTACGTGGCCCGTGAGACCTTGGAGCTTGCCCGAAGGCTCATGAAACGCCTCAGGGAGGCGCCGGTGACGGCGCCCTCCGCGTCGGACCTCAGTGACGACCGGCTGATCAGCCATGACGAGGCCGCCGCGGTCATCCTCGGCCTGCAGGACAGGGAAACCCGTGACAAGGCCGCGGAATGGATGGAGGGCCCCGAAGCCGAATCCGCGTTGCGGCTCTGGCGGGCGCTCTCCCGTCGCTGCGTCGCGCCGTACGAGGAGCATGCCGCGGCGCCGTTGACGCTGGCCGGGTGGGTCTCGTGGTCGACGGGCGACGAACCGGCTGCACGGGTCGCGCTCGGTCTCGCCCTGCGGGTGGATCCCGGGTACACCTTCGCTCAACTCCTTCACGAGGCGTGCAACCAAGGCCTTGATCCGGAGACCCTGCGCCGCTGTCTGCGGGGTGAGCGCAGTGCCAGGACGGGCCCGCACGACCACCGTACGGACCCGGACACGCGGCCCCGGAGGGCACGCCCGGCCGTTGCTCGGCGCCCTACCGGCCCTCGGCGAAGGAAGGCGCCATCCGGCTCCGCCCGCCCCGCAACGGCCGCTGCCCGGCGACGCTCCGGGCAGGCCTTCCCCAGCCGGCGCGGGTCCAGGAGCGGCCGATGACTCCACACCTCGTCGCTACCTCGTCGCTCCGAATTCAGCAGCGCCCTCCCTTTCTGGCGGGGGCCGGCGTCGGAGTCATGGTGCGCGGCCTGGTGATCTCCAGGGCATCGGTGGCCGACCGCCCGGGACAGACCTGGGGAGCGGCAGCCCGGGCCGCACAAGGAGTCCGGCGTAACGACGGACGAAGAGCACGGCGAAGGGAGTGTTTATCGTCAGGCAGACGACTATGATCACCGCATGCCGCCCTACGACCCGTCGACCTTCCCGCCGTTCGCTGTCACCGTCGACCTGGTCGTGCTCACGGTGCGCCGTCATGCGTTCTGCGCGCTGGTGGTACGCCGCGGTGAGCCGCCGTTCCAGGGGCGATGGGCGCTGCCCGGCGGGTTCGTCAGAGCCGATGAGGATCTCGGAGCCGCAGCAGCGCGCGAGCTCGTCGAGGAGACCGGCCTGTGTGCCCAGGATCCGGCAGCCCCGGCGGTCGGCAACGGCGCCCATCTCGAACAGCTCGCCACCTACGGCGACCCGGGGCGTGACCCGCGGATGAGGGTCGTCAGCGTCGCTCACCTCGCCTTGGCCCCCGATCTTCCGGCCCCGCGGGCGGGCGGCGATGCGAACAGCGCGCGTTGGGCGCCTGTGGGGGATCTGCTCGGACCGGAGGCCGGATTCGGCCATGAGGGCGAAAACCAGGCCCCGCTGGCCTTCGATCATGCGCGGATCCTGGCCGATGGCGTCGAGCGGGCACGTTCCAAGATCGAGTACTCCTCGCTGGCCACGGCCTTCTGCCCGCCCGCGTTCACGGTCGGTGAGCTTCGGAGGGTGTACGAGGCGGTGTGGGGCGTGGTTCTCGACCCGCGGAACTTTCACCGCAAGGTGACAGGCACCCCCGGCTTCCTGGTGCCTGCCGGGGGAACGACCACTCGACAGGGAGGCCGCCCCGCCCAGCTCTTCCGGGCCGGTGCGGCCACGGTTCTCAACCCGCCGATGCTGAGGCCGGAAGTCTGACCTGCGGAACGCCCGCAAGGTCGGCGCTGCGCAAAAAGTCGGACATGTCGCGTTATCTTGCTGCGGTACCCGCCCTGCCGCCGAGCGGTCTCACCTTCCGCGAGAGAAGCGATGCTCCAGGCCATCGGACTCACCAGTGCCCGCCGCCGTGGCCTTCCGGCCGCCGTGGACGATCTCACCTTCGAAGCCCGGCCCGGTGGCGTCACCGTACTTCTGGGTGCCTCCGGGTCGGGCAAGACCATGGCCCTCCGCCTGATGCTCGAACTCGACCCGGGGCGGGGGGTCACCCACTTCCGGGGCAGACCGCTGCACCGCATTCCGCACCCCGCGCGTGAGGTGGGCGTGCTCCTTGGGGAGGTGCCGGGCCATCCCGCCCGTACCGTCCGAGGGCAGCTCCGCATGCTGTGCGCGGCCGCCGGCGTACCGGCGTCCCGGGCCGACGAGCTGCTCGAAGCCGTCGGCCTTGCCGGACTCCGGGACCAGCGCATCGGCACGCTCTCGCTCGGCATGGACCGCCTGCTCGCCCTCGCTTCGGCGCTGCTGGGCGACCCGCACACGCTCATCCTCGACGACCCCGCAGAAGGTCTTTCCGCGCGCGAGGCGGCCTGGTTGCACGAGCTGCTGCAGGCCCATGCCGCCAAGGGCGGGACCGTTCTGTACACCACGACCGATCCCAAGGAGGCCGCGCGGACGGCCGACCATGTCGTCACCATCGACGGCGGACGCCTCGTCGCCGACCAGAGCTCCGGCGACTTCTCCCGGACCCGCCTACGCCCCCGGGTCGCCGTCCGCACCCCGCACGCGGCCCGCCTCGCAGCCGTCGTCAGCCGCGAGGCCCGAGCGGCCAGACGCTCGGTCGAGGTGGTCACCGAAGCGAGCGGCCGTCTCTCCGTGTACGGCTCCACCTGTGCGGAGATCGGCGACGCGGCATTCCGGCACAGGCTCCCAGTGCACCAACTCGCCGACGAGGTCGGCGACACCGGCGACACCGGCCCTGCTGTGTGTGAAGCGGAAGCCGAACCGCGTCCGGCCTCGCGGGCGCGGGCGTCCGGCTCGGAACTGCTGCCGCCGATCCGACGTCGCCCATCCCGTGGCCCGCTCCACCCGCTGCGATACGAACTGCGCCGCCTCCTCGGTGTCAGAACAACAACCTTGATCATGGCTGCTGTTCTGGTCGTCTCGGTCGGGCTCTCCGTCCTCCTTGCCCGCTCCGGTCACGCTCGGCTGACCGAGGTGCTGACGGCCTGGCCGTCGGTGCTGCCGTTGCCGCCCGCGGCGGTCGGAGCCGGAGTGATCGGTGCGCTCTCGTTCGGCGACGAGTTCCGCTATCCCGCGCTGGCGGCGGGCCGAGGCAACGTCCCCCGCCGCCTGGGTCTGCTTCTCGCCAAGCTGGTGGTGTCGGCGTGCGTCGGCCTGGTGCTCGCTCTGGTCGTCGTGCTGGCCTCGGCCGAGGCCGTTCATCTGGTGTACGGCAATGATTTGATCAAGGTTCCATCGAATTCGGTGCACCTGGGCGCGAGTTGGGCAGGGCTGACCGTGGGCTGCGCCTGGGCGGGCCTCCTGGCTGCCGGGGTCTTCAGGGTGACTGCGGCCGGTGTTGCCGCGGTACTGGCCATTCCCGTGCTCGTCGTTCCACTCGTCCGGAGCTTGCCGACCGGCCCGGCCTCCCGTCCGGCGACAGGGCTTCCTGCCGGGCTGCGCGGGCTGGTGTGGCCGCGCTGGCCGCAGGAGGTGGACCGATGGGTGGCAGCTGTCGTGCATGTGGTGGCGCACCCCGTGGGGGCCGCGTTGTCATTGTCGTTGTCGGTCCTGATCTGCGCGTATCTGTTCACCGGCGTTCGCGGCAGAGTCCGTTGGTGATCAGAGGGCGGTGACGGATCGCCCCGAGCCGCGCAACTTCCTTCGGCATGCCCGATTTCAACCAATAACGCGTCAATTGGGGGGTGGGTGCCGATCACCCTTTCGTGTGCTTTTCACCAAAGACCTCAAGGGGCGGCTGGGCTGCGCCGACAAAGGATGCGTGAGTACCCTTGCGCACACCATGATGACCGCCGCCCGCTCCGCCGATTCCGGCCACGCCGGCCCGGGTGAACTCGACCGCTACCCGTACGCGGAGGCGCCGGCCGGCGAGCGTGCCGCTCTTCGTTCCTGGGACGGCCCCGATGCCGAGCTCGGCCGCGCGAGCCGACGGGGCTCAGCCAGCCGGGGCCGCGGCCTCCACGGCCAACTCGTTCAGCAGCTGGGTCAGATGATCGTCTCCGGCGATCTGGGCGCCGACCGCCCCCTCGTGCCGGAAGAGATCGGTCAGCGCTTCGAGGTCTCCCGTACCGTCGTACGCGAATCGCTGCGCGTCCTTGAGGCCAAAGGCCTGGTCAGCGCCCGGCCCAATGTGGGCACCCGGGTTCGTCCCGTCAGTGACTGGAATCTGCTGGACCCCGACATCATCGAATGGCGGGCTTTCGGTCCTCAGCGTGAGGATCAGCGCCGTGAGCTGGGGGAGCTCCGGTGGACGATCGAGCCGCTCGCTGCCCGCCTCGCCGCGGGCCACGGCCGCGAGGACATTCAGCAGCGCCTCGGCGACATGGTCGAGATCATGGGGCACGCGCTCGGGCAGGGCGACGGGATCACCTGTTCCCGGGCCGACGCGGAATTCCACTCCCTGCTCATCCAGGCGGCGGGCAATCGCATGCTCGAGCACCTCTCCGGCATCGTCTCCGCGGCCCTGCAGGTCTCGGGCGGTCCCGTCACTGGCTGCGACCGTCCCAGCGAGACATCCCTCGGCCACCATGCCCGGATCGTCGACGCGCTCGCATCCGGTGACTCGGCGGGCGCCGAAGCCGCCATGCGCCAACTGCTCGTCGTCCACCACGAGGTGGAGCGAGTGGTGCCCGCGCCCCGCGAGCACTGAGCGCGGCACGGCCAGGGTGTACGAACCATGTGTCGCCGGGCCCCAGTGGTCCGGCGGCACAATTGTGGTGGGATGGCACCCATGGTTACGTTCGTCGCAATTGAGGTGTGACTCGGGCCACGCGGATTGGGCGTAACACTCCTCGAAACAGTGCGATGACTTAAGAGGTGACCGTCGCGGAAGGAATACAGCAGCCATTAAGTGCGCTGTGCAGTTCTGAGGCGATACCCGCGCCGTCGGTACATTCCCAGCCCGACGGTCGTCGGCACCAGCCCTCTCCAGGGCCGGGCCGGAAGCCGTTTCCATCGTTCCGAGAGGTTGTTCGTGTCGGCCAGCACATCCCGTACGCTCCCGCCGGAGATCGCCGAGTCCGAGTCTGTGATGGCGCTCATCGAGCGGGGAAAGGCTGATGGGCAGATCGCCGGCGATGACGTGCGTCGGGCCTTCGAGGCTGACCAGATTCCGCCAACCCAGTGGAAGAATGTTCTGCGCAGCCTCAACCAGATCCTCGAGGAAGAGGGTGTGACGCTGATGGTCAGTGCCGCGGAGCCGTCAAAGCGTGCCCGCAAGAGCGTCGCAGCAAAGAGCCCGGTCAAGCGCACCGCCACCAAGACTGTCGCGGCCAAGACGACCGTGACCAGGACCGTTGCGGCCACTGCCGCCCCGTCGGCAGAGACCGTGGACGTGGTGGCTGACGACGCTGCCGCGGTCGGCCCTGCGAAGAAGGCGGCAGCCAAGAAGACGGCTGCCAAGAAGACCGCCGTGAAGAAGACGGCGGCCAAGAAGACAGCTACGAAGAAGTCCGGAAAGCAGGACGACGACCTCCTCGACGGCGACGAGGCGGCCGAGGAAGTAAAGGCCGGCAAGGGCGAGGAAGAGGAGGGCGAGGGCGAGAACAAGGGCTTCGTCCTCTCCGACGACGACGAGGACGACGCGCCTGCGCAGCAGGTCGCCGTCGCCGGCGCCACCGCCGACCCGGTCAAGGACTACCTGAAGCAGATCGGCAAGGTTCCCCTCCTCAACGCCGAGCAGGAGGTCGAGCTCGCCAAGCGCATCGAGGCCGGTCTGTTCGCCGAGGACAAGCTGGCCAACTCCGACAAGCTGGCGCCGAAGCTCAAGCGCGAGCTGGAGATCATCGCCGAGGACGGCCGCCGCGCCAAGAACCACCTGCTGGAGGCCAACCTCCGTCTCGTGGTCTCGCTGGCCAAGCGCTACACCGGCCGCGGCATGCTCTTCCTGGACCTCATCCAGGAGGGCAACCTCGGTCTGATCCGCGCGGTCGAGAAGTTCGACTACACCAAGGGCTACAAGTTCTCCACGTACGCCACCTGGTGGATCCGTCAGGCGATCACCCGCGCCATGGCCGACCAGGCCCGCACCATCCGTATCCCGGTGCACATGGTCGAGGTCATCAACAAGCTCGCCCGAGTACAGCGTCAGATGCTTCAGGACCTGGGCCGCGAGCCCACGCCGGAGGAGCTGGCCAAGGAACTCGACATGACCCCCGAGAAGGTCATCGAGGTCCAGAAGTACGGTCGTGAGCCGATCTCCCTCCACACCCCGCTGGGTGAGGACGGGGACAGCGAGTTCGGTGACCTGATCGAGGACTCCGAGGCAGTCGTGCCGGCCGACGCGGTCAGCTTCACGCTCCTCCAGGAGCAGCTGCACTCCGTGCTCGACACGCTCTCCGAGCGTGAGGCGGGCGTGGTCTCGATGCGCTTCGGTCTCACCGACGGTCAGCCGAAGACGCTGGACGAGATCGGCAAGGTCTATGGCGTGACGCGCGAGCGCATCCGTCAGATCGAGTCGAAGACCATGTCGAAGCTGCGCCACCCGTCGCGCTCGCAGGTGCTGCGCGACTACCTCGACTAGGTCGTAGGAGTACACAGGCCGAGGGCCCGGATCCCGTGGAGGATCCGGGCCCTCGGCCTATCTGAGGGTGCGGTGGGCGATGAGCGGCATGACTCTGGGTGGGAATGGTTCACCACAGAGTCAGGAGTGCGCATGTCCCGTACCGTCTTCCGTGCCATGACCGGGGTGCTCGCTCTGGTTGCCGCCACGGTTGCGATACCGCTCGGAGTCCCCGCCCCGGCTGTTGCGGACAGCATCGTCATCGGCGGTCAGCCCGCACACGTCAAGGACAGCCCCTGGGTGGTGGCACTGTCCAGCCGTGACCGGTTCGGAGACACCCGCGCCGGACAGTTCTGCGGCGGGGTCGCGGTCGCCCCGAAGAAGGTTCTGACCGCCGCACACTGCCTGAGCCGGGAGGCTCTCGGTGTCGATGTGGGCAAGTTGCGCGATCTGCGGGTCATCTCCGGCCGGGACGCTCTGCGCGGGACCGACGGGCAGGAGACACCGGTACAGGAGGCATGGAGCAACCCCGGTTTTGATCCCACAACGAACACGGGGGATCTGGCGGTACTGACTCTGGCCGAGGCGTTGCCCGCGCAGAGCGTGATCCCGATGGCCGAATCCGGTGACGCGGCATATCAGCCGGGTACCGGCGCCGTCGTATACGGGTGGGGTGACACGAGCGGCGGCGGCGACTACGCGTCGTCACTCCGCTCCGCAGAAGTGAGCGTTCTGCCGGACAGCCTGTGCCGACAGGCCTACCCGGGCGGCACAGACGGTACGTACGACGCCTCAGCGATGCTCTGCGCGGGCGAACTGCTGGGCGGGCACGACGCATGCCAGGGGGACAGCGGGGGACCGCTGGTGGCCCGTGGGCGGCTCATCGGCCTGGTGTCCTGGGGGAACGGTTGCGGCCGGGTCGGAAGCCCCGGCGTGTACACGCGGATCTCCGCTGCGATCGGCTGGATGCCGGGCAGCGGCTGACGCTTTCACCACGCAGTTGTACGAGAACGGGCGGCTCCCCCTCCGGGAAGCCGCCCGCCGTCAGGTCCGGGACCTGACCCTGGCTCGTCGTGGATGCGAGGTGTCAGTGTTGTTCCTCTTCGGCGGCTTGGGCCTGTACGGCCGTCAGTCGGTCCGTCTCATCCTGTATTTCCGCGGCGATCTTCTTGAGTTCCGGCTCGAACTTGCGCCCGTGGTGGGCGCAGAAGAGCAGTTCACCGCCGCTGATGAGGACGACGCGCAGATATGCCTGGGCGCCGCAACGGTCACAGCGGTCTGCTGCGGTCAGCGGGCTCGCGGGGGTCAGAACAGTAGTCACGTCGCCTCTTCTCTAGCTCGACGAGCTGTCGTACCAGGGTCAACATCCAACCAGGCCGAAAACGTTCCCGCTCGTGGCTTTTCTTCGAAACTTCTTCTCAAGATGGCTGTCTGTTGCCGATTGGCGGCGAATGTGCCGTATTGCGTAGCGCTACGGTTTCGCGTTGCTTGTCTTGGTGGATCCTCCCGGCCGGCTTGCCGGTTTGTTCATGAGGACGTGCCCGGAGCCTAAATGGTTCATGCCTGGAAGGGAACGTGATGTGCGCTTCACTCGTACGAGGGATCGAACGTGTATACGAGGCTGGACTAGTGTGAGGGTTCTCGGTGGGTGGCGTTACAACCGCTCTACCAGGCCTCGGTACCCTCTCAGCGGCGACCGAAGCCGAGCCCGTTACCCACTGGGCCCCAAATGAAATTCAGCGAGGAGCGAACCGCGTGACCGCCGATACGTCCGTGCCGTCCACTGCGCTGCTGACCGGAGCAGACCGAGACGGTTCCAACTACACCGCGCGGCACCTGCTCGTACTTGAGGGGCTCGAAGCGGTTCGCAAGCGCCCCGGGATGTACATCGGGTCCACCGACAGCCGCGGCCTCATGCACTGCCTCTGGGAGATCATCGACAACTCCGTCGACGAGGCCCTGGGTGGTTACTGCGATCACATCGAGGTCATCCTCCACGACGACAACTCCGTGGAGGTCCGGGACAACGGGCGCGGCATCCCCGTCGATGTCGAGCCCAAGACGGGCCTGTCCGGTATCGAAGTCGTGATGACCAAGCTGCACGCCGGCGGAAAGTTCGGCGGCGGCTCGTACGCCGCGTCGGGCGGCCTGCACGGCGTGGGCGCCTCCGTGGTCAACGCGCTCTCCGCCCGGCTCGACGTCGAGGTCGACCGCAACAGCGCGACCCACTCGATCAGCTTCCGGCGCGGAGTCCCCGGGATGTTCACCGAGCAGGGGCCGGACAGCCCGTTCGACCCGGCCAACGGCCTGCTCAAGGGCAAGCGGGTGCCGAAGGCGCGCACCGGCACCAGGGTGCGGTACTGGGCGGACCGGCAGATCTTCCTCAAGGACGCCAAGCTCAACCTGGAGACGCTCCACCAGCGCGCGCGGCAGACGGCCTTCCTCGTCCCCGGCCTGACGATCGTCGTCCGCGACGAACGCGGTCTCGACGGCGAGGGCAAGACCGAGGAGACCTTCCGCTTCGACGGCGGGATCAGCGAATTCTGCGAGTACCTCGCGCAGGACAAGGCGGTCTGCGACGTCCTGCGCCTGACCGGGCAGGGGACGTTCAAGGAGACCGTGCCGGTCCTGGACGAGCGCGGACACATGACGGCGACCGAGGTCACCCGTGAACTCGTCGTCGACATCGCCCTGCGCTGGGGCACCGGATACGACACCAACCTCAAGTCCTTCGTCAACATCATCGCCACCCCCAAGGGCGGCACGCATGTGACCGGATTCGAACGTTCCGTGACCAAGACGGTCAACGAGGCGCTGCGCTCCGCCAAGCTGCTCCGCGTCGCCGAGGACGACATCGTCAAGGACGACGCGCTGGAAGGCCTCACCGCGGTCGTCACCGTACGGCTGGCGGAGCCGCAGTTCGAGGGCCAGACCAAGGAGGTGCTCGGCACCTCCGCCGCCAACCGGATCGTCGCCAACGTCGTGGCCAAGGAACTCAAGGCGTTCCTCACCTCGACGAAGCGCGATGCCAAGGCCCAGGCCAGGGCGGTCCTGGACAAGGCGGTGGCAGCCGCGCGCACCCGCATCGCGGCCCGCCAGCACAAGGACGCACAGCGCCGCAAGACAGCGCTGGAGTCGTCCTCGCTGCCGGCGAAGCTCGCCGACTGCCGCAGTGACGACGTGGACCGCAGCGAGCTCTTCATCGTCGAGGGCGACTCCGCGCTCGGTACGGCCAAGCTCGCGCGGAACAGCGAGTTCCAGGCGCTGCTGCCGATCCGGGGCAAGATCCTCAATGTTCAGAAGGCGTCCGTCTCGGACATGCTGAAGAACGCCGAGTGCGGTGCGATCATCCAGGTCATAGGAGCCGGATCGGGGCGGACCTTCGACATCGACGCCGCTCGCTACGGGAAGATCGTCCTGCTGGTGGACGCCGATGTCGACGGCGCGCACATCCGCATCCTGCTGCTGACGCTGTTCCAGCGCTACATGCGGCCCATGGTCGAGGCAGGCCGGGTCTTCGCCGCCGTACCCCCGCTGCACCGGATCGAGCTCGTCCAGCCCAAGAAGGGCCAGGACAAGTACATCTACACCTACTCCGACGGCGAGCTGCGTCAGCGGCTGCTGGAGCTCCAGCAGAAGAACGTCCGGTACAAGGACTCGATCCAGCGCTACAAGGGTCTGGGCGAGATGGACGCCGACCAGCTGGCGGAGACCACGATGGCCCCCCGGCACCGCACGCTGCGGCGGATCAACATCGGCGACCTGGAATCGTCCGAGCAGGTCTTCGATCTGCTGATGGGCAACGAGGTGGCGCCGCGCAAGGAGTTCATCACCAGCTCGGCCGCCACCCTGGACCGCTCGCGCATCGACGTCTGAGCGACGCCGTCTCCACCCGCGGGTGGAGACGGCGACTCCACCCATGATCAACCCCTGAGCCGATCTCACGGCCCGGCCGTTTCCGTAGCGTCGAAGGCGTTCAGTCTTCCCGCATCTCGGAGGCAGCCATGTCCGGGCTCGTCAACGCCCTGGTGATCGTCGCCGTCATCACTGTCGTCGTGGTCCGCCAGTGCTCTGCACGGCGGATCTCCGACGACAAGCGCTGGTGGATCCTGCCGGGCATCCTCCTGGTCATATCGCTGCGCGAGCCCGGGTTGGTGGATCCGCGTCACGAAGTGCTGTCCGTGGTGGTCCTGGGCGCGGAGCTGGCGGTGGCGCTGGTGACCGGCGCGGGCTGGGGCTGGACCTCCCGGCTGTGGCGCGAGGCGGACGGCTCGCTGTGGAGCAAGGGCACCAAGGCCACCGTCCTCGTCTGGACAGGGGGACTGGCGTTGCGGACCGCCCTCTACGGGGCTGCCGCGTTGACGGGCATACACCAGGGCAGTGCCGCGCTGCTGTCGGCTCTCGCGGTGACGCTGGCGGTGCGCAGCGGTGTGCTGATGTGGCGGGCCAGGCAGATGCGTCCGGCGTACGGTGGCTGTGGCGACGGGATGCCGTCGCAGTCGGCGTGGAAGGACCGCGTGTGACCCGCACGATCTGGACGAGCTGGCCGTCCAGGGAAGCACTCTTGGCAGCCAGCCGCACCCGCCCGCGGGCGGTGATCACCTGGTCCGTCCGGCTGGGTCTGCTCACCGCCATGCTCTGGGGCACATTCACCGGCGGACGGTTCGGGCCCTGGGAGATCGCGCTCGGACTGGTGGGCGTGCTGGGCTGTGCGGTCGCCGCCTGGGCGTTCTTCCGGACCAGCCTTGACCACCGGCTGTGGCCGTCACTGGGACTTCTCGCGCTGCTGATGGTGGCGGCGCTCGGGGCGCAGCAGGCCGGTGCGAGTGTGCCCGCCGTGGTCCTCTGGTGCGGCTGCGCGGTCGTCGCGCTGGAAAGGCTGCCGCTCGTGGCGGGCCTCCCGGCCACGGCTGTCGCGCTCGGTGCGTACGTCGCCGTCAACACCGACAACTGGCTGAGCACGGCCATGACCACAGCGGGCCTCTCCCTGGCGGGTTACGTGATCAGGCTGGATGCGGAGGCCCGTGGCAGTGCCCAGAGACTGCTCGCGCAGGAGCGGGCGGCCCGCGTGGCGGAGGCGAGGACGGCCGTGCTGGACGAGCGGGCAAGGATCGCCAGGGAGATCCACGATGTGCTTGCCCACAGCCTCTCGGCGCAGCTGGTGCATCTGGAGGCGGCGCGGCTGCTGATCGAGCGGGAGCCCGCGGGGGAGTTCCGGGACCGGGTGCTGGAGCGGGTGGTGGCGGCGCGCTCCATGGCGCGTGAGGGGCTTGCGGAGACTCGCCAGGCTCTATCGGCGCTCCGGGGGGAGGTGTCCCCGGTGGAGGACTTCCTGCGGCAACTGGTGGCCGCGGAGCCTGCCGAGGTCAGTGTGACGGGTGAGCAGCGGAGGCTCACCGCGGAGGCCTCGCAGACCGTCCGGCGGGTGGCGCAGGAGGCCCTGACGAATGTGCGCAAGCACGCGCCGGGGGCCAGGGTCCTCGTACGGCTGGAGTATCTGCCGGACGAAATCGCCCTGGAGGTCAGGGACTCGGGTGGACACAGCCTTGAGGGCGAACTCGCCACCAGCGGCTCCGGATACGGTCTGCTGGGGATGAGGGAGCGGGCCGAGCTGATGGGCGGGACGCTGGAGGCCGGTCCCGGAGAGGAGGGTTTCGTGGTGAGTCTGCGGGTGCCCGCGTGAACGCGCGGGTCGTGGTCGCCGATGACCAGTCGGTGGTGCGCGAAGGAATCGTGATGCTGTTGGGGCTGCTGCCCGGAATCGAGGTGGTCGGATCGGCGAAGGACGGTGAAGAGGCCGTCGCGCTGGTGGCGGAGCTGGCTCCCGACGTGGTTCTGATGGATCTGCGGATGCCCCGCTGCGACGGGGCGGAGGCGACACGGCGGATCCGCAAGGAGTATCCGGGAACGCAGGTGGTGGTGCTCACGACCTTCGCGGATGACGACTCACTCTTCCCCGCCCTGCAGGCGGGGGCCCGGGGCTATCTCACCAAGGACGCCGGGGGCGACGAGATCGTGCGGGCCATCCAGGCCGTGCTGTCGGGCGAGGCCGGACTCTCGCCTTCCGTGCAGCGCCGTCTGCTGGAGCGCGTCACCGCACAGCCCCTGCCGTCGGGCCCGGCGGCCGAGCCACAGCTTCCCGACGGCCTGACGCCACGTGAGCTGGAAGTGCTGGTCCTGATCGCGGAGGGGCTGTCGAACCTGGAGATCGCCCGCAAGCTGCATATTTCGCAGGCCACCGTGAAGAGCCACATCAACAACCTCTTCGCGAAGGCTGGAGTGCGCGACCGGGCACAAGCCGTTCGCTATGCGTACGTTCGGGGCCTCGCACAGCCGCCCGGATCAACCTTCACCTGAAGAGGTGAAGACCGGCGAATGAAGTGCCCTGGATCTTCCCGATCTGCCCATTCTTGGGTACGCGGCCGAAGTGGTCCGTGGACAAGGGGAGTTGTTCGGTGGAGAAGGAAGCAGGGCGTGAGGCCGCAGCGATGCGGCTCGACGACCCGTGGTACGACGCGCTGGCCTCCGGATGGGGCGAGCTGGACGGCACGGGGAGCTTCGCTCCCGCCGGACCCCCTGGACCCCCCGGGCCCGCGGACCCGCAGCGCGGCCACAGCGCGGCCGACATCTATCTGGAGGTGCAGCGCAGCGAGGCCTTCCAGGAGGTGCGCCGCCGGTACCGGCGGTTCGTCATCCCCGCCACTCTCGCCTTCCTCGTCTGGTACCTCGCCTATGTCGTCACTGCGATCACCGCACCCGGGCTGATGGCCCGTCCGGTGGCCGGAGCGGTCAATGTCGCGATGGTTGCGGGGCTCGGCCAGTTCCTCACGACATTCCTTCTGACCGGGGCGTACGCACGCCACGCACGGCTGCGCAGGGACCGCGCCGCGCTCGATCTGCGCTGGGAGACACAGGAGATGACGCGGGGGATCGGGCAGTGAACGGGAACCACCAGACCCTGGCGCTCGTGCTGTTCAGCGCCTTCATCGCAGTGACGCTCGCCATCACCACCTGGGTGAGCCGTAACAGACACGGCTCCGCCGAGGAGTTCTATGCGGGCGGCCGGCTGTTCTCCCCCATGGAAAACGGTTTCGCCATCGCCGGCGACTACATGTCGGCCGCGTCGTTCCTCGGCATCTCCGGCCTGATCGCCCTCTTCGGCTACGACGGCATGCTCTACTCGGTCGGGTTCCTCGTCGCCTGGCTCGTCGTCCTGCTGCTGGTCGCCGAACTGGTCCGCAACTGCGGCCGGTTCACACTCGCGGACGTGGTGGCGGCGCGGATGGCACAGCGCCCGGTCCGGATCGCGGCCGGCACCTCGTCCGTCACCGTCTCCGTGCTCTATCTGGTCGCACAGATGGTGGGCGCGGGCAGCCTGGTCGCGCTCCTTCTCGGCGGTACGAGCGGCGCCGCCCGCTCCTGGACCGTCATCGGTGTCGGGGCGCTCATGGTGATCTACGTATCGCTCGGCGGAATGCGCGCCACCACGTGGATCCAGATCGTCAAGGCCGTCCTGCTGATGGCGGGAGCGGTCGTGCTCACAGTGCTCGTCCTGGTCCACTTCCACGGCAACTTCAATGCCCTGCTCAACTCCGCCGCCGAACGGAGCGGGCACGGAAGCCGGTTCCTCGCGCCCGGTCTCCGGTACGGCGGAACCTGGACGTCGCGCGTCGACTTCATCAGTCTGGGCCTGGCCCTGGTACTCGGTACGGCGGGTCTGCCGCACATCCTGTCGCGGTTCTACACCGTGCCCACCGCCCGCGCCGCCCGCCGTTCGGTCGTCTGGTCCATCGGGCTCATCGGCAGCTTCTACCTGATGACGATCGCGCTCGGATTCGGAGCGGCGGCACTGGTCGGCTCGGCCGAAGTGAGGGCGTCGAATCCCGCGGGGAACACAGCGGTTCCGCTGCTGGCCCTGGAGCTGGGCGGCGGTGAAGGATCCACCGGGGGGACGATCCTGTTCGCCGTGGTCGCCGCCGTCGCCTTCGCGACCATCCTCGCCGTCGTCGCCGGGATCACCCTCGCCTCTTCCGCCTCCGTGGCCCATGACCTCTACGCCTCGCTCAGGCGCCCGGGCTCCAAGCAGTACAGCGAGGTCACCGTGGCCCGGGTCGCCGCGGCCGGGATCGGGGTGGCCGCCATCGGGCTCGGCCTGGTCGCCCAGGATCTGAATGTGGCGTTCCTGGTGGGGCTCGCCTTCGCCGTCGCCGCATCGGCCAACCTCCCGGTGCTGCTGTACTCCCTGTTCTGGAAGAACTTCACCACCCGCGGAGCGGTCTGGTCCGTCTACGGCGGGCTGATCCCCGCCGTGCTGCTCGTGCTGCTCTCCCCGGTCGTCTCCGGCAGCCCCACCTCGCTCTTCCCCGGCGCCGACTTCCAGCTCTTCCCCCTGGAGAATCCCGGCCTGGTCTCCATCCCGCTGGGCTTCCTGGCCGGCTGGGTCGGAACGGTCACCTCCACCGAGCCGCCCGACGCCGCCAAGCACGCGGAGACCGAGGTTCGTGCGCTGACCGGGGCCGGGGCCGTGTAGCGGCGCGTCGGCACCGTACGGACCTACGCGCCGGACCGCTCAGGCCTGCCCGCCGGTGGACCAGGTGTAGCGGTGTTCCGGGCGGCCCGTCTCGCCGTACCGCAGCGTCAGCCGCACCCTGCCGGTCCTCTCCAGCAGCTTCAGATAGCGCTGGGCGGTCTGCCGGCTCATCCCGGCGCTCTCCGCGATCTCCTGCGCGGAGAGCGGCCCTTCGGCGCCTCGAAGCGCCTGCCTGACCAGCTCCGCCGTCGTCGGTGAGTGGCCCTTGGGCAGGTCGGATTCGCCCGCTGCCCACAGCGCGCCGAAGAGCCGGTCCACCTCGCCCTGTTCGGCCTCGCCGCCGCGTTCAAGGGTGTGGCGCAGCGTGGCGTACGCCTCCAGCTTGGTCCGCAGCCCCGCGTAGGTGAACGGCTTCACCAGGTACTGCAGCGCGCCGTGACGCATGGCCTCCTGGACGGTGGCGACGTCGCGCGCCGCCGTCACCATGATCACGTCGGTGTGGTGACCGAGCCTGCGCAGTTCACGCACCATCGTCAGACCGTTGCGGTCGGGCATGTAGTGGTCCAGCAGGACCAGATCCACGCGCTGTTCCTCGATCGTGGCGAGGGCTTCGGCAGCGGAGTGCGCCTGGGCGGCCACGCGGAATCCCGGCACCCGTGAGACGTAGGCCGCATTGACCTTCGCGACGCGGATGTCGTCGTCCACGACCAGGACCTCGATCACTGAGCTTCTCCCACTGTGCCGGTCTTCGGTTCAGTCATGTCCGCGTCCGTCACGTCCGCGTCGGCAAGGGCCTCCGGCAGTACGACGGTGAACTCGGCGCCACCGCCCACCGCATTCCCGACAGTGACGCTGCCACCCTGCCGTTCCGCCAGCCGCCGCACCAGTGCGAGGCCCAGGCCGCGCTTGCCGTGCGCCGGGAGCTCCTTCGTCGACCAGCCCTCCGTGAAGATCGATTCACGTTGCCCCGGTGGAACTCCGGGGCCGCTGTCTCGGACCCGCAGCACCACCGTACGGCCTTCGGCGCGCAGGCCCACCTCGGTCAGGGCGCCCTCCGCCCCGGCCGCCGCGTCCAGCGCGTTGTCCACGAGATTGCCGACGACGGTGACCAGCCCGCGAGGATCCACCAGCCGGTCCGGGAGCAGGGATCCGGGGGCCATGCGCAGTGCGACACCGCGCTCCGCCGCGACCGTGGCCTTGCCGACCAGGAGCGCGGCCAGCAGCGGGTCGTGCACCTTCTCGGTGACCTGCTCGGCCGTCGCCCGGTGGACGCCGACCACCTCGGTGACGTACTCCATCGCGTCCTCGTGCATGTCCAGCTCCAGCAGCCCCAGGAGGGTGTGCAAACGGTTGGCGTGCTCGTGGTCCTGGGCCCGCAGTGCGTCGATCAGGCCGCGGGTGGAGTCGAGCTCGCGGCCGAGGTGTTCCAGTTCGGTGCGGTCGCGGAGAGTGGCGACGGCGCCGCCGTCGTCGGTCGGCATCCGGTTGGCGAGCAGGACCCGGGAGCCCCGCACCGTCAGCAGATCGTCACCGACCACACGCCCGGCCAGCACATCGGCCGTCCGCCCCTTGCCGAGCACGGCCTCCAGCGGGCGGCCCGCGGCATCGGGGCCGAGCCCGAGCAGCCGTTGTGCCTCGTCGTTCAGGAGCCGGATACGGCCGCTCCGGTCCAGTGCCACGACCCCTTCCCGGATGCCGTGCAGCATCGCCTCGCGCTCCGTCAGCAGCGCGGAGATATCGGAGAAGGCGAGGTCATGGGTCCGCCGCTGGAGGCGTCGGGAGATCAGATAGGCGGCCAGCGCCCCGACGGCGAGCGCGCCGCCCGCGTAGGCGAACAGTCCGGGAATCGTCGCGAGGAGCCGGGCGCGGACACTGTCGTACGCGATTCCGACGGAGACCGCGCCCACGATGTGGTCCGTCTCGTCGCGCAGCGGTACCTTCCCGCGGGCCGAGCGGCCGAGCGTGCCGCTGTCGATCTCCATGACGTCCCGGCCGGACAGCGCGTCGCTCGGGTCGGTGGAGACGACCTTGCCGATCTGGTCGCTGTCGGTGTGCGACCAGCGCACCCCGCGCCGGTCCATGACGACGACGTACTCGGCGCCGGTGGCGCGTCTGATCCGCTCGGCCGCGGTCTGTACGGGCCCGGTGGGCGCCGGTGGCGTGGCGAGCAACGACTCGGTGATCTGCGGCTGGGCCGCCGTGCTCTGGGCGATGGCGAGCGCACGGCGCATCGCCTGATCGTCGAGTTGGGCGCTGAGGGGTGCCAGGAACAGGCCGGTGGCGAGTACCGTGACGCCGGCGGCGATGGCCAACTGCATCAGCAGGACCTGAGAGAAGACCCGCTGCGGCCATCCGAGCCGGCGTGCTCTTCTGGCGGTGGGCGGTGGGGCGCTCATCGTATGAACGGTAGAGGGCATTCCGGTGCTTTCCGAAATTCTCCTCGTTTCCACATCCACGCAATCCACTTGCACTTCTTGCGCTAATCTTGCGTGCATGACTCGACGACTTGCTCAGGTGGCGCAGAAGGTGGGAGTCAGCGAGGCCACGGTCAGCCGGGTGCTCAACGGCAAGCCGGGCGTCTCCGACATCACCCGGAAGGCCGTTCTCTCCGCGCTCGACGTCCTCGGATACGAGCGCCCGACCCAGCTGCGCGGCGAGCGGGCCCGGCTGGTCGGGCTGGTCCTGCCCGAGCTGCAGAACCCGATCTTCCCCGCCTTCGCCGAGGTCGTCGGCGGCGCGCTCGCCCAGCAGGGCCTCACCCCGGTGCTGTGCACCCAGACCAAGGGCGGCGTCTCCGAGTCCGACTATGTCGAGCTGCTCCTTCAGCAGCAGGTGTCGGGCGTGGTCTTCGCCGGCGGGCTCTACCACCAGGCCGACGCCCCGCACGATCACTACAAGGTGCTCGCCGACCGCAGGATCCCGGTCGTCCTGATCAATGCGGCCATCGACCACCTCGGCTTCCCCGGGGTCTCCTGCGACGACTCCGTCGCCGTGGAACAGGCCTGGCGCCATCTCGTCTCGCTCGGCCACGAGCGCATCGGCCTGGTGCTCGGCCCCTCCGACCACGTCCCCTCGCAGCGCAAGCTGGCCGCCGCCCGCGCGATGGCCAAGGATTCGGGCACCACCGTGCCGGACGAGTGGGTGGCCCGGGCGATGTTCTCGCTGGAGGGTGGGCAGGCCGCCGCCATGCGGCTGCTCGACCAGGGCATCACGGGCATCATCTGCGCCAGCGACCCGCTCGCCCTCGGAGCCGTGCGCGCCGCGCGCCGCCGCGGTCTCGCGGTCCCCGCCGATGTCTCCGTCGTCGGTTACGACGATTCGGCCTTCATGAACTGCACCGAGCCTCCGCTGACCACGGTCCGCCAGCCGATCGAAGCCATGGGGCGAGCCGCTGTCGAGCTGCTCTCCGTGCAGATAGGAGGGCATGCCGTACCGTCCGACGAACTGCTCTTCGAACCGGAACTGGTGGTGCGGGGCTCCACAGCCCAGCCGCCGCGCACCGCCTCCCGCTGACCGTCGCGATTTTGCGTTGTACGGACTGTCTATTGCGGTGACTCACTCGTGGCAGTGGGCAGCGGCTGAGGGGGGCGGGGGCCTCCGTACAGGCCACTGGGGCGCATACGCAGCGGCCGTTCCCCGTATTCCTCCAGTGCATGTGCGATCCAGCCCGCCGTTCGCGACACCGCGAACACCGTCTCGCCCGCATCGGCGGCCATGCCCGAGGAGACCGAGAGCACGGCGAGCGCCAGATCGACATTGGCGTGCAGGGGCGCATGGCGGGCGGTCGTGGTGACCACGTCGCGAGCCGCGGCGAGCGCCTCAGCCGCCTGCGGGACGTCCGAGAGCAGGGCGAACAGCGCCCGCGCCCGCGGGTCCTGCGCGGTGTAGAGGCGGTGACCGAGCCCCGGCACCCGGCGTCCGGTACGGAGATGGTCCGCGACCACCGGGACCGCGCTGCCCCGCTCCAGCACCTCGGTCAGCATCCGGTGTGCCAGACCGCTCGCCGCCCCGTGCAGCGGACCCTCCAGGACTCCGAGGCCCGCGGAGACCACCGCGTACGGATGGGCGCGGGCGGATGCGGCGACCCGGGCGGCCAGTGTCGACGCCGCGAGATCGTGGTCGATCAGCAGGGCCAGAGCGGTGTCCAGCGCGGCGACCGACGGCTCGTCGGCCGCCCGGGCGCTGAGCTTCGGCCATAGCCGCCGTGCCAGCCCGGCCCCGTTCCCGTTCGTCATTTGTGCGGATTCGTTACGCGTCGACGGTGTACCCGGGGCCAGGGGCAGCGCTTCGACCAGGGTCGGAATCAGGCTCCGCGCACTGGCGAGCACCGCCTCGCGCGAGAGGTCGAAGCGGAGCGGATCGGCGGTCGCCGCCGCGATCACGGCCACCCGCAGACGGTCCGTCGAGCCGCTGTGCGCGGGCAGCGCGCCGACCGCCCGGCGCGCCGCGGCCAGTGTCTCGACAGGCGCGGCGAAGCGGATGCCGGGCCTCAGATCGCCGGTCCAGAGCCATTCGGCGACCTCCTCGTAGCCGTACCGCATGGCCAGTTCGGTCGCTTCGACGCCGCGGAAGTAGTAGCGGTCGCTCTCGATCAGCGTGATGCCGGTACGGAAGACCAGATCGCCGGTGGCCGGGGAGGGCTCCCGGCGGCCCGTACGCCGGGCCAGCGCGTCGACCTCCACGGCGTCGAACGTGCTGCCGCGTCCGCCGGGGGCGCGCCTGCTGCTCAGCTGGCCCCGGCTGACGTAGGCGTACACCGTCTCGGGCTTCACGCCGAGCCGCTCGGCCGTCTCCCGGGTGCTGAGCCGCTGCGGGGCCGTCGTGCCGGGGCCGTCACCGGGAGCTGCTTGATCCTTCATGTCGCCAACCGTATCCATATTGATTCAATCAACGTTGACAGGATTGAAGTCAATCATAGATGGTCGCATCAATGTTGATGAGACCCGTCGGAACGCTCACACGGGACGCTCACAGAGGGAAGAGATGCCGACCATGACCAGCAGGACCCCGCTCGACGTACCCCGAGGACTCGCGGGCGTCGTCGTCACCGACACGGCCCTCGGCGATGTCCGCGGACGCGAGGGCTTCTACCACTACCGGCAGTACTCGGCGATCGAACTCGCACGGACCCGCAGCTTCGAGGACGTCTGGTACCTGATGTCCGAGGGCACGCTCCCCGATGCGACAGCCCGTGCCGAATTCACCGCCCGCACCGCTCCCCTGCGCCGGCTGCCCGCGGACGTACGCGAGGCCCTGCCCGCCATAGCCCGGGCGGGAGCCGTATCCGGACCCCTGGCCGGTCTGCGCACCGCCCTTTCGCTCCTCGGCGCCTCGGCCGGCTTCCGGCCGGTGTACGACATCGACGCCGAACGGCGCCGCAGCGACGCCCTGGCCGCCTGCGCCGCCGTCCCCACCGTGCTCACGGCCCTGCACCGGCTCGGTCAGGGCCTCGAACCGGTCGAGCCGCGCGACGATCTGCCGTACGCGGCCAACTACCTCTACATGCTCACCGGTTCCCTGCCGGACGCCGCACGGGTCAGGGCCGTGGAGCAGTATCTGATCTCCACCATCGACCACGGCTTCAACGCCTCGACCTTCACCGGCCGCGTCGTCGCCTCCACCGGCGCCGATGTCGCGGCCTGTCTCGTGGCGTGCGTCGGCGCGCTCTCGGGGCCCCTGCACGGCGGAGCGCCCAGCCGCGCCCTCGACACCCTGGACGCCATCGGCACCCCCGACCGCATCGACGGCTGGATCCGCGAACGGGTGCTCGCGGGCGAGCGGATCATGGGCTTCGGACACCCCGTCTACCGCACCGAGGACCCCCGCTCACGCATGCTGCGGGGCATCGCCCAGGGCTTCGGCGGCCCGCTCGTCGACTTCGCCGTCGAGGTCGAGCGGCAGGTCGAGGCGATCCTCGCCGAGCTCAAGCCGGGCCGTGAGCTGCACACCAACGTGGAGTTCTACGCCGGGGTCGTCATGGAGCTGTGCGGGCTGCCGCGCGAGATGTTCACGCCGACGTTCTGCGCGGCACGGGTGGTCGGCTGGAGCGCCAATATCCTGGAGCAGGCGGAGGACACCAAGATCATCCGCCCGGCGGCCCGTTACGTCGGTACGCCACCGCCGCAGCCGGTCCCGGCGCCCTGACGTCCCCGAGGAAGGTCCCCGTTGAACCCGTCGTCCCCGCCCCGCAAGCAGCAGATCCCGGTCATCGTCCTTGCGGGGTTCCTGGGATCCGGCAAGACGACACTCCTCAACCACCTTCTCCGTAACCGTGCCGGAAACCGCATCGGTGTGATCGTCAACGACTTCGGCTCCATCGAGATCGACGCCATGACGGTCTCCGGGCAGGTCGGCTCGACGGTCTCGCTGGGCAACGGATGTCTGTGCTGCGCGGTCGACGCGAGCGAGCTCGACACCTTCCTGGAGACGCTGACCCGGCCCGCCGCCCGCCTCGACGTGATCGTCATCGAGGCCAGCGGACTCGCGGAGCCGCAGGAGCTGGTGCGCATGCTCCTGGCCAGCGACAATCCGCACATCGTGTACGGGGGACTGGTGGAGGTCGTCGATGCCGCCGAGTTCGACGCGACCCGCCGACGCCATCCGGAGATCGACCGCCATCTCGCCGTCGCCGATCTCGTCGTACTGAACAAGACCGACCGGGTCGGGAGCGAGGAGCAGGCCCGTATCCGGGACATCATCGCCGCGGCGGGTGCCCCGGCCGACGGCGACGGCGGCAGCGCGGCCGCCATCGTCAGCGCCACGTACGGACGCATCGCCCCCGAGCTGCTCTTCGACCCGGCTCTGCGGCCGGACGGTGAGGAGAAGGCGCGCCAGCTCACCTTCGAGGACCTGCTTCATGCGGAGCACGGGGAAGAGGCCGACGCCGGGCACGATCACCATCTGCACGCCGCGTACGAGAGCGTCTCCTTCACCGCGGACGTGCCCATGAACCCCCGCCGATTGATGGAGTTTCTCGACTCCAGGCCGCAGGGGCTCTACCGGATCAAGGGGTTCGTCGACTTCGGCGTGGGCGACCGCGGCAACAAATACGTCCTGCACGCGGTCGGCAGGTTCCTGCGGTTCGACCCGCGGCCCTGGGCGCGTGGCGAACCGCGCCTCACCCAGCTGGTGCTGATCGGCGCGGGCATCGACCAGGAGGTCCTGCACAAGGGGCTGGCCGACTGCCGCGAGAACGCCGCGCCGACGCCGGACATGACGCAGGACGCCGCACATGAGCGAAGCATGTGGGGCGTCCTGCGGTACGTACAACGGCCCGACGGCGAGTAGCGGCAGGCCGCCCGGCGCCGCCCGTCCGACTACACCGGTCCCGCGACCACCGCGACCGGCTTGACCAGCGGCGTCCCCGAACCGTCACGCCGCGGGTCCGGCTCCGGCAGCTCGGTCGGCGTGCCGTTCTTCTGCGCGGCCCGGGCGGGCGTCGCACCCGCCCAGCCGAACACCAGAACGTCCTCGCCCTTGAGGAACCGCTGGCAGCGCACCCCACCGGTGGCCCGGCCCTTGCGCGGATACTGGTCGAACGGGGTGAGCTTGCACGTCAGCTCCGAGTCGTCCAGCGTGCCGTGCGAACCCGCCACCGTGAACACGACCGCGTCCGCCGCCGGATCCACCGCGGTGAACGCGATCACCACGGCGTCCGCCGTCAGCTTGATCCCCGCCATGCCTCCCGCGGGCCGCCCCTGCGGCCGCACCTGCGCCGCCGGGTAGCGCAGCAGCTGGGCGTCGGACGTGATGAAGACCAGGTCCTCCTCGCCCGTACGCAGTTCGGCCGCGCCGACGATCCGGTCACCCTCCTTGAGGGTGATGACCTCCAACTCGTCCTTGTTGGCGGGGTAGTCCGGCACCACCCGCTTGACGACCCCCTGCAGGGTGCCGATCGCCAGGCCGGGAGAGGCCTCGTCGAGCGTGGTCAGGCAGATGACCTCCTCGTCGCCCGCCAGCGTGAGGAACTCCGAAACCATCGCCCCGCCCGAGAGACTGGGTGCGGCGTGGGTGTCCGGCAGCTGGGGCAGATCGATCACCGCGATCCGCAGCAGCCGCCCCGCGGACGTCACCACGCCCACATCGCCACGGGCCGTCGCCGGAACGGCCGACACGATCACATCGTGCTTGGTGCGCTTGGCGTCCTCGGCGAAGACGATCGGATCGTCATTGGCGGTACGGGCCAGCAGGCCGGTCGAGGACAGCAGCACCCGGCAGGGGTCGTCCGCGACCTCCAGGGGCACCGAGGCGACCTGCGATCCGGCCGACTCCAGCAGAACCGTACGCCGGTCGGTGCCGAACTTCTTGGCGACCGCGGCCAGTTCGGAGGAGACGAGCTTGCGAAGCTCGGTGTCCGATTCGAGGATGGCGGTCAGCGCATCGATCTCGGTGTTGAGCCGGTCCCGCTCGCTCTCCAGCTCGATCCGGTCGAAGCGGGTAAGCCGGCGCAGCGGGGTGTCCAGGATGTACTGCGTCTGGATCTCGCTCAGCGAGAAGCGCTCGATGAGCCGCTCCTTCGCCTGGGCGGAGTTGTCGCTGGACCGGATGAGCCGGATGACCTCGTCGATGTCGACCAGCGCGACGAGCAGGCCCTCGACCAGGTGCAGCCGGTCGCGGCGCTTGCGGCGGCGGAATTCGCTGCGCCGGCGCACCACGTCGAAGCGGTGGTCGAGATAGACCTCCAGGAGCTCCTTGAGGCCCAGGGTGAGCGGCTGTCCGTCGACCAGCGCCACATTGTTGATGCCGAAGGACTCCTCCATCGGCGTCAGCTTGTAGAGCTGCTCCAGCACGGCCTCCGGCACGAAGCCGTTCTTCACCTCGATGACCAGGCGCAGGCCGTGCTCGCGGTCGGTCAGGTCCTTGACGTCGGCGATGCCCTGGAGCTTCTTCGCCGAGACCAGGTCCTTGATCTTGGAGATCACCTTCTCCGGTCCGACGGCGAAGGGCAGTTCCGTGACGACCAGACCCTTGCGGCGCGCCGTCACGTCCTCCACGGACACGGTCGCACGGATCTTGAACGTGCCGCGGCCGCCGGTGTACGCGTCCTTGATGCCGCCCAGGCCCACGATCCGGCCACCGGTGGGCAGGTCGGGACCCGGGACGAACCGCATCAGGGTCTCCAGGTCCGCGCCCGGATGCCTGATCAGATGGCGGGCGGCGGCGATGACCTCGCCCAGGTTGTGCGGCGGCATATTGGTCGCCATGCCGACCGCGATCCCGGACGACCCGTTGACCAGGAGGTTCGGGTACGCGGCCGGGAGGACGGAGGGCTCCTGCTCCTGGCCGTCGTAATTCGACTGGAATTCGACGGTGTCCTCGTCGATCGACTCCGTCATCAGTGACGTCGCGTCGGCCATCCGGCACTCGGTGTACCGCATGGCGGCCGGCGGGTCGTCGTTTCCGAGCGAGCCGAAGTTGCCGTGGCCGTCGACCAGGGGAAGCCGCATGGAGAACGGCTGCGCCAGACGGACCAGCGCGTCGTAGATCGACGCGTCGCCGTGCGGGTGCAACTTGCCCATGACCTCGCCGACGACGCGGGCGCACTTCACAAAGCCGCGGTCGGGGCGCAGGCCCATCTCGTTCATCTGGTACACGATGCGGCGGTGCACCGGCTTCATGCCGTCACGGGCGTCCGGCAGGGCCCGTGAGTAGATCACCGAGTACGCGTACTCGAGGAAGGAGCCCTGCATTTCGTCGACGACGTCGATGTCGAGGATCTTCTCCTCGAAGTCGTCCGGCGGCGGGGTCTTCGTGCTGCGGCGGGCCATCGCTGCTGCGACTCCTTCACGGATTCTGTTCGGGCAACCTCAGGTTCTGACGCGGACCATTGTGGACCGCCGCACTGACATCGCCGACCTCGACCCGTCCCAAGAGCCGTTCTGGCCCCCTGCCGAGATGGTTTCACGACCCGTTCCGCGGGGGATGCGCCCCTCTTTCACGCGAACTTCCGCGGTATGGGAACTTCGCCAGGTGTCCACGCGCTTGCTTACAGTGGCAGGTCTCGCAGGAAATCCAGTATCGCGATCGAAGGGACGTACATGCCCATGGGTCACACGGCCACAGCCCAGGCCGGCTCCGGCGGCTTGACAGCGACCGAGCACCGTCTGGCCAACGGCCTGCGCGTGGTGCTCTCCGAGGACCATCTGACCCCGGTCGCCGCGGTCTGCCTCTGGTACGACGTCGGTTCGCGCCACGAGGTCGAGGGGCGCACCGGCCTGGCTCACCTCTTCGAGCACCTGATGTTCCAGGGCTCCGGCCAGGTCAAGGGGAACGGACATTTCGAACTGGTGCAGGGAGCGGGCGGTTCACTCAACGGGACCACCAGCTTCGAGCGCACCAACTACTTCGAGACCATGCCCACGCACCAGCTGGAGCTGGCCCTCTGGCTGGAGGCCGACCGGATGGGTTCGCTGCTCGCCGCGCTCGACGACGAGTCCATGGAGAACCAGCGCGACGTCGTCAAGAACGAGCGCCGCCAGCGCTACGACAACGTCCCCTACGGCACGGCGTTCGAGAAGCTGACGGCACTGGCCTACCCCGAGGGCCACCCGTACCACCACACGCCGATCGGCTCGATGGCGGACCTGGACGCCGCGACCCTTGAGGACGCGCGCACCTTCTTCCGTACGTACTACGCGCCGAACAACGCGGTGCTCTCGGTCGTCGGCGACATCGACCCGGAGCAGACGCTCGCCTGGATCGAGAAGTACTTCGGCTCCATTCCGTCCCACGACGGCAAGCGCCCGCCGCGCGACGGCACGCTCCCCGAGACCATCGGGGAGCAGCTGCGCGAGGAGGTCCACGAGGAGGTCCCGGCGCGGGCGCTGATGGCCGCCTACCGGCTGCCGCACGACGGCACCCGTGAGTGTGACGCGGCAGATCTTGCGCTGACCGTGCTGGGCGGCGGCGAGTCGTCGCGGCTGCACAACCGCCTGGTCCGTCGTGACCGTACGGCCGTGGCGGCCGGGTTCGGGCTGCTGCGGCTGGCCGGTGCGCCCTCGCTCGGCTGGCTGGACGTCAAGACGTCCGGCGGTGTCGAGGTGCCGCAGATCGAGGCCGCGGTCGACGAGGAGCTCGCCCGGTTCGCCGCCGAGGGCCCCACGGCCGAGGAAATGGAGCGTGCGCAGGCCCAGTTGGAGCGCGAGTGGCTGGACCGGCTCGGTACGGTCGCGGGCCGCGCCGACGAACTGTGCCGGTTCACCGTGCTGTTCGGCGACCCTCAGCTCGCCCTGACCGCCGTACAGCGGGTGCTCGACGTCACGGCGGAAGAGGTCCAGGCGGTAGCCAAGGCCCAGCTGCGCCCCGACAACCGGGCTGTGCTGGTCTACGAGCCGGTCGAATCGGCCGAGCCCGCGGACACAGCGGCCGCCGATGAGACCGACGCCGACGACACCGACGCGCACGAAGGAGCGGACAAGTGACCGACGCCTCCGCGACTGGAGTTTCGATGCAGTACCACCCGCAGCCGGCCCCCGGCGTGGCCCGCCCCTGGGCCTTCCCCGCGCCGGAGCGAGGCGCCCTGCCCAACGGCCTCACGGTGCTGCGCTGCCATCGCCCCGGCCAGCAGGTCGTGGCGGTCGAGATCTTCCTCGACGCCCCGCTGGACGCCGAGCCCGAGGGCCTGGACGGCGTGGCCACGATCATGTCGCGGGCGCTGTCCGAGGGCACCGACAAGCACACCGCCGAGGAGTTCGCCGCCGAGCTGGAGCGCTGCGGCGCCACGCTCGACGCGCACGCCGACCACCCCGGCGTCCGGGTCTCCCTGGAGGTCCCGGCCTCCCGGCTGGCGAAGGCGCTCGCGCTGGTCGCCGAGGCGCTGCGGGCGCCCGCCTTCGCCGACAGCGAGGTAGAACGGCTGGTACGCAACCGGCTCGACGAGATCCCCCACGAGCAGGCCAACCCGGCCCGGCGCGCCGCCAAGCAGCTCTCCAAGGAGCTCTTCCCGGCCACGGCGCGGATGTCGCGCCCGCGCCAGGGCAGCGAGGAGACGGTGGAGCGGATCGACTCGGCAGCCGTGCGCGCCTTCTTCGACGCCTATGTCCGGCCGTCCACGGCGACCGCCGTGGTCGTCGGAGACCTCACCGGCATCGACCTGGACGCCCTGCTCGCGGACACCCTCGGGGACTGGTCGGGAGACACCGCCGAGCCCCGCCCCGCCCCGCCGATCACCGCCGACGACACCGGCCGAGTGGTGATCGTCGACCGCCCCGGCGCGGTGCAGACGCAGCTGCTGATCGGCCGGATCGGCGCCGACCGGCACGACAGCGTGTGGCCGGCCCAGGTGCTGGGCACGTACTGCCTGGGCGGCACGCTCACCTCCCGGCTGGACCGTGTGCTGCGCGAGGAGAAGGGCTACACCTACGGCGTACGGGCCTTCGCCCAGGTGCTGCGGTCCTCGGCCCCGGATTCCGCCTCGGGGGCGACCGGTGCCGCGATGCTCGCCATCAGCGGATCGGTGGACACGGAGTCCACCGGACCGGCGCTGGAGGACCTGTGGACGGTCCTGCGGACCCTGGCGGCCGAGGGGCTGACCGATGAGGAACGCGAGACGGCCGTACAGAACCTCGTGGGTGTCGCGCCGCTGAAGTTCGAGACGGCGGCCTCGGTGGCCGGCACCCTCGCCGACCAGGTCGAGCAGCACCTCCCGGACGACTACCAGGCTCAGCTGTACGCCCGGCTCGCGGAGACCGGCACGGTCGAGGCGACCGCTGCGGTGGTCAACGCCTTCCCGGGCGACCGGCTGGTCACGGTCCTCGTCGGTGACGCGGCGCGGATCGAGGAGCCCGTCCGGGCCCTGGGCATCGGAGAGGTGTCGGTGGTCACCGGCTGACGGACGTACCCGTCGCGGGTGCCGGGTGCCGGGTGCCGGGTGCCGGGTGCCGGGTGCCGGGTGCCGGGTGCCGGGCGGCGCAGGCCGTACAGGCCCGTGCCGGCTGATCCCTCGGCCCACCATATGCCTGCATATCGGGACAAGAGGAAGACCCTTGTGAGCTGGATCTCACCAGGGCCTTCCTCTTTGTCCTTTATGTGGGGAATATTGCCCGCTTGCCCTGTGGGATGCGCTACAAAGCGGCCTGTCCGTTTGGTGAATGAAAGTGACCCCGCCTAGCGTCGGCTGGGCTGCCTGTCACTCGTATGCCGCATCCGCGACGTACCGGGCAGCCATCGCCGAGTCCCCGTCAGGCGCGAGCCTGGGGAGCCGGGGACCCACGCAGTCCCTGGGGTGAATCGGATGCCTGAGCCTCACCGAGGCCGGGGCGTCCGTAGGAGACCTTCCTGCTCCGAACCCGTCAGCTAACCCGGTAGGCGAGAAGGAAGGAAAGGATCAGCCCCCTCATGGCGTTCACCCGTGCCACCGGGAAGCATCGTGCCCCGAACCGACTGACGCGCAGGAGCGCGAAGATCGTCGGCGTCGCGGCCCTGGCCACCACCGGCGTCATCGGCGGTGTGGCCTCTCCGGCCCTCGCCGCGGACACCTCCGTCAGCGAGACCGGTCTGAACGAGATCATCGCCATCGAGGGCGCCCTCGCGGACCGGATCGACGCCCAGGCCGCCGTGCAGCAGCGCCAGGCCGATGTCGCCGCGAAGGCGAAGGCGCAGGCCCAGCTGAAGGTCGAGGCCGCGAAGAAGGCCGAAGTCAAGAAGAAGGCGGCGGCGAAGGCCAAGGCCGACGCGAAGCGCGCAGCCGAGGCGCGCGCCGAGAAGACCCGTGCCGCCCGGTCCGCCGAGCGCACCCGCCTGGGCCTGTTCCAGCTCCCGGTCGCCGGTTCGTACGTCACCACCGGCTACAAGTCCAGCGGCTCGCTCTGGTCCTCCGGCAGCCACTCGGGCATCGACTTCCACGCCGCGTCCGGCAGCTCCGTCGTCGCTGTCGGCGCCGGTACCGTCGTCGAGGCCGGCTGGGGCGGCGCGTACGGCAACAACATCGTGCTCCGGATGACGGACGGCACGTACACGCAGTACGGCCACCTCTCCTCGATCGGCGTCTCCGTCGGCCAGAGCGTCGACGCGGGCCGGCAGATAGGCCTCTCCGGCTCGACCGGCAACTCCACCGGACCGCACCTCCACTTCGAGGCCCGGACCACTCCCTCGTACGGCTCCGACATGGACCCCGTCGCGTACCTGCGCGCCCACGGCGTCAACGTCTGACCGACGCTCCGCCCGCAGCACCCCTTCGAAGGCCCCGGCGGCATGCCGGGGCCTTCGCCGTGCCCGGCCTCCGCGCCCGCCGCAGCACCTGCTCGCCGAACCGTCCCGTGGCCAAAAGATATTCATGGATTTCGACCCGGCATCGGAAATGCGGCCGCATTGCAATAGAGTCGCAGAACAGGCGTCGGTCGGCCGCGTTTCGCGGGGATTAAGGCGGAGGTTCGGACATGCGCATTCCGGCGCATTCGGTATGCACGGCTATCCGTGACGACATCGTCTCCGGTGTCTTCGAACGCGGCAGCCGGCTCACCGAGGAGTTGCTGGCGCGCCGCTACGGGGTCTCCCGTGTCCCGGTACGGGAAGCGCTGCGCACCCTGGAGTCCGAGGGTTTCGTGGTCACCCGCAGACACGCGGGCGCCTGCGTCGCCGAGCCCACCGAGCAGGAGGCCGCCGACCTCCTGGAGGTCCGGATGCTGCTGGAGCCGCTGGGCGCCGCCCGCGCCGCGCAGCGCCGCACCGAGGCGCACCTCAAGGTGCTGCGAGGTCTGGTCAGGCTCGGCCAGGAGCGGGCCCGGCGGGGTGAGGGGGAGGATCTGCGCTCGTTGGGCGGCTGGTTCCACGAGACCTTGGCGCAGGCCTCCGGCAGCCCCAGCCTGATCGCGCTGCTCACTCAGCTCAGGCACAAGATCGCCTGGATGTACACGGTCGATCAGCCGGCCCGCCCGGTGGATTCCTGGGCGGAGCACGGAGCCATCGTGGACGCGGTGGCGCGGGGCGACGCGGAACGGGCCAGGGCGCTGGCCACTCAGCACGCCGAACGGGCCGCGTCCGCGCACCGGCTGCGCCGCACCGACCGGCCGGGCCACCGGCCCGCCGCCCCCGCCGCCGACCGGGTGAGAACTTCGCAACATTCCGTAAACACCACGGGCGTCCGGCATTAACAATTACGCCGTATACAAAGAGTCGTAATTCGGGGAGGGCTTTCTTCGGGCTGCCCGAATTCGCTCCGCTGATCGCAGGCCGAAAATGCGAAAAAGCCGCAGCTCCGAATTAAGGGTGCTGCGGCTCTCTCGCAGAAACTGGTTCAGACGGTCTCCGGAAGCTCGTCGAGCCCTTCGGCGACGAGCTTCGCCAGACGGTCCAGAGCGGCTTCGGCGTCATCGGCCTCGGACGCGAGCACGATCTCCTCGCCGCCGTGCGCGCCCAGACCGAGCACCGCGAGCATGGAGGCGGCGTTCACCGGGTTGCCCTCGGCCTTGGAGATCGTCACGGGGACGCCGGAGGCCGTGGCGGCACGGACGAAGATGGAAGCGGGGCGGGCGTGCAGGCCCTCGGCCCAACCGACATTGACGCGGCGCTCAGCCATGGTTCTGCCCTTCACGGATCAATGGTTGTCTAGACCAGTCTCTCATGTGGTGCGCGATGCTCCGGCCGACCCTCGGCACGCCCACAACCCGTGCCGCGCCGCCCGATCGGCACCCTCAGACTGCCCCGGCCCCAAGGCCCACGCGACCGCTGACGGAGCCGTACTCTTTGCCCATGCAGCCCTCGCCGGAGCAGAGTCCGCATCACGCGTACCCCGACCACTGGGAAGCTGACGTGGTCCTCCGTGACGGAGGAACCGCCCGGATCAGGCCCATCACCACGGACGACGCCGAACGGCTGGTCAGCTTCTACGAGCAGGTCTCCGACGAGTCGAAGTACTACCGCTTCTTCGCCCCGTACCCCCGTCTGTCCGACCGGGACGTGCACCGCTTCACCCATCACGACTACGTCGACCGGGTGGGGCTCGCGGCCACGGTCGGTGGCGAGTTCATCGCAACCGTCCGTTACGACCGGATCGACGACCGGGGAATGCCCGCTTCCACGCCCGCCGACGAGGCCGAGGTCGCCTTCCTCGTCCAGGACGCGCATCAGGGCCGGGGTGTGGCCTCGACGCTCCTCGAGCACATCGCCGCCGTCGCCCGTGAGCGCGGCATCCGCCGCTTCGCGGCCGAGGTGCTGCCCGCCAACACCAAGATGATCAAGGTGTTCCGGGATGCCGGGTACACCCAGCAGCGCAGCTTCGAGGAAGGTTCGGTCCATCTCACCCTGGACCTCGAACCGACCGCGGAGTCCCTCGCCGTCCAGCGCGCCCGTGAGCAGCGGGCAGAGGCGCGCTCCGTGCAACGCCTGCTCGCCCCCCGGTCCGTCGCCGTCATCGGCACGGGCCGCACCCCCGGCGGGGTCGGCCGCACGGTCCTGCGCAACCTCCTCGGCGCAGGCTTCACCGGCCGTGCGTACGCCGTGAACAGCGCCTTCGCCGCCGACCAGGGCACCATCGACGGTGTTCCCGCCCACCGCTGCGTCGGTGAGATCGGCGAACCGGTCGACCTCGCCGTCGTCGCCGTCCCCGCCGAACGGGTTCCGGAAGCCGTCGCCGACTGCGGCGAGCACGGCGTCCAGGGGCTGGTCGTCCTCTCCGCCGGATACGCCGAATGGGGCGCCGAAGGCAGGGAACGGCAGCGTGAACTGGTCCGTCAGGCCCGCTCGTACGGGATGCGGATCATCGGTCCCAACGCCTTCGGCCTCATCAACAACGCCGAGGCCGTCCGGCTGAACGCCTCCCTCGCCCCCGAACCGCCGGCCCGCGGACGCATCGGCCTGTTCACCCAGTCCGGAGCGATCGGCATCGCACTGCTCTCCGGGCTCTACCGGCGCGGCGCGGGCCTGTCCACCTTCATCTCCGCCGGCAACCGCGCCGACATCTCGGGCAACGACTTCCTGCAGTACTGGTACGAGGACCCGGACACCGACGTCGCCCTGCTGTACCTCGAATCGCTCGGCAACCCTCGTAAGTTCACCCGCCTCGCGCGGCGCACCGCGGCCGTGAAGCCGGTGGTCGTGGTGAAGGGCGCCCGGCACAGCGGCTCCACCCCGCCCGGCCACGCGGTGCCGGTCAGCCGGATCCCGGACGCGACGGTCTCCGCGCTCATGCGGCAGGCGGGCGTGATCCGTGTCGACACCGTGACGGAGATGGTCGACGCGGGCCTCCTCCTCGCCGATCAGCCCCTCCCGGCGGGCCCGCGGGTCGCGATCCTCGGCAACTCCGAATCGCTCGGCCTGCTCACGTACGACGCCTGCCTGACCGAGGGGCTGCGCCCGCGCCCGCCCCGCGACCTCACCACCGCCGCCACCCCGCAGGACTTCCGGGACGCCCTGACCGAGGCGCTCGCCGACGAGGGCTGCGACGCGGTGGTCGTGACGGCGATTCCGTGGGTGGGCGAGAACGGCGAGGCGGAATCGGGCGACGGAGAGGTGCTGGCGACCGCGCTGCACGCTGCCGCGGCCGCCGGTCCCGCCAAGCCGGTGGCCGTCGTCCATGTGGAGATCGGCGGCCTGGCGGAGGCCCTCGCAGTGGCCACCAGCACGGTCGCCGTGCCGCGCCCCCCGGCGCGGCCCTCCGCGGACGCCCCCACGACCGGCCCCGGCCCCGCGCACACCGCCCCGACACCCGGGAACAGCACACCCACCGCAGCCACCGGCGACGACGCCCCACCCACCACAGCCACAGCCACCGGCACCCGTTCCGGCCGGATCCCCGCCTATCCCGCCGCCGAGCGGGCCGTGCGCGCCCTGGCCGAAGCGGTGCGGTACGCGCAGTGGCGAAGGCAGGCCGCCGTGCCCGGCAAGGTGCCCGAGTTCCTCGACGACACCATCGACGAGCCGGGGGCCGCCGGACTGATCGACGCCCTCCTCGGCCCCGACCCCGACCCGCGGGGCAGAGCGCTCACCCACGACGAGGCGCGCGAACTCCTGGGCCGCTACGGCGTCACCGTACGACCCACACTTCCCGCCCCCGACCCGGAAGCCGCTGTCGCCGCGGCGGCACGGCTCGGCTATCCCGTGGCGCTCAAGACCACCGCACCCCATCTGCGCCATCGCGCCGATCTCGGCGGTGTCCGGCTGGACCTGGCCAACGAGAGCGCGCTGCGCCGGGCGTACGGCGAACTGACCGACCTGCTCGGCAAGCCCGCCGAGCTCCAGCCCGTCGTTCAGGCCATGGCGCCGCGCGGCGTCGACACCGTCGTACGCGCCACGATCGACCCGGCGGCGGGCGCCGTCCTCTCCTTCGGGCTCGCGGGCGCGCCCTCCGAACTCCTCGGTGACACCGCCCACCGCCTGGTTCCGGCCACCGACCGCGACGCCGCCGAGCTGATCCGGTCCATCCGCGCGGCCCCGGTGCTGTTCGGCTGGCGCGGGGCCGCGCCCGTGGACACCGCGGCGCTCGAAGAGCTGCTGCTACGGGTGTCCCGGCTGGTCGACGACCATCCCGAGGTGGTCTCCATCGCCCTGGAACCGGTCGTGGTCGCCACTCACGGCCTGACCGTCCTCGGCGCGAGCCTCCGGCTCTCACCGCCCCCGGCCCGCACCGACCTCGGCCCCCGCCGCCTCCCCAACTACTGACCGCAGCGGCACGGTTCCGTCCCAGGCCGCCGGGCAGGCGCGAAAGCGGGCCCCCATCACCGCGCGAGGCCCGGTCCGCCCTGCCTCACAACGTCCCCGGCAGTCATCCGGCCCCCGTAGGATGGTCCTCATGGCAAAGACCGGTACGACGACCCAGGGGCTGCGCGCGGCGATCGAGCGCAGCGGCTACTACCCGGCCCTCGTGGCCGAGGCGGTGGAGGCCGCCGTGGGCGGTGAGCCGGTCGCTTCGTACCTGGTGCACCAGGAGACCACCTTCGACTCCAACGAGGTGCGCCGCCACGTCACGGTTCTGGTCCTGACGGACACCCGCTTCGTCGTCAGCCACACCGACGAGCAGAACGCGGACACCAGCTCCCCGACGCCGTACGCCACCACCTCCACCGAGTCGGTCAAGCTCGACCGGATCTCGTCGGTCGTGGTCAGCCGGGTCGTGGCCAACCCCGAGAAGTACGTACCGGGCACACTGCCCCGCGAGGTCGTCCTCACCATCGGCTGGGGCGCGGTCTCCCGGATCGACCTGGAGCCCGCCGCCTGCGGCGACCCCAACTGCGAGGCCGACCACGGCTACACCGGCAGCTCCACCGCCGACGATCTGAGCCTGCGGGTCAGCGAGGCCGGTGACGGCCCGGACACCGTGCGCCAGACCCTTGCCTTCGCCCAGGCGCTCTCCGAGGCCACGGCCGCGACCGCGGCGACCGGCCGCTGATGGCCCAGCCGGCCTGGCAGGACCCCGTTCTGCTCCCCATCGACACCGCCCCCGTTCCGGAGTACGGCAGCGGCTCCCTCGCGGATCTGCTGCCCACGCTCGTCGCGGGACAGGGCGTACCCGGCTTCGCCGCGGCGATCCCCGAGCTCACCCCCGCCGACCGGAACTGCGTGTTCCTGATAGACGGCCTCGGCTGGGAGCAGATCAAGGCCCACCCGGACGAGGCACCGTTTCTGCACTCCCTGCTGCCCACCTCGCGCGGCGGCACGGGCCGCCCGATCACGGCGGGCTTCCCGTCCACCACCGCGACCTCACTGGCCTCGGTCGGCACCGGACTTCCGCCGGGGGAGCACGGCCTGCCCGGCTACACCGCGCGCAATCCGGAGACCGGCGAGCTGATGAACCAGCTCCGCTGGCAGCCCTGGACCCCGCCGAAGGTCTGGCAGCCGTACCCCACCGTCTTCAAGCTCGCCGACGCCGCGGGTGTGCGCACCGCCCAGGTCTCCGCCCCCGCCTTCGAGCAGACCCCGCTCACCAAGGTCGCACTCAGCGGCGGCTCGTTCCTCGGCCGGCTGTCCGGCGAGGAGCGGATGGACGTCGCCGCCGAGCGGCTCGCCGCGGGTGACCGGTCGCTCGTCTACACGTACTACAGCGAGGTCGACGGCAAGGGCCACCGCTTCGGCGTCGACTCCGACGCCTGGCGCGGACAGCTCATGTACGTCGACGGCCTGGCCCGGCGCCTGGCGGAACAGCTCCCGCCCCGCTCGGCTCTGTACATCACCGCCGACCACGGCATGATCGACATCCCCTTCGACGAGCAGTCCCGGATCGACTTCGACGAGGACTGGGAGCTGCGCGCGGGCGTCGCCCTGCTCGGCGGCGAGGGCCGGGCCCGTCATGTGTACGCCGTCCCGGGGGCGGCGAACGACGTGCTGACCGTCTGGCGGGAAGTGCTCGGCGAGCAGTTCTGGGTGGCGAGCCGGGACGAGGCCATATCGGCCGGCTGGTTCGGCCCGAAGGTCGACGAACGGGTCCACGGCAGGATCGGCGACGTCGTCGCGGCTGCCCGCGACGACGTGGTGATCACCGCCTCGGTCCATGAGCCGCACGAGTCCGCGATGGTCGGCATGCACGGCTCGATGACCCCCGTCGAGCAGCTCGTCCCCCTGCTCGAAGTACGCTCGTAACCGCGTTTTCCTGCCGACGTTCCCCGCCGCCGCGCTTCACCCCGCCCGAAAGGTGCCCAGCCCCTCATGCCCGAGCTCGTGTTCTTCTCCGGAACGATGGACTGCGGAAAGAGCACTCTGGCGCTTCAAATTGCGCACAACCGGTCGGCCAGAGGGCTGCAGGGTCTCAACTTCACTCGGGACGACCGCGCGGGGGAGGGGAAGCTCTCTTCACGGCTCGGGCTGGTGACCGAGGCTGTCGAGGCGGTACAGGGCATGGATTTGTACGGCTATGTCGTCGACCGGGTGTCGCAGGGCGGCAGGGTCGACTACGTGATCGTGGACGAGGCGCAGTTCCTGGAGCCGGTGCAGATCGACCAACTGGCGCGAGTCGTGGATGACTTGCGCCTGGACGTCTTTTCCTTCGGGATCACTACCGACTTCCGTACGAAGCTCTTCCCCGGTTCGCGGCGGCTGATCGAGCTGGCGGACCGGGTCGAGACGCTTCAGGTGCAGGCGATGTGCTGGTGCGGGGCGCGTGCCACGCACAATGCCCGCACGGTGGGCGGCGAGATGGTGGTGGAAGGTGAGCAGGTCGTTGTCGGTGATGTGAGCAGCCCGGCTGCTGAGGTCGGCTACGAGGTGTTGTGCAGGCGTCACCATCGGCGCCGCATGACGAGCGGTTCTGCCCGTGCTGGCGTGCTGTCACCGGACGTCCTGCCGGTGGCCTCCGACTGAGGGTGTCGGCGACACGGCCGTGGTTCACACTGCGGTGGTCCGCAGAGCCTCTTGGCCTCTTCTCTACCCGATAGCCTGTCCCGTGCACTGGCGGACCCGCCGCCTGGATGCCCGACGGCGGTTGCCCAGTGAGCGCAGCGCGGTGGGCAACCGGTCGCGGGTGGTTGGTGCTCCATCGAGACACCGCGCCCGTGCTGATGGCTGGTCGTGGAGCGGACGTCCGGCCGTGAAGTGGGCGATTTCGGCGTAATATGCGTGGTTCCCGCTCCGGGTGAGTACTTCCAGCCGGGTGATGTCGCGTTGCTGAAGTGTCGTCGCCGCGGCCCATGGCTGCGGATGGGGTCGACGGCCGCCAGTTGCCTTGGCGGCCGGGCCTATGGCTGCGAGGATCGTTGGGTAAGCGTGGGTGCCCGGACTGGGCCGGGACGGGCTACTCAGGCGTCGGTGGTTTGTGGCTCGGTCCGGCTACTCCTGTTGGACGCCACGGCGCAGACCGCGAAGGTCACTCCGAGCAGGCCGAAGATGATTGCCAAGTTTCCTTTCGCTTGGATGTCCGCCTGCCGCACCGCAACCTCCCTCTCCCAGAACGCCGCATCCTTCTGCATGGTCGACTGGTGCTCAAAGAAGCACTTCGAGAAGAGCTGATCGGGAGGGGTATCTGCCTTGGCCTCGCACTCGGCGTCCTGGAAGAGATCTATCTTGCTGCCGTATTTGTCCAGCGGCTCATCGGACACCTGAGAGGTCGCACTGAGTGCGACCGCCGACAAGATCACCGCCGTGATCATGCTGAACATCGCCAAGACGATACAAAAGACGGTTCCGGCACTGCGCCCTTGGGATGACATGGCAGGGAGGCCAGCGGCATGCGTGAACCACTGTCAGCCCGGCTGCACTTGCCGACCAGTTCGCACCCCGTCGACTCCGCAGGCACCTCGGCCGCCGCGTGCACGCTCTGGGTGTCGAGCACCGCCAGGCTCGGGTCAGCCTTCCGGCGGCCCATCTCTCTCACCTGCCAGCGCAGCAGGTCGTGAATGGTCTGGTCGATGCCTTCGTCGCGCCAGAGGTAGAAGTAGTACTTCACCGCACCCGGCGGGGGAAGGTCATGTGGGAGCAGTTCCCACTGACAGCCCGTTCGCCCTTGGTGGAGCAGCGCGTTGACGATCTCCCGCATCGCGCACCGACCCTGATGGCCGCTGACCGAGGGATGCGCGGCCTTCTACGCGGTGAGCACCGGACACGGCACCGCATCATCCCGGGTGCGGGCCCGTGACCACCACCGCGCCACCACTGTCCGCCACGTCCTCGACGACAGCCCGTAAAGCGCCGTCCCCACAAGGGAGTTGACGCCCATCACAAGAACATGATTACCGGCGGCCACCCGCCGCGGACAACCGCCTCCCGTTCGCGCCGCCCCATCGCATCCGGCCTCTCTCCTCAGGTCCCGCATCCTGCCACCCGTGAACAGGGCGCGGACGGGCCGGGGCCACACGGCGCGCATCGACGGTGTGCCGGACACGGCCGACGACCGCGCCATGATTCCAATCGCCCCAGTGGCCCCGGGAGTTCCATCTCGACGCCTCCCCTCTTGACCTTCCATTTACCTTCGAGTGGAGAGCGGGCCACCTCGGCTTCCTAGTGTGGCGAACCCCTGACAGGGGCACCCCGTTGTTGATCTCGGCTGGAGGCCGTACGTGCGCCCCGACACACCTGCTTCACCTTCGATGTCCGAACTGGCCCAGCGTCGCCTGTCCCGCAGGACGGTGGTGGCCGGAGGGCTCGTCACCGCCGCCGCGTCGTTCTTCGCGGCCCCGCCCGCGGCAGCCGCTACCGAACAGGCGGGTGTTGCGACTCATGGTGGTCGCAAGCCGCTGCTCGGGTTCCCTGCGGTCTCACCGAGTACCGCCGACAAGGTCGTGCTGCCGCCGGGCTACAGATACCAGGTGCTCTACCCCTGGGGTCACCCGATCGTGCCGTCCGGGCCCGCCTTCGCCGAGGACGCCGGCAACACCGCTGCCGAGCAGGCCAAGCAGGCAGGTGACCAGCACGACGGCATGTGGTTCTTCCCACTCAAGGGCGATCGCTCCGGTCTGCTCTGCGTGAACCACGAGTCCACGGCCGAGCAGTTGCTGCACACCGACGGCCGTGCCGACTGGACGTCGGAGAAGACCGCCAAGTCGATGGCCGCGCACGGTGTGTCGATCATCGAGATCGAACGGCGCCGCAACGGCCAGTGGCACCTCAACGAATCCAAGTACGCCCGCCGGGTGACCATGACCACGCCTGCCGAGATCACGGGTCCGGCGGCGGGACACCCGCTGCTGCGCACCAGCGCGGACCCCTACGGCGTCCGGGTGCTGGGCACCCTGAACAACTGCGCCAGCGGGCCGACCCCTTGGGACACCTACCTGACGTGCGAAGAGACGATCAACAAGTACTTCTTCTACGACGAGGAACCGCCGCCGGCCGGCTCGGTCGAGGAGCGCTACGGCATCGGATCGGAGAGCCCGTACCCGTGGTACACCACGGAACCGCGGTTTGACATGCGGGTGGAGCCCAACGAGTACAACCGGTTCGGCTGGGTGGTCGAGATCGACCCCTTCGACCCTTCGTCGAAGCCGAAGAAGCGGACCGCCCTGGGTCGCATGGAGCACGAGAACGCCGTCGTCGTGCGCGGCAAGCGCGGTGAGGCCGTCGTCTACATGGGCGATGACACGCAGTTCGACTACTTCTACAAGTTCGTGGGCGCCGAGCCGATCAAGGACGCGCTCAAGCATCGGCGCAGCCCTCTCGACAAGGGCACCCTGTACGTCGCCCGGTTCGAGGAGGACGGCTCCGGCAGGTGGCTGCCGCTGGTGCACGGCAAGCCGGGCCTGACCAAGGCCGACGGGTTCGCCGACCAGGCCGAGGTGCTGATCCATGCGCGTCTTGCCGCGGATGCCGTGGGAGCCACCCCTATGGACCGCCCGGAGTGGTGCTCGGTGCAGCCCGGCACCGGCGCGGTGTTCTTCACCTGTACCAACAACACGGCCCGAACCGAGTCGGTGAACGCGCCCAACCCGCGGCTCAACAACCGTTTCGGGCACATCATGAAGATCGACGAGAACCGCAACCCCGGCTCGGCGAAGTTCGAGTGGGACATCTTCCTGCTCGCCGGGGACGAGGCCAGCGGCGCCACCGTTCCCCCGGACCAGGCCTTCGGCTCGCCCGACGGCCTCTGGTTCGATGCGCAGGGCCGGCTGTGGATCCAGACCGACGGAACCCAGCCGACGGTCAACGGCGTCGCGCAGAACAACCAGATGCTGGCGGCCGACCCCGACACCGGCGACATCCGGCGGTTCCTGGTCGGTCCGCCGCGCTGCGAGATCACCGGCATCACGTCCACGCCGGACGGCCGGTCGCTGTTCGTGAACATCCAGCACCCCGGTGACTCCGGTACGCCCGAGAACCCCAGGTCGAGTTCGAACTGGCCGGACTTCAGCCCCACCGGTCGTCCCCGGTCGGCCACGATCGTCATCACCAGGGAAGACGGTGGTGTGGTCGGCGCCCGCTGAGCGCACTCCACGCAGACCTCGACGCCGGCGCCGGTCCGCAGCGGTTGCGGTACCGGCGTCGGCGTTCAGGTCTGCCGGATCACCACATCGATGCCGGGCCGGGCATTACAGGTCATCTCAATTGGCTGGTCGGCGGTAGCGAATGAGGGTGCAGGCAATGCCGTAGCTCGATCCGACGCGTCCCATGCTAGGGCGGATGCCATGCTGTCGGCTGGTGTCGGCGAAGGTCCGGCTCACGTATGGGGCGCCCCTGTCCGTGTGAAATCGTGGTGCGCTTCTTGCGGGGCGAGCCGTGGGGCAGTTGGGGTGAGAACTGGGACTATCTCCTCCTGGCCGTCCAAGGTTCCGAAGAGGACCGGAATCCCGCCGAGATTTACGCGGCCCGCGCCGCTGCCTTGATCTGACATCTGTGGACGGCACACCGCCCGGATCAGCGAGACCATCGACGATGGGGCGGCTGACTGAGCGTCTCGAAGGTGGGCTTTGAAGTGCGCCGAAGCTGATCTGCATCGTCTGTGACGGCACCTGCGACGACGGGCACGTGTACGTGAGCACTCTCTCTGTGTCGACCGAGGGGCGCAGAGCGCTTGGCGTCATGGCAGGTGCGCAATGGGAGATGGTGGATAGTCAAGTACAAGGACGCCGGCGCTGCAGATCGGCCACAACCGTTCGGCGCGCGGCCTGCAAGGCGTGATCTTCACCCGTGACGACCGGGCGGGGGAGGGGAAGCTCTCCTCGCGCCTCGGGCTGGTCACCGAGGCCGTCGAGGCCGATGAGGACATGGATCAACCGTTCGGCGGCGGAGGTCGGCTACGAGGTGCTGTGCCGTCGTCACCACCGTCGGCGCGTGACCAGCACCGTGGCCCACGCCGGCGCCTTTTCTCCGGACGCCCTGCCGGTCACCCCCGCCTGATCTCGCGGCCCGGTCTCACCCCACGAGCGGGAGCACGGCTGCGCCGCAGGACCGAAGCGCCGTCATATCGGCTCCCGTGTCTTCTGTACGGTGCCGTGGGGTACCCCGGTCCGCACCGTGTGCCGGGGATGGCGACGGCCCGCGGCCACGGTCACCATCGCGGCGGTGAGCGAGGCCAGCCCGCCGACCACGAATCCGGACCGTGCTCCCCAGCGTTCGGTGAGCCAGCCGACGAGCAGGGCGCCGAGCGGGGTGGAGCCCTGGAGGATCAGGGTGTACAGGGCCAGGACACGGCCGCGGTAGCGCGGGTCGCTGCCGAGCTGGATGCGGTGGTTGGCGGCCTGCGCGAAGTAGATCGCCGCGAACCCCGTGAGGAAGAGCAGCACCACCGCGGCCGCGTACGAGGGTGCCAAGCCGACACTCGTCTCCAGGACGCCGAAGACGACCGCGGACCCGGTCACCAGGCGGGCGGGCGGCCGACCGCGGCGCGCGGTCGTGGCGAACGCCGCCATGAGCGATCCCGCGGCGAACGCGGCCGTCAGCAGGCCGAAGGAGGACGCGTCGGAGTGGAACACCGACTTCGCCAGCAACGGCAGCGTCAGCTGGAAGTTCAGCCCGAACAGGCCGATCGCCGCGACGAGAACCATCGGCACTCTCAGATCGGCGCGGCTCACCGTGTAGCGCAGCCCGTCTACGACACGCGAGCGCGTGCGCCCGCCCGCCACCCGGTGCAGTTCGGCCGAGCGCATCAGACGCAGCCCCACCACGGTGGCGCCGTAGCTGGCGGCGTTGACGAGCATCACCCAGCCGGTGCCGACGGCCGTGATGAGCAGCCCGGACACGGCCGGTCCGACGACTCGGGCGGCGTTGAAGTACGCGGCGCTGAGCGCCGACGCGTTCGGCAGCAGCTCCGCCCCGACCAGCTCGCTGACGAAGGCCATCCTGGTGGGGACCTCGACGGAGTTCACCAGACCGAGGCCGAGCGCGAACGCGTAGATGTGCCACAGTCCGGCCGCGCCGGCGAACACCAGCAGCGACAACAGCAGCGCGAGCGCTCCCGAGGCCAGATTCGTGATCGTCAGGAGCATGCGCTTGTCGTAGCGGTCGGCGAGCCGCCCGCCGTAGAGCGTGAACAGCAGCAGAGGCGTGAACTGCAGGGCCGTCACGGTGCCCAGGGCCGTACCGGAGTCACCGGTCAGTCCGAGGACCAGCCAGTCCTGGGCGACGACCATCATCCAGGTGCCCGCCACCGACACGATCTGTCCGCCCGCGAAGAGCCGGAAGTTGCGCACGCGCAGGGCACGGAAGGTCTCCGGGAGCAGAGCCGTCACCGGCGGACATCCACATTCCGGTCTTCGGCGTCCGCCGCTCGGCCCGGTGCCGCCAAGCACTCCTCCAGGAACGCGAAGGCCCTCAGATGGTAGGGACGGGCGGCCCTGCCGAGGCTGATGTTGTGCCCGGCGCCGGACATCCGGTCCATGACCGCGCGGGGCGCCGCGGACAGCCGGGCGGTGAGATCGGCGAGGTCCTCGTCCGCGTGCCGCCACCATGCCTCGTGCTCGGCGAAGGTCAGCCGGACGGGCACCCGGATCCGCGGCAGGATCTCGGCGGACAGCCGTGCCCAGCCGCCGACCGCGTCCACCTCGCGCGGCGGCACCGGGGCCACGACCGGCTGGATGGCACTGAAGGTGTCGGGCGGATAGAGGCTCAGCGGTCCCCAGTTGAGCCTCCGGTTCGCGGAGCCGAGGCTTTGGTGCACCTCTGTGGGTGCCACGGCGAGCCGGTGGCCGCACCCGGAGATGTCCAGCCCCAGCAGCCCTTCCGGAGCCTTGTCGGCGGCGAGCGTGAGCGCGAGTTTGCCGCCGAAGGAGTGGCCCAGCACCAGCACGCCGCCGCCCGTCGCACCGCGTGAGGTGAAGCGCTCGATGGCGGCGGACAGTTCGGCCGCCTGTTCGACGAGTGTCTGCCCGTCGGGCAGTCTGGCCGCGGATGTGCCGTAGCCGGGGCGGTCCAGGGCAAGCACGGTGTAACCGAGGGACGCTCCGAGGGTCAGCAAGGACACATCCGGGTGGGCCTGCCCGTCGAAGTAGCCCGCGCTCATGCCACCGCCGTGCAGAGCGATGACGACGGCTCGCGGAGAACCCTGCGGTGGTTCACTCAGCAGACCCGAGAGTCTCACGGCGGCTGCCTTCAGCGTGATGCGGTGCACGCCCGGAGAGACCGGGGCCGGACGCAGCGCCACGTGGCGCCGCACCGCCCTTCGAGCGGTGGCCGGTGGCGTGGTGGCCGCCGAGATGTCTGCCATGCGTCACTCCTTGACCTCCTCGCCGCCCTCGACGGCGACCCTGACGATCGTGCCTTGCATCGGCGACGTGAGCGTGTAACCGGAGGCGTTTGGACCGGTCTTCTTCGTCGCGCGGTGTTCGGGCCCGGCGTCGGCCGCGAGTCGGGTGCGGGCCGGGCTCATGCCCGCCGACGAGGGCAGGGAGCCCTCCGGGCGAAGGCCGGGCGGTGGTCGACCGAGCCCTCGGGCGTCCGGTGCGGATGCTTAGGATGACGCCGTGAACACGGTGAGCGGAACAGAGGCCGAGTCCGAACCGGGCCCGCTGGGCAAGGTGCAGCCGAGGCAGCTGATCGTGACGGTCTACGGGCTGTACGCGCGCGACACCGACGGCTGGATGTCCGTGGCCTCGCTGATCCAGCTGCTCGCTGACCTCGGCGTCGAGGGGCCGACCGTACGGTCCTCGGTCTCCCGGCTGAAGCGCGCCGGACTTCTCGAAGCCGAATCGGTCTCCGGAGCGGCCGGATACCGGATCTCATCCGAGACCGAGCGGATCCTGCGCGACGGCGACCCGCGCATCTTCGCGGCCCGGAGGGCCACCGTGGACGAGGGCTGGGTGCTGGTCGTCTTCTCCGTGCCCGAGTCCGAGCGCGCCAAGCGGCACACCCTGCGCACCCAGCTCACCCGGCTCGGCTTCGGTTCCGTGTCCGCCGGGGTGTGGATCGCACCGGGCCATGTGCACGAGGAGGCGGAGGACATGCTGGCCAGGCACGGGCTGCGCTCGTACGCCGACCTCTTCCGGGCCGACTACCTCTCGGTGGCGGGGGACAAGGACAAGGCGGGGGACAAGGACAAGAAGGACGACGGGAGCGGGGACCTTCCCGCGAAGGTGCGCTCCTGGTGGGACACCGTGCGGCTGCAGCAGCTGTACGTCGAGTTCCTCGCCGTGCACCGCCCGGTGGCCGAGCGGATCGCGAGCGGCGGCCCGGTGACGGACCGCGAGGCGTTCGCGACGTACATCAGGGTCCTCACCGACTGGCGCAGGCTCGTCTATCTCGACCCGGGTGTGGCGCGTGAACTGCTGCCCGCCGAGTGGAGCGGAACCGAGGCGTCCGAACTCTTCGACGAGCTGCACGCCCGGCTGGCCGGCCCCGCCCGCCGGCATGTCGATCGGGTCAGGGCCGGCTGACCGGCCCGCCCCGCGCCCGGGCTGCTCAGTAGCGGGCGGCCGACCGTACGATCGTGAACACCGCGCCCTCCGGATCCGCCACGGTCGCCACCCGGCCGCTCGACCCCTCCCGGGGCGGCTGCAGGATGTATCCGCCGAGCTCCACCACGCGCTGCGCGGCAGCGTCGGTGTCGTCGACCTCGAAGTACGTCATCCAGTGCGGGCCGCGGTCGCGGGGCAGGGCGTGACCGACGCCGTGCAGCGAGGCCACCGGACGGCCGTTCAGATGCAGGGTCTGATAGTCGAAGTCCGCCGAGACGACCGCCTCCGCCTCATAGCCGAAGACCGTCTGGTAGAACTTGCAGACCGTCGAGGTCTCGCGGGTCACCAGCTCGTTCCAGACCGGGGTGCCGTGGGCTCCGGCGAGTGCCGTGCCGACGTGCGCGGCGGCCTGCCAGATCCCGAAGACCGCGCCACTGGGGTCGGAGGCGATGGCCATCCGGCCCGCCTCGCCCGCATCGAGCGGCCCGACGGCGACCGTGCCGCCGCAGGAGCGGATCACCTCCGCCGTGACATCGGCGTCGTCGGTGGCCAGATAGGTGGTCCAGGCGACCGGCAGATGGCGGTCGGGCGGCAGCTGTCCGATGCCCGCGACCACCTTCCCGTCGATCAGCGCGCGGACGTACGGACCGAGCTGGTCCGGGCCCGGCACGAACTCCCAGCCGAACAGATCGGCGTAGAAATCCTCGGTCGTGCTCAGGCCGTGCACGATCAGACTCACCCAGCAAGGCGCTCCGGGCGTGCGTCGGGCGGCAGCCTCGGTCATCGTCACTCTCTCCTCGGACCATCGTGGTGGCCGTACGGGGGGAACGGGGCCGGTGCGCCGCCATGCGGTACAGGATGTGTGCGCCCCGTGCAGATGTTTGCACCACCCGGCGCACGATGTGCCCCGGCCGCGCCGCACTTTCCGGGATCTCGACAGAGAGAGACCGTTTTTATGCGATACGTCCGTTTCGAAGGTGTTACTGGTGGGGCGGCTCCTGCGCGAGGATGGCACCCATGAAGCCCATCATCACCGCATCCGAATGCATGAGCGAGTCGGCGGGGCCACATCCGCCGGTGCTCCTGGACGTACGTTGGCAGCTGGGCGGCCCGCACGGCCGGCCCGACTACGAGGCCGGGCACATTCCCGGTGCGGTCTTTGTCGACCTGGACGCGGAACTCGCCGGTCCGCCAGGCAGCGGCGGCCGTCATCCGTTGCCCGACCCGGAGGAATTCGGCGCGGTGATGCGCCGGGCCGGTGTCTCCCGGGACACTCCGGTGGTCGTGTACGACGGCGGCCAGGGCTGGGCCGCGGCGCGCGCCTGGTGGTTGCTGCGCTGGACGGGGCACGAGGATGTCCGGGTCCTGGACGGCGGTCTCGCGGCCTGGACGGGGGAGCTGCAGACGGAGATCCCGACCCCGGCAGAGGGCGATTTCCGGCCCGTCCCCGGCGCCCTGCCGCTGCTGGACGCGGACGGGGCCGCGGCGCTGGCCCGCTCGGGTCTGCTGCTGGACGCGCGGGCCGCCGAGCGCTACCGGGGCGATGTGGAGCCGATCGACCGGGTGGGCGGCCATATCCCGGGCGCTGTCTCGGCCCCGACCTCCGAGAACGTGGTGGACGACGGCCGATTCCTGCCCGCGCACTCGCTGGCCTCCCGCTTCGAGGGGCTCGGCGCTGACCGGGCGCCGCAGGTGGGCGTCTACTGCGGCTCCGGTGTCTCCGGCGCCCACGAGGTGCTGGCCCTGGCCGTCGCCGGGATCCCCGCGGCGCTGTATGCGGGCTCCTGGTCCGAGTGGTCCGGCGACGAGTCCCGCCCGGTGGCCAAGGGCCCCGACCCCCAGTAACGGGGCGCGCACCGGTCCGTCGCCACGCCATGGCCGTACCGCGCTCCGCGCACACGCGGCACTGCCGGGCCCGTATGCCGCACGAGGGCCCGTACGCCACTGCGTACGGGCCCTCGTCATGCTGCGGTCACCCTGCCTCAGTCCTGCTTCTTGCGGCGCGTACCGAAGACGATCTCGTCCCAGCTCGGCACGGCGGCACGGCGGCCCGGCCGGACGCCGTCCGCCTCGGCCTGGCGGTCCGTCGTCCCGGTCAGCCGGTCGCGGTGTCCGGCCACCGCCCGCGGCATCAGCACATCCGCATAGGCGGAACCGGCACCGGCGGAGGCCGCCGCGGCCGGCGGCTCATCGGCCCCGGGCTCCTGCATGGCGGGCTCGATCGCCGGAGGCTCGGGTTGCACGGGGCGCTCCGGCACCACCATGTCGCCGCGGAAGCTCGGCACCGCCTCCAGCAGGCTGGTCAGCGAATCGCGTTCGCTCGCCGAGATGCCGCCGATGTGCTCCTCCGGCTCCGGCACGGGGGCCGTCGGGCGCTCCATCTGACGGTCCAGGGCACGGTCCAGCGGCCGGTCGCGGGGCAGCCGGGCGATCCGGGGCACGAACGGGAAGCTCGGCTCGGGCGCCGCGACGTCATCGGTCTCGCCGATCAGCGAACGCGCCTCGTCGTCCACGGCCTGGACCAGCCGGCGCGGCGGGTCGTACGTCCAGCTGGCCGAGTGCGGTTCGCCCGCGACCCGGTAGACCAGCAGGACCTCCCAGGTGCCGTCGTCTCGACGCCAGGAGTCCCACTGGACGGTCTCCTTGTCGGCGCCGCGCAGCAGCAGCCGCTCCTGCACCGCGTCACCGAGCTGGGGGCCGGTGTTCTCGCCGGGACGGCGCACGGGAGTCTTCCGGGCCCGCTCGGCCATGAAGGCGCGCTCGGCGAGGACGGGGCCCTCGAAGCGGCGGACACGGTCCACCGGAATCCCGGCGAACTGGGCGACCTCCTCCGCGGAGGCGCCGGCTCGTATCCGGGCCTGGATGTCGCGGGGGCGGAGGTGGCTCTCCACCTCGATCTCGATCTGGCCGAGCCGCGCGCGGTCGTTGCGCACGGCGGCTCGCAGCCGCTCGTCGATCGGAAGCGTGTACTCCGTATTGTCGGCAGCCTTGAGCACCAGTCGTGTGCCGTCGTTGGAGACGGCCACGACACGCAGTTCGGGCATGGGGACCTCCCGGGTGGTGCCTGCCGACGTCACGTGCGTCGCTGCTTCCGCTAGTCGAGTGTGGCCTGCCCGGGTGCAGCCTGCCACAACATTGCCGTGTTGCCCGGCGTGTCGGGTGTGAGCCCTTGATCGCCGGTATGACACGGTGACCTATTCTGCAACAGAAAGTGACTGGTGGTCGCTTTCTGTAATCAGTCCCCGTGCGATGCCGTGGCGCCGCCGGATCGAGTGCCTCCTTCGGCCCCCTCCCGAAGATCCCGGACACCCGCGCGGGAGTCCGGCCCCAGGGCTCGCCACAGTACTCCATTCGGGCCATGTGGGTGGACCGCCGCGCCGCCGAAGTTCTCGTGAGGTGCGGGAGTTGAGCTACCCAGTCCGGTGCTGAATGACCTTCAGGAGTGTCCTGCTTCACAGAACATCCTGAATCGGAACCATTCACTTCGCTCAAATGTCCCTTCCTGTTGCATGGTGGGTGAGATGTCAATCAAGGGCTGGAAATGGTACAGAAGCCGGAAAATGACACGGAACCCAAGGAAAGGCGTATAGATCTGAGCCTGCCGCAGGTGGCGGGCAGCGCCGTGGCAGCGGTCGCGGCGGCGGTGGCGGCCTCCCAACTGGGTGTGTACGGAACGATCCTCGGCGCCGGAGTGATGAGCGTCGTCGCCACGTGCGGCGGCTCGGTCTTCCAGCACTTCTTCCGCCGCACCGGGGAGCAGATCTGCGAGGTCACGGTCCAGGCGAAGAACCCGGGCCACGAGGCGAGCGCGTCGGATACGCATGAGACGGGTGATACGCGGCTGCTGACGCCGCTCGACGAGACCCGGCTGCTCACCGCGGCGCGCCCGGATCAGGGCGCGGAGTTCTCCGAAGCCACCACGCACGGCACCCGCGTCCGCGGCTGGAAGCGGCCGGCACTCGGGGCGGCCGTGGTCTTCGCCGTGACGATGGGCGGGATCACCACCTTCGAGCTGGTCTCGGGCAACGACCTGAGCGGCGGCGGGGGAACGACCGTCGGCTCCGTCGTACGCGGCGGGGAGCGGGGCTCCGGATCGAACGACCCGGCTCCGGAGACCGGCACTCAGGGACAGACGCCGGGTCAGGAGGGCGGAGCGACGCCGAGTACGGACCCGCAGGGCGGACAGAGCCCGAACCCGGACTCCGGTCAGGGCGACGGTTCCCCGTCCGGTGCGACGCCGAGCCCTACGCCGTCCGGCAGCACCCCTGGCCGGACGGACCCGTCCCCGGCGGTCACGCCCTCCCCGGCGGTGCCCGGCGACGGCAGCACCACCGACCCGAATCCCATGGACACCGGCGACGCCCCGGCGCAGGGCGACCCCGCCACCGCGGACACCGACCAGTGACCGGCCACGACGATCAGTCGCCCAGCACCCGGCGCAGATAGTCGTTGCCGAAGAGGCGGTCCGGGTCCAGCCGGTGACGTACGGCGGTGAACTCGCCGAACCGCGGATACACCCCGGCGAGGTACTCGGCGTCGCGAGTGTTGACCTTGCCCCAGTGCGGGCGGCCCGCGTGGGCGGTCATGATCCGCTCGACCGCGGTGAAGTACGCCTGGTAGGGCGTGCCCTTGTACAGATGGACGGCGATGTACGCGCTCTCCCGGCCCGAGGCCGTGGAGAGCGCGATGTCGTCCGCGGGGGCGGTACGGACCTCGACCGGGAAGCTGACCCGCAGCGGCGACCGCTCGACCATCGCCTTCACCTCACGCAGCGCTTCCACGGCGGCCTCGCGCGGAAGGGCGTACTCCATCTCCACGAAGCGGACCCGGCGCGGGCTGGTGAAGACCTTGTAGGGGATGTCGGTGTACGTACGGGCCGACAGGGCGCGGCTGGAGACCTTGGCGATCGACGGAATGGCGGCGGGGACCGCCCGGCCGAGCGAACAGGCCACCTGGAAGATCCCGTTGGAGAGGAGCTCGTCCTCGACCCAGCCACTGACCCTTCCGGGCGGGGCGGCGGGGCCCGCGCTGCGGTTGTTGCGCTTGGTGTTGCAGTTGCCGGTGTGCGGGAACCAGTAGAACTCGAAGTGCTCGTTCTCGGCGACCAGTTCGCCGAAGCCGTTCGTGACCTCGTCGAAGCTCATCGGCTCCTCGCGGGCCGTCAGCAGGAAGACCGGCTCCACGGCGAAGGTGATCGCCGTGACGACACCCAGGGCGCCGAGCCCGATCCGGGCGACGGCGAAGACATCGGCGTTCTCCTTCTCCGAACAGGTCAGCACCGTGCCGTCGGCCGTGACCAGTTCGAGGGCGCGGATCTGCGCGGATATGGACGCCGAGTCGCGGCCGGTGCCATGGGTGCCGGTCGAGGTGGCGCCCGCGACCGTCTGCTCCATGATGTCGCCCATGTTGGTGAGCGACAGGCCCTCCCGCGCCAGGGCGGTGTTCAGCCGCTTCAGCGGGGTGCCGGCCTCGACGGTCACCGTCATCGCCGTGCGGTCGATCTCCCGTATGCCGGTGAGCAGATCGGGGCGGATCAGTACGCCGTCGGTGGCCGCCGTCGCGGTGAAGGAGTGTCCGGTGCCGACCGGCTTCACCCGCAGACCGTCCTCGGACGCCCGGCGCAGCACCTCGGCGAGCTCCGCCACGGAGGCGGGGGAGACGGACCGTACCGGACGGGCGCTGACGTTCCCCGCCCAGTTACGCCACGCGCTCGTCGTCGTCCGTGCGTCGGTTTCGGTCATCTTCCCCGCGCCCCTCCGTAGGCGCCGGCCCGCTGAGCCGGCGATACCCCAGGAACGCCACCGCGGCCGCGAGCGCTCCCGCCACGGCGGGCACCGCGTACCCCGCCTCGGCGCCCGACGCGTCGACCACCCAGCCGGCGGCCGAGGAGCCGAGCGCCACACCGACGGCGAGACCGGTGCCGGTCCAGGTCATGCCCTCGGTCAGTTCGGTGCGCGGTACGTGCTGTTCGATGAGGGCCATCGTGGTGACCATCGTCGGTGCGATGGCGAGGCCCGCGACAAAGAGCGCCACGGCCAGAAACGTGAGGTTCCCGGCCAGTTGGAGGGGGATCATACTCACGGCCATCGCACACACGCCCATCACCCACCGGGTGGACGGCTTCCGCTTGAGGCGCAGCAGGCCGAAGACCGCCCCGGCCAGGCAGGACCCCAGCGCGTACACGGCCAGTACGAGGCTCGCCGCCGCCTTGTGCCCCTGCTCCTCGGCGAAGGCCACCGTCACCACGTCGACCGCCCCGAAGATCGCACCGGTCGCCACGAACGTGACGACGAGGACCTGGAGGCCACCGGAGCGCAGCGCGGTGCCGCCGGTGTGCTTCTCGCGCGGATGCGGCACCGGCTCGGTGGCGCGCTGCGCGGTCAGCCAGAAGACACCGACCAGCAGGAACCCGGCGGCCAGCAGCGGTCCGGCCTCGGGGAACCAGGCGGTGGACAGGCCGATCGAGACGATCGGCCCGAAGATGAAGCACACCTCGTCGACGATCGACTCCCACGAGTACGCGGTGTGCAGCCGCTGCGGCGAACCGTGGTAGATCTCCGCCCAGCGGGCCCGGGTCATCGCCCCCACGCTGGGCACGCAGCCCGCGCCCGCCGCGAAGACGAAGAGCGTCCAGTCCGGCAGCCGCTGCTGGGCGCAGATCAGGAGCCCGGTCACCGCCGCCAGCGCGACGAGCGTGGCGGGGCGCAGGACGCGCCGCTGTCCGTGCCGGTCGACGAGCCGGGATATCTGCGGCCCGATCGCCGCCGCCGACATCGCCAGCGTCGCGGTGAGCGCCCCGGCGAGCCCGTAACGGCCGGTGAGCTGGGAAACCATGGTCACCACGCCGATGCCCATCATGGACAGCGGCATCCGGCCGATGAATCCGGCCGCCGAGAACCCCTTGGTGCCGGGGGCGGCGAAGATCGCGCGGTAGGGACTGGGCAAGGAGGGCTCCGGAACAGCGTGATCACACGCGCCTGTAATGCGTGAAGTTGGCTGACACAGCTTACGGTCGCGATGGCCGGCCCGACACCGGGGTGGGCCGGGGAGACGATGTCGGTGGGAGCACCGTCCGAGGCGAGTGGCAGGATCGATGCCATGTCCGATCTGCGCGATCCCGCTCCCTATGACGCCCTGCTGCTGCTCTCCTTCGGCGGCCCCGAAGGCCCGGGCGACGTCGTCCCGTTCCTGGCGAACGTGACCCGTGGCCGCGGCATCCCCGAGGAGCGGCTGAAGGAAGTCGGCAAGCACTACTTCCTGTTCGGCGGCGTCAGCCCGATCAACGCCCATAACAGGGCCCTGCTGGACGCCCTGCGCAAGGATTTCGCGGAGCACGGTCTCGATCTTCCGGTGTACTGGGGCAACCGCAACTGGGCGCCGTACCTCACCGACACCCTGCGCGAGATGGTCATGGACGGACGCCGTCGCATCGCCGTCCTCGCCACCAGCGCCTACGCCTCGTACTCCGGCTGCCGGCAGTACCGCGAGAACCTCGCCGAGTCGCTGGCCGCCCTGGAGGCCGAAGGACTGCCGGTGCCCCGTGTCGACAAGCTCAGGCACTACTTCAACCACCCCGGGTTCGTACGGCCCATGGTCGACGGCGTCCTCGCCTCCCTGGCCGACCTCCCCGAGGACGTACGGGCCGGGGCGCACCTCGCCTTCACCACGCACTCCATCCCCACCTTCGCCGCCGACACCTCCGGCCCCGCGGAGGCGCACGGCGACGGCGGCGCCTATGTCGCCGAGCACCTCGACGTCGCCCGGCTGATCGTCGACGCGGTGCGCGAGGAGACCGGCGTCGAGCACCCCTGGCAGCTCGTCTACCAGTCGCGCAGCGGCGCCCCGCACATCCCGTGGCTGGAACCCGACATCTGCGACCACCTGGAGGCGCTGCACGGGGAGGGAGTCCCGGCCGTGGTGATGGTCCCCATCGGTTTCGTCTCGGACCACATGGAGGTGCTGTACGACCTCGACACGGAGGCCACCGCGAAGGCCGCCGAACTCGGGCTTCCGGTGCGCAGGTCCGCGACCGTGGGCGCCGACCCGCGGTTCGCCGCGGCCGTGCGCGAACTGGTGCTGGAGCGCGCGGCCACCGAGCAGGGGCGTGGTGCGCAGCGGTGCGCGCTGGGCGCGCTCGGCCCGAGCCATGACCTCTGCCCGGTCGGCTGCTGCCCGGCCCGGGCCCTCAAGCCCGCCGCGGCGGGCGCCGACAGCCCGTACGCGTAGACCGACAGCCCGTACGCGTAAGAGCCCCTGTCCTACGTTCTGCGACCTCTGGAGCGCCGTGACCGACCCGAACCTGTCCGAACTGCTCGACCTCGCTCTGGAGGCCGCCCGCCGCGCCGGTGCGCTGCTGCGCGACGGCCGCCCGGCCGACCTAGGGGTGGCCGCGACCAAGTCCAGCCCGATCGACGTCGTCACCGAGATGGACATCGCCGCCGAGAAGCTGATCACCGGTTTCCTCACCGAGCGCCGTCCCCAGGACGGCTTCCTGGGTGAGGAAGGGGCCAGCGCGGAGGGCAGCAGCGGCATCCGATGGGTCATCGACCCGCTCGACGGCACCGTGAACTACCTGTACGGGCTGCCGACCTGGGCCGTGTCCATCGCCGCCGAACGGGACGGCGAGCGGGTCGTGGGCGTGGTGGAGGCCCCGATGCGCGGCGAGACGTACCGGGCGGTGCTCGGAGGCGGTGCATATGCGAAGGGCGGGGCGTACGGCGAGGGCGCCGCGCTGCGCTGCCGGCCCGCGCCGCCGCTCGACCAGGCGCTCGTCTCGACCGGTTTCAACTACGTCGCCCACGTCCGTACGCACCAGGCGGACGTGGCCCAGAAGCTGATCCCGGGGCTGCGCGACATCCGGCGCGGCGGCTCCGCCGCAGTGGACCTGTGCGATGTGGCCTCCGGCCGTCTCGACGGCTACTACGAGCGCGGCCTGCACCCGTGGGACCTGGCGGCCGGTGATCTCATCGCCCGTGAGGCGGGGGCGTGCACCGGAGGCCGTCCCGGGCTGCCCGCAGACGGTGACCTGACGGTCGCCGCGTCTCCCGGCGTCTTCGAGCCGCTGCAGGGCATCCTGGACGAGCTCGGCGCCTGGCACGACTGAGCGGGCCCGGTAGCAGGCAGAGACCGGGTGCTTCCGGCATACGAGAAGGGCCCCTGGCGCCGGTGACGGCATCGGGGGCCCCTCTCGCGCGGCTCAGACGCTGGTGGCGCCGATTTCGACGCCGTGCTCGGCTGCGAGGCGGTGCAGGTCGTCCAGCTCGCCCTGCTCGACATCCGCGAGGAAGTCGTCGCCCGTCTCCAGAGCTTTCGTGAGGTCGGACTCGGTGGTCTTGATTCGTTGCAGCAGACCTGCGGTGAAAGCGTCCATAATGCGCCCCCTCATCGTGGGTCGGTGGCACGGGGGTGTGCCCGGGTTTCCCTCCGCACGGAGACGGTAGGGCGGGTGATCACGCGCTCTCCGGGGACGGAGTGGCCTGTGGCACGCCACATTCAAGGCGTGATCGCGGGTGTGAATGCGTCCTCCCCACCCCAAAGCTCAGAGAAACCTCAACTGGCCCGGAAATCCGGTGAATTCCCCGGAGGGCCCGGCCGGCCAGCGTCGTCTTACCGCCGGTTTATACGCGTTGCGGGCAGGATGGAGCCGCACAGACCAGTACTGATGAGCGGCCCGGGTCACCGGCCGTGGGCCCATCGGGACGTTCTGGAGTTTTCCGACGTACTGAAGTTTCTAAGGAAGGACAGCGCCGTGCGCGTACTCGTCGTGGAGGACGAGCAGCTGCTCGCCGATGCGGTGGCCACCGGATTGCGCCGCGAGGCCATGGCCGTCGATGTCGTGTACGACGGTGCTGCGGCCGTGGAGCGCATCGAGGTCAACGACTACGACGTCGTGGTGCTGGACCGGGACCTGCCTCTGGTGCACGGCGACGACGTCTGCCGGCGGATCGTCGAGCTGGGGATGCCCACCCGGGTCCTCATGCTCACCGCGTCCGGGGACGTCAGCGACCGGGTCGAGGGCCTGGAGCTGGGCGCGGACGACTACCTGCCCAAGCCCTTCGCCTTCACCGAGCTCACCGCACGGGTCCGGGCGCTGGGGCGGCGTACGACCGTGGCCCTGCCGCCCGTCCTGGAGCGCGCCGGGATCAAGCTCGACCCCAACCGCCGCGAGGTCTTCCGGGGCGATGCCGAGATCCAGCTCGCGCCGAAGGAGTTCGCCGTGCTGGAGGTCCTGATGCGCAGCGAGGGCGCGGTCGTCTCGGCCGAGCAGCTGCTGGAGAAGGCCTGGGACGAGAACACCGACCCGTTCACCAATGTCGTCCGGGTCACCGTCATGACGCTGCGCCGCAAACTCGGCGAGCCGCCGGTGATCGTCACCGTGCCCGGCTCCGGCTACCGGATCTGACCGCCGATGCCCACCGTCCCGGCGCCGCCGACAGCGCCCCCGAAGCCCACCTGGGAGCCCAAACAGCAGGAGCCGCCCTACTGGCTGCGCCCGACCATCCGGATACGGCTCACGCTGCTGTACGGCGGCATGTTCCTGATCGCGGGCATTCTGCTGCTCTCGATCATCTACATGCTGGCCGCCCAGGCCCTGCACGTGGGCAGTGAGCTGCCGTTCAAGGTCGTGAGCGGCCAGGTCACCAGTGACGTGTGCAATTTCAACGAGAAGTCCACGCCGGACGCCTTCAACTCGGCCATGAACACCTGCGTCAACCATCAGCGCCAGCGGGCCCTGGACACGCTGCTGAACCGGTCGCTGCTGGCACTCGTCGGCCTCAGCGTCATCGCCTTCGCCTTCGGCTACGCCATGGCGGGCCGGGTGCTCTCCCCGCTGGGCCGGATCACCCGCACCGCACGCCGGGTGGCCGGAACCGACCTGTCCCGCCGGATCGAGCTGGACGGCCCGGACGACGAGCTGAAGGAGCTCGCCGACACCTTCGACGAGATGCTCGACCGCCTGGAACGGGCCTTCACCGCCCAGCAGCGGTTCGTCGGGAACGCGTCGCACGAGCTGCGCACCCCGCTCGCGATCAACCGCACGCTGCTGGAGGTCCATCTCTCCGACCCGCAGGCACCACCGGAGCTGAAACAGCTCGGCAAGACCCTGCTGGCCACCAACGAGCGCAGTGAGCAGCTGGTCGAGGGCCTGCTGCTGCTCGCCCGCAGCGACAACCAGATCGTCGAGCGCAAACCGGTCGACCTCGCCGAGGTGGCCTCGCGCGCGATCGACCAGACGCGCGCCGAGGCCGAGGAGCGGGGCGTGGAGATCCGCGGCGAACGTGCCCCGGCCGTCGTCCAGGGCAATGGTGTCCTGCTGGAGCGGATCGCGCTGAACCTCGTACAGAACGCCGTGCGCTACAACGTCCCGGAGCAGGGCTGGGTGGAGGTCACCACCGGGCTGCAGCCCGGCCAGGCCGTGCTCCTGGTCTCGAACACGGGGCCCGTGGTGCCCGCGTACGAGATCGACAACCTCTTCGAGCCCTTCAGGCGGCTGCGTACGGAGCGAACGGGCAGCGACAAGGGGGTGGGGCTCGGCCTGTCGATCGCACGCTCTGTGGCGCGCGCTCACGGCGGCCGTATCGTCGCGGAACCCCGCGAGGGCGGTGGTCTTGTGATGCGCGTCTCACTGCCGGTCTGAGGAGCCGGTCCGAAGGTCCGGGCGGAGCGATCCGGGCACGAATTATTTTGTTCGCTTTGAGCGGAATTTTCGGGACCTGCACCCGGAGCGACCGTGTGTGATCGATCACAGGAGCGAATTTCTTTATGTCCACGCTCCGTGATCAGGGCCATCGCCGGAAAACCCGTCAAAGTCGGGGTTTTCGGGGTCCGATATCACGGGAAGTACACGGGGTGGCGCCCGTGAAGCGCAGTATCGGGACCGTGTACGGTCCCCATCGCCACCCAAGCCGGCCACTCCCGAGCGGCCCTTTTGGGTGTCGATTGAGTAACAGACCTTGATGTGAGGCAAAATCTCCGCCTCAGGTCGGGCACAAGTCCGGCCTCTCACGCGTTACGTGCGCTGAGACACCGCAGACACCCAGAGGGGGAGAGCGACATGGCAACGGATTACGACACCCCACGCAAGACCGATGACGACGTGGACCAGGACAGCCTTGAAGAGCTCAAGGCTCGCCGGAGCGACAAGACGGCGTCCGCCGTCGACGTCGACGAGTTCGACGCGGCCGAAGGACTGGAGCTGCCCGGCGCAGACCTGTCCAATGAAGAGCTGGCCGTAAGGGTCCTGCCCAAGCAAGCCGACGAGTTCACGTGCATGAGCTGCTTCCTCGTGCACCACAGGAGCCAGTTGGCGCGCGAGAAGAACGGCCAGCCGATCTGCCGCGACTGCGACTAGGTCGGGCCGACCGTGGCAGGCGACACACCGTTCCGGAAGCGACGCTTGCGGCGCAAGAGTTCGTCGGAGGCGAATCAGGGCGGCACAGGCCCGGCAGAAGGCGTAGCAGCGCCTGCCGAGCGGTCCGCCCTGCCACCCTCCCCGGGTGAGCGGGACGACGAGCGGGGCCGGGCGGCCTCGCTCGGAGCAGTCACGGCAGTCGGAGGAGCCGAAGGAGTCGACACGGCCTATGGGGCCGGACAGGTCGACAGGACGGAGCCCGTGACCGGGGCAGGCCGTCTGAGTTCAGTGAAACGGGGAGTACGCAAGGGCGGGGAGAGTGCCAAGGCTGCGATCGGTCATATCGCCGACCTGATCATCGAGAACGCTCCCCGCATCCCTGTGCGCGATCTCGCGACCCTGCGCAAGCAGTTCCCCGGCCTCGGGCCCGAGGAACTCGCCGACAAGCTCATCGCAGGCGCGAGCAAGGCCACCGCCACCGTCGGCGCCGGTATCGGCGCGGCGGCCATGATGCCCGTACCGCCCGCCATGCTCGCCGAGCTGGCGGCGGAGATCACCGGTGTGGCCACGATCGAGATGAAGCTCGTCGCCGAGCTGCACGAGGTCTACGGGCTGCGCCCGCCGGGCGGGCTCACCCAGCGCTCCACCGCCTACCTCACGTCCTGGACGGAGGAGCGCGGTATCGACGTCAGCCACCCCACGACGGTCAATGCGGCGCTGGGCGGCCAGATGAAACGTGAGCTGCGCCAGCAGATCATGAAGCGCATGGCGCGCAATCTGCCGAATCTCATTCCGTTCATGGTCGGCGCCGCCGTCGGCGCGACGATGAACCGGCGCGACACCCGAAAGCTCGCCGAGCGGGTCAGAAAGGATCTGCGCAAGCGCCAGATCCCCTGGGACCAGCTGCCCCAGCTGCCTCCGCTGGAACGGCCCAGGCGCCTGCGCAAGGGTCTCCCGGGCGAACTGGAGAGCTAGGCCTTTCGTTTGGATCCTGCCGGGCTCGCGTGCCCCGGCACCGCGCCTCGCCGAAGAGACCCGGAGCTAGGCCCGCACCGCGCTGAGCGCCGCTACCAGGGCCTGCGGCTCGCGGGTCGACAGATAGACATACGGCGTCGGGTCCTGCGGGTCGGTGACCTCGACCCGGACCGCCGTCGGAATGTAGCTGCGCAGCAGCATGAACGCACGGGTGTCCGCCTTGTACGAGCGCCAGGCGCGCGCCTCCTCGGCGTCCAGCACCTCGGCCTCGCCGAGCGCCGTCACCGGAATCCGCGCGTCGCCCGCCACCAGGGCGCCCGCGACCACCCGGATCCTGGCCGAGCCGTACGAACTCACCGCCACCGCCGACAGGGCCGTGCCGCCGGCCAGACCGGCCAGCAGGGGCAGCGTGCCGAGCGGCAGCAGCATCAGGGCGCAGGCGATGCCGATCAGGAAGGCGATCAGCCACCACGAACGGGGGGCGGTCAGTCGTTCGTCGAAAGGCGGGGTGGAAGGCTGCATGAAGCCAAGCTTGGCACGGCGCGACCTGCGGGTGGCCGCGCGGGTAAGGTCTGCGCCTGTGAGTGGAACATCTGCGGCTCTGAAGCCCCCGGCCGACGCGGTGAAACCGATCCGGCACCCCGAAGCCCCGGCCCCCGGCGAACTCCTGGGCGCGCACTACGAACACTGTTTCGGGTGCGGCGAAGGACAGCCGCACGGGCTGCACCTCCAGGCGCGGGCAGGCGAGGGTGCCAGGGTCACCGCCGAGTTCACCGTGAAGACCGCCCACCAGGGCGCCCCGGGCCTGGCCCACGGCGGCATTCTGGCCACCGCGCTGGACGAGACGCTCGGCTCGCTGAACTGGCTGCTGCGGGTGATCGCGGTGACCGGGCGGCTGGAGACCGACTTCGTGCGTCCGGTGGCCGTGGACACCGTGCTCCACCTCGACGCCGAGGTCACCGCGGTGCACGGCCGGAAGATCTACTCCCGGGCCACCGGCCGGATCGGCGGCTCGGACGGGCCCGTGGCGGTCCGCGCCGAGGCCCTCTTCATCGAGGTCAAGGTCGACCACTTCATCGAGAACGGCCGCCCGGCCGAGATCGAGGCGGCGATGGCCGACCCGGACCAGACCAAGCGCGTCCGTGCCTTCGAGGTGAACCCCTGATGCGCCACCCCGTGGACGTACTGATCCGCCGTGTCGACCCGGACGTGCCGATTCCGGCCTACGGGCACCCGGGCGACGCCGGAGCCGATCTGATGACCACCGAGGCCGTGGAGCTGGCCCCGGGCGAGCGCGCCGTGCTGCCCACCGGGGTGTCGATCGCGCTGCCCGACGGATACGCCGCGTTCGTGCACCCGCGGTCCGGCCTCGCCGCGCGCTGCGGAGTCGCCCTGGTGAATGCCCCGGGGACGGTTGATGCCGGGTACCGTGGAGAGATCAAGGTGATCGTCATCAATCTCGACCCGCGAGAGCCCGTGCGGTTCGAGCGGTTCGACCGGATTGCCCAACTGGTCGTCCAGCAGGTCGAGAAGGTGCGCTTCCACGAGGTGGCGGAGCTGCCCGGCTCGGCCCGCGGCGAGGGAGGATTCGGATCCACCGGAGGTCATGCCTCCGGTGATGTTGATGACGTCAGGGGCGGGATCACCCAGGGCGGGAACAGCTACGCTTCGGTCGTACCCGACCGGGAAGGACAGTGACGTGTTCGGACGTCGCAAGAAGAGTGGTTCCGCCGAGGACGTGGCGGACGAAGCGCGCGAGGCCGAGCAGGTCGTCGACGAGCTCGATGACGCCGATGGGGCCGGCAGCGGCTCGCGTCGGGTGAATCTCCCGCCGGCGCCGCGGCCGGACGGACCGTGGGACATCTCCGAGGTCTCCAAGCCCGGCGAGGGCCGGGTCGACCTGGGTGGCGTCTTCGTGCCCGGCGTCGAGGGCATGGAACTGCGCGTCGAGGTGGCCGGTGACGCGATCGTCGCCGCGACCGTCGTGCTGCGCGACAGCGCCATCCAGCTGCAGGCCTTCGCCGCCCCCAAGAAGGAGGGCATCTGGGGGGAGGTCCGCGAGGAGATCGCCGCCGGCATCACCCAGCAGGGTGGGATCATCGACGAGGTCGAGGGCCCGCTGGGCTGGGAGCTGCGTGCCCAGGTCCCCGTACAGCTCCCGGACGGGACGAACGGCGTGCAGCTGGTGCGCTTCGTCGGCGTCGACGGACCGCGCTGGTTCCTGCGCGGAGTGATCTCCGGCCAGGGTGCCGTGCAGCCGGAGGCCGCCGGGCTGCTGGAGACGATCTTCCGGGACACCGTGGTCGTCCGCGGCGAGGGCCCGATGGCCCCGCGTGACCCGCTCGTCCTCAAGCTCCCCAACGACGCCCAGATGGTGCCCGAGGGCGTCCAGCAGGAGAACCAGGAGGGCTCGAAGTTCTCCGGTGGCATGGGCCAGCTCCAGCGCGGACCCGAGATCACCGAGGTGCGCTGAGCGGATACGGGCAGCCGCCCGGCACAGCTGAAGGCCGGTGGGCCGTACCACCCGGAAACGGGGTACGGCCCACCGGCCTTTCCGCGTCCCGGAGCAGGTCATGGGCGTGCGACGGGCAGGCCCCGGGCGTACGGCGGGAGCGCGTATGGGGCGCGTATGGGGCACGTATGTGCGCCGTCAAGGGCTCGCCCATCCCCGTAAGGAAGTCATCAACGCAGGCCAGGACTGCTGTGGTGCGGGGTTTGCTCATGAGGTCCGAGAATCCGTACCTCATTCAGGAGCTCACGATGGCCGATGTGGCCTTCGTCGTCATCACGATCGCGGTGTTCGCGTTGGTGGCTGTCGTTGCCAAGGGGGTGGCGAAGCTGTGACTGCCGAGAACGTTGTCGGTCTGATCGTGGCCGTTGCCCTGCTGGGCTATCTCGTCCTCGCCCTTCTGTATCCGGAGAGGTTCTGAGCCCGATATGAGCCCTGTCCTCGCTGGTGTGCTCCAGTTGCTCGCGCTCGTTGTGGCGTTGGGTCTGGCATACCGTCCGCTTGGTGACTACATGGCCGCCGTCTACTCCTCGAAGAAGCATCTGCGGGTCGAGAAGTGGATATACAAGGCCATCGGTGCCGATCCGAATACGGAGATGCGCTGGCCCGCGTATCTGCGTGGGGTGCTCGCGTTCTCCGCGGTGAGTGTCCTTTTCCTTTATCTGCTGCAGCGTCTGCAGGGCGGTCTGCCCGGGTCGCTGGGTTTTGCGTCGATCGATCCGGATCAGGCGTTCAACACGGCGGCGTCGTTCGTGGCCAACACGAACTGGCAGTCGTATTACGGCGAGCAGGCGATGGGCCATGTCGTGCAGACCGGTGGTCTGGCGGTGCAGAACTTCGTCTCGGCGTCGGTCGGTATCGCGGTCGCGGTGGCGCTGGTGCGTGGTTTCGCCCGTTCCCGTACGGGTGAGCTGGGCAATTTCTGGTCCGATCTGGTGCGTGGCACCGTGCGGATCCTGTTGCCGGTCTCGGTGGTCGCGGCGGTGGTCCTGGTCGCGTGCGGTGCGATCCAGAACTTCTCCGGTATTCATGGTGTCGGGCAGTTCTTGGGTGGTTCGCAGGAGTGGAACGGCGGGGCGGTCGCCTCGCAGGAGGCGATCAAGGAGCTGGGCACGAACGGTGGCGGTTACTTCAACGCCAACTCGGCTCATCCGTTCGAGAATCCCGGGGGGCTCTCCAATCTTCTGGAGATTTTCCTGATTCTGGTCATTCCGTTCGCGTTGACGCGGACTTTCGGCCGGATGGTCGGTTCGCTGAAGCAGGGTTACGCGATCCTGGCGGCGATGGGTGTCATCTGGCTGGGTTTCACGGCGTTGATGATGTGGACGGAGTTCGCGCATCACGGTCCGGCGTTCGATATCGCGGGCGGGGCGATGGAGGGGAAGGAGACGCGGTTCGGGGTCGGTGGTTCGTCGATCTTCGCGGTGGCGACGACGCTGACGTCGACCGGTGCGGTGAACTCGTTCCATTCCTCGTTCACGGGTCTTGGCGGCGGGATCACGATGCTGGGCATGCAGCTGGGCGAGATCGCGCCCGGTGGTGTCGGTTCGGGTCTGTACGGCATGCTGATCATGGCGGTGATCGCGGTGTTCCTGGCGGGTCTGATGGTCGGGCGTACGCCGGAGTATCTGGGGAAGAAGATCGGCACGCGGGAGATCAAGCTCGCGGCCTGTTACATCCTGGTCACCCCGGCGCTGGTGCTGTGCTTCACCGCTGCGGCGATGGCCCTGCCCACCCCGGCCAACTCGATGACCAACTCCGGTGCGCATGGTTTCTCCGAGATTCTGTATGCGTATACGTCGGGTGCGAACAACAACGGTTCGGCGTTCGCGGGGCTGAACGCGGACACGCAGTGGTTCAACACGACGATCGGTCTTGCGATGCTGCTGGGCCGGTTCCTGCCGATCGTGTTCGTCCTGGCGCTGGCCGGCTCGCTGGCCGGGCAGAAGCCCGTCCCGGCGACCGCGGGGACCCTGGGCACGCACAAGCCGCTGTTCAGCGGGCTGCTGGTCGGCACGATCCTGATCATCACCGGTCTGACCTACTTCCCGGCCCTGGCGCTGGGGCCGCTGGCCGAAGGGCTGGCGTCATGACCACTCGTACGAAGCAAGAGGACTCGATGTCCACTGTCACCCCCACCCGGGCACCGCACCAGGACGCGCCCACGGGTCACCAGAGCGAAGGACGTGTCGGCGGGGGCCTGTTCGACCCCAAGCAGCTGATCAAGTCCTTCCCCGACGCAGTCCGCAAGCTCGATCCGCGGATGATGGTCAAGTCGCCCGTGATGTTCGTGGTGCTGATCGGTTCGGTCTTCACGACCGTACTGGCGTGTCTGAACCCGGGCGACTGGTTCGGCTGGGCGATCGCGCTCTGGCTGTGGCTGACCACGATCTTCGCGAACCTGGCGGAGGCGGTCGCCGAAGGCCGCGGCAAGGCGCAGGCCGACACACTGCGCAAGGCCAAGACCCACACGGTCGCGCGCCGGCTGTCCAAGGACGGCAGGACCGAGGAACAGGTGCCCGGCACCGAGCTGCGCATCGGTGACCTGGTCGTCTGTGAGGCGGGCGACATCATCCCCGGAGACGGTGACGTCGTCGAGGGTGTCGCCTCCGTCGACGAGTCGGCCATCACGGGTGAGTCGGCGCCGGTCATCCGGGAGTCGGGCGGTGACCGCAGTGCGGTCACCGGAGGTACGAAGGTGCTCTCCGACCGGGTCGTCATCAAGATCACGACGAAGCCGGGTGAGACCTTCATCGACCGGATGATCGCCCTGGTCGAGGGCGCGGCCCGGCAGAAGACGCCCAACGAGATCGCGCTGAACATCCTTCTCGCGTCCCTCACCATCGTCTTCCTCCTCGCCGTGGTCACTCTGCAGCCGTTCGCGATCTACGCGGGCCAGCGGCAGTCGATGATCGTGCTGACCGCACTGCTGGTCTGTCTGATTCCGACGACGATCGGTGCGCTGCTCTCCGCGATCGGCATCGCGGGCATGGACCGCCTCGTCCAGCGCAACGTCCTCGCCATGTCGGGGCGTGCCGTCGAGGCCGCAGGCGATGTGTCGACCCTGCTCCTCGACAAGACCGGAACCATCACCCTCGGCAACCGCCAGGCCTCCGAGTTCGTGCCGGTCACCGGCACCACCGAGGCCGAGGTGGCCGACGCCGCTCAACTGTCCTCGTTGGCCGACGAGACGCCCGAGGGCCGCTCCATCGTCGTGCTGGCCAAGGAGAGGTACGGGCTGCGCGAACGCCACCAGGGCGAGCTGTCCGGCGCAGAGTGGATCTCCTTCACCGCCCAGACCCGTATGTCCGGTGTGGACGTCGACGGGCGCAAGATCCGCAAGGGTGCTGCCGGTTCGGTCATCGCCTGGGTCCAGGAGCAGGGCGGAGAGGTGTCCGAGGACGCCGATACCCTTGCCAACCGGATCTCCGAAGCCGGGGGAACCCCGCTGCTCGTCGCCGTCGAGGACGCGAAGGGCGCCCGGGTCCTGGGTGTCATTCACCTCAAGGACGTCGTCAAGGAGGGCATGCGGGAGCGGTTCGACGAGCTGCGCCGCATGGGCATCAAGACCGTCATGATCACGGGTGACAACCCGTTGACGGCCAAGGCGATCGCGCAGGAGGCCGGGGTCGACGACTTCCTGGCCGAGGCGACGCCCGAGGACAAGATGGCCCTCATCAAGCGTGAGCAGGCGGGCGGCAAGCTCGTCGCGATGACCGGCGACGGCACCAACGACGCACCCGCGCTGGCGCAGGCGGATGTCGGTGTGGCGATGAACACCGGTACCTCGGCCGCCAAGGAGGCCGGGAACATGGTGGACCTGGACTCCAACCCGACCAAGCTGATCGAGATCGTCGAGATCGGCAAGCAGCTCCTGATCACGCGCGGTGCGTTGACGACGTTCTCGATCGCCAACGACGTCGCGAAGTACTTCGCGATCATCCCCGCGATGTTCGCGGTGGTCTACCCGGGCCTGGACAAGCTGAACATCATGCAGCTGTCCTCACCCGAGTCCGCGATCCTGTCCGCGGTCATCTTCAACGCGCTGATCATCATCGCGCTGGTCCCGCTCGCCCTGAAGGGCGTGCGCTACCGGCCCAGCAGCGCCGACTCGATGCTCCGGCGCAACCTCGGGATCTACGGTCTCGGCGGGCTGATCGCCCCGTTCATCGGCATCAAGATCATCGACCTGATCATCTCCCTCATCCCCGGAATCGGCTGACCTGCCATGACCTCCATGAACAACTCCGCAGGAAACACCGCCCGGCTGCTCTGGGCCGGTCTGCGCGCCCTGCTCGTCCTGACCGTGGTCTGCGGGGTGCTCTACCCGCTCGCCGTCACCGGCGTCGCCCAGGGCATCTTCCCCGACAAGGCCAACGGCTCCGAGATCACCGCGAACGGCAAGGTCGTCGGCTCCACCCTCATCGGCCAGCGCTACGACCTGCCGCTGAAGAAGGGCGAGGAGACCGCGGCCCCGGACCTCAAGTGGTTCCAGCCGCGCCCCTCCAACGGGCTCGGCGCCAACAGCGTCAACACCCAGTACAAGCTGATCCTGTCCGGCGCGACCAACCGCTCCGGCGACAACAAGGACCTGATCGACTGGGTGACCGCGGCGAAGAAGGCCGTCATCAAGGACAACTCGGTGAACGGCTACACGGTCAGGCCGTCCGACGTCCCCGCCGACGCGGTGACCTCCTCCGGCTCCGGCCTGGACCCGGCCATCTCTCCCGAGTACGCCGACATCCAGGTGCACCGCATCGCCGAGAAGAACAACCTGTCCGTCGCCCAGGTGCAGAAGCTGGTCGACGAGCACACCGACGGCCGCACCCTCGGCTTCATCGGCCAGCCGACGGTCAACGTCCTCGAACTCAACATCGCGCTCAAGCAGCTGGTGAGCGGGAGCTGAGGTCCGGGGTCCTGACGCCACTGAGGCCGGCCGCAATGGCCGGCCTCAGTGGCGTCCAGGGCCTCGGTGCCGCGCCGGTCCTCCGCCGCCGCCCTCCGGCCATTGCCCAGCCACGTGCCGGATGCACATACTGGCGGCCGACGGGACCGATCACCCATGGGGGAGAAACATGACCGACAGCATCAGCCGCACGAGCACCGGCGGGCAGAGCGGCGCTGCCGTCGCCGAGGACCCGGCCCGCGCGCCCATGGTCCGGGTCGAGGACCTGCACCGTTCGTACGGCACCGGCGCCGCGGCCGTGCACGCCCTGCGCGGGGTGTCCTTTGAGGTGCCGCGCGGCGAGCTCGTCGCGCTCAAGGGACGCTCGGGCTCCGGCAAGACGACGCTCCTCAACCTGGTCGGCGGCCTCGACAGCCCCGACGGCGGCCGGATCACCGTCGACGGCACGGACCTCGCCGCACTCGGCGAGGACGGGCTCCTGGAGCTGCGCAGGGACCGGATCGGCTTCATCTTCCAGTCGTTCGGCCTGATCCCGATCCTGACTGCCGCGGAGAACGTCGGCGTACCCATGCGGCTGCGCAAGGCGGACCCGCGCGAGCGCGAGGAGCGGGTGGCGCTGCTGCTCTCCCTGGTAGGCCTCGGCGACCATGCCGCGCAGCGGCCCGGGGAGCTCTCGGGCGGCCAGCAGCAGCGCGTGGCCATCGCCCGCGCGCTCGCCAACCGGCCCGCGCTGCTGATCGCGGACGAGCCGACGGGCCAGCTCGACGCGGAGACCGGGCTCGCGGTGATGGAGCTGCTGCGCGCGGTGGTACGGAGCGAACGGGTCACCGCGCTGGTGGCGACGCACGACGCGCAGCTGCTGGGGCTGGCGGACCGGGTGCTGGAGCTGAGCGACGGGCACATCGTCGAGCACGGGTAGCACGGACAGGACGGGCTTGAGTAGCACGGGCTCGGCCGTCCGGCTGAGGCGTCAGAATCCTGTCAATTCGGTCCCTCGTCCCACCCCTCGTCCCATTTGTCGACAATCTTCGGGGTAACTTCGAACCGGCTGCCGCATCGGACGCAGCCGGTTTCAGAGAAGACAATGGGGCCATGGCACGCGGCAAGCTTCGGATCTACCTGGGTGCAGCACCCGGCGTCGGCAAGACGTACGCGATGCTCTCCGAGGCCCACCGTCGTGTGGAACGGGGGGCCGACTGCGTCGTCGCCTTCGTGGAGCACCACGACCGCCCACGCACCGAGGTCATGCTGCACGGCCTGGAGCAGATCCGGCGTCGTGAGATCGATTACCGCTCGGCCGTTTTCACCGAGATGGACGTCGACGCGGTCCTGGAGCGCGCCCCTGCCGTCGCCCTGGTGGACGAACTGGCGCACACCAATGTGCCGGGCTCCCGCAACGCCAAGCGCTGGCAGGACGTCGAAGAGCTCCTCCAGGCCGGCATAGACGTGGTCTCCACCGTCAACATCCAGCACCTGGAATCGCTCGGCGACGTCGTCGAGGCGATAACCGGCGTTCGGCAGCGCGAGACCGTCCCCGACGAGGTCGTCCGCAGGGCCGACCAGCTCGAACTCGTCGACATGTCGCCCCAGGCACTGCGCCGCCGGATGGCCCACGGCAACATATACAAGCCGGACCGCATCGACGCGTCCCTGTCCAACTACTTCCGCCCCGGCAACCTGACCGCCCTGCGCGAACTGGCCCTCCTCTGGGTCGCCGACCGGGTCGACGAATACCTTCAGCAGTACCGCGGCGAGCACAACATCCGCACCACCTGGCAGGCCCGCGAACGCATAGTCGTCGGACTCACCGGCGGCCCCGAGGGCCGTACGCTCATCCGCCGCGCGTCCCGGATGGCGGCCAAGGGCTCCGGCAGCGAGATCCTCGCCGTCTACATCGCCCGCAGCGACGGACTGACCTCCGCATCACCCAAGGAACTCGCCGTCCAGCGCACTCTCGTGGAGGACCTCGGCGGCACGTTCCACCATGTCATCGGCGACGACATACCGTCGGCGCTCCTCGAATTCGCCCGTGGGGTGAACGCCACGCAGATCGTCCTCGGCTCCAGCCGCCGCAAGGCCTGGCAGTACATCTACGGACCCGGCGTGGGCGCCACCGTCGCACGCGAGTCCGGCCCCGACCTCGACGTCCACATCGTCACCCACGAAGAGGTCGCCAAGGGCCGCGGGCTGCCCATCGCCCGCGGCGCCCGGCTGGGCCGGGTCCGGATCATCTGGGGCTGGCTGGTCGGCGTGGGCGGCCCGGCCCTTCTCACGCTGCTCCTGACCCGGCTGGACAACGGCCCCGGGCTCGCCAACGACGTCCTGCTCTTCCTCTTCCTGACCGTCGCCGCCGCACTGCTCGGCGGGCTGCTGCCCGCCCTCGCGTCGGCCGCGGTCGGCTCGCTGCTGCTGAACTACTGGTTCACCCCGCCCACCCACACCCTGACCGTTCAGGACCCGGAGAACTTCGTAGCCATCGTGATCTTCTTCGCGGTGGCGGTCTCGGTCGCCTCCGTCGTCGATCTGGCGGCCCGCCGTACCCATCAGGCGGCCAGGCTGCGCGCCGAGTCGGAGATCCTCTCCTTCCTGGCCGGCAGTGTGCTGCGCGGCGAGACGACCCTGGACGCGCTCCTGGAACGGGTCCGCGAGACCTTCGGCATGGAGTCCGTCGCCCTGCTGGAGCGGCAGAGCGACGTCGACCCGTGGACCTGCGCGGGGAGCGTCGGGCCGGCGCCGGTGGCCCGGCCGGAGGACGCGGATGTGGACATGCCCGTCGGCGACCACATGGCGCTCGCGCTCTCCGGCCGGGTGCTGCCCGCCGAGGACCGCAGGGTGCTCGGTGCGTTCGCCGCCCAGGCCGCCGTCGTACTGGACCGCCAGCGGCTGGTCGACGAGGCGGAGGAGGCCCGGCGGCTCGCCGAGGGCAACCGGATCAGGACGGCGCTCCTCGCCGCCGTCAGCCACGATCTGCGTACCCCGCTCGCCGCCATCAAGGCCGCCGTCAGCTCCCTGCGCTCCGACGACGTCGCCTGGTCCGACGAGGACGAGGCGGAGCTCCTGGAGGGCATCGAGAACGGCGCCGACCGCCTCGACCACCTCGTGGGCAACCTCCTGGACATGTCCAGGCTGCAGACCGGCACCGTCACCCCGCTGATCCGCGAGATCGACCTCGACGAGGTGGTCCCCATGGCCCTCGGAGGCGTCCCGGAGGGCAGCGTGGACCTGGACATCCCCGAGTCCCTGCCGATGGTCGCCGTCGACCCCGGGCTGCTGGAGCGGGCCGTCGCCAACATCGTCGAGAACGCCGTCAAGTACAGCCCCTACGAAGAACGCGTCACCGTGGCCGCCAGCGCGCTCGGAGAACGTGTCGAGCTACGGGTGGCCGACCGCGGCCCCGGCGTCCCCGAGGACGCCAAGGAACGGATCTTCGAGCCCTTCCAGCGCTACGGCGACGCCCCGCGCGGCGCGGGTGTCGGACTGGGGCTCGCCGTCGCCCGCGGCTTCGTGGAGTCCATGGGCGGCACGCTGGGCGCCGAGGACACTCCCGGCGGCGGTCTCACCATGGTGCTGACCCTCAAGGCGTCGTCGGGATACGTTCCCGTCAGCCCCGACCTTCCCGCACGGGTCACCTCATGAATGTCATGAACCTCGTGAACCTCGTGAACCTCGTGAACCTCACGGAACCTATGAACCTCACGACCGCGCAGGTCACCTCATGATCTCCACTCAGTCCCAGGAGATCACCGCACAGCAGAAAGGCAGGGCCCCCATGACCCGGGTGCTTGTGGTCGACGACGAGCCGCAGATCGTACGTGCCCTCGTGATCAACCTGAAGGCGCGCAAGTACGAGGTGGACGCCGCGCCCGACGGCGCGACCGCCCTTCAGCTCGCCGCCGCCCGCCACCCCGATGTCGTCGTCCTCGACCTCGGACTGCCCGACATGGACGGCGTCGAGGTGATCAGGGGGCTACGCGGCTGGACCCGGGTGCCGATCCTGGTGCTCTCCGCCCGGCACACCTCCGACGAGAAGGTCGAGGCACTGGACGCCGGTGCCGACGACTACGTCACCAAGCCGTTCGGCATGGACGAGCTGCTGGCCCGGCTGCGCGCCTCCGTCCGCCGCGCCGAACCCGTCGGCCAGAGCGGATCCGACGACGTCGTGATCGTCGAGACCGAGGGGTTCACCGTCGACCTGGCGGCGAAGAAGGTCCACCGCGAGGGACGCGACGTACGGCTCACCCCCACCGAGTGGCATCTGCTGGAGGTGCTGGTCCGCAACAGTGGCCGGCTGGTCAGCCAGAAGCAGCTGCTCCAGGAGGTCTGGGGGCCCTCGTACGGCACCGAGACCAACTATCTGCGGGTCTACATGGCGCAGCTCAGGCGCAAGCTGGAGGCCGACCCCTCGCACCCCCGGCACTTCGTCACCGAGCCGGGGATGGGCTACCGCTTCGAGCGCGGCTGAGCGGGGCGCCGGACCCTGCTGCCTCATCCGTCCGCCGTTCGGCCCTGTCACGCAACCCGTGCGTCGCAGGGCTCCGGCACATAGCCCTGGCACCCCGATGAGGAACCCGTTCGAGTGAGACCCGGGACACCCGCTCGCAGTACAGGAGACCGGTACCCTTCGGGTATGAGTGCTGTTCCTCGATTCGAGAAGCCCGGCGGGGCGGCGAAGCCGTCCGGGCGCTTCCGGCGGATGCTCGACCGGCTGTCCAGCTCCCAGGAGGACCTGGAGTCCGAGGAACTGCAGGAGGATTCGCAGGCCTCGGGGTGCACGCGGATCTCCGAATGCACCGACCGGCAGATCGTCAAGGTGACTGGTACGTTGCGGACCGTCACCCTGCGGCCGCGCGCCGGAGTCCCCGCCCTGGAGGCGGAGCTCTTCGACGGCACCGCGCCGCTGGACGTGGTCTGGCTGGGCCGGCGCTCCATCGTGGGCATAGAACCGGGCCGCAAGCTCATCGCCTCGGGCCGGATCGCCATGAGTCACGGGCGCCGGGTGCTGTTCAACCCCAAATACGAACTCCGACCGCTCGGCAAGGAGTAGCCGGTGACGTCTCTCGACAAGCCGACGTCCGACAAGGACCGCACCACCCGCACCGACCAGCAGGAGGCCGACGCGAAGGCGGTCACCGAGGCCGCGCTCTTCGAGGCGTTCGGCGGTGTGCGGGGGATGGTGGAGACAGTCCTTCCCGGGCTGCTCTTCGTCACGATCTTCACGATCAACAAGAATCTGCACAGCTCGGCCATCGCGGCGCTGGTGGTCTCCCTGGTTCTCGTCGCCGTACGGCTGATCCGCAGGGACACCGTCAAGCACGCCTTCAGCGGTGTCTTCGGTGTGGCCTTCGGCGTGGTCTTCGCGATGATGACGGGCAATGCCAAGGACTTCTATCTGCCGGGCATGCTCTACACGCTCGGCCTGGCGCTCGCCTACCTGATCACCACCCTCGCGGGGGTGCCGCTGATCGGTCTGATCCTGGGGCCGGTGTTCAAGGAGAACCTCTCCTGGCGCACCAGGAACCCCGGCCGCAAGAAGGCTTACGCCAAGGCGAGTTACGCCTGGGGGCTGATCCTGCTCGCCAAGTGCGCGATCCTCTTCCCGCTGTACTGGTGGGCCGACACCACCCAGTTCGGCTGGGTCCTGGTCGCCCTGAAGATCCCCCCGTTCCTCCTCGCGGTCTATCTGACCTGGGTCTTCCTCGCCAAGGCGCCGCCGCCCATCGATGTCTTCGCCGAGATGGAGGCCGAGGAACAGGCCGAGAAGGCCCGCAAGGCGGAAGCGGCCGCCGCGGCGACACGGCACCAGGAGTACTGAACAGCCGGAGCAGATGGCACAGATGGAAGGGGCCCGGAACCGTGTGAGAAACGGTTCCGGGCCCCTTCCGGCTGTCCTGTCCTGCGACTGTCCGCGCCTCTGCGACTGTCTGCGCCGCGTCGGGCAGTGTTGTCAGTCCTCCGAGACGCCCCGGCGCTCGGACAGCAGATCCTCCAGCTGTTCCTCGCGGGCCTGTGCGGCCACGAACAGCAGCTCGTCACCGGCCTCCAACGTCTCGTCGGTGCCCGGCGTCAGAACACGCTGCCCACGGATGATGGTGACCAGAGAGGTGTCCTCGGGCCAGGCCACTTCGCCGACCTGGGTGCCGGCCAGCGCCGACTCCGGGGGCAGCGTCAGCTCGACCAGGTTGGCGTCGCCATGGCTGAAACGCAGCAGCCGGACCAGATCGCCGACGCTCACCGCCTCCTCGACCAGGGCCGACATCAGACGCGGCGTGGAGACCGCCACATCGACGCCCCAGGCCTCGTTGAACAGCCACTCGTTCTTCGGGTTGTTCACCCGGGCGACGACCCTCGGCACGCCGTACTCGGTCTTGGCGAGCAGTGAGACGACCAGGTTCACCTTGTCGTCGCCGGTCGCGGCGATCACGACGTTGCAGCGCTGGAGCGCCGCCTCGTCGAGCGAGGTGATCTCGCAGGCGTCCGCCAGCAGCCATTCGGCCATCGGCACCCGCTCCACCGAGATCGCCGTCGGTGCCTTGTCGACGAGCAGCACCTCATGCCCGTTCTCCAGCAGCTCGCCCGCGATGGAACGGCCCACCGCACCGGCCCCGGCAATCGCGACACGCATCAGTGACCGCCCTCCTCAGGACCCTCGGCGAAGGCCGCCTCGACCTTTGCGATCTCGTCCGTACGCATCATCACGTGGACCAGGTCGCCCTCCTGCAGCACCGTCTGCGAGGTGGGCAGTATGGCTTCGCCCAGCCGGGTGAGGAACGCCACGCGGACGCCCGTCTCCTCCTGCAGCGTGCTGATCTTGTGGCCGATCCAGGACGGTGTGGTGTGCACCTCCGCGAGCTGCACACCACCGCTCGGATCCCGCCACAGCGGCTCGGCGCCCGAGGGCAGCAGCCGCCGCAGCATCTGATCCGCGGTCCAGCGCACGGTGGCGACCGTGGGGATGCCGAGACGCTGGTAGACCTCGGCGCGCCGGGGGTCGTAGATCCGCGCCGCGACATTCTCGATGCCGAACATCTCGCGGGCGACCCGGGCGGCGATGATGTTCGAATTGTCGCCGCTGCTCACCGCGGCGAACGCACCGGCCTCCTCGATCCCCGCCTCACGGAGGGTGTCCTGGTCGAAGCCGACACCGGTGACGCGCCGCCCACCGAATCCCGACCCGAGGCGCCGGAACGCCGTGGGGTCCTGATCGATGACGGCGACCGTGTGCCCCTGCTGCTCCAGGGTCTGCGCGAGAGCGGCTCCTACTCGCCCGCAGCCCATGATGACGATGTGCACCTTGCGCCTACCTCGCACTCCTGGTCGTCCGGCTGACCTGCGAAAACACCCTGCTCACACTTCTTCCTCAGCTTGCCGGGCAAACAACGGGGCAACGGTCTGTCCCGTTGCCCAGGATGAGCTTATGCGGCCACGAGTGCGAAGCCTCATCCGAGTGCGCTTTCGCCGCGTCCGGCGATGCGGGCCTCTCCCGGGATCCGGACCTTTTCCGGCCGGCCGCAGCCATTGCGGGACGGACCCTTGATCGCGGGGAGAACAGACATCTAACATGTCAGTTCATGGAAACCCTTCGCCCCGTCCGGCGGACCCTGCTGCGGGACATGGCGTACGAGGCGATCCGCGACGCCATCGTCCGCGGCGCCATCCCGCCCGGTGCTCCCGTCCGCGACGCCGATCTCGCCGAACGCCTCGGACTGTCCCGGGCCCCGGTCCGCGACGCACTGTCCCGGCTCTGCGGCGAGGGCCTCGTCGAGTCCAAGCCGCAGAGCTACACCCGCGTGACCCGGCTGGTGCCGCGCGACGTCCGGGACGCGGCGGCGGTCGTACGGGCGATGCAGGAACTGGCCGCCAGATCCGCCGTACCCCGCCTCACGGACGCGGACGTGACCGCGATGCGCGAGGCGAACGACCGCTTCCGGGAGGCGACCCGCCGCGGCGACGTGGCGGACGCGCTGCGCGCCGACGACCGGCTCCACGACGTCCTCGTCACCGCCTGCGGCAACCGTGCGGTGACGGCCACCGTCGAGCGCTACACCCCCTTGATCCGGCGTCTGGAGTGGCGGCAGTTCGGCACGGCGAGCACGGCGCACGGCTCGGCGGAGCTGCACGACCGGCTGATCGAGGCGTGCGCGGGGCGCGATGCGGATGCGGCGGCGCGGGTGACGGCGGAGATCTGGCGGGCGCTGGAAGAACTCGCCGACGAACCGTTCGACACCGAAGCCGACACCGAAGCCGACTCCGCCACTGAATCCGACTCCGACACCGAAGCCGTGTCCGACCCCGATTCCGGCTGACTCCGTATCAGGCCGGGTCGACGGCACCGGCCGCCCTGCACCCGGCCACGATCACCGCACCGCCCTCCGACCAAGGGAGCCCCTGTGACACCCGCAACCCCGTCCTCTCCGGTCCCCACCCCCTCCCTCTTCTCCTACGCCCGCTACCCCCTCCTCTTCGGCCCCTCTCCCGTCCACCGGCTCGACCGGCTCACCGACCACCTCGGCGGCGCCGCGATCTGGGCCAAGCGGGAGGACTGCAACTCCGGCATCGCCTACGGCGGCAACAAGACCCGCAAACTCGAATACCTCGTGGCCGACGCCCTGGCGAAGGGCTGCGACACGCTCGTCTCCATCGGCGGCGTCCAGTCCAACCACACCCGCCAGGTCGCGGCGGTCGCCGCCCGCGCCGGCCTCAAGTGCGTACTCATCCAGGAGAGCTGGGTCGAGTGGCCCGACGCCGTCTACGACAAGGTCGGCAACATCCTGATCAGCCGCCTGGCCGGTGCCGACGTCCGCCTGGTGCGCGCCGGGTTCGGCATCGGTGTCAAGGAGAGCTGGGAGCAGGCGCTGCGCGAGGTCGAGGAGGGCGGCGGCCGTCCGTACGCCATCCCGGCCGGTGCGTCCGACCATCCTCTCGGCGGGCTCGGTTTCGCCAACTGGGCGTACGAGGTCGCCGAGCAGGAACGCGCACTCGGTGTCTTCTTCGACACCGTGGTGGTCTGCTCGGTGACCGGCTCGACCCAGGCCGGGATGGTCGCGGGCTTCGCCGCGCTCGAAGAGGCAGGCAGCCGCCCGCGGCGCGTGCTGGGCATCGACGCCTCCGCCGAGCCCGCCCGTACCCGCGAGCAGATCGCCCGGATCGCGGCCGGCACGGCACGGCTCATCGGGGTGCGCCGCGAGCTCGCCGTGGACGACATCGAACTGGACGAGCGCTACCACGCGGGTACGTACGGCATTCCCGACGGCACGACGCTCGACGCGATGCGGCTCGCCGCCCGTACCGAGGGCATGATCACCGACCCCGTGTACGAGGGGAAGTCGATGGCCGGGACGGTCGACCTCGTGGCGCGCGGCGAGATCGCCCGCGACTCCACCGTCCTGTACGCCCATCTCGGCGGTCAGCCCGCGCTCAACGGCTACAGCGCCCTGTTCGCGGACGCCTGAGCGCAAGGAAAGTGCAAGGATTTCGTTAAGAATTTCGTGGCGTTCGCGGCCGAGCGCAGAAGATTGCGAGGCCACAGGGGTGGTGCGTCTGCGGCTTCCATACGGAACGCATACGATCCTCTGCGTGTCCAAACTGACCGACCTGCCCAAACGGATTCTGATCGGACGGGCGCTGCGCAGCGACAAGCTGGGAGAAACGCTCCTCCCCAAGCGCATCGCTCTTCCCGTCTTCGCATCCGACCCGCTGTCCTCTGTGGCATACGCGCCTGGAGAAGTCCTCCTGGTGCTCTCCATCGCGGGCGTGTCGGCCTATCACTTCAGCCCCTGGATCGCGCTCGCCGTCGTGGTCCTGATGTTCACGGTCGTCGCTTCGTACCGGCAGAACGTGCACGCCTACCCGAGCGGTGGTGGTGACTACGAGGTCGCCACCACCAACCTCGGGCCCAAGGCCGGGCTGACCGTGGCCAGCGCACTGCTGGTCGACTACGTGCTGACCGTCGCCGTGTCCATCTCCTCAGGGGTGGAGAACCTCGGATCGGCGATCCCGTTCGTCGTCGAGCACAAGACGACCTGCGCGATCGTGGCCATCGTGCTTCTGACGCTGATGAATCTGCGCGGCGTCAAGGAGTCCGGCAAGCTCTTCGCCATCCCCACGTACCTCTTCGTGGCCGGCGTCTTCATCATGATCATCTGGGGTGCGTTCCGCGGGCTGGTCCTCGACGACTCCATGCACGCCCCGACCGCGGACTTCGAGATCAAGGCCGAGCACCAGGGCCTGGCCGGCTTCGCCCTCGTCTTCCTCCTGCTGCGTGCCTTCTCCTCCGGATGTGCGGCCCTGACGGGCGTCGAGGCGATCAGCAACGGCGTCCCGGCCTTCCGCAAGCCGAAGAGCAAGAACGCCGCGACGACGCTTGCGATGATGGGCCTGCTGGCTGTCACCATGTTCTGCGGCATCATCGGCCTGGCCATGGCCACCGATGTGAAGATGGCGGAGAACCCGGCCAAGGACCTGATCAGCGAGGGTGCCCCGGTCGGCTCCGGCTTCGTCCAGGACCCGGTGATCTCGCAGGTCGCGGCCGCCGTCTTCGGTGACGGTACGTTCTTCTTCATCGTGCTCGCCGCGGCCACCGCGCTCGTCCTCTTCCTGGCCGCGAACACCGCGTACAACGGCTTCCCGCTGCTCGGCTCGATCCTCGCCCAGGACCGCTACCTGCCCCGCCAGCTCCACACCCGCGGTGACCGGCTCGCCTTCTCGAACGGCATCGTGCTGCTGGCGGGCGCGGCGATCCTGCTGACCTGGATCTACGGAGCCGACTCGACCCGGCTCATCCAGCTCTACATCGTCGGTGTCTTCGTCTCCTTCACCCTCAGCCAGACCGGCATGGTCAGGCACTGGAACCGCCACCTGGCGACGGAGAAGGACCCGGCCAAGCGCCGTCACATGATCCGCTCCCGCGCGATCAACACCTTCGGCGCCTTCTTCACGGGCCTGGTGCTCGTCGTGGTGCTCGCGACCAAGTTCACCCACGGCGCCTGGGTCGCGCTGCTCGGCATGGTGATCTTCTACGGGACGATGACCGCGATCCGTAAGCACTACGACCGGGTCGCCGAGGAGATCGCCGCGGAGGAGACCCCGGCCGACGAGAGGATGCGGCCCTCCAGGGTCCATTCGATCGTCCTGGTCTCCAAGCTCCACCGGCCCACGCTGAGGGCGCTGGCCTACGCCAAGCTGATCCGCTCCGACCGTCTGGAGGCGCTCTCCATCAGCGTCGACCCGGCCGAGACGAAGGCGCTCAAGGAGGACTGGGAGCGGCGCGGCATCGACATCCCGCTGAAGATCCTCGACTCCCCGTACCGCGAGGTGACCCGCCCGGTCATCGACTACGTGAAGAGCCTGCGCCGGGAGAGCCCGCGCGACGTGGTGAGCGTGTACATCCCGGAGTACGTGGTCGGCCACTGGTACGAGCACCTCCTCCACAACCAGAGCGCCCTGCGCCTCAAGGGGCGGCTGCTGTTCACCCCGGGCGTGATGGTGACCTCCGTGCCGTACCAGCTGGAGTCCTCCGAGGCCGCGAAGAAGCGCGCCAGGAAGCGCGCCGAGTGGAACGCGCCGGGTTCGGTGCGCCGTGGACCTGTGGAGCGCAGGCCCAAGGAGCCCGCCAACAAGGGCTGACCGTGCCCGTGCCCGCGCGCTCGTGGTAAACGGCCGGACGACACCCACGTAGACTCGTGGGTTGTTGTCCGGCCGTTTTTCCCTTGATCTCTGGAGCCACCCCCTCATGCAGAACGAACCCACGTCGTCGCTGGTCGGGGAGGAGTACGAGGTCGAGGTCGGGCCCGTCGCACACGGCGGCCACTGCATCGCCCGTACGTCGGAGGGCCGGGTCCTCTTCGTACGGCACACGCTTCCCGGCGAGAAGATCGTCGCCCGGATCACCGAGGGCGAGAGCGACTCCCGCTTCCTGCGCGCCGACGCGGTACGGATCATCGATGCGTCCAAGGACCGCGTCGAGGCGCCCTGCCCGTACGCCGGCCCCGGCAAGTGCGGCGGTTGCGACTGGCAGCACGCCAAGCCCGGAGCCCAGCGCAGGCTCAAGGGTGAAGTGATCGCCGAACAGCTCCAGCGCCTCGCGGGCCTCACCCCCGAGGAGGCGGGCTGGGACGGCACCGTGATGCCGGCCGAGGGCGACAAGCTCCCGGCGGGCGAGGTTCCGGCCTGGCGCACCCGGGTCCAGTACGCCATCGACGAGGACGGCCATGTCGGACTGCGCAAGCACCGCTCGCACGACGTGGAGCCCATCGAGCGCTGCCTGATCGCCGCCCCCGGCGTCACGGAGCTCGGCATCGAGAAGCGGGAATGGCCCGGCATGGCCTCGGTGGAGGCCATCGCCGCCACCGGTTCCCACGACCGCCAGGTCATCCTCACCCCGAGGCCCGGCGGCCGGCTGCCCCTCGTCGAGCTCGACAAGCCCGTCTCGGTGATGCGCGTCGACGAGCGCGACGGCGGCGTCCACCGGGTGCACGGCCGCGCCTTCGTCCGCGAGCGCGCCGACGACCGCACCTACCGCGTCGGCTCCGGCGGCTTCTGGCAGGTCCACCCGCAGGCCGCCAACACCCTCGTCCGCGCCGTCATGCAGGGCCTGCTGCCCCGCAAGGGCGACACCGCCCTCGACCTCTACTGCGGCGTCGGCCTGTTCGCGGGCGCCATCGGCCAGCGCATCGGCGAGAAGGGCGCCGTCCTTGGCATCGAGTCCGGCAAGCGCGCCGTCGAGGATGCCCGGCACAACCTCAAGGACCTGGAGCGGGTCCGCATCGAACACGGCAAGGTCGACCAGATCCTGCCCCGCACCGGCATCACCGAGACCGACCTGATCGTCCTCGACCCGCCGCGCGCGGGCGCGGGAAAGCAGACGGTGAAGCACCTCGCCGGCCTCGGCGCCCGCCGCATCGCCTATGTGGCCTGCGACCCGGCGGCCCTCGCCCGCGACCTGGCGTACTTCCGCGAGGGCGGCTACCGGGTGCGGACGCTGCGGGCGTTCGATCTGTTTCCGATGACGCACCACGTTGAATGCGTCGCGATCCTCGAACCGGTCGCAAAGGCCGCCTGACCTGCAGGTTTGGGTGGTGTGCGTTATGTGCACTGTGGGCGTTACGGGCGATATCTTGACGCTGAAATGACGCTCTCAGAGGCATCTTGACGCTCATGTGACGCTCGTTCTGATGGGCCATCAGGCGCATTGCACCGCTGGTCAGGTGGCCTCCTGACTGTACGGGTGCGGCAAGGTGCTGAGAATTTCGTGGTGCTGAGCGGTCCCACTCAGCCACCTGCGCAGAGTGCCAGCAGGTTCTTCGTCTGCTGGTGGTAGACGGCGTCCACCGCTTCTGAAATGCGAAACGACTGGAAGTGCTAGGCGGGTCCGGGCGCCCGGACCACGCACGTCACGGTCGGCCTGGCGGACGGGACGGAGGCCGAGACCAACCAACTTTCCGCTGCCCAGCGGCCTGCGCTGGGGCGGGCCGTAGCTGGCGTGCTGGGAGCACCCTGCCGGGCGGCCGCCGCCGCGTCTGCGAAACGAAGGCCGAGCCCCGGTTACTCGGCCGGATCCGCCTTCGGCCGCAGCTGCTGCAGCTCCGTGATGGCCTTGGATCGCCGGTCGTCCGTCTTCTTGCCCGCGCGTCGCCGACCGATCTTCCGGTACTTCTCGACCTGCTCGGTGGAGGACCAGTCGTTGGTGATCTCTTTGATCTCCCCGGCCGAGTACCCGAGCCGGCCGAGGTCGGTGGGGACGCCGGCGCGCAGCCCATGCGACGTCACGTCGCCGGCCACGTCCAGCTTAACGAGCCGCGCCAGGCGCTTAACCGCCTCATTGACGGCGTGCGGCGTCATGCCCCACCCCATTTTGCTCACCGGCCCGATGGTGCCCCACTGGTCCACCCGACGCAGCAGCGGCAGATGCGGCGCGCGCTGGCCGTGCTCCTGCAGGGCGGTGATCCACCGTTGCAGCGCGGACACCGCTTTCGGGTCGTCGATCTCGTACTCGCGGCCGGCGTCGGTCTTGTCGTTCTTCGACGTCTGCTTGCGTACGACCGCCAGTTCGTCGCTGACGAACTCCACGCTGGCGATGCGGAACTTGGCCAGCTCCGAGCGGCGCCCGCGGCAGTAGTAGCCCAGGTAGCAGATGACCTCGTCGCGCAGCCCGCCCAGAGTGTCTGGGCACCCGTCGACCATCTGGATGAGGCGCTCCATGTCGATAGGCGGAGCCGACCGCGGGTTTCGGCCGCTCTCCGCCTGCTCGTGCCGGGCGTCAGCGTAGATCTTCAGGGCCTTCGCGGTGGGCGGCCACTTCTCGTGCCCGGCCCGGGCGTTCATGTCGACGATGGCCGCGATCGATAGCCGGATTGTGACGTGCCCGATCTGCTCCCGGCGGAGGTGGGAGACGTACGAGACGAGGTTCACCTCCGTGGTGCGCGGCCCCGGTTTGCGGCCGCGGGCGATGCACCAGCTCGCAAACGCCTTGAAGCGGCTGTCGTACGTCGTGCGGGTGTTTTGGCGCCCCGAGTTGGCCAGGTCCTCCTCGGCCTCCTCGGTGAGCACCTCGTTGATGTCCACCGCCACGTCCGGGAGCGCCCCGGCGTCCGGCAGCGCCGGCGTGAGGTCGGGCCGCTCCTCGACGAGTTCCGCATCGATGACGGTCGGGACCAGGTCGGTGTTGTTCACGCTGTCCTCTCCGTACCAGCAGGGTGATGACGCCACATACCGGAGGCGTACCGCAGTTGGGCGGAGTGAACTCCGGGAGCAGCGGCACACCGGCAACCGCTGCCGAAGCGCGTACCCTCCGCGCTCACGTACGGCTCCGCGCCGGGTGGTCCCTGAACTGTCCGTCGAGCCGGTCGGCCTGCTCGGTCAGGCGGTCGGAGAGCACCAGCAGGGTGCGCGCGTCGAGCTCGCCGCGCTGGCGGGCCTCCTTCTGTCACTGTTCGGCCATGCCGCGCAGCATCGCGGTGATGCCGTCGCCCGCCACGTACAGGCGTCCGGCGTCGTCGGTGCCGGCGTCCAGCAGGGCGAAGTAGTCGTGCGGCTGCGGCGCGCTCACTGTTGTTCCGCCTCTCGCATGCAGGAGGGGCAGCCGAGTTCGCTGCGGACCGGCTCGAAGCGCACACCGCACACCAGGCACGTCGGCTTGGTGGGCGAGACCTCGGCGCAGAAGAAGCACAGAGCGACTAGGCCGCCGCCCGCATCGTCGTACGCCGCAGTCATGACCCCGTGCATTACCGTGTCGCCCCCACAGCGGCCGCAGCGTTCCCCCAAACTCCCGCTCCCCGTCAGCACCTGCTCGTAGGCCGCGTTGGGCACGCGCCGTCCCAGCTCGAGCAAGGCGTGTACGGCGAGCGTGTAGGCCAGGGGCGGGTTGCTCCAGCAGAAGTGACAGCGCGGCCGGGGGCCGCCGATGACGAGGGCGAACTGGAAGCACTCGCCGCACCGTACGGTGTTCGCACGCACTGGCTCAAGCACAGCGCGCAGACGCTTCAACCGCTTCCTCGCGAAACTCTCAATCGATTCGAGCTTTCCGCGGATGGTAGTCATGTCGCCCTGTACGGCGACGAGTTCGTCCGGGGTGAGTGCCGGAAGCAGCTCCTCGTCGAGGAACCGGATAAGGAAGTCGAGCACCGCGGCGCTGCGCGCCTCCACCGATCCCACGGTCGCCGTGGGCCCGGTCAGCCCGTAGTGCTGCAGTGCGTTGCGGTGCTGCGCCAGCTGGGTCAGGATCCGTATGTCCTTGTCGTCGACGATCACGCCGGCGATGTCGCGCAGCCGCTGCAGCGTCTCCTGGGGGGTACAGCTGGTGAGCGTGCCGCCTTCAAGGGCCTGGCGGGTGGCCTGGCCCGGGTCCTTGAAGACCAACGACCAGTGCTCCAGCTGGAGTCGGGCCTTGAGTAGGACCTCGGCGCCGGCGGCGAGGTGCAGGATGGCGTACTTCAGCGCCCGCTCCGAGACCGGGTCGGGTGAGAGATGTTCGGTGGCGCTCAGCAGGTAGTCGAGGCCGTTGGCGATCGGCGGGAAGTGCACCTGTCCACCCGCGTCCGCGGAGACAAGTCCGGCAGGTCGCTGATCATAAACAGGTGGCGTGACAGCCCCGGCGGCCACCCCAACACGTGGCAGTCGCGCCACTCGGAGTACCATTTCTGCGAGGTTTTCCGGTCGGCGCCCCACAAGGTAGCTTTCTTGCGCGCGCTTCGGGATTACGGCGCCCGGCGTCGACGCTTCGAACAGTAACCCCCGCAGTGGCGCAGTCGTATAGGGCATCCGTGCAGAGAGGGCAGTGAAGAATGCGTGTGGTGGAGAGCTGGTCCCGCGTGATGAGTCTTCTTCGGGAGCACGCCCCGGCCGATCACGCGGATCTGCCCGGGCCAGCCACGGAACAGATGCTCGCGGCCGCCGAGGAGCGGATGGGGATCTCCTTTCCCCAGGACCTGCGGGCGTGGCTGCTTCTGAACAATCTGGATCTTCCTGAGGAAGATGTGGACGACGATGTCGCATGTTGCGGGTTCGCGGGGTTTCCGGACGAGGGGAGCTTCTTTCTGGGCATCCGCGCGATGGAGAAGCTCTACGCGAACCACCCCATGGCGGGATCGGGCGACTGGCACAGGGAGTGGATCCCGTTCCTGTCGGATCAGGACGGCTGGGCGGGCAAGTTCATCGACGTGCGCGACGGCCGTATCGGCAGATGGTTCGTGGGGGAGATCCCGGTCACGGGCGAGTATGCGTCGCTGGCCGACTACTTCGACTCCGTTGCGCAGATGCTGACGCGGGTCGGCGACGGCAGCCACCCGGTCTGCTCGGTCGTCGACGGACGCCTCGAGTGGAGCTGAGACGGTCGTGCGAAAAGGGCCCCCGGGAGTGTCCGGGGGCCCTTCTCATGCGGTGGTCATGGCGTGGTTACGGCGTGGGCGCCGTGAACCCGGCCAGGTCGACCCAGTAGTCGTCGTCCTCCATCAGCCGCTGTTCCTTGATGAAGTCGCCGAACGGCCGCATCGACTGGGTGTTCTGCCAGTTCGACATCGAGGACCGGCCACACGGCTCCTTCCACGTCGGCGCCGGGGCATCCGGCCGCAGATGGAGCGTCATGGTGCCGTCGGCGTTGCGCCGCAGATAGGTCTGCACACACTCCTTGCCGCTGTACGCGACGGGATTGGGGCCCGCGGAGTTTCCGGCGCTCTGGGCGGCATTGGCGAAGGCGAACTCGTCACAGCTCTTCGAGTCCGTCCGCGCCTCGCCCGCCTCCAGTGTCCACATGTCGCTGAAGTCACCCGTGCCGCTGTATGCCTTCCACTGCCTGCCGCAGATGAGCTGACGGTTGCGGTCCGACTGGATCTTTCCGGAGCCGTCGACGGACATCTTGTTGCCCAGGTAGGTCAGCGGCTTGCCGCTGCTGCGCTGACCCCACTTGATGTTGGTCTTGCGCCACATCATGTCGATGTGTGCCGCGGCCCCGGGGAACTTCTGCGAGTTCATGACATACGTCGGCTTATAGCCGGCGAACACACAGCCGCTACCCGCGCCGGAGACCTCGGAGTCGCAGCGGATGTCCAGCTTGGCACTCTCGAATTCGGACGGATTCACGACCTTGGTGCCGTTGACCTTGCCGCCGAGGGACAGGTACGGGGTGATCGTGTTCTTGGTGGTGCCGCTGGGCGCCCACTTGAACCGCGTGGTGACGGTCCGCAGGAGCGTGTCGCCCTTGGCGAAGGTCTTCGACCCGCTCCAGTCGACGCTGGTGATGTCGCAGTAGCCGCGGCACTTGGCCTCGTAGTCGAAGGTGGCGCTGTTCACCGTACCGTCCATCGACTTCAGCCGGATCGTGGTGACCTGCGAGAACTCGTCACTCTTGGGGTCGAGATAGTAGGTGGCGTAGACGTCGAAAGCCGCGCTTCCGGTCGGGACGGTGTTCGTGTACTCCGTCATCGCGTAGTCGCTGTGGATACAGGCGGTGGTGCGCTTGCGGCTGAGGGAGTGGACGACCATCGAGCATGACGCGGTGCTCGTGGCGGCCATCGCCATCGGCGCCGCCGCGGCGGTGTCCGCCGAGGATCCGCCGGCCGCGGAGAAGAGGCCGTCGGTGATGTCCTCGTCCGGCTCGACCGGCGCCGGATCCGGAGCGGTCGGGTTGGCCGTCATATTGCCGGTCAGCTTCAGACCCTGGTACGTGCCGGGCACGAACGCCACCGCGTCGAAGGCGATGTCCGCGTCTCCGGAGCCGCCGTTGAAGTTGTCGAGCCGCACCTCGGGGATCTGGTCACCGAACTCGTACGCCCCCAGGTCCACCCACTTGTTGGACTCGTTCGCCGTCTGCGAGATGGCCGCTTCCTCCTCCCCCTCCGGGGTCTGGATCCGGTAGACGGCGTTGGAGGTCTGCGCACCGTGGTCGGGGATGTGCGCGAAGATCTTCGCCTGGCGGGTGGTGTTGGTCAGCGGAGCGTTCAGCTTCCACGTGCCCGTGACCTTCAGACGCTCGGCGTTGGCCGGATAGGACTCCGGCGAGCGGGTGTGCGTGAACCAGAAGTGGTTGCCGTAGCCCGCGCCGATCTGGTGCGTGTCGATCTTCCCCGGATACGTCGTGACGGTGGTCGGGTTGTCCGTTCCGTCGTTGGTGAGATCCATCTGGGTGTCCCACGGGACATACGTGAAGTTGAACGTGCCGCTCGACTTCACCGCCCCGCAGCCCCGGCCGGCGCTGACTCCCGCCGGTGTGGTGCCGTCCGGCAGATCGTCGACCACCAGCGCGTTGGCAGGAAGGGTTCCGATGGAGCAGTTCGGCGGATACGAGGCGGCATCCGGCTGCTCGCCGTAGGACGTGGTGAAGCGGTGCACGCCGTTGCCGCACTCGGCGAGCCGCTCACAGTCCTTCCACTGGTCCTTGGTGACCTCCTCGTGCCACCAGCAGTGCAGCCAGTGCGGGTTGGTGTCGCTGTCACCCGAGTCCGCGGTGCAGGCGCCCATGCCCGGGTCGTTGGAGTCGTTGTCGCCGATCTTGGACGGGTCGCAGTAGTTCGACGCGTTGCAGAACAGGTCCACCGGCGGCTTGGCGTTGGAGCGGTCCTCATTGGTGGTCCACCACGCGGCGCGGTAACCGGCCTGGAAGTCACCGGGCGCGAACATCGCCGAGATCGGACGGGCCGCCCAGCCGATCACCTTCTCCTCGTACGGCCAGTCCTGCGGGTGCGCGGCGTGGCTGTAGTCGTCACCTGCCGGGTTGGTCGCGTTCTGCAGGAACGGGACCCGGTTGGCCTTCCACAGCGGGTTGGCCGGGTTGTTGGTCCAGCCGACGCCCCAGTGGCCCTGCGAGTCAGCGGTGTCGTAGAAGCCGGAGTTGTACGCCCACAGGGCGAAGAACCAGTTCTCGATCCACTTGGGGTGGCCGCCGTTGATCTTCATTCCGGCGTTGTAGGTCTGGTTCCACTTCTCCGACAGGATCCGCACACCGGCGGCGATGTTCGCCGTGTAGTCCAGCGCGACGGCCTCCTGCGCGAGGGTGGACAGCGCGGTCTCGCCCGGCTTGGTCTTGCCTGCCAGGCGCATACCGTCGGTGGCCTGGGTGATGCCGTAACCGCAGTCGGCGTCCGCCCAGTTGATCCGCCAGGGGTCGAGCTGCTCGCCGTCGGCGGCGTAGTCGACGCCGTAGTAGTTGCCGATCAGCGAGTTGGCGGTGACACCGGGCACTGCGAAGCGGGTGGCCTGCCACATGTTGGATTCCTGCGCGGTGATGCCGAGCATCACCTGCGCGGGAATGTGCCACTTGTCGGTGACATCGGGGTCCTCGTTGTCGAGGGTGCCGTTGGGGTCACCGGCGAGCACGGTCGGCGGAAAGAGGCCCTGGGGCTGGTAGCCACCGGTCCCGGTATTCTTCCAGTTCGGCTCGCGGTAGAAGTTCAGCTCGCCTACGACGGCCTGGTCCACGGCCCACTCGACCTGGCGCGGGGTGGGCTGGAACGCCTGCTTCTGCACATCGTTACGGGCCACCGCGCAGTAGCGTTCCCCGCTGCCTTCGCTGGGGTTGTCGGCCTGTGCGGTGAGGGCCTGGGTGCTGACGGTCTGCGTGGACAGGCCGTCATCCGCCGTATCGCCCTTGCTCGTCTTGTTGGGGCCAGATTCGACCGGGCCGCCCTTGGGTAGCGCGGGGGACAAGGCGCGTCCCTGTGTCTCGTCGCCGACGCGGTTGGCGCCGGGCCGCAGGTCGAGGGTCACGGACTTGCCCGAATCCAGCATGCGCAAGGAGGTGCGCGCGGGGCGGGGCTTGGCGGCGTCCTCCGGGTTGACCAGAGTGGTCTTCCCGTCCGACCACGTGGTGGTCAGGGTTGCCCGGGCGTGGCTGGAGATCGCTGCACCCTTGGGGAGCTTGCCCGGGTTGTGCACGTGCTTGGGCAGTGTCTTGGAGGCGGCGTCACCGGTGACGAACACCTCGCCGCGCGCCGAGCGAGCCAGGTCCCAGGCTTCGAGCTTGCCGGCGGCGACCGTGACGGGCTCGGACTCCTTGCCCTTCTCGACCTTGGCACGGTCGAGGTGCTTGGCCCAGCTGACCGGCTTCTTGGACGCCTTCTTGTCCAGCTCACGGTCGATGAAGGTGATGCCGCCGTCGGCATCGGCGGTGATCTCGAACGGCACCGTCGTCGTGGACGCCAGGGTCTTCTCGACCGTGCCGTTGATCCGTACAAGCTTGTTGCCGTGCGCGGCGACGATGCCGTCGGCCGTGGGGATGGCCGAGGTGACCTGGCCGGCGAGAGTGACCGGATTGGATTCCTTGCCGGTGGCCGCGTCGACGGTGATCAGGTGGGTCTGCTGCTTCTCGTCCCCGTCATGCGTGAGTTGGGTGAACACCGCCTGATCGCCCTGGCCGCAGCCCGGCGAGAAGTAGGCGAGCGACGACTGGAACGGCAGCTTGGTGACCTTGCCCGACTGAAGATCTACCACCGCGGTGAAGGCGCCGCGCACCATCAGCTCGGGCTTGTTGGTGAACATACGCGGCGCGTACGCGACGGCAGCGTACTTGCCGGACTCGGTGACGCAGTGGTTGCCGATCCAGGTGTCCGAGGCGAAACCGTCCTCGAACAGGCTGGCTATTGTGCGCAGTTGATAGCCGTCCTTCTCCTTGCCCGCAAGGAGGTGGAAGCCGGTGCCGTCACCGGTCGCGGTGACAGCGGTGTCGGCGGACTCCTTGTAGTCCTCGCCGAGCAGGCCGGCGCGGTCCTTCGCGGGGATCGCGGAAGGCTTCAGGGAGAGCTTCTGCTGCTTCTGAGCGGCATCGTTCCACCCCTGCGCCGCGCCCTTGGGCGGCTGTGGTTCCTCGGCCTGCGCGGGCAGGCTCAGCGGTATCGCCAGCGCGGTGGTCACCGCGAGGGTCACCGGCACGCGCAGGCGGATACGTCTTTTTCTCAACTTGGTTCCTTCTCTGGTTACTTGACAGCTTTGGCGGCCGCAAGGACCTCGCCCATACGCTTCTTGACGGCGGCGAGCTGGTCCTTGTTCTCCTCGATCAGCCGCTTCTGGACCGCCGACTCCTCCTTGGACCAGACCTCGATCAGACGGGTCCGGTCCTTGCAGTCGATGTCGTCCAGCGCGAGCTCGATCGCGTCTTTGGTGGTGCCGTCGCCGTTGGCGTAGCCCTGCTCCATGGCCCGATACGGGTCGACGGCGGACCGGCCCCGCTTCTTCATGCAGGCCGACCAGTCCTTGATGGCCTTCTCGACCGGCTTGCGCGGCCGGGACTCGGAGAGGCTTGTCGAGGCGAGCTGCGCGACAAAGCCCGCATCCAGCTCGTTCAGCTTGAGCTGCTGCTTCGACCAGCCGGCGCAGCCGCCCTTGTGCAGCTTCTTGCCCTGGTACTCGGCGCGGGCGGGCTTGGCGTCCGCACTGGTGAAGTACGGGCCGTCGCCTTCGGCGCCCTCGGGTGCGCTCAGGTCGGGCTTCGTGTGCCCGGTCAGCACCTCCACCTCGATGCCCGAAAGCCCCTCTTCGACAGGTTCGAGGCTCCGGGTCAGCTCCTTCGGCAGCCCGTAGCCGTACTTCTGCGCCTGAGTGCGGTCGGTGATGCCGTAACGGCGCTCGATCGAGATGGCGTTGCTGTGAGGCGGCGGGTTCGCACCGGGGCGCGGCAGGTCGACGGTGAGCCCGTACTCCGCCATGCACCGCGCCTGGAGGGTGCGCAGCGCGGTATCGACGGTGACCTGATCCGCGTACGAGGACATATATGCCTCAAGCGGCAGCTCCAAGCCCTTGACCAGTCCGGAAGCAGGGATCTCCGCGGGCCAGTTGCTCCGGTCGACCGGGGTGTGGTCCTTCGCCGAGCCGGAGGCCGATCCGGACGACGAGCATGCACCGAGAGATATTGCCGCGAGCATGACAGCTGCGGCGGTGGTCGTTCGCTTGAGGACGTGCACGGGTTTTCCTTGTCTACATAAAGTGCTGGGGGAGAATGTTGTCGTTGTTTAGCCGGTCAGCGGGCGTCGAGGATGGCCCGGGTGATGTCACCGGCGCTCGCAACACCACGGCCGTTGTCTGTTGCCACGGCGGCGACGGCGAGGTCACCGCTGAATGCGGTGAACCATGCGTGCGCTGCCCGCCCCGTGCCCTGCTCCGCGATGCCGGCCATGGAGCTGAATGTTCTGCTGATGCCGGTCATGGTTTGAGCACCAGTGCCGTGGGATGCGTTGCGGCGCATCATGTCGCGCAGTTGTTGGGCGATCGGGCCGGACAGGGAGCGTTCCGTCTGTGCCCGGTCTGTTCCGATCATGCTCGCATCCACGAACTGGGGCTGTTTGAATGTTCCGTTCTTCACCGTCGCGGTGACTGATGCGAGATTGAGGACGTTGAGTCGGACCTCGCCGCGGCCGATGGCGGCGGCGGCCTTGTCTACCCCCGTGAGTTCGGGCACGGCTCCGTCGGCTGTTGTGACCCCCGTCTGCCAGTTGAGTCCCAGGCCAAAGACGTCCTTGGCTTCGTCGGCCAGTGCTGCGGGGGAGAGCTTGTCGGCCAGGTCCACGAAGCCGGTGTCGCAGGAGGTCGCGAAGACGTCAGCGAAGGTCCCTCCGCCCGCTGCTGCCGCCGGCTTAGGGTTGGTGAATGTCGTTCCGGATACGGATGTCTGGCCAGGGCAGTCGACGCGCGTGGTTGGTGTCACTGCACCCTGTTCCAGCAGGGCCGCTGCCGTAACGATCTCGAACACGGAACCTGGTGCTTCGACGCCTTCGAGCGCGGGGTTCATGTCTGACGTGATGGGACTGGCGACCGCCAGTACCTCTCCCGTGCTGGGCCGGATGGCGATGGCGGATGCGCGGGTGTCACCCGCGACCGCGGCCTCGGCAGCGCGCTGGAGAGCAGGGTCGATCGTTGTGCGGATGGTGGCGGGTTTGCCTGTGACCAAGTGCGCTACGGTCTCGCTGTCTCTGCCGCCTTTACCAAACAGGGGGGCGAGTCTGACCTGAAGGGACGCCGTTCCCGCTTTCAAGGCGTATCGCTCGCTGAGCTGGCGGATGACCCCGGAGAGCAGGGACTCGTCCTGTGTATCGAGTGCTGTGCCGTCCCGGCCGACGACAGGGGTGGCGGGAGCGGCGACGACTGTCTCCAGCGTCTGGCTGTCACGGCCGGACAGCTTTGGGTGCACGATGGCCGGATCCCACACTATGCGTTCGCCGTTGCCTTCGTCGCTGCTGACGTCGAGCTCTGAGCGGTAGGACCAGGTGGCCGTGGTGGACTCGTTGCTGATGCGTGCCTTCACCACGAAGGGAACGTGGCTGCCGTCGACTTTTTCGGGGGTGAAGTCCACAGACGTGACGTGTGTGCGGTTCTTGTACGCCTTCAGGGCTATCAGCGCGGACTGTGGATCCGTGGTGAGACGTGACGCCTTGTCCAGATCACCGTCTGCCCAGGCAGCGAAGAACTCCTCGGCCGCCTCGGGCACGTCCTCGTCGGCGATGAGCAAAGCCATGCCGTAGCCGCTGGCGCCGATGAGCGCGGTAACTGTGAGGCTGAATGCGGCGATCCGGGCACTAAGGCGCATGTGTGCTCCTGAGGTGATGTCCGAAGCTGAGCTCGGGAGTGGGGGGTGTCATCGGCGCAGGGCCTCGACGGGTTGGATTCGGCTGGCGCGCCAGGCGGGGTAGAGGCCGGCGATCAGTCCGGTGGCCAGGCCGATGCCGGGGGCGGTGGGGGCGACTTCGGGGTGGATGACGGGAGTCCAGTCACGAGCCAGGGCCACGCCGACGACGGTGAGGATTCCCAGGGAGGTGCCCACGAGACCTCCGAGCGCGCCGAGTGCCCCGGATTCGGTGAGGAACTGGGCGGTGATGTGCCGTCCGCGTGCGCCCAGGGCACGGCGGAGGCCGATTTCGCCGGTGCGTTCCAGAACGGCGACGAGCGTGGTGTTGGCGATGCCGACGGTGCCGATGAACAAGCAGATCGCGGCCAGCAGGAGGAACAGCTGGTCCAGGTCGCCGCCGACCTCGGTACGCAGCGCCCTGGGGTCGGGCGGGGGGACGGCTTTGAAGTACTCGGGGTGGGCAGGGTCCAGGGCGAGAGGGGCTTCGGTGGCGACCTGTTTCGCCGCGCCCAGTTCGGTGACGATGAGCATCTTCGCCGAGCTCCTGGGGGCGCCCCAGACCTGCTGCGCGGTGGAGCGGGGGACGACGACGGACAGCAGCAGGTCGGCGCGGCGCTCGACGTCGTCGACGATGCCGACGACGGTGAACGCCTCGTTGCCGATGAAGACGGCGGGCTGGGTCTCCAGGGTGGTGATACCGAGACGGGTGGCGATGCCGGCACCGATGACAGCGACCCGCTGTTTGGTGCGGTCGTGCCAGGCGTCGTAGATGCGTCCCTGGGCGAGTGTGGGTTGCGCGGCCCGCAGCACGCCTGAGTCGGCGGCCACGACTTGCGCCTGGCTGCCGCCGCGGGTTCCGCCCACGGGTGCGGAGTGCACCTGTTGGTCGGAGTTGAGGTCGGCGGACCAGTAGGCGCCGGCGTGGTAGCGCTCACGGCTGAGGCAGGTGTCTCCCATTCACTCCCCGCATTCCTCCGCCGTCTCATCGCTCACCGCCGCCCCCTTTGCGGAGAACGCGACCCGGAACTGATGGCAGCGTGTCACTTCCCCGCCTCCGACGGCGGACGCATGCGTCCCGCGTATCAAGGCCTTGACCGTCACCGTGTCCGCAGTGCGGACCGTGTCCCGCACGGATGCCTGGGACAGTCGTAGCGCCTCCTGGATCTCCTCGTCCGTCAGGGTTCCGTCTGCCGCCGCCGAGCGCAGCCGGTCGCGCGCGTGAGCGACGGAGGCATGGAGCTGGTCGAGGGCTTGTCGGTCGGCCCTCGCCCGCTGGAAGGCGATGGTGCCGACGAACACGCCGAGCAAGCAAAGCGCGGCGACCAATACGGCAAGGCACCCCGAGGACAGGAGACGGGGTTGCCGCCTTCTGCCCTCGAGGGCATCACGTCCGTAACTCACTGGTGACTCACCGGTAGCTCGCTAACTCCCCTTGTAACCGACGGAGTCGAGTGTGTCACGCATGACCGCGGCGTACCCGGTCGTACCCGACGGCTTCGGGTGGAAGGACTCACGGCTCAGGCAGGTGTTTACCCACCAGCAGATCGTGCTCACGTCGTCGCCCGAGTGGAAGTCTCCCTCGCCTTCGGGGCCCGCCACGATGCCGTTGATCCACTCATCGCTGTCGCAGAGACCATGCCCCTCGAACTTCGCGATAGGGTCGGCATACGCCACCTTGACGCCTGCCTTCTTGAGGTCTGCGACCATGGCTGCCTGTTTGTCACGGAGGTAGTCGGCAAGCTCGTTCAGTACGGAGACCACGGCGCCGTTGCAGCTCTCGTCCGCGACGATGCTTGGGTAACCCATGAGGACGATCTGCGCATTCTCGGCGTAACCAGGATCGTCGATCTTGTTGATGATCGCCCTGGTCTTGTCAACCGCTGTGTCGATCCGGGCCGTGTAGTCGCTTGTCTCGCAGATGCCGATGACGTAGCAGGCCAAGACCGCGTCCTGGAAGGCGTTGCCGTCGTTGCCGCCGATGGTCAGAGTCACCAGTGTTGTGTCCGGTGTCAGGACGCCCGACTCGACCTGCGACATCTCGTGGAACTGCCCCTCACCACTGGCGTAGTTGTTCCTGTCGCCCCAGGAAAAGGGCACCCCGTCTCCGATCACGTTCCACGTCTTCGCGCCGGAGCAGGCCACGAAGCCAAGTTCCGCGGTGCTGGACCAGCTGTCGGAGAGATCGCCGAGCGGCGTGCTGGTGCCGGGCAGGACGAGCTTGCGCGGCCAGGACTCGGTGAGGCTCCGCCGACAGGCGTTCCAGCGGGCCGTGCCATGGGAGGTGTCGGACTCAGGAGAGTAGTTGTCGGTGCCCTCACCCGAGGAGTACGAGTCGCCGAGCGCCGCGACGATGTGCTGGGGCTTGGCGGACAGCGGCTGGAAGGCGACGGCGTCCCAGGCGATGTCCTCGTCGGCGGTGCCGTCAGCGGTGGTGTTCGACAGTTCCACGCTGGGGGTTCCGGTGAAGTGGTAGACGCCGAGGTCCACCCAGGTGTTTTCGCTGTAGTGGGTGTTGATGTAGCGGTCGCGGTCGCCGCCCGCGACCCCCTTGATTATGTAGTGGGCCTGCTGGGTGTGGGCTCCGGTGTCCGGCATGTGCGCGAAGACACGGGTCCATTGGTTCAGGCTCTGACCGAGGGTCCAGGTGCCGTCGATGGTCATTCGGCCGCCGGTGCCGCCGAGGTGAGAGGAGTCGCGGGTGTGGGTGTACCAGAAGTGGCCGCCGTAGCCGCCGCCGATCTGATGCAGATCGCCCTTGGCCTCGTACTCGTTGTCGGCGTCGGAGTAGAAGGAGAACTGGAAGCTGCCGTCCGAGACGACCGCGCCGCAGTCGCTCCAGGTGGCCTCTCCGGCCGCGATCGCCTCGACGACCAGCGCGCCGGACGGCAGCCCGGTGGTGGAGCACTCGGGGTCGCCGTACTGGAGGCGGTAGCCGCGGCCTGGTTCAGCGATCAGGGTCTGGTACTTGATGTTCTCGTTGCCGCAGTCGTTGGGGCAGTTGGATTTCCAGGTCACGTTCGACCCGCGGTACCAGTACTGCTTGTAGCAGTCCTCGTCGGGGCAGTCCGGCGGGTTGTCGGCGTCGCATCCGTTGGTGGAGTTACAGAACGCGTCCAGCGGCGGCTTGACGAGGCTGCGCTGGCCCTCGGTGACCCACCAGGCCGGGCGGAAGCCGGCCGAGGAGAAGCCGCTCTCGCCCGGCCAGTCCTGGCGTCCGGAGGTGGCGTAGGAGTAGCCAGCGTCGATGGACCAGGCGGCCCAGCCCATCACCTTCTCCTCGTACGGCCAGTCCTGCGGATGCGCCGCGTCACGGTTGGCGTCCGGGTCGAGCGAGGTGTCCAGGAAAGCCAGCCGGGAGGGCGGGTAGAGGGGGTTGGCCGGGTTGTTGTACCAGCCCAGGCCCCACGGCTTGCCGTCACCATTGTTCGGGTTGAAGCCCAGGTTGTAGTTCCACAGCGCGGCGAACCAGTTCTCCGGCTTGGACACGTCGTCGTCGTTGACGGTGATGGTCTGGCCCGGAGAATGGATCTCGTTCCACTTGTCCGCGAGGATGTACATGGAAGCGGCGATGTTGACCGTGTAGTCGAGGGCGACGGCCCGCTGCACGTTCGGGTCCAGAGCGGTTTCGCCGTCCTTCTCGTGTCCGGCCATGCGCATGCCGTCGGTGACCTGGCCGACCCCGTAGCCGCAGTCGGATTCGTCCCAGTTGATCTTCCAGTACTCGTCAGAGGTGTCGCCCGTGTGGCCGTAGAAACCGGCCACGGCCGCGAGCGGGTTGCCCATCTGGCCCGGTACCGCGCCCGACTCCGCCTGCCACAGGTTCGACTCCTGGGCGAGCACACCCAGCATGACCTGGGCCGGGATGCGTCCGTATCCCTCGAGCTCAGGCATCGGGAACAACCCCTGCGGGTCGATCGTGCCGAGACCGGCCTGAGCGCGCCAGCCACCCTGCGAAATGTAGCCGGACTTCAGCTCACCGCGGACGGCCATGTCCACGGCCCACTCGACCTGGTTCGGCGTCGGCTGGAGCGCCATGCTGTCCACGTCGTTGCGGGGTACGGAACACCAGCGGTCGGTGTCGACCGGGTTGGTGGACACACTGGCGGCCACCGCGGTGCGCGTCAGCTGGGTATGCGTCCCGCCGTCGCTGTCGGCACCGGTGAGGGCGGGCGAGAGAGTGTCGCTGCCGGATCCGCTGTCCTGCCCCGGCACGGACTGCGTGATCGTCTCCCCGGTCGTGGTCGCCGTGGCCGTCAGCGTCAGCGGCTCCTCGTCACCCGTCTGGGGCGGCTGCGCACTGCCGTCCTGCGGCGCCGGCTCCGACGTCGTGAAGCCCTTCCCGCCGCCCTTGATCCGCTCCAGACCGGCGCGGACTCCGGGCGAGATGACGGGGTCGACGGCCAATCGGCCGTGGCTGGAGACATCGGCGTCGGCCGGCGCGTCCAGGCGCGTCACGCCGGTTCCCCCGGTGTCCGGCGTGCCGGTGGGGTTACCGGTGAGGAACACCCGTCCGGTGCCGCCCTGCTTGAGGGCGAGGTCGTCGAGCTTGCCCGAGGCGAAGGTTGACGGACGGCCCTGTCCTCGCCACAGCTTGGCGTGTGCCGTGTCGTCGTTCTCGCGGTCGAGGAAGGCGACCTGGTCCTTGTCCGCCACCCGGATGTCGAACGGCACGTTCTCCGTGTCGGCCAGGTTCTTGACCTTCCCCGACCGGCCGATGTGCACCAGGTGGCTGCCGCGCGCGGCCACCGTGCCGTCTGTGACCGGGACGGCTGAGGTGACCTGTCCGTCGGCGACCGTGTCGGCCACGGTGTCACCGGAGGTGTTGACGGTGACGATACGGCTCTTGTCGTCCCGGAAGGAGGTGAAGGCGGCCGTGTGCGTGTCCGGGTTGCAGGACGGGGCGAAGTAGGCCAGGGAAGCCGTGAACGGCAGCTTCGTCACCTGCCCCGTCTTCAGGTCGACGACGGCAGTGAACGCGCCGCCCAGCACCAGGTCCTGATGGTTGGTGAAGGTGCGCGGGGCGTAGGCGACCGCGACGTGCGAGCGGTCCATCGCGCACGTGTTGCCGATCCATGTGTCCGCTGGCATGCCCGGTTCGGCGAGGACGGCGGCGGTCTTCCACGTGTACGCGTCGGGGCTGTCCGCGGTGAGGATGTGCAGGCCGTCGGTGTCGGCCGCGGAGGTGACGGCCCGGTCCGGCGAGGCCTTCCAGCCCTTGCCGAGCTTCTTGCCCGGATCCTCGACCTGGCCCGAAGGCGTCGGCATGGCCTGTTCGTCGGCGCGGCCGGGCTCGGGTGCCGCGGTCGCGGGGCCGGCGGCTTGCAGGAGGCCGCCGGTGAGCGCGGCACACGCCGCCGCGGCGGCCCATCCTCGTCTGTATCGGCTTCTTCGTCTCAAGGGTTCTCCAAGATCCGGAAGAGCAGTTGATGGGACGGACTCGATCGATATCCAGGCCCATACTTCGCAGGTCGCCGAAAAGGTTCGCGGCAGCGGCCTCCCGGTGTTCGATCTCGACCGGGCCGGACCGGGACAGCTGTCGCCGCTACGGTTCCGATCGGCAAGATCGATCAGTAGTACATGACTGAATCGATGTAGATTTTCGGGTCGTCTGGCAAGTCGCCTTCGTAGGAATCGCCCATGAGCACGGATTCTCTGCCCGTCTGACCTGGCGCTACTTTTTGGAATTCAAAGTTGTTGGCTTGCACCCAGTCCGTTCCGTTGCCGATGCTCACTGTGACTCTGATGTTGCGATTCGAGTCAGTGGTGTTGGTGGAGTTGCAGGCGACATTGATGCCGAGCGCGTTGCGAGTGGCCCGTATCTCCGTGTCGCCGAGTGTGACGACCTTCGTCTTCCCCAAGTAACTGATGACCGGAGACGGTTCAGGCTTGGCGTCAGGCGTTGTCCGAGTGCTCGGGACACGGCTCGGCGTGGCAGGAGCAGTGAACGAGGAATCAGGAAGGGAGCCTTCGCTGTTCGAGCAGCCGGTGATCAGTGTGGTAGCGAGCAGGGCTGCGCCCCAGAACGCGGGCCGCAGCGGGGTGGAGGCAGTCATTAGTTGCAGGCACCTACGGTGAGGTAGTTGTCGACTACCACCGTGCTGCCGACCTTCATGTAGGAGTATGCCTGGCCGCAGTAGCCCTTGTTCTGGTAGACGGGCCCGGCGTAGGAGCTGTATGTGCCGAAGTCCTCGACGTCAGGGGTGGAGGTGTAGTTGTCCTTCAGACGGATACCCATGTAATGCGCGACACCGGTGTCGTTAAAGAGCAGAGCGCAGATCGGCTTGTCGTTGTAACTGTCACCTGTCGTCTTGCCGTTGGTCCAGGTGTAGGCGGTGGCGTAGGTGCCGTAGCGGGCGGCACTGACAGAGATGGTGTAGCCAGATCCGCATGCGTTGGCAGCAGCCGCAGCAACCTCCGGGCTGGCCGCGATGATCTGCTTGGTTTCGTCTGTTGCCTGCTTGTCGACCTGAACGCCCTCAACGTCCATGGTCGCGATCGGCGTGTTGCCCTTCGCCTCGGTCAGGTCGGCCGCCGACGCAGCGGATGCAGGCATCGACGCAGCGAGCAGGACGGCACATATACCCACGAAACGCACAAGAATCTTCACAGCATCCCCTTGAAGTGACAGTTAGGTAGTCTCGGCGCGCAGAGAGTATCGCATCGAACGCGCATGCGGGCAGGTGTTTTGATCTTCATGGTTACTATCCGGCCATGGAGTTGATGACGTTGGTAACGACCGACCTGCCGTGGGTTGAGGAGGGCAACGAAGCCTGCACCTGGGAGTAATTGAGCGTTTTCAGAGTGGCCGCCGATGGGGGTGACGGTAGCGAGGCCGCAACGCACGAGGCACCTGTGCCGTTGAGGGAGATGTTCGAAGTCTCAACTCATCAGCGCAGGTGCCTCGTTGGTTCCCTATCCTGCCGCACTCGACCTTCCTCATGCGCTGGTCGAGTGGGTCACCATGCTCATCGTCACCCGCGAGGCTGACCGCCGCTGCAAACTTCCGCCGCACCAACGCGCGCTCGTCGCTCTGGTGTACCTGCGCAAGCACGACACCCTATCCCAGATCTCTGCCGGCTTCGGTATATCGGTCGGCACCGCCCATGGCTACACCACCGCGGTCATCGACCTCCTGGCCGCCCGGGCGCCGGGCCTGCTGAAGGTCCTCCGCGAGACCGACCCGGAGTACGTTCTGCTCGACGGGACGCTCGCAGAGTGCGACCGAGTGGGCGATGGCCGGGCCGACTACTCGCACAAGCACCGTCGCCACGGCGTGAACGTGCAGGTCGTGACCGATCCCGCCGGCCAGGTCCTGTGGATCTCTCCTGCCCAGCCCGGCCGGTGTCACGACCTGACCGCCGCCCGCACCCACCGGATCATCCGGATCTGTGAACGCCAGGGCGTCCCCGTCCTGGCCGACCGCGCCTATACGGGCGCCGGCCCCTGGGTCACCACCGAAGGAGAACGTTCGTCGTGGTCGACGTCACCGAGATCTACGTCCACTGGTACGCGGGCCGCTCGAAGAGCGAACTGGCCGCGTCACTGGGCGTGGACCGCAAGACGATCAGGAAGTACCTGACGCCGGCGGAAGCATCCGGGATCACTCCCGGAGGCCCGCCGATGAGCGAGGCCGACTGGGCGGGGCTGATCAAGGGCTGGTTCCCCGAGGTCAACAACTCCTGCTTGCGGCAGATCACGTGGCCGGACATCGACCAACACCGCGACTACATCGAAAGCCTGCTCGGAACAGTCACTGTTTCCACGATCCACCAGCGGCTGCGGGACGAACACAAGCTGGACGTGTCCATCTCCTCGCTCCGCCGCTGGGTGCACGCCACGCTGCCCGATCAGACGACAAGGTCCCAGGTCACGGTCCTGCGTGACGATGTTGAGCCGGACTCGGAGGCTCAGATCGACTACGGACACCTGGGGCAGTGGACCAATCCGCGGACGGGAAAACGTCACCGGATCTGGGCGTTCGTGATGGTCCTGCCCTGCTCACGGCACATGTTCGTCCGTCCCGTGCCCCACCTGCACCAGCACGCCTGGACCGAAGCGCATGTCGCAGCTTTCCGATACTTCGGCGGAGTCCCACGCAGGCTGGTGCCGGACCAGGGCGACTCTGCTGCGTAATTCGCGGGTCAGGCCGTGAGTCGGTAGGCGAGGCGTTCGAGGCGGCTTGAGCGGGTGTGGTGCTGGTCGTGGCCGGTCCAGTAGGCGTCGAGTCTGACGATGTTGAGCGCGGTGGCGGAGAAGGCATGCTGGAGACGGACTCTCGGGAGCCCGCGGTAGCGGGCCCGGCGGATGCCGGTGATGTCCAGGGCCTGGTTGATGGTGCCCTCGACTCCCGCGCGCAGGGCGTACTTCGTCTTCCAGGTCTCTGTCTTCTGCTCGGCCGGGCCCTGGCGTGGGCTTCTTCGGGTTCTCTGGGCCGCAGGGTGAGCATGCGGCGGCCCAGGGCTGAGCTGGTGCACTGCTCGCGGAAGGGGCAGGGGCGGCAGGTCAGGACGCTGAAGGTGATGACGATCGCGTCCGTGCCGTGCTGCTTGACCGGGTTCCAGTGGGCACTGGTCTTCCCGGCGGGGTAGCGGACCTGGCGGGCCCTCCAGTCGATGGCGAAGGCGCTCTTGTCGAAACCGGCGGCGTCCTTGGCCTGGGCGGAGCGGTTCAGCAGGACGGGGGTGACCATGTGGATGCCCTGGCCGGCGGCGGTGGTGATGAGGGCGGCCGAGGGATAGCCGGAGTCGAGGTAGTGCTCGGCGGGTTTCAGCCCGCGCTCGGCAAGACGTCGCTGAACGGGAGCGGTTGCCTTCACATCGGGCACGGTGGCATCGGTGGTGAACACGTCCGTGATCAGGTTCGGCCTCCTCCGGACACCGGCTTCGGCTTCGGAGGGAGTGTCGCAGCTCTCTGTGAGATGGACCTTGTAGCCCATCCAGAACAGGTCCTCGCCCTTGGCCGCCCAGCGTGCGTCGAGATCATAGGGCGAGGCGAGGCGGAGTTGGCCGGGCGGGACGCCCTCGTCGTCGGCGGCCTGCTTCACGATCACCTCCCGCCCCTTGGCGTCGGTGCGGAGGCAGTAGGTCTGCACGAGGACCTGCCGCAGCACCTGCACGGCCTCGATCTCGCGGATCCACCCCGGGGCCCCGGGCGCCCATGCCGCCCGGCACAACGCCAGCGCGTCCTGGCCGAAGACCTGCGCGAGCCGGTCACGCCTGGCCTGCGAGGACGGCATGCGCCAGCCGTCCACCCTGGGCCCGTACCGGTGGGCGAACTCCTCGACGCCCACGGCCCCGGCCAGCCAGGACGGCGCCGCGACCGCGAGCGCCTCCCGCGCGGCCCGCACGCTCTCCCCGGCCAGCTCCAGACGGTTCAAGTCCCGCACCGCGCTGATCACATGGGTGGAGTCCGTGCGCTGCCTGCCGCCGGCCGCGACCAGCCCCTCAGCCTTGCTGTGTTCCAGGAGCCGGTCGAAGAGCACGCGGTCCATGCCGTGCTCGGCCAGCCGGGCCCTGAACCGGCTCAGTACGCTGGCGTCGAACCCGGTGTCCGCCAACTCCATGCCCAGCGCGTACTTCCAGTCGATGGCCCGCACCGCCATCACCGCGGCCTGCCGGTCAGTCAGATTCTCGGCGAACTGCAGCACCGTGACCAGGCCCAACACCCCCGGCGACAGCCCCGGAGCACCCCTCACACCGAACGCCTCGGCGAACGGCTCGTCCGCGAAGACCTCCGCGAGCCGGTCCCGCACCCGCATCGCCAGACTCCCCTTCGGGAACGCCGACCGGGCCACCATCACGGTCTGCTCTGGGATCTCCGGCAGCCCTTTCGGCCGCATCGACATCCACACCACCCCCACGGCCGCACGACAGGACAACGACCGCACGAACGATCACCCCGCGCCCGCCACCACCCCCGCAGGGAATTGCGCAGCAGAGTCCAGGGCTAACGCAAAGTCGAATTTCCTAGAGAACTTGCAGGTCAATGGGTATGCCGAAGAGGTCGAGAGGTGCGGTGTGGGGGGTCAGCGCGTCCGCTGCGCGTCCGCTATGGAACTGTCCGTGGTACGGAGGTAGTTCATGGCCACGGATCTCAACGTCGAGGCGTTCTGCGGTCCGTGGCCGGTCCGGATCCGTGACGCGTCCTCGCGGAAGGTCACATCCCGCACGTAGTGGATCTTGTTGTACGAGTTGGCCAGGGGCGCGGTTCCGCCGTTTCCGGCGGGCGTTTGCCCTGGCCGACTCGTACAACAGGCTCCACTTCGTCCGCGACACCGCCTTCCGCGAGGGCGCCTCCAAGATCCGCACCGGCCACGGCCCAGAGAACATGGCCACCCTCCGCAGCTTCGCCATCAACCAACTCCGCGACGCCGGCCGCACCAACATCGCCGCCGGACTCCGCACCACAGCCCTCCGCCCCTACGAGCGGCCACTGGCCCTCCTCCGCCTCAACTGACCTGCGCCGACGCGCGATCAAAGGACTTTGCAATCGCCCTGGACTCTGCTGCTCAATTCCGTCAGGCGATGAGTCGGTAGCTGAGGTGTTGGAGTCTGCTGGTGCGGGGCTTGCGGAGGGGGTCGGTGGTCCACCAGGTGTCGAGGCGGATGATGTTGATCGCGGTGGCGGAGAAGGCGTGTTGGAGGGTGGTCTTCGGCAGGCCGCGGTAGCGGGCCCGGCGGATGCCGGTGATGTCGAGGGCCTGGTTGATGGTGCCCTCGATACCGGAACGGAGGGCGTACTTGGCTTTCCAGGACTTGGTCTTCTGCTCTGCGCGGGCCGCGACAGTGCGTTCGTGCAGTTCACGGGGGCGGAGGGTGAGCATGCGGGTGCCGCGGGCCGAAGCTGTGCACTGGGTGCGGGAGGGGCAGGGGCGGCAGTCGGCGCGGGCGAAGTCGACGACGATGGCGTCCTTGCCGTGCTGGGTGACCGGATACCAGCCCGCGCTGGTGGCGCCTTCGGGGCAGCGGACCTGGCGGCTCCTCCAGTCGATGGTGAAGGCGATCTTGTCGAATCCTTCGGCGGCCTTGGCCTGGGGTGAGTGGTCGGCCAGGAGCGGGGTGATCATGGTGATGCCCCGGCCGGCGGCTTCGGTGACGAGGTCGGCCGAGGGGTAGCCGGAGTCGAGGTAGTGCTCGGCCGGGGCCAACTGTCGGGCGGCCACGTTCTGCTGGATCGGCTCGGTGGCCATGACGTCGGGGACGGTGGACACGGTGGTGTGCACGTCGGTGACCAGCCGCAGCACACCGGCTTCGGCTTCGGGGAGGGTGTCGCAGCTCTCGGTGAGGTGGACCTTGTAGCCGCACCAGAAGACATCGTCGCCCTTGGCTGACCAGCGGGCGTCGGAATCGTAGGGGGATGCCAGGCGGAGATGGCCGGGCGGGACGCCCTCGTCGTCGGCGTCCCGCTTCTTGACCACCTCCCGTCCCCGGGCGTCGGTGCGGACGGTGTAGGTCTGCACCAGGACCTGTCGGAGCAGGGCGACGGCCTCGATCTCACGGATCCACACGGGCGCGTCGTCGGACCAGGCCGCCCGGCATAAGACCAGCGCGTCCTGCCCGAAGACCTCCGCCAGTCGGTCCCGCCTGGTCTTCGACGACGGCATGGTCCAGCCGTCCACGCGCGGCCCGTAGCGTTCGGCCGCCTCGACGACGTCCATCACCGAGGCCAGCCAGGACGGTGCGGCCACCGCGAGGGCTTCCAGCGCGGCCCGCACACTCTCCCCGGCCAGTTCGGTGCGGTTCAGGTCACGGACCGCGCTGATCACGTGGGTGGAATCGGTGCGCTGCTTGCCGCCGGACCTGACCAGCCCCATCTCGCGGCAGTGCTCGACAAGCCGGTCGAACACGACCCGTTCCATGCCGTGCTCGACCAGCCGGGAGCGGAACTTGGCCAGCACACTGGCGTCGAAGCCGGTGTCGGTGAGCTCGGCCCCCAGTGCGTACTTCCAGTCGATCGCGCGGACCGCCATCGCCGCGGCCTGCCGGTCGGTCAGGTTCTCCGCGAACTGCAACACCGTGACCAGCGACAACAGCCCCGGCGACAGACCCGGGGCACCACGCACTCCGAACGCGCCCGTGAACGGCCCGTCCGCGAAGACCTCCGCCAGACGGTCCCGCACCCGTATCGCCAGACTGCCCTTCGGGAACGCCGCCCGGGCCACCACCGCCGTCAGCTCCGGGATCTCCGGGAGACCCACCGGCCGCATCGACACCCGCACCACCCCCCGCGACCTGGAGACAGAGAGAAGGCCGCACAAGAGATCATTACCGACCAGCAGTCACCCGCGCAGGGAATTGAGCAGCAGAGTCGCCCTGCCTGCCACTCTCCGCCGATTGACCGGCGACGGACCAGCGCCGGCGCGCAGGGCCTCGGCGCGAAGCGGGTATGACCGTTTTCTGATCATGGAATGTCCAGGATTCGCAGTGGCCGGGTGGCGTCGCGGGCGTTTTGCCTGAGGGCGGCGGCGATGCCGTGGCGGCCGGCGAGGCGGAGGGCTCCGATGGCGAGGTTGCGCCAGGTGGCCATGGCGCGGGGCGCGTTGCCCGTCCGAAGCTGTGAGGCGTCCTCGGCGAAGGTGGTGTCTCTGACGTGGTGCAGGAGGTTGTACGAGTCGGCCAGGGGCGCGTTTCCGTCGTTTCTGGCGGGCGTTTCCCCTGGCCGCTCGTCCGAACCCGGCGTGCCAGTTACCCGGCACCGGGCTCTCCACGAGTCCCTCAGGTGGTGGTGTGGGCTGGTCGTGCGGACCACGGGGTGGGGATGGTGTTGCCCCGGTAGCGGTATCGCCGGATGGGTACCTTCGCGGGGTTGAACAGTTCCACGCCGTCGGCGGTGAAGCCCCACCGGTTGTGGGGGCTGCCGTAGGTGCGGGTGACCCATCTCCAGTGCCGGCGCCGGTGGCGTCGGCGGAGCCACTTCCACACACGGTGCCACAGGTAGTGTTCCAGCTCACTGAAAGTGATCTTGGATGCGCCGTGGCGGAAGTAGGTGGTCCAGCCCCGGAGTCTCTGCCCCAGGAGGGTGAAGACTGTGCCGGGGTCCATGTTCATTGTCTGCCGTCCGGTCAGTTCCTTGACCCGGGACCTGACCGACGTGACGGCCTTGTCGCTGGGATAGGTGTAGACCATGCGACGGTTCGAGCCCCGCTGGGTGTGGCGCTGGATGTGCCAGCCCAGGAAGTCGAAACCCTCGTCGATATGGACGGTTCGGGTCTTGTCCTCGGCCAGACGCAGCCCGATGGTGGCGGCAACGCCTGTGACTTCGTCGCGGAGTGCTTCAGCGTGCTCCCGGGTGCCGAACACCATAACGGCGAGGTCGTCGGCGTACCGGACCAGCCGGTAAGTCGCTCCCCCTTCGCGGCGGTGGCGGCGCCGGTGCCATTCCTTGGAAAGGCTTCGTCGCTTCGCGTCGAAGTGCTCGTCGATCACGCCCAGGGCGATGTTCGCGAGCAACGGGGACAGGATCCCGCCTTGCGGCGTCCCCGACACGGTCTCCCGCAGGGTGTCCTCCCCGGTCAGGATCCCTGCGTGCAGGAAGGACTTGACCAGCCGTAGGACTCGCCTGTCGCCGATACGCTGACGCACCCGGTCCATGAGGGCCGTGTGGTCGATCTCGTCGAAGCAGGCGGCGATGTCGGTCTCGAACACCCACACATAGCCCGAGCGGGCGTGGTGGATGATGTCCTCGATCGCGTCCTGTGCTCGCCTGCCGGGCCTGAACCCGTAACTGGACGAGCTGAATCCGGGCTCGAAGATCGGTTCGAGCACCAGTTTCAGGCTGGCCTGCACCACGCGGTCTCGCGCGGTCGGGATGCCCAGACGGCGCATCTTCCCGTTGGATTTCGGGATCATGCGTTCGGCCACGGGCAGGGGGACGAACGTCCGCGCCTTCAGGTCCGCGCGGATCTGGTCGAGGAACCCGAGCACACCGTGCTCGGACGCCTCGATCCCGGGAGCGGTCCAGCCGTCGATCCCGGCTGTCCGCGCTCCTTTGTTCGTCCTGGCCCGGCGCCATGCTTCGAGCAGGAACGCCGGGTCTGCCACAAGGTTGAACAGATCGTCGAACACGCGGCCAGGGTCGGCCACCGCCCGATCGTGCAGCTTGGACTGAATCCGCAGTACCCGCGAGGCCACCGCATACGCGGCGGCCTCGGGAACGCCGGGGTTCCCCGGCGTATCTCCCGCCATTTCCTCTCCTCATCTACGTGACTCGCTGCGGTCCTTCCCCATGCGGACGGCGTTACCGTCCTCGGAGTACTACGACCGCTCCGCCCCACACAGGGCCCGACAGCGGACAGCGCGCCTGCCACCCATCCCCCGGCTGGGGAGCGGGGAGGGCAGACCCTGCATGGTTCCCATGTTCACTTTGTCCCGGTTCTCACGGGAGGGACCCGGCTATACCCCGGCGGTCTTCGTCACGCCCGCAGACACACGTGACGACCTGTCCACCGCAGCCGGTTGCCGCGAAGGACGGAAGCCTGCTTGTCGAAACAGCCCGGCTCGCACCGCACTCCCGCCCCATATCCACCAGGTTTGAGAGCGGTTCTGGCTAACGAGGCGTCAAGCACCGGTTCCTCTCGTATCCCTTCGTGAGTCGCTGGCCGGGCCCGCACGGTCTGGTAGTACCCGCACGACCCGACGGTGTCAGGGCCGCTTGCCACCGCCACACCCACGCTTCCTACGGCATGACGGCTGCCCTCTGCTTCACCCGGCTGCTGCGACAGCCAGGCGCCGGGGGTCTCTCACCCCCGTCCGGAAACAAAGCGCCTCATGGCGCACTTCGACCGACCAGTGCCCACGGATCAAGGAGGCGAGCTGGGCGGGGGTGGCCTGTTCGGCAGTCAGGCTGGTGACCGCGTGCACCGTCTTGATGCTGATCTTCCCGGTCTTGCGGTTCACCCGGCGGCGCTTGAGCTCGATGGCCTGGGCAGCCCCGGGAAAGAGCAGTCCGGCGACGGTGCAGACCTTGAGCCGCCGGATCTCGCCTCGGCCGTGCCCCTTCTCGGTGGTGCGGTTCTGCAGCGGAATCTGCTTCCAGGGAAGGGACTTCATCTGCTTGCGGAGCTTCTTCTGGTTGCCCTTGACGATCACGATGTAGTGGGCTTCCCGGCTGATCAGGTACTCGGCGTGTTCGCGCTGAGTGTGCATTGCGTCGCTGGTCACGACCGCTCCAACCAGCTCGATGCCGTCGAGCAGGGGCTGGAAGCAGGTGATCTCGTTCGTCTTGGTCTCGACGTCGACCTGCCCCAGGACGACAGCGGTCGTGTGGTCGACGGCCGCCAACAGGTGGATCTTCCGGCCGTGCGCGCGGGCGGCACCGCGAAGGGACTTGCCGTCTACCGCGATCGCTCGCAGCATCGTCCCGCCGGCCTGCGGACGCCGCGCGGCCAGCCAGCAGCCGACGGCATGGTCCAATACATCGCCGTCGATCAGGGTCAGCACTCGGCGGATCGTGGTCTCGCATGGCGCCTGGTGACGGCCTGTGAACGGATCACGGCGGGCACCGAGCCGGGCGAGCACCGGCTGAGGGGCGTCGGCGGCTCACTCGCTGATCGCCAGCAGCGAGGTCGCACCGGTCAGCACAGCGGCGGCGCAGAGGGCGAGCACTCCGACCAGCGGATGCAGCCGGCCCCGTGGATCACGAGGATCGGGCACCGTCGCGAGGCAGGCCAGCAGGCCGGGACACTCCTGGAGCAGCAGAGGCGAGACCGGGGTGAGCTGGTCACGTGCGGCGGGCGTGGGGGATGATTCAGCAGCGGCAGGCACGGTCTTCCAGCAAGATCATGGGACGTAGACACTCACATGATCGCTGGTGACCGTGCCTGCCGTATGTCGTCACCCACCCCACCAGAACGGCCACTTCGGACGAACCCGATCAAGGTGTCTTCACGCCGAGGCCCTGCGCCGGCGCGCCGTATCTTTCGGCCAAATCTCGTAACAAGCTCTGAGCCAGAGGTCCGACTTCCCGGGGTTCCGCACCCCCGTGGCGCCACAAACGCACAACTGACAAGTGGTACGTCTGCACCTCAATCGCCGCTCCGAGGGGCAGCGATTACCCCCGCGTTTCGCCGTGTAAACACCCTCTGACGCACATCCTCTTATGGCCGCACACCACCTTTGACGTGCACTGCGGCGACATGTCCAACTTCGACATCCGCACAGGTGGGGGGCGCAATAACTCCACATACCCCAAGCACGTTCACATAGGCTGCGCCTGCCTCTCCGACGCCCGGAGCGGCACAGATGCAAAAGAACGAACACGGCCATCCGGGCCGCGATCGTTCGGCACGAAGAAGAGAACGTCTGGGGTGATGTGTGTGCATGGCATACGTAGATGGGGGCCGACGACGGCAGCACTGGCGCTGCTGGCGGGGGTCTTTCAGGGAATCCAAGCGTCCCCGGCGGCAGCAGAATTCGACTGCTTTCGAGCCACATGTTCGGGAAAAGACCCCATCGAGATGGGGTGTGACGAGGACGCCGAGATTCTTCAGCAGGTGACCACGGCGGACGAGTCGGTCTCGGTGCGGCTTCTATGGTCGCCGATGTGTCAGGGAGTATGGGCAAAAGTCTCACGCGATCTCGACGCATCGCCCGACAATGTGTACCTGACACTGTGGACGACACGCGATCCCGACGGCGGCGTCCAGGCCGGCGACACTGCGGGCCGTCTCGGCGACGGTGTGGCAGGCGCCTACACCAAGATGCAGAACTGGAAGAAGACGACGGCGAAGGCGTGCTGGAACGACGTCAATGCCACGTTCGACCCCGAACCGACGAGGTACGTCATCCAGGACCCCAACAAATCCAATGACTGGCCGGTCGATGCGAGCCTCACGGTCATGCACGGCAGATGCACGGACTGGATGTAAGGAGCATCATGCGAAAAAGACGTCTCATACGCTATTTGTCCATGAACCCGCTGGTCATCATGAGCGTGGTGGCGGCATCCGCCGCGCTGGTTCCGATGGCTTCCGCAGATACCACACCGGCCCCTGCCGCTACGGAGAGCACATCCCGCCTGTTCTCCGCGCCCAGCAAGGACCTGGGGGCGGACTACACCTCTTCGGCGGACGAGATCGTGCGGGCCACCGGCGACGCCGAGGGTCTGCACATCCTCGCGGCGCGGGAGAGCGACGGGTTCTCCTTCTACGAGATCGCCCGTCTCAAGCGTAAGGAACTGTCCGACGTCGGCCCGTGGACGGGCTACGTCTGCACCACGGGTTCAGGGAACTACGCGGCGGCGGTCTACGCACCGTCGGTCTGGTCCAACAAGGCCGGTGCCTACGCGAGCGGCGCTTTCGCCGCGGTGATCCGTCTTTCCGACGGCAAGGTCACCGAGGTTCCCGACCGGGTGCAGTTGGCCTACTTCACGCCGGGCTGTGGCGCGGGCGACGAGGTGGCGTTCACCTCCAGTTCGGCCACGGACGCGTCGGTCGGCTCGACAACGGTGATCTCGGTCGACGCGGCCACCGGATCGGTGTCCTCCCGCCGCACCGTCGACGGCTACCTGACGCACGTCACGCCCACGCAGAAGGGCACCGTCGGCGTCCTCGCCGGCAACCTCGTCGACTTGAAGGACAACGGGAAGACGAAGCTGTCCGCCCGCAAGCTCTCCAAGGTACCCGGCCCGATGTTCGCGCTGGCCGCCTCGAAGAACGGCGCCGTGGACGTCGGCACGGTCGAGGGCGGGAGCAGCGTCATCTCCCGCTTCGACGGCAAGGCCTTCACCGAGCTGGGCCGGGCTCCGAAGGGCAAGGTGAAGCTCCTCCCCGTGGCCAATGGCGACGTGGTCGTCGGTGACGTGAAGGGAATCGACACCGGCAAGGCCCCGGGACTCGCCAAGCACGCGGTGGACGGCCGTGTGGCCGGGATCTCGCGTCTCGGTCACCTGGTGACCCACTCGGTGTTCTCCGAGCAGATGAAGGGCATAGCCGAGGGCGTCGGCTCGTCCCAGGCCAAGGGCGCCGGAACGCTGACCGTCAAGGCGACCGCTCTGAAGACGGGTGCGAAGGCCACCAAGCTCGTGGACGCCGACCGCAAGCGGCCGAAGTCGGACGCGTCGCTGCCGATGGGCCCGACCGCGTTCGCCATGTCCGATGACGACGATCCTCCCAACTGCGGTGAGGGCGGGCCGGAAACCCAGTGCCTGTCCGGGGCAGGTGCGGCCGTCCACGGCAAGATCGAGAGGATGGAGACCCCCTGCATCGTCAAGCGCAACGACCCCAAGCGTCAGGCTCTCCAGGCCAGCGCCAACCAGGTCGAGTGGGCTGTCGATCAGGCTGTTCACGGCAAGCTGACGATCTCGCGTCCGGCGGACTGGCACGACACCGGCCTTGGCGCCTACACCCCGCAGGGTCTGTTCCCCAAGCCGGAGCTGACCGGCGGAGGCGAGATTCCCGCGCAGGTCATGCTGGGCATCCTCGCCCAGGAGTCCAACTTCAAGCAGGCGTCCTGGCACTCCATGAACGGTGACTCGGGCAACGTCACCAGGTCCGACTGGCTCGGGAACGGGAACGGCATCCACGGCTATCCCGACGCGACCGCGTCCGACTGCGGCTACGGCATCGCCCAGGTCACAACCGGAATGGACGCGGCGTACCCCGATCCGCTGGACACCCTGCACGCGGGCGCCGTCACCACGGACTACGCGGCGAACATCGCAGCGGGTCTGCGCATCCTGGGCGAGAAGTGGAACCAGCTCAAGGACCTGGGCATGAATGCCAACAGTGGCAGCCCGGCCTACATCGAGAACTGGTACATGGCGCTGTGGGGCTACAACTCCGGCGTATACACCGTCGGTACCAACGCCGGCCTGGGTTTCTTCAACAACCCGATCAACCCGAGCTACCCGGCGGACCGGGAGGCGTTCCTGCGTTACGACTATAACGACGCCTCCCGCCCCGGCGAGTGGAACTACCCGGAGAAGATCCTCGGCTGGGCGGAAGTCCCGCAGCTGACCTGGAACAGCGAAGAGTCCTACGTCAGACCCGACATGCCGTTGAGCGACCTCACGACTCCCCCGTACGGCCTGTTCTGCGACGCGTCCAATGCGTGCGACCCGGCCGCGGCGGACCCGTGCCCGAGCTGGAACAATCTGTGCTACTGGGGCAAGAGCGTGGAATGGATAGGCTCGCAGAGCACCAGCAACTCCAGCACCGAGAATCTCCGCTACTCGCTCGGCTCGTCGGAACCCGAGCTCCAGAGCAAGTACGACCACGGGCCGTGCATCGACCATCCGAGCGTCTATACCGATGCCATCATCATCGATGATCTCGGAGAGCACGAGGACACCTACGGTTGCGGCGACTTCGAGGGGGCCTGGGACGGCAAGTTCACCCTCCAGGTCGGTGACAACTTCACCATGCAAAGGGATGACAGCTCCTACCGCGCAACCCCCTACATCGCCAACATCGACCTGCACCAGCTCGGCGCCGGGTACGACCACCACGTGTACTTCACGCACAGCTACGACTACGGGGAGATCTTCCACAAGGTCACCGGCCGGTGGCAGATCAACCCGAAGCTGCTTCCTTCCGGAGACCAGCCCGGCAATCGCTACAAGGTCTATGTCCACCTGCCCAGCCATGGCGCCGAAGCGGCCATCGGGTACGACTTCATCCCGGGCGAGAACTCGGCCGGCGCCAAGCCCGACCACTGCAGCATCAACCAGGGAACACGCAGTGCGGGCCAGGAAACCTGGTTCGAGATGGGCACCTTCACCTTCTGGAAGGGTGGCCGGATCGAGCTGGACAACATCCAGAAGGGCGCAACCGGAGACGACAACGTGGTGTTCGACGCGGTCGCCTTCGCTCCGGCCCTCTACGCCGACCCCGGCGTGTGCAGTCTCAACGACGGTGGCCTGTGATGCGCACCGCCCTCCGCGTTCCCGTCGTGCTGATGGCTGTCGTCATCGGCGCGGCGGGAGCCGCCTCCTGTAGCCGGAGCACCCCCGAAACGACGGCGTCCGAGCATCCGAAGGCCGCAGCGCCCAAGGCTGAGTCCGAGCCGTCCGGAACGCCGACTGCGCCGCCTGCCACCGAGCTGCCGAAGCACGCGGTAGCAGGCGACGAGCGGCCCAGCCTCGCCGCGGGGAGCACGATGGCCGCCGGATACACCGGGAAGGACTTTCTCGCCCGGCTCGCGAAGGACTGGAAGCTGAAGCTGGACAAGCCCGTCGATCAGGAAATGCCCGACGGGAAGAAGAGAACGTACATCCACGGGCGCGGCGGAAGCGGAATGACGGTTTCGGCCGGATTCGCCGACCACGAAAACATGTCGTCTCTTTTGTGCAGGACCAGCCCGAATCAGTCCGACGACCTTGGCCTCCTCGCGGCCTGCACCAAGCTGGACGTGGCGGGAATCGACCACGGCAAGGCGTCTTCATGGCTCGAACAGGCCAAGAAGGAAACCGACTCCTTGTATAAGAAGAAGGTTGCCGAGACCAAGAACAAGAAGGAGTACGTCGTCAGCGGAGTATTCACCTCGGGGCCCGTGTTGATGGTTCTGCACCGGACATACGAAAGGTACTCGCTGCGAATCCTCGGAGTCGCGGCGGCATAGCAAGCGAACGATCGGACGCGAAGGGCCTTGCCGACGAGGCAGATTCTCGGGGTCCTCGCAACACCTGATGGCTTACGTGGTCGTCAGTAGATCACGCAGACGCTCGGCTGGAGTTTTCCAGCCGAGCGTTTTGCGTGGGCGGCCGTTGAGTTGCTGAGCGACGTGTTCGAGGTCTTCGGGGCTGTGCACGGACAGGTCGGTGCCCTTGGGGAAGTACTGCCGTAGCAGGCCGTTGGTGTTCTCGTTCGATCCGCGCTGCCAGGGTGAGTGCGGGTCGCAGAAGTAGACCGGAACACCGGTGGACACGGTGAACTGCTTGTGCGCGGCCATCTCGCAGCCCTGGTCCCAGGTCAGCGAGCCGCGCAGGTGCTCGGGAAGGGTCTGGATCAGGGGCACCAGCACGTCACGGACTTCCTCGGCGGTGTGCCCGCCGGGCAGGTGGCCGAGCATGACATAGCGGGTGGAGCGCTCGACCAGGGTGACGATCGCGCTCTCGTTGCGGGTGCCGACGATCAGGTCGCCTTCCCAGTGGCCGGGAACCGCCCGGTCTGCGACCTCGGGCGGCCGCTCGGAGATCATCACCATCTCGTCGACGAACCGGCGCGTTCGCTGGTCCGGGCTGCGGTGCGGCTTGCGGCGGGTGCGCCCGGTGCGCAGCGCTGCCGCGACTTCACGGCGCAGTCCGCCACGGGCCTGCACGTAGATCGCCTGGTAGATCGTCTCCGGACTCACGCGCATGCTCTCGTCGTCGGGGAACTCGGTGACCAGAGCGTGACAGATCTGCTCAGGTGACCACTGCTGCTGCAGCTTGTGGGCGACGTAATCACGCAGCGGACCGTCCGTAGCGAGCTTGGACGCCTTGGGCCTCGGACGGCTCTTCGCCCACGCCCGCTGTGCCCGGTGCGGCTGATAGACGCCCTCGACCGAATGGGCGTCGATCTCCCGCTTGACCGTGGAGGCCGGTCGGCTCAGCGCTCGCCCGATCGCCCGCAGCGATTGACCCTCACGACGCAAGTCAGCGATCAACTCCCGCTCCGCCACCGTCAGGAACCGGTGGTGCAGCTCGGCCTCGACCGCCGCAACGGACGGCTCCCGCGATGCGGCACTGGTGGTTGTCACACCGGTCTTGTAATCGAACCGGCGCCCGTCCGGGTGCAGGCGCGCGCCGTTGCTCTTCCTGATACCACGGTCCCAGTCCCGCGCAGTGCGTTCATGGACCCCGACCAGTGCCGCGGCCTCCCGCTGCCGGACCCCGGACGCGCGAAGCCTGTCGTACTCCACTCGCCCCGGATGCCCGGCCGCGCCCGGCTTCCCACGCCCACGCACGCCGGCTTTCCGCGCCCACCCGGCCGCCGTGTGACGGCTCACCCCGACCACCCGAGCAGCCCCCGCGACACTGCCGTTCTCCCGGTCCAGCGCCTCGAAGAACCTCACCTTCAAGCCCTCAAAATCCACGATCCCCGCAACTCCCTGAAGACCAGGGTGTTGCGGGGATCGCTAGAACCCGCCCGACGGCAGGGCCCTTCGCCCCGCAAGCAAGTACTACAGCCGGAGATCTTGAGGATCAGTGATCGGTGAGATGGGTCTGTAAAGTTAACGGCTGATCTTGGTTGTTGAGGTGTCAGTGGTTGGTGGGGGTGAGGCGGCCCTCGAAGGCGATTTGGAAGGCGTTCAGTGGTGCCTTCCAGCGCATGGTCCAGCGTCGTCGCCCCTGGCCAGTGGGGTCCAGGCTCATCAGCGCCATATACACGCACTTGAGAGCGGCGGGCTCGTTCGGGAAGTGCCCGCGGGCCCGGACGGCCTTGCGTATGCGGGCGTTGACGCTCTCGATCGCGTTCGTGGAGCAGATCACCTTGCGGATCTCGACGTCGAAGGACAAGAAGGGGACGAATTCGGCCCAGGCGTCGGACCACAGCTTGATCACGGCTGGGTATTTGGTGCCCCAGGTTTCGGAGAACTCCAGGAACCGCTCGGTGGCGGCGGCCTCGCTGGGCGCGGTGTAGACGGGCTTGAGGGCCTTGGCCATCTTGTCCCAGTCCTGCCGGGCGGCATAGCGGAAGCTGTTGCGCAGCAAGTGGATCACGCAGGTCTGCACAATGGTGCGAGGCCAGACGGTTTCCACCGCGTCGGGCAAGCCCTTGAGCCCGTCGCAGACCAGCATCAGGCAGTCGTCCAGGCCGCGGTTCTTCAGTTCGGTGAAAATCTGCAGCCAGAACTTGGCGCCCTCGCCGCCGTCGCCGGCCCGGATTCCGAGGATGTCGCGGGTGCCCTCGACGGTCACGGCCATGACGACGTAGATCGGCCGGTTCGCCACCTTGCCGTCACGGATCTTGGTTCTGTCGACGATCTTGTGATCCGGACGGTTGAGCGGTTCGTGCCGACCGTTCGCAATCATGCATCGCGTGCTCTCGTGATGTGCTTTTGGAGCTGTTTCCTTACCTGTCCGCGTTGCTCATCGAGGAGGTCGAGCGACGGCCGGACAAGGTGGTGTTGAGGACGCGGGTGCGGGCGGCGAGCGGGTCCTGTCGGTGCGGTCAGAGCTCCGCTCGGGTGCACGGCCGGTACGTACGCAAGCTGCGTGACGTCGCCGTGGGCGGGCTCGGCGTGGTGATCGAGTTACGCATACGGCGGTTCCGCTGCGAGAACACTGCTTGCACGACCCACCACGTTGAGTGTGTCGCGATCCTTGAGCCTGCTGAGAAGGGCGCCTGACCTGCGGTTTTGTGGCGCGTATTGGTCGTCCGACCTGTTTCCCTTCCTGCACCACGTGGAGTGCGTGGCGATCCTTGAGCCGGTCGGGAAGGGCGCCTGACCTGCTGTTTCTTGTGTGCGCATTATGTGCGGTGTGGGCGTTACGGGCGATATCTTGACGCTGAAATGACGCTCGTGACGCTCATTTGACGCTCGTTCTGATGGGGCGTCACCTGACTGATCGTGCAGGTCACGTTGGCTGGGAGGCGTGCTGCCGTGGGCTGGTTTTGCGGGACTTGAAGAAGATTCCGCCGGGTTACGGCGCCCGCCGCTGGTTGCGGTGGCAGGCGCGCTGCTGCCGTACTTCGGCGGGCCGGACGTGTGGCGGAGCGGGCGTCAGTAGGTGGGGCCGAAGGGGCTCCAGCGCCCGAGGAAGGGCTTCAGGTCGTCGGGGCGTGGCTCGGGAATGTCGGGCAGCCGGGGCGGTGTGTTCAGTGGGTCGAGGCGCTCCACGCGGGCTGCTGCCCAGTTGATCCAGGCTTCTGCTTCGGTCCGGGTCTGGCCTGGGGGCATGGCCTCGACTCGGGTGCGTACGGCGTTCACATACTCCGTCAGTCGGGCGGCGTGGCGCCATGTCACTTCCTGCGCCTCGAAGTGCCTGACGCGGTACGCCTCGGCGTACCGGATTCGGGCTTCTTCCATGGCGGCTTCCCAGCGGATGCGCTTCTGGCCTGCCACTTCTATCTCGTCCAGGCGTCTGCGTTCGGCGGCTTCGCCGCGGAGGGTGAACTCCTGGGCGATTTCGGCGAGCTGGTCTTCCAGGGGATGGTCGGGGGTATCGGACCATTCGCTGGCCCGATGCGGTTGGCCGCCGCTGAGGACGAAGCGGAGACGCTCGGACGGGGCGTAGTCGAAGCGGGGGATCCTGACCCAGGAGTCCTTCTTGGCCGCGGTGAGTTCCTTCTCGGTGGCGACGTGCTCGGTCCGGTCTTGCTCCTGGAGGACAAGGAACCCCACAGTCTGGCCCTGCGCGGTGATGGTGAAGTGGGGAGATGCCCTACGACGGCGATGAGACGGGGGCGCGAAGCCGGTCTGTCCTGCCGAGCTGGAATGCCCTTCGGCCTCGGCAGCGGTGATCAGCGCCTGGACTAGCCGGAGGGCACGTCCTTGGACGGGCTTCGTGAGGCCCAGTGGCTGTTGTTCGTTCTGCATGGCCCGGACCACGGTGTGCGGCCGCGTGAGCCGGGAGGGAATGGGGACGGGTTCGAGGACGGCGAGGCGCCAGGCGGGGATGTCGACGAGCTTGATCTCGTACCCGCCCTGGCACCAGCCCCCGTACAACTCCTTCGTCTCCGGGACCTTTCCGGACCTGCGTGCCGCGGCGATGCGGGATGGCCACTTTTCCAAGTCCGGACCGCTGCCGCTCTTGACGATTCTGCCGCCGGCCTCCGCGAGCTCTTGCAGCAGCTGCTCCGTGAACGTCATTCGAGGCTGTGATGGAGTGCTTGGCCTCCGCCCGGCGGCCGGAGTTTCCTGCGCTTGGGTGGACTGGGGTCGTGGAGCGGCGGCCTGGGTCTTCGGCGGGCGTGACCCGCGGGGAGGGTACGTGCCGTGCGCCAGGTAGTGCTGGCCAGCACTCGTCAGGGTGACGCTCCACTGCCCGGCCTTCCGGGAAACCGTGACCAAGCCCCGGTTCTGCAGTGCCTGACAGGTGCTCTTGTAGGAGTTGGTCTCCCAAACGCCGGCAGGGCACCCGTCTTGCACCCATTGCAGCACCGAGAGTTGCCGCTCATTGACCTGCCGTTCCAATGGTCCGCCTTCGACTCAAGGTTGACGTACGACGGCGGCATGTTGTCAGTTCCGTTCGTCAGCGATGGGTGGTTCGAAAAAACTTGCTCGAACGAGGGGGGTGATGTGGACCATTTCTATGTCCGCGCGGGCGGCGTCTTCACCGTTGTCGTCAACGTCAACTCGGCCTTCGCGACCTGCTGGCGAGTCAGTCCAATGGCTTCGGTCGGGATCTTCAGCCACTGAACTTCGCGCGCAAGCGTTCGTTCTCCTTCTCCAGCGTCTTAACGCGTCGTTCGAGTTCGGCTCGTGTCGGCTTCTTCGGGGGCGGCGGAGGTGTGGGGACCGTGGGTTCCGGTGGCTCGCCGCGCAGTCCGATGGGTTCGAAAGCCACGATCGTTTGCCAGGCACCTCCGCACTCAGGGCATTGCTTGCTGGACCCTCCAGCATCGATGGGGTCGGTGTACGTGTAATGCGCCTCCGTCTCGATGATGTGGCCGCAGTACAGCCGGACACGCCACCGCATGATCTCGTGGTCGGCCTTCTTGAAGGACTGCATCAGCTTCGCGACGTTCTCGAACGCCTGGCGGCGGCGCTCTGCCATCGCCGGGTCCGCCCGGCATCTGGCATTGTCCTCTTCGACCTGTCGTCGAATCGATACGCTGCTCTCCTCGCTCTGCTTCTGACGGCGGTGGTCCCTACGGGTGAGTTCGTACTCCTCCAACGGAACCCCACTGCTCCGGTATTCGACTTCGCACATGACGGTCAGCGTAGAAGCAGCGCCTACGCGGCCGTGGGGAAGAACGGTCTTGGTCAACCAGCTTGCGGATTCCGCCCATGAGAGACCGACGGGGTGCGTGTCGCGCACGCTCCGAGGCCAGCCGCGTGAGCTCGCGTGGTGCGGCGGCGATGGCCGCTCTGAGGCAAGCCATGGGATACCACCGACGAGCAACCGACGGTCCCGGTCAAGCCGCCGCCAGGCACACCCCCAACACTGCCGCCCATCCACTCGAACGAAACAAGAGCAGACAGATTCCCGCCAGTCAGCCAGTTTTGATCAATCAGTGGCTCGCCACCAACGCTGTTGGGCAGTATGCCGTCCTGGGGCATTGTCGGTTGAAGGACCGGAGGGGGAACATGGCGATCAGAGTGTTGCCGGTGTCTGCGGAGCAGTCGGAGCTGCTGGACGCGATCATCGCTTTGGGCGACCGGTACACGAAGTACCTGGGGCTGCTGACGCCGCCTGCCTACCGTAAGCACGCCGAGGACGACGGCCTGCTGGTGGCCCTGGATGGCGAGGAGGTGGTCGGTTACGCGCTCTTCGGGCTGCCCAAGCGGAGTCTGCATGTGAGGCTGGCTCACTTGTGCGTGGCAGAGGAACACCGAGGCAAGGGTGTCGCTCGTGAGCTGATCGAGGCGATCCGCGCGCGGCACGCTCATAGGCTCGGTATCCGTGCGAAGTGCCGGCGCGACTACGGGCTCAGCAGCATGTGGACGGCGCTGGGCTTTGTCCCCAGGGGAGAGAGCCTGGGGCGGGGCAAAGACAAGGAAACGCTGGACACCTGGTGGCTCGATCTGGGGCACGAGGACCTGTTCACCGAGGCCCAGAGCGATGCGCTGCTGGTGGTGACCGTGGACCACGGTGTGTTCGCCGGGCTGCGCGGTACGGGGACGGAACGCGCTGTTGAGGAGTCGCGTGCTCTCGAAGCGGGATGGCTCGCCGACCTGATCGAGCTTGCCTTCACTCCGCAGCTTCTGCACGACGTGCGTGAAGTAGAGGAACGTGAGGCGCGCACCCATCAGCGGGCGGGCCTTGCCGAGCTGCGGTCCCTGTCTCCCGACAGTGCTGCCGTTGCCGTCCGCTTGGAGGAGCTGGTCGCGGCAACGGGGAAGGAGATGCCTGGTGTTCCTCTCGATGGCCGGCAACGTGCCCGCTTGCGCTACGTGGCCGAGACGTCGTGTGCCGGGCTCCAGGTACTGGTGACGCGTGATTCTGCACTGGCGGCTCTGGCAGATATCGCCTTGGACATCGCAGGGGTCAAGGTCGTCTCCCCGGCGGTGGTCACGCTGCATGTGGACGAACTGCGCCAGGCCCAGGTGTACCGTCCAGCTGATCTCATGGGCACTACCTTCTCCGCCGAGGAGATTGCGCCGGGCGGTGAAAGAGAGTTGGTCGCCTTCTTCGAGCAGGCCGAAGGCGACCGTGGAACGGCCTTCGCGGAACGGCTGAAGAGTCTCGCCGATGACGGGGTGGTGTGGCGCAGAGAGCTGCTCCGGGACGGAGAGGGGCATCCGGTAGCCCTCTACGTCTGGGCCCTGGACGGCCGCACGCTAAACGTCGCGTTCCTCCGCACGGCATCGCACCGGCTGGAGGAGACTCTTGCACGGCAACTGCTGTTCATGCTCAAGCGGCTCGGCCGAGAGCGAGGGGCGCAGGCGATCCGCATCACCGATCCGTTTCTGTCGCCGGCAGCGATGTCGGCGGCCGGTGCCGACGGCTTCACCGAGGACGAGAGCGGCTTCACCGTACTGCTGGTCGACGTCTGCGGACCTGCCGAGGCCGTCTCGCGGAAGGTTGCGGAGATCGCAGGACGCATGAGACGGTCGGCGCCTCGGCTGGATGAGCGCGTGTCGCCGGAGGTCGCGAGCATGGCCGAGCGGGTGTGGTGGCCGGCCAAACTGATCGACACGGCCCTGCTCTCCTTCATCGCGCCCATCAAGCCGCGATGGTCTACGGAGCTCTTCGACGTTCCGGCCATGCTCGTTCCCCGGGACGACGTCCTGGGCATCAGTCGCGAGCACGTCTACTACCGTTCGTCCGGTCGCCGGGGAGAGAGCGTTCCCGCCAGAATCCTGTGGTACGTCAGTGAGGGGGCTTCCGGGCAGCAGGGCAAGATGGTCATCGGCTGCTCGCGCCTCGACGAGGTGGTCATCGACGACCCCGACACCCTCTTCTCGCGATTCGAACACCTGGGCGTATATGGTCATGCCGAAGTGCGTGACGCAGCCGACGGGTCGGGGAAGGCCATGGCGTTGAGATTTTCGGACACGGAGATCTTTCCCGTACAAGTGACGCATGCACGAATGACCGCGTTGGCCAAGGGGCTGGGACTACGGTGGGTACCGCCGATGCAGCTGTCGAAGATCAGCAACACGCTGTTCCAGGCCATGTATGAAGAGGGGCACCGAAAGACGTGAGTGATCCGGAGCGCGCGATGCTGCTGTCCGTCCACCCTCGGTTTGCCACAGCGATTCTGGCTGGGACCAAGACGGTCGAGGTTCGCCGGCAGCGCGTCGCCGCATCACCGGGAACTCCTGTGCTCCTGTACGCGACCGCGCCCACGATGGCCATTGTGGGCATGGCACGGATCTCTTCCGTGCAGGTGGCCTCGCCGCGGGAAGTCTGGTCGGCCAACCGCGCGAGCGCTGGGATCAGTCGGCGTGAGTACGACGAGTACATGAGTGGAGCGACCCAGGCCAGCGGTCTGTCACTCGAAGAACCGATCACCTTCGAGGCCCCGGTACCGCTGGCCGCGCTGCGAGCCTCGGGATCGTTCCATCCACCCCAGAGCTACCGGTACTTGACCGGTGAAGACCTCCGGAAGGTCGCTGAGGCGGCACCAGTGACCGGGGCGGCCCTTCAAGGCGCATTGAACGACCTGACACTGGCCTAGAAGGGGCTGTCCGGCCGGAGGCTGGGGAGCCCCTCGTGGTCATGTGCCGGCTGGGGCGAGATGCCAGGTGCCGTTCGTGTGGGTGAGCCCGAGGTTGATTAGCCGGCGGAGGTTGAGGGCGGCTGCTCGGGTGTGGAGCCAGGCGTCGTTCTTGATGGTGCCGATGTATCGGAGTCTGCGGTTGCCTCGGTGGACGATCCAGGCGAGGGCGCGTTCGAGCTCAGCCAAGTGCCTGCTCACGGTCCTTCGGGTGATTGCCGTCCCGGCCTGGGCCAGTTCGAAGGCGATCCGGGACGCGGACCACTTGTGGGTCCGGCGCAGCTGTTCGATGAGTACGAGGACCTCGGACGGCGTCGCGGTCGGCTGGTGATGCGGCACAGAGGAGCGGTCCACCAGCCCGAGTTCGCCGTGGCGCCGATACCGATTGACCCACTTCGACGCGCACGCGCGGGAGATTCCCATCTCAGCCGCGACGTGCGCAATCGGCCTCGTCCGGCAACGCTCGACCACTCAGTGGCGTCCCTCGACGGCGAGGGGTGCGTTCCGGTGCGTCACGTAGTGGGACCGGGCGCGGAGGGCCGCTTGGCGGTGTTCCGCTGGGAGATCGCCTCTGCCACCTCGTCCAGGCCGCCTCTCAGCAAGCCAGGTCAGGTGTCACCTATCCATGCAGCAGTCCCGTAGTTCTCGGCCAGGTTGAGGTGGAGGGAGGGGTAGAACCCGGCGATGTGGAGGCTGGCGTGGTGCTCCTGGCTCGCTGCGTGGGCTGCGAATCTTCTGGTCCGTGAGCGGCGGCAGGAGGCGGAGCAGTTTTTGGTGTTGGGGGAGACGCTGCGCGAGGCCCACCGGACGCTCGATGCCGAGCAGCTGCGTGCGGCGAGTGAGCAGCACCGGCTCGTCAGCGCTCTTGCCCGCACGGCGGCCGGACTGGCCCGGGGGGCCGGGGAGCCGGTGAGCGACACGGTGCTGCACGAGATCGAGCAGGCTCTCCACGGTGTGCCAGGTCACAGCTGCTCATACAGAGAGTTCTCCGCCTCTCTCAGTTCGCGTTCGACGGCTTCGGTGAGGTTTGGGTTGTCGATGAGGACGCCGAACTCTACGTTGTTGTTCTCCGCGCTCCAGGAGAAGTTCGCGCTAGTCACTAGGAGAAGGTGGTGATCGATGGCAAGGAACTTGGCGTGGTTGCGGACGTGTATGCCGTCGAATTTCTTGGTTCGCCAGACCTCGGCTGGCGCCAGGTGCGCGGCGACTTCTGCGGTCGTCGGAGACCAATGTTGTCCGCTGTCGTCGGCGGCCCGGGTATCCATGTAGACGCGGACGGCGACGTCGTCGCGCTGTGTAGCTTCCCGAAGTGACTTCCAAAGCATGGAGCTCCGCTGGAAGTTGAACGTCGAGCATGTGATGGCGTGGCGCGCGCTGTCGACAAGGCGGCTCACCGAGGTGGTGAGCGGTCCGCTCTGGGCGAGGTGCCCGGGCATGGTCCACAGCGGCGACAGTGTGGTCGGCAGCGCCCGGGCTCCCTCGATCGCACGTAGGACTTGGACCTGTTGGTGCGATGCCTCGTCGTTGCCAGCTACGGCCTGTAGCAGACGCCGGACTTCTGCCCGCTGGCTGGCCGCCACGACTTTGAGTGCGGTACTGAGTGTGTCTCCGTCGGCCAGACGGTCCGCGATGCCTTTGGCCTCGGTCCCGGAGAGGAGCTGGCCGAGTCGTCGTGGCGCGTCTGCCTCACTCATGGACTCGGAAGAACCCGAGGTCACTGCCGGGCAGGTCGAGGAGGAAGCGGCGATCGAGGAAACGGTTGGCGCGCTCGCAGGAGGTCTCTGATGCCATTACACAGCAATGACAGGCGGCACCGTGGAGGAAGTCCTCGGGGTCCTGCGGAGTGCGCTTGGAGCAAATGGGATCGGAGGAGCAGCGCGCGGCTTTGCGCAGCGCGCTGTCGACGACCCGCTGGAGGCGCGAGGGCTCGCTGAGCTGCACGAGGCCACCGAGGGTGCCGTCGCTGTCGGAGGCGGTGGTGCAGATGAGAAGGCCAGCTGATGGGTCGCGGCCGTCTGCGGCGGGCCAGGCGTAGAGGCGTTCGCTGAGGCTGGCGGCCGAGTATCCACAGGTGAGGGCGAGTTCGCGGATCAGGATGTGGGCGAAGGTATGAACGAGCCAGTAGCGCGGGGGCTTCAGGCGGGTGTCGGGGTCGACCTTGCCTGCGGTGTCGGAGAAGCGACGCTCGAAGTTCCTGCGGTGCGCGTCGCGATGGGACGTCCACACGCCGGTGTCCAGGACGCGCTTCTCCCAGGTAGCGACCGCGTTCTCATCGAGCTGGATGAAGATCCCCTCACCCCGGTCCTCGGTCGCTACGGTCCAGGCCGGTCGCGACGTGCGGGTCAGCGGGGCCAGCCGGCGCGGGAGGTCGCCGACTCGGTCCATGTCGTCGATGCGGGTGAAGCCGACCAGGGCGTTCACCTTACGGAGGCGCTCGACCGCGAGGACGCGGGTGATTTCTGGCTGCAGAGTGCCGCCTCGCTCGCGGTTGGCGAGGGTAAGTCCGCTCTTGGGGTCCTCGACACGGGTGCCGACGATGTCGCGCAACAGGTAGCGCCATTCGGGGACGAGGAGGTCGACCGGGTCCCAGTCGCGGAGCTTCTCCTCCTGCTCCTCTGGAGTGTCTGTGGGCGCGGAAGCAGCCTGCAGGACTTGTTCCAGCTCGTGGTCGGACAGCCCGGTGACGTCGACGCCGCCGTCCATGCCGAGCAGGTCCCTGATCAGGTCGAGGCTGACGCGGTACTTGGCGAGTTTGTCGCCGAGCGCGGTGCGGACTCGGTCGGCCAGGTCGCTGGCCTTCTCCTCCTGGGACTCCGGCATGACGACGATCGACTGGGTGGCCGGGAACCACAGGTTGGATGCGCCGACGAGCATGAGGCGGGATTCGTTGCGGCAGCCCTTGGGCTCGAAGGCATCCAGGTGGGGGTGGCGTCCGCGGCACTGCGGAAGCTTCGCCTTGCCGGCCTCTCCCTGAGCCTCGTTCATCGGGCGCCGCAAACCGCAGGATGCGCAGTGGATGACAGCCGAGGCGCCCTTGCCGGCGGTCCGGTCGACCATCTTCATTGCGGGCAGTTCCGCCTTGCTACACGGCTGTCCGCGGTGCACCCACAGGTCGTACGGGAACTCATCCAGGTGCCCGTCCACACAGGCCAGCAGGTAGCGGGCTGGGATGGCGGTGCGCCGCATCGGTTTGCGTGGGCCGGCTCCCGCGCGTCCGGTGCACTTGGCGTGTTCGAAGACGGCCAGGTCCGTGCGGAAGGGATGCGTATTGCGGTAGTCGAACTGCGCGAGAAGCCCGAGCATGTCGCAGCCCGTGCACCGCAGCCACTGCGGGAAGACCCGCGAGGGGACGCCGAGGTCGTTGCCCTCGGCGGACCGGCTGTACTTCTTCGGCTGCCAGGGATAGGGCCGCAGCTGCACGTCGGGGGAGCGCAGCATCATCCGGACCACGTCACGCAGGCGCGGCGCGTGGATCTGCGGAGGCGCGGAGTCGCGCCGCTGCCAGATGCGGTCCCACTCGTCCAGCCCGGTGGGCATGATCGTGAACTGCGGCAGGTCCATGATCGCGCCGGGACCGTAGGTGTAGAGCAGGGAGGAGGGGCGGGCCGAACCGACTTTGGCGCGGTTGTGCTTGGTGGCCTTCTCCGCCTCCTGCTCCAGGTCGCCCAGCGGGTCGACGGCGTGAGCGACCTCGTGGAGGAATCGCGTCTCGTCACTCACGAGTTTTCCTCCGGCATCTGCCACTTAGGGGCATAGTCAGGCGCCCGGTACACCAGACGTTCCTTGATCGGGCTCACCAGCAAGTTGATCTCCGGCTGAACCTCACGCATTGAGTTCGCCACGATGAACGGAGGCGCGTCCCGGGTATCGATGCCAGCCTTGGCGTTCTCCGCGCTCATCATCAGCGCGTCGTGCCGACTGTCGTCCAGAACCTTTTCGTAGACCAGGGACTTACGCAGCTCAATGAGGTGTTTGCGCCGCTTGCCCCACTGGTCGAGCCGGTTCTCCAGGCGTAGGCGGGCGCGGTCGGCCGCGTCCTCATCGCCCGCCCTTGCGATCCGACGCACGAGGGCTTCGATGAGCTCACCAGCGAAGTGCTGCTCGGCCTCGATACGCGCCGCGCCGTCCTCTGGGGACAGCCCCTGACCGTGGCCAGCCCTGGCAGCCTGCAGGACCCTGGCCGCGCTGACCAAGACACCGTCCAGGCCGCGTTCCAAGGAGGTCACCGAGAACGGGGTAACCGACAGCGCCTCGACCTGAGCATAGAACGTCTCGTGATAGTGACGGAACTGCTCGAAATGGGCGAGGTCCCTGGGCCGAGCCCAGTTCCCCAGTGCGAGAATCAGCCCTGGCCGGTCGCCGTCCCGGCCGACGCGGGAAGACGCCTGGATGTACTCGGCGGTGTTCTTCGGCTGGCCGACCACGAGCATCAGACCGAGCCGGGTCACGTCGACGCCCACCTGCAGCATGGAGGTGGCCAGCACTACGTCGTACGGGTTCACCTCGCGTGTGAGATCCGGCTTCTTCGCCTCCCGCAAGGCGCGCCGGTTGCGCTTGCCCGCCGTGGAATCGAAGCCGGGATCAAACGACATAGCCATCTGGTCAAGCGTCGCGGTGATGTCGGCGCTGGCCACCCGTGACGTCAGCTCGGCAACGTGCAGCGAACCGAAGTCGGTGCCGGTGCGGCGAGGCAGCTTCGACCAGGGGCGCCCCTTGGCGAGCGCAGTCTGGATATCGTCACTCATATAGCGCGCCATGCCCGCCAGTTCACGGGTGGCGCTGAAATAGCCGACCAGGCTCATATACGGATCTGCCACGCTGCCCGAGCGGTCAATCAGCAGTTGCCCGCCGGCCATGAGGACCTCGGCAACCCGGATCTCCGCCGTGGTCAAACGCACACCTGTCGTGCTGACCCCGACGTACCGGCGCCCGGGATTCTTCTCGGAGACCGGGATCTCCTTGGAGAAGAACGTGTTCCCGGCGTCCAGGACCTGCGGCGGGAAGATGGTGACGTCCCGCCCATACAGGGCACGCACCTGGTCGGACGCGTTGCGAGCGGTGGCGGTGGAAGCGACAAGGAGCGGGCGCACCGGGCGCCCGTCCTTCGTCCGCCAGTCGGTCATCACGTCGATGGCCACCTCGAACAGACCGACCGTGGTGCCGAGGGCTCCCGTAATCAGGTGGAGTTCGTCCTGGATGACGAGATCCGGGGGCCGCAGCCGCGCAGCCGGATGTACGGGGGCGGCCGGGTGGCCGTCCTTCTTGGGGTGTTTGCTGCCGTCCTTGATGGCGCACTGCTGATAGTCGGGGTGGACGAAGCCGTGCCGCTCGCAACGCCGCGAAACGTGTCCGAAGAGCGAGGCGGCCTCGCCCTCCCGGGCCAGGCGGGCGAACTTGTCCACCGTAGCGATGACGAACGCCGGCGCGAGCCGGTAAATCTCCTCGTCCACCGTGAGCACCGGCAGCCCGTCGGGGACCTCACCGCCGTCGGCGAACGGGCACTCGGCCAGCTCGTCACCGCAGTACACATACACCCTGCGCAGCGCGGGCTCCGTGCGTACATCCCGCGCCTCGACCCGGGTCCCGCACCACGGGCAGCGCTGGATCTGCAGCACCGTCAGCCGGTAGCCACGGCCCCCATGGGCCTTCTGCAGCTGATCGGCAGCCTCGTCGTACCGCTTCGGACTCACATCCGTCCCCACCCACAGCCCGATACGGAACGGCTCGTCCCCCCACGTCGCCACGTCATCGCGCCGCGCCAGCTCGGCCGCGCACACCAGCGTGGTGGCACGCTGGAACTGCTGAGCAGTGAGCAGGCGCAGCGTGTACCGCATGAGCACGGCCACCCCGGAGCGTCCGTCCAGGGGGCCGTCAAAGGCATCGACGACGCCCTGACGGCGCCTGATCGCGAAGGTGTACGCGGCAAGACCGAGATACGCCTCCGTCTTGCCACCACCAGTCGGGAAGAACAGCAGCTGCGCCTTGGCCAGCTCTCCCGACCGTTTCTCCGCCGCCGGATCGGACAGCATCGGCAACTGCATTAGCACGAAGGCCAGCTGGAAGGTACGCCACGAATGCGCCCGTTCCTTATTGTCGGCAAGGATCGCTTCGCGGGCCTCGTCAATGCCCTCCTCGGGTGCGCTCGCTCGCCGCTCCGCGACTTGCGACTGCACACGCTGATCGGCCATCACCCGGTTCATGAACCGGAAGCAGCGCAACGCTTCCTCGTCCCCGAGAAGAAACTCCAGTCCGTCGGCGAGCTGGCGCTGTACTCGGCGTGCGTCCCCAACCGCTTCCAGTCCCTCGGACCGCAAATGATCCGGAAGAGCCTCGGCCCTCTGCTGCTCGTTGTCCAACCAGGCCGTGTAACCCGCGACGATCGGTTCAAGTCCTGTGCGTAGCTCGCCGGTTGATGCTCCCTGGAGCTTGCGCATGTCCAATAGGGCCGCGCTGATCTCCTCTGCGGCCGTCTGCGGCGTCTCGCTCACCGGCAGCCACGTCGTCCAGACCTCGCTCGCCCTGCGTGCCCCCTCGACGGTCTTCCAATCCACCGAGCAGGTTCGACCGTGAGCGAACTCCAGACGATTGCGGTACTGCAGCCGCAGCCGACGCAGCTCGTCGTCCTGCTCCTCACGCGTATCGAGAAGTACGTCGTTGACCGGCAGGAACACCTCTGCCCCGCCTGCCGACACCGACAGCTTCGTCTGGTACAGCCATGCTTCAACCGGGATCTTGCGCGGGGTCTCCCGGTCGTTGCAGAGCGCCACCTCTATCAACCGGCAGCCACGCTCGGTGTCGTCGTAGCGATCCACCCGGAGCACGATCTTGTCCTTGAGTGTGATCTCCGTTGTTCGGGACGGCCCCAGGTCAGCGACCCTGATCGTCTTGGCGATGGCGTGGGGGGTGCGCTGGAAACGCCGGAAGGCAGGAGCGGGCGCCTCGCCCTCGCTGGCGTCTACGCCTTCACCACGCTTCTCCTTCACCGGCTCGTACGTGCCCCATGAGGCGGTGACCGTGAACTCGTCCAGGTCATCGGGGATCTGGCACCGAAGCCCCATCGACGCCGGGATCATCAAGCCGCGCTTCTGCGGCTGGTCCTCGACCTCGTCCTCATCCGAACTGGCACTGCTGTCATCGACCGCGGTCAGCGGCACCCCCCGGCTCTCGGCGGCGTCCACAGCATCGCCTACGTCGCTCGCGGCCTCGTCGGAGCCCGCCTCGCCAGGGTCAGCGCGGCCGGCAGTGAGCCGCACGGGCGCGATCCGACCGATCAGGTACGCGGAGTCTGGGACGCCTTCGAGGAGCTCTTCTGGGCCGTTGGCCGGCCCGAGGAGCTCACGCTCCAAGATGTCGACCAGGTTCTCGCGGGCCGTCCAGGAACGGTCGTCGGGGCTAAGGGCGAGACGATAGGGCGGGGCCTGGGGGGCGCCGGTGGCGGGTTGAGCGTTGTTGCGGGGGGTGGTCACTCGTCGCCCTCCTCTTCCTCGGTGGCTTCATTGTTGTCGGAGGGACTGACAACGCCTTGTGAGGCAGCCCGGCGGTGGTTCTCTTCAAGGAGGCGGTCGAGGATCTCCACCCGGGCGGTGGGGCTCACCGTCCAGCGCTCCATCTGTCGGTATGTGTGGAAGCCGTGGTCCAGTGCGACGTCGTCCCAGCCGTAGGCTGCCATGACGGCTCGGTCGAGCTGAACGTGGATTTCGCGGATGCGGGCCACGTCGCCGTCGGCGGAGTCGGTGATGCCGGGGTCGTTGACGAGATTGTAAAGCTTAGTCAGCCCCAAGCTACGTCGGAGCATAAGCTCCCGACGTTCGGAATCGAGGACTCGGCAGATAATTTCAAGTTCATCCGCGCGACTCGGGCGGGGAAAGCTTTCAAATACATCACCTGGCGTATACCGGGGATCGTTTCGCAAGCCTGATCCGTACTTAATTGCCCACATTTGATGCAAGGAAGAGGATAGAACCGCTTGATCCGCGTAAGAATTTGCGGCGAAAATCCCAAGCGTGTTACTGAAGACTTGTCGAGCTGGGATACGGAGCGGCATGAGCGATTTGCTCACAAGCGCAATCGCGAGCACCTCGTCCAGATCGGAAGTTGCTTCTCGCATTGCGTGTGCGAGTTCCGCGAACTGCCACCATCGCTCCCGTCGTGGTTTGCGTTTGTTCTTTGATCGCTCAGGTTTCACTCGTTCCAATGCGCGCAGATACGGCAACTCGTACGTTTCCGCTTGTCGCTCTGGCCAATTATAGAAGTCGATGACCCACCGTGAGGCTGATCCGTCCGGCCGTGAATTTAGGTCTTCGCCATTGAGGTACGGGAAGAGGACATCTTTGTATTTAGGATCGCTCTCGATCCAGGCTGCGGCCTCATCGGGCTCTAGTACAAATCCCATGCCTAGAACGATGCAACCCATGAAGGCGAGCCCCAGGTTCTCCGCCAGTCGCTTCGGATTGCCATCGACCCGTCCACCCGGCTCCAGCAGGGCGGAGATCCGTTCAACCTCGATGTCCTCGTCGGTCTCGGCGACGATGCGGGGCACCGATGAGTTGATGTCAGCCCGGCTGCCCCACACCGCCGCGTACTCTAGGTTGGCGCTGGCCGCAGGCCACGACCGGCTCTGGATCGCGCGGGTGATCGTGCAGCCCTTCGCGACCAACTGGTCGAGGCCGACCTGCCGGGTATCTCCCTGAGCGACGGTGTTCGTCGCGATCAGCCCGAACCCGCCCCGCCGCGAGAGCAGTCCGTACGCGCGCAGAAAGAAGTACGCCACCAGGTCCGCGCTTCCCTTCTTTCCGCCCGCGAGTGTGTTGACGAACCAGTCGCGGACGTTGGTCCCCATCGAGCCGGTGAGCTTCTGCCCGCCCAGGAACGGCGGGTTCCCGATCACTGCGTCGAATCCACCCCGCTCCATTACATCCGGCACGGCCAGAATCCAGTGCAGCGGCTTCCACTGTGCGTAGTCCGTCGTCACCGTCGGAGTAAGTCCGACCTCCTGGATGCCGTGGAGCATGGTCCGATCCCGGTCCGCCTCGTCCCCCCCCGGCGGGGTACGCGTTCTCCACCGCGATGCGCAGATTCTCGTACGCCGCCTTCAACTGCTTCCCGGGCTTCGCGCCCCACTGCAGCCCGGCCGCGATCACCCCGTCCGCGACATCAGCGAGCTGCGCGGTTAGTTCCTGGTACCTGCGCCACTGCCGACGCTTGGTGGCGGCCGAGCGCTGTGGGTCGCTGTCGTCGACCTCGGTGGCGAGCTGGCGGCGCAGGCGAGTGGCTTGGTTGAGGATGTCGTCGACGTCGAGGGCGAAGACGCTGAGCTGGTTGCCGGCCGCGGCGGGGTCGATGTGGAGGCGGCGTAGCTGGTCGGCGTCGGTCAGACCGAGGAGTGCGTTGCCGTGCAGAACTTTGTCATCGACGAAGGAGAACGGGAGCTTCGGGTCCAACGACACCAGCCACAGTGACAGCTTGCACATCTCCACGGCCATGGCGTTGATGTCCGCGCCGTACAAGCAGGTCGCGACGACGGACCTTATGGCGTGAACGAGAAGATCGTGCGGTGTCCGTCCGTACGCCACCCCCTCGCGCTGCCATGCCTCGACGAGGCGATCCGCTAGGTAGCGGGCTGCGGCCACGAGGAAGGCGCCCGAGCCGCAGGCGATGTCGGCGATGCGCAGTTCGAGGATCTGGTCGGAGTCGAGTGGCCGCCATGTGTCCTGGTTGGCGGTCTGGTGCGGACCGGGTGCGTAGACGAGAGGCTCGAGCGCGTACCGGACGACTTCCTCGGCCAGCGAGCGCGGCGTGTAGTGCGCGCCCGCCGAGGCCCGCGAGGGGGTCTCCACCAACAGGACACCGCCGGGCTCGACGACGAGGGGACGGCCTCGCAGGTCGCGGCGGATGATGCCGATGAACGGTCTTAGCCGCTCGCGCAGTTCGGGGTCATCGGTGACGTCGCGCAGGGCGATCTCGATGTCGTCCAGGGTCTCGCCCGCCTTCAGTGCCTTGGTAAGGCCGGCCTTGCTGGACGGCTTGGCCGCCGGCTGGTTCACCTTGATCCAGGCGAGGATCGCATCGGTCAGCGCGGCTTCGGTGTGCTTGGCCTGGCTGATTTCTTCGAGCGTGGCGAGGGGGACCTCTGGTTCGGAGCCCGCGCTACCGGTCAGGCCGACAACGATCTCTTCGGCGGGCTCGCAGGAGTAGCCGAGGAGACCCTCGTAGATGTAGCCGATCTGCTCGACGTCGATGTCCCGGAAGGAGATCCGGCGGCCCCCGCCGGGCAGTTGGGCGATCTGGACAGCGCGGAGGACTTCGAGCATGACGCGGTCGCTGACCGTGATGGCCAGAGTGTCCTGGGAGTCGCAGGCGGTGAGGAAGCCGAAGCGGGCGGGGTCGAAGAGTGAGCCGCCGTACTCGGGCAGGCGGAGGTCTTCGAAGGACGCGCCCCGGTACAGGGCCTGGGAGGTGGCAAGGAGCCGGTGCCATGTCAGGAAGGTGGCGTCGAGGGCTTGTTCGCCTTCCTCCTTCTCCCGCGAGTCAAGGAGGTCGAGTTCGTCACTGATGCCGTAGCCCATCGCGAAGAGCCGGCTCTGGGGCAGCAGCCCGCGCTCTTCGGCGAAGAGGAGAAAGACGACGCGCATCATGACGGTTACGGCGGCCTCGTAGACCTCGCTGCGCCGCGCGGGCAGCGGGTCGGCCTCGCCGCGTCGCCGCGACTCCAAGGCACCTTCGGACAGGGCCTGGACGATGAGTTCGACGGCGCGGCGGACCTGGGTGCCGAGTGCTTCGGTGATCTTCTCGGCAGCGGTCACAGACTCGCCGAACAGTTCGGTGAGCCGGTCCTGTGGCTTGCCACCGATCAGGCGGCGTCGCTGGAGGAGTTCGATGAAGGCGTTGCGGGTCTGGGGCTCTTCGATCCAAGTCTGGGCGTCGACGATGCCCGAGGCGACCATGGTCTGCGGGCGGGCACTGACGAGGACCCACCACCGGCCGTCAGTGACGACGCCGATGGGCACGCCGGAGGCGCGCAGCAGCTCTTCCATACGGTCGATGGGACTGGCCGACCAGCCGTCGGTGAGCGGATCGCGAAGGGACTCCGCGGGGTCGGTGATGAGGACGAGCGCGCCGGTGGTATCGCCGTGGATGAGAGCGCCAGTGGCGCCTACGGAGACGGTGTAGTCGGGCGAGTGAATCTCGGCGGCGGCCGGGGCCGGCACGGTATAGGAGGCACCCCAGCGCAAGCCCCGGCGCAGGACGAGTTCGACCCAGGTATCGCGGGCCTCGCGGTAAAGATCGAGGGCGGCCTCGTCGTCGGGGTACTCGTCCCAGTTCTCCCACGCCTTCTCGAAGGCGGGCTTGGCGTCCTTGATGGCGTCGAGTGCTCGGGCATCGGGCTGGGGAATGCCCTGGGGCCAGAGGCGTTCCAGGGCGGGGACGGCGAGGAACGGACCATCGCTGTCGACGAGTTCGAGCCAGGCACGATGCAGGTCGGCGGCGGTCGGGGCGTACTTGCGGCTCATGCCTTAACCATTCCGTTCTTCGCGTCTTCGGGGGTGAGAGCGAACACGACCGCGGCGGCCGACACGTAGGGCCTGATGTCGCTGTAGCGCTCGCGGATCGACGCGATCTCGCGCTCTTCCTCGTCGCCCAGGCTCTCCAGGCGTTCGTTCATGTGGTGCAGGTCGCGGCGGCGCTGCTTTTGCTGGTCGTCGGTGAACAGCAGCTCCTCCTCGGCGCGGATGGCCTGCTCCAGACGGTCACGGGACTCGCGCAGGTTGATCCGGAACGCGCCGAAGATCTCGTGGGCGCGCGCGATGTCGGAGTCCCGGCGCTGTGTGAGAGCTTCGGTGACCTTCTCCTGGCGGCTGGCGCTCTTGCGTTCCATCGCAGTCAGCAGGCGGCTGCGCAACCGTGCGCCGTCGTCGTTCCACTGCTCGGCGAGGTGGGCCCGTACGTTCTCGTCTGCGAGGAGCAGCTTCTCGGAGTCGAGCGTTTCGTCGAGGACCTGTTCGACCTTGGACTCCGCGAGTGCCTGGCCGCGCAGGCGGACACCGGTGAGGAAGACCTCCTCGTGGAGGCGTAGCCCGCCGCGGCCGACCAGGACGAGCCGGGAGACGGCGGCGACACAGGATTGGGGAAGCTCGGGGGCGATGACGGCGGCGACTCGGTGGACCGGGGAGTCCGTGCTGAACAGCGCGGAGCGCAGGGTGCGGGTGGCCCGCTGCATGAGGGCGTGTCCGAGGTGGATGTGGACGAGGTCGGTGCGCTGCTGGGCGGCCTGGTCGTCGAAGGTGATGGGGCGCAGCACCCCCGGTTCAAGGCGGGTGTCCAGGCCGCGCAGCGCCGGCTGCCAGGTGCGGCCTAGGTTCGGGATCTCGAAGACCTGCGCCTCGGTGCGGTCGTCGCCGATCTCGACGAGCGGGGGCTGGGCGGTCAGAGTGAGCGCGGTGTCCACGACCCGGCGCGCGTTGGCGGGCGTGAGGTGCATGGCGGCCTTGGACTCGCTGTAGGTGTCCGACAGCTGGGTCAGCTTGCGGTTCAGGTCGATACCGCCGGCCAGTACCCGGTTGATCACCTCGTTGGCGTCGTCCGGCGCGGTGAGCCGGGCCTTGCGCGTCGTAGACGTGGGGGCGAAGTGCTCCTGCACCTCCGCGTCGATGACCTGGTTGACCTTGCCGAGGTCCTCGGTGGCCTGTCCGACCTTCGTCGCGATGATTCCCATGAACTTCATGTCCGCGTCGTACGTCGTGGAGCTGGAGACGGGGACGAAGTGGAAGATCTCCGGGTTCTTGGTCTGCCCGTACCGGTCGATCCGGCCGATGCGCTGTTCCAGGCGGGACGGGTTGAAGGGGATGTCGAAGTTCACCAGGCGGTGGCAGTGGGTCTGCAGGTCGATGCCCTCGCCCGCGGAGTCGGTGGCGAGCAGGACACGGACCGGGTGTTTGTCGGGGCTCTCGGTGAATCGGGCGCGGATCTTCTCCCGCTCCTCGGTGGGAGTCGAGCCCTGGATGACCTCGAGCACGTCCTTGTAGCCGCGCTGGCGCAGGATGCCGGCGATCCAGTCGAGGGTGGCCGCGTACTCGGTGAACACCACGACCCGTTCGTTGGTCCAGTGGCGGCCGTCGGGGCGGCAGACGGCACTCAGGAAGGACAGCAGTTCCTCCAGCCGGGTGTCCGGCTTGTGCTCATAGCCGCGCCCCCACTCGACGAGCGAGGCGATCTCGCTGCTGGTGGCCGCGACCAGGGGGTCCGAGCCTTTCGAGTGGCGCAGTGCGGTGAACTCAGGGTGCTCGGCTGCGCCTTCCTCCTCGTCGGACTGGGCGCTGCCCAGGACCTCCGTGAAGTACGCGTACTCGTCGTCTACTCGCAGCTGCCGGTCACCGTCGCCGGCCTCCTCGTACAGCTCAAGGGTGCGGGCGAATGACCATGGGCTGGACAGGAATCGCTTTTTCAGCAGCATCGCGACGATGTCGCCGCCCGATCCCTTGCCGTTCGCGCGGGCGCTGTCCGTCAGAAGCCGCTCCAGCCGCTCGAACTGCCGCTGTTCCTCCTCGGAAGGCGTGAACGGGAGGGTCCCCAGTTGCCGTGCCTTGAATCCCTTGTCGGGAAGGTCGGTCTTCAGCCACCGCACCATCACCTCCTTCAGGGCCTTCTCATCGATGCTCGCGCCGCGGGTGAACCGGCGGCCGTCGATCATCTCCAGGAGGGCGGTGAAGGACTCCGAGTAGCCGTTGTGCGGTGTAGCGCTCAAGAACAGTCGGTGCTCGCATGCCTCCGCGAGCTTCTTCGTCGCGGTCGTCCGCTTGCTGTCCACCGCGTAGCCGCGCTGCCCCGGCGCTGTCGTCGGGCTGGCTGGCGCCACATGGTGAGCCTCGTCGACCACCAGTGCGTCGAACGCGTAGCGTCTGGCCGTCCTGGAGCTGCGCACATCGGCCAGCACGTCGCGCAGCAGGCGCTGCGCTCTGAGCGACGGCAGCCACGCCATGCTCACGATCACGCGGGGGAAGAGCCGGAAGGGGTTGGCGTTCAGCCCATGGCTTCGTCGTACCTTCGCCATCAACTCGCTGTTGACGATGACGAAGTCGAGGCCGAACTTCTCCCGCATCTCGTCCTGCCACTTCAGCGAGAGGCTCGGCGGGCACACGATGACTACGGATCGCGCACGGTGCCGCAGCAGCAGCTCCTGTACGACGAGGCCGGCTTCGATGGTCTTGCCCAGGCCGACATCGTCCGCGAGCAGCAGGTTCGTTCGCGAGGATTGCAGGGCCCGGCGCAGCGGCTCCAGCTGGTACGCCTCGACATTCGCGCCACTGCGGAAGGGCGCCTGGTAGGAGTCCGCGTCAGCCGAGGTGACCGCGCCCCAGCGGACCGCGTCCACGAACGCGGCGAGCGTGTTCGGGTCGTCGAACCCCTCCGCGCGCACAGTCTCGGGAAGGCCCTGGTTCGGCGCGACAGTGTGCCCGACCTCCAGCTCCCAGACCACCGTCAGTTCCTGCCCGAGCCGGTCCTCGTCCAGCGACTGCAGACTGACCACATGGGAGAGCCCGGCAACGCCCTCGTCGGCAGGGCTCCGAGGCAGGCCCTGCCGCTGGACATCGGAGACCGCCCACGTCGAACCCCGGACTTTGACGACCTGCCCCGGTTCTGGGACTGGCGGTAGGGCCACTGGACTTGAGGCACTGCTCGCTGCGCCCTGCGGATTCTCCGTAGCGGTCGCCACCTGGGCCCGACTCCTTAGTCCATTGCTGTCATTGCCGTCCCGTGACGCCCACAACGCTGCGCGTCGGAACTGCGGCAAAGAGGATCACGAAACCCCAGTATCTCCGAGCTAGGGCAGGGACCGCCGCAAGTAGGCAGGACTCGCTGCCCCGTCTTGTGGCGTCCATGCGGACCTTGCTTGGTTGGGGCGACAGCGGGCTGTCGCCAACGCCCCCTCTAGCCTGGGGTGATCACCCACGGTTCGCCTTGTGAACTCTGCTGAGGGCGGACTACTGTCCACGGGTGTCCAGCATCTCTGATCGCGTGAGACGCCTGATCGACAAATCGGGCTTGAGCCTTCACGACTTCGCCGACAAGACCTTCCTCGACGCCGAGCTGCTCAGTCAGTGTATCGGCGGCACGAGCTCCTTCTCGACTCTTGAGCTCGCAGTCATTGCCGATGAATTTCATGTCTCCATGGACTGGCTCCTTACTGGGGCCGAGCCTGCGCTGGCCGTGGCAGCGAGAACAACCACCGGGAAGGCGGCTGAAGCGTTGGCCGTCGCCCGGGACCTCGTTGCCCGGCGCGTCGGCCTGGACAAGCTTGGGTATCCCCAGCCTTGGCGGCCTGTCTCGCCAGCGGCTCCTTCAGGTAATGGGTACGCCGTTCAGGGCGAGGCGCTGGCGAAATCAGCCCAGCGGGCGGTGGAGCGCCAGGGGCGGTTGGTGACCGAGGACGATCTACCAGGACTGATCGAGGCGGTCTTCGGCGCGGACGTGGCCATCGAGCCGCTGGGTGAGGGTTTTGACGGCCTCGCCGCCGCGGGCCGAGGTGCCAAGCTCATCCTCCTCAGTACGGCCTCGAACCCGGCACGTCAGCGCTTCACGCTCGCTCACGAGCTCGGACACCTCCTCGCCGACGATGATCAGGACGTCCACCTCGATCGCGATATTTTCGACCGAGCCCAGAAACAGGATCCAAGCGAGCAGCGCGCCAACGCCTTCGCCTCCGCCTTCCTCTTGCCCGAGCAACCCCTGCGCGAAGCTCTACATGCGGTGGGACTCACGCGAAAGAGCTTTGCCACACTGTGCTGCGACTTCCTGGTCAGCCCCGAGACGCTTGCTTACAGACTGCTCAAACTGCGTGTGATCGACGCGGGCGGGTGCGACCGCTACAAGCGGATGACCGCCCGCGAGGCCGCGGGCGTCGCCGGCCGCGAGGAACAACTCGACCGGCGAGTCGTGGGCTCGGAGGAGACGAAGCTCCCTGGACTCCTGGTACGCGACACACGTGCGGCCTATGAGGCTGGCAGGGCGACATTGCGTCCGTTGGCATCGCTACTCGGCGCGGATGTCGACGAGCTCAGAGACCAGCTCGCGTCCGAACAGGGCAACGGCGGTGCAGCATGAGCGAATTCCTGTTTCCGGACAACACCGTCCTGTGTAACTTCGCCGCCGTTGAACGCCTCGACCTGCTCCGCGCAGTTCTGGACAATCGCGGCAGGTGGACCGCTGTGGTGGCACGGGAGGCCCAACAATCGGCCAGACACCTACCTGCCCTCCACGATTTGAGACAGCAAGGCTGGCTCGGAGAAGCAATTCAGGTAAGGGCCCCAGGCGACCGTGCGAACATCGAACACCTCCGCATGGACGTGTTTGGCGGCCCAGCCAACCAGCTGACGAAGCACCTCGGAGAGGCCGAGACCTGTCACATCATTCAGCACTGGCCACAGTTCTCCGGTGCTTGGTGGATCTCCGACGACAAATCAGCGCTCGAGTACGCGATCGCACAGGGCATCATGACAGCGGAAACGCTCGACATGATGAAGTTGGCCGTCAAAGCGGGATTCGTCGCCGCGGAGGACGGCTTCGCCCTGATGCACAAGATGCGTCAGCTGAACCGCGGTCCGCGGCAGCCCCGGTCCGTCGCTGCCCTCACTGAGCTTTCATGGTCCATTTCTGAACTTCTGCCTGGGCAGAGCGATGGCGAAGCTGCCGTGCACGCCCCATAGGGCTGCGCCCGGGATCGCTGGTGCGACTTCCGTGGTGGCTCACCATCTCCAAGCTGGTTCGGCGCTGAGGTCCCTACGGTTGGTTGCCTCCTGGGCGTGGCGTTGCCCGTTGGTCAGCACGGTGTGAGCTGTCTGCTGGAGCCCCTCGGGGAGCCAGGCCGTCAGGCTGTGCGCCTTCTCGCTGTCGATGATGTCGCCGACGGTGGGCTCGTGCGCGAGCAACAGGTGATACAGGCCAGCCGCCGGTTCGACGGGCGGCAGTCTGTGCTGTGCGCCGTTGATGGAGGCTCTGGCCGGGATGGCGATACCTTCGGCATCCAAGTCGCCGTAGTAGACGATGCGGCTGATGCCAGGTAATTCGGTGACGTTTTCTACGGATGCTTCGAAGGCTCTTCCGGAGCCGAAGGCGATGTATCCGACGCGGCCGGGGGCGGGCTGAAGCAGGTAGCGCAGGGTGGCGTAGGTGTCGCTGTTTTCCACAACGAGCAGGGTGTCGCCGTCGCCGAGCCTGTGGTGGGCCAGCGGGGGTGGCTCGCGGAAGGTGGCGAGCTGTTCGAGGGTCAGCCTGCCCGGGGCGAAGAGGGCTCCGGTGATCAGTGTGTCGAGGCGCTTTTCGTGGCGGAAGATCTCGTACGAGCGTTCGCGCAGGGGTACGGCGACCCGCCGGGCGGGCTGGTTGTGGGTGTCGCGGAACCAGCGGTTACAGGCGAGGAGATCTTCGGTCTGGGACGCGGTCAGCCGGGCGTCGTAGGCCCAGTTGAGCTCGGGCCGCCACGACACATGTGGGCGTGGGGTGGCGTGTTTCGCCGGCGGCGCGGTGGGGACCCGGACCTGTTCCGGAAGGGCTGGGTGGCCGACGTCCCATTTGATGCGGGAGGTGGGTAGGCCGATGATGCTGTGTTCGGCGATTTCGTACAGCAGCGTGGCGAGGGTGCAGCGCGCGTTGTCGCCGCTGGCGGCGCCCGGCAGTGCTTCGCGGAATGCCTCCATGACGGTGGCCCGGCTGACCGTGACTCGTTCTGCGCGGGCTTGGAGAGCGGCGCTGAGTTGTGCCGCTGCAGGGGAAAGCGGCACCTGGTCTGGATCCGTGGATGAGGTCACTGAGTGTCGTCCTGCTTCTTGTACAGACGTGCCGAAGACAAAAGGCCGACGGGTTCGGGGGCGTCGTGGTCGGGGGCGATGCGAGGGGTGGGGATGAGGGCGTTGCGTACCTGGTCTTCAAGCCGGATGAGGGAAAGGCCGCTTCGCGCTTCGGCGTCGTTGCGGAGCTGGATGCGCATGGGGAAGCGCGAGGTGACGTCCTCGTCGCTCAGTCCGGTGGTGTAGATCAGCTGGATGCCCAGGGCAGCGGCCATCTCCATCTGGATGTCGACGAGGTATCCGGCGTTGGCCCGGCCGATGGGGTTGTCGAGCAGGAGCAGGCCGCCGTTGCGGGTGCGGCTGCGGGGGCCGGGGGAGGTGCGCAGGGCGGCCAGCGCGCAGTACAGGAGAATGGCTCCGGTCAGTTCCTGGCCGCCGGAGAAGACGCGGCTCATCTCTTCGACGGGGACGCGGTCCAGGCGCTGGGAGGCGTTGGGTTTCATGACCTCGGCGGTGAACCCGCGGGGGACGGCTGCGAGGAGACAGCGCATGACGACGTCGATGCCTTTGAGGTTGCGGGTTCGTTGATTGCCGGCCAGTGCGTCGATGGATTCGTGCATCTGGGCCGTGAGGGCAGGCAGGTCCGGCTTCTTGTAGCGGATCGTGAGGAACTTCTGCCCGGACCAGGGGGCGTCTCCCTCGGGGAAGGCGGAGAAGCGGCTGGCCTGGTCGAGGCGCTGCAGCAGGTCGGTGACATGGCCGCTGAGGTGCGAGGCGAGGGTCTCGCGGGCCTTGGCCATGCCTTCGAGGTCGGAGGTCAGGGCTGCGACGCGGGACGACAGTGCGTACGTCCAGGTGGCGGCCATCGCGGGGATGTGGCTGCTTTCCAGGGCGGAGATCTGCGTACGCAGGGGGATGTCGAGTCGTTCGAACCGGACATCGCCGGGTACTTCCTTGAGCCGGCTGACGCCTCCTTCCAGCTTGCGCTCCGTCTGGAGTGCTGCGTCCCGGCAGGTGCTGTGGGCGGTGACCGCCTGGCGGGCAGCGGAGGTGGCGGCCTCTGCAGTGCCGTCGTAGGGCGGCTGGTCCGGCGGGACGGTCAGGCCGTGGACTGCGGTTTCCAACATCGGCAGGACCCGGTCGAAGGCCGCGAGGTCCTTGGTGGAACTGGTCTGATTGCGGCGCGCGGTGTTGAAGGCGTCCTGGGCAAGACGTTCCTCGTTCTGGGCTGTGCCCAGTTCGTCTGCGGCCCTGGCTTCCAGCTCGCGGGCCTCGGCGACGGTGGCCGGGGTCCACGCGGAGGCGTCTTCGTCGTTGGGCAAGACGGCCGGTTCCACGTTCCTGGCACGCTCTTTAAGCTGGCTCGCCCGATCCCGGAGTCCCTGGAGGGACGTGTCGTAGGAGTCGATCTCGACGGTGAGCGCGCGCAGAATCGCGTCGCGCTGAACAGCGTCACCAGCTCGCCCATCTCGACTGTGCGTCTCGGCCAGGTCCCGGACTGGTTCGGTGACTTTGTCCCACTCCGCCTGACTGGCGAGCAGCGCCTTCCGCGCTGTCGCCGCACGCACCTGCTGGTCCTCGCCGACCTCAACGCCTCTCAGTTCATCCTGCGCTTGCAGGTAGCGGTACTGAAGAGAGGGAAGGGGCAACAGCGGTGCACCGGAGTCACCGTGCGCCTGTTCCGCCTGGGACGTACTAGTGATCTCTTCGCGGGATCGTACATACCCTTCTGCAGCCTGCTCGGCAGATTCGATGGCGCGCGCGAGACGCACGACTTCCTTCTCCGCCTGACCGATCTGGCCTGCCAGCGAGTCGAGCTCGTTTTCACGGGCGACCTTTTCACCGGTAAGGACCTTGATCCGGGCCTGTGCCTGCGAGGCGCCAAACTCCCCTTCAGCCAGGCGAGCCAATTTCTCGGCGATCTTCTGCGCCGCCTTGAGCCGTTCGGCACGGAGTGCGCATTCGTCCTCGGCACCCTGCAGCGCAGCCTCCTGTTCCCCTGCTGCGGTGCGGGCCTCGGCCAGCTTGCTCTCGGCGTCCCCCGCAGCGGCCTCCAGCACCTCGAGTTCGCCGAGCAGCTCGGACACGGGCCGCAGACCGCAGGCATCACGCCAGTTCGCGATCTGGCGGAGCAGGTCGCGTGCAGCGGTCATGCGCTTCGTGAGGGCGTCCACCTCGCGGGTGAGCTCGGTGATGCGAGAGTGGACCGCGGCGCGTTCGTGCGCGGCGGCTTCTTCGTCGTGAAGGGCGGGGGAGGGTTCGACCACGAACCGTCCCGCATCGGACGCTGCTTCGGCGCTCAGCATCCGCTCTCCGGTGCCCACCGTCACGGCGGCGGAAGGCAGCGGCCGAAGGCGCTCCATCAGATCCCGGGCGGAGTCGAGGCCGTCGAGGCCGCCCACGATGATTCCGCCGACCAGTTCGGGGTGTGCGCGGATGACGTGCTGGCGCTCGCTGGCCGGAACGTTGTCGTGCATCCACTGCCAGCCGGGCACGGCGTGGATCCCGTGTTCCGATAGTTTCCCGCACAGTTCGCGTACCTCCGCGGCCGCAGGCATCAAGCCCTCACTGGTGTCGAGGAGGGCGAGCAGGGCCTGGTCGGTCTGCAGGTCGATGCGTTTGTGCGTTAGCGTGGATTCGAGCCCGCCGGCGCGACGCTCGGCAAGCTGTTGCAGAGCGTCGGCGTGGTCGTCTAGCCAGCGCAATGCGTCGCCGGCGCCCAGTTCGTCGCTGCTGGCCTCCAGGAGCCCGCCGCACAGCGGGTTGCTGCGAATGTCCTCAGCCCGAGCGCGCAGCCGACTGGTCTCCTCTGCTGCCGCCGTCGCGGCTCCTCGCGCGGACCAGGCCAGTTGCTGCTGCTCCGACAGTGCGGTCTGGGCTCGGTCCCGTTCCGTCTTGACGCTCTTGCGAGTCTGGTTGGCCTCCTGGAGCAGCTGCTCGATGTGGCGCGCGTCGTCCTGGGTACGGGCGGCACCATCGGCGGCGCTCTCCTGCGGGGCCAGAAGGTCTAGCTCGCGGGCGGCACTCAGGCGTAATGCGAAGGCGTCGGCCTGCTCCTGCAGCATGCGTGATTCCGCCTGCGCGTCGCCCGCCGCCCTGAGCAGCTCGTTGCTGCGGGCACGCCATTGCCCGATTTTGTCCTGGGTCTCGCCTGTCACACGGTGGTGAGCACGGATTGTTTCGCGGGCCTCTTGCTCGGCCCGGGTGTAGCCCGCCCGCAGGGCTGCTGCTGCGGCGTCGAGGGCTTGAATGAACGGGGCCGCAGTGCGTTCAGCCTCCACGAGGGCCTGCTGGGCGCGGTTGTTGTTGTCCTGTGCCTGCGCGTGGCGTAGCGCGATCGGGACGCTCGCCCACGCCGTGCTCTGAAGCTCCGCCTCCGCTTTCTGCTTCTGGGTGGCCTCCTGCTGAGCGGTGATCTCGCCGAGCTGGAGCGTGTGGGCACACAACTGCACGTGCCGGACGTGCGCGTGGGCGAGCGCGCTGCTGCCCTTCGCGGCCTCCAGCGAGCCGTGAGTCTTCTTGAGAGCGGCGTTTCTCTCGCTCTCGGTGCTGGTGAGTTCGATGTGGCGTGCACGGACTGCGGAGGTGAGGTAGACGAGGTCCCTTTCGGCACCCTGGGCTGCACCGGCATGCTGGGAGTGCAGGTCGTGGAGGTCGGCGACGTTCTCGCATGCGCGGTGCATCTCTACAGCGAACTGCCGCTCCCTCTCCCACTGGGCACGCTTATCGTGTGCGGCGGCATAGCCGTGGAAGGCGGAGCCCAATTCGGTGTACTGGTCGTCGTCGGTGGCCTTGCGCAGGAGCCATTCGACGAAGGCGTTGGCGGTGTTGGTGGTGAAGGCAGCGGCGGCGTCGCTCTCCTTGGCGTTCATCCTGCGCTGCACGTCGAAGAGTTCGGGCTGCAGGCCGAGGCCGCGCTGGTGTTTCTCCCACTTCTCCTGGCCGTCGAGGAGGTGCAGTTCGAGCGCTTCTACCCGCTCTTTCCAGTCGCGCAGTTCTGTGCAGTAGTCCCCGTACGGAGTCCAGTGTCCCTCGCGGTGGAAGGGAAGCCGGTCGGCGTCCAGGGCTGCACAGGGGTGGAAGCTATAGAAACAGCGCTGCATCTTGCCGTCACGTTCGGGGGCCAGGACTTGTGCGGTCACCAGCAGCCGTCCGGTGCGGGCATCGGCCCATTCGAGGACCACGTGCGAGGGCTGTGCCATGGAGATGGTGAAGTTGCGCAGCGTCTCCAGGTCCTGGTGGTGAAAGGGGATGGTGGTGCAGGTGATGCCGGTGAGTAAGACGCCCTTGCCGCCGCCGTTTTGCAGCATGATCAGGCTGGCGGGTGCCGGGCGCTGGGTGACGTGTCCGGCGTCGGGAATCAGCGAGGCGGTCTCCACCTCGGCGCCGACGCCGGAGAAGTCCAGCGGCACGTCCTCGTACCGGGCATCGCGGGGGCCGAAGTTTCGCAGCAGGATGCGGTTGAGCTCATACATGGAGGAAGTCCTTGGGGAGGGCGGTCAGCTGAACAGGCCGTTGGCCAGCACGGAATCGTCCGGCGACGTCTGTGCTTCCGGTGATGGTTGTGCGAGGTCGGGTGCGTCCGTGGGCAGGGCGGCGACGCCCAGCGCGGCGAGTTCCTGCAGCATGTCGCGGGCGGCCTGGTCGCGGATCTGCAGCCGGTACTTGACGTGGGTGACGTAGGTGCCGGCGTTCTCGTCGCTGACCTTGCTGGCGAAGCCGTGGCTTTCCAGATGCGTGAACGCCCTTTTCACCAGGGCTCGAGTGGACGCCTGCGGTGCTCTGCCCGTCTGCGTCTTGGTGTTGCCCGTGGCGTTGCGGCGCAGGTAGGCCCGCCACAGTCCCTCCAACCCCAGCTGATCGGCGGGCGGATCGATGTCCTCGCCGGTGTGGGCAAGACGGCGTTCGATGGCCGAGGCCCGGACGCGGACCTCGTCATCGACCTCCCGGACCGAGATCCGCCCGACATGCTCGTCGTTGTCGAGGTCTTCGGGACGGGGGAAGACCATGGCCGCAATCGTCAACTGGGCCAGCAGATACAGGGGGCGATCGGCGGTCTGCGGGACGAGTTCGGAGATGGAGACCGCGAAGTCGGTCTCGGATGTCGTGCCCAGGACCAGCCCGGTCTGCGGATGGACTTCCAGCACCGTCAGATCGAAGCCCTGGGCGACCTTCCGCACCACTTGCGCGAAGTCCGGCTCGGTGTCGAAGCGTTGGACGAGGCGGGCGTACTCGCCGGAGCGAGCGGGCGCCTTGCGGCGGGCCATCGCGAAGCCGACCATCCGGGCAGCGTCGGCAGCATCTTCGTGGCGGTTCATGCACTCTCCTGAGCAAGCGGACGGGCGTCAGGGCCTGGCGGGCGGCGCGGTGCGGGAAACACCGGCAGCGGCGTGTTCGTCTCCGCCGTCGTGGCGGTGCCCGCGGTGCGGACCAGAAGGAAGTCGCTGCCGCCGAATCGTTGGTCATTCAGGACCGTGCCGTCGTCGACGGCCACCACGGCGGCTTCGCCGTCGGCGAGTTCGCGCACGGGAATGAGCCGGAACAACTGCTGGACGCGGAGCTTCAGCAGCTCATCGGCTCCGGCATCCGGGCCGGTTCCGGGTCCGGGCTGACGTGTGGACTCCAGCAGGGCCGAGAGCCGTACGCCCCGGTCCGTGACGGCTGCCAGCAGAGCGTCCACCGCATGGTGCTGCTCGTCGCCGAAGGCGGAGGTGGTGTCGATCTGTGTCCAGTCGTGCTCGTCCTGGACGGCTACCAGCTCCCCGCCGGCCTCCTCGGCAACCTGGGTGAGCCCCTCCAGGTAGTCAGGCAGATACATCACACGGGGGCGTACCGGCCCCATGACCGCGCGGGTGAATGCCTCCAAAGGGCCCAGGCATGCATCGAGGGAGAGTTCCAGTACCGGTTGAAGGAGCTGCTCATGCAGGTGGACGCGGGTGTGAATCGCCGGAGCGACGAATACCTGGCGGTCTTGTTGCCGCCGGAATTCCGGACCGACTTCCATCAGCATCCTGATCAGCTGCGCATGACGCTTCCAGCACTCGTGGATGAGTTCTGCGAGGTCTTGCAGCTGTCTGCGCTTGCGGTCATCGGCGGTGGCTTCCAGCAACTGGTTGACCCGCTCTTTTTGCATCGTCTCGGCCTCGGAGCGGCTGCGAACGTGCTCCAGCGCCTCATCGACGGTGTCTTTGACTTCCGTGTCCCAGTCCACCGCCCGCACATTGCGCTTCATCGATTCGATGCGCCCGTGGATGTCTTTGGCGTACCGGATGCTGTGGATCTGTGCGTTCTGCGCGGCCTGCCACGCCTCGCTGATCCGTGAACGCCTCAGCAGCGCCTCCAGTTTGGCTTCAGCGGCGATCTGTTCCGAGGCGATGTCGACATCGATCGCATGCACCAGCACGGTGATCGCCGCGTCGGTGGCGATCAGCGCGGCCTGACCCACATGATCAGGGACTTCCTTGAGGATCTGGAAGGACGCTGTGCGCGTCTCGAATCCCTCGTCGGTCATGTGCCCGACGTCGTGGTGGAAGGCACGGTCGCGTTCTTCGGTGTTGATCAGCCGCTCGGTCACCCAGCGGGCGACCGCCCGGTACTCCTCCCCCGTCCGCTCCGGCAGCTGCAGGGCGGCGAACTCGGCCACGTGTTCCACGACAGCGTCCTGCCGCACGGCCGAGGTCATGTCCGTGCGCAGGGTCACGAAGTCAATGGCGGCCAAGGCCAGCTCGGCCATGCGGTATCGGTCCCACCCGCGTTCCTTCTTGGCCTTGCTGCTGTCCAGGGCCACCAGCGGGGAGCCCACGGCCAGGGCCCGGATCCGCAAGGTGATGCTCTCGTAAACTATCGAAGGCTCTTCGAAGATCACCAGTTCTGTCCCCCAAGTTCATTTCTGGCGCGCTGAGTTCAAGCTAAAACACGGCACTGACAATGGTCGTGGAATTCGAACGCATGGCTTATTTCCTGCGGGGTCATTGGCGGATGTATTGGAGCCCGGGGGCACGCTTCAGGTCGAGTGTGAAGCTGGCGACTCCGTCGGTGCTGTCGGTCAGGGTGAGCGTGTAGCCGTTCCCGGAGTAGGTGTCTGGTCCGGAGCGGGTGAGTGGGTCCCTTGTGCCGCGGCGCCAGAGGCAGCACGGCTCCTACTTCCGCTTCCGTGAGCGCTTCGGCTCCCGCTCAACGATCACGGTCTGAGGCGCGGCAGGCACCTCGTCGACAGACACCGGGTCGAAGTGTCCTGGGGAGCTCCTGTGCATCGCCTCGACGTACACGGCCGCGGGGTCGCGCATGCGGCAGCTGAGGATGTCTTGGAAGTTCATCGCGACCGTCTCTGACGGCCATGAAGCCCAAGTACGCCTCTCTGTGCCTGACGGGCGGAATAGAGCAGGTGCTTAGAAGGCGCCTGCTCTATCCTCGCGTTTCCTGGCCGCCGAGGGGCAGGTATGGGTGGGTTCGAGCGGATTCGCCGACAGCAGACATATTGAGTCCCGTACGGACTGGATTAACTCGGCGAAGGAAGCAAACCTAGAGCGGTCTTGAGAAAGCAGAACCTGCTCTCTGCGCATCAGTCGGGACCGCGAGAGGTGCGTCGCGGGCGCAACATAGCCGACGATCGCCGGTTGGCCAAACCGGCGCTTCTCCAGACCATTGAATGACCAGGGGACGCCGACGCGTCCCGATGTCTCGTGTGAGGAGTCGTGTAGCTTGTCGAAGCTGGCAGTAGGTGAATCGTCCTTGCTCTCTGCGGACCATGTTCGCGCCCTTCTGGAGTGGGTCCAGGAGAACTCTTCGGGGGCTGTTTTCCCTTTCCTCGCCTCTATGGCGGGCACCGCGCTTTCGCCTGGCGAAGCAGCCTCGGTCCGGGTGAAGGACGTGACGCTCCCGGACGGGGAGTTCGGGGAGGTGTTGGTCCGAGCCGGCGAGGGCCGGAGGGTTCCTGTCTCCCCGGACATCGTGGGTGTGCTGAGGCGCTGGATCGACGAGGCGGATTTGGAAGCTGAAGATCTGCTGTTCCCGGCCGAGCGGGGTGGGCCGTTGGCGTCCTCCGAGTACAAGAGGGCGTGGAGGCAGGCTCGCCAAGCGCTGTTGAGCCCGGGCGAGGTGCAGGCGGGCTTGGGGGAGCAGGTCTCCAGCCTGCGTGACTCCTGTCTGGACCGCTGGCTCGGGGCGGGCGTTCCGGCATGGGGTGTCGCCGAGTGGGCTGGCGTGAGTGCGAGCTGGATTGCGCTGCGGTACCCGCACCGCTTCCGGCTGGAAGACGTCGAGATCGACTGGGAGCACCTGGAAGAGATCCTGCGCCTTCCGGACATTCCCGAGCGGTAGTTTCCCCTCTCGCGCTCCGACTCACGATCCGAGCGCGAGACCACCCGCCGAGCACATTTCGAACGTCGGCGGTCCACGCCGCACGCGGCCGTGTCACATGGCTCGCCCCCCAGCGATTTGGTCCCACTGCCCTACAGGGCCGGTTGACCTGCGCCGTGGACTGCCGGCAGCCCGGCTGAATCAATTCACCTGCTTGGTCTTTCCCCCTCTGTTTCCGAGGACTCGCGCATGCCTGCCCGTTTGCTGTCCATTCCCGCTGTCGCCGCCGCCCTGGACGTCGACCGCCGCACCGTCTACCGCTTCATCGCCGCCGGTGACCTCCCCGTCGTCGACCTGCGCACCGGGACGGAACGATCTCGCGTCCGTGTCCCTGCTGCCGGGCTTGAGGAGTTCATCGCCAGGAGATTGGTTGGTTCCCCGCGCCCCCGTCGGTGATCTCTCGCGTTTAGTCCAGCCCTCACCGTTTCCGAATAAAGGAGTAGTACCGCGTACCTGCGCAAATTGAAGTCTGGCAAGTGGCAGGCGACCGTTCGTAACCGGGCCGGAGACCGGTTCAGCGAGTCTTTCCCCCTCAAGGCCCAGGCGCGGGCCTGGGGCATCGAGCTGGAGACCCAGTTCGCCCGCGGAGGCATGCGCGACCCGCGGGCCGGCGAGATCGCGTTCCGGGAGTGGCACGACCGGTGGTGGAACGCCCGCATCGTCGAACCCCACACGCTGCGGGGCGACGCGTCCAGCATCAAGAATCACGTCATGTCCTACTGGGCTGACTGGGAAATGCGGGCCATCACCCGCATGGACGTCCAGAGCTGGATACGCTCCCTGGTCGAGAAGGGCGCAGGCCCTGCCGCGATCAAGCGGGCCTACAACCTGACGTCGTCCATCATGCGCGCGGCGGTCGACGACGATGTGATCGCGGTGAGCCCGTGCCGCAGCATCGATCTGCCGCCCATCGCGGTCAAACCGCCGCAGTGGTTCACGCCCGACCAGGCGCAGAGCATCCTCGACGGACTCGCCTCCGCCTGGCGGACGATGTGCCTGCTCGGCTTCTACACCGGACTGCGCTGGGGGGAGCTCTCCGGCCTACACCGCCACCGCATCGACACACGCCGCTCCCGCCTGTTCGTCGTGGAGGTCAACACCAAGAGCGGCATCAAGGAGTACCCCAAGAGCTCCAAGAGCCGCCGGGAGGTCCCGCTCCCGCCCCACGTCCTGGAGGCCCTCGAAAGCCACATCCACCGGCTCGACCGCGACGCAGTAGTCTTCACGACCATCACCAAGGGCCGCTCCGGACGCCTCCTGGCCGACAGCAACTGGCGCCGGCAGACCTGGTGGCCTGCTGTCGAGGCTGCCTACCATTTCGGCGACGACGGCGAGTTGCAGCTCGTCCCGCACTACCCGCCGCACTCCATGCGCCACACCTGCGCTTCGTGGCTCGTCCAGAGGGGAGTCTCGCTCTACGAAGTCCAGCACCTTCTCGGCCACGAGAGCTTCCAGACCACCCAGCGCTACGCCCACCTACAGCCGGACGCCCACAAGGCCGTGCTGGGAGCCTGGGAACGCATGGAAACCCCGCTTACCATTGGCGCATGAACGTTCCTTCGCCCTGTCCTCCACGGACAGGGCGAAGGCGTTTCCCGGTTGGACCGGGCCGGGTCACGTTCGCGGGCCGGTTGACCGGTCGCCGGGAAGCGTCCAGCGGCCGTCGGCGTCGAACGGCCACGCGTAGGCGTAGGCATCGATCTTCGCCAGCTCACGCAGCACCTCCCGCCCGGCAGGCGGATCCACAGGAGTGCGCAAGGGTCCCTTCAGAGGGTCGAGTTGCACCGCGTACGCCTCAGCCCATTCCAGCCAGTGCGCCTCGTCCGCCGCAACCGGCGCGTCGCCTGCTCGGGCGCGGGCTGCCTGGCAGAAGGCGCGGATATCGTCGGCCTGCCGCCAGGCCCGAATCTGCCCGGTAAGAACCGTCATCCGGTGCTGCTCGATCTGCTGCTCGCGAGCCCGCGCGACGGCCGCGTACCAGCGGCGCCGCTGTTCGGCCTCACGCAGCTCCTCCTCCCGCTCCCGGCGGTCGGCTTCCGCCGCAAGGCGTTCGAGATCCTGCAGTAGATGTCCCAGCCTTGACTCCAATGTCCACCGGGCGCCGTCGCTGTACGAGTACGAGTACGAGTGCTGGTACCAGCTCCCGGAGGGCGCGCCGAGAGCGAGGCGGCCGTTGAACTCTTCGTCGTACTTGGGCAGGCGCGTCCAGGGATTGCGCTCCTGCTGACGGCGCTCCTGCGGGGTCGGCTCGTGCGGGACCTTGGTCGTTCGCTCCGTGAGCACGAGGGGAAAGGCCCGGCACCGGATCACGATCGCGACCGTGTGTACAGCTTCACCGCGTTTCAGGTCGCTCTGGGTCTCGACCGTGTAGCCGCGGCCTTCTGCTTCAGTAAACAGTGCGTGCATGATCCGCAAGGCTCGGTCGGCGCGTGGACGCGACAGGTACAGCGGGATGACTTCCGGCTTGCCCCTGGTGTCGACCACCTTCTGGGATCGGCCGAGAGCCTTGCGCGTCGCACGAACGAGACGATGAGGTTGGTTGAGGGTCTCCGGCACGTCGACGGTCGGCACGGGAGGAGGCTGGGCGGCCTTCTCAACCTCCTCGTCAATCAGCGTGAAGACACAGTCGCCGCGCTGTCGGCCGTTCCACCGCAGCTTGTGCCCTGTGGGCACGTGCCCATGGTGGAGCGCGTCGTAGTACGCCGCCCGCCATCGACCTCGGGTCTGCGCGGCAGGATCGGGAACCGTGATCTTCCCGGAGGCCGACTGCAGGCGGGAGATCAGCTCGGTTCCAGCGGCCGGAGCCAGCGCGGCCTGGGCGGCATCGCCCTTCAGCCTCTCCTTCTCGGCCTGCACCTGTCGCGGATGCTTGCCGTGCTTGAGGTAGTAACGGCCGTCCGCAGTGACTACGGCGACGTGTCCGCTCCCGCGCCAGGTCCGCTTGATCAGGTCCCGTTGTTCCAAGGCCCAGGATGTTTGAGTCCGGGCAGGTGGGATGGGCATCGCACTGGAGGCTGCTGCGATCTCACGGAGCAAGTCGACTTGGGGCTCCGTCAACATGTACTTCACCGCGGCGGCTCCTCGACGGTCCGTGGACGGGAAGGCCAGCCTAGGACCGCTATAGACGTCTTGTGTGCAGTGGTGCTTCGCACGGGTGAATCGGGCTGTCAACAAGCACGGCCGCTACAACGGCGATGTAGGAGGTCGCGGGGGATCCCCCCCCGCTTCGCCAGTACACGGTCGTGACGCTCATTTGACGCTCCGAGCCCCGTACGTCTCCTTGGGCGAGCCCAAAAACGATACCTGACCTGCTGTTTCGTGCACAGCTGTCCAGGCCGACATCCTTCCGATGATCCCTGATGTTGAACACACGAGAGCGGGCCTCGTCAGGGTGCTTCCGGCGAGGCCCGCTGTGCGTGCTCGGGGCGGCTCCGGTTCAGAGTAGGTCGCGTTCCATGAAGGCGTCCGCCTCCTCCCAGTCGATGAAGCGGCAGGATCCGGTGGTCAGGTTGACCGCGACCGGTAGGTTTCCGCCCAGTTGCATGTCCTCGCGTCCGTGGTCGAGGTAGTCGATGTGGTCGTAGGGAGCGATGAGCTGCCCCCCGTCAGTGAAGCAGTACTCGGAGATGATCCGGACAGAGGAGGACGGTCCCCAGGACCGGCTTTCGCCTGCGAGGAACTCCGCGGCTCTGCGCTCGGCCTGTTCCCTGTCAAGCATTTCAGTTGGTCCTCATGAGGTAGTAGTTGCGGTATCTAGTCGCGGCTGGATTGGCCTTGCCTGACTGGAAGTCGAGGAATACCACCTTGCCGTCGATATTGGCGACGTTGAAGTAATGGCCGATCCCCTTCTGCGGCCAGGCCCCCACGATTGCACGCGCTCCCGGGCCCCAGCGCAGCATTTCGCTGACGATGACGTTCAGGCCCCCGACGCTGCGGAACGCGAGACCTGTGGTTGCCGATACCTCAGCCCTGGTCATAGGGCGGTCGGCTCCGGGAACAGAGTTCGGGTTGCGGCCTGCCATGAGATCGTCACCTGCGGTAGCGCACAGCCCGCAGTTCTTCTTGCCGCCCTCCGGATTGATGCGCTGCTTCGAGGACGGGGTCTCGGGCGTGTAGTAAGGAAGCCCGAATCGCGTTGACTCGGGCTCCCCGTGGTAGCGGCCTCCGCCCGGATTGACTGCGGCCCGTCGCCACCCCGTGAGCCCGCCAACCCCCATGACCACGATCTGCTGGGTGAGTTCGTCGGCGGCTTCGGCGTAGAGGTCGGCGAGTGCGTCGCAGCCTTGTTGGCGGAGCATGTACTCGGCGCGGTAGAGGCGGTAGGCGGGGCGGACGGGGAGGTACTTGTCGAGGAAGGCGCCGGCGCCGCCGTTCGCTCCGGTGAAGGCGTTCTGTGCGTCCCCGAGGAACACGAACGGTGACTTGACGACGTCGGCGAAGGCGTCGCCGAAGATGCCCAGCACGTCGCCGATGCCGTCGACGCTGTCGTTCGGGTCATCGGGGGTCAGGCCGCTCCGGTCGGTCAGGAGGGTGGGTACGTTGTCGGCGTAGGCGTACGGGGACACATAGGGGGTTGTGGCGCTGCGGGTTGCCGGGTCGGTGCTGTTGAAGCGGCCGGTGGCGGTGTTGTACTGGCGGGCGTGCAGGTCCAGATTGCCGGTGGTGGTTTCGTACCGCGCGCCGGTGTAGGAGGGGGTGCTTGCGGGTGCGCCTCCGGTGACGGTGCCCAGGACGCGGGTGCCGTAGGGGTCGTAGGCCCATCGCTGGTGGAGGGTGCCGGTGCTGTTGGTGACGTCGAGCGGGGAACCCTGGGTGTCGTGGTGGTAGTAGAACACCGCGCCCGTGCCGGTTTTCGTGGCGGCGGGCTGGCCGAGGGGGTCGTAGCGGTAGGACTGTTTGATGGCCCAGGCGCTGTCGTACTCGGTGGCGAGGATCGGCAGGGGTGCGTTGGGGTCCCACTGGGTGCGGCTGGTGACCGCGCCGTCCTTGAGCGTGGCGACCTGGTTGCCGCTGGCGTCGTGGTCGTAAGTGTAGGTGGCGCCCGCGACGGTGGCGGCGGATATCTGTCCGGCCAGGTCGTAGGTGAACGTGTTGGCGCCCGCCTTGGTCTGGTTGCCTTCCGCGTCGTATTCGTAAGCGGTGCTGGTGGCTCCGGCCGTGGTGGAGGTGAGCTGGTCGGCGTCGTCGTAGGCGTAGCTGGTGGACGTGGCGCCGAGGGTGGAGGTCAGGCGGTTGCCGGCCTTGTCGTAGGTGTAGGACGTGGTGCGGGTGGCGGCGCAGCCGGTGATCCAGGGCTGGGGGTAGCAGCCGGAGGTGAGGCGGCCGGCGGTGTCGTAGGTCTGGTCGTAGCCGCCGGTGCCGACTCCGGCGCGGGTGACGTCGACGCGGGTGGGCAGGCCGGCCGCCGAGAGGGTCAGGGCGGTCTTGGTGACCGTCGTGCCCGCTTTGGCGGAGGTGACGGCGGTGACGCGTCCGGCCCGGTCGTAAGTGCGTTCCTCGGTCTCCGTGTTGGGCAGCGCCGTCGTGATGAGGTTGCCCGCCGGGTCCGAGGTGTAGGTGGTGGTGGCGCCGTCGGCCGTCATCGTGGCGGTGCGGCCGTCGTTGTCGTAGGTGTAGCCGATGGTGTTGCCATCGGAGTACTTACGGGTGAGCATCTGCCCGGCGGCGTCGTAGGTGTAGGCGAAGCCGCGGGTCTTGGTGAGGTTGCCGACCGTGTTGTAGACGAAGTCCTCGGAGATCTTCGAGTTGGCGCGGGCGACCATGCGTCCGGCGTCGTCGTATCCGAAGGTGACATCGGGCGTGGTGTCGGAGTAGTCGAGATTGGTGAGCAGGCCGCGGGCGTCGAACGTCCGGGTGGTGGTGCCCCGGGGCGTCGTCTCTTTGACCGGGTTGCTGTCGGCGTCGTAGGCGTAGGTCGTCGCCCGGTTCAGCGGGTCGGTAACCGACGTCAGGCGGTGCTTCGCGTCGTAACCGTAGGTGGTGACATGGTTGTTGGCGTCGGTGCGACCGGTGACGTTGCCGACCGTGTCGTAGCCGTAGGTGGTGGCCGCGTCGCCGGGAGCGGTGACGGTGGTCAGCTGGTCGAGCTTGTTATAGCCGTAGGTGGTGGTGCGCTGGTCGGCGTCCGTGCTCCGGGTGACGTTGCCGACGGCGTCGTACTCGGTACGGGTTACGTTGCCGAGCGGGTCGGTGACGGTGGTCGGGTTGCCCGACGGGTCGTAGCCGTAGGTGGTGGTGTACTGGGCCGGGGAGGCGCCAGTGGCATTGCCGCGCGGGTCGACGGCCGTGGCCTGGCGGCCGTCGTCGTCGTAGGTCCAGGTGCCCTTGTTACCCAGGGGCGAGGTGCTGCTGAGCAGGTGCCCGTCGGCGTCGTAGGTGTAGGTGGTGGTCTTGCTCAATTGGTTGGTGCTGCTGGTCAGCCGGTTGTTCTTGTCATAGACGGAGAGGGCCGTCTTGCCCGCGGCGTCGGTGACCTTGGTGACGTTGTCGTTGGCGTCGTACGTGTACGTAGTGGTGTGGCCCAGCGGGTCGGTGTTCACCAGCGGCCGGTTGATCGCGTCGTAGGTCGTGGTGGTGAACGCGCCGGTGGGACCTGTGACCTTGGTGCGGTTGCCGGCGGCGTCGTAGGCGTAGCTCGTGGTGTACGCAGCCGGGTCGGCGCCGGCGACGTTGCCGCGCGGTGACACGCTGGTGAGCAGACGGCCCACCTTGTCGTAGGTGTAGGTGGTCTTGTTGCCGGCGGCGTCCGTCTCGGAGGCGAGGTGCCCGGCGGCACTGTAGGTGCGGGTGACGAACTTGCCTGCGGCGTCCGTCGTCCTGGTCAGGTGCCCGGCATCGTCGTAGGCGTAGGCGGTGGTGTTGCCCTCGGGGTTCTTCGCGGAGAGAAGCTGCTCCGCACCGTTGTACGTGTAGGTCGTGGTACGGCCCAGCGGGTCGGTGGCCGAGCTGAGCAGCCCTCGCCCGTCGTAGGTGTACGTCGTCGTGTAGGCGGCAGGGTCGGCGCCGGTGACGTTGCCGCGCGGGTCCGTCTTGGTCAGGATCCGCCCGGCCGCGTCGTAGGTGAACGTCGCCTTCTCACCCAGCGGCGTGGTCACCGACGTCCGGTTCCCTGCTGTGTCGTAGCCGTAGGTGGTGACCTTGCCCCGCGGCGTCTTCACCGTCTGGATGGCGCCGAGCGCCGTGTACGTGTAGACGGCGGCGCCGCTGAGAGGGTCCGTGGTCGTCGTCAGCTGGTTCGACGTGTTGTACGCGTAGGTGGTCTTGTTGCCACGGCCGTCGGTGTGGCTGGTGATGTTGCCCGAAGTGTCGTACGTCCAGCTCTCCGTGTAGCCGAGTCCCGACGGTGAACTGCGAGTGAGCATCCGGCCGGCGCTGTCGTACGTCATCGACGTGGTGTTGCCGCGCTGGTCGGTGATGCCCACGGGACGCAGATAGCGGTCGTAGTCGTAGGTGATGCTCTCGCCGTACGGGTCGATGGTCGACATGAGGACATTGCCGGAGTACACGTCGGTCCACACGCCGCCGTCGGGCGCCGTGGTGTGCGACTCGCGGCTGCCGTCCCAGGTGAAGGTCGTCGTCTTGGCGTTCTGGTCGGTCTGGGAAGTGATCCGGCCACTCGTGTCGTAGACGTTGCTGACCTTGCCACCCGCGGGGTCGGTGTAGGACGACAGCCGCTTGTTCGCGTCGTACCCGTACGACGAGACCCTCTCCGCGGGGTCGGTCACCGAAGTCAGCAGACCGTCGGTGTAGCCGTAGGACACCGATGTCGTTTCCGGCAGGGCCACCTTGGTCAGCAGTCCGTCGGTACCGACCGTGAAAGTGGTCGTGCGGCCGGCGGCGTCCTTGACGGAGGCGAGCCTGCCGGACGCGTACGTCAGGCTCAGTCCTTTGCCGACCTCGTCGACGACGGAGGTGAGCTGACCGGTACTGGTGAAGGTCCGTTTGGTGTGGTCGGGCGAGGTAAGGGTGTAATCACTGGTGCCCTTGGCCAGCTTGGCCGCCGACCCGGCCGGAGCCGTGTACGTTCCGTCGCTGTTCTGCGTGAACACGAACGACGCCCCGTCGTCCGCCTGGTAGGTCACTTTCCCCGTCGCGACCGTGAGTTTTGAGTCGAACGGTGTCGCCCAGCCGCGCCCCAGCAGGCCCGCCGTGGCCGAGTCGGAACGGTACGTGCGCTCCAGGGCCAGAGGCACACCGGGGCTTACCAGAGAGGCGTCGGTGAGCTGTTCGAAGAACATGCCGGTCGCCGTGTTGACCGGGTCCGCACGGTGAGCCTGCGCGTAGCAGGTGCAGATGCCCGCCTGCGCTCCGGGGATGTCAGGCGTGTAGAAGGCTTCCACAAGGGGGGAGGTGGTTCCGCCCGGACTCGAAGTCCCGTCCGTGCCGGTGAGGAAGATCCAGGCGTAGTACTTCTTACCGTCCTCGAGATGCCCCCCGAGCGTGCTGCCGCTCCACCAGAAACACTGGTCGGCAGGGTAGGCGTTGCTCGGCCACCACCCGTAGCACCAGGCCCCGTTGTCGAGGTAGCGGCCCGAAGGGTCATCGGTGGAGCGCTTGATCTCCTGCTGGAGGACGAAGTTCCCCGCCTCGTCGCGGACATAGAGCCACATCCCGGATACCGAGGACGCAGTCGTACCCGCCGGCAGCTGCAGTTGCCCGCCGATCGACAACATCGCCGGGTAAGCAGTGGCGTACGCGCTGACCCACGTGGGATTCCCTGTTGCCTGTGCGCCGAACGGAGTTGCCGACCTGCTGGCGGCCGGGCCTCGGTCGGCGGGTTCGGTGGGACGGGGGTGCGGTGTTCCGGACGGCTTTTCTGCGCGCGGGTCGATGTAGCTGTGCATGGGTGACAGCTCGTCCCGGTCCCGCTTCACCTGCTGGCGTCTCTCGGCCAGTGTCATGGCCTTGGGCGGCTTCGGGAGGTTCGAAGCGGTTCTCGCTGCGGCCGTCCGTATGGCAGCCGATGGGGGTATGGAGGTCTGTTGGCCTCCGGGGGATGCCCAGGAGGGGATGACCCCTGCGACGGCCAGGAGGGCCAGAGCCAGGAGTGTTGTGAGGAGTCTTCGCGCTTGTGTGCGCACAGTGCATCACCCGTGAGTAAGTCGTGAACAGAGTCGGGGTGATGCTTGATCCAAAAGCGGATCGAACTAACGGACGGCGGCGGATGGGGCTGGATCCAGACGTGTCGCGCCGAACGGCGCCGTGAGTGTCCCCTGGTCGCGGGGTCAACCAGCCGCCCCCTGAGGGGCGATTGGCGTGAACACGCCGTCCTGTCCCGGAGGCGGTAGTTGAACACCCGGAGAGCAGCCGGCCAAGGTTGGGTTTCTGCTCGGAGACGGGCGTGGTTGTGGCGACTGATGGGGGAGTGGAAGGTGCGCCTCGTTCGCGGACCTCGCTTGCTGTCGACGTGCGGGAGTGGAGCTTTCAGTGGCGTGGTGGCTTCGCGGACCATGATCGGCCGGGTGCTGCCAATTGTCGTTGGTGACGCCCTCGACCGGGCGGTCGGCGCCTACCTGGCGGGCCCATCTGGCCGCTACCCACAGGCGCCTGCTGTCCGCGGTCACCCACCATCGCGCCGTAACTCTCGCTCAGCGGAGGCCGGGCCGGTGATGGGGTTCTCCGGTGCAGCGCGAAGCGTCCGGAGCCGGCGGGGGTGGACCCGATGAGTGACCTGGTTTCAGCGGCCTGTTCACCGGCTGTCGGCCATGACGCCCGTTTGACGCTCCAGGCAGCCACGCGCAAGGCGGCGAGCTGAGAAACCGCCTCTGACCTGGGCTTTTCCATCATGCGCTCAGGCCGACATCTTTCCGATGACGCACCACGTGGAGTGCGTCGCGATCCTTGAGCTGGTGGCTAAGGGTGCCTGACCTGCGGTTTTGAGCGTGCGCGTTATGTGCGGTGTGGGCGTTACGGGCGATATCTTGACGCTGAAATGACGCTCGTGACGCTCATCTGACGCTCGTTCTGATGGAGTGTCAGGTGCCTTGTCGGGCAGGTCAGACTCTGTCGAGGTGGCGACTGATGGGACGACGAGGGCAGACGACGCTGAGTGCAGACCGACTGAGTCCTGCTGGTCAGATATCCCGGAAGAGACCAGTGAACGCGGTGACCTGCCGCGATGAGTGGCTGATGACAGCTGACCTGTGCGAATAACCTTTCAGCCGTTTCACGTTCGCGCCGGTTGATGGGGCCGGAAGTCCCAGAGGGCTCCCACTGCTGCCGGACGCCCTTTTGGCTCTATACGCCGATGCGGGCTCGTCGAACGCCCCGTTGTCGACGAGGGTGCTGGAACCTTGATGTCGGGTGACTGGCGCTCGGTGGATGCCTTGCGGGATCGTAGGCTCCTGATGATCGACGATGACTCTGTGGCGGCCGATGGCAGTGAGCCGGCGGTGCCCGCCAAGCCTCGGGCGCCCCTACAGCGAGCGGCTCGTCGCGCGGGCCCGGCGGGCGAAGGCGCAGGAGCTGGTCGGGCGGCTCGTCACCGAGGGACGCATCTGGATCACCGCTCCGGATGACGACGAGGTCGCGGAGTGGCGGCGTGTCGTCAACCATGCGAAGCGGCACGGCCTGGAACCGGCAGGCAAACGCATCGAGAAGGTCCCGTACGGCGGGACGGGGCTGGAGCTGTTCCTCGCGGAGGGCCCGCATTCCAACGCACGGAGTCAGCGGCCGAAGGAGGGCGGGGCATGTTCCTGTCCCCGCACGACTGGGGCACCTGCACTCGATGGCGACCGCGCTCAAAGACGACTCGCGCCGACTGGTCATGCCGTCTGCGCTGCGTCGCAGGTCCTTCCAGCTGTTGCAGGGACTGGCGGCTGAGGCGATCCGGCGCGGGTACGAGGTGCGGAAGGCCGGGTCGTCCTTCTACCCGCGCGAGGGCGGAGTGGACGTCGCTGTCGACGGCTTCGCGTATACCGTCACCGTCAGGCAGGAGTTCCCGGAGTCCACAGATCCGGAGCGCTCCGTTCGTCTCGTCGTGGACCTCGCCCATGGCCTGACCGGTCGGCCGGGTCGCTGGCGGGATCGGAAGACCCGGACGCTCGAAGGAGCCCTGGGCGTGATCCCTGGAGAGATCGAGGCGCGGACGGTGGCACTTTTGCGCTTCTACCCACCCCTCAGCCGCACCCCAACCGAAACGGCGAGGCCAGTCCGTCACGAGTGGTAGAGCACCCGTACGACCATCGTGTCGCCGGGCAGGCCGTCCAGGTAGGCGTTGAACATCCGTTCGTAGTCGAGGCCGCCGGCCTCCACCCACCGGCCGTCGAGGGTGAGCAGGGCGGGGGTGGGCAGCACGGCGGCCACATGACGGGCCACGTAGGTCTCCCGGTCCTCGTCGAAGTGGAGGACGGGGTCGGAGGTGAACCGCTCCTCCAGGGCGGGGTCGGCCTCGATCGCCCGGATCAGGGGCTGTTCACGGAAGTCGGCCACGGCGGCCTCCCTGGCGTGTTCGGGCTCCAGGTTCCTGGCCCGCTCGGCGAAGTGGTGGAAGGGAAGCGCGGGCGGGTAGCGGTCGGCGAAGGCGCGGTACGCCGTCCAGGTACCGGCCGCCCGGCGGGCCTCGGCGGCGCGGGGCGTGTCGAGGTCGAGGATGCCGCGCGGGCCGCCGTGACAGCGGGAAGGCGGCAGGTCCTCGGGGGGTTCGGTCCAGTCGTCGTACCGCACGAGCCGGGGGTCGTTCTCGTGGCCGGGAAGTACGTCGAAGAGACAGCCCGCCCCGGAGACGAACCAGTAGCTCCACTCTCCCACCCAGCCCCGGTGGGGCCGGTCCTCACGGTCGTACCAGAAGGGGGCCATGGCCTGTCCGATTGCCTGCTTCAGCCCGTCGTGGCCGACGGGTGGCAGACAGACGGTGATGCGTTGTTTGCCCATGGTGTCCCCTTGTGTGGTGCGGTCTGTGCTTGGTGCGCGGGCGTGTGGTGTGGTGCGCGGCCCACTTTGGCAGGCCGCGCCGGTCAGGCGGTCGGCGGGGGGCCGCAGGAGACGACGACGTCGTCGCAGCCGCGTTCCAGCGTCTTCCAGCCCTCCCAGATGAACGCCAGGTCGCCGAGGATGCCGGCGCCGTTCATCAGCTTGCCGCCGAGACCACCGCCAGCGCGCTTGCCTCCACCGCGCGTACCACCGCTGCCAGCGGGCCTTTCGCCTGGGGCCCAGCCGCCGCGGATCCCGCCCGAGGAGTGGGTGTCGAAGAATTCCCTGTCACCCCTGAAGATCACTCGGACGTTGGCGTTGCCGACGAACTTGTCCCGGACGGCCTCGGCCTGTTCCATGCTGTGGGCGACGAACACGACCCCATGGCTCTGCGCCTTGCCCTCGGGGTCGAGCTTGTTGTTGATGGTCTTCGCGATGTCGTCGATGGACTCTGCGCTGACGGGGCGCGTGGACTCGTTGGCGTCCCAGGTCTTCACGTCCACGATCTTGCCGTTCTTCCAGGTGACCTTGATGTAGTCGGCGGTGGCACCGGTCACCTGGTGGTTGCCGTTTGCGTCGTGGAGCAAGCCCTTCTTGGGTAGCACTCCGTTGTCGTTCTGCCAGAGGTACTCGCTGCCGTTGCCCGTCTTCGGGTCGTACAGGTTGAGCGACGTGCGTAGGTCGTCGTTCATGAACTTGATGGCGACGCGCTCTGACTTGATCTTTCCGGGCGAGCCGACGGTGTGCGGGACGCCTCGGTCGTCGTAGATGACGCGGTAGGTCTTGTCGCCCTTGGAGACCGTCGTCTCCGTGAGTGCCTTGGGCGGTTTCACGTTGTCGTTCTTTGCGCTGATGATGCGTCCGCCGCTGCACTCGGCGATGCCTTCCCAGCATTCGATGGGCTGTAGTCCGTCGGGGTCGCTCTTGGTGATCGGGTTGTTGTTGGCGTAGGCGTAGCCGTTGATCTGGAGCGGGTCGGCGAAGTCGACCACGGGGTCGGCGGAGAGGAAGCGTCCGGTCGACTGGTCGTACTCGCGGGCGCCGATGTGCGTAAGCCCGGAGTAGGTGTCGTCGATGCCGGTGCCGAGGTAGCTGCGGGCGTTGGGCCAGGAAGCGGGACGGGTGCCGCGCACCTCGCCGTACGGCTTGAAGGAGCGGCGGGTGACGGGCTGGTCGGTGCTCTGCTCCACGGAGGTGGTGGCCGTGCCGACTGTGTCGTTGAGCAGCACGCTCAGGACGTGGGTGGAGCCGCCGTGCTTGCTGACGCGGACGACGGAGGGGGCGCCGGGGTGCTGGTAGATCCGGCTGGCCTTGATCAGGTCGCCCTTGGGGTCCGTGGTGACCTCGGTCTCGCCCAGGAACAGGGTGGTGCCGGCCGCGGACTTCTGCAGGATGCGGTTGCCGCCCGTGTCGTAGACGTACGTGGTGCGGTCGGCGAGCGCCCATTGCTGGGCGGCGCCGGTGGTGCAGGTGGCGACCTGGAGGTCGGTGCCGTCGGTGTCGGTGCCGCCGGGCACGGCCAGGCACTTGCCGGTCGCGGCGTGCACGAACGCCTTGTCGGAGGTGCGCAGGGTGAACTTCTGCGCGGTGCTGCCGTTGCAGGGGGCGAGCTGGACGAGGGCGCCGTTGACGGTGGCGCACTTGCCGCGGTTGCGCAGGGTGTCGCCGGTGGTCTGCCACGCCTGGGCGGGCGTGCTGTTGCAGCTGTAGAGCTGGATCGGGGTGCCGTCGGTGAGGACGTTGCTCTGGAGGTCGATGCACTTGCCGTTCAGGCCGGTGATCGGTCCGGCGCCGTCGCCTGTGCCGGTGACCGCGGCGAGCTTGTTCTCGGCGTTCCAGTCCAGGATCTGGTCGCCGCCGGTGAGGTGGCGCTCGGTGGTGTTGCCGGTGGCGTCGTTGACGTAGGTGGGGTCGGTGCCGGTGGGCCGGTCGACCTTGGTGAGCAGGTGGGGCTGGGTGAGGGTGGGGGCGCTCGTGCCGTTGCCCGTCACGGTCTTGCCGTAGCCGTAGGTGGTACGGACGTCCAGGGTCGGGTTCGCCGGGTCGTGGTCGGTGAGGGACGCCCGGTTGCCGACGGCGTCGAAGGTGAAGGACTGGTGGTAGGAGTCGGCGGCGGTGGCGATCGACCCGGTGGCGGGGGCCGCGGCGTCGAGGGACGCCTGCATCTCGGCGTCGGGCGCGGCGGCGTCGGTGACGGCGTCGGGTGCCTCGGCGATGGGTCCGGTGCTGCTCTGGCCGTCGCTGCGGTAGCCCCAGGTGGTGCCGGAGGCGGACTTGCAGCCGGTGGCGGCGGTCACGGCGAGGCCGGAGGTCCAGGCGTGGACCAGCTCACCGAGGTAGTCGTAGGTGAAGCACTGGTTGTCCCAGGTGGACGTGGTGCCGTCGGTCTGCTTGCGGGCCGCCGATGTGAGGTTGCCTACGCGGTCCCAGGAGTAGTAGGAGTCGGAGATCCGGTGCGAGGACGCGGTCTCACGGTCCCAGACGGTCCGCTGGAGGCGGCCCGTCTCCTGGTCGATGAAGTTGGTGGTCCACACCCGGTAGGGCTGGGGTCCGCTGACGGTCCTCAGGGGCTCGCCGTACGCGGAGTAGGTGACGTCGGAGGTGTACCAGCTTAGGCCGGAGGTGGACTCGGCCAGCCCGTCCTCGTTGTAGCGGGTGATGACCTTCTCGGCGGCCAGGCCGCCGATCGCGGGCACGCTGACGGAGAGCTGTTTGCCGCTTTCGGTGTACGCGTAGCGGTAGGTGTAGGTGCCGGCGAGCTTGGACCCGGCCTGGGACGGGACGACGATCTCGCGGGTGGTCGGGCGGTATTTGTCGTCGTAGGCGGTGATCCGGTCGATCCAGTCGGCGCCGGCCTCGTGCCGGGTGGAGCTCGCGACCTTGCCGAGCGCCCCCGGCAGGTCGTAGGTGAAGGACTTGATCGGGTCGGCGGTTGCGGAGCCTTGACGGACCTTCAGGACACGCCCGATGGCGTCGTACTCGGTGTACGTGGTGCGCTGAAGCGTGTCGGTGGCGGTGGCCTGCCGACCGAGTGCGTCGTAGGTGAAGGAGGCGCTGCCGATGTCGGGGTCGGTGGCGGAGGCCAGCAGACCGCGGGTGTTGTAGGTGTAAGTCCAGAGGTTGCCCGCGTGGTCCTCGATCTGGGTGCGGTTGCCCCGGGCGTCGAAGGAGTAGCTGGTGGTGCGCCACTCGTCTTGGGTGCGGTTGGTGGAGTGGTCGACGCGGGTGATCCGGCCGCGTGCGTCGGAGTAGGCGCGTACGGCGGGGGTGGCGCCGTCGGCCGGGCGGGAGATGGTCCAGTTGTCGCCGTACTCGACGGTGTCGGACCAGACGGCGCTGCCGCTGTGCACGGTGGTCTTGCGCACCGGGCGGCCGAGGCCGTCGTAGGTGTTGCGCACCAGGTTGGGCACCAGGGTGTCGCTGACCCGCTTGAACTGGCCGGTCTCCGGCTCGCCCTTGGCGAGATAGGAGCCGGTCTGCTCGGAGACGAGTCCGTGGTCGTCGTAGCGCGTGTCCTGGACGACCCGGCCGGGGCCGTGGGCCTCGTCCTGTGTCTGCACGGGGCGCAGCAGGCCGTCGTAGACGGTCACCTGGCGGCTGTAGCCGCCGTTGTCCTTGAGGGAGCGGACGGTCACGGCAGTGGGCCGGGTGACGGTCGGGGTCGCGGTCGCCATCTGGTAGTCGATGAGGACGTCGGGTGTCGCGACGTCGGCCGACCAGCCCTTCACCAGGCGGCCGAACGCGTCGTACTCCATGCGCGAGACGTGCCCGTTGACATCGGTCACCGACAGGGCCAGGTTGCGGCCGGGGTCGAGGGTGGTGGTGGAGGCGTGCCCCTTCTGGTTGATCTTCTTGATCGCGGTGACGGGGCCGCCGGTGTCGCCAGGGGTGTACTGGGTCTCCGAGACGCCCTTGAGCGGGTCGGTGATCTTCCGCACCCGGCCCAGTGGGTCGAAGGTGCTGGTGGAGACGGTCGAGTAGGCGGAGCCGTCGTCGTTGAGCGTCGCCGTGGTGGTGGCCAGGCCCTTGGTGGGCGCCGCACCCCAGGCTCCGTCGTCGTAGCTGGTGCGGACGGCGCTCATCACCTGGGTGGCCGGGTCGGCTGAGGCATGGTCGGCGCAGGAGGTGGAGGTGGTGCGGATCTCCTTGGGCAGACCGACGAGGTTGGCCGCCTCGTTGACGACGTAGAGCGTCTTGGCGCAGGTCTGGTCGCTGAGGGTCTCACCACCGCTGCCGTTGGGCTTGACCACGGCCGACTCGACCTGCTGTGGTAGCCCATAGGTGTCGTCGACGACGGTGGTGGTGCGTACGCCCTGCCAGCTGCTGCCGAGGGTCTGCACGGTGTCGCTGCGTTCGAAGCCGCTACGGTACGCGGTCAGCGGAGCGAGCCCGCCGTCGCGCTCACGGGAGGCGGTCTGCTTGGCCCAGGGCCGGTTCAGGACCCGGCTGGCGATCTTGCCGCCGGTCCCGGTGTACGCGATGGTCTCGGCGGTCATGCCCGCGTAGGGGGCGATGTCGTCGGCGGCCAGGGTGACGGCGCCGGTGGAGTCTTTGACCGGGCCGCCGGTACCGCGGAAGTAGCGGGTGACCGAGTAGGACTGGGTCTGCGGACGGCCGGGGGCCGCCGAGATCTTGTTGCCCTTCGACGTGGCAACCTGCTGGTAGCCGCGCCACTCGCTGTAGGTGCGCAGGGCGGGCTTGCTGAACTCGTCGTCGCTCTTGCCCCAGGCGGCGCCCGAGTAGTCGTAGCGCGTCGGTATCCGGGCGGAGACGCCGGTGATCCGGTCGGTCTCGGTCACGGTGTGGACGACGTACTTGTTGAACCAGGCCAGCGCGGGCTTCTCGACTTCGGCGTCGGGCGACCAGCGTACGGGGAAGCAGGTGCCGTGATTGTCCTCGGGCGCCACGTCGGGCTGCACACGGCAGCCGCCCTTGTACGTGATCTCGATGTCGGCGCCGTGTTCGGTGGCGACGGCGCCGATGCGCGGCCGGGTGAAGCCGAGGCGAGGGTCGGAGGAGTTTCGGGGCACCAAATTGGGCAGCTGCTGGTCCTTCAGATACGTGCTGAGGGGGTGCGCGGAGCCGGTGCCGACGACGTACGGCTGGAAGCTGACGCCAGACTTGGTGAGCAGGGTGCCGCTGGTGTCACCAGGGCGGAAGCCGTAGTGCTGGATGGAGTTGAGCCACAGGCCGGGCGAGGTGTCGTACCAGTCGCGCGGGAAGGACTGGTTAAGCAGATAGGTGTCGACCTTGGACAGGCCCGCGACGCCGGGGCGTTGGGCGTAGGTGGTGATGCCGCCAAGCCGCAGCCGGTTCCAGAAGGACGGGAAGGCGGGGCACAGCTTGGAGTCGCTCTTGCAGTTGAGGTTGCCGGGACTGTCCCACCAGGGGCGGTAGGAGGCGGGGTTCTTGGTGTCGTCGAACTTCGCCGAGTCGCAGACGGCGGAGTCCTGGAGGCAGCGCTGCCAGAGCAGGAAGTCGATCTTCGCGGCCGGGGTGGCACCGAGGGCGCCCTCGAGCAGCCCGTACTCGATGGAGTCGGGCAGGCCGCCGCGGACGTACTTCTCGGGCGTCTTGAACTTCTTGTTAACGGCGTAGTAGTTCGTCGATTGATGCCAGTTGACGACCATGACGTTGCCGTTGACGTCGGTGACCTTGTCCAGGCCCCAGTGCCATGCCTGCTGCTTGGTGGTGTCGCCCTGGCAGCGTGAGTCGGCGAAGGCGGTCGCGTGGCAGGGCTCGCCGGGGTGGTTACCGAAGACGGGGACGGTGAAGACGGACTGGGTGTCCTCGTGACCGCCGCCGATCTTGTTGAGACCGTAGGTGTAGACGGTGCCGTCCCGCTTGGTGACGACCCAGTACTCGCCGTTGTTGTCGCCGTTGGTGGCGCCGATCTTCAGCTCGACGCGGGTGCCGTCGTCTTGCTGCGGGCGGTAGCGGTCGGTCTCGCCGATGCGGACCAGCTCGGTCGTGGCGCCGCCAAGCGACATCACGGCGTTGTAGGAGACCCAGCACAGGTCGGAGGTCTTGGCCTTCTTCACCGCGTTGTTGGGGGCACCGGTCGCGGTGTCCTCGCGGTCGTCCTTGCAGGTGCGGTAGCGGCGCTCGATGTAGCCCGGGTTGTAGTCCCAGCCCTCACCGATCCACGACGCCTGCGGCGAGGAGGTGGACGTCTTCGCGTCCACGCTCTGCGAGTTGTAGTCGAAAGAGATCTCCGGCGCGGGACCTGCGGGCGTGGGCGGAACCTCGATGGGATACGACCAGGTGAAGGCGCCGGACGAGCCGCCCGCCGACCACTTGCCGTTGGATTCCAGCGGCGTCGCCTTGAAGGAGCCGCTCTCGCCCGCGCCGGAGTCGACCGCGCCGATCACGGCACTGTCACCGTCGGCCGACGCCTGCCGGGCGCCAGTGCGGTAAGCGGCCTGGAGGGCGGCGGCGCCGGCCGCCGGGGATGCCGACGCCGACGCCGGCGTCACCGTGCCGTCGGCGGCCGTGTCGACGGTGGCGGTCAGGGTCTTGGCGCTGGTGTCGTTGACCGTCTCCAGCTCCTCGTAGCCCTGGCACTCCTCAACGTCGGGCGTCGTGCGGTAGCACTCGGGGAACTGCACGAAGGTGAGCCGGGAGGCCCAGTCGGCGCCGTAGAGGTTCTGGTACGCCTTGTAGTCGAGCTGCACCGAGACGGGCACTGAGCCGGTGGCGGGAGCGGTGACCGTGACGAGCGCGCCGTCGATGCCATCGGCCTCGGGGGCGGTGCGCGGGGAGACACCGACCTGCCAGGTGCCGGTGGGCAGGGCGGCGCCGGGTGCCTGACCGAGCTTCACGGGCAGGGTGCCGACGGGTTCGAGGGCGGCGGGAGTAGCGCTGGTGGTGCGGGCGGCGGCCTGCTGGGTGTCTGCGGTGCCGAAGGTGACCGAGCCGGTGCCACCCGTGGGCGGGGTGACGGTGCCGGCTGGTGCCTGTTCCTGCTCGGTAGGCGGGGCGGCCTCGATGCTGTCGAGCCCAGCGTTGTGCGTGCTGCCGGCGATCCGTTGCTCGACTGGGATCTCCTCCAACGACACGTCCTGGCGGGCGACTTCGGCCGACTCGGGATTCGGCGGCTGGGCGACGGCCGTGAACGGCAGCAGCCCCACGAGCAGGGCCGCGCCGACGACGGGCACCACTGCGGAGCGCAGGTGCGTGCGGCGAGCGGACAGAAAAGCAGGCACGGACGAGGTCCCCCCGGGCGGCAGAAGGCCGCACCTGGACAGTGCGCAGGTGCGGCCAGCGAACAGCCTGATTCTGTGGGGCACTTGTGAAGAAAAACCAGATAGCCCGTAACCATGTGATCATCGTCACGGGCCCAAATCGGTCGCCTATGTCGCTAGTTACCGCAAAGAATCACTCATGCCGCCGATCATGCTCCATAGGTACCTACAGCACTTCTATGACTCTCCACCCCATTCCCTGCTCCAACCTTCCCAAATGCCCTCTACATGTGTCGTGTTGTGTGCCGCTTTGGCACCTGGTCGCCTGTCGAAGGCGCGGGTCGGGGCCGTTTCCGTGTCCCGGACGGCGCGGGACGCCGTACGCCGCCCGGCGCCGCCCGCAGCCATGACGCCAGGTGACGGCCCCGGGTAGCTGAGCCATGATCTGTCGGCTGTTGTCGCAGCTGGCACAGCTGTTTCACAGGGGAAAGGGAACTCTCATGCCGAGCCGATGGCGCCGATGGCGCCGCTCGCCCGCGCGCCGGCCGGTCGCGGCCGTCGCTGTCGCCGCCATCGCGGCGTCCGGCCTCACGGTCGTGGCGCTGAGCGGCTCCGGCCAGGAGGATCAGCCGCGCCGCCCCGACGCCCGCCAGGCGGCGCCTCTGGCGGAGACCGACGCTGCCGCCCGCGCTAAGAGGACCGGCAAGGCCGTCGAGGCGACCGCGCTGCGTACCGCGTACGCAACGACCTGGGCGCGCCCGGACGGAATGCTCCAGCGCCGGATCCACGCGAGCCCGATCCGGGCCGAGGTGGACGGGGTCTGGAAGGCCATCGACACGGACCTGCGCCGGGTGGAAGGTGGCTGGGCGCCCAAGGCGACCAACGTGGGCATGGTCTTCTCGGACGGTGCGGGCAAGTCATCGGGGGGCAAGGGCGCTTCGGGCTCCGGCGCCGGTGCGAGCGGACGCGGCGGCGAGCGCGCCGACCGCTCCGCTCCTCGCCAGGTCTCCCTGCTCGGCGGCATTGCCACCGCCACGAATGCCACCACCAGTGCCGCTGCCGCCGCGAACCCGCTGGTGACGCTCACTGTGGACGGCCACGACATCGTGCTGACCTGGCCGGACGCGGTGCCGACCCCGATCATCGACGGGCCGCGCGCCCTGTACCCGGAAATCCTGCCCGGCGCCGACCTCGTCCTGACAGCGGCCGACGGCGGGTTCGCGCAACTCCTTGTCGTCAAGACCCGTCAGGCTGCGACCGACCCGCGCGTGGCACGCCTGGTGTACGGCCTCAGCTCCCCCGACCTGAACTTCACGCTCGACCCGGTCACCGGCATCGTCACGGCCACCGACACCAACGGCGCCGACGTGGCGGAGGCGCCTACCCCGCTGATGTGGGACAGCGCCGGCACCCCGGCCCTCACCGATGGCCAGGCCGGCACCAGCGCCTCACCGACCGCCCCCGAGGTCATCCCCTCTGAGTCGGCTGTCACCGGCACCCCGGAGGAGGAACCGTCCGTGTCGCCCGAGCCGACCGACGAGATGGCCGACACCGACCAGGAGGACCCCACGCCGGAGGCGCTGCCCGAGGCGACAGACGAGGCCGCCGATCCGTCGGTCATCGCCGAGATGGAGGGCACATCACCGCCCGTACCGCCGGAGCCGAGCCCGCTGCCCTCCCAGACCGGCGCCGCCGCCACGCTCTCGCTGGCCAGCGTCAACGGCCCGCAGCCCGACTCGCACGGCTCGCTCGTGGACGTCGACCTGGACGCCGGTAACTGGGTGTTCAGCCCGGACCAGGTGTTCCTCGACGACCCGACGACCGTGTACCCCGTCTTCGTCGACCCGTCAATCAAGAAGCACACCAACGACTGGACGACCGCCTACAGCCGCCACCCCACCGCCACCTTCTACAACGGCAAGAACTTCAACCGGGGCGGCACCGACGAGGCCCGCGTCGGCTTCGAGTCGGACACCTGGGGCACCTCGCGGTCCTTCTTCAGCATCGACTGGGACCCTGACCTCAAGGGCTCCACGGTGCACAGCGCCAAGCTGCGCGCCCTGGAGACGTACTCCTGGTCGTGCAGCGCCCGCAGTATGACCGTCCACCTCACCGGGACGATCACTTCGAAGACGAACTGGAAGAACGCCCCAGCGATGAACAGCGGCAACAAAATCGGCGGAGGCAGCTTCGCGCACGGCTGGAAGTCCAGCTCGTGCCCCGACGAGTACGTCGTCTTCGACGTCAAGGACAGCGCCAAGAAGGCCGTCGCGGGCGGCTGGAAGACGATGACGATCGGCATGCGCGCCTCCGACGAGAACTCCCAGTACTCGTGGAAGAAGTTCCAGGCCAACGGCGGCAACGACCCGTACGTCGACCTCTCGTACAACCGGCCGCCCGCCACCCCGAGCAGCCTCGACCTGGACCCGGACCTGAGCTGTGACACCACGTCGCCGTACATCAACGTCGGGGCGTCGTCGCTAACCTTCTGGGGCAACAGCTCCGACAAGGACGGCAACCTCGCCTCCGTGAACTTCGAACTGTGGCCGACGGGCGGCAGCACGACCAACCTGCTCGGCAGCAAGGGCAAGGTGTCGGTCGGCAGCCAGAACAGCTCGGCGCGTGTACACACCGATCCGTTCTCGACGGGCAGCACCGGTCTGAAGCTGGTCAACGGCACGACGTACTCATGGCGCGCCAAGGCCGTCGACAAGTTCGGCGCCACCTCCGCCTACTCGCACAGCAAGATCCCGTGCCGCTTCGTGTACGACACCTCAAAGCCGTCGCCGCCGCTCGCGTCCTCGACGCAGTTCCCCGACGCCGACGCCGCCGACAACGGTTTCGCCAACGACTCCGAGGACTCGAAATGGTCCACGGTCACCTTCGGCACTGCGGGCACCTTCACCTTCCGGGCCCGGCAGACCGACGTGGTCCGCTTCGAGTACGGCTTCAACCAGGCGTCGTACCCCTTCTCGGTCAACCGCACCAACGGTGCCGCGACCACCACGACGACGTCCGTGTCGACCGTGAAGCCGCCGCTCGCCGGACCGAACGTGCTGTATGTGCGTGCGGTGGACGACGCCGGGAACGTGTCTCAGCCGCTCAAGTACTTCTTCTACGTGACCCCGAGGGACGAGGCCGACGCGCCGGGCGACTTCACCGGTGACCGGCTGCCCGACCTGATGGTGGTCGACGGCAACGGCAATCTGCGCCTCTACCCGTCCGAGTCCACGACGGACCTGGCCAAGGGCACCGGTGACCTCGACTACTCCATGTCGGGGGCCTACCGGGGCAACCCCGCCAAGGACCCCAACGGCGACGACGGCCTTCCCGCCTATGCCGCCGCACCCTCCGGGTACTGGAAGAACACCCTGATCGCGCATCTCGGTGACTTCTACGGCGGTGACGGACTCCAGGATCTCGTGGCCGTCCGCGAGAACGCCCTGTGGGTCTATCCGGGCGACGGCTACGGCGCCGTCAACATCGACAAGCGCCAGCGGGTGCTGCTGCCGTCGAACGCGCCCGCCCCCTCCACGATCACCCAGATCGTGGCGGCCGGGGACGCCACCGGGGACGGGAAGACGGACTTCTTCCTCACCGTCGGCGACGCGATCTGGACCTTCACCGGATACAACGGCGCCAGCATCGAGCAGGCCGTCCAGCTCTCCAGCTCCCCGTGGACCGAGCGCGACATCGTCACCGTCCAGGATGTTACCGGAGACGGGATCACCGACCTGATCTACCGCACGGACGTCTCCAGCCGACTCCTACTGCGCACCGGCAAGCCAGCCGCTTCAGACGGCGGGGTCGACCTCAACTCCCTCGCGGCGGCCGCCAACTCCGCGACCGGGTTGGACGACCCGTACGGGGCCTCGGGGTGGGGCAGCAGCAGCATCCGCTTCCTGTTCGGCACGCCCGACGCCAACGGCGACAACATCCCAGACATCTGGACGATTCGCACCGACGGTGCGGTCCGCCTCTATGCCGGTTCCCGTACGGCCCTGAGCGGGTCCGGCACGGAGATCGTGAGCAACAGCGGAGGGGGCTGGGTCAACAAGAAGGCCATTGGCTGAGCCCCGCATATGAAGGAGCCCAGCACAGGAAACGGCTCCGTCGCCCCTCCCGGGGTGCGGAGCCGTTGTACGTGTCTGCACTGGCTTGTCCGGCGCCTGCGCATCCACCGCACTAGGTCCTGTACGGAGTTCAGATCATGCTCGTCGGGTGATGCTGCGTAGCCACAGCATCGTGCCGCACAGGTGGAGTCCGGCCAGGTAGCTCTCGGGAGTCTTGTCGTAGCGGGTGGCGATCCCGCGCCAGTTGCGCAGCCGGTTGATGCACCGCTCGACCGTGTTGCGGTCCTTGTACAGCTCGGCGTCGTGACTGACGGGGCGGCCTCCGCGCGAGCCCTTCTTTTTGCGGTTGGCCGTCTGGTCCGCCTTCTCCGGGATCACCGCCCGGATTTGGCGTTTGCGCAGGTAGGCGCGGTTGCGGCGGGAGGAGTACGCCTTGTCGCCGGCGACCGCGTCCGGGCGGGTGCGGGGCCGGCCCCTCCTGCCACGGACCTTGATCTTGTCCACGACCCGCGCGAACTGCGGGCTGTCACCGGCCTGGCCGGGGGTGAGGACGAACGACAGTGGACGGCAGCGCCGTTCGGCTGACAAGTGCACCTTGCTGGTCAGCCCGCCCCGGGAACGACCGAGCTCAGCAGCCTTCAAACGGGCCCGGCGGCGTCGCCGCAACCGCTGCCGCTCGGCTCGTTCCGGGTCCCCGTCCTGATCGTATTGCGGCTCCCGTCCCTTCTTCCCGCCCCTTTTCGGACTCTGCGGCCTCCACCAGCGCTTCCAACTGCTCTTCGTCCAGAACCATCCCGGCGGCGTGGTGGTGAGCGCGGGAGGTAGCAGAGTCCACGCTGACCAGCGACAGGTCTGCCTCACCGCGTTCTGCGGCATAACCGATGACCGTCTCCATCAGGTGCTGGAAGACGCCCTCGCGCGTCCAGATACGGAAGCGGTCGTAGACGCTCGACCACGGACCGTACTCGGCAGGCACGTCTCGCCAGGGGCTGCCGGTGCGGAACCGCCACATCGTCGCGTTGAAGTGTTTTCGCAGGTCAGGTATGGGTCCGGATACTCCCAGCGGGAGGTGGGGCTCAATCAGGGACCACTGCTCATCGGTCACATCGCCACGTGCCATACCTGATGGCCTATCAAGCGCACACGGTTCCGCGCTGCGGATTACCCGAACCGTGATCTGAACTCCGTACAGGACCTAGGGCAAACTCTGTTGTCCCCTCGGTCACGGCGATCGTCTCTGACGAAGCCGGTCGGCTGCTCCTGATCCACAAGACGGACAACGACCTGTGGGCGCTGCCCGGGGGTGGTCACGACATCGGCGAGAGCATCGGCGACACGGTGGTGCGGGAAGTTTCGGAAGAGACCGGAATCATTGTCGAGGTAGACAGCATCGTCGGTCTCTACACCAACCCGCACCACGTCATCGCGTACAACGACGGCGAGGTGCGGCAGCAGTTCTCGATCTGCTTCCGCGTCCACCCGGTCGGAGGTTCGCTGCGTACGAGCAGCGAGTCGAAAGAGGTCCGCTGGATAGATCCAGCGGACCTCGATGACCTCGACATCCATCCGTCCATGCGACTACGCATCATGCACGGCCTGGACGGATCGCGTACCGAGCCCTACATCGGTTAATTAGCGCGGGTGGACCAACGCGAGACGCTCCTCCACTCGCCGTGCCGCTGCGTGGATCTCCGGTGCCGCCCGCTGGATGAAACGGCCGACGACGGTTTCGGGGCCGTACCGCTTCACGATTTCGTCGAGGCGCTCGATCGGCGTGGTCTCCACACCATCCGGCGTGGTCGTCATGTCGCAGTAGATGAGCGCGTCCACGAGATCCGGGCGCTCAAGCTCGAACTCGCTCTCAAGTTCAGCCCGGAGACCGCGCTCCTCAGCTTCGAGGACGGCACATGAGTGGTGGGCCACAAGGCAGATCACACGCTCGTCTGCCGCTTCCTGCGCCCTGAGGTACCGGGCTCCGTCCAGTGGGTGGAACCCAGTGACCGCCACCGCGGGCGAATACCCAATGTCATGGAGCACTGCGGCTGCCTCCAACAACTCCGCGTCATCGCCCACGACTGGAGCGAGGGAGCGAGCGCGCCTGGCGACCCCGAGCGAATGTGCCCACCTGCGCGGGAGCTGCTCGGACAGCAGTGATTCGGATAGCGGGTAAGCCCACTCATTGAGTCCCATGGCGGCCAAGGCTACGACCGGCCGGCGGTGCTTGGGAGGGCGCGCACTGTTCGCCCCTTCCCGTGAACAGTGGCGAGCAAGCCTGTGCCCTCCATCTGAGCAAGGCCACGACGCACAGCTGTGCGGGAAGCGCCGAACCGCTCACAGAGCTTCGCCTCGGATGGATACGGGTCGCCGACCGCCAGCGCGTCGTCCGCGATCACGGCCGTCATACGCTCTACCAGGGTGCGTCGGTCACCTCCCGCAGCGATTCGCCACCCGACCCCAGGCACGGGCTCAATCACATCATTGGTTTCGAGCGTCCTGAGAGCACGGCGGATCGTGTTGCGCGCGACACCGTACCTACCCATGAGCTCCGCCTCGGACGGCAAGCCGTCGACAAACTCGCCTTCTTCGATCCCCTTGCGAAGCGCCTCTGAGATGACCAGATAGGTTCCGCGCGGACTGGCCTCCGGCACGTGGGCTCCTCTCGCCTCACTCCATCCATTACTCCCTGCCAAGCCTCGCACGGTCAGCAGCAGTCACGTCACTACTGGATTCACACGATCGCCAGTTGGACTGCCACGCAACACATCCAGACAGTCACTCTCTGTCGAACTGGGGACGTTGGCTTAAGACTTCCGGGAGACGTGTCCCAGCTGTCCGACTGTCCGGTTCAGACTGTGACCTGCGGGAATTGACCGGACAGCTGTCAGCGGCACTGTCCGGGCTGTCCGGCTACAGACGGCTGCAACACCCCCGGTGGGTGTTACAGCTCGTCGGCGAAGACGACCCCTAGGTCGCAGGCGCCGAAGGCGACTTCCTCTGACCCCCTGCGGATGAGCGTCCAACTGCGTTACAACTGCGGCAAACGACGACGCCCGTTCGGGACGTCACGCCAGGTCAGCGGCGTCCTCTTTGGGCTCCGCGAGGGCGGTCGAATCCCTTCGGGACGCACCGAGGAGCAGCGTTGAGCAAGGTAGTTGAAGAATACTGGTCAGGCGTTGCACGCCGACTGCAAGAGGAAGTAGACACCTTCAACAAATTGATCGGCCACGCGGGGGAACAAGGGCGCGAAAATGAGCTGTCGCTCGTAAGGCTAATCGAGAATCTCCTGCCATCCACTGTCGGAGTTGGCAGCGGCATGGTGATCGACTCGCACGGAAATTACTCCAAGCAGATGGACATTTTGATCTATGACGTCTCTAGCCAGCCATCCATTATGGCTCAGACGAATCAGGTGATCTTTCCCGTCGAATGCGTACTGCTGGCAATCGAGGTGAAAACAACTCTCACGGAAGAGGAGCTAAGAGACTGCGTTGCCAAAAGGAAGTCGCTCAGGAACCTATCCCCTGGGAATGATGGCGAGGCACCTTGCCTTGCTGTCATGGCCTACCATGCCGACGGAATGGCCCCGACAGTTACCAAGAACATTCTGTCCCACGATGTCACCGATCGACCAGAGCTGATCTGCGTGGTTGAGCCCGGGATCATTGCAGGCTCAAAGAGACTCGTCTATCGAGATGATTGCGACGACTTTATTGTTGGCGTCGCAGGACTCCATGAAATGGATCGCACGGGTACGCGAACTTCTGGCAATTTCCAAAGGCCGACAGAAGTCGAGACCCAGGCCCACATATTGCGAGCGGGGTCGTCCTATCCTGTTGCTCGTCTAGGCCTGTCACGAAAGGACAGAGTGATCGGAGAGCCCGGGCGAGCGCTTCTCATTTTCTGTGCTGCGATTATGGACATGCTGACTAGCGTTTCTAATCTGCCCCAATCGGTGATCAATTACTATCTGCAAGACCCAGCCAGAGAACTCTTGGAGACTTCTTAAAGGAAATCTCGTAGATCAGACTCAATTGCCAATTCTCGCACCGTCATGGTCGCAATATCAAGTTTCTTGCATGCTTCCACCAGACACTCTCTCTCTGGTAGATGTAGGCGATCCTCAGTCACAACGTAAACTTCAGGAATTTGCCTCTTAAACATGAGCGCCATTGCCGCGACAAAGACCGGAACCTGTTCCATCTCCCCATCCATGTCAAGAATTTCCTCACAGGTCCCCAGCACAGACTCCTGCCACTGTGCAGGTACGGCGCGTTGCGTCCGGTGCCCCGAGGCCGCATTTATCCACGTGTAGACATTTTCACCGTATGCATACTTCTGGCATTCTTTGACTACGAGATCCGGGAATGTCAATGCCCCATCTTTGACCATTTTCGTAAAGCCGTCAAAAAACAGGGGATGTTTCGACTCGTCTCGACAAAGTTGAGGCAGGGCTAGAACCGCATGAGTGTCGACCACGTAAAGCTGCAACCTCATACCTCTTCCATGAGGATGCTGCGTCGCAGAGCGGTCAACTGCTTCCCGTCTACATTTAGGTACTTGCGTGCATCAATATCAGCAAGCGATCCTTTATCGCAAGCGGCAAGCACTAGCCTAGGATACGTGGTTCCGTACTCTCGAATGCGCCGAACGGGTGTTGTTTGGGGCGCTCCACCAAAACCCCCTTTCTCGTATTCTAGGGGATTATTGCGCACCTTCTCGTAGAGTGACCAATCCGCCCTCTCTAGGTCAATGAGCCGTAGGGCTACGCATTGAAAACTTACCTTGTATCGCTGTGCGATAAGGCGGACCATGTCAATGTCATCGCTTTCGACATGGTCGACCTTTTTGAAACGCAGATAATCCCCTAGGTGCGACTCAGGCAGCAGGAAAGCGGCCGCGAATTCGTCGCACCATCGCTCTTCAGCGGGCTCCGGAGATCCACATACAGCCTGCTCGTGGGCAAGCAAGTGCCCCAACTCATGCAGCAGAGTGAACGTGCGCGCTGCCGGAAACTGAGAGCCGTTGAATGCAATAACTGGCACTTCTGGGTCATAGATCGAGAAGCCCCGACAGGAAGTCTCGTCCATGGACCGTTGCAGTACCAGGATGCCTTGATCCTCAAGGGCCCGGCGGAGCAGCCTAGTCAAGGCCCCTTTGGAGGTCGCAGACACTTGCCACTTCACGTCCCAATGCAGCCACTGCTGAACGGCCCCAGCAGTTTTCGTTGGGCTTGGAGCGCGGTTCGGTAGCTGTGGCGGGGTCGCCTCTTCGAGGGCTTGAAACGCCCACTTCGCGATCCGCTGCCGCCGTTGCGCGCTGCGAAGTTCGGCTACCTCTTCACTCGTGAGTGTTCGTGCGCCCTTTTTTCCCCACGGATGCCTGAAGGAGGCTTCAACGGCGGGACGTTGGGGTACTCGCGGCAGGAAGAAGAAAGAGGTTGGTCGTCGCAGTAACTTCGCGATGCCGCGGAGCTGAGTCATGCCAGGGGCGTCCTCACCGGACAGCCAGTCGTCTACTACGTCATCGGGTACCGCGAGAGCTAGAGCGAGCTCACCACGGGTGACGCCGGCCTGTTTGAGAGCCCAGGTCAGCACATCTGGGTTGACGGGTTGCTTGATGGCTGGCACACCACCAGGCTACTGACGACCAGAGGTCCCGTCACGACGTCTGCTGCAATCGGTGGATTCCACTCAACGACAAGGCACCGAGCGGCCCATGCTGGCTGACGGGTGGCTGCCCCACGCTCTTCGCGCCACAGCCGGGGCTCAGGGTGTGCCCACGAACTCCCGTGTCGGAATGGCTTCTTCCGGTGAATACGCGGTGGTGATGAGTCATCCCGACGCCGCACTCACCGCTTAGCTGCAGGTCAAAACCCTGGTAATGCAGAACAAGACCAGTCTCTTCTAAGCGCTTGGCCGCAGGTTCGAGTCCTGCCGGGGGCGCACATTTATGCAGGTCAGAGGCTATTTAAGCCCTCCGCAAGATCACTTGCGGAGGGCTTTTTCGTTGCATGGGAGAACGCTTTGCCCTGTTTTATACCCTCGTTTTAGGCTCCCCGTCCCACATACGTCCCCTACTCCGAGGGATATTCGACGGTCAGCCTCCAGCCGTGAGAGAGTAATACCTGGTCAGAGGCCGAGGGCGATGTCTAGGATCATGTCCTCCTGGCCGCCGACCAGTCGGCGTCGGCCGGATTCCATCAGGATGTCGCGGACGTCGACGCCGTACCGCTGCGCGGCGGTCTCCGCGTGCCGCAGGAAGCTGGAGTAGACACCGGCGTAGCCCAGCGTGAGGGTCTCGCGGTCGACTCGGACCGGGCGGTCCTGGAGGGGGCGGACGATGTCGTCAGCTGCGTCCTGCAGCTTGAACAGGTCGCAGTTGTGCTTGAAGCCCGACAGGTTCGCGACGGCGATGAAGGCTTCGATGGGGCAGTTGCCCGCGCCCGCGCCGTGTCCGGCGAGGGAGGCGTCGACGCGGTGGACGCCGTTCTCGACCGCGACCACGGAGTTGGCGACGGAGAGCGAGAGGTTTTCGTGGGCGTGGATGCCGATCTCGGTCGCCGGTTCGAGGACGTCGCGGTAGGCGCGCACCCGGGCGGCGACGTCGTTCATCGTCAGTCGGCCGCCGGAGTCGGTGACGTAGACGCACTGGGCACCGTACGACTCCATCAACTTGGCCTGCTGCGCGAGCTGTTCGGGCTCGGCCATGTGGGAGAGCATCAGGAAGCCGGAGACATCCATGCCCAGCTCGCGGGCGGCGGCGATGTGCTGTGCGGAGACGTCGGCCTCGGTGCAGTGGGTGGCCACCCGCACCGAGCGGACGCCGAGGTCGTGGGCGCGCTCGAGTTCGTGGACGGTACCCACACCCGGCAGCAGCAGCGTGGTGAGACGGGCGGTTTTCAGGACCGATGCGGCGGCCTCGATCCACTCCCAGTCGGTGTGTGAGCCCGGGCCGTAGTTGAGCGAGCTGCCGGCGAGGCCGTCGCCGTGGGCGACCTCGATCGCGTCGACACCGGCCTCCTCCAGGGCCACGACGATGCGCTGGACGTCGTCGGGCGTGATGCGGTGCCGTACGGCGTGCATGCCGTCGCGGAGGGTGACGTCCTGGACGAAGATCGGGGTGCTCACTGCGTGGCCTCCTTCGCGGCGGCGATCTTCTCGGCCATCTGCACGGCGGCCGAGGTCATGATGTCGAGGTTCCCGGCGTACGCCGGGAGGTACATGCCCGCGCCCTCGACCTTGAGGAAGACCGACACCTGGTGGGTCGGCCGCGTGGTCGCGTCGTCGGCGAGCAGGGTCTCGACGGGCTGGTCGGCCGGGATCGCGGTGATCTGGACGTCCTGGACCATCCGGTAGCCCGGTACGTACGCCGAGACCTCGGCGACCATCTTGCGGACCGATTCGGTGATCCGGTCCTTCGCGGTCTCGCCGTCCTCGCCCTCGTCCAGGGTGACCAGGGCGAAGACCGTGTCACGCATCATCAGCGGCGGCTCGGCCGGGTTGAGGATGATGATCGCCTTGCCCCGCTGGGCGCCCCCGACCCGCACGATCGCCGATGAGGTGGTCTCGGTGAACTCGTCGATGTTGGCCCGGGTGCCGGGGCCGGCCGACTTGGCGGCGATCGAGGCGACGATCTCCGCGTACGCCACCGGGACGACCCGGCTGATCGAGGCCACGACCGGGATCGTGGCCTGGCCACCACAGGTGACCATGTTGACGTTCGGTGCGTCGAGGTGCTCTTCGAGATTGACCGCCGGGACGACGTACGGACCGATCGCGGCCGGCGTCAGGTCGATCATGCGGATGCCGAGCGGGCGCAGCTTCTCGTCGTTGGTCTTGTGCGCACCGGCGGAGGTGGCGTCGAAGACGATGCCGATCTCGTCGATCTGCGGCGACTTCAGCAGCCCGTCCACGCCCTCGGCGGTGGTCTCGAACCCGAGACGCGCGGCGCGCGCCAGGCCGTCGGAGGCCGGGTCGATGCCGACCATGACCCCCATCTCCAGGTGCTGCGCATTGCGCATGATCTTGATCATCAGGTCGGTGCCGATATTGCCCGACCCGATGATGGCGACCTTGGTCTTGCTCATCGGCGTTCCTTACGCGGAGAAGGTGACCGACACCGTGCCGAGGCCGGTGACGGTGGCGTGGACAGCGGCGCCCGGCGTCACGGGACGCATCGGGCCGAGGGCGCCGGAGAGGACGACCTGGCCCGCGCGGAGCGGCTCGCCCAGGTCGCGCGCCTGGCGGGCGAGCCAGACGACGGCGTCGACCGGGTCGCCGAGGCAGGCGGCGCCGCTGCCGGTGGAGACGGTCTCGCCGTCGACGGTCATAGTCATCTCGGCCGTGACGGGGTCGAAGGCGGTCAGCGGGACGCACTGGGTGCCGAGGACGTAGGCGCCGGCCGAGGCGTTGTCGGCGACCGTGTCACCGAAGCTGATGTCCCAGTCGGCCACGCGGCTGCCACAGATCTCGATCGCGGCGACGGCGTGGTCGATGGCCTCGCGCACCTGGGCGGCATCGAGGGGACCCTCGGCCAGGTCGGCCCCGAGCACGAAGGCGATCTCGGCCTCGATCCGCGGCTGGAGGACCGCGTCGGCCGGCACGACCGAGCCGTCGGCGTACTCCATGTCGTCGAAGAGGAAGCCGAAGTCGGGCTGGTCGACGCCGAGCTGCTGTTGCACGGCGGCGGAGGTCAGGCCGATCTTCCGGCCGGCGACCGTGGCGCCGGCCGCGATCCGCTCGGCGGTGAGCCGCTGCTGCACGGCGTAGGCGGCCTTCACGTCGTCGCGGCCGATCAGGTCGCGAACGGGGGAGACGGGGGTGCCGGTGGCGGCGGCCTCGCGGAGCCGGGCCGCGGCGGCGGCGATGCTGTCGTCGCCGACAGTGGGGTGGTTCTGGGGCATGACGTCCAATCTGCGGTATGGGGCGGGGCAGGCTCCATCAAGGCGTTCCACTCAGCGGTACGCTCTTTTCCATGGAGGACAGCGACACCGTCCTGGGCAAGGCACTGGCGATCCTGCGCGCGTTCGGCCCGGCCGATTCCGTGCTGCCGCTCGCCGAGCTCGTGCGGCGTACGGGGCTGGCCAAGGGCACGGTCCACCGCGTCGCCGGCGATCTGGTGCACCACCGGCTGCTGGACAAGACCGAACACGGCTACCGGCTCTCCGGCGGCCTCTTCGAGCTCGGCCTGCGCGCCGCCACCGAACGCACCCTGCTGGAGCTGGCGATGCCCTTCCTGCAGGACCTCTACGAGCGCACCCACGAGACCGTGCACCTGGGCGTGCGCGAGGGCCATGAGGTCGTCTACGTCGCCAAGATCGGCGGACATCGCCAGGCCAGGGCGCCCTCCCGCACCGGCGGGCGGATGCCGTTGCACTGCACGGCGATCGGCAAGGTGCTGCTGGCCTACGCGGAGGAGGATCAGCAGACCGCCGTGCTGACCGCCCCGCTCGAACGCCGCACGCCGCACACCGTGATCGCCCCGGGTCTGCTGCGCCGACAGCTCGTGAACGCTGTCGAGACAGGGGTCGCCTACGAACGCGAGGAGTCGGTACTGGGCCTGCTCTGCATCGCCGCGCCGGTCCTGGCTCCCGACGGTCTGACCGCGATCGCGGGCATCAGCGTGGCCGGCCCGGTCGGACGCTTCCGCCCCGAATCCCACGCGAACTCCCTGCGCGCCGCGGCCACGGCCCTGGGGTCCACCCTCGCCCGCCGACGTCCCTGAAACGCGCTGTGGCCGGGTGCGACGCGTATCGCGTCACACACCCGGCCGTGATCACTGCTCCGGGGCGTCAGCGGGTCAGGCCACCGGCTCCTCGACGGCCGCCGAGGAGAGCGGGATCGGCGTGAACATCTCGGGCTCCTCGTCCGGCGTCAGCGCGGTCGGACCGTACGCCCAGTCGGTGAAGGAGTAGTAGTCGTGGGTGTCCCGCGCGCATGATCGCGTTCCGTCGGAGCCGGGACTCTCCGTCGAGGTGCCACAGCTCGCCCCACGCACGGGGCGTCGTCTGCACCCGGTGGCGGTGCTCCACCCGGACCGCCTCGTACGCGGCCAGCGCACCGTCCCAGTTCGGCTCGGTGCCGGAGGGGGTGGCCGCGGCCAGTCGGGCGTAGTGCTGCGCGAGCACCCAGCCGTCCTCGATCGCCATGATCGCGCCCTGCGCCATGTACTGGAGCGGCGGGTGCGGGGTGTCGCCGAGCAGTGCGATCCGTCCGTGCACCCAGGTCTCGACCGGGTCGCGGTCGAACATCCTCCACCAGCGGTCCCGCCACATCAGCGGAATGCCCTTGCGGACGGTGTCGCAGGTGTCCGCGAAGGCCGCGTCCAGCTTGTCGGGGGTGCCCCAGTCCTCCTGGTCGGCCAGGGCCTTCGGCGACTCGAACACAGCGACTGGTTGAACATGTCGCCGCCGCGCAAGGCGTACTGGACGAGGTGGCAGCCGGGGCCGAGGCATGGACGCACACTTCGCGCGAGCGCATCCAGGGCAGTTCGGTGGCGGGGACGGTCCGGCCCTGGGCGGTGACGACCTCGTGCCGCCATTGCTCGTCGGTGAGCCGGTCCATCCGCGCCTCCAGCGCGTCCGCCGAGCGGCGCAGCCAGGCGGTCAGCTCGGCGGCCGGCAGGGCGCGGCCGCGTTCGATGCCGGCGGCGCGCTCTTCGGGCGAGGCGTACATCGGGGTGGGTTCGCCGGTCGCGGCCCAGTGGACCAGGTTGGCCAGCGCCTCGGCGTTGGCTGCCACATGGGCGGCGACGTGGGCGCGGGTCCACCCGGGCAGGGAGCTCGGCGCTGCGTACCTGGCATCGTCGAGTCCTGCAGTGCAGCTCGATCTCCTCCGTATACGCGGCGAGCCAGGTGCGGACCGTCTTTGATCGGTGCGCGGAGTGCCCGTCGAGGACCAGGTGGATCTTGCGGTCGAACCATGATGCCGACCTGGTCGGCGAAGAGGATCTCGCCGCCCTCGGGTTTTGCCTTCGTCCGGATCGCCGGCCAGGTCTCCTCGTGCCGAGGCCGCACCGCCTCGGGATCCTGCTCCACAGCCCGCTTGTCGGGCCGCTGGAAGGAAAGCCCCCATCACTACAGGTACTTGCCCACGCCGGGCTCGGTCGGCCGCACCCGGTACGCGATCGGGTCTCGGACCAGCCTGCGCGTTCACAACTGGCCTACCAGGCCCACATCGCACGGCCGGTGATCGAGTACTGCCTGCCGCACCGTGGCCTGTTCAGCGTCGCCAGCACCTGATGCACCCCCACCGGGCGGCCACGGGGCCGCGCGAGCAGCGCGTCCCGGCCCCGGCCTGCCACCTCACCCACCGGATGTCCACGGCCTTCAGCGACACCCCGAACACCGACGCGACGTCCTCCCGGTCCCGCCCCGCCGCCAGAGCGGCCACTGCCCGTAACCGCAGAACCTCCTGCGCCGACGGCGACAGGTGCCGCGCGTCCCCCACCAGATCACTCACATCCAGCGCAACGACCCGGAATCACAAGCGTTTCGGATCAATACTTCCTGGCGGACCACGAGATGGTCACCCGTTCGGACGTCAGCTCGTCACGTCCGTCGTGAGGGAGGCGAGGGCGGCGTCGAGGCGGCGGGTGGCCTCTTCGGCGACGGGGCGCAGTGCGTCGAGTTCGGTGAGGGCGACCATCGTGTCCGGGTTGAGGGCCTGTACGACGGTGCCGGCGCCGTCGGCACGGACGACCACGTTGCACGGCAGCAGCAGGCCGATGGAACGGTCGACCTCCAGGGCGCGGTGGGCCAGGGGCGGGTTGCAGGCGCCCAGGATCACGTAGTCCTCCATGTCGTGATCGAGCTTGGCCTTGAGTGTGGCGGTGACGTCGATCTCGGTGAGGATGCCGAAGCCCTGGGCGGCGAGGGCCTCGCGGACCCGGTCCACGGTGGTGGCGAAGCCGGTGTCGAGGTGCACGGTGCGGTCGTGGCGCATGGCGTGGCCTTTCTCGTTTCTGGGGGCTTTCCCTGTTCTTGAAAATACCCCCAGGGGTACTCATGTTACTGTCGAATGTATACCCCCTGGGGTAATTCTTCACTGGAAGGGAGTGCCTCGTGTTCTTTGTCGACACGATCGAGGTGCCGGGACTGGGCAACCGGAGCTATCTCGCGGGCGGCGAGCGAACGGCGGTGGCGGTCGACCCGCCCCGCGATGTCGACCAGGTGATTGCGGCGGCGGCCCGGCGCGGGGTGCGGATATCCCACGTCGTCGAGACGCATGTCCACAACGACTACGTCACCGGCGGGCTGGAACTCGCCCGGGTCGTCGGCGCCGCCTACCTCGTTCCCGCCGCGGCGCGCGTCTCCTTCGAGCGGGTACCGGTGCACGACGGTGACCGTACGCCGATCGACGCCGGCGCCGGGCTGGCCCTGCGTGCCCTGGCCACGCCCGGTCACACCCCGCACCACACCTCCTACGTGCTGGAGGAGAACGGCACGGCGGTCGCGGTGTTCACCGGCGGTTCGCTGCTGATCGGCACCGTCGGCCGCCCGGACCTCGTCGAGCCGCGGCTGACGGAGCGCCTCGCCAGGGCGCAGCACGCCTCCGCCCACCGGCTGGCCGCCGAACTGCCCGAGGAGACGGCGGTGTTGCCCACGCACGGCTTCGGCAGCTTCTGCTCCTCGTCCCAGGCGGAGGGCGGTGACACGACCATCGGCAAGGAGAAGGCGTCCAATGAAGCCCTCACCCGGGACGTCGACACCTTCGTCGCCGACCTGCTGGCCGGGCTGGACGACATCCCCGCCTACTACACGCACATGGGCCCGGCCAACGCCGCCGGACCCGTGCCCGTCGACCTCACCCCGCCTGCCGTCGCGGACGCCGAGGAGATCGCCGCCCGGCTGGCCGCGGGGGAGTGGGTGGTGGACCTGCGCAACCGTGTCGCGTTCGCCGCCGGGCATGTCTCCGGCTCGTTCAACTTCGAGGCCGAAGGTCAGCTCGCGACGTATCTGGCCTGGCTGATTCCGTGGGGCAAGCCGGTCACGCTGCTCGCCGAGTCGCCCGGGCAGCTCGCCGCCGCCCAGCGTGAGCTGGTCCGGGTGGGCATCGACCGTCCGGCCGCCGCGGCGACGGGCGGGCCGGAGGACTGGGTGCCCGAGGGTGTGGCACCGGCCTCCTTCCGCCGTGCGACCTTCGCCGACCTCGCTGGTCGGCTTCCGGCGGAGGGCGTCGTCGTCCTCGACGTCCGGCGTGGTTCGGAGCGAGCCGGCGGGTACATCGAGGGTTCGGTCCACATCCCGGTCCACGCCCTGCCCCGCCGTCTCGGAGAGGTCCCCGCCGGCGAGGTGTGGGTGCACTGCGCGGGCGGCATGCGAGCCGCCATCGCCGCCTCCCTGTTCGATGCCGTCGGTCGCGCCGTCGTCGCCGTGGACGACTCCTTCGACGCGGCCGAGAAGGCAGGACTCACCGTGCGGAACCCCTGACGGTGCCGGTCGCCGCAGCGGCCCAGCCGATCTTCCGTACCGACATGGGAAACAGGAGCGAGAAACCGAGATGAGCATCTTCCGGCGAAGCCGGGGCGGCCCGGGCCGCGTGACCGTCCAGGAGGCGGCCGCGCGCACCGGCCACGGCAGCACCGCATCCGGCGGCGACGCCGTGCTGCTCGATGTCCGCGAACCACACGAATGGCAGGCGGGGCACGCCCCCCGGGCCGTGCACCTGCCCCTGTCCGCGCTGGTCGCGGGGGCCGGACTGCCCGCGAACGCGCGGTCACGGCCCCTGATCGTGATCTGCCGTTCGGGCAACCGGTCCCGGCAGGCCGCCGACGTGCTCACCGCCCGCGGCTCGGAGGCCGCGGACGTGATCGGCGGCATGAAGGACTGGGCGGGAGAGGGGCTGCCGGTGGTGGACTCCCGCGGCCTGAACGGCGTCGTCGCGTGAGCGCTCTCCTACTGGCGCTGATCGCCGGGGCCGTCATCGGCCTGGCGCTCGGCGCGCTCGGGGGCGGCGGCAGTGTGCTGGCCGTCCCCGCCCTGATCTACCTGCTCGACTTCACCCCGGTCGCGGCCACCACCGCGAGCCTGGTCATCGTTGCCGTCACCTCGACCACCGCGATGTCCGCACACGCCCGCGACGGGAACGTCCGCTGGCGGACGGGACTGTCGTTCGCGGCGGCCGGGATCGGTCCGGCGATGCTGGGCGGCGCGCTCGCCGGGCGTATCCCGGCGGCCGCGCTGACGGCGGCCTTCGCGGTGGTGGCGGGAGCGGCCGCGCTCCCCATGCTGCGGACCCGCCCGCGTGCGGACGCCATGGTGCCCGTACGGCCGAGCCGGGCCGCGGCCGCGGGTGCCGGACTCGGCGCGGTCACCGGCGTTCTCGGCGTCGGCGGCGGCTTCCTCGCCGTACCGGCCCTGGTGAACGTGCTCGGCATGCGGATGCGGAACGCGGTGGGTACCAGCCTGCTGGTCATCACCGTCAACGCGCTGGCCGCGCTGGCGACGCGCGCCGGTACGGTCGAGGGGCTGGACTGGGCGGTCGTCGGGCCGTTCGTCGGGGCCGCGATCCTCGGCGCCTGGGACGGAAAAAGGCTGGCCGCGAAGGTCTCCGGGCCCACGCTGCAGCGGATCTTCGCCCTGGTGCTGCTGGCCGTGGCCGTCTTCATGCTGATCGACGCGGTGGCGTGATGCGCCGAAGCCCCGAGACCCGGGCGAGCCCTAGGCCAGGGACAGGAACAGCTTCTCCAGACGGGCGCGCATCTGCTGGGCGTCCTCGCCGTTCTTGCGGCCGGATTCGATGTCGGTCATGCACTGCTGCATGCCGGTCGCGATGATCGCGAAACCGGCACGGTCGAGAGCGCGCGAAGCGGCGGCGAGCTGCGTGACGACATCCTCGCAGTCGCGCCCCTCCTCGATCATCCGGATCACGCCGGATATCTGACCCTGCGCGCGGCGCAGGCGGTTCAGCACGGACTTCAGCTCCGCACCCTCAAGCTCCAGTTCCACGATCACTCCTCAAAAATACCCCCAGGGGTACAGTACGTCCCGGCTCGGGACGGCGTCGACCATTAAGGATCACACCTGCCATGACCAGCTCTCCCACCCCCATCACCCTCGCCGCCGACCAGGCCCGCACCCGGCTCCACGAACTCACCGTCATCGACGTGCGCACCCCCGCCGAGTACGCCTCCGGTCATCTGCCCGGCGCCCTGAACATCCCCCTGGACCACGTCCGGCGGGCGCTGCCGGAGATACGGCATGCCGCCGAGCGCGGTGACGTCCTTGTGGTGTGTGCCTCCGGGGCCCGCTCCGAGAACGCCTGCAAGCTGCTGGCCGAGCAGGGTGTCACCACCGCCACCCTCGCCGGCGGCACCGGCGCCTGGGCCGCCGAGGGGCACGACCTGCACACACCGACCGCTTGTGACGTCCGGGCCGGCTGGAGCATGGAACGTCAGGTTCGCTTCACCGCCGGCAGCCTGGTCCTCCTCGGCCTCCTCCTCGGCCTGCTCGTGCACCCGGCCCTCCTGCTGATCCCGGCCGGCATCGCGGGCGGCCTGGTCTTCTCCGCCCTCACGAACAGCTGCGGCATGGCGGCCGTGCTCGGCAAGCTGCCCCACAACCGCCCGCGCGCGGCCGACCTGGACACCGTGCTCGCCGCTCTGCGCAACCGCTGACCGGTGCGTTTTGGGGCACCCGTGGAGACTTCTCGGGTGCCCCGGGCGTCAGTTCGCTCCCGCCGAGTCTGCGGCCTGCCGGTGCACGTCCTCCATGTCGACGGCCCGGATCCTGCCGATGAGCTCCTCCAGCGCCTGTGGCGGCAGTGCGCCTGGTTGCGAGTACAGGACGGTCCGGTCGCGGACGGCCATGAGCGTGGGGATGGACGAGATCTGGAAGGCCCCGGCGAGTTCGGGCTGTGCCTCGGTGTCGACCTTGCCGAATACGATGTCGGGGTGGCGCGCGGCCGCCTTCTCGTAGACGGGGCCGAACATCCGGCACGGCCCGCACCACGCGGCCCAGAAGTCGATCAGCACGATGTCCGAACCGGTGACGGTCTCCTCGAAGTTGTCCTTGGTCAGTTCAACGGTCGGCATGGTGTCCGGCCCCCTCTCATATACCCGGTGGGGTATTGAACAACCAGTGCTGGTCCGGGTTTGTTCCAGACAGAGGGGCGGCGGCGGGAACCAGCGCATCCGTACATTGGTCAGCCGGGGCGGGGGAGCGGCCGAGTCGGTGCAGTGGCGCCACAGGCCGGTGTGCGGACCGAAGCGGTAGTCGGAAAGGGGCCGGTGGCCGTGCGCGGCGATCAGGTCGACGGTGTCGATGAGGTAGTCGCGGACGGTGTCGCTGATGAAGCAGGTGAAGTTGACGTGGGTCCAGCCGGGTTTGATGCCGTCGCAGCCGTGGACGACCTCGTCGAGCAGGGTGTGGGAGGCGGCGGGGCCGATGGCGAGCAGGCGGTGGCCGTACGGTCCGGCGCACGAGCACGTGCCGCGAACCCGGACGCCGAACAGGTCATTGAACAGAGCGACGACGTAGGTGTGGTGCAGGCAGGAGCGTTCACCCTGGCCGATGCGGAAGTTGACGACGGACAGGCGGCGGGTGTGGTGGTTGCCGAGGACCTCGATGCCGGGGGTGCGGTCCCAGTCCGCGAGGACCTGCCGCCAGTGGCGCTCCTCGGCGGCCTGGATCGCGTCGGTGCCGACGGCCTGTTTGAGGCGGCCAACCGCCTGCAACGTACGTACGGCGAGCGGGATTTCCGGATCGTGGTCGGTGTCGAAGTCAGAAGGAGGCGGAGCCCTTCCGCGACGGGCCGGCGGGCTCGGTGCCGCGCTCGGCCAGGCCGGCCTGCAGGAGGAGCAGGCGGGCCAGGTCGCGTGCCTCGTCGGCGGTGAGCGACGCCCACACTCCCGGCTCGCCCCCCTGGTCCCGGCCGACGGCCAGGGTGACCCGGCTGATGGGCCGGTCCGCGGCTGCGAGCCGCAGGCATCGCACGGCGATCCTGCGCCCGCAGGTGGTCACGACGAAGTCGTCCTCGCTCGGGGGGAGTCGGTCAGGTCCTGTCGTCGTCATCGTTCTCACGCTCCTGCGCCGGGTCGGTGACGCCCCCGGCGGGTTTCTTCCGGGACTCGAATACCCGGCAGGGTATAGGTGGAAGCGTCGCGCAAGGCCGCTTTGTTCCCGCGCTCGCACGCGCGCCGCCGCTCTGCCGTGACGTGGGTATCTCGGTCGGACGGCTGGCGCAAGGGATGACGGGGGAGTGGACAGGGCCGTCCAGCCCTCGAAGAGCTCGGGTAGGAGAAATACCGTGTGGGGTATCCGAATCCGTGATCGTCCGGGAGGGATCCTCCGATGACCGTCTCCGAACAGCCAGCCTCGTCCGCCAATGCCGGTCTGCCGCTCATCGGGGACAGAGCACCGGACTTCGAGGCCGAGTCCACGCACGGGCCCGTCCGGCTCGCCGACTACGCCGGCCGGTGGCTGGTGCTCTTCAGCCACCCGGCGGACTTCACCCCGGTGTGCACCACCGAGTTCGTCGCCTTCACCGAACTCGCCGACGAGTTCGCCGCCCGCAACACCGCCCTGCTCGGCAACTCCGTGGACTCCGTCCACAGTCATCTCGCCTGGACCCGCGCGATCGAGGACAAGCTGGGTGTGCGCGTTCCGTTCCCGATCATCGCCGACCTGGACACGCGCGTCTCGCGCGCCTACGGCATGCTCCACCCGAATACCTCGGGCACCGCCGCCGTACGCGCCGTCTTCGTCATCGACCCGGAGCAGACCGTACGGGCGGTGCTGCACTGCCCGATGAACGCCGGACGCATGATCCCCGAGATCCTGCGGCTCGTCGACGCCCTGCAGACCTCCGACCGCGACGGCGTCTCCTGTCCCGCCAACTGGCATCCCGGCGAGGACGTCGTCCTCGGCGCCCCGCGCACCCAGGCGGAACTGGATGCCCGGCTGGCCGACGACAGCGTCAAACTCACCGACTGGTACCTGGCGACGAGGCCCGTCACGCCGGCCTGACGGGCCTGGCTTCGCGGGACGGTGTCATCGCCGTACAGCGCGTACGAGGGCGTCGAGGGCTGTACGGCTGTAGCCGTCGCCGTCGGTCACCGCCCGGGTGACCGTCTCGGCCCGCAGGATGTCGGCGTACGGCCGCCACAGGCCGGCGACCTGCTCGGCGGTGTACAGCACGCGTGGGTCCTGCGGGCCGCCGTGACCGTGCTCGGGATTGGCCGCGTCGTGGCCCACGAGCAGCAGGGTTCCGCCCTCGCGTACGGCAGTGGCGGCCCGGGGCAGTACCTGGGCCATGTCCGGCCACGGCAGGTGCAGATACGCGATGAGTACCAGGTCGTACGTTGCTTCCGGGGGCGCCCAGAGTGTGAGATCGGCGCGGACGGTACGCAGCCGCACATCCCGGTCGGAGGCCAGCCGTTCGGCCTTCTCCAGTGCTACGGCGGAGAAGTCGACAGCGTCCACCTCCCAGCCCCGCTCCGCGAGCCAGACCGCGTTGCGCCCCTCCCCGGCGGCGAGGTCGACGGCCCGCCCGGTCGGCTTCAGGTCGGCCAGCTCCTCTCCGACGAACCGGTTGGGCGCTGCCTTCCATACCAGTTCGCTGCCCCGGTACCGTTCGTCCCAGCCTGCTGCGTCCATCGTGTGCACCTCATCCCTGCGCGTGAGTGGAATCCTCGCCCGTACTGTCGCCGTTGTCACTGTTGGCGTCGTCCGGCTCCTCCGCGTCGTCCCCGGCGAGCAGATACGGGTAGGGGCAGCTGCTGGGGTCCGGGGCGATGCAGGCGTTGCAGGGCCGGGACCGGTCGAGAACGCACCTCGGGGGCGGCCTCATGTCTCGCCGCCTCCCTCGCCCCGGGTGTCGAAGCGGCCGGGCAGCTGCCGCGAGGCGCGTTTGAAGGCCAGGACGGGAACGTAGTGGCGCACGCGTGCGCCGGCGAAGAACGCGAACGCCTCTGCGACTGCGCTCGCCGGCGCCTCTGGCGGGACATCCGGGAATCGGCGCACGAGCCGCGCCTGGATGTCCTGGCGGCCGCGCTGCTCTGCCGCTGGTGTCGGTGGGCCGGCCGGGTGTCGGGGTAGTGACTGTCCGGCTGGACGGCCAGGTCGGTGACGACGGGGAGGAGGCCACTTTTATACCCCCTGGAGTATAGGATCCGGGGGTCGGGCGAGGGTCAGGAACAGTTTTTCCAGTTCGGCCTCGCTCAGCAGCGGGGTGTGCCCCTTCTGCCGTTCGGTGAGGCACTGGCGAATGCCGCCCGCCACTGTCTTGAAGCCGCCCCGGTCCAGGGCGTGGGAGACCGCGGCCAGTTGTCCCTGGGCCCGCCGCAGCCGGTTGAGCACCTCGGCCCATGAGTCCGCTTCTGTGTTCACGACGTTCACGACGTTCACGACTTCCGTGTCGTTCACCGGACACGTACAGGGGGACCGGGTTCTTGGAGCTCCTGTTGCTCCGCTACGTGTCGAGCGATGACGAGGTGGTGCCATTGCTTCGCACGGTCTCAGCAGGGATGGGGCGTGAGACAGTCCGCCCGCTTGCGTCGTCCGGCGGCATCGAGGTGCCGCCTGCCCGCTCCGGGGTTCGTCCGTCGGTCCTGCGCAACATGTACCAGCTGAACACGATTCCCGCCGCCGCGGCCACAAAGGCCCATGTCAAGGGGCTGGTCAGCAGGGTGTGACGCAGGTCGGAGCTGATCTGCTGGCCGAGGACGAACACGCCCATGACGGCGACGAACCAGCCGAAGGACTTACGCAGTGCATCCTGCGGGATGCGTCCGGCGAGCAGACCGCCGAGCAGGCTGCCGACGACGGCGGTCGCCGTGACGAGGGCGGCGAACCCCCAGTCGATGTGCACGCTGGCAAGGTAACCGGCCAGGCCGGCGAAGGACTTCATGGAGATGACCAGCAGTGAGGTGCCGACCGCGACAGTCATGGGCAGTCCGCCCAGCAGGGCCAGGGCGGGTACGACCAGGAAGCCTCCGCCCGCGCCGACGAGTCCGGTGACCAGGCCCACGACGATGCCTTCCAGCAGGACATGGAGCACGGGGAGTTCGTGGTGGACCTTCTTCGGGTGCTGCTTGCGTCCCCGGATCATGGCGACGGCGGTGGCGATCATCATGAGGGCGAACGCGAGCAGCAGGACGGTGCCGGGGATGAACTCGGCCAGCCGCCCGCCCGCGTAGGCGCCGGTCATGCCGGCCAGACCGAAGAGCAGACCCGTACGCCAGCGGACGCGTCCGGCGCGGGCGTGTGAGACGACCCCGGCGGCACTGGTGACGCCGACGACGAACAGCGAGGTGGCGATGGCCTCCTTGGTCTCCATTCCGGCCAGGTAGATCAGGATGGGCACGGTCAGGATGGACCCGCCGCCGCCCAGGATGCCGAGGCTGACCCCGATGAGCAGTGACGCGGCGATGATGACGGCGATCACGGGGCGCTCCGCAGGGCGGCGACGACCGTGCCGATGTCGGTGCGCGGGCCGCGGTTGTAGGGCAGCTTCGACAGCAGCATGCCCATTGCGCAGGTATGGGTGAGCGCGGCGACGGCCAGCCCGGCCCCGACCGCCGTGCCGATCAGGTGCAGTCCGGGCAGGAACAGGCCCGCGACGCCGCTCACCAGGACGAGGGTGCCGGCGACCAGGCGCACCTGGCGTTCCAGGTCCCAGCGTTCGGGGCCTCGGGCGAGCGGGCCTCCGGCGGTCTCCCACGCCATGACGCCACCGTCGAGGACGCGCAGGCTGGGCAGTCCGGCTTCGGCCAGGGCCTGTTCGGCCTGGGCGGCGCGGGCGCCGGAGCGGCAGATGAGTATGACGTCCTCGTCGAGGTGGTTGAGGAGTTCGGCGCGGTGCTCGCGCAGGGTGTCGAGGGGGACGTTGTAGGAGCCGGGGATGTGGGCGGTGCGGAACTCGCCGGGCGTACGCACGTCCAGCAGGCGCGGGCCCCCACCGTCCCGGGGCAGGTCGCGCAGGGTTGCGGGATCGAGCCGTGGTTTGTCGGCGTGGGTGGTCATCGGGGTTCCTCGCTGTCGCTGGAACGGCTGGTGGGGGCCTGCGGCGGCCGACGGCTTCGGCCGCCGTCCGGCGTGGGGTGGATCAGACGTCGGCCGATGCGGGCAGGGCGAGCCAGGCGCCATAGCCGCCGAGCAGGTCGGAGACGTCGGTGCGGCCCTGGTGGCGCAGCAGGCTGGCGGCGATGGAGGAGCGGTGGCCGCCCGCGCAGTGGACGACAAGGGGCAGGCCGGCCGGGATCTCGTCAATACGGCGGGCGAGTTCGGCCAGCGGGATGTGCAGGGAGCCCTCGATGAAGCCCTCTTCGCGCTCGGCGGTGTTGCGCACGTCCAGGACCAGCGGGGGTTCGTCGCTGTCGAGCAGGCGGCGCAGCTCGTCGGAGGTCAGGCGGCTGGCCTGCTCCATCTCGTCGGCCAGCGAGGGGAAGGCGCCCTCGGGCTCGCGCAGGTAGCCGCCGACCTTGTCGAAGCCGATCCGGGCGAGCCGGGTGACGACCTCCTCCTCGCGGTCCTGCGGCGCGATGACGACGACGTCCTGCTCGGGGGCGACGACCATGCCGGCCTGCTCGGCGAATCGCCCGTCCGCGGGCACGTTGACCGAGCCGCGCAGATACCCCGGGGCGAAGTCCTGCGGCGAGCGGGCGTCGACCACGACCGCTCCGCCCGCGCGCCGTTGCATGAACTCCTCGACCGACAGCGGCCGGGGCGCTGCGGCCGCGTCGAACAGGCCGTGCTCCTTGCGGTTGAGGATGGCGTCGTAGACGAAGTAGGCGGGGGCTGAGGGCTGGCCCGCAGTGACCAACTCGACGAACTTCTGCTCGCTCATGGGCCGGCAGGCGTAATTGGTGGCGCGCTGCTCGCCGATGGTGGACTGGCGCTGGGTGGAGAGGTTCTTGCCGCAGGCGGATCCGGCGCCGTGTGCGGGAAAGACGCGGACGGCGTCGGGCAGTGCCATCAGCTTGTTCTGGATGGTGTCGTAGAGCATGCGGCCGAGTTCGTCGGCGGTCACGCCGATGGAGGCGAGCAGATCGGGCCGGCCGACGTCGCCGATGAACAGGGCGTCGCCGGTGAGGACGCCGTAGGGGACGGTGTCGGCGGCGTGCTCGTGGACCAGGATGCTGATCGACTCCGGTGTGTGGCCCGGGGTTTCGAGGATCTGCAGGGTGATGTCGCCGAGGTTGATCCGCTCGCCGTCGGTCAGCTTGCGGATGGGGTATTCGGCCTCGGCGCGCTGTCCGTAGCCGATCCAGGCACCGGTGCGGTCGGCGAGTTCCAGGTGGCCGGCGAGGAAGTCGGCGTGGAAGTGGGTGTTGACGACCGCCTCGATGGTGAAGCCGTGCTCGGCGGCGTCGGTGAGGTATTCGGACACGTCACGGCGGGGGTCGACGACGACGGCCTTGCCGGTGGTCTCGTCGGCGATCATGTACGACGCCTGGGAGAGGCAGTCGAGGTAGTACTGGGCGAAGAACATCTTGGGGTGACCTCCGTGTCGGAAGGGCAGGACTCTCTATACCCCCGGGGGTATAAAGAAGGGTCTGGCCCGCCCTTGTTTCGAGGACGGGATGGTCGGCCCGGGTCGGGGGATGTCCCGGGCCGACCGGTCAGAGGCGGCCGGTGAGCATGCCGTGCCAGTACACCGGCGGCAGCCCGTACCGCTTGAACAGCCACATCATGCGCCGCTCCTTGAAGGGGTCGAGCAGCGGGAACGTGGGCGTGGGATTCAGGTCGTAGTCGAACTCGGCGAGCAGCATCCGGTCGCGGGCGGTCACCAGCGGACAGGAGGTGTAGCCGTCGTACCGGTGCGACGGCGAACGGCCCTCCATCAGGTCGAGCAGGTTGCCGGCCACGGCCGGAGCCTGCTTGCGCACTGCGGCGCCGGTCTTGGAGGTGGGCAGGTTCGCCACGTCGCCGACGGCGAAGACGTTGTCGTAGAGGGGGTGTTGGAGGATGTGCTTGTCGGCGGCGACGAAGCCCTGGGCGCTCGCGGGGTCGGCGAGCGGGCTCGCCTTGACCCAGCCGGGTGCGCTCTGCGGCGGTACGGCGTGCAGGAAGTCGTAGGCGATGGTTTCCTTCGTGCCGTTCGCATGGTCGGTGACGGTGACCTCGCGGCCGTCGCCGTCGACGGCGGTCATCTCCGAGCGCAGCCGCACCTCGATGCCGTACCGCGCGGCCACCTTCTCCAGAGCCTGCGACCAGGCGGGCACCTTGAACATCGCCGGGTCGGGGATGACCAGGATGACGCGGATGTCGTCCAGGACCTTCCGCTTGCGCCAGTGATCGGCGGCCAGATAGGCGATCTTCTGCGGGGCACCGCCGCATTTCAGCGGGGTGGCCGGATGGGTGAAGACGGCCGTACCGGAGCGCATCCCCTTGATCAGCTCCCAGGTGCGCGGGGCGTACTCGGGCGCGTAGTTGCTGCTCACCCGGTCGTGGCCGACGGCCGTGGCCAGGCCCGGCACACCGTCCCAGTCGAGTTGGAGACCAGGCGCCATGACCAGGTACTCGTAGGTGAGTTCGTCGCCGCCGGACAGGGTCACCGTGCGGGCCTCGGGGTCGACGGCCTGGGCGCGGCGGCGGATCCAGCGCACCCCGTCCGGTATCACCGAGCCCTCGGGACGATGCGAGGTGCGCAGGGGTGCCTGGCCGCCGCCGACCAGGGTCCACAGAGGCTGGTACCAGTGGGTGTCGGACGGCTCGATCAGGGTGATGTCGGTGACGCCGGCGCGGCGCAGGCGGGCGGCGACGCTGATGCCGGCGCTGCCGCCGCCGATGACTGCGACGCGGTGGCGGCCGGCGATCGGCGTGTCGGAGGGCGAGGGGGTGGTGGCCATGGCGGTGCTCCCTAAGAATGTGAGGCGGTCCGGGAGGACCGGGTGTGGCTGATGGCGGAGTCGCTCAGGCTGCGTGCTCGTGGCGTCCGGCTGCGATCGGGTGCCCGGCGCGGACCCATGCACCGGTGCCACCGGGCATGGAGTAGGCGTCGATGTCACGGGAGTTCATCCAGTCGGCGGCGGTCTTGCTGCGGTTGCCGCTGGCGCAGATCACGTACACAGGCCGGTCGTTGGGCAGTTCACCGCATTGGGCCGGCACGGAGCGCAGCGGCATCAGTCGCGCGCCCGGCACGTGTCCGGCCGCGTACTCGTCCTCCTCCCGTACGTCGATCACGAGCCCGCCGTCGGCCCAGGCCGTGGCGAACGCCTCCTGCGTTGTCTCGCGAGCCACTTGATTGCCTCCTCAAATACCCCGGGGGGTGTCTTATTGGCGAGAGTAGGGCGGCTGAGAGTGGGTCGTCAAATACCCCATGGGGTATTTGCCCGTCAGGTAAATCGCGGTTCGGCGCCAGGGTCGGGAATGAGCCGTGATCCCCGTGGCTCGGCCTTGGGTAACCGGAGGGTCATCCGCGTCCCGCCGCCCGGTCCGGAGTCCGCGAAGACCATTCCGCCATGGGCGGTGACCAGCTCCTTGACGACAGCGCTGCCGCCTCCGGCGCGGGTGCGGGCCCGCGCCACAGCCGCTCGAAGACGTACGGCAGCTCGTCGGCGGTGATGCCCGGACCGGTGTCGGTCGCCTCTACCAGTGCTTCGGCGGGCGTGGCGGGCGTGGCGACGGTGACAGTGTCGCCGGGACGGCAGTGGCGGGCGGCGTTGCTCAGCAGGTTGCCGAGGGCCTGGTGCAGCCGGTCCGCGTCCGCGCGGGCCAGCAGGGGGACGGGGTCGGGGTGATGCGTACGGTCAGCCCCGCCGTGCACAGCTCGGCCTCACGTTCGGCCAGGGCGGCGCCGGCCAGGGCGGTCAGATCCACCTCGGCCAGGCGCAGGGACAGCCGGGCCGACTCGTCCTCCGCCAGTTCCCCGAGGTCGTCGTGATGCGGCCCAGCCGCAGCGTCTGGTCGTGCAGGGAGGCCAGACGCCTAGCCGACGGGTCGGCGACAAGACGTCGACGCCTGAAGGCCGGCCGAGCATGTAGAGGAACGTGGACACGTGGACGTACTCACGGTCAGTCGTGGGGTGTTGAGGGTGAATCCGTTGTTCCGGGCGATCGGTTCGAGCGGGTGACCGTGCGGCGTGGTCAGAGGCTGGCTCTGCCGTGTCTCCAGTAGCCGCGGAAGGAGATGTCGGATTTGGGGACGTGGCGTTCGCCGACCAGATGCCTGCGAATGCCGGTGGCCAGTGAGGACTCGCCCGCTGTCCAGGTGTAGAAGGGGCCCGGAGGGAGTCGGGCGTCCTTCACGGCGCGCAGGGCGAGGGTGCCGGGCCTGGTGGACGGGTTGCCTCGGGGCAGCCAGTGGATCGTGGTGCCCGGGGGTGCGGTGACCTCGCGGCGGATGTCCTCGGCGGAGGGGACTTCGAGGAAGACCTCGGCCGGCAGCGTGTCGGCGGAGCGCTCCAGGATGGCGAGGGCCGTCGGCAGGGCGCTCTCGTCGCCGACGAGAAGCTGCCAGGTGGCGCCGGGGGTGGGCGCGTAGCTGTATCCCTCGTCGAGGAAGGCGACCTTGTCGCCGGGCTCGGCCGCCAGTGCCCAGGCGGTTCCGGGGGCAACGGGCCCTTCCGCGGGGTCCTGCTCGTGGAGCGAGATCTCGATGTCGAACGCGGACGACTCCGGCGCATGGCGCCGGATCGAGTACGTCCTGACGCGGGGGCGTCGTCCGGCGCTCTGCAGGGTGTGCTGGAGCATCCACCTCTCGTTGCCCGGGAGTACGACGTCGTCGTTGCCGGGGTCGGCGAAGAAGAGGCGGCCCGCCTGGTCGTATCCGGACTGCTCCAGGTGCTGGACATCGTCTCCGCCCAGCGTGATGGAGATGAAGTGTGGGCTGAGCCGTTCGCAGGCCTGGACGGCGAGCGTCAGTATCCGCCGGTGGCGCGGGCGTCTGGTTCCGCCTGCCATCGCTATCGGCCCTCTTCGGTGTTCGCCTGTGTGTCGGTGCTCATGAGGGCAACTCTCGGTCCTGCAGCAGCCGCCGAACCACCGGTAGACTGACGCCCGATGCCGAAAAACCGCCAAACTTCGCCGGAGCCCTCGGAGCCCTCGGAGCCCTCGGAGCTGCGGGACGCGATCCCGCGCGGAGCCGGGTGGCTGCCGCACGGCTACCACCTCGACCCCCACTCACACGTCCAGGGCCAGCTGGTGTACGCGGCCGCCGGCGTGCTGGCCACCACCACCGAGCGTGGGACCTGGGTCGCTCCGGCCAACCGCATGACGTGGACGCCGCCGGGATTCGCCCACTCCCACCGCTTCTACGGCAGGACCGACGTCCGCCTGCTCACCGTCCCGGTCGAGCTGTGCGGAGAGCTCGTCGAACACCCCAGCGTGTTCGCGATCAGTCCCCTGCTGCGCGAAGCCGTCCTGGCGCTGACCGACCGGTCGGAGGCCCGCCCCGGTGCCTATGAGCGGCTGCTCGCAGTCGTGGTCGACGAGCTCTCCGACACCCCTGAGCAGTCCCTGCACCTGCCCGAACCCGGCGACGACCGGCTTCGTGCTGTCACCGATCTCCTGCATGCCGATCCCGGCCGGACCACGACCCTGGCCGAGCTGGGACGAATGGCAGGGGCGAGCGAGCGCACTCTGAGCCGCCTGTTCCGCACCGCGCTCGGCATGAGCTTCCACCGTTGGCGCACCACCCTGCGTATCCACCACGCCTTGGCCCATCTCACCAACGGCCTGTCCGTCACCGACACCGCGATGGAGTGCGGCTGGTCCAACCCCTCCAGCTTCATCGACGCGTTCACCGAGGTTGTCGGCCAGACCCCGGGGCGTTACCAAGCGGATCTGCGTAACGACACGAAGTAGCCATTCCGGCTTCGGTGGCCGGAAGGCCTGTGCGAACGGCGCGCGTACCGGCAGCGCGTGGAGACGGCCCGGGGCTGGACCTTCCTTGGCCCCCGGAGCTCAGGACTGCTTTGTCGCGGGGTGCGTGCGGCGTGCGGCCCAGACGGAGCGTTCGGTGCGGACTACGAGGTCCGTGCGGCGCAGGATGCTGTGGGGGCTGCCGGCGTCGAGGAGTTGGTCGAGCGCGGCGAGGTCTTCGGGGGCGAGCGCGTTTGCGGCGGCGCCACGGATGCGTTGCAGGGTGCCCAGGGCGTAGCGGCCGATCGCCTCGGTGCGGGAGCCATCGATGATCACCGTGATGGTGCGCTCGCCTTCGAGGGCGAATCCGGCGGCGGTCAGCATCGGTCCCCAGTCGGCACCGCGGTGGGGTGCGTGCTCGGCGTGGAAGTGGTCGGTCGCGGCGTGGCAGCGGTCTTCCAGGCCGGGCCGGTCCTCGGGTGCGCTTTCGGGCAGGAAGCGTGGGAAGCCGGCCAGTTCGACGACGGCGAACAGGCCGCCGGGCGCGAGCGTGTCGTGGACGTGGCGCAGGGCGCGGTCGGGGTCGGCCATGTGGTGCATCGAGGCGGAGGCCCATATGAGATCGGGCGTGCCGAGGTCGGGCCAGTCGGCGGCATCGAGGTCGGCCTGCACCGTGCGCACACGTTCCTGCAGTCCCATGGCGCACGCCTTCTCCCGCAGGCGGTGAAGGTGCTCGGCCGAGGAGTCGACGGCGGTGACGTGTGCCTCGGGGAAGCGGGCGAGAAGGGCGAAGGTGCCGGTTCCTGTCCCGCAGCCCAGGTCCACGACCTCGCGCGGGGCCGCCTCGATGGGCAGCCATGCGGTGATGGTGGCGATGTGCCCGGCCAGGACTTCCGCGTCCAGATCGAGGATCTCGGCCTGACTGCTGGAGTCGGCGACGTGCTGGGGGGCGTGGTGCGCGGCATGGCGGGGGGCGTGCGGCTGTGCGTGGGTCATGCCCCCACGCTAGGGCGGCTTTGCGCGTACAGCACGAACACTTGCCGCACTCGCAAGGAGGAGGTCGCCTACGGTGCCGAAGGCGCAAAAATGCCCGCAGCGGGAGGTCACGTGGAGGGGCCGCCCGAGTCGCGGTCACCGCTGTCGGCGCCCTTGCTTCCGTTGTCGCGCTGGTGACCACGCCGGGCGTCACGGTCGAAGATGCCCAGGATCTCGCAGGGGCCGCCCTCGGCGCCGATGGCGTGCGGCAGCATGGTGGGAAACTCCGCGGCCTGGTTGGTCTCGATACGGAAGCGGCGATGGCCCAGCATGAGGATCGCGGTGCCGGACAGGACGACGAGCCATTCGCGGCCGGGGTGGGCGCGCATGCGCGCGGGGTTGTCCGGCGGCGGCTCGGTCATCCGCTGGCGCATGACGGTCATGCCGGGCTCGGCCTTTATGGGCCAGCGCATCAGACTGTGGGCGCCGTCGATCATCGGGCTGGTGACGACGTCGTCCGAGGCGGTCTCCACGAGCTGGTCCAGGGATGTGTCCAGGGCGCGAGCGAGGGTGACCAGCTGATCCAGCGCGAGGCGGCGCTGCCCGTTCTCGATGCGGGAGAGCGTGGACTGACTGACGTTGGCGCGGGTGGCCAGTTCCTCCAGGGACCAGCCCTGCGCCACGCGCAGGGCCCGGATCCGTTTGCGTACCAGGCCGTCCAGCCCGTCATCATTTTGCGTCATAGGCAACATCGTATGCCTTTGATGCAACTCGGGGTTACGTTCCCTTCAGGTGGTCCGGAACAGCTGGGCCACGCCCGAGGAAATGGGGACGAGGACATGGCTGAGGCGATTTCCACGTACGCGAGCGACGTTCTGCCCGATGAGACCGTCGACGTCGTGGTGATCGGTGGCGGCGCCGCGGGTCTCAACGGCGCGCTGATGCTCGCCCGCTCCCGCCGCTCCGTCGTCGTGATCGACAGCGGCACGCCCCGCAACGCACCCGCCGAGGCCATGCACGGCTTCATCGTGCTGGACGGCACCCCGCCCACCGAGCTGCTCAGGCGCGGCCGGGAACAGGTACGCCAGTACGGCGGCCGGGTCGTCTTCGGCGAGGTGGCCTCGGCCGAGCCTGCCGTCCCCTCAAACGAGGGCGACCTGCGTTTCACCGTCACCCTGGCCGACGGCCGCGCCCTGACGGCGCGCCGAGTGCTGGTGGCCACCGGACTTCGCGACGTGTTGCCCTACGTCCCCGGACTCGCCGAGCACTGGGGCCGCAGCGTGGTGCACTGCCCGTACTGCCACGGCTGGGAGGTGCGCGATGAGACCATCGGCGTCCTCGCCACCGGCCCCGCCTCGGTCCACCATGCGCTGCTGTTCCGTCAACTGTCCGACGACCTCGTCTACTTCACCGGCGACACCGAGCTGGACGAGGAGAATCGCGCGCGCTTCGCCGCCCGCGGCATCCGCATCGTCGACACCCCCGTGGACGAGGTCGTCAAGGCCGACGACGGCGGCATCGCCGGGGTACGTCTGGCCGACGACACGTTCGTGGCCCGACGCATCCTCGCGGTCGCCACGCAGATGCAGGCCCGCACCGACGGTCTGGCCGGCCTGAAGCTGCCGATGGAGGACCTGCCCGACAACATGGGCCGCCATTTCGCCTCCGCCATGGCCGGTACCACCGAGGTGCCGGGCGTGTGGGTGGCCGGCAATGCCACCGACCCGATCGCACAGGTCGGCGCCTCCGCCGCGGCCGGCGCGCTGGCCGGCGCGCACATCAACGCCCTGTTGGCCGCCGCGGACACCGATGCGGCGCTCGCCGCAGCACGGGGCGCCGCCACCGCCTGACATCCGGGCCCGCACGGGTCCACCACCTCATTCACTCGGCGACCCGGCATGGTCCGGCGCTGATTCTGCACGCCCTTTTGAGAGGACGCATGAGTACGAACCAGCTTCCACAGGCGGCAGCCACTGACGTGAGCGGCGGGGGCGCGCCGGATGCGCGTCAGCTACGCACGATCCTGATCGCCGTCTCGATCGCGCTGATGGCCGTCATCGCGTCGGTGTCCGGGCTGAACGTCGCCCAGACCCACATGGCCGTCGAGTTCGGCGCCTCGCAGAGCACGGTCCTGTGGATCATCAACATCTACACCCTCGCCCTGGCCGCGCTGCTGCTGCCGCTCGGCGCCATCGGTGACCGCCTGGGCCGCAAGCCGATGCTGATCGCCGGGCTTGCCGTCTTCGGCGTCGCGAGTGTTGCCGCGGGTCTGGCCCCGTCGGCCGAGGTGATGCTGGCCGCGCGTGTGGCCGGCGGGATCGGCGCAGCGATGATCATGCCGATCACGCTTGCTGTCATCACCTCCACCTTCCCCGAGGAGCAGCGCGGCAGGGCGATCGGTGTGTGGACCGGTGTCGCCGGAGGCGGCGGCATCCTGGGCATGTTCCTCTCCGCCCTCCTCGTCGACATCGCGGACTGGCGCCGGCTGTTCGTCCTGCCGGTGGTCCTGATCACCGTGGCCCTGGCCATGACGGTGAAGTCGGTGCCCAACTCCCGCGAACGGTCGGCCCATTCCTTCGATACCGTCGGCGCACTCGTATCGACCGTGGCGGTGGTCGGGCTCATCTTCGTCCTTCAGGAGGGGCCGGAGCGCGGGTGGACCGCGCCCGCGACCCTGACCAGCCTCGCCGTCGGCCTTGTCGCCGGGGCCGGATTCGTGGCCTGGGAACTGCACCGCCGGGACGCATCGCTGCTGGACGTACGCCTGTTCCGGGAGCGCGGCCTGGCCGGCGGCTCGATCACGCTGCTGGTGGTCTTCGGTGTGCAGGCGGGCATCGCCGTGGTGCTCTTCCCGTTCTTCCAGGCCGTGCTCGGCTGGTCAGGACTGCTGTCCACGGCGGCGATGATGCCCATGGCCGTCATGATGATGATGACGTCCGGCCTGGCACCCAAGCTGGCCGCGCGCATCAGCGCCCGCTCGACCATGGCTGTGGGGATCGCGCTGGCCGGCGTCGGTCTGGTACTCATGGCCCTCTTCGTCTCCGTCGACGGCGGCTATCTGTCGATCCTGCCGGGCATGCTCGCCATGGGCGTCGGCATGGGCCTGTCGATGACCCCCTCCACCGAGGCCATCACCAGTTCCCTGCCGCGCGCGAAGCAGGGCGTTGCCTCCGCGCTCAACGACGTGACCCGCGAATTCGGCACCGCACTCGGCGTCGCCCTGCTCGGCGCGCTCCTGTCCGCCGGCTACCGCAACGCCATCGACGACAAACTGCACGGCATCCCCCAGGGGACGGCGGACACCGCACGCGAAGGCATCGCCAACGCCGTCGAGGCGGCGGGCAGCGCAGGTTCGCACGCACAGGACATGGTCCACGCCGCCCAGCAGTCCTTCGTCGACGGCTGGCAGCAGGCCATGTGGGCGGGCGTCGCCGTCATGGGTGTCCTGCTCGTCTACATCGCCCTGCGCGGACCCAAGACCTCCGCCCCCGCAGCGTCGCCGGACGAGGCGGAGCCCACCGAGACCGTTGCCGCCCGATGACCCGGTGAGCAACTGGCTGGACGGCGCGTCGGCAGAGGCGCGCAGCCTCGACGTAGAAAGCTGTATCTCCTCGGAGACGCGGCCCACATCGTTCCGCCGATGAGCGCCAAGGGAATCCATCTCGCTCTCCACGACACGGAGGTGTTCGCCCGCGCCGTCATGCGCCAGGTCGAGGAGGGCGATCCGAGCCTCCTCGACAGCTACTCCTCGACCTGCCTGCGTCACATCTGGAACTACCAGGCATTCGCAACATGGGTTACCGATCTCATGCACAACGCCGGTGACACTTCCTACGGGGGAGAGTTCCGCAAGCAGGTCGCCCGGGCGGAACTGGAACGGCAGTTCACCTCTCCCACGGCGAACAGGCTTCGTCCTTCGCGCTTCCGACCAGCAGCAGCGGTATGGCGATCAGGGCGGCGCCGACGATCGCGGCCCCCGCCAGGATCGGCTTGTGGGGGCGCCCGCTGTCGACGCCGGTGTCGGCCTTGACACCCGGCGGCTCCGTACCCACGGCCGCCGCCACGGCGACGCCCTCCTCGGGCGCCTCGGTGGTACTGGCGGCGGCCGAGGGCGGGGGTGGGGCGGCGACGGTCTCCACCGTGTGGCGGGACAGCACCGGCACCGCGGCAGTCACCGAAGTGCCCGCCCGGATGCCTTCGAACACGGAAGCCGGACCGAGTGGCCCCGCCGAGTCGGTACCAGCACCGACCTTCATACCGTTCAAGTCCGGGAACTTCGAATTCACCAACTTGAGGCACACGGACGAGAGGTACCGGGACAAGGCAGTCCGCATCATCGAGTCGCTGCAGAAGAACGACACCATCCGGAACTACATCGAAAATCGTCCGTGCCGTATCACCCTGTTGGTGCGGACCACGGAGACTCCGGCCAACGTGTGGGACCGGGGCGACGAGGGCGTCGACATCGAACTCGCGAGCTATTATTTCGAGAAGTACGACATCGGCCACGTGATGGGGATGCTCGCCCATGAGATCGGTCTGCATCCGCTGGCCTCTCGGAATGCCGGAATCCCCGACGAGGAGCTGATGTTCCGGGATGTTCCGCTGCCGGTGCCGGGCTTGGCGGACATCAATACTCCGCGCACCATGAGCACGGAGGGCGCCGGTCAGGCCGACCACATCATGGCCGCCTTCCCCAGCAGCACAAGGCACCGGATCTACCGCGAGATCGTCCTGGAGATGGCCAGGACATTCGCGCGGGACACGCAGACCGGCGAAGAGAACGCCAAGTCCAAGGACATCACGGACCTGTTCGACTGCTACCTCATGGACCTCGCATCTATCGCCGTCACCAACGACCACCGGATGAACGCGGCGACGGAGCCCAACTACACGGCGAAGGTCTACAACGCCTACAAGGAAATGCTCCACGCCCAGTTGGCGGAGGACACTTCTCTCCGGGCCCTCCTGCCGTCCGACAAGAGCATGTTCGGCGTGATCAATGATTTCCGGCGCATCGGTCACGGCAGCTGTAGTTCCGGCGTCTGCGCTGGTCAGGAGCTTGTGTGGTCCCTGCTGTGGGCATAGGTACGGCCACCGTGATCATGAACGTTTGTGACGACGTATCAAAACCAGGTGGCCGTGGAGGCGACGATAGCCCGGGCTGCGTGGGGCAGGCTGTTCGGGGCGGCGATGGATGCGATCGCGGGCTGCTTCGCTCGGCGTGAGACCCGTGCCACGGCGGCGGAGATGGTCACCGGGCTGCTGGCGGAGGTGGACACGCGCAACTGCTGGACGCTGGCCGAGGCCCTCGGGCATCCAGGCCCGCACCGGCTGCAGCACCTGCTTTCACGGGCGAGGTTCGACCATGATCGGGCCCAGGAGGAGATCGTCCGCCTGATCGTGCGTGAACTCGATGGCCAGGATGTCGTACTGGTCGCGGACGAGACCGGGGATGCGAAGTCCTCGACCGGGTGTGTCGGCGCCGGGCGCCAGTACTCCGGCGACTCCGTTGCTGAATTGTCTGCGGCGGTCTGGGGCTGTTCGGCATGATCGTCGGTGCGGTCGTTCTGTCTGCCCCGGCCACAGGGGGTCGGTGCGGTGTCCATGCGGCCTGGAGGTCTGCCGCCCATTCCGGAACAGACGGTGCGTACGGCTCGTGCCGCCTTCCCCAGGGGAAGCCTTCCTATGCGGGTCCGCGACCACCTGGCCGAGGTCTTCGATGACGTCTTGTTCGCCGGGGCGTTTCCCGGTCGTGGTGCTCCTGCCCAGTTTCCGGCCCTGCTCGCTCTGGTGACGGTGCTGCAGTTCACCGAGAACCTCACCGACCGGCAGGCCGCGGAGGCGGCGCGGGACCGGCTGTCCTGGAAGTACGCCCTGGGCGCGGAACTGTCCGATACCGGCTTCGACTTCTGCGCGTTGTCGAGGTTCCGTGCCCGGCTGGCCGGTGACGGGATGGAACGGGTGCTCTTCGAGCGGCTGTTGGAGCACTGCCGCGAGGCCGGGCTGGTCAAGGCCGGTGGCAAGCAGCGCACCGACTCCACCCATGTGATCAGCGCGGTCCGTGACCTGAACCGCACCGAGCTGGCCGGGGAGAGCGTACGGGCGGCGCTGGAGGCTCTGGCGGTGACGGCACCGTCCTGGCTGGCCGGGGTGATCGACGTCGCCGAGTTCGCCGAACGCTACGGGCCGCGCGTCGATGGCTGGACGATGCCGTCATCGAAGACCAAGCGGGAGCGACTCGCCCAGGTCTTCGGCCAGGACGCGCTGGCCTTGTGCCGGGCCGCCTGGTCCCCCGGCGCCCCGGTGTGGATTCGTGAGATCGAGGCGGTCGCCCTGCTGAGGCAGGTCCTCGTGCAGACCTACGCCGTCCGCGTCGATGCCCGGGGACGGGAGGTGGTCAGCAAGCGGGACGCCGACAATGACGGTGTCCCGCCCGGCAGTACCCGCCTGGCCTCCCCCTACGACCCCGACGCCCGCTGGTCCGCCAAGGGTGATGACCTCTTCTGGTGCGGCTACAAGATCCATCTCACCGAGACGTGTCACGCTCCAGCCGAAGCCGAAGCCGAAGCCGAAGCCGAAGCCGAAGCCGAAGCCGAAGCCGAAGCCGAAGCCGAAGCCGAAGCCGAAGCCGAAGCCGAAGCCGAAGGCTGTCTCCGTGTCCCGGCACCGAATCTGATCACCGACGTGCACACCACTGACGCCACCGTGCCCGATGTGAAGGCGACCGAGCAGATCCAGAAGAACCTCACCGAGCGCGAGGTGAAGCCCGCCGAGCACTATCTCGACTCCGGCTACCCCTCGGCCGACCTGATCACTGCCGCGGCTGGGCAGGGCATCACCATGGTCACTCCGCTCCTGGCCGACCACTCGCCCCAGGCCAAGGCCGCCGAGGGCTTCGACAAGAGCGCCTTCCAGATCGACTGGAAGGCCCGTCAGGTCCGCTGCCCCGAGGGCTCCACCAGCGCCGACCGGTATCCGGTCACCCAGCACGGCCGCGACGCCATCGTGATCGGCTTCGCCCGCGCCGACTGCCGCCCCTGCCCCTCCCGGACCAAATGCACCAGCTCCGTCCGCGGCACCCGCATGCTCACCCCACGGCCCCACGGCCCCACGGCCCCACGGCCCCACGGCCCCACGGCCCCACGGCCCCACGGCCCCACGAACTCCACGAACGCACCGCCGCAGCCCGCGCCGAGCAGGACACCGAGTCCTGGCGAACCAGTACGCCCTACGCGCGGGCATCGAGGGCACCGTCAACCAGGCACTCGACGTCACCGGCATCCGCCGGGCCCGCTACCGCAGCCTGCCGAAAGTCCGAGTCCAACACGCCTTCTCCGCCACCGCGCTCAACGTGGTCCGGCTCGACACCTGGTGGACCACCGACCCACTACGCAAACCCCGCACCAGCAGACTCGAACGCCTCAGCTACCGACTCGCCAGCTGACAAATTCAGCAACGGAGTCTTCTCGGGGGTTGAACGGATTGTGGGCGATCTGGGCGGCAGGCAGCCGCGGTGACGATGTCAGACTGCCGCCGCCGGTGGCCGGGCAGCCTCGTCGCCCTGTCCGGCGTAGCGCGCGAAGGACGCGGCGCGGCTGCTGATGGGGTGGGCGACGGCGTCGAACGTTGCGGATGCGCCGAGGGCGTCTGCCTTCCTCATGCCAGTCCTCGCACGATCTGCCGCATTCCGTGGGCTTGGTCGGACTCGGGTGCGTAGTCGAGGAGGGGCCTTTGGACTCGGACGGCTTCGCGCTGTTCCTTGACGTCCGGGATGACGGACAACTCGGGCGGGGTGCCGAGTGCCTTCCACTTGGGGAGGGAGGACGTGGCGATGAAGCCGCGTCGGGAGTCGTACTTGTTCACGACCAGTCCGAGCTGTTCGACGTCGATGTCGTAGTCCCGGGTCAGTGAGCCGACCTGGTTCATGAGCATGCCGTATGCCTGGGCGGAGGTGTCTTCCGCTTCGACGGGGATGACGAGACCGGAGGCGCCGGGCTTTTCACCGTTGCGCTGGCGGCCGTAGACGAGCCCGGCGTCCATGGCCAGGCCGAGGCTGGGCGGTGAGTCGATGACGATGACGTCGAAGTGCTCTTCGACGGGGGCAAGCGCGCGCGCTCGAGGCCGTCACCCGGCCCCACCACGCCTCGACGCACCGTCAGACACCCGCATACCCAACAACGTGACAGCGCCTGATTCGACGACCGAGACCTGGCCGCCGCGTGCGTTGCGGCCACCACGCTCGGGGAGTGCATCGCTGCACTCAGCTCTCCCGCGGAGAACTCCTGACGGTGATCATGATGGATGCGGAGGTGCGGGTACGAGGCGGGGCGGCCGCTCGTGGGAAGGGCGGCCGCCCCTGTGCCGGTTCAGCTGGGGGGCGTCACTTGTTGACGTTGAAGCCCTGGTCCGTGCCGTAGTCGACGGTGGCCTTCTGCCACTGCTGCAGCCCGTCGGCGAGCGTGGTGTCGGAGGCGTATGCCTTGCCGACGGAGTCGTTGAAGATGGAGTTCGCGTAGACCTGGTAGGGGAGGTAGGACCAATCGGGGACGTGGGCGGCCGACAGGGCGAAGATCCTGTTGGCCTTCTGGCCCCCGAAGTACGGGAAGGGGGTGTCCAGGAACGGCATTGAGTTCAGGTCTGCGGTGGTGGCGGGGAAGGCGCCAGCCGCAATACGTGTGTCGATGCCGTCGGAGTGGTTGGCATATTCGTTGAAGGCGTAGGCGAGGTCTTTGTTCTTGCCTGCCTTCATGACGGCGAGGGAGCTGCCGCCGTTCTCGGAGCTGACTTCAGCGCCCTCTTCCCACTGGGGGAGCGCAGCCACGCGCCAGTCGCCTGCGGCGGACTCGACGCCCGAGGCGAAGTTGGCGGGCATCCACGCGCCGGTGGCGAGGGTGGCGATGGTGCCGTCCGCCAGGCCCTTGTACCACTCGTCGGTCCAGGAGCTGATCGGCGCGAGGAGCTTCTCGTCGATGAGCTTCTGCCAGACCTCGGTGAAGGCGACGACGCCCTTGTCCGCGGTGAGGTCGATACTGACGCCTGTGCTGCTGGTCTTGAAGGGGGTTCCGCCGGCCTGCCAGATCATGCTGGTCGTGAAGCCGGCGTCACCGGTGTCGTTGGTGATGTAGGCCTTCGGGTCCGCAGCGTGCAGTTCCCGTGCCGCCTCGAGGTACTCGTCCCAGGTGGTGGGCGTGGCTATCCGGTGCTTGTCGAGCACCTTCTTGTTGTAGAAGAGCGCCATCGGGCCGGAGTCCATGGGCAGGGCGTACACGGCCTCTTCGACTGTGACCGCGTTCCACGGTCCGGGTGAGTAGTCGTTCTCGAAGTAGTTCGCGCCGTAGCGGCTGAGGTCCTCGAGGGACTTGCCGAGAGCGAACTGTCCGAGGGCGTAGTACTCGACCTGCGCGACGTCCGGTACGCCGGATCCGGCCTGGACGGTGTTCTGTAGGGCGGTGTACTGGTCGTTGCCGGTACCGGCGTTGACCAGCTTCACCTTGACCTTCGGGTACTCCTTCTCGAAGTCGCTGACGACCTGCTTCAGTGTCGGTTCCCAGGCCCACACCGTGATCGAGCCGCCCTTCTTGAGGGCCGTCCTGAGCTCACCAATCGTGACGGTAGTGTCCGAACTGGCGTCGTCGGAGGACCCGCACGCCGTGAGGCTCAGCGCCGCCGCACACAGCAGGCCGACACCGCGCATGGCGCGTCTGGTCATGGTTCTCATATCGCTTCACTCCGTTGTGAGGTGGGCGGTTCATGACGCGTAGCTGCCGTCGGGTCGGGTGGCGGCCCGGTGCGGAGGCGGAGGTCAGCCGAGGATCGCGGCGGCCTGGGCCTTGGCGATGGCCGTCGCCTGCCACAGAGCGCTGTCCCAGGTGGACGTCATCCGGGTGATCAGGCCGTGCCGGCCCAGCTCGAGGGCGGTGGCGCCCAGCGGCAGCGGTGTGCGGCTGATCCATTCGAAGGCGCCGCCCTGGGCACAGCCGACGACGTGCCGTAGGGTCACGCCCTTGCCGTAGGGCAAGGACCGGCAGAGTGCGGCCGAAAAATTCCTGGGCCCGGCCCCGGCCAGCGACCTGGGTGTACAGGGCCACGTCCTCCACGACGACGTCGGGGTCGAGGAGGGCCGCCACCCATGCCGCGTCTCCTGCGGCCAGGACGACACCGAGCTCGCGCGCAACCCTCCGGAGGGCAGGAGCGGCGGTCTCACCGACGGTCTTCTCGCCGAAGTCGGTCGGGAACTGGTCGAGGGGGGTGCGCATGGCGGCGACACCGTCGACACCGAGGGAGCGTCCGTCCCAGTGGTCGACCCAGCGGACGACCTTGCCCTGCCGGAAGTTGATGGTGCCGATGACCCTCAGTACGCTGCCGAACAGCTCCGGCGAGTCGGTGAAGAAGACGACGGCGCTGTTGTCGTCGCCGACGATGCGGGTCGGGTAAGCCATGGCGGACGCGGGCCACTTGGGCATGAGGTCGGCGAACAGGTCGTAGAGGGACTGCCAGTCGGGGAAGGCCCAGCCGACAGTGGCGTCGGTGTAGACGATCGACTTGCGGGAGAAGTGCGCCATCAGGCGGTCGACGTCGCTTCCCGACTTGGCCTCGAAGTAGGACGTGAAGAAGTCCGCCAGCCGGGGCGTGGCTTGGCTTGGCTGACGTCGACGTCGTGTCCCATCACTTTGATCGTGCGGGAAGGGTGGAAGCCGCTCTTGGGGGTGGCGGAAGCCGGGCCGGCGGCCAGGCCGGTCATAGCGGTCGCGGCCAGCATCCCACCGAGCAGCGTTCTGCGGCTCGTACTGCCGTGGCCGGCTAAGGAGAACTGCATCATTCACTCCAGTGATCGTCCCTGCGGCGAAGCGGCCGTCGGCGCCGAAGGTGCGGCTGGTGAAGTCCCTCTTGCACCACGGGGTTTCTGATGGAGACATTAATAGAAGATGCGTACGCAAGCAATCCACCCCCCACCCCCCGCTCGCACCTCACACGGATTGCCCGCTTCACCACCTGCGCAGAAGGGCGCATTGTCGCGGAATTCGGAACGTTCTTCGTCGGTGGGGTCACCCGTGCCCCCTTCACGCGTGACTCCCCGAGCGAGGCCGCGCGCATCGACCGCGACCGTCCCCAATCGCCGAGCGCGCGGAGGACGCACATGAAGTGAACCGTGCTCGAGCGAAGTTGGCGTCATTCGTGGCTGACGTGTTCGCGTCGGTGCCGCGCAAGGATCAGCGGGCGAAGGGTGACTGCTATCTGCGGAGGCTGATGCTGGACGGGCGGCGTAACTGATCGTTTCAGAATGCCCTCCTGCGGAGGCGCTGGCGGCCCCATGGAACAATCCGTTCATTCACGGGCTCAGGCCTGCGTTCCGCGTAATTCGCGACGCCTAGTGTCTCGTGATCCTGTTCATGTCAGTTCGAGTTGTTATTGACGAGTTTCTTCACGTTGGTCGCGACGAGTCGGACCTTCGCGAGGACCTCGTCGGCGGTCGCGGTCCAAGTGAACGGTTTCGCTGTCGTGTTCCAGGAGTTGATGTAGTCGCGGATCTGTTTGATCAGGACGTTGACGCTGGAGAACGTGCCGCGGCGGATGGACTGCCGGGTCAGGATTCCGAACCAGATCTCGATCTGGTTCAGCCACGAGGAGCCGACGGGAGTGAAATGGAAGTGGATGTGCGGGTTCTTGACCAGCCACTCCTTGACCTCGGGTGTGGTGTGCGTCGAGAGGTTGTCCAGGACGACATGGATGTCCTTCCCGGCGTGCGGTTTCACCGCCTTCTTCAAGAAGGCCAGGAAATCCTTGCCGTTCCGGGTCGGCCTGCACTCGCCGAGCACTTCACCAGTGGTGACGTTCAGGGCGGCGAACAGGTTCGTGGTGCCGTGCCGGACGTAGTCGGCGGTGCGCTGCTCGCTCGCCGCGAAGGCGACCGGCAGCACCGGCTGGGTCCGGTCCAGCGCCTGGATCTGCGTCTTCTCGTCGATCGAGAGGACCACCGCGGCGCCCGGCGGGGCCAGATACAGGCCGATCACGTCGGCCACCTTCTCCGCGAACGCGGGATCTTTGGAAATCTTGAAGGTGCCGGACCGGTGCGGCTTCAGGCTTTCCTCGCGCCAGACGCGCGCGATGTAGTGCCAGGACACGGTGATGTTCTCGGTTCGCTCCAGGTACTTCGCCAACTCCCGTGTGGACCAGTGCGAAAGCCCTGTGCCGTCCGGCGGCGTCATGCGCGTCAGCGCGATCACTCGGGACCGCACCCGCGCCGGCACCTGTTCCCGCGCGCCACCGGGACGCTCCCCTTCCAGCCCGGCCAGGCCCTGCTCGGCATAGCGGATCTTCCAGCGGTCCACGGTCGGCAGCGACACCCCGAGCAGCTCCGCAATGTCCTTGCGCCGACGCCCCTCACTCGACCACAGCACGATCCGGCCGCGCGTAGCGATGTCCGCAGGAACGTCCCGACTGTTCACCAACTCCCGCAACTCGGCGGCCTGTTCCACGGAGATCTCCACACCAAGAGACCCTGTCACACAAGATCAAGTAACGCTGACGGAATCACGAGACACTAGTAGGGCTTTGTTAGGTACCCCAAGTGATCCTCGTCAGATAGATTGTGATCTTCTTTCAGGTGTGACACCTGAGGAGATGGAAGAGGTCCGTCCACGGCTGGAGGCGTTCGCGGCCGAGATGCTTGGCTCGCTGGCCCGTCGGGACCAGCGGGCCAAGGGCGAGATGTATCTGTGCGGGCTGATGCTGGACGGTAAGCGCAAGTCGATGCAGCCGATGGCCGAGCGGCTCGGGGTTGACCACCAGCAGCTTCAGCAGTTCGTCTCCTCCTCAACCTGGGACTACTCCAAGGTTCGGGAGCGCCTGGCCCGTTGGGCTGCGGCGCACATCTCTCCCGAGGCGTACGCGATCGACGATGTGGGCTTTCCCAAGGACGGCTACGACTCGCCGGGGGTGGCGCGGATGTACTGCGGTGCGCTGGGCAAGCGCGGCAACTGCCAGATCGGGGTCAGTGTGAATCTGGTGTCCGACCGCGCGTCCTCGGCCGTCGACTGGCGCCTGTTCCTTCCCGAGAGCTGGGACGACACCAAGCACGGCGACGATGCGCTGCTGGCTGACGCGATCCGGCACCGCCGGGCCAAGGCCGGCATCCCCGACGCGGCACGGCACCGGGAGAAGTGGCGCCTGGCCCTGGACATGCTCGACGAGGTTCGCGAAGACTGGGAGTTGCCCGACCTGCCGGTCGTCGCCGACGCCGGATACGGCGACGCCACCGGCTTTCGCGAGGGCCTGACCGAGCGCGGCCTGACCTACGCCGTCGCGGTCAAGGCCATCACGACCGCACACCCGGGCGACGCCACGCCCGAGCGCCCGCCATACTCCGGACAGGGCCGCCCTCCCGTGTCCGCCTACCCCCAGCCGCACACCACCCTGCGCGAGCTGGCCCTGGCAGCCGGACAAGCAGCCACCCGCACCGTCACCTGGCGCCAGGGCAGCAAGGCCACCAAGCACAACCCGAACGCCGACATGCGCTCGAAATTCCTGCCCCTGCGGGTCCGCCCGGCCAACCGACACATCCGCCGCGCCGCCGACGGCTCCCTGCCCGAATGCTGGCTGCTCGTCGAGTGGCCACCCGGCTGCGCCGAACCAACCGACTACTGGCTCTCAACGCTGCCCGCCGACACCCCACTGCGCGAGCTGGTCCGAATCGCCAAGATCCGATGGCGAGTTGAGCACGACTACCGTGAGCTCAAGGACGGTCTCGGCCTGGACCACTTCGAGGGCCGCAACTACCTCGGCTGGCACCGCCACGTCACCCTCGCCTCCCTCGCCCAGGCCTTCTGCACCCTCCTGCGGCTCGACCCAAAAGCCCCTGCGCCGGCCTAACGCTCTACGCGGTCCTCCGCGAACTCCAGGCCCTCCTGGCCACCTGGACCGGCGCCTGCTCGATATGCGGCCAACCCGCACCGACACCCGACCCCCACCACAGGACCTAACAAAGCCCTACTAGCGTGCCCCGACGTGGACATCGAAGATCCCAAAGACCTGGTCCGGCGCGGGTACGACGCGCTCTCCCTCCGCTATGACCAGGTGTACGGCTCCGAGACGAAATACCAGCCGTGGATCAGCGAACTGATCGGTCGGATCCCGGCTGGAGGCACGGTGCTGGATCTGGGGTGCGGTAGCGGGGTACCCGTCGCCCGGACCCTGACGACCGCAGGGCACCGCGTCACGGGCGTCGACATCAGCGAGGTGCAGATCCGCCGGGCACGGGAGCTCGTGCCGCAGGCCGAGTTCATCCGCGCCGATGCCACGGCCATGGACTTCGAACCGTCCTCGTTCGACGCGATCGTCTCGTTCTACGCACTGATCCACATCCCCCTTGATGAACAGCTTCCGCTGCTGGAGAAGATCGCCGGATGGTTGCGTCCCGGCGGTTGGTTCCTGGGCACCACCGGCAACCGGGCCTGGACCGGCATCGACGAGGACTGGCTGGGGGCCGGGACGGCCATGTGGTGGAGTCACGCCGACGCCGCCACCAACCGAGCCTGGATCACTCGAGCCGGCCTGGTCGTCGAGCAGGAGGAGTTCGTGCCCGAAGGCGATGGCGGGCACACTCTGTTCTGGGCCCGCCGCTGCCACTGAGGTTGAACTCGTGGTGTCGTAGAGGCTGACGGCTCCAGCCGGTGGCGAACCGCTTCTCGCTCGATCGCGGCGACCTCAGGAACTACTCGGACTCACGCTCCGGTTCGGTCACGCCTGTGGCGGTCACGGCTTCGACCGAACTACTCGTCCGCAGCAACGGGCGGCGGGGCGGTACTGTCGCGGACCACAAGCTTTGTGGGTACGAGCGTCGTGCCGTGTTCCGCCCCCTCATGACGCATCCGCCGCAGGACACCCTCGACGCACAGGCGTCCCACTTCGGCGAAGTCCTGGTGAACCGTGGTCAGCGGAGGCAGGAAGGAGCCCGCCTCGGGGATGTCGTCGAAGCCGATGACGCTGACGTCATCGGGAATCTTCCGGCCTCGCTCGTGCAAGGCCCGCAAAAGCCCCAGCGCCATCTGGTCGTTGGCGGCGAACACCGCCGTACAGTCCTTCTCGTCGGCGAGTTGCACGCCTGCCCGATAGCCGGACTCCGCCGACCAGTCGCCTCGCACGACGCGCGGCAGGGCGCAGCCCGCCCCGGCGAGTTCGGCGCGCCAGGCATCGGCACGGCGTTGCGCCGCAAAGGACTCCTCGGGACCGGCCAGATGCCAGACCGTGCGATGGCCGAGGTCCAGCAGGTGCCGCACGGCAGCACGGGCTCCACCGGCCTGGTCGGTGTCGACCACGGTGTACCGGTCGCCCGCGTCCGAGTCGGCGACGACGACCTGGACATGAGGGGGCAGGGAGATGGTCGCTGCATCGAGCAGGTGCACTTCCATGATGACGATGACTGCGTCGACGGCGAGCTCGCCCAGCCGGGAGAAGGCGCCACGCACTTCGTCCTGGGTGGGAACGGCGACGGGCAGGAGCGTGACGGCGTAGCCCTCCTGCGCCGCGGACGTGGCGATCGCCTCCAGGGTGCGCATATTGCCTGTGGTGGAGAGGTTGAAGGTGATGACTCCGATGGTGCGGAATTCACCGCGCTTGAGGGCCCGGGCGGCGCTGTTGGGCCGGTAGCCCAGTTCGCTCATGGCGGCCAGCACCTGCTGCCTGGTCTCTTCGGTGACGCCCTCGTATCCGTTGGACACCCGGGAGACGGTCTGCGAGGAGACACCGGCCAGGCGGGCGACATCCGCCATGGACGCGCGCTGCGTGCGAGGCGCGGTCCGCCTGCCCGTGCACGTGCCTGCCCGGTCCTTGCCCGTCGAGGCGCTGTCCGCGGTGTCCACCCGTCTCCTTCTCCACCTGAGTCGCAGTTTCGGTAGGCGTCCCTTGACCACCAACAATGGCGCAGTGTAGACATGCCCCCATCGGATGTTTACGTAAACATATCAGCTGGCCCGGGGTCCTCTCCGGCACGGCATGTTTACGTAAACATCGCGGCGGCGGGCGACGCCGGTTCCGAAAAGGACGAGCGAGGAACGACATGACGACGCTACAACCCCCTGCGGCCATACCCGGTCGTCCGGCGCGGCCGGCGGTGGAACGGGACCGCCGTTCCTGGACAGGTTGGGGGTTCATCGGGCCCTTCGCGGTGGTCTTCGCCTTCGTCTTCCTGGCGCCGATCGCCTATTCGGTCTACCTCAGCCTCTTCCGGAACAAGCTCATCGGCGGCACGTCCTTCGTGGGCCTGGACAACTACCAACAGGCCCTGCACGACAGCCAGTTCTGGGACTCTCTGGGACGGGTGTCGCTGTTCCTGCTGATTCAGGTGCCGATCATGCTGGGCATCGCCCTGCTCGTGGCACTCGCCCTGGACAGTGGGCGGCTGTACGGCAGGGACTTCTTCCGGATCTCGATCTTCCTGCCGTACGCGGTACCCGCCGTGGTCGCCACACTCATGTGGGGCTTCATGTACGGCACCCGCTTCGGTCTGGTGAGCGACATCAACGACGCCCTCGGCGTATCGCTGCCCAACCCGCTCGGTCCCGATCTGATCCTGGCGTCGATCGGCAACATCGTGACCTGGGAGTTCGTCGGCTACAACATGCTGATCTTCTACTCCGCGCTCCGCGTCATCCCGGCATCGCTGTACGAGGCCGCACAGATCGACGGCGCCGGGCAGATCCGTGTCATCACCGCCATCAAGCTCCCCGCCATCCGCGGTGCCCTGGTCATCGCGACGATCTTCTCGATCATCGGCACCTTCCAGCTGTTCAACGAGCCGAGCATCCTGCAGAAACTGGCGCCGAACTCCATCACCACCGACTACACCCCGAACTACTACACGTACTCGCTGTCCTTCTCGGGCCAGCAGCACAACTACTCCGCGACGGTCGCCATCGTCATGGGCCTGATCACCATGGTCATCGCCTACGTCGTCCAGCTGCGCGGCATGCGCAAGGGAGCGTGAAGCGATGAGCAGCCCCGTCACCACCGTCGCCCGGCCACCAGTTCCTTCGGCCGGCTCCGTGCCCCGCCTGCGCACACCGCGCCGGCACAGCCCCGGGCGCCCACGACGCAGCGTGATGCTGACCGTGCTCACCGGTCTGGTCCTCCTCTACTCCTTGGTGCCGCTGATATGGCTGATCATCAGCGCCACCAAGACCCAGGAGGGGCTGGCCCATTCCTTCGGGCTGTGGTTCAACGGCGACTTCGCCCTGTGGGACAACATCCGTGAGACGTTCACCTACAGCGACGGTGTCTTCACCCGCTGGCTGCTGAACACCGTGCTGTACGTCGTGGTCGGGGCCGGTGGCGCCACCTTGCTGGCGGTCCTGGGCGGCTACGCCCTGGCGAAGTTCCGGTTCCCCGGCAAACGCGCCGTCTTCGCCATCGTCATCGGCGCCGTCGCGGTGCCGGGCACCGCCCTGGCCGTTCCCACCTTCCTGATGTTCAGCAAGTTGGGGCTGACCGACACCCCGTGGTCGGTGATCATCCCGTCCCTTATCTCGCCGTTCGGCCTCTATCTGATGTGGGTCTTCGCCTCCGAGGCCGTCCCCGACGAACTGCTGGAGGCAGCCCGTATCGACGGCGCGGGCGAACTGCGCACCTTCTTCCAGGTCGTCCTGCCGCTGCTCGCACCCGGCATCGTGACCGTCTCGCTGTTCACGATGGTCGCAACCTGGAACAACTACTTCCTACCGCTGATCATGCTCAAGGACCCGGACTGGTATCCGCTGACCCTGGGCCTGAACAGCTGGAACGTCCAGGCCGCCACCGCCGGCGGCACACCCGTCTTCAACCTGGTGATCACCGGCTCGCTGATCACCATCCTTCCGCTGATCGCGGCGTTCCTCCTGCTGCAGAAGTACTGGCAGTCCGGGCTCGCCGCGGGAAGCGTCAAGGAGTAACTCCGGAGCCCCGGACGGCAGCACCTCCCCCGGTCTCCCCCACAGATTCTCAACCCTCATCAGGCACGGTTTCGGCCACGACGAAGTGGAAGCACTCCTATGCACATGAACCCCCGCCGCCTGCTGCGCGGCCTCGCCCTGGTCTCGGCCCTCGCCTTGGGGGCGACCGCCTGCGGCGGCTCCGACGACAACAGCTCCAGCACGAAGCCGGTCTCCTCCAAGGACATCGACGCGGCCCTGAAGAAGGGCGGCACGCTCACGGTCTGGGCCTGGGAGCCCACACTGAAGCAGGTCGCCGCCGACTTCCAGAGGGAACACCCGGCCGTCCATGTCAAGCTCGTCAACTCGGGCACCGGAAACGACCAGTACAAGGCCCTGCAGAACGCCATCTCCGCGAAGAAGGGCGTTCCCGACGTCGCGCAGATCGAGTACTACGCACTGGGGCAGTACGCGCTGACGAAGGGTCTGGACGACCTGACCCCGTACGGCGCCGACAAGCTCGCCAGCAAGTACTCCCCCGGCCCGTGGAGCGCCGTGAAATCCGGCAGCAAGAACGTATACGCGCTGCCGATGGACTCCGGGCCCATGGCCCTCTTCTACAACAAGAAGGTCTTCGACAAGTACAAAATCAAGGTGCCGACGACGTGGGACGAGTACCTCTCGGCGGCCCGCGCCCTGCACAAGGCCGACCCCAAGGCGTACATCGCCAATGACACCGGCGACGCCGGCGAGACCACCAGCCTGCTGTGGCAGGCCGGTTCGCGCCCCTACAAGGTCGACGGCACGAACGTGAAGATCGACTTCTCCGACGCCGGCGCCCAGAAGTACACCGCCGTCTGGCAGAAGCTCCTCGACGAGAAGCTGCTGGCGCCCATCACCGGCTGGAGCGACGACTGGTACAAGGGGCTGGGCGACGGCACCATCGCGACCCTGGCCACCGGAGCCTGGATGCCCGCCAACTTCGCCACGGGCGTGCAGGGCGCCTCCGGCGACTGGCGCGCCGCACCGCTGCCCGCGTGGACCGCCGGTGACAAGGCCAGCGCGGAGAACGGCGGCAGCTCCCTGGCCCTGCCCACGCTCGGCAAGAACAAGGAACTCGCCTACGCCTTCACCGAGTACGCGAACGCCGGCAAGGGCGTCCAGACCCGGCTCAAGGCGGGCGCCTTCCCGGCGACCACCGCCGATCTCCAGTCCAGCTCGTTCCAGAACACCGCGTTCCCGTACTTCGGCGGACAGCAGGCCAACAAGATCTTCGCCGAGTCGGCCGCGAACGTCGCCTCCGAGTGGTCGTACCTGCCGTACCAGGTCTACGCCAACTCGATCTTCAACGACACTGTCGGCAAGGCCTACATATCCGGCACCAAGCTGACCGACGGTCTGAAGAGCTGGCAGGACGCCTCCGTCAAGTACGGAAACGAGCAGGGCTTCACCGTTCAGAAGTAACCGCTCAGAAGCAGCCGCCCGGAGGCTGCCGCTGAGGAGCAAGCTCGCAGCGGCAGCCTCCCGGAAGCCACCACGCATCACCTCGCGCCACCCCGTGCGGTACACCGGAAGGACCACCATGATCTCCACCCTCCTGTCCCAGTTGGAGCACGGGCCGGACGGTGATCCCACTCCGCGCCTCGTCTACGGGGCCGACTACAACCCGGAGCAGTGGCCACGCGAGGTGTGGGAGGAGGACGTACGGCTGATGCGCGAGGCCGGCGTGAACATCGTCTCCGTGGGGATCTTCTCCTGGGCCCGCATCCAGCCGGCCGAGCACGAGTGGGACTTCTCCTGGCTCGACGAGGTCATGGACCTGCTGCACGCGGGAGGCATCGGAGTCGACCTGGCCACCGCCACCGCGTCCCCACCGCCCTGGCTCACCACGGCGCACCCGGAGATCCTCCCGGTGACCGCCTCCGGTGAGACGGTGTGGCCGGGGGCGCGGCAGCACTGGCGTCCCACCTCGCCCGTCTTCCGCGAGCACGCGCTGCGCCTGGTGCGGACGATGGCCGAGCGGTACGCGAACCATCCCGCGCTGGTGGCCTGGCACGTCTCCAACGAGCTGGGCTGCCACAACATCTACGACTACTCCGACGACGCCGCGCACGCCTTCCGCGACTGGCTGCGCGCCCGGTACACCACGCTCGACGGACTCAACCACGCCTGGGGCACCGCGTTCTGGTCCCAGAGGTACAGCGGCTGGGAGCAGATCCTGCCGCCCCGGCTGGCCGCATCCCACCCGAACCCGACGCAGCAGCTGGACTTCAAGCGCTTCTCCTCCGACGCGCTGAAGGAGTATCTGCGCGCGGAGCGGGATGTGCTGCGCGCGATCACGCCCGATGTTCCCGTCACCACGAACTTCATGGTCATGGGCGGCACCAAGGGGATGAACTACGCCGACTGGGCCGACGAGATCGACTTCGTCTCCAACGACCACTACGTCACGCCCGGCCCTCAGGACCGCGACGAACTGTCCTTCTCCGCCAACCTCGTCAGCGGAATCTCGGGGGGACGGCCGTGGTTCCTCATGGAGCACTCCACCAGCGCCGTCAACTGGCAAGCCGTCAACCTGGCCAAACGCCCCGGCGACCTCGCCCGCGACTCACTGCTGCACGTCGCGCACGGCGCCGACGCCGTGTGCTTCTTCCAGTGGCGACAGTCGGCGGCCGGCGCCGAGAAATACCACTCGGCGATGCTGCCGCACGCCGGGCCCGACAGTGACGCCTTCCGCGCGGTGACCGACCTCGGCCGGACCCTCAGGACGCTGGCGCCGGTCGCGGGATCCGAACGCGAAGCAGCACGCGTCGGGATCATCTTCGACTGGGAGTCGTGGTGGGCGAGTGAACAGGACTCCCATCCCACTTCCCTCCTCGACTACCGCAAGGAGGCGCTCGACTGGTACTCCGCCCTCCTCACCCTCGGCGTACGGGCAGACGTCGTCACCGCACAGGCCGATCTCGATCGATACCAGCTCCTGATCGCGCCGGTGCTGCACGTCGTCCCCGCCGCGCTGGCCAAGGAACTCACCAGGTACACCGAGAACGGTGGCCATCTGGTCACCACGTACTTCTCCGGCGTCGTCGACGAGAACGACCACATCTGGCTCGGCGGCTACCCGGGAGCCCTGCGCGATCTGCTCGGTATCCGCATCGAGGAGTTCGGCCCCATGCTCGACGGTGACACGGTCGAAGTCGCGCTGGACGACGCCACGTCGGGCACCCTGTGGACCGACCGGATCACCGTCACCGACCCTGCGGTGGAGGTACTGGCCGAGTACCGCAGTGGTGCGTACGCCGGCCGCCCCGCCGTCACCCGCCGCGCCGTGGTCCAGGGATCGGCCGCCTACGTCTCCACCCGGTTGGGTGCGGAGGGCCTAACCGCCTTGCTGCCGAAGCTGCTCGCCTCTGCCGGTGTCGGCAGTGAACTGCCCGACGACGTACGGGGACATGTCGAGTTGATCGTGCGTCGCGACGGTCACAGCCGCTACCTCTTCCTGGTCAACCGGACCGACGCGACGGTGCCGGTGACGGGACTCGCCGGAGACGTCCTGATCGGTCGGACAGGCGATGACGACGCCCTCGTTCTCTCCCCGAGGGGCGTCGCCGTGCTGCGGCAGCCGGCGACCTGACGACGGGATTCGTCACACATACAGCACTGCCTCTCCGGCCCCCCTTGAACGGCCGCGCAACCCGCCGAGAGTCGCTCCGTAGCGCCCCTCGCGGGCAGTCCCGCGCACGGCATCGAAGGGGGGTTGGGAAACGCCGGCCGCGCACGTCGAATCCCTGGCCTGTCTCGGAAGTGCTGGTCACAGCCGCGCTCCGGTCGCTGTCACCACCACTTCCGAGGCAGACCTAGCTAGGACCAGTGCCCGATGGTCGCGTGCTCGACTGCTCGCTAGGCTCCTCGTGATGAGCGGTCGCCGCACGACAGCTCCGTTCCGACCAGGGGTAGCACATGCCGGCCGACGCCACAGCCCATGTACGCATCGCTCGTCCGTCACGTGATCTGGGCGCGGCGGAACAGTTCTGGATCTCGGGTCTGGGTCTCGATGTTCTGTACCAGCACGCGGCGGATGGCACGCCAGGTGACCACTCGCTCCTGATGGTCGGCTGGCCGGGTGCCGGGTGGCATCTGGAACTCGTGCACGATCCCGCCGCCACCGCGGATCCACAGCCGACGCCCGAGGACCTCTTGGTCGTCTACCTCGGCGAACCTGTGCCTGCCTCCCTGGTCGAACGCCTCGAACGGCACGGCGGCAAGCGAGTGCCGGCGCACAATCCGTATTGGGATACGTGGGGCGTGACGCTCCAGGACCCGGACGGGTACCTGCTGGTCCTCTCCACCAGGGAATGGTCCAACTCGTAGTGCAGGCACGGCCGGCACAGAGCCGGGCGGCGAGGCGGCCCGCTCAGCGGCCGCTGCTGCTTGTCGTGCGGAGCAGCCACTCCGAGAGCTTCCGTCGCGGGGGTCGAGCGATGATGTCGCCTCCGCGGGACCGTCCGGTCAGTTGCACACGGAGGAGAGTGGCGGTGTCCGGGCCGGATGCGGGCCGGATCTTGATGTCGCCGCTGCCGCGCTCCAGGTCGTCCGTGTCCACGACGATCCCCGGTCTGGTCACCAGGTCAGGTTTCCTCTGATGCGCAGGTCCGCATCGATGTGAAGGGTGTGGTGGGTGATCACCGCGTGGGTGAAGTCCAGCTTCGCCTCGCCGAGCATCAGGCGGATCTCCATACGACGTGGAACCGGCCAGCGGTCGGTGCGTGTGATGTCGCCGAAACGGTGGTCGATTCGGACCACGTCTTTGGCTTGTGGGGGGACTCTGCTGCGTAATTCGTCAGGCGGAGAGTTGGTAGCTGAGTCGTTCGAGCCTGCTGTGGCGGGCGCGGTCGAGTGGCCCGGTGGTCCAATGGGCGTCGAGCCGGATCACGTTGAGCGCGGTGGCGGAGAAGGCGTGTTGGAGGCGGACTTTCGGCAGGCCGCGGTAGCGGGCCCGGCGGATGCCGGTGATGTCGAGGGCCTGGTTGATGGTGCCCTCGACGCCGGCCCGGAGGGCGTACTTGTTCTTCCAGGTGTCGGTCTTCTGCTCGGCGCGGGCCCGGGCGGGGTTCTCATGGAGTTCCTCGGGACGCAGGGTGAGCATGCGGCGCCCGGTCTTCGAGGTGGTGCACTGCTTCTGGAAGGGGCAGTCGCGGCAGGTCAGGACGCTGAAGGTGATCACGATGGCGTCTGTGCCGTGTTGCTGGACGGGGTTCCAGTGGGAGCTGATCCTTCCGGCGGGGCAGCGGACCTGGCGGGTCTTCCAGTTGATGGTGAAGGCGTTCTTGTCGAAGCCTTCGGCCGCCCTGGCCTGCGCGGAGTGGTCCAGAAGGACCGGAGTGACCATGCGGATACCGTCCTGCGTGGCCTTGGTGATCAGGTCGGGCGACGGGTAGCCGGAGTCGAGGTAATGCTCGGCCGGTTTCACGCCGTGCTCCGTGAGGCTCTGCTGGATGGGAGCGGTCGCCTTCACGTCGGGCACGGCCGCGTCGGTGGTGTGCACGTCGGTGATCAGATTCGGCATCCTCCCGGACCCGGCGTCGGGGAGTGTGCCGCACGTTTCGGTGAGGTGGATCTTGTAGCCCATCCAGAACAGGTCATCGCCCTTGGCCGCCCAGCGTGCGTCCGCGTCGTAGGGGGAGGCCAGGCGGAGTTGACCGGGCGGGACGCCGTCGTCGGCGTCCCGCTTCCTGATCACCTGCCGTCCCCGGGCATCGGACCGGATGACGTAGGTCTGCACCAGGACCTGCCGCAGCAGACGCACCGCCTCGACCTCACGGATCCGCACCGGGGCGTCCTCGGCCCAGGCCGCCCGGCACAGGGCGAGGGCGTCCTGGCCGAAGACCTGGGCGAGGCGGCCGCGTTTGGCCTGTGAGGACGGCATCCGCCAGCCGTCGGTCCTCGGTCCGTACCGCTCGGCGAACTCCGGCACGTCGATCTGTCCGGCCAGCCAGACCGGCGCCGCGGCCGCCAGAGCCTCCAGCGCCGCCCGCACGCTCTCCCCGGCCAGCTCCAGCCGGTTCAAGTCCCGCACCGCACTGATCACATGGGTGGAATCGGTGCGCTGCTTGCCCCCGGCTGCAGCACCTGCTTTCACGGGCGAGGTTCGACCATGATCGGGCCCAGGAGGAGATCGTCCGCCTGATCGTGCGTGAACTCGATGGCCAGGATGTCGTACTGGTCGCGGACGAGACCGGGGATGCGAAGTCCTCGACCGGTGTGTCGGCGCCGGGCGCCAGTACTCCGGCGCGCTCAAAGGTGTCGGGCTGTGCCAGGTCGCCGTGCACCTGGCCGCGGTCACCGCGTCCGTGCGGGTGGTGATCGATCGGGCCCTGTATCTGCCGAAGGACTGGGCCGCGGACGAGGAACGCCGCGACGTGGCCGGCGTCCCGGAGGAGATCATGTTCGCGACGAAGCTGCAGCAGACCTCCGCCATGGTCGCCAACGCGCTTGAGCTGGGTGTGAAGGCGCGCTGGCTCGCCGGCGACGAGGTGTACTGCGGCCGTGAACTGCGCAGGGATCTGCGGGAGCTCGGGCTCGGCTACGCGGTCGGTGTGTCCCACGCATACACCGTCACGGATGGAGCGGGCCGCCGGTGGACGCCCCGCCAGATGATCAACAAGGTGCTGCCGCACCAGTGGATGCGCATGCGGACCGGACACGGAACGAAGGGCACCCGCGAGTACGACTGGGCCTGGCTGGATGTTCGCGCGGACGACACCCCAGGCGGACACGCAGACGACGGCACCAGCGTCCTGGTCGCCCGCCAGCACCGGTACACCGGCGAAATCTCCTTCTTCCGCTGCTGGTCGCCCGCACCGGTCACTCTCGCCCAACTGGTGGACGTCATCTGCCGACGGTGGCGGATCGAGGAGACTTTCCAACTCGGCAAGACTTTCACCGGCCTGGACGACGGACAGGTGACCTGCTGGAACTCCTGGATGCGCTGGTCACTGTTCTCCCTTGTCGCATCCGCCGTCCTCGCCCTGACCACCGCAGCCACGACCACGACAGTCCCTGCCGAACCGCCCCGTCTCGTCCCGTTGACCTGCCCCGAACTCGTACGGGTTCTGCGAGCGTTCGTCCTCAAACCACCAGTCAGGGACACGGAACACACCCTGCACTGGATGGCCTGGCGCCGCCACCACCAGGCCCTCGCACGAGCCTGCCACCAGCACCGACACGCTCTCCAGGACCAGCCATGACCAGAACTACAGCTGCCGTGTCGGTACCTACATCACGATCAACAACCGCGGCGACAGCATCCAGCAGGCCAACGCGACCTGAGCACACCCCGGATCGGCTACCCCTCGGCCTTGTCGACCGCGGCCTCGCCGATCTCCCGCCATGCCGATCACCGTCGGCCGACCCGGGCCGAGACCGGGGTCCGTGGTCACGGGTGGGGCGACGTCCTCCTCAAGCCCGTAAGGCCGAATTCCCGCGATTTCACAAAATGATAGGACCATAATGCGTCCATTCGGAAATGCCAATGCCAATGCCAATGCCGCGAAACTCCCCATCTCTACGGCCAGAAGGGGTGTTTTCCTGATCGTAGGCGCATTCCTTATTGGTGGCACGGTAGTCGTCGGTGCCGGCGTATCCGGCGACTCGAAGCGCGAGACGGTGGCTCAGACCTGCTATTTCTCTCCCGTTCAGTGCTTCTTCGCGTCGACGCGGTGACGACACACGAGTAGGCGGCACTGCCCTGACGTCGGTCGTTCGCGAGTCTCCGTCAGTCTGCTGACGGAGACCCTGCGCTTGTGCCGCGCGGCCTTTCTGACGTCGGGGCAGTCGGTTCAGCCGGTCATTGCTGCACAGGGGCACCCCTGAGATGCTGAACTTCTGCGCCGAACACGGTGTCGGTGCGGCGGTCGAGGTCGTCCCGGCCGGGAAGATCAATGGGGTGAACGAGACGTACGAGCGGGTTCTCGCCTCCGACGTCCGCTACCGCTACCGCTTCGTCATCGACACCTCGACCCTCGCCGTCTGACCACCAGGACTGAGCCATGACCACCATCGCCATCATCGGGGCCGGACCCGGCCTCGGAACCGCCGTAGCCCGGCGCTTCGGCCGCGAGGGCCACGACGTGGCCCTCATCGCCCGCAACCGGGAGCGGCTCGAAGCGCTGGCCGCCGACCTGACCACCGAGGGCGTCACGGCGCGCGCATTCCCCGCGGACGTACGCGATCCTGAGACCCTCGCGGCGGCCCTCGACGCGGCACATGTGACGCTCGGCCCGATCGAGATCCTGCAGTACAGTCCGGTCCCGCACCGGGACTTCATGCGACCGGTGCTGGAGACGGCTCCGGCCGACCTCATCGGTCCGATCGAGTTCTCGGTGTACGGGCCGGTCGCCGCAGTCCGGCAGGTCCTGCCCGACATGTGGGACCTGGGCCGCGGCACCATCCTCTTCGTCAACGGCGGCACCGCCGCCATCCCGCACCCGGACCGCGCCGGTACGTCCATCGCCTTCGCCGCCGAGAGCGCGTACGGCCATCTGCTGCACGAGACCCTCGCCGCCGACGGCATCCACGCCGCCCAGCTGGTCATCCCCGGGGCGATCGTCCCCGGACACCCTCGCAAGGACCCGGCCGCGCTCGCCGACGCCCTGTGGGCCATCCACCGGGACCGGCACGGCTTTCGGCACTACGCCGACGACCTCGACTCCTGACCGGACCCCGCCCCTTCCTCGACGCCATCCCATCCACACACGGCCGACAAGCTGTACTGGGAGAGCCTGGCCACGTCCCTGCGGGGGATCCGCAGGGACCTGCACACTCCCGCCTGCGGAGAGCCTGATCAACGACGGTACGGCGCCGGTGATCCACTGACTCGCCGTCGGCTCGACATCGAGGAGGTACGCCCCTCCCGGCGCTGATGAGCCAGCCCGCCCACCAGTACGCAGACGGCGCCCCCAACGATGAGGAACGCGCCCAGCACTACGGTCAGTCCGAGAACAACTGGTGCGATGCCGTTATCGAGCGCGCGGCGCTGGACCGCGGTCGTCGGCACGGTGCCGGACTCCTCGCTCAGGAAGAAGCGCGAGTCCATTGATTCCCGCGGTTGTCACCCAGGAGGAACATACGGCCTGCCGGCACCTTCACGTCGTACGGCCCGGTGACCGCCCCGATGTCTCTCTCCTTTTCACCGTCGATCCTCTCGATGGTGACTCGATGATCTCGGGGATACGAAGGCGCCATCGATCCGCTCGCAGTCGTGACCGTGTAGCCGCTCCGAACAGCCCAGACCGCCCCGCGGCCAGCACGGTCCCAAAGGCCGCGAGCAGCATTCCCGCTATCAGCAAACCCCGCCCTGCACGCATCCGCCGGCTCTCCCTCGTGGCACGCGGCACCGCTGCACAGTGCCGTCGCGCTCTGTCCGCTGACGTCGGTGAAGACACGGGCGGGCTCGCGGGCCACTGCTCCGGGGCCGGGCGCCCGGCCTTCGGTGCCGATCGGTATCTCGCGGCCCCCGATGGGCGCACGCCGATGGACACGGCGGTGAGCCATGACCGCCGCCGGCGTCGGCCGATGTGGTCACGCCACGGAAGCCCGCGCGCCGGACAGCGTGATGTTCAAGCAGTCGGAGTACCGGCGGCAGGCGCTCGCCGCGTCGCCGGAGGGGCCCGCGGCTCCCGGCCGACCGCCGCGCCCCGCCCCGTCGGGGCAGGACGCCGGGGCGGCCCGGGCGACTGACAGGTGAATTCCATCGGTACCTGGGAACCCGTGGCGGTGACCGCCGTGATGCCCTGGCGGAAATGTCCCAATGGTGAGCGGAATTCATTGTCGGAGAAACCCTCGGGCACAGCAATGTTCAGAGCGAACTCACACGCAGTTCTTCATTCCTCCCGTTCAATGCGAACGATACCGATCGGGATTGCCATCGCTTCGGCGTGACCGCCGGATCGAGGACCGATGAACCCACTGACCGTCGAAAGGAATACGTCATGACCGAAACCGCCCGCACCGCCGTCCGCCGACGTCTGCTGATGTGCTCGCCCAGCCATTTCGACGTCACCTACTCCATCAATCCGTGGATGGAACCCCGCAAGCCCGTCGACGCCGCCCTCGCCCTGGCCCAGTGGGAGCAACTCCGTTGCCTCTACCGCGACCTGGGGCACATCGTGGACGTCGTGGAGCCCGTCGGCGGACTGCCCGACATGGTCTTCGCGGCCAACGGCGCCACCGTGGTGGACGGCCGGGTGCTCGGGGCACGCTTCCGGCACGAGGAACGCACCGCGGAGGGCCCGCTGTACCTGTCGTGGCTGCGGGCCAACGGCTTCACCGACACCCTCTGGCCCGAGTACATCAACGAGGGCGAGGGCGACTACCTGCTCGTCGGCCGGCGCCTGCTGGCGGGCACGGGCTTTCGCACCGATCCCCGTTCGCACGCCGAGGCGCAGGAGTTCTTCGGCATACCCGTCACCGGACTGACCCTGGTCGACCCGCGGTTCTACCACCTGGACACCGCGCTCGCCGTGCTCGGCGACGACGAGATCATGTACTACCCCGAGGCGTTCACCCCCGGCAGCCGTGCGGTGCTGCGCGAGCTGTTTCCCGACGCGCTCCTGGCGACCACCGAGGACGCCGAGGTGTTCGGTCTCAACGCCTTCTCCGACGGGCGGCACGTGCTGCTGCCGCAGGCCGCCACGGGGCTGATGGCCGGGCTGCGCGAGCGCGGTTTCGAGCCCATCGGCGTGGACCTCGCCGAACTGCTCAAGGCCGGCGGCAGCGTCAAGTGCTGCACGCTCGAACTGCGCGAGGCCTGAGCCCCGACCGCGGTGACCCAACTACGGCCGGATCCCGCGGATTGCTCCTGATGCACTGCGACGTCCTCCCCGCCGCGCCCGCGGCCCGTGGGGAAGGAAGTCAAGTCCCCCCGACGAAACGGAGAGCGGAACATCATGTCTACGACAACCACCGAAGTGGTCAGCGCCCAGTACGTCACCTCCATCGCCGACACCGAGGAGCAGATCAGGGCCGCGCAGCGACTGCGCCACCAGGTGTTCGCAACCGAGATGGGCGCCAGGCTCTCGACACCGCTGGCCGGCCACGACATAGACGCCTTCGACGCGTATGCCGACCACCTGATCGTCACCGACACGTCCACGGGCGACGTGGTGGGCACCTACCGGATGCTGCCGCCGGGACGCACCGAACAGTCCTACTCCGCCGGTGAGTTCGACCTCCAAGGCCTTTCCCGGGCGCGGCCTTCGATGATCGAGGTCGGCCGCTCCTGCGTCCACCCCGACCACCGCAACGGCGCCGTGATCAACCTGATGTGGTCCGGCATGGCCCGCTACGTGCTGCTCTCCGGCCACCGTTACCTGGGCGGCTGCGCCTCCGTACCGCTGGACGACGGCGGTCTCGCCGCCGCCAACGCCTGGCTGCTCGGCACCACCAAGCACGCCTCCCCGGCCGAGCACCGGGTCCACCCGCGCAAGCCCTGGACCCCGCAGGGCCCGAGCGACGGCAAGCCGAGTTACGCGCTGCTGCCGCCGCTGCTCCGCGGCTACCTGCGCCTCGGTGCCTGGATGTGCGGCGCCCCCGCCCACGACCCGGAGTTCGGCGTCGCCGACTTCTTCGTCCTGCTCGACATGGACCGCCTGGGCGACCGCTACCGCCGCTATTTCCTCGGGGAGGACCAGTGAACCCCTGGGCCGTGGAGGCGCTCTGCACCCCGCGTTGCGCCACCGACGCCGGCCCGCGGGTACCGCTGTCCGTCACCGCCCGCCGCTACGCCTCCCTCGCCACGACGCTGCTGCGCAGCGTGGCCGACGGGGAGCGGCTGTCCGGCCCGGCGACCCTGCGCCGCCGGGCCGAGGCGGCCCTTACCGACCTCGGCATACGGCTGGAGAGGGCGCCCTGCGCCGAGCCGCTGACAGCCCCCGGGCCCGTCGGCACCCTCGTCGTGGCCAACCACATCTCCTGGCTCGACGTGGTCGCCCTGCTGGCCGTCGAACCCGAACTGACCCTGCTCGCCAAGCGCGAGGTCGGCACATGGCCCGTGGTCGGGGCACTCGCCCGGCGCATCGGCACCCGATTCATCGACCGCGAGGGGCTTCGTCAACTGCCGGGTGTGGTCGCCGACCTGGCGGACACCCTGCGCTCCGGCCGGTCCGTCGTGGTCTTTCCTCAGGCCACCACCTGGTGCACGGTGGCAGGGGGATCCTTCCGGCGCGCCACCTTCCAGGCGGCGATAAACGCGGGCGCCCCGGTCCGGCCCGTCACGATCGACTACCTCCAGCACGGCAGGCCCAGCACGGTCGCGGCCTTCCTCGGCGACGAGGACTTCGGCACCTGCCTGCGCCGCGTCGCCGGGGCCCGCGCTCTGTCCGTACGCGTGACCATGCACCGCCCGCTCGCCGGAACGGACCGGCGGACACTGGCCGCCATGGCCCAACAGGCCGTATCAGGGTCGGAGTTGCCCAATCATGTCTGAACTGTTCGACCGACTGGTGGAGTTACTGCAGGCCAGGCTGGACTCGCCCTGGCTGTGGCCGATCGTCTTCGTGGTGGCCGGCCTGGATGCCCTGCTGCCGCTCATGCCCAGCGAGACCGTCGTCGTCACGGTGGCCGTGCTGTTCGGCGGGGACCTCCCGCACCTGGCGGTCCTGGCCGCGGTCGCCGCCTGCGGCGCCCTGACCGGCGACTGCGTCGGCCACTGGTGCGGACGCCGCTTCGGACCCCGCGCCGTCGCCCGGCTGATGCGCGGCGAGAAGGGCCGCCGACGGTACGCATGGGGCCGCGCCATGGTCCACCGGCATGCCTCCACCCTGGTCGTGGCGGCCCGCTTCCTGCCCGGCGGACGTGTCGCATCCAGCATGTCCACCGGCAGCCTCGGCTTCCCCTTCCGCCGCTTTCTCGTACTGGACGCCACCGGGGCGGGCCTGTGGGCCGTCACCAGCACCGCCATCGGTTACGTCGGCGGGGCCCGCTTCGGCCACGACCCCGTCAAAGGGCTCCTGCTGGCCTTCGTCCTGGCCCTGGCCGTCGTCGGCCTGATCGAACTGGCCCGCAGGCTCTGGATCCGCCGCTCCCGAGCCATCGGCCACGGGTCTGCCCCCGGCCGGCTCGAACACACCGCGCCATCCGACTGAGGCCGCGAGCCCGACCCCGAATATCCGCGCAGAATCCGCAAGGCCGTGACCGGGGCGGCAGAATTTCCCTGACGGGCCTACACCGCACGGAAGTTGGCTCGGCCGAAGTCCTGGTCGAAGCGTCCGGCGAAGTGCTTCGCGAGGCGCTTCCCGGGTGTGAACCTACAGGCGTTCCACCATAATGTCTAGACCAGTATTAGTGACTTAGTGTATGCGGAACCTTGCGACAGGTGATGCAGATGTGACCTGGGACACAAGATCCTTGACAGCTGGTAGGGCGTTACCGAAAGCTCGTTCATCATTGGTCTGGACCACAATGAATGGGCGGGGTTCATGTTCGATCCGTCGCGCGACTTCGCTGTTTCCGTCATGGCTGTGCTGCTTTCGCGAGGTGAACGCCGGTTGGGAGCATCGGAGTTGCTGTCGCAGCCCGGTTCAGCGGTCCTGGTGCGCGAAGGCCGGGTGTGCTGATGGACCGACAACCTTGCGATGTGCGCCTGGCGTTGTGCGAACTGTGGCAGGCATTCGGTGGGATCGCCCTGCTGAGCCGATACGGCCCCGATGTCCCCTGGCCGCACTCGGCCTGGGCCCGCAAGGCACACGGAGCGCTGACGCCCCGTCTGAGAGCGGTTGTTGCTCTGTCCCGGCCGCGGGGGCGCATCCCCTCGTTCCTGACCGCGGGCGTCACTTCGCGAAGGGTGAGTGTGGCCGATGAGCTCGACGAAATGGTGCGCACACCGCCCGGACTCGTCCGCGACGAACTCGCCCAGGAGTATCCCGAGGCGTTCACCGATCCGCTGATCGCCGCGCTGATCCGTGACCCCGAGGCACAACTCCACTACCTCGCCGTGGAGTTCGCCAACTTCTGGCGGACCGCCATCGAACCGCGCGGCGCCGGGCTCGCGCGTTCCCTGGAGGAGGAGATCCTCTTCCGCTCGCGCACCCTGGCGATGAGCGGGGGAGCGGCGCTGCTCCACGACCTCCGGCTCCCGCCCGAGCGCACCAACGGCACGGCCCGCCTGACCGTCGTACCGATGCTGCTCGCGGACGACACCCACTGGTGGTCGGTCGCCGACGGCAGGACCGTGGTCTCCTTCGCGGCGCGGGGAGCCGGCCTCCTGCACGCCGAGCCGGAGAGGGACAGCCCCGCACAGCCACAGCGCGCGGACCGTCTGGCGATCCTGCTGGGCCGGGGCCGCGCTTCCGTCGTCCGCGAACTGGCCGTACCGATCACCACGTCCGCGCTCGCCGACCATCTGGGACTCGCCGCGAGCACGGTCTCCCAGCATCTGGCGGCCCTCGTGTCCGCCGGTGTGGTGCAACGCCACCGGGCCGGCACGCGCGTCCTCTACGAGCTCAACCGTGAGGGCGTGACCTTGACGGAGTGCCTGATGAACCAGCAGCCGACAGACGTCATGGAGCTGACACACGGACGTGGCATCCGATAGCGCATGCACCGCAGACCACCCCTGCGCAGCGTCGCGCAACTGCGACGATTCGGCGCACACCGAAAGGCTTGTTCCCTGCCCTGTGTTCGACAAAAGTCGAGGTGGGAACCGCTCGACCGGAGGACCGCGAAGACGTGGGCCGGCCACATGGAGCCGTTCGCGACGCGACGGCACGCCTCCCGCCCGGTCCGCCAAGCCCCTGAGACCTTTTGCCCTGGAGTGATTGCATGCCGACGCCTGCCCGATATCTGCATCGAGCCCCTTCGGACCTCCCGTATTTCAGCGCTGACGGTGAGTCCTATCTGGCGCAGACACCGCTGAGGGACATCAAGAAGTCGCGCGAACTCCGCGTGCTCTCCGAAGAGGACTTCTCCTTCTGGCAGACCTACGGCTACGTCATCGTGCGGGAGGCGATTCCCGCTGCCGCCGCAAAGCGTCTGCTCGATTTCACCTGGGATTTCCAGGGGCTGGATCCGGCACGGCCCGACAGCTGGTACGAGGACAGGCCGTTCCGGTCGGACCTCGACAGGGAGCTCCATGTCTATGGATTCGTCGAGGCGTACCACCACCAGCTCATATGGGACAGCCGTCAGGCGCAGCGGGTCTATGACGCATTCGTGGACGTGTGGGACTGCGAAGAGCTGTGGGTGACCCTGGACCGGCTCAATCTCAACCCGCCCAATGTCAAGAACCGCGACCGCGCGCTCATCGCGCCCACGGACAAGGGTTTTGACATCGAACTCCACTGGGATGTCGACACCACGCTCAGTGTTCTGCCGCAGCGGGTCCAGGGGATCGTCGCGCTGAACGACACCCAGCCGGAGCTGGGCGGCTTCCAGTGCTCGCCGGAGCTGTTCCGGCGGTTCGAGCAGTGGAAGGTGGCCCAGCCGGCGGACCGGGATCCCATCAGGCCGGACGTCGACCGGGCGGAGTTCCCCGTGGTCCGGCCGCAGCTCCAGGCCGGTGACCTGCTGATCTGGAACGGTCTGCTCGCGCACGGCGTGGCACGCAACACCTCGGAGAACGGGGTTCGTGCCGTTCAGTACCTCTCCATGATGCCCGCTCTGGAGGCGCACGACGATCTGCGGCAGTCCCGGGTCGAGTCATGGCGTCACCTCGCCACCCCGGACTGGAACCAGACGCTGGTCGGCGACGCCACGAAGCATGAATCCCTTCGGTACAAAACGGCCGCGCTGAACGAGCTCGGCGAGAGGCTGCTGGGGCTCACCTCATGGAACGGTCAAGAATTCGAACGGTCGACCGGAGAACCGGCATGCGTAGAATCTGCCTGACCCTTCCCACGAACAGGGCATGCGCCGCGACGATATCGGCCATCGGTGAGGAAGCGGATTACGCGGCCGCCCACTTCGATGTCGAGGTGCACCTGCTGATCCTGGACTCCTCCGACGACGAGACATTTGCCGAGCACGCCCGGACGGTGGCCGAGGAGCGCCGAGCGCCGAATGTGATCGTGCATCATCTCGGCGAGGCCGAACAGCGCGACTTTCTGCAGCGGGTGATCCATCGTTCCGGTGTCCTCAAGCCGGATCTGATGCTCGATCTCATGCTCCCCGCCGATGTCTCCTACGGTGCCTGCACCAACCGCGCATTCCTGATCGCCGGTGCGCTCGGATGCCGGTCGGTACACCGCAGGGACTCGGACAGCACCTATCAGATCCTCGACGGTGAGCCGGTCTTTCCCATTCACCATGAGCTCACCTCACTCGGCAAGCCCGCGAGCGACGCTGCGAGCGGCGTGTCCGAGACGGTGCTGGACCAGGAGCACGCACACAAGCCGGTGGCGATGGTGGGCAGTTCCTTCGTCGGCGAGCTGTCGGTGGACATCGGAGAGATCTCCCGGCTGGACAGCGGCATCTACTACGACGTCGTCAGCCTGTGGGCGCCCCGTGACTGGCCGGACGAGGAGAAGAGGGAACTGGTCGACGAGTCGTTCCGGGGGGCGGGCACCGAACCGTTCACCGGCGACCACTCGACCCTCACCCATGTCGACCCCATGCGCGTGGACATGTGCAACATCAGCTTTTTGCACGAGGTGTACGAGCGCGTACCACTGCCGCCCGCGACCGACACCATCGGCAGCGACTACTTCCTCATGCACCTGGTGTACGACGGCACATTGCCCGGCGTCCTGCACAACCGCAACATCGTCAACTTCTACACGGCCGAACGCAGAACCGACGCCGGATTCGCGGCCTACCAACTGCGGTTGACGAAGTTCTTCCTGTCGATGCTCTACTTCAATTTCATCTACGACAGGATGGCGGCGGCCGGCTCGTCACTGCTGGACGGCGGCCATCGCGTCCGGCCGGACGCGGTCGTCGAACTCGCCACGGAGGCCGCCCGGCTGGACCGGGAGGAGAACGTACACCGGCTGGACGTCCTCGACCGCTCCTACCGGAAACTGGGCGGCAGATACGCCGAGTTCGCCGACCGCCTGACTTCGCTGGGACCGCGGCTGCTCGAAGAGGCCCAGGAGGACATCGAGGACTTCGCACTGCTGACCGAGGCGTGGGAACCCCTGGTACGGGCGAGCAGGACCACGCCCGTCCACCGGACCGGCCGGTAGTTGGGCCCGGAAATCTCATCATGCACCTGAACGCGCCCATGCGTGCAGCCCTGGCGGCGGCCTCCGAGGACCGGATCGTCTTCGATCTCGGCGGGATCGAAGCCCAATACGACTCCCTGCTGGCGGAGTTGCCCGACATCTCCGTCCGCTTCGCGATGAAGGCCTGTCCGGTGGACGAGGTTCTCGCCTGTCTGGCGCAGAGGGGCTCCGGTTTCGACGCGGCGAGTCCCAATGAGATCGCGCAGGCTCTGAGAACCGGCGTGCCGGTCAGCAGGATTCATTACGGCAACACCATCAAGTCGGACCGGAACATCGTCGACGCGTACCGTCTCGGCGTCAGGGACTTCGCGACCGACAGCACGCAGGACGTGGCGGCCATCGCGGCCCACGCCGCCGGATCCCGTGTGTTCTGCCGACTGGCCACCAGCGGAGACGGGGCGCTCTGGGGGCTCAGCCGGAAGTTCGGCTGCTCGGCGGCCGACGCGGTGCTCGTGATGGAAGCGGCACACTCGGCAGGACTGACGCCCTCGGGCCTGTCCGTGCACGTCGGCTCGCAGCAGATGACGTCCGACGCCTGGCAGGACGCCTTCGAGCGCCTTGCCGACGTGCTCACGTCCCTGAACGCCCGGGGGATCTTCCCGGACCACATCAATCTCGGCGGAGGCCTCCCCGCGCTCGGCTATCTGGACAACCGGGGCAGGCCGCTGGATCCCCCGGTCGACAAGATATTCGCCGTGATCCGGGAGGGCATGCAGCAGCTCCGGGCCGTATCGGAATCCCCGCTCGCATTCATCATGGAGCCGGGACGCCACCTGATCGCCGACCACGGTGCGATCAGGGCCCATGTGTCACGGCTGTCGTCCAGAGAGCAGATCGACGGCGAGCGTGAGCACTGGCTGTACCTGAGCTGCGGGAAGTTCAACGGCCTTTACGAGATGGACCAGTTGCAGTACCGGCTGGTGTTTCCCTCTCATGCCGGCGGTGAGCATGTTCCGGCTGTTGTCGCGGGCCCCACATGCGACAGCGACGACGGTTACGCCCATGAGCACAACCGTGTGTCCGTGCCCGCGTCCGCGGCATCGGGGGATCCGGTCTGGATACTCTCCTGCGGCGCGTACGCCATCGGTTACATGACCCAAGGGTTCAACGGTTTCAATCCACTTCCGTACACATGGATACGCGGCGAGTAGATGGATCACGACGTGCGCATACGGCACATCTCCGATGGTGACTGGGACGGCATCACTGCGCTCGAAGCGAGCGTGTACACCGACCACGGACTGTCGGAGGGACGGGCGGCGCTGCAGTCCCGGGCCCATGCCTCACCAGGGACCTGTTTCGTTCTCGACAGCGGGCGGCGGATAGCGGGATACCTGCTGGCACTGCCCTACCCGATGTTCGAGTACCCGGATCTGGACCGGACGGAGGACGTCATCTTCCATTCCCGGAACCTGCATCTGCACGATCTCGTCGTCGCCGAAGAATTCCGCGGAAGAGGCCTGGCGAAGAGACTGCTGCACCATTTCACGGCAACGGCCGGGTCGAAGGGGTACGAGGGAATCTCCCTGATCGCCGTCTCGGGCAGCGCCACCTTCTGGTCGGCAAACGGATACCGGGCCCACCACGACGTCGCGCCGCCCAGGAGTTACGGCGCGGACGCGGTGTACATGTCCCGGTCGGTACCGGGCGGCCGCACCAGGAACACGAACCTCGCCGATGAACCATTGTGCACGGCACCTCTGAAAGACGAAGTGGGCTGATCTCACATGTTTGGCATTCACGATCAATTTCGCCGGGCACAGCTCGCGATCGCGGCGTTGTTCTGTTTTCTCGGGTTCCAGTACGCCACCTGGGCCTCGCGGCTCCCCGCGATCAAGGCACGGCTCGACCTGACGGAAGCGGAACTGGGTCTGTTGCTGATGGCCTGCGGGGCCGGGGCGGCAGCGTCGTTCCCCCTGGTGGCGATGTTGATGAAGCGGCTGGGATCCCGGCGCCTGGCGTTTGTGTCCGCCATCTGTCTGAGCGTCCTCCTGCTTGCGCTGGCTGTGGCACCGAACTACCCGGTCGCACTGCTGATCATCTGCTGTGACGGTGTCGCCGTCGGAAGCCTGAATGTCGCCATGAACGCGCAGGGGGCTGCCCTCGAAGTCAAGTACCAGCGCACCGCGATGGCCAAACTGCATGCGACATTCAGTGCGGGATCCTTGTTCGCAGCGCTTCTCGCATCGGGCATGAATGCGCTGACCCCGGCCGTCTCGGCGCATTTCGGTGTGGCCACCGTCATTCTGTTGCTGCTGGTCGGACTCACACAGTCGGGATTGCTGACGGAGGACCAGCAGGCACCGAAGAAGAGCCGCCGCAAGCTGACCAGGCCCTCGCGCGTGACGATATGGATGGGCTGCGCGATGGTGTTCGGCACGGTGACCGAAGGCGCCATGAACGACTGGTCCGCGCTCTATATGAAGGACGTCGTCAACGCGACGGCGGAACTGGCGCCCATGGGCATCGCGGTGGTCTCGGTCATGATGGTGCTGGCCCGCATCTTCGCCGACGGCTGGCGCAGCCGCTGGGGCGACGGACGCATCGTCCGCGTCGGCAGCGCGGTGGCCGGCGCGGGTCTTGCGCTCGCGCTGCTGGCCGGCGGCGTGGTCCCGACCCTCATCGGGTTCGCCTGTGTCGGGCTGGGCGTCGCAGCAGTGACACCGTGCATCTATGTGGCCGCCGCGGGACAGGGCACGGACGCACTGGCCCTGGTCGCCGCCATGGGAACAACGGGTCTGCTGGCCGGACCCGCGGTGATCGGCTTCATAGCGAGCGCCAGCAGCCTGGTGTGGGGCATGGGCGCCGTCGCAGCCTCGGCCGTCCTCGTATCCCTGTGTGCCACACAGATCCGCTGGCCGAGGCTTGCCGAGTCCTGACGACGCGCGGCCCCGACCCCTTCGTGCCTCTCATCCGCAGTCACCCCGGCTACATCCTGGATTCCTCCGATGCCGACGTGGACGTCCGCGAGTTCGAGCGGCTCGCGCTGCGTGGACAGAGGGCCCTCGCACAGGACCTGTCCCGGTGGGAGCAGGCGTGCAACGGGGCGGGGCCGGTGCAGGCAGAGCTACGCCCCGGCCACCGGGCGGGAGGCAGGATCCGACGGCGCCGGGGAGATCCGGTGCGCGAGGCCGGCCCGCAGCGGCCCGTAACCGAGGGCGAACTGCAGATACTGGGGCACCGCGAGCCGGGAGTCCCGGCAGGCAGCCCTGACCGGCCCGGGTCGTGGCCCCCGCGCCGTCACGATCCGCACCGAGGCATCGGCCAGCTCCTGGAAGGCCTGGCCACCGGATCGGGAGGTGGAGTGCGCCCTGGACCACCGGCTGAGCGATCTCGAAAGATGAACCGGGGCGAGTTCGGACCGGTTTCGAGACCGTCGTGGAGAATGCCGTGGAGAATAATGAGGCGGACCGGCCGTGAAGGGGAGAGCGTGATCGAGAAAATACTGCCGTCCCGGATGGCCGTGGAAGAGGCGTTCTCCGATCCGCCCGGCGCCGTGCTCTTCCCCGCCGAGGAGGAACTGATCCGTGGTGCCGTAGAGACACGGCGCAGGGAATTCACCACCGCACGCCACTGTGCACGCCGCGCGCTCGGCTCGCTCGGCATAGCCCCCGCCCCCATTCTCAAGGGCAGACGCGGCGCCCCGATCTGGCCACCGCAGACGGTCGGGAGCATGACCCATTGCACGGGCTACCGCGCCGTCGCGGTCGCCCACCGGGCGGACGTCCTCACCGTCGGCATCGACGCCGAACCACACGCGCCGCTGCCGGACGACGTGCACGAGACGATCGCCCTCGCGACGGAGCAGCGGCGCGAGCGAGAACTGCGCAGGGAGCACCCGGGGATCCACTGGGACCGGCTGCTGTTCAGCGCGAAGGAGAGCGTCTACAAGGCGTGGTTTCCGCTCACCCAACGCTGGCTCGGCTTCGAAGAGGCCGACATCGTGCTCCACTCGAACGGAACCTTCACCGCCGGGCTGCTGCCCTCCGCCACGGAGGCCGCCCTGGCCGCCGGGTCAGCAGCACCCCCTTCGGCTTTCAACGGCCGCTGGCTGGTCGCGGACGGTCTCGTGGTGACCGCGATCGCCGTCGAGAACACACCGTGACCGAACGCCTGGCCGAAGGCGCATTCGGAGGTCGCGGCCGGTGAAGTCAGGCGCAGGGCGTGGTGGTCGCTGGCCTCGTACAGGTTCGTCGGCCATACTGCCCGCCGTGGAGCAGCGCATAGATCCGAAGACTCAGCCCGGGTACGCCGCGGGGACAGACCCGGCGTACATCCCTGGTCTCACGGCCCCCGTCGCCGTCGGAAAGACGGACGCGAGCCGGGAGCAGACAGAGCAGGAACTGACAGATCAGGAACTGACAGGCAAGGGACAGACAGAGGAGCGGGCGTCCGGCGCCGTTGCGGAGTCCGTGACCGAAAGTGCGGCAGCCGACGGGGAGGTTGCCGCCGAGGCGGCCGCCGACGACAAGGAGGCAGCGGACGGCCCCGTATTCGAGGTGAGCGACCGCCGTGGCTCGATCACCGCGGACCGCGACGGCGTCCGGTTCCGGCTCGACGACCAGGAAGCCGACTTCCACTGGGACGAGATCGGCGCGGTCGAGGTGAAGACCCCCCGATTCGGCCGACGGTTCACCGTCACGGTCCATATGTCGACCCGTCGATGGTTCAACGCCGAGGTCGAGGCACCGGCCAGGAGCAACCTCAAGCAGTGGGCGGAAGAACTCGACGCGGTCCTGGACGTCTACTTCGAGGAGTCCTGACCTCGACGGCGTCGTCCGGGGAGGCTGGGCCGGCGGCCGAAACGACCGTCGGCCCCCTCGCGACCGCAGACCTCGTCCTGGTCGGCGGGGCCTCAGTCATCCCGGCCTCTCCCGGATCATCCCCGACTGTCCCCGCCCTGGAGAGGCGTGCCCCGGTTGACCCCTACCAGCCATTGCCGAACCGGGCCATCGGTTCAATGAGTTCACGCTCCTCATAGGTCAGGTGCGAGACAAGAGCGTCGGCGAGCAGATCTATCGCCGAGCGCAGCTCCCCGGCGTCGGCGTCTCGCCCGGCCTCGCCCCCGGCCCAAGCTCCGCTGCTGCCCGTGACTCGGGCGACCAGTGCTCGGTCGATGCGCTCGATGACGCCGTGAATGGCGTGGTGTTCCTCGATCAACCGGTCCAGCACCGGGCCCAGCCCCGGTTCGGAGCGCCTCAGATACGGGAAGAGACCCAGATCCTCCCGCTCATGATGCGCTGTCGCCAGCTGACAGTACGAGGCGCAGTAGGCACCCAGCCCCCATGAGTTCTGCCGCAGGCTCAGCTCCTGCTGATCGTGGGCGGCGACAAGATTGCGTGCCGGTTCCTGCTGCTGCCGCGTGTAGCGCCGCTCCGGGGGCGCTGGAGGCCCGACAGGCCGGGTGGACCTGTCCCACAGCCGCGCTGCGCCGTGGGGCGTCGCGGGGGCCGGGGAGGGGCGGATGAGGAGCGGCCCGGCGTCGCCCACCGTTCCTCCGGCGCCGTTCGCGGGCAGCAGGAAGATGCTCGTGCCGTGCTCCAGAGCGAGGTCCGCCAACTGCTCGGCCCAACTTCCCGGCCGCCCCCTGGGAAAGCTGCCGGGGGACAGGTTGTAGAGACGGCGTACGGCTGCGGGAGAGCGGCCCTCCTCCTCCGCAGCCTCGTCCACAATCCGGTGGCCCGCCGCCAGCTGACCCGGCGGAACATGCGGCACACTCGGCAGCCATCCGTCCCCGATGTGCCCGATCAGCCGCAGCATGCGCGGCCCCACCTCACCGATCCAGACGGCGATGTCATGCGCCCGGACGGGCCCCGGGGCCGCGCCGTACAGGCCGTAGTGCTTGCCGTCCAGCCGGGCCTCGGGGCCGGGGCGCCACAGAGCCCGCTGGACGTCGATCGCCTCGCGGGTCGCTCCTACCGCCTCGGCGGGGGTGTGCCTGGGCCCGCCCTCGGCGCCGATGAGGTCCCAGTACGCCCCCGCACCCAGGCCGATCTCGACCCGCCCGCCACTGAGCAGGTCCAGGCTCGCGGCACTGCGGGCCAGCGCGGCGGGCGGACGCAGCGGCAGATTGGCGACGTTCGGGAACACCCGGATCCGAGTGGTGGCGGCGGCAATGACCGTGAGTGTCGTCCAGGAGATCCGGCCGATACGGATGATCGGGCACGCTCACCAGATCGAGTCCGCCCCGCTCGGCTGCGACCGCCAGCTCGACGACCTCGTGCGGCCGGGCGGCCGAAGGCGTCAGGATGGCTCCGAAGAGCAGGTCATGTCCGTAGTCCGTCATGGGAGATGCTCCTCGGCTCAGCCGGTGGTCGAGTCGCCTCGCGCCCGGCCGGTGCTCGGCCCACGGAGTTCGACTGCGGGTACGACTGCGGGGGCCGGCGATGTGGACCTGCGCAGAGTGCCGGGGCCGGCGAGCGCGGCCACGGCGGCCACACCCAGCGCGATCGCGGACATGGTGAACGCCGTCGTGTAGCCGGACTCCGCGGGAACCCGGGTGCCGGTGATCACGTGGGACGCCACGACGGTGGCCGCTATCTGGGCTCCGAGCGAACCGCCGATGGTCCGCATGATCGTGTTGATACCGGTTGCCTCTCCCATCTGCCGAGGGTCGACAGCACTCACCACAAGGTTGGCGAGCGCGGCGAAAGCAAAGCCGACACCGATCCCCAGGACTGCGGACCCGACGTACATCGTCCATTCCGTGTCATGTGCCACGGCGTAGACGACAAAGCCCGCCAGGCCGATCAGGCACGCCAGCACGAGCGGCAGCTTCCAGCCGAGGGCCGCACCGAGCCGCCCCGCCACCGGGCTGGCGATCAGCATCGTCACCGCCATGGGGACCATGAACAGGCCCGACTCGGTGACGGACGCGTCGAATCCGTACCCCGCCTTCGAGGGCGTCTGGGCCAGCAACGGAACCAGGGTGAACGCGCCGTACATACCGAAGCCGATGATCAGGGCCGCGACATGCGAGGTGGCGACCGCAGGGCGGCGCAACAGCTCCATGTCGATCAGTGGTTCACGGACACGGCCTTCCATGACGACGAAGACGCCGAGAAGAACCACCGCCGCCGTGAACAGTCCGATCACGCCTGCCGAGCCCCAACCCCAGGACTTTCCCTGGCTGATGGTCAGCAGCAGCGCGACGATGCCATCGGTGAGCAGGATCACGCCCGGCCAGTCGATCCGGCCGGGGGAGCGTGAGGGTGACTCCTCGATGAACACCGCCACGGCGGCGATGCCCACCAGGATCACGACCAGCCCGAGCCAGAACACCCAGTGCCAGCTGAGCGTGTCGATGATCGGGCCGGGGATTACGAGTCCGACACCGAATCCGATCCCGAAGGTGGAGCTGATCATCCCGATCGCGACCGGCACCCGCTCACGCGGGAACTGGTCCCGCACGATGCCGAAGGCGAGCGGGAAGGCGGCGGAGCCCACGCCCTGCACCGCACGGGACGCGATCAGCATGCCCATCGAGGTGGACAGGGCGGCGAGCAGCGTCCCGATGGCGAACACCACCAGGCTGGCAATCAGAACTCTGCGTCTGCCGAACATGTCGCCGACCCGGCCGAGCAGCGCGGTGGCCACGGAAGCGGTCGGCAAGAAGGCGCTCAGCACCCACGAGGTGGTCGTCGTGGAGGTGCGGAACTCCTGCTGGAGGTCGGGCAGCGCCGGCACGACCATCGTCTGCATGAGAGAGAAGGACAGCACTGCGATCAGCAGAGCCGCGAAGGGTGCCGCGGAGGAGCGCGGCCTCGCCGGATTTAATGTCATGAGGGAATCGTTACACATCGACATCATTACGTCCAGGGTGAAAAAATCGCTATGCTGGCTCCATGAACGAAGCCGAGAAATGTGGCTCCAACGGCCCCGGCGGCTCCAACGGTCCTGACGGATCCAGCGGGCCCGACGTGTCCGGCGAGCCCGCCGACGGCGAGGCATTGCGCCCGCCGAGCCTGCTCGCCCTCCCCACCTATCTGGTGAGCCATGTCGCGCGGATCGGTCACGACGCGCTGGTCTCCGGTATCGCAGAACACGGCCTGCGGCTTCCGCACTTTGCCGCGCTCACCGCGCTCGCCGACTTCGGCCCGCTGCCCCAGCACGAACTGGCCGACCGGCTCGGTCTGAACCGCAGTCATCTCGTCGGCTATCTCGATGCCGTCGAGAAGCGAGGCCTGGTGCGCCGCGACCGCGACCCGGCCGACCGTCGCAGGCAGGTCGTCGCGCTCACGCCGGAGGGGGAGCGGCTCCAGCGGATACTTCAGGAAGTCGCCGAGCGCTCGCAGGAGACATTTCTCGCCGACCTGTCCACGGCCGAACGGGCTGTGCTGGCCGCGCTGTTGCGTAGAGTGCTGGTCTCCGACGACCGAGCAGGCGCCGCGTCGCACGCCTGAGGCCGCGGGCATGGCGAGAAGCCCCTCGCGAACGCCCGGGTGAAGGGGATCGTGAGGGGCTTCGTGAGGGGTTTCGGTCAGGCCTTCGCGAGCACCACGGAGCGGGTCAGGTGGCGCGGGCTGTCCGGGTCCAGACCGCGGGCGGCGGCGCGGGCGATCGCCAGGCGCTGCACGCGTACCAGATCGGCCAGCGGGTCCAGGCCGCTCTCCACCCAGCGGGCGCCGGTCGCGAGCACCTGCTCCGCAAGGCCCTCGGGAGCGGTGCCGAACATCCAGGTCGCGGTGCCGGTGGTGGCGATGCTGATGGGACCGTGGCGGTACTCCATCGCGGGGTACGCCTCCGTCCAGGACAGCGACGCCTCCTTCATCTTGAGCGCGGCCTCGTTGGCGAGGCCCGCCGTCCAGCCACGGCCCAGGAAGGTGAACTGGGTGCAGTCCAGGAGGCCTTCGGGCAGCGGCTCGGCCAGTGCGGTCTGCGCGTCACGGACCACGTCATCGGTGTGCAGACCGAGGTGGGCGCGGAGCAGTGTGAGCAGGGTCGTGGCGAACCGGGTCTGCACGACGGACTGCTCGTCGGCGAAGTCGAGCACGACGACCTCGTCGGCGGACGTCATGACCGGGGTGTCCGGGTCGGCGGTGATGGCCACGGTGCGGGTGACGCCACGGAGCCGGTTGAGCAGTTCGAGCACCTCTGTCGTGGTCCCCGAGCGAGTGAGGGCGACGACCCGGTCGTAACTGCGGCCGAAGGGGAACTCCGAAGCGGCGAAGGCGTCGGACTCGCCCTGCCCCGACCCCTCGCGGAGCGCGGCGTATGCCTGAGCCATGTAGAAGGAGGTGCCGCAGCCGACGACCGCGATGCGCTCACCGGTCGCGGGCAGAGCGGCCGTCTGGGTCCGGGCCAGCTCGGCAGCGCGGCGCCAGCACTCCGGCTGACTCGCTGTCTCGATCTCGACAAATGACACGGTTGCACTCCGTACTCGTAGTGGATGCTCGTTTACGCACGTTATATGGGCAGTACGAGCATTATCAAGCATTCTTCTTGCAGGAACTTGACTGGACGGAGCCTTGTGCGACCCTTGCGCGTGTCCGGTGACCGTACCCAAGGGGATGGGTGTCCGAAGCCCGGGTTCATAAGGAGAGTTCTCTTGTCCAGGGATGCCCGGTGGAACGCGCTGCTGGAGCTTGTAGGTAAGAACGGCCGGGTGGAGGTCGAGAACGCCGCCGCGACGCTGGACGTCTCGGCCGCGACCATCCGTCGCGACCTGGACCAGCTCGCGGAGCAGCAGCTGCTCACGCGTACCCGCGGGGGTGCGGTCGCGCACGGCGTCAGTTACGAACTGGCTCTGCGCTACAAGACCGGCCGGCACGCCCCGGAGAAGCAGGCCATCGGCCGCGCCGTCTCCGAACTGGTGGCGGTCGGCGAAGTGGTGGGGCTGACCGGCGGCACGACACTGACCGAGGTGGCCCGATCGCTGGCGGTGCGCCCCGACGTCGTCGGCGACACTGCGGCGGGTATGGGCGGTCAGCCGACCCTGACCGTGGTCACCAACGCCCTCAACATCGCCAACGAGCTGGTCATCCGGCCGCAGATCAAGATCGTGGTGACCGGCGGAGTGGCCAGGCCGCAGTCGTACGAGCTGACGGGCCCGCTGGCCAGCGGGGTACTGGGCGAGATCACGCTGGACGTCGCCGTGCTGGGCGTCAACGCGATCGACATCGAGCGCGGAGCGTACGTACATCACGAGGGTGAGGCGAGCATCAACCGACTGCTTGCCGAGCAGGCCCAACGGGTGGTCGTGGCGGCCGATTCCTCGAAGATCGGAAAGCGGGCCTTCGCCCGGGTCTGCGATCTCGGACAGATCGACTTCCTGGTCACCGACAAGGGGATCACACCGGAGGCGACCGCCCGCTTCACGGAGGCCGGCGTCACCGTCATCGCCGTCTGAGGCTGCCGTCCGATGCCGCAGTCCGGCATTGCTGCCCGAACACCGGGCACCCGCCGCTTCGCGCGCGGGTGCCCGCGGGCGATGTTCGCTAGGCGCACGCAGGAATCTTATCTATGTCAAACCTTGCTCATTATGCCTGTCTAATGAGCAACTCCCGTCATCTGGGTGCGCCTTGTGGACCATGTGACTGTCCCCGCGCCGAGTGCGAGGCCCTGACTGTGCCAGTATGCGGTCCTGACCGGCGCCACCCGTACGGGCGGTCAGAAGGGACTGGCCTGCCGACCGGACCCGCACCACCGGCCTGCTGCTCCAGAAGGCTGCCTACGGCATCGATGTCCCGCACTGGCTGGCCGACGGCTACACCCGCCGCGTCAACGCGCTCGGCGACACCGCCACCTTGTCTACGGCGACCTGCCGCGCCGCGAGTCGGACACCCTGCGCCTCGCGAACCGGCTGCGCGAATTCGACTGGCCGCCGATTGCCCGGAACACCGGTCCCAGCAGTTACCGCGCCGAGGCCGACATCACCTACCGGTTACCGGAGGCCGACGGCTCGCACGGCGGCGGGGCACGCGGATCCGGCGTGAGCCGTGTCGGCGGCCCTCCGGTGACAGCGTTGTCCGACACCGTCACCGGAGGCTTTGGTACAGCTGTTTTCAGCCATGCTCAGTGGGTAGTCGGCCCCTTCCGGTTTGGTGGCCGCTCGATCGGTATCCGCCGCGATGCGTGACACCGTCGGGTGAATTGGGGGCGATCATCCTGAAGATGCCGTATGGGGGCGCAGGGGCCCGGTCTCGCAGGGTCACCGAGCCGCCACCACCCAAGAGCGCGAGCGTCGATTTTGCGCCAACGGAACCATAGGGTGGCTGAGTTCGAACGCATGGCCGGATCGCGGTCGGCATAATCGCGTCCATGTCGATCACGAGTGGAGACGTCGTTGACCTGGGGCGGGACCTGTATGCATGGCTCCCGCCGAAACGGGGCTGGGGGCTGGCGAACTGCGGCCTCCTCGTCTCGGCCCGTGGCGCGCTCTGGATCGACACCCCGTACGACGTCGTGCTGGCCGGCCAATTCCTGGCCGAGTCCTCGAAACGGCTGCCCGACGGTGCCTCCATCGACCGGGTCGTCGTCACCCATGCGAACGGTGACCACTTCTGGGGCGCGGGCGTACTGCCGGACGCGGAGATCATCGCGACCCGTGAGGCCCGCGAGCACATCCATTACGAGCCCACTCCCCAGCAGCAGCACGCGCTCGTCTCCACCGGCGACCGGGCGACTGCGCTCGGGGCCTACCTCGGACGTCATTTCGGCCCCTTCGACTGGTCGCATACCGAGCCGGTGCAGCCGACCACGTACTTCACGGGGGAGCTCGAACTGACCCTGGGGGAGTATCCGGTCCAGATCACGGCCCTGCCGTCGGCGCACACCACCGGCGACCTGATGGTCCATCTGCCGGCGCAGAGCGCCGTGTTCAGCGGGGACGTCATCTTCTCCTCCACCCCTGACCGGCCCGGCGACCACCCGGTTCACTGGGCCGGTCCCCTGAGCAATGTGATCGCGGCCTGCGAACGGGTGCTGGCCACCGGCGCCGAGACCATCGTCCCGGGGCACGGACCGGTCCTCGACCAGGCCGGGGTGCGCGATCACATCGGGTATCTGGAGTACGTACGCGAGCGTGCCCACGCCTTCCACACGGCCGGGATCCCATCCCTTGAGGCCGCCCGCCGGGTCATCGCCGAGGGGCGCTATCCGGAGCTCGGCCTCCCCGAGCGGCTGGTGGTGACCATCGGCAGCGAGTACCGGCAGCTCGACGGCTCCGAACTGCCCGGAGTGCTCCAGGTGATGACCGATGTCGCCGAGGTCGCTCAGGAAGTGGAGCCGGCACACGAGCCGGCAGGTCCGGCGGAGAAGCACGTGGAGGAGTAAGCGGAGGAGTAGGCGGAGCTTCTGCGCGCAGAAGCAGGCGGAACTTGTGCTGCCGCTTCAGCCGGAAGACCGATCCGACCAAAGATTCCGACTAAAGAAGTGCATCCGACTAAAGAAATGCGGTGACGGCATGGGATGGATCGTGGCGGTGATCGCCGTCGTTGCTGCCGTGGCGGCGGCTGTCCGCGCACAGAACGCGGGGCGCTCCGAGCACCTTGCCCTGGCCCGCGCCGAGCTGGCCGAGCGGCAGTTGAAGGCGGCCGAGGCCCGTACCGCCGCCCTCACCGACGAGATCCGGCAACTGGCCCACAAACGGATACCCGCCGCCGCGCTCGCCCTCTCCCACCCCACCGCCCCGGTCCCCGGACTGCGGGAGGCGGCCGGGATCGACGGCGAATCCGCCCGGCTGCTCACCGAGGCCGTGCAGGCCGCCCGCGCGGCGGTCGTCGAGGAACGCGGCCGAGTCGACGCGGCCGCCCGTGCGGCGATGCGCGGCACCTCCGCCAAGATCCAGTCCCTGCTCAATCAGTCCCAGCAGCTGCTGCACGAGCTCCAGCACGAGTACGACGACCCACGGATCCTGCAGCTGGACTTCCGTAACGAACTGGCCCTGCGCCGCACCCAGTCCACCGCCGTGCTCTGCGACGCCTGGCCGGGCCTGGCCCGCCAGAACTCACCGCTCGTCGAGATCGTGCTCGGAGCCCAGTCCCGGGTCGCCGGCTACGAACGGATCAAGGTCGCCAACCATCTGCGCGACGAACGGCTCGCGCTCGTCGCCCGCGCCGCCGAACCGCTCGCGATCGCGCTCGCCGAACTCCTGGCCAACGCCACCGCCTACTCGCACCCCGACACCGATGTACAGGTGACCGTCCAGCAGAGCGGCGGCCGTGGCGCGTTCCTGGTCGTCGACGACGCGGGCATCGGCATGGACGACGACGCGCTCGACCGGGCCCGCGCCCTGCTGGCGGGCCCCTCCGAAGTGCTGCTGACCGAGCTGGGCGACCCGCCGCAGACCGGCTTCGCGGTCGTCGGCCGACTTGTCGTGCAGTACGGCTTCAACTGCCACATCGAGCCGTCGCCGTTCGGTGGCATGCGCACGATCCTGCGCGTCCCCGCCCAACTGCTCACGGTGCTGAAGGACGACCGCAACCTCTCCGCCCTCGCCCCGAAGCCGATGCAGGCGCACGCCTCTCCCTCCGCTTCCGCCCCCGCCGAGCCGGAGACCGTAGCCGCACCGCAGCCGTCCGGCGGGCACCCCGCCGAGCTGCCCAGCCGGCGCCGACGGTCGCCACGCCCGACCCCGGCCCGGTCCGCTTCCGCCGTCGTCACCCAGGACCGGGAACAGTTGTCCCGTACACCTGAGCAGGCCGAGGCTTCCTGGGCGGCACTCCAGCAAGGCACCCTCAATGGCAGGAGCGTCGCCGGGCGGTCATCCGCACCGACAGCGGACGCCCACGACCGTGCGGACGACCAGGACGAACAAGGAGACGACGAGAAGTGAGCGCCCCCAATCCCACCACCGGTGACCTCGCATGGGTGCTGACCCCCCTGCTGGAGCTGCCCGGAGTCCAGCACGCCGTGGTCGCCACCGGCGACGGCCTCGTCGAGGGCGCATCGCCCGGCCTGGACCGGGCGTCCGGCGAGCGGGTCGCCGCCATGACCGCCACGCTGCACGCCGCGGCCCGCGCTTTCACCACGGCGTTCACCGACGTCGAGGCGCCGCGTCTGGCCCAGACGGTCGTCGAGTCCGACCAGGGATTCGCCGTCGTCGTACCGGCCGGGAACAACACCACCCTCGCCCTGTTCGCGGAACCCGGAGCCAAACTCGGCGACATCGCCTACCAGATGCAGGTGCAGGTCACCGCCCTGACGCGGGCCATGAACGCACCGGCCCGCCAACCGGACACCGCCGCCCGGCCATGACCTCCGGCCCAGGACGCCGTCTGATCCCCGCATATCTGGTCACCGGCGGCCGGACCCGGCCCGCCGGTCCCGTGCTCGACCGGCTCGCCGTACTCATACGCACCGGCACGGACCTGCCCCCCGACACCGGCTCGGAACAGCGCAGGCTGTGCGAGCTGCTCGAACCGGGCGCGCTCACCGTCGTCGAATCCGCGGCCCACCTGGACCTGCCGGTCAGCGCCACCGTCTTCCTGGCCACGGACCTCGCGGCCGCCGGACATCTGCACACCCGACCGCCCGTCCCCAGCGCCGGGGAGATCGACCGGTCGCTCGTCGAGAGGCTGCTCGTTGGACTCCGCTCCCTCCACTGACCGGACCGGCATCGGCTATCTGCCGCCTGCCGCCCGGACCCTGATGAAGCTCGTCGTCACGGGTCCCTTCGGCGTGGGCAAGACCACCCTGATCCGTACGCTGTCGGAGATCGCCACGCTCCACACCGAAGAGGCGATGACCCAGTCCAGCACCCGGCTCGACGACACCGCGGGACTGCCGGACAAGACGACGACCACCGTCGCCATCGACTTCGGCCGGCTCACCGTCCTTGACGACCTGGTGCTCTACATGTTCGGCACCCCGGGCCAGCAGCGGTTCCTCCCGCTGTGGGAGGACATCGCGCGCGGCGCGCTCGGCGCACTCGTCCTCGTCGACACCCGCAGACTCGCCGACTCCTTCGCGGTCATGGACATGGTCGAGGAACAGGGCCTGCCGTACGCCGTCGCTGTCAACCGCTTCCCCGACGCCCCCGCCCACACCGACGAGGTCCTGCGCAAACACCTCGACCTCGCCCCCGAGACCCCGCTGGTGCAGTGCGACGCCCGTGAACGCCGCGGCAGCATCGACGCACTGATCGCGCTCGCCGAGCACGTACTGACCCGAATGCCCCGGCCCGAGGACCCGTCATGACACCGCCCGTACAGCCGCCGCAGCCCCTCGCGCTGTACGGCCCCGACTTCGCCGCCGACCCGCAGAGTCACTACCGGCGCCTGCGCGAACACGGCCCCCTCGCCCCCGTCCGGCTCGCCCCCGGCATCGACGCCCTCCTGGTCACCGACTACCAGGCTGCCGTCGACCTGCTGCGCGACACCCACACCTTCACCAAGGACCCGCGCGCCTGGCAGGCCACCGTCCCCGACGACTCGCCGGTCCTGCCCATGCTCGGCTACCGGCCCACCGCGCTCTTCAGCGACGGCGATGTGCACGCCCGCTACCGCGACGCCATCAACGACAGCCTCGCCCTGATCGAGCCGCACATCCTGCGGGCCGAGGTCGCCCGGGTCGCCCAGCGGCTCATCGGCGAATTCGCCGCCACCGGAAGCGGCGACCTGATCGCGCAGTACGCCCGACGGCTCCCGGTGCACGTCTTCGTCACCTGGTTCGGCGTACCGCTCGGCGGCAGCGAACGCATCGTCAACGGCATCGCCGGCATGTTCAACTCCGCCGAGGACGCCGCCACCGCGTACGCCGACCTCGTAGAGGTCGTCACCGATCTGGTCGCCGACCGGCGCGCCCGGCCGCGCCGCGACCTCACCTCGCACCTCCTCGCTCATCCGGCCGGTCTCGACGACGACGAGACTGTGCGTCAGATCACCCTGATCATGAGCGCGGGCCACGATCCGACGACCAACCTGATCGGCAACGCGCTGCTGCACATGCTCACCGACGCGCGCTACGCGCGCTCGCTGCACGGGGGCGCGATGACGGCACACGAGGCGATCAACGAAGTTCTCTGGCAGGACCCGCCGCTGGCCAATTTCGCCGCTCACTACCCGCGTCGCGACACGGAGTTCCACGGCGTACGGCTGCGCGCCGGGCAGCTGCTCCTGGTCTCCTACGGTGCGGCCAACACCCAGTCCGCGCCCGGTCCTTCGGACCCCGGGGTCCGCTCCGGATCCAGTGCCCATCTGGCCTGGTCGGCGGGGCCGCACCGGTGCCCGGCGAAGCAGCCGGCGCTGCTCATCGCCATGACCGCGATCGAGCAGCTCACCAGCCAGCTGTGCGACGCAGAACTGGACGTCCCGGTCAGCGGGCTGAAGTGGCGGCCGGGACCGTTCCACCGCGCTCTGGTGCGACTTCCGGTCCGTTTCACCCCCGTCGACATGAGTGCGGGGACGGACCGGTGGGAAGCCGCCGAAGGCGCGTCGGACGGGCTGTCAGCGGTGTCGATCACCCCGTGAACCGTGTCGGTGGTACGCCGAACGGGTGAGGGGCGAGAGAATTGCCCGATGAACAGCGAGCGCAGCGGGCGCAACGCCGACCGAAGCACAGACGGGGTGGTCCGGTGAGCAGGTACGACAGGTACGACGTCACGGACGAGCAGTGGGAAGGGCTTGCCCAGGTCGTACCCCTGCGCAGCCGCAACGAATGGCCGTCCAGGGTCGATCACCGTACGGTCCCCGACGAGCGTGCGGAAGCCGAACAGCGGCGCCTCGTCGTGCTGCGGGTCCAGGTCTTCGCGGACGCGCGGGAGGTGGCGGAGTATCTGGTCGCCCAGATCCCGGTGCTGCTCGATCTGACCAGCGCGGAGACGGATGTGGCCAAGCGCATCCTGGACTTCACCAGCGGGGTCGTCTTCGGGCTCGGCAGCGGAATGCACCGGGTCGACCGGAATGTCTTCCTGCTGTCACCGGTCGGCATGGAGGTCGAGGGGGTCGTGGCGGCGGGCGTACCCGGTTCGTAGCAGGGCCTGTCCGGGCGGGTGACGGCCGGTGGGCTCGGAGGCGGACGTCCCCCGATCGTAGGAAGGTCGTTCAGGCGGAACGGTTCACCGCTTTGCGCTCTGCGTACGGTCCGCCCATGAGTGCACTCCGCCCGGGGACCACCCCGCCATCGCCCGCCGGTACGTTCGTGCTCGGCGAGGCTTCTGCTGATACCGGTACGTCTGTGTCTGGTGAGGCTCCTGCCACTGCTGAAGCCGCACGGCGTTCCGGCGGTCCAGTCCGCTCCGCCGGACCTGTCATCACCGAACTGCGGTTGTCCGCCTTCGCCTCGCACCGCGGTGCCCACTTCCCCATCGGCCCGGTCACGCTCTTCGCCGGGCCCGGCGGCAGCGGCAAGTCGAATGCGCTGCGGGCGTACGAGGCGTTGGCGCGGCTGGGCAGCGGAGACCCGCTCGACGAGGTCTTCTTGGACCCGGCGGGCTGCGTTCCGGAAGGCGCCGCGGCCGATGCGCAGGGCCGCCGCGGATTCCGGATCGGCTGCACGACGGAGGGTCCGGCAGGACCGGTACGGCTCGACGTGGCCGTTCAGGCGGAGCCCACCCTCCGTATTGTCGGCGAACGGCTCACCGGTGGTGGCGAGACCCTGCTCACCACCGCGTTGCGCGACCCGGGGCGCTCCACGGTCCAGGCTGCCTGGCACACCGCGGGCACGGTCCCGGTGACGCGAGCGCCGCTGCCGGACGACCGCCTCGGAACGGCCCTGCTGCCGCTTCGGGTGGCGGGCAGGACCGAGGGGCAGTTACAGGTCCTCGCCGCGGCCGAGCAGATGGTCGTGGCCCTGAGGTCGGTCTTCGCCTGTGAACCGCAGCCGACGCGGATGCGTGCCGCGGTGCCGCCGGGCGACGGGCGGCTGCGCAGGGAGTGCGACAACCTCGCGGCGGTGCTGGAGCGCACGCACACACAGTGCGCGGTGCGCCACGCCCGGCTGGTCGCGGCCGCCCACGCCGGATGCTCGGGGCCGGTGACCGCACTCGGTGTCGAGCGGCTCGCGGACGGGCTGCTGCGCGCGACGGTCGGGCGCGGCGCCGGGCATGTCACGCCGGTCGGCCGGCTCGGCGACGGTGAGCTGAGGTATCTCTCGCTCGCCCTGGTGCTGCTCACCGGCCCCGGGGTGCTGGCGGTGGACGCGGCGGGCGAGGTGCCGTCGGCCATGCAGACCCTCACCGTGCTGGCCGACGGACTCGACCGGGACCTGGACGGACGGCAGTTGCGCGAACTGCTGGAGCTGGCGGTGTCGATCGGGGCGGCCGGGCACCTCAGGCTGGTGGGGACGGTCACGGAGCCGCGCGCGGTGCGGGCCGGGAAGATGCCCGGGGTGACGGTGGTAGACCTGGAGCCGTGACAGAACTTGATGTACGGGCCCTTCAGCAACGGCTCGCCGCGTTTGCGGCCGCACGGGACTGGGAGCAGTACCACACCCCGAAGAACCTGGCGGCGGCGCTGAGCGTCGAGGCGTCCGAACTGGTCGAGATCTTCCAGTGGCTGACGCCTGAACAGTCGGCGCGGGTGATGGAGACGCCCGAGACGGCGCACCGGGTGGCGGACGAGGTCGCGGATGTTCTCGCCTATCTGCTGCAGTTCTGCGAGGTGTTGGGGATCGATGCGCTGGCCGCGCTGTCGCAGAAGATCGACCGGAACGAGACCCGATTTCCGGTGCCGGACCGTCCGGACACCTCCGAACCCCCAGATCGTCACTCTGCGGAGTGATCGACTTATCCACAGTCGACTTCGTGTCCACAGATTTCCGAATTCCTCTGGCTTTTCGGTACCGACACCTTCACTGTGGGTAATGGATGAGTTGAGCGGCTTTTCGTACGGACGCGGGGGTAACGCATGGAAGCGGAGCGGCTTGTGGGAGTCAGCCGACGTGCTCTGGCACAGAGCCGAGGCACGCCGGACATCATCGCCGAGGCATGGCAGGCCCAGGCACTTGCTCAGGCGATCGGCAGCCGCCTGGCGGTGGACGGGCCCAAGGAACTACGGGGGGAGGCGCGCGGGCTCAGCGAGATCGGCGGCAGGAGCGGCGGGGCGCTGGATCACCCGGCGGCGAGGGCCGGAGTGGCGCGCGCCGCGCAGCTGTCCGAACTCGCAGAACCGAGGGCGACGCTGACGGGGCTGGGCACACTGCTCGGGGAGGTGGGGATGGCCCTGGTCGGGGTGGCCTGTGAGACCGACGAGCAGGGGCTGTACTGGCAGTGCATGGAGGCGATCGACGCGGCCGACGAGTCCATGGACCGGGTGCACGGAATGCTCCGCCGCCTCGACGAGCAGGACCGGGAGCGGCAGCAGGATCTGGAGCGCGGCCGGGAGCGGGACGGCCCGTACGGAGCGGTCCGCGGACCGGCTGGCTCGGCGGCGGGCCAGCCGTGACCACACGTGCCGCACGCACTGCACGCACCGCACGGATCGCACGGGAAGGAGGGGGAGAGGAATGACCGGCGTTCGGAGGTGCAGGATGGATGCATGGATCTTCGAATCTTCACCGAGCCCCAGCAAGGGGCGAGCTACGACACCCTCCTCACCGTCGCCAAGGCTGCCGAGGATCTCGGCTTCGACGCCTTCTACCGCTCCGACCACTACCTCCGCATGGGCCCGGGGGACGGACTGCCCGGCCCGACCGACGCGTGGATCACCCTGGCCGGGTTGGCGCGCGAGACCAAGCGGATCAGGCTCGGCACGCTGATGACCGCCGGGACCTTCCGGCTCCCCGGTGTGCTCGCCATCCAGGTCGCGCAGGTCGACCAGATGTCCGGCGGACGCGTCGAGCTCGGCCTCGGCGCGGGCTGGTTCGAGGAGGAGCACAAGGCCTACGGCATTCCGTTCCCCAAGGAGAAGTTCGGCAGGCTGGAGGAGCAGCTGGAGATCGTCACCGGACTGTGGGCGACCGAGATCGGCAAGACGTTCAGCTTCGACGGCACCTACTACCAGCTGACCGACTCGCCCGCGCTGCCCAAGCCGGCGCAGGCCAAGGTGCCGGTTCTGATCGGCGGTCACGGTGCGACGCGTACACCACGACTTGCCGCTCAGTACGCGGACGAGTTCAACATCCCCTTCGCATCGCTGGAGGACAGTGAGAAGCAGTTCGGCCGGGTCAGGGAGGCGGCAAAGGCGGCCGGCCGCGGACCGGAAGACATGGTGTACTCCAACGCCCTGGTGGTCTGCGTCGGCAGGAACGACGCCGAGGTGGCGCGGCGCGCCTCCGTCATCGGCCGTGAGGTGGCGGAGCTGAAGGCGAACGGGCTCGCGGGCTCGCCCGCCGAGGTGGTCGACAAGATCGGCAGGTACGGCGCGATCGGGTCGTCCCGGATCTACCTCCAGGTCCTGGATCTGGACGACCTGGAGCACCTGGAGCTGATCTCCTCCCAGGTCCAGTCCCAGCTCACCTGAGCCGGGAACGGCTCCGGCTCACCTGAGCCGGGAACCGTCCGCCGCTCACCCGGGCCGGGCAGTCACCGGCCCAGCAGGGAGTCACCTGTGCAACCCGTCCGGTCAGTCGGCGGTCCGCCCGCCCGTGCGCTCGATCGCGCCCTCGCGGAGGGCACGGTCCTGCTCGACGGCGGCCTCTCCAATCAGTTGGAGGCGCAGGGCTGCGATCTGTCCGACGCCTTGTGGTCGGCCCGGCTGCTGGCCGACGGGCCGGGACAGATCGAGGCTGCGCACATGGCCTATGTGCGGGCGGGTGCACAGGTGCTCATCACGGCCAGTTATCAGGCGACCTTCGAGGGGTTCGAGCGGCGGGGGATCGGACGGGCCCGAGCTGCGGAGCTGTTCGCCCGCAGTGTGCGGCTGGCGCGGCGGGCGGCCGGTGCGGTGGAGGCGGGGCGGGAGGTCTGGGTCGCCGCATCGGTCGGCCCGTACGGGGCGATGCTGGCAGACGGCAGTGAGTACCGGGGCCGGTACGGGCTCTCCGTCCGGGAGCTTGAGCGGTTCCACCGGCCCCGGGTCCAGGCGCTGGCCGCCGCAGAGCCCGATGCGCTGGCGCTGGAGACAGTGCCGGACATCGACGAGGCCGAGGCGCTGCTGCGGGCGGTCGAGGGATGCGGGCTGCCCGTCTGGCTCTCGTACAGCGTGGTGGGGGACCGGACCAGGGCGGGGCAGCCGCTGGAGGCGGCCTTTGCCCTTGCCTCGGGGGACGAGCGTGTGCTGGCCGTCGGGGTCAACTGCTGTGATCCGGCGGATGCGGACCGGGCGGTGAGGGTGGCGGCGGAGGTGGCCGGGAAGCCGGTCGTCGTCTATCCGAACAGCGGTGAGCGGTGGGATGCAGGCGGCCGGGCATGGGTCGGCGAATCCACGTTCGATCCGGGGAAGGTACGGGCCTGGCAGGACGCGGGCGCCCGGCTGGTCGGCGGCTGCTGCCGGGTCGGCCCGGACACCATCGCGAAGCTTGCCGGGCAGCTCCGCGCAACGGCGGCAGACGAAGGAAAGGGAGACGAAGGAAAGGGAGGCGAAGGAAAAGGAGGCGAAAGGAAGGCAGGCGAAAGGAGGGGCAGCAGTGCCGTGGACACATGAAAATGCCTGGTGGGGGCAAGTGAAGCGGACCATACTCGGACGTGTGTTCCTGACAATCAGCACGACAGGCAATCCGGAACGTCCCGCTACCGATCTCGGCTTCCTGCTGCACAAGCATCCCGAGAAGGCGCAGACGTTCTCCACCTCGCATGGCACCGCGCATGTCTTCTATCCCGAGGCATCCGCCGAGCGCTGCACAGCGGCGCTCCTGCTGGAGGTGGATCCCGTGGCGCTGGTGCGGCGCGGCACGGGCAAGGGCCGGGGCGGTGCTCCCGACGCGGCGCTCGCGCAGTACGTCAACGACCGCCCGTACGCGGCGTCCTCGCTGCTCTCCGTCGCGATGAGCACGGTTTTCAAGACCGCGCTGAGCGGGGTGTGCCGGGCCCTGCCCGAACGTGCGCAGGCGCCGCTCCCGCTGCGGATCGAGGTGCCCGCACTGCCGGCGCGCGGTGGCGCGGAACTGGTGCGCAAGCTCTTCGGGCCGCTCGGCTGGACGAGCGTGGATGTTGTGGCCGTACCTCTGGACAAGCAGTTCCCGGAGTGGGGGGACTCGCGGTATGTACGTCTGGTGCTGGAAGGCGAGTTGCGGCTGGCGGACGCGTTGCGGCAGTTGTATGTCCTGCTGCCGGTGCTCGACGACGCCAAGCACTACTGGGTCGCACCGGACGAGGTGGACAAGCTGTTGCGGGCCGGCGAGGGCTGGCTGGCCACTCACCCCGAGCAGAAGCTGATCACCAGCCGCTATCTGTCCCGGCGCTGGGGGCTGACCCGGCAGGCGATGCAGCGGCTCGAACTGGTGCGGCTCGCAGAGTCGGACGACCTCGACGTCGACAGCATCGACAACGCGGTGGACGAGACGACCGACACCGAGGAGAAGCCGGTGCCGCTCGCCGAGCAGCGGCGCACCGCGATCCTCGACGCGCTGCGCGCCGCCGGGGCGAGCCGGGTCCTCGACCTGGGCTGCGGCCAGGGCCAGTTGGTGCAGGCACTGCTCAAGGATGTGGGCTTCACGGAGATCGTCGGCGTCGATGTCTCCATACGGGCCCTCACCATCGCTTCGCGGCGGCTGAAGCTGGACCGGATGGGGGAGCGGCAGGCCGCACGGGTCACGCTGCAGCAGGGCTCGCTCACCTACACCGACAAGCGGCTCAAGGGATATGACGCGGCTGTGCTCAGCGAGGTCATCGAGCACCTCGACCTGCCGAGGCTGCCCGCGCTTGAGTACGCCGTATTCGGTTCGGCCCGTCCGCGGACCGTCCTCGTGACGACGCCGAACGTGGAGTACAACGTCCGCTGGGAGACCCTTCCGGCCGGGCATGTGCGCCACGGCGACCACCGGTTCGAGTGGACCAGGGCCGAGTTCCGCGACTGGGCGCAGGAGGTGGCGCGGCGGCATGGATACGGGGTCGACTTCGTCCCCGTGGGCCTCGACGACCCCGAGGTGGGGCCGCCCACCCAGATGGCGGTGTTCACGATGACCGCAGCCGATGAGACCGGGAGCCGGACCACGAGCCGGACCCGGCTCCGGACCCAGACCGAAACAGAGACCCAGACAGGGACCCAGACAGGGACCCAGACTGGGACCCAGACAGGGACCCAGACAGGGACCCAGACAGGGACCCAGACTGGGACCCAGACCGGGACCCGGACCGAGAAGGAGGCGAGAGTCGCATGACCAGTACGTCGCGCACATTGCCGGTGACCGACCTCTCCCTCGTGGTCCTCATCGGAGCCAGCGGTTGCGGCAAGTCCACCTTCGCCCGCAGACACTTCAAGCCCACCGAGATCGTCTCCTCGGACTTCTGCCGCGGCCTGGTCGCCGACGACGAGAACGACCAGAGCGCCAGCCGTGACGCCTTCGACGTCCTGCACACCATCGTGGGCAAGCGGCTCGCCGCCGGGCGGCTGACGGTCGTGGACGCGACCAACGTCCAGCCCGACAGCCGCAGGCAGCTCGTCCAGCTGGCCCGCAGCCACGACGTGCTGCCCATCGCGATCGTCCTCGACCTGCCGGAAGAGGTCTGCATCAAGCGCAACGCGGCCCGCCCCGACCGCGCCGACATGCCGCGCCACGTCATCCAGCGCCACCGCCGCGAGCTGCGCCGCTCGCTGCGCGGCCTGGAGCGCGAGGGCTTCCGCAAGGTGCACATCCTGCGCACCGAGGAGGAGGCGGAGCACGCCGAAGTGGTGCTGGAGCGCCGCTACAACGACCTGCGCCACCTCACGGGCCCCTTCGACATCATCGGCGACATCCACGGCTGCAGTTCCGAGCTGGAGTCCCTGCTCGGCAAGCTCGGCTATGTCGACGGAGCGCACCCCGAAGGTCGTACGGCGGTCTTCGTCGGCGACCTCGTGGACCGAGGCCCCGACAGCCCCGGGGTACTGCGCCGCGTCATGTCCATGGTGTCGGCCGGCAATGCCCTGTGTGTGCCGGGCAACCACGAGAACAAGCTCGGCCGTTACCTCAAGGGACGCCAGGTCCAGCACACCCATGGACTCGCCGAGACCATCGAGCAGTTGGACCGCGAGGACGAGAAGGACCCGGCCTTCCGCGAGCAGGTGCGGGAGTTCATCGACGGACTCGTCAGCCACTACGTGCTCGACGGGGGCAAGCTCGTCGTCTGCCACGCCGGACTGCCCGAGAAGTACCACGGGCGCACCTCGGGGCGGGTCCGCTCGCACGCGCTGTACGGGGACACCACCGGCGAGACCGACGAGTTCGGCCTGCCGGTGCGCTATCCGTGGGCGGAGGAGTACCGCGGTCGTGCCACCGTGGTCTACGGCCACACCCCGGTGCCCAACACCTCCTGGGTCAACAACACCATCTGCCTGGACACCGGTGCGGTCTTCGGCGGGAAGATGACCGCGCTGCGCTGGCCGGAGCGCGAGCTCGTCGACGTACCGGCCGAGAAGGTCTGGTACGAGCCGGCCAAGCCGCTGACCACCGAGGCACCGGGCGGCAGGGAGGGCCGGCCGCTGGACCTCGCCGATGTGCACGGCCGCCGGATCGTGGAGACCCGGCACATGGGCCGCATCGCGGTCCGCGAGGAGAACGCCGCGGCGGCGCTCGAAGTCATGAGCCGGTTCGCCGCCGACCCACGGCTGCTCGGTTATCTCCCGCCGACCATGGCGCCCACCGCCACCTCGCACGAGGACGGCTATCTGGAGCACCCGGCCGAGGCCTTCGCGCAGTACCGGGCGGACGGCGTCACCGAGGTCGTGTGCGAGGAGAAGCACATGGGCTCGCGAGCGGTGGCCCTCGTCTGCCGCGACGCGAACGCCGCCCGCGAGCGGTTCGGCGTCGGGGACACCTCCCACGACTCCGGCTCCGGGGGAGGTCCGACCGGGGCGCTGTACACCCGCACCGGACGGCCGTTCCTCGACGACGTCGCACTCACCGAGGTGATCCTCGCCAGGGTGCGCACCGCCGTCACCGCCGCCGGACTCTGGGAGGAGTGGGGCACCGACTGGGTGCTGCTCGACGCCGAGCTGATGCCGTGGTCCCTCAAGGCGGCCGGACTGCTGCGCTCGCAGTACGCCGCGGTCGGCGCCGCGTCCGGGGCCGTCCTCCCGGAGGCCAACGCGGCCCTCGCTGCGGCGGTGGCCCGTGGAGTGGACGTGGGCGCTCTCGCGGACCGTCAGCAGGGACGGGCCGCGGACGCGGCGGCGTTCACCGAGGCGTACCGCCGCTACTGCTGGAGCACCCAGGACCTGGACGGGGTGCGGCTCGCGCCGTTCCAGATCCTCGCCGTACAGGGCCGCTCGCTGGCCTCCGTACCGCACGACGAGCAGCTGGCCTGGCTCGACCGGCTGGTCGAGCACGACCCGACGGGCCTGCTCCAGGTCACCCGCCGGATCGTCGTCGACACCGGTGACGAGGCATCGGTGCGCTCCGGCATCGACTGGTGGCTGGAGATGACCGGCCGCGGCGGTGAAGGCATGGTCGTCAAGCCGCTGGCCGCCCTCGTACGGGACGGAAAGGACAGGCTGGTCCAGCCGGGCATCAAGGTGCGAGGCCGGGAGTACCTCCGGATCATCTACGGCCCCGAGTACACCCGCCCGGAGAATCTGGAGCGGCTGCGCGGCCGGTTCCTGGGCCACAAGAGGTCGTTGGCGCTCCGGGAGTACGCGCTGGGGCTCGAAGCGCTGGACCGGCTGGCCGACGGGGAGCCGCTGTGGCGGGTCCACGAGGCGGTGTTCGCGGTGCTGGCCCTGGAGTCGGAGCCGGTCGACCCGCGGCTGTAGTGCGTGGCGCCGGCGGGTCCTGCGGTGAGATCAACGGAAAACCCGCTGGCGATTCGCCGGGTGAACGGCGCTCCGCACGGTGAGGATGGAGACATGGGATTCCATGTCGACTCCGAGGCCGGGCGGCTGCGCCGCGTCATTCTGCACCGCCCCGATCTGGAACTGAAGCGGCTCACCCCGGGCAACAAGGACGCGCTCCTCTTCGACGACGTGCTCTGGGTGCGCCGCGCCCGCCAGGAGCATGACGGTTTCGCGGACGTGCTGCGCGACCGCGGAGTGGAAGTGCACCTCTTCGGCGATCTCCTCTGTGAGTCGCTGGACATCCCGGTGGCCAGACGGCTCGTCCTGGACCGGGTCTTCGAGGAGAAGGAGTACGGCCCGCTCGCCACCGAGCATCTGCGGGCCGCATTCGAGGAGCTGCCCAGCGCCGAGCTGGCCGAGGCGCTGGTCGGCGGGATGACCAAGCGGGAGTTCCTGGAGCGGCACAAGGAGCCGACCTCCGTCCGCTTCCATGTCATGGACCTGGACGACTTCCTCCTCGGCCCGCTGCCGAACCATCTCTTCACCCGGGACACCTCGGCCTGGATATACGACGGGGTGTCGATCAACGCGATGCGCTGGCCCGCCCGGCAGCGCGAGACCGTCCACTTCGAGGCGATCTACCGACACCACCCCCTCTTCACCGGCCCCGACGCGGGCGCCTTCCACCACTGGTCGGAGGGGCAGGACGACTACCCCTCGACCATCGAGGGCGGCGATGTGCTGGTCATCGGCCATGGCGCAGTCCTCATCGGGATGAGCGAGCGCACCACCCCGCAGGCCGTGGAGATGCTGGCCCGTGGTCTCTTCGACGCGGGCTCGGCGCACACGATCGTGGCGCTCGACATGCCCAAGCGCCGGGCGTTCATGCACCTCGACACGGTCATGACGATGATCGACGGCGACACCTTCACCAAGTACGCGGGCCTGGGCATGCTCCGTTCGTACACCATCGAGCCCGGTGACGGGCCGAGGGACCTGAAGGTCACCGACCATCCGCCCGAGCACATGCACGAAGCGATCGCGCACGCCCTGGGCCTGGACTCGATCCGGGTTCTCACGGCCACCCAGGATGTGCACGCCGCCCAGCGCGAGCAGTGGGACGACGGTTGCAATGTGCTGGCCGTCGAGCCGGGCGTCGTCGTCGCGTACGAGCGCAACGCCACCACCAACACCTATCTGCGCAAGGAGGGCATCGAGGTCATCGAGATCCGCGGCAGCGAGCTCGGCCGGGGCAGGGGAGGCCCCCGCTGCATGAGCTGCCCGGTGGTGCGCGATGCGGTGTAGCAACACCCCGTAGATCAGTGGCTGCAGATCATGCCCGTATAGCAATGCAGTGTGTCGTATAGACTTCCATGGTCACTGTATGCGCGATCCTCACCCGACCCAGGAGCAGTCCCATGGCCATAGACCTCGCAGGCCGCCACTTCCTCAAGGAGCTGGACTTCACGGCCGAGGAGTTCCGCGGCCTGGTCGATCTCGCGGCCGAGCTCAAGGCCGCCAAGAAGTCGGGGGCCGAAGTGCAGCGGCTGCGCGGCAAGAACATCGCGCTGATCTTCGAGAAGACCTCGACGCGTACCCGCTGTGCCTTCGAGGTGGCCGCCGCCGACCAGGGCGCTTCCACCACCTATCTCGATCCCTCCGGCTCGCAGCTGGGGCACAAGGAGTCGGTGAAGGACACCGCCCGCGTCCTCGGCCGGATGTTCGACGGCATCGAGTACCGCGGTGACAGCCAGGCGGCCGTCGAGGAACTGGCCGCGTACGGCGGCGTCCCGGTCTTCAACGGACTCACCGACGACTGGCACCCGACCCAGATGCTCGCCGACGTCCTCACCATGGTCGAGCACAGCGACAAGCCCCTGGAGCGGATCGCCTTCGCCTACCTCGGCGACGCCCGCTTCAACATGGGCAACTCCTACCTGGTCACCGGCGCCCTGCTGGGCATGGACGTACGGATCGTCGCGCCGAAGTCGTACTGGCCGGCCGAGGAGATCGTCACCGAGGCGCGCAGGCTGGCCGAAACCAGCGGTGCGACCGTGACTCTCACCGAGGACATCGCCGACGGCGTCAGGGGCGCGGACTTCATCGCCACCGATGTCTGGGTCTCCATGGGTGAGCCCAAGGAGGTCTGGGGCGAGCGCATCGAGGCCCTCGCGCCCTACTCCGTGACCATGGACGTGCTGCGCGCCACCGGCAACGCCGACGTGAGGTTCCTGCACTGCCTCCCGGCCTTCCACGACCTCGGCACCAAGGTCGGGCGGGACATCGAGGCCGCCCACGGGCTGACGGAGCTGGAGGTCACCGACGAGGTCTTCGAGTCCGCCCACTCCGTCGTCTTCGACGAGGCCGAGAACCGGCTGCACACGATCAAGGCCGTTCTGGTGGCCACCCTGACGTCGGCAAGCTGATTTACCGCATGATCATGCACCCAATTGGGTGAACATGCGTGAAGGCGATTAATATGTTGTCTGTTGGTGGGGTTCGAGCTCGAACGCTCGAACCCCACTTCCATGTGTGTCACCAGAGCCCCCCACGAGCCCTGGGCCCCGGACGCACCTCCCCCCACATGCGCCACCAGAGAAGAGAACCGCCCCCGTGAGTCCGCTGCGCCCGCCGAGCTCCCTGCGCCCCTCCGGGCCACGTATCAAGAGCCCCCACCAGCTGATCGCCGAGTCCGGCGCCGACCTGGAGGGGCACGGCCTCAAGCGCACCATGGGACTCTTCCAGCTGGTGTGTTTCGGGATCGGAGCCGTCGTCGGCACCGGCATCTTCGTCGGCCTGTCCGACAGCGTCGCCGAGGCGGGCCCCGCCGTCGTGCTGTCCTTCGTACTCGCCGCGATCACCTGCATCTTCACCGCGTTCTCCTTCGCCGAGCTGGGCAGCGCGATCCCGGTCTCCGGCAGCTCGTACTCCTTCGCCTACGCGACCCTCGGCGAACGCATCGCGTTCCTCGTCGGCTGGTGTCTGCTGCTGGAGTACGGGGTCTCGGTCTCCGCGGTCGCCGTCGGCTGGAGCCAGTACGTCAATGAGCTGCTGAACAGCCTGTTCGGCCATCAGCTGCCCGCCGCCCTCTCGGCGGGGCCCGGCGACGGCGGAGTGATCAATCTGCCCGCGGTCCTGGTGGTCATGATGGCCGCCACCCTGCTGGTGCGCGGTGTCCGGGAGAGCGCGGGGGCCACCGCCGCGATGGCGGTCCTCAAGATCGCCATCCTGATCATGTTCTGCGTCATCGCGTTCACGGCCTTCGAGCACGGCAACCTCACGCCGTTCGCCACCCACGGTGCGGGCGGGGTCACCGCCGGCGCGTCGCTGGCCTTCTTCTCGTACATCGGCTTCGACGCCATCACCACCGCGGGCGAAGAGGTCAGGAACCCGCGGCGGAACATCCCGATCGCGATCATGATCTGCATCGGCCTGGTCACCCTGCTCTACTGCGCCGTCGCGCTCGCGGCCATCGGCGCCCTCGGCCCGGAGGCCGTCGCCGACAAGCCGGCCGCGCTCTCGATCGTCGTCGACCAGGTCACCGACTCCACCGTCGGCGGCGGAATCATCGCCTTCGGAGCGGTCGTCGCGATCGCATCGGTCGTGCTCGCGGTGATGTACGGGCAGACCCGCATCCTGATGTCGATGTCCCGCGACGGCCTGGTCCCGCGGGTCTTCGAGCGGGTCTCGGCGCGGACCGCCACACCCGTCGCCAACACCTGGATCGTCGCCGTCGTCTTCGCGGTCCCCGCGGCCTTCTCGTCGCTCGACGTGGTGGTGAACCTGACCACCATCGGCACGCTGGGCACCATGGTCGCGGTGAACATCGCGGTGATCGTGCTGCGCCGCCGCAACCCCGAGGTGAAGGGCTCGTTCCGGGTGCCGCTCTACCCGCTGAGCCCGATCCTGGGCGTCGCCTTCTGCCTCTATCTGATGTACGGGACGGGCTGGGCGACCTGGGTGCAGTTCGCCGTCTTCCTGATCGTCGGCGCGGCGGTCTACACCTTCTACGGCCGCAGCCGCTCCCGGCTGGCCGCCGCCGATGCGGCTGACACCGACGCGGGCTGACACCGGCGGCCCAGCGGCCCCCTATTGCGCGCTCGTGACGGGAGTCACGTACGAGTGATAGGTTCGGTTGCAGGTAGCAGCCCGACGGCTGAAGGGGAGCCCCCTCCATGAGCCCGTTTCCCAGCTCCGCCCCCCGTACGGATGACTGGCGCCATCTGCGGCTGACGACGGACGACGGAGTCGCCACCGTCACCCTCGCCCGCCCCGAGAAACTCAACGCGCTCACCTTCGGCGCCTACGCCGACCTGCGCGACCTGCTGGCCGAAATGTCCCGCGAGCGCACCGTGCGCGCTCTGGTGCTCGCCGGCGAGGGCCGCGGCTTCTGCTCCGGCGGAGACGTCGACGACATCATCGGCGCGACACTCGCCATGGACACCGCCCAGCTCCTCGATTTCAACCGCATGACCGGGCAGGTGGTGCGGGCCCTGCGCGAAGCCCCCTTCCCCGTCATCGCCGCCGTGCACGGCGTGGCGGCAGGCGCCGGTGCGGTTCTCGCGCTCGCCGCCGACTTCCGGATCGCCGACCCGTCCGCCCGTTTCGCCTTCCTCTTCACCAAGGTCGGCCTCTCCGGGGGCGACATGGGCGCCGCCTATCTGCTGCCTCGCGTCGTCGGCCTCGGCCATGCCACCCGGCTGCTGATGCTCGGCGAACCGGTCCGTGCCCCCGAAGCGGAACGGATCGGGCTGATCAGCGAGCTGGCCGAGGAGGGCCGGGCGGACGCACGCGCGGCGGCGCTGGCCCGCAGCCTCGCCGACGGACCGGCCCTCGCCCTCGCCCAGACCAAGGCGCTGCTCACCGCCGAACTCGACATGCCGCTCGCCGCCGCGGTCGAGATGGACGCCGCCACCCAGGCCCTGCTGATGCACGGCGACGACTACGCCGAATTCCACGCCGCCTTCACCGAGAAGCGGCCCCCGAAGTGGCAGGGCCGGTAGCCCGATGCCGCCCGTGAAGCGGATCGCGGTCATCGGGGGCGGCCCCGGCGGGCTCTATGCCGCGGCCCTCCTCAAGCGGCTCGACCCGGAACGCGACATCACCGTCTGGGAGCGCAACGCCCCCGACGACACCTTCGGCTTCGGTGTCGTCCTCTCCGACGAGACCCTCGGCGGCATCGAGCACGCCGACTCCGTCGTCCACCGGGCACTCCAGGACGAATTCGTGCGCTGGGACGACATCGACATCGTCCACCGCGGCGTCACCCAGACCTCCGGCGGCCACGGCTTCGCGGCCCTGGGCCGGCGCAGACTCCTGGAGATCCTGCACGAACGCTGCGACGCCCTCGGCGTACGGCTCCGCTTCCGCGCAGAGGCCCCGCCCGCCGCCGAGCTGGCCGCGACCCACGACCTGGTGATCGCCGCCGACGGTGTGCACAGCCTCACCCGCGCCGCCCACGCCGACACCTTCCGCCCCCGCCTCACCACCCACCGCTGCCGCTATATCTGGCTCGCCGCCGACTTCGCCGTCGACGCCTTCCGCTTCGAGACCGCCGAGACCGCGTACGGGGTCATGCAGCTCCACGCATACCCCTTCTCGGCCGACGCCTCCACCGTCATCGTCGAGATGCGCGAGGAGGTCTGGCAGGCCGCCGGATTCGACACCTGCGACGTCGAGCACTCGACCGTACGCTGCGCCAAGATCTTCAACGAGGCGCTCGGCGGCCGTCCGCTGCGCTCCAACAACTCCTCCTGGCTCACCTTCCGCACCGTCGTCAACGCCCGCTGGTCGCACGGCAACACGGTCCTCATCGGCGACGCCGCCCACACCGCGCACTTCTCCATCGGCTCCGGCACCAAACTCGCCGTCGAGGACGCCCTCGCGCTCGCCGCCTGCATCGAGGAACAGCCCGACCTGCCCGGCGCGCTGTCCGCGTACGAGATGGAGCGCCGACCGGTCGTCGAATCGACCCAGCGGGCCGCCGCGGCCAGCCTGCGCTGGTTCGAGGAGCTCGGCACCTATGTCGACCAGCCGCCCCGCCAGTTCGCCTTCAACCTCCTCACCCGCAGCCGCCGCGTCACCCACGACAATCTGCGGCTGCGCGACGCCTCGTTCACCGCCGCCGTCGAGGAGGAGTTCGGCTGTGCCCCCGGCACCCCGCCGATGTTCACCCCGCTGCGGCTGCGCGGCCTGGAACTGCGCAACCGCGTCGTCGTCTCACCGATGGACATGTACTCGGCCGTCGACGGTGTCCCCGGCGACTTCCACCTCGTCCACCTGGGCGCACGCGCACTCGGCGGCGCCGGACTCGTCATGACGGAGATGGTCTGCGTCAGCGCCGAGGGCCGCATCACCCCCGGCTGCACCGGGCTCTACACCGCCGAACAGGCCGCCGCCTGGACCCGGATCACCGACTTCGTCCATGCGGGCGCACCCGGTACGGCCATCGGTGTCCAGCTCGGCCACTCCGGGCGCAAGGGCTCCACCAGACTGATGTGGGAGGGCATCGACCAGCCCCTCGACCAAGGCAACTGGCCGCTCACCGCGGCCTCCCCGATTCCGTACGCCGAGGGCGTCAACCAGGTCCCGCACGCCCTGGACCGGACCGGACTCGACGCCGTACGCGAACAGTTCGCAAGCGCGGCCCGGCGAGCCGACCTCTGCGGCTTCGACCTGCTCGAACTCCACTGCGCCCACGGCTATCTGCTCTCCGGCTTCCTCTCGCCGCTCACCAACCACCGCAACGACCGCTACGGCGGAACGCTGCAGGGCAGGCTCCGCTTCCCCCTCGAAGTCTTCGACGCGGTCCGCGCCGAGTGGCCCGACGACCGGCCCATGACCGTACGCATCTCCGCCACGGACTGGGCCGAGGGCGGCACGAGTGCCGAGGACGCCGTCGAGATCGCCCGCGCCTTCGTCGCCCACGGAGCCGATGCCATCGACGTCTCCACCGGCCAGGTCGTCCCCGACGAGCGCCCCGAGTACGGCCGCTCCTACCAGACCCCGTACGCCGACCGGATCCGCAACACACTGTGCGTGCCCGTCATCGCGGTCGGTGCCATCTCCTCCTGGGACGACGTCAACTCGCTGCTGCTCGCGGGCCGGACCGACCTCTGCGCCCTGGCCCGTCCCCATCTCTACGACCCGCACTGGACGCTGCACGCGGCGGCCGACCAGGGCTACAGCGGACCGGGCGCACCCTGGCCGCTCCCGTACCGCGCGGGCAGCCGCACCCCACCGACGGGCCGCACGGACGCACCGAAGCCGCGGCTCACCCTGGGGTGACGGACAGCCATGCGGGCTCCGGCGCCCCGCCCGTCACTTCGGCTCCGCGCTGATCAGCAGCCGGTCCGAGACCGCCCGGTAGCCGATGCGCCGGTACACGCCGTTGCTTGTCGGGTTCGCGAGATCCGTGAACAGCAGCACCTCCTGCGCGCCCGCCTCCCGTGCCGCTTGGCTGACCTCCGCCGTCACGGCGGCCGCGTACCCCCGGCCGCGGTGCTCGGCGGGCGTGTAGACAGCCGCGACCCGCACCATCCCCGCGATCCGCGGGGAGACGCCCGCCATCGACACCGGCACGCCGTCGTTCTCCCAGAGCGTCAGCCCGCCGGAGGCCGTCCGCTCGTCCACCATCCGCTCGGTGTGCGCGCCGGGCTGGCCGACCTGTTCGGCGAAGGCGAGATGCCAGCGGACCAGCAGGTCCCGGTCGGCGGCGGTGGCGGCCCTGGGCCGGCCCGAGGGGGCGGGGGAGGGCGGGATCAGCGTGGCCAGCCGGTAGAGCCGCTGTTCCTGGTCGACCCGGTGGCCGGGCCAGGTGGCGGCCAGCGCCTCGGCGGTGGCGCGGTCCGCGTTGATCCCGGTCAGAGGGAGCGCGGCGGCCAGCGGAGCGACCGCCTCCGGGGCAATGGCTCCCAGCAGCGGCGGATGCGGCGGGGTCTGCACCAGCGTGCCCGCGACCTCGCCGTCCGCCCCGCGCCACCAGCCCAGCAGCGGGGCGGCGTCACCGTAGGCGTGCGGGCCGCTGCGCCGCAGGGTCGCGGTGACGGTCAGCACCAGGGTGTTCTCGGCGGGCCGGGCGGCCAGCGAAGCGCCGGCCGCTTCGAGAAAGACGTCGACGTCATCGGTGAAGGTCCAGGTCATGCCTCATCCTGCCGGGTGCGGCCGGAGCGGAGCACCCGTATTTCCGGCTCAGCCGTCCCGCAGCCGGAAGCGCTGCAGCTTCCCGGTGGCCGTCCGGGGGAGTGCGGGCAGGAACTCGATGACGCGCGGGCACTTGTGCGGGGCCAGTTCGCTCTTCATGTACGCGCGCAGCTCGTCGGCCGCCAGTTCCGCGACGCCCTTGCGCAGTACCACGTACGCCACCACGATCTGGCCGCGCAGCTCGTCCGCCCGGCCCACCACCGCGGCCTCGGCCACCGCGGGGTGGTGCAGCAGGGCGTCCTCGACCTCGGGGCCCGCGATGTTGTAGCCGGAGGAGATGATCATGTCGTCGGCGCGGGCGACATAACGGAAGTAGCCGTCGGGCTCGCGCACATAGGTGTCGCCGGTGAGGTTCCAGCCGTGCGCCACGTAGTTGCGCTGGCGCTCGTCGGCGAGATAGCGGCAGCCGACAGGACCGCGTACGGCGAGGAGTCCGGGCTCCCCGTCCGGCAGCTGTCTGCCCTCGCGGTCCAGCACCCGGGCCTGCCAGCCGGGCACGGGAACCCCGGTGGTGCCGGGGCGGATCGCGTCGTCGGCGGCGGAGATGAAGATGTGCAGCAGTTCGGTGGCGCCGATGCCGTTGATGATGCGCAGACCCGTCCGCTCGTACCAGGAACGCCAGGTGGCGACCGGCAGGTTCTCACCGGCCGAGACGCAGCGCCGCAGCGCGCTCAGATCGTGTGCGTCGATGTGGTCGAGCATCACGCGGTAGGCGGTCGGCGCGGTGAACAGTACCGAGACGCGGTGGGCGGCGAGCGCGGGCAACAACTGCGCCGGGCCGGACTGTTCGAGCAGCAGGGCACTGGCACCGGCGCGCAGCGGGAAGACCACCAGACCGCCGAGCCCGAAGGTGAAGCCGAGCGGCGGGCTGCCCGCGAAGACGTCGTCCGGCGTGGGGCGCAGGACGTGGCGCGAGAAGGTGTCCGCGATGGCGAGCACATCCCGGTGGAAGTGCATACAGCCCTTGGGGCGCCCGGTGGTTCCCGAAGTGAACGCGATCAGCGCGACATCGTCCGCCGCCGTGTCCACGGGGCGGTACGGCCCCGTCCTGGCCTCGGCCAGGCGCAGCAGATCGTCCGGGGCATCACCTCCGTACGCGGTGATTCGCAGCCCCGGCACCTGAGCCCTCACCAGGTCGTCGACCACCCGGATGTCGCACAGCGCGTGGCTCACCCGGGCGATCGAGCAGATGGTGGCGAGTTCGGAGGACCGCTGCTGGGCCAGCACGGTGACGGCGATCGCGCCCGCCTTCAGCACCGCGAGCCAGCAGGCGGCCAGATGAGGGGAGGTGGGGCCGCGCAGCAGGACGCGGTTGCCGGGGACGACCCCCAGATCGGAGGTGAGGACATGGGCGATCCGGTCTACCCGGTCCCGCAGCTCCCCGTAGCTCCACACTCCGCCGTCGGGAGTACGGAAGACGGGGCGGTCGGGGCCGAAGCGGTCGACCGTACGGTCCAGCAGTTCGGCCGCGCAGTTGAGGCGGTCCGGGTAGCGCAGTTCGGGCAGGTCGAAGAGCAGTTCCGGCCACTGGTCCGGAGGTGGCAGATGCTCCCTGGCGAAGGTGTCGAGGTGCGCTGAGGTCTTCGGGTCCATGACGGCTCGCCCCCTTGTCGCCTCTGGAGCGTATCGTTTGGGTGACGGTAGTCAACGGTCCGCGATAAGACGAGAAGAAGAGGCGCGCCGCGCGGCCGCCTCGGACACCGACAAGAGAGGCGCCGGTATGACGGCATTCTCGCTCGATCCGTCACAAACCGCCTGGTGTGAAGAGCTAAGAGCCCTTGCCGAGCAGCAATTGCGCCCCCTCGCCGAAAAAGCCGACCCGGGCCACGTCAACCGCCCCCTGATCGCCGCACTCGCCGAGGCAGGTCTCCTCGACCGGCTGCTCAACTCCGGCGCCCTCGAACTCTGTCTCCTGCGCGAGTCCCTGGCCCGCGGCTGCACGGAGGCCGAAACGGCACTGGCGCTCCAGGGCCTGGGCACCCACCCCGTGGTCCGGGCGGGCACCGGGGTCCAGCGCGAACGCTGGCTCCCCGAGGTGCGCGCCGGCCGCGCCGTCGCCGCCTTCGCACTCAGCGAACCGGGCGCGGGCTCCGACGCGGCCGCCCTCGCGCTGAACGCCGAACACACCCCCGGCGGCTGGCGGCTGACCGGCGAGAAGTGCTGGATCTCCAACGCGCCCGAGGCCGACTTCTACACCGTCTTCGCCCGTACGACCCGGGGCGCCGGATCCCGTGGCGTCACCGCGTTCCTGGTCCCCGCCGACCGCCCGGGCCTGACCGGCACCGCACTCGACATGCTCTCGCCGCACCCCATCGGCGCCCTGGTCTTCGACGGTGTCCCCGTCACCCCCGACGATGTGCTCGGCGAACCGGACCGCGGCTTCCGGGTCGCGATGGACACCCTCAACCTCTTCCGCCCCAGCGTCGGCGCGTTCGCCGTCGGCATGGCCCGGGCAGCCCTCGACGCCACGGTGACGTACACCGCCGAACGCACCGCGTTCGGCGGCCCGCTGAAGGACCTTCAGGCCGTCTCCCACCAGGTCGCCGAGATGGCCACCCGCACCGAGGCCGCCCGCCTCCTGGTGTACGCGGCCGCCGCCGCGTACGACGCGGGGGAGCCCGGCGTACCGCGCCGCGCGGCCATGGCGAAGCTGTACGCCACCGAGACCGCGCAGTACGTCGTCGACACCGCCGTCCAACTGCACGGCGCCCGCGCCCTGCGCCGCGGCCATCTGCTCGAACACCTCTACCGGGAGGTCCGCGCACCACGGATCTACGAGGGCGCCAGCGAGGTCCAGCGCACGATCATCGCCAAGGAGCTGTACACGAACAGGGAGGCGTCCGCATGAGTCCCGTCCACCGGATCAACCCCGCCGAGCTGTCGCCGCCCGCGGGCTTCTCGCACGCCGTCACGGCCACCGGCAGCCGGCTGGTCTTCCTGGCCGGGCAGACCGCGCTCGACCAGGACGGCAAGGTCATCGGCGCCGCCCTGCCCGAGCAGTTCGCGACGGCCCTCACCAATCTGCTGACCGCCCTGCGCGCCGCGGGCGGCTCCCCGGCGGACCTGGCCCGGGTCACCGTGTACGCCACCGATGTGACCGACTACCGGGCCCATGCCGGAGAACTGGGCCGGATCTGGCGGCAGTCGGCGGGCCGCGACTACCCCGCGATGGCGGTCATCGGCGTGGCGAGGCTCTGGGACGAGCAGGCGCTGGTCGAGATCGACGGAGTGGCCGTACTGCCGTGAACGCACCGGGCGGGCCGGTTCGAGCAGCGGGCAGGGGGGCACGGGTGAGGCTGGAGACGTCCGTACGGAGTCATGAACCCGCCACGGCCCGACGGCATCGCCGACGAGGAGCCGGAGGTGCCGGCCCATGTCTCCGCCAGGAGGCCCGGGTGATGCTGTGCGGCTGCGGGCGCACCGGGAGCACGCCGTACCGCGACCACAGCGGGGCCTGCGGCGAGCACGGGTGAACCCACCGCGCCGGGCCGGGCGCGGCGCGCCCCACGAGTGAAGCGCGATCGGGGATATATCTGTATTTAGTGCCCTTTGCCCGCGATGCATCGCTCACCCCCCGGACGTCCGACCGGGGCGGGCGCGGGACGCCGCCCGGAGCCGCATGACCGCGCTCATCGTCTGCCACTTCGTTCTGGCCGCCTGCGCGCGCCCGCTGGTACAAGCGCTCGGCAGGCGCGCCTTCGTCGTGCTCGCGCTGCCACCGGCCGCCGCTACCGTGTGGGCGGCCACGCAGTGGAACACCACCGCGTCCGGCGGCTCGGTCACCTGGTCGTGGCAGTGGATGCCCGCCTACGACGTCACCGTCGATCTGCGGCTCGACGCGCTCGCCGAATTGATGGTGCTGCTCGCGGCCGGAATCGGCACGCTCGTCCTGCTCTACTGCGCCTCGTACTTCAGCGACGAGACCCCGCAACTCGCCGGATTCGCCGGGAACCTCCTCGCGTTCGCGGGTGCCATGCTCGCCCTGGTCCTCGCCGACGACCTGATCTCCCTCTATGTCTTCTGGGAACTGACCACGGTCTTCTCCTACCTGCTCATCGGGTACGACAGCGAGCAGAAGCACAGCCGCCGCTGCGCGCTCCAGGCGCTCACCGTGACCACGCTCGGCGGTCTCGCGATGTTCGTCGGCTTCCTGATGATCGGTCGGTCGGCGGGCACGTACCGGATCTCCGCCATCCTCGCCGACCCGCCCCGGCCGGGCCTCGCCGTCTCGGTCGCGGTGGTGCTGATCCTGTGCGGGGCCCTGTCGAAGTCGGCGGTCTGGCCGTTCAGCCTCTGGCTGCCGAACGCCATGGCAGCGCCCACCCCCGTCAGCGCCTATCTGCACGCCGCCGCGATGGTGAAGGCCGGTGTCTACCTCGTCGCCCGGCTCGCCCCCGGCTTCGCCGACGTGCCGGTCTGGCGGCCCGTCGTGATCGTCCTCGGCGCCGCGACCATGCTGCTCGGCGGCTGGCGGGCGCTGCGTCTGAACGACCTCAAACTCGTCCTCGCCTACGGCACCGTCGGCCAGCTCGGCTTCCTCACCCTGCTCGCCGGGGTCGGCAACCGGGACGCGGCACTGGCCGCCGCCGCCATGATCCTGGGCCACGCCCTGTTCAAGGCCCCGCTGTTCCTCGTCACCGGCATCGTCGACCATGCCGCCGGCACGCGTGACCTGCGCAAACTCTCCGGTGTCGGCCGGGCGCTGCCGCACGTCTGCACGGTCGCGGTGGTGGCCGCCGCGTCCATGGCAGCCCTGCCCCCGCTGCTCGGCTTCGCGGCGAAGGAGGCCGCGTTCGAGGCACTGCTGCACGGAGACACCGCCGACCGGTGGGCGCTGGGCATCACGGTCGCGGGCTCCGCGCTGACCGTCACGTACACCGTGCGGTTCGTCTGGGGCGCCTTCGCCCGTAAACCCGGGATCGAGGACACCCCCGTACACCGGGTCGGCCCGGCGTTCCTCGCGCCGCCCGCCCTGCTCGCGCTCTGCGGTCTCGTGCTGGGGCCGGGCGTCGGATGGACGGACCGGCTGCTCAGCGCGTACGCGGACACGTTCCCCCCGTCCGCGCATCCGTACCATCTCGCGCTCTGGCACGGATTCGGGACCGCCCTGCTGCTCTCGGCCATCGCCACGGCGGCCGGTGTGGTGCTCTTCATGGGCCGCACCACCGTGACCCGGCTCTCCCGGCGGATCGCCTGGCCGACCGCCGACAGCGTCTTCGGCCACCTGCTGCTCGGCCTGGAACGGCTCTCCCTCCAGCTCACCGGCTTCGTCCAGCGCGGCTCGCTCTCCGTCTACCTCGCCACCACCCTGCTCGTGATGCTGGCCGGCCAGCTCACCGTCCTCGGCGTCGACCGGCCCTGGCGCGGGGCCGCCGCCCCGAGGATCTGGGACGTTCCGCTGCAGGGCGCCATCGCCGTGCTGACCTGCGCGGCCGCGCTCCTCTGTCTCACCGTCAGCCGCCGGATGAAGGCCGTGGTCCTGGCCGGGCTGACCGGATACGGCACGGCACTGCTCTTCGTCGTCCAGGGCGGCCCGGACCTGGCGCTCACCCAGTTCTGCGTCGAGACCGTGTCGATGATCGTCTTCGTGCTGGTGCTGCGGCGGATGCCGGTCCACTTCCAGGAGACGGTCAGCAGTTGGCGACGTGCCATGCGCATTCCGGTGGCGCTGGCCGCGGCGGCGACGCTCGGCGTGGTGGTGTGGGTCGCGGCGGCCGCCCGTACGGCGGACCCGGCGGGCGCGGCCATGGTGGAGGAGACCGCCCACCACGGACTCAAGGACGTCGTGGCCACCATCCTGGTCGACCTGCGCGCCTGGGACACCATGGGGGAGTCCGCCGTGCTCGCGGCCGCGGCGATCGGTGTGACGAGCCTGATCTATCTGCACCGCCGCACCGAGGGACCGTCGCTGCGGGAGGAGGTGCAGGGACGTACCGCCTGGTCGCTGACGGCCCGCGGGATGACGGGACTTCCGCACGGCGACGAGGGCGCGCCGGAGCGCGGCTGGCTCGCGGCGGGTTCGACGCTGGCGCCCGAGCACCGCTCGATCGTCTTCGAGGTCGTGGCCCGGCTGCTGTTCCACCCGATCCTGGTGCTCTCGGTGTATCTGCTGTTCTGCGCCGAGAACATGCCGGGCGGCGGCTTCGTCGCCGGGCTCGTCGCCGGACTCGCCCTGATCACCCGCTACCTGGCGGGCGGCCGCTTCGAACTCGCCGAGGCCGCGCCGCTGCAGCCCGGACTCTTCACCGGCCTCGGCCTGTTCATCTCCACCGGCGTCGCCCTGCTCGGCCTGGCCGACGGAACGGTCCTGCACGCCTGGACCCACCACGGCCGGCTGCCCGTGATCGGCGACTACCACCTGGGCACGCCGGTCCTCTTCGACTTCGGGGTCTATCTGCTGGTCCTGGGAGTGGTGCTGGACATCGTGCGCGCACTCGGCGCCAAGATCGACCGGCAGATCGAGCGGGCGGCGGTCGAGATGGCCGCCGCCGCGCGCGCCGGCACGCCACCCGGGGCGGGAGGCACCCCAGGATGACGGTGAGCGTCTCGCTCCTGGCCACCGCCGTGGTGCTGTGTGCGGTCGGCGGCATCCTCATGCTCACCCGGCCCCTCACCCGCATCCTGCTCGGCGCGGTGATCGCGGGCAACGGCATCAATCTGCTCGTCCTCGCCGCGAGCGGATCGGCGGGCCGCGAACCCCTCCTGTACGGCGTCCCGCTGGGGCAGGTGACCGACCCCCTGCCGCAGGCCATCGCGCTCACCGCGATCGTCATCACCCTCGCCACCACGGCCTTCCTCCTCGCCATGGCCTACCGCAGCCACCAGCTGAACGGCACCGACGAGGTCCACGACGACCTGGAGGACCGGCGCATCGCGCTCCGCTCGGAGGTGCGGGGTGAGCGCGACGAACTGCGCGAACGCTACCGGGCCGCCCCGGACGTCACCGACGAGGAACGCGCCCGGTACCGCGAGGAGCGCCGCCGCCTGCGGGCCAGGTTGCGCGCCGACCGCGCCCTGCAGGCCCGCGGCCGGTACGCCACCGGGGACCTCTGGCACGACGTGCTGGGCGCGGACCCCGAGGACTACGTACGACAGCAGGCCCACCCCGACACCGGCCCAGGAGCCACCGGATGAACGCACTCGTCCCCCTGCCGGTGCTGCTGCCGCTCTGCGCCACCGGCCTGAGCCTCGCCTTCGGCACCCGCCTCAAACAGGTCCAGCGCCTCGTCAGCGTCGCCGTGCTCACCGCCGTGCTCGGACTCTCCGTCACCCTGATGATCGTCGCCGACATCCGCGGCCCGCTCTCCGTCCACCTCGGCGACTTCGCACCACCGCTCGGCATCACCCTGGTCGCCGACCGGCTGTCCGGGCTGATGCTGACCGTCTCCTCCGCCATCACGCTCTGCGTGCTGGTCTACTCCCTCGGCCAGGGCATGGCCGACCGGGACGAGGAGACACCCGTGGCGGTCTTCCACCCCGCGTATCTGATCCTGGTCGCCGGGGTCTCCTGCACCTTCCTCGCCGGTGACCTCGTCAACCTCTACGTCGGCTTCGAGATCATGCTGGTCGCCAGCTTCGTCCTGCTCACCCTCGGCGGCACCGGACCCCGCGTCCGCGCCGGCTCCACCTACGTGATCATCTCGCTGTTCTCCTCGATGCTGTTCCTCACCGCCATCGCCATGACGTACGCGGCGACCGGCACCGCCAACTTCGCCCAGCTGGCCGGCCGGCTCGCCGAACTCCCACTCGGGGTACAGACCCTGATCCAGGCGATGCTGCTCACCGTCTTCGCCATCAAGGCCGCCGTCTTCCCGCTCGCCGCCTGGCTCCCCGACTCCTACCCGACCGCGCCCGCCCCCGTCACCGCGGTCTTCGCCGGTCTGCTCACCAAGGTCGGTGTCTACTGCATGCTGCGTACGGAGACCCTGCTCTTCCCCGGCAACCGGCTCGGCGACCTGCTGATGGCCGCCGCACTCGCCTCGATGGCCGTCGGCATCCTCGGAGCCGTCGCCCAGACCGACCTGAAACGGCTGCTCTCCTTCACCCTCATCAGCCACATCGGCTACATGGTCTTCGGAATCGGCCTCGCCACCCGGGACGCCTACGGCGGCGCGATCGTCTACGTCGCCCACCACATCACCGTCCAGACAACGCTGTTCCTGGTGGCGGGGCTGATCGAACGCCGGGGCGGCACCACCGAACTCACCCGGATCGGCGGACTGGCCAAGGCCGCCCCGCTGCTCGCCGCCCTCTTCTTCGTACCCGCCATGAACCTGGCCGGTATCCCGCCGCTGTCCGGATTCATCGGCAAGCTCGGGCTGATGAGGGCCGGTGTCGCCGACGGCAGCGTCTGGGCGTGGATCCTCGTCATCGGTTCCGCCGTGACGAGCCTCCTCACGCTGTACGTGATGGCCAAGGTCTGGAACCTGGCGTTCTGGCGGGCCGCGCCCCCGGGGCAGGCCGCGTACGGCACCGTCCTGGAGTCCGACTCCGACGAGGACGACAGCGACGCCGACGAGGGCCCCGACCACATCCGCGGCAGCGGCGACGAGCCGGTCCGCCCCCGCCATCAGCCCGCCGGGCTCGCGGTCGCCGCCACCCTGCACGGACGCGCCGTCACCACCACCACGAAACTGCCGCGGCCGATGACCGCGGCCACCGCGGCGGCCGTCGCCCTCGGACTCGCCTTCACCGTGTTCGCCGGGCCGCTGACCTCCTACACCGACCGCGCGGCCGCCGAACTCCTCGCCCGCGCCCCCTACGTCGAGGCGGTGCTCGGCCGGTGAAACGCCTGATCAAGCTGTCCTTCCGGAACAAGGACCTGCCGCCCTTCAGCTGTGAACTCGGCGGGCGGGGGCGGGTGCTCGACCTCCCGCTGATCGCCTGGCTCACCCTGATCTGGGTGCTGCTCTGGTCCAGCCTGCACTGGGCCAACGTACTGATCGGCGCGGTCGTGGCGGTCGCCGTCTGTCTGGCCTTCCCGCTGCCCCGGGTCGACCTCGGGCTCCGACTGCACCCCTGGGGCATCCTGATGCTCGCCGGCTATCTGCTGTACGACATGTACACCTCGGGCGTACGGGTCACCCGGCAGATCTTCGTCGACCATCCGCACCGGGCGGCCGTCATCGCCGTACCGCTGCGCTGTCGCTCCGACCTGATGCTCGCGGCCACCGCCGTCGCCGTGTCGAACGTGCCCGGCGGATCGGTCGTCGAGGTACGCCGCGCCACGGCCACCGTCTTCCTGCACGTCCTGGACGCGGACAGACCCGCCGCACTCGACGCGGCGCGGCAGTCCGTCTGGCGGATGGAGAAGCTGACCGTACGGGCCTTCGGCACCCCCGACGAGATCGCCCGCGTCGCCGAATCACCGCCGACGGCCGGGCACGGCAGGGGGGAAGGCCCATGAGCGCGCCGGAGACCGTCGACCGGGTGCTGCTCACCGCGGCCGTCGTCGTGATCATCATCGCCGGAGCGGGGTTGCTCAGCCGGATCTGGCGCGGCCCCTCCATGCTGGACCGGGCCATCTCGCTGGATGTGTGCGCCGCCCTCATCATCGCGGGCCTCGGCGCCAAATCCGCCTTCGCGCGCGATCCGTTCTACTTCCCGATCATGCTGGTGCTGGCCTTCCTCGGGTTCACGGGCTCGGTGGGCATCGCCCGCTTCATCGCCGTACGCGACCGGCCCTCGGGCCGTCCGGGCGCCGAAGGCACCACGAGGACCGATGAGGAAACCCCATGAGTGCCTGGTTCCAGATCCTCGACACGGCCGGTGCGGTTCTGGTCTTCGTCGGAGCGGCCGTCTGTCTGCTCGGCGTGATCGGGATGCTGCGGCTGCCGGACGTGCTGTCCCGCAGCCACGCCGCCACCAAACCGCAGACCCTCGGCATGCTCCTGGTCCTCGCCGGGGTGGCGCTGCGGCTGCGCAGCGGCATGGACCTCGCCACGCTCGCGCTGATCGGCTTCTTCCAGCTGATGACCGGTCCGGTCGCCGCCCACCTGGTGGCGCGGTCGGCCTACCGGACCGGCCAGACCGGCCACAGCGAGCTGCTCTTCGACGAGCTGGACGAGCAGCTGAGCGAGGAGGGCTGACCCCCTTCCGCACCCCGGCCGCTCAGCCCGCCGGGGTGCGCGCGGCCCGGCGCGTGTACTGCTCGGGGGAGGTGCCCACGGTGGCGGTGAAGTCGCGGACGAGGTGGGACTGGTCGCTGTAGCCGAGTTCGGCGGCCAGCTCCGCCCAGTCGACGGATGCCCGGCGCATGGCCAGCTCGGCAGCCTCGTGGATCCGGCACCGGTTGATGACCCATTTCGGACTGAGACCCACATGGTCGGCGAACAGCCGTTGCAGCTTGCGCGTGCTCATCCCCAGCCGCTCGGCCAGGGCGTCGACCCTGGTGAGGGACCTGTCGGCGACGACGAGGGCGACGACGGCGTTCAACGGCCCGGTCGCGGGCAGCGGTTGTACGTCCCGGGCACGCAGAAGGGCCTCGACAGCGGCGGCCGACCCGTTCACGTCGTCGGCCCCGGCCAGCTCACGGGCCACGTCACCGGCCGCGGCACCGAACACGGCCGACGCCGCGAACCGCTGCCCGGCGACGGCCGAGACCCGGCTCCGCAGAAAGGGCCGGAATCCGGCGGGCCGGAACTTGACGCCGAACACCTGGCCACGGCGCTCCAGCCGCCGCACGAATTCATGCGGCGAGATCGCCTCGATGGTGGCGGCTCCGTCCTCGAACACCAGATGTACGGCGGCGTGCGGGATCACACGCTGCTCGAAGGACTCCCCGTCCGGCATGTCCCAGCGCACCACCCAGTAGCGGTCCACCGCCCAGGCCAGATCGGGTGAGGGCAGGTGCCGGGTCAGCTCGAAGTGCTCGAATCCGGCGCGCGGGTCGATGATGCCGCGGGTGTCCTGATCGCTCGGCCGGGTCACGGAGCCATGCTAACGAGGCCTCGGTCCGGCAGGCACCACACCGCCGCCCCGGCCGGTTTCTCCCACGCGCGGGAGGCACGCGCGACTAGCCTCCGAGGCATGCTGCGTATCGCCGACACCCGCACCGGTCATCCCGTGGACATCCCCGCCGCACCGCGCCGCCTGCTGCGCAGCTGCGTCCATCTGCCGCCCGTCTGCGCCGGGATCGGCCCGGCGCACCTGCGTGTGATGCTCATCGGCGACGTACTGGCACGGACCGCGGAGCTGAACGGCCTGCAGGTCGTCACGGTTCTCACCACCACTCCGGAACTGACGGACGATCAGAGCCGGGCGCTCGACCGCGTCATGGCGGTGCTCGGCATCCATCCTCCCGCCGTCGTCGTCGGCCACCGTCCCGACGCGGCGCTCGGCGGCCCCGCCGACGTACACGTGATCGCCCAGGGCGCGGCCACGGACGATGCCGACGGGGTCCGGATCGATGTGGGGTCGGCCGAAACGGCGCCGCTGGACGAGCGCATCCCCGACCTCTCCCCGGAACTCCCGGACGCGGGCGTACCGGAGGCCGCTGATCCGCTGGCCGTGCGCCTGCTGCTGCTCGGCCACCCCTATGCCGCGCCGGTCACGGTCACCGGTGGGGCGCTGGCCGATGCCCGGCGGACACTGCGGCAGTGGCGCAGGCAGGTGGCCGACTGGGCGCAGGAGCCGTCCAGGCCGATCCCCGCCGATCTGCTGCGGCAGTCCCGCGCGGCGCTCGTCGACGATCTCGGCGTCGACGCCGTCCTGGAGCTGCTGGCCGAGGTGGCGCAACGGCCCGACGTGCCGGCCGGTGCCAAGTTCGAGACGTTCGCCCATCTCGACCGTGTCCTCGGCCTGGACCTCGCCCGCGACGTCGGTCACCAGAGCCGTGCGTGACGGCCCGCGGCCCCGCCGGGAGAGGCCCGGAGCCCGGAGAATCCCGCCCGTCCGGATCCCGAAACCGTGCTGGATGGAGGGGGATCGGTGGACTTGTGCGGCCGCCGTGGGGCCCTGCTGCGAGGGTGGTAAGTCATTGATACGGAGGTTACCCAGGCGTATGATCGTTAGGTGTACTTGTCGCATCGGGGAAAGAATTCGCAAACCCGACGTGGACGCGGCGGAATATCTGGGGCTCCGTCATATCCCGGTTTCGCCGCCCTTCACGACAGTTCAGCGCCGAGGTGGAGGGGCGGGTCGAGTCCGACTCGTGTGAGTGGCTCTGACCTGTCTTCCAAGCCGTCGGTTTTCCGATCACCAATCCTGTGAGCCGCTGAATCAGGCATGGTGAGTGACGGATCTGCAGCAGACAAATGAAAAAAATGGGGGTCGCTTTGCCTAGTGATCGTGGATCTATGGTGGGAGCGGAATCGGAGGAAGGGGATCTAGCGGCTGACTACTACCAAGTGCTCGGGCCCGTGGAATTCTTTCGCGGGGAGAACGCTGCCGCTCTGGGTGGGATCAGACAACGTCGCGTCTTAGCCGCACTGCTCATGGAGGCCAACCATGTCGTTCCCACCTCGCGCCTGATCGAGGCGACTTGGGAGGAATCTCCGCCAACGGCTCACAGTCAGATTCAGATCAGCGTATCCCGGTTGCGCAAAGCGCTCAGCGACGGGCGCAGTCAACGAGTGATCTTCACCGAGCCCTCAGGGTACACGTTGAAGATCGCCCCCGGCCAGCTGGACAGCAAGGTCTTCCACGAGCATGTGACGATGGCTCAAACCCTTGCTGCCAGGCGGTCGTTGGACCGGGCCGTGGTGAGGCTGCGCGAGGGTCTGGCCATGTGGCGCGGGCCGGCGCTCGCCGGACTGCAGGGCAGTCCGGTGCTCGACGGCTGGGCCGGCTCGCTGCAGGAAGCCCGGCTCGCCGCCCATGAGTTCTGTCTGCGGCTCGAACTCCAGCGGGGACGTCACGTCGAGATCATCAGCGAGCTGATGGAGGCGACCGAGGCCAATCCGCTGCGGGAAGGCCTCCAGGGGCTGCTGATGCAGGCTCTCTACCGCTCCCAGCGTCAGGCCGAGGCCCTGGCCGTCTACCGGCAGACCAGGGAGCGGCTGATCGAGGAACTCGGTGTCGAACCCGGCAGCCAGCTGCGGAGGCTGGAGTACGAGATCCTGTCCGGCAACACCCAGTACTGGGAGCCGGTGGTCACCGAGCCGGTCGTGCGGGAGCTGCGCCCGGAGGTCCCCGTCACGGTGACATCCAGCCAACTTCCCGAACGCATAACGGACTTCGTGGGAAGAGCGAGACTGCTCGAACAGATCAGACGTCAACTGCACTCCGGCGAGCCCACGGCGGACGACGACGTACCGGTGGTGGTGCTCCACGGGCAGGGCGGGTCGGGCAAGAGCACGCTCGCCATCCACGCCGCTCATCATCTGAGCCAGGACTTCCCCGACGGCCGGCTCTACGCGGACATGCAGGGAATGTCGCTCCAACCGCTGACGCCGCGCCGGATCCTGTGGCGTTTTCTACGCGAGTTGCGTGTCGACGCGGCCGACATCCCGGATGCTCTGGAGGACCGCGTCGAGCTCTTCCGGAGCCTGGTGGCACAGCGGCGGATGCTCATCGTCGTCGACGACGTGCCGTCCGAGGTGAACCCGCTGGAACTGCTGCCGGTCAAGGGGAAGTGCGCGATTCTCCTCACCTGGCGGCCGCGCCGGGTCAAGGCCTCCCAGGTGACACTTCTGGAGGTCAGCAAATTCGACGGCGAGGAGGCGGTCGAGCTGCTGGGCCGGATCGTCGGTCAGTCACGGGTCGTCGCCGAATGGCAGGCGGCCCATCTGATCGCCCAGCTCTGCGACCGGCTGCCGCTGGCACTGAGGATCGTGGGCTCCCGGCTGGCGACCCGCTCCGAATGGAAGCTTGAGGAGATGGTGCGGCGTCTGGGCAACGAGCCGCGCCGGCTCGGCGAGCTGGTCCACGGCGGACTCGCGGTCCGCACCACCCTGGCCATGGCCTACCACAGCCTCTCCCCGGAGGCACGGCGCCTGGTCCGGCGACTGGGCGCCATCGAGATCCCCACCTTCGCCGGGTGGGTGGCCCGGGTACTGCTCGGCCGCGGCGCGGTCGAGTGGGGCGTGGCACTGCACGAGCTGATGGACGCCCATCTCATCGAGGTGGTCTCCGGGACCGACCAGGACACCTTCCGCTACCGCATCCATGATCTGGTGCGGGTCTTCGCCCGTGAGCGCGCCCAGGCCGAGGAGCCGGAGCAGGAGATCTCCAGGGCCAGACACGAACTCATGGAGGTGTACCTCGGGCTGGCGGTGCGGGCGCACCGGGCGGAGTACGGCGGCGACTACACCCTGCTGCACGGATCGGCCGCGCTGCGCCGCGAACCGCCCCTGATCCCACCGCTGCTGTCCAGCAACCCCCTGCGGTGGATGGACAGCGAGCGGGCCAACCTGATCTGGGCCACCCGCGAGGCAGCACTCGCCGGAGCCGACGAGATCAGCTGGGACCTCGCGGTCACGGCGGTCACGCTGTTCGAGAGCCACGGCTACTACGACGAGTGGCTCATCACCCATACGGAGGCCCTGGAGGCCGTACGCAGGGCGGGCAACCGCCGCGGGGAGGTCGTGCTCCTGTCCTCGCTCGGGGCACTGAACATCTTCAAGCAGAACCTCGCGGAGGCGGGATGCCTGCTGCGGGAGGCGCTGACGGGCTTCGAGGACATGGGAGAGCACCACGGGAGAGTTCTCGTGCTGCGCAATCTGGCCTACCTGCAACGCGTACAGGGCAAGCGGGCGGAGGCACTGACCACCTATCACGAGGCGCTGACCGGGTGCCGGGAGGTCGGCGACCGGGCCGCCGAGGCACATGTGCTGATCAACATCGCGCAGCTCGGGCTGGCCGACGGCCGCCCGCTGGAGGCGGGCACGCTCCTGGACAGCGCGCTGGCGATCTGCGCCGAGATAGGGGCACAGCGGGTCGCCTCACAGGCGCTGCTCCGCCGGGGCATGGCCTTTCTGGAGCTGGACAGGTTCGACGACGCCGAACGGATGCTGGATCGCGCCCTGGAGATCGTGCGGCTGCGCGGAGACCTGGAGGGCGAGGCACATGTGGTCTGCGGACTGGGCATGACACGGCTGAGGCAGGACCGTCTGGAGGAGGCGTCCGCGCTGCTGCACACCGGAATGACGCTGGCCCAGTCCGCGGGCAGCCAGGCGCTGCGGGGGCGGGCACTGGTGGCTCTGGGCGATCTGCACCGGGCGCGCGGCGAGGACTCCCTGGCCGCACTGTCCTTCGAGGAGGCCCGCGCGCTCTTCCTGCAGATCGGCCTCGAAGAGGAACTGGAAGCTCTTTCCGTGGGCAGGGGGAAGATGCTCCGTGGCTGCTGAGAAGAGTGCGCACCGAACCGCCGCCCCATCCGGACTCCCGGGCTGGAGGTCCATGTGACAGCGCCGCCGTCCGCCCTTGCCGGGCGGATCCAGGTGGACCGCCTGGACAGCGTGCTGCTCCGCGGGAACCCGCTGGGTGATCCGAGTGAGCGCGAGCTCTGGATCTACCTGCCGCCCGGCTACGACCAGGACCCCCACCGCCGCTATCCGGTGGTCCACGTCCTGAGCGGCTTCGCGGGCACCGTGCCCATGTGGGGGAACACGGTGCCCTTCGGCCGGACCTTCCCCGAGCAGGTGGACGGGGTGATGGCCGGGGCGCCGGAGACCGCGTGCATCGTGGTGTTCGTCGACGGCTGGAACCGCTACGGCGGCTCCCAGTACGTCGACTCGACGGCCTCGGGCCCGTACCACTCGTATCTTTGCGAAGAGGTGGTCGCCCACGTCGACCGTACCTACCGCACCCTGGCGGCCAGGGATCACCGGGCGATCATGGGCAAGTCCTCCGGAGGATTCGGAGCGCTGGTCGCGGTCATGCTGCGCCCCGACCTCTTCGGGGCCGCGGCCTCGCACGCCGGAGACGCGCTCTATGAGCATGTGTATCTCCCGGAGTTCCGCAACGCCCTGCGGGCCCTTCGCCGGTACGGCGGGAGCACGGAGGCCTGGACCGAAGGCTTCACCACACGTCCGGGTTCCGAGCCGGAGGATCTGTCGGTGCTCGTGCTGCTGGCCATGGCCGCCGCCTTCTCGCCCGACGCCGACGGCAGGCCGACGCTGCCGTTCGATCCGGCGACGGGAATGCTGCGCCCCGATGTCTGGCAGCGGTGGCTGGACTGGGACCCGGTGCGGATGGCCGCACGTCACGCGGATGTCTGGCCGCGGCTGAGGGGGCTGTGGATCGACGCCGGGACCAGGGACGAGTACTACCTCGACCTCGGTGCCGCGGCGCTGCGCCACAGTGTGCTGAAGGCCGGGCTGCCGCCGGAGGCGATGAGGTTCGACCTGGTGGAAGGCGCCGATCACGACACGATCCGGGGCCGGATGGTCCGGTCCCTGGCCTGGCTCGCCGGGCGGATCGCGGAGCGCTGACCCGGGTCGCCGACGGCGTGTGCCGAGCCCGGAAGGGGGTGGGCTCGGCACACGGGCTTTTCTACCAGTGGGTCTCGCCGGGGTCGGTGACCGGCGGCGCGTCCTGGGTTTCGGACACGGGCGGCTCGGTGAGCGTGGCGGCCACCGGGTGCGCGGCAGAGGGGTGAGCGACCGCCCCGGTGACGAGGGCCAGCGCGGCCGCGGCCGGGACGGCCAGCGCGGCGAAGGTGCGGAGTACGGCAGGACGGGTGTGCTTCACGTCGGGTCTCCAGATTCGATGAGTGTGTACGGTTCCTCGGTCAGTCGTGGTGCCCGAGGGGATACGCGGGTACGTCCAGGGCCTCCAGCCGGGAGAGCAGCTCGTCGCTGACAGGGTCACGCCGGTCGAGCCCCGATGCCACCAGATCGGCGAGCACCTCGTCGGTCCCGCCGCCGAGCCGGGAGAGCCGCGCGTCGCGCCACAGCCGCTCCACGGGAAAGTTCGTCGAGTAGCCGCGGGCACCGAAGATCTGCAGAGCGGTGTCGATGATGCGGCCCGTGATGTCACCGGCGGTCAGCTTGAGCGCCGAGATCTCGTGCGCGGGCATCCTGCCGCTGCGCTGGGCCACGCCCACCAGTTCGGCCAGCCGGCTCTCCAGGTTCCACAGCTCCGCGCGGCAGGTGGCCAGCCGGTGCCGGATCGCCTGCTTGTCCATGATGCGGGCGTCCCCGGTCGTCCGCCGCCGCGCGTAGGCGACGGCCAGACGCAGCGCGGTGTCCGCCGCCGCGGTGAGCTGCGCGCAGATCGCCAGGCGCTCGAACTGCAGCAGATGTGTCGCGTAGAGAAGACCGATGCTCGGCTTGCCCAGCAGCGCGTCCGACTGCAGTGTGGCGTCGAAGGTCACCTGCCCGGCGTCGCAGCCGCGCAGCCCGACGGTGTCGAAGAAGCCGTCGACGCTGACTCCCGGGTGGTCGAGCGGCAGCAGGAACAGGCTGAGATCGCTCACATGGGCCGGATTCTCCGGCTTGGCCAGGACCAGGATGTAGTCGGCCCGGCCCACGTTGGAGATGTAGCGCTTGCAGCCGCGCAGCCGCCAACCGCCTTCCACGGCGGTCGCGGTGGTGCGCAGCCCGCGCAGGTTCGACCCGCCGTGCGGTTCGGTGGCCCCGAAGCAGCCGATCGTCTTTCCGTCCAGGGCCTCCTCCAGCAGGGAGAGCTGGTAGGGAGTCTCCCCGAGCCAGCGCAGTGCGCCGATGAAGATCTCACTGTGCCCCATGGCCACGACGGCCGCCCCGCTGCTGGACCGGTACAACTCCTGGGCCATCGTCACCAGTTGTGGGAGCCCCTGCTCCGCCCCGTGCTCCCAGCGGCGCCGGAACACTCCGGCACGGCCCAGCGCGGCGGGGACCTCCCGCGGGGTGTGCCGCTCCTGCTCCCAGCGCTCGAAGTCCTTCTCGTCGAAGGCGGCCAGCGCGTCGTTGACCTGGTTGCGGAACTCGTGCAGCTGGGAGTTCTCCTGGGCTTCCCTCACAGGTATCCGGGTCACGGGAGCTCCTTCAGCCAGTCGGGGTAGCCGCTGCCGTGGACGGCACCGCGGAGGTCCTCGGTCAGCGCGGTGGTGAGTTCTCCGGGAACACCGGCGCCGATGGTGCGCCCGTCGACGGAGACGACCGGTACGACACCTGCGGCGGTTCCGGTCAGGAAGCACTCGTCGGCCAGGTACAGATCGCTGCGCACCAGGTTCTCCTCGCGGACCGCGACGCCGCGCGCCGCCGCCAGCGTCATGACCGAGTCCCTGGTGATGCCGCCGAGCGCACCGCTGGTCGTGGGCGGCGTGCTCAGTACCCCGCCACGTACCGTGAAGAGGTTGTGCACCCAGCCGTCGGCGACATGGCCGTCCCCGTTGAGCAGGATCGCCTCGTGATAGCCCGAGCGCACGGCCTCGCTCTGGGCGAGGAAGGCGTTCAGGTACTGCCCGGTGGCTTTCGCCGCGGGGGGAAGGGAGTTGGCCGACATGCGCCGGAAGCTGGAGATCTGGGCGGTGACGCCCTGCGTGGGCGCCTCGCCGGCCAGCGGGCCGTGCGCACTGGGGATGACCGCCGCGTGGAACGGTGCGGCGAGCGGATTCGGGCCGTCGCCGAGGAACACGATCGGCCGCAGATAGCAGTCCCCGAGACCGTTGGCCGCCACCACCTCGGCACAGGCCCGGGTCAGCTCGTCGACGGAGTAGGGCAAGGACACCCCGTAGACAGCGGCTGATCTGGCCAGGCGGTCGAGATGGTCGGTCAGACGGAAGGCCACGGTCCCGCGGCTCGTGCGGTGACAGCGAATGCCCTCGAAGAATCCGATGCCGTAATGCAGGCCCAACACACTGACATGGACGTTCGCGTCCTCCCACGCGACGATCTCACCGTCGAGCCAGATCGACTTGGCCGTCATCCAGAGCACCCCCTTTCAGTGAAGTTGATGGGCGGACAGCCGACTACTTGAGTTCCGCGACGGTGCGGGGTGCCACGTCGCCGTTCTCGACCAGTTCGCGGCACCGGGCGCGCTGGACCTTTCCGGAGGTCGTCCGGGGAATGGTGCGGGGTCGCACCACCCGGACCGAGGTCAGCCGGGTGCCGAGGACGCGGCTGACGCAGGAGCGGATCTCCCGGGCGAGCGCCGTCATGTCATCGCGTGCGGCGTCCGATGTGTGGACCCGCTCCACCTCGACCAGCAGGCCGAAGCGGGTGTCGTCGCCAGGATCGCGGAAGGCGGCACAGGCGCGCACCACGTTGTTGCCGACGTCCTGGACGACCGCCTCGACGTCCTCGGCGAAGATGTTCCGCCCGGCCAGGGCGATCACCTCGTTGCGGCGGCCGATCACATAGAGCTCCCCCTCGTGGACGAAGCCGCCGTCACCGGTGTCGTGCCACGGGCCCGTCGAGGCCTGGAAGCCGTCGGTGGTCTGATACCCGGCGAAGCGTGACGCCCCGCCGAGATGGATCGGCGTCGGCTCCGCTCCCGTGCGCAGCTTCAGGCTCACCCCGGTCAGCGGCACACCGAGCGAGACATGCCCGCCGGGGCCCAGCTTCGGCCCGCGCCCCACCGGAGTGGTGGTCGTGCCGACCACGCCCTCGGCCAGGCCGTAGCTCGGCTGGATCGCCTCCCAGGGGAAGCCGTGCGGGCCGGCCGCCCGGTGGAAGTCGAGCAGGCTCTGCCACTGCAGCCGTTCCCCGCCGCTCAGGGACACCCGCATCCTGGAGAGGTCGAGCTTCTCCTCGTAGGGCACCGCGGCGGCGAGACGGTAGGCGAAGTTGGGTGCGGCGGTGATCGTCGCCCGCTCCTGGGAGAGCGAGGTCAGCCAGCTGGACGGCCGGCCGGCGAAGGTCGAGGGCGTCGACAGCACGATGTCGATGCGGGCGGACAGCCCGCTGAGGAACATGGCCACCAGACCCATGTCGTGGTAAAGCGGCAGCCAGGAGACCATGCGGTCCTCACCCGGCACCATGGCCATGGAGCTGGTGCCCAGCACATGGAGGTGACCGGCGAGCGTCCGCCCGTCGATGACGACACCCTTGGGGGTGCCGATGCTCCCGGAGGTGAACTGGACCAGGGCCCTGTCCGGGATGGCGTGGTCGGGGATGCTGACATGGCCGTGGTCCGGCATGGTCAGCGCGGACTGGTGCAGCAACTGCGTACCCGGGGGCAACGGCAGTGTGTCCGCGTCCTCGTCGCTGACGAAGAACGCGCAGCCCATGGTGGCCAGAACCGCGCCGATACCGCCCGACTGCGACAGCCGGCCGGCGCGCAGCGGTGGTACGGACACCAGGCAGCCGCCCGCCATCCAGGTACCCAGCACGGTCAGTACGGAGGCGAGGTCGTTGGTGACGACACAGGCGACCGGGGTGCCCGGAGTCACCCCGGCCCTGCTCAGCCGGGCAGCCGTCACGGCTGCCCGCTGGGTGAGTTCCGGGTAGCTCAGCCGCACGACCGATCTGCCGTCGGACAGGGTGACCCCGTGGTCCTTGGCCCGGTGCGGCCGGACGATCTCCTCAAGACTGGCATGCACGGCCGGGTGCGGCGCCCCGTGGATGACGGTCTCGTCGTCCTTCGCCTCCGCATGCGACTCGCCACGCAGGACCGTCGTCATGAGGCGCTGCCCGGGCGCATGCCGGAACTGAAGGTGTCGGTGGCGTGCAGTTCCGTCATGGTCCGCTCGTCGGCGGCCAGGGCCCGGTCGATGACCGACTCCAGCTTCGGATTGCTCAGGGCGCGGCGCTGCAGTTCCTCGTTGATGTACGAGACGTGCCAGAGCTCGTCCTTGAGGATGCCCCGCAGGGTCCTGCGGATGACCGAGGGGATGTCCTTGACGTCCAGGTGCTCCTCGTACTGCGCACAGCCGCGGCGCTCGGAGACCCAGGTGAGGGCGAGGAACTCGTCCAGCGAGCGGGGTATGCCGAAGTGCTGGGCGAGCAGGGTCTGGTACGGCTCGTCGACCTCGTGGATCTCGCCGCCCATGTCCTGGATGGCCTTGGTCCACAACCAGGCGTGCACGGCCTCGTCGCGAAGATGGCGGCTCAGGTCGTTGCGCAGCTGGAGGTTGTCCGCCAGCCGGCCCAGTCGCATGATCGCGCCCGCGCCGTGGACCTCGGCCGCTCGGTACTGGTTGAGGAGTGCCAGGGGCTCCAACTCGTCCTGGCCAACCGTCTGCTGAGTGTTCACGCGGGCTCTCCGATCACGCCCGAGGACAGGATCTTCGCCACGCCCCCGACGGTCTGGAAGTCCCTGAGCGACGTCACGTTCAGCTGCTGCCCGGTCTCCTGGTGCACCGCGGCCAGGAGTTCGGCCGCGTCCAGCGAGTCGAAGCCCAGGTCCTCCACCAGATTTGTGTCGGGGGTGACGTCCTTCAAGGAGATCGGGCGGCCTCGGCAAATCAGCCGCGCAATAATTTCAACTGCCTGATCCTCTGTCATTTCGGCTCCTTTGTTGGGCAACCGTTCTGCGGTCAGGAGCGTTTCAGCCGGAAGTTCGGCAAGTCAAGGGGGGATTGGCGGCGAATAGCGAACCGATAGCGGCGGCCCGAGCGGCAGATGGAAGAAGGATAGGTGGCAGATGGACGCGTCCATATGCTGGTGACGAAAACCAAGCCGCCAGCAGATTCCGGCATTTGTGAGACGCACGGGAGAGAGGTGGGAGCAATGTCCGAGGACACGCCCCAGGTCGAGCGCTACAGCGTCGTGGTCAATCACGAGGAGCAGTACTCCATCTGGCGTGAAGGGCGCCCGCTGCCCGACGGCTGGAGTGCGGAAGGCGTCTCGGGGACGAAGGAGGAGTGCCTGGAGCGGATCGAGAAGATCTGGGTGGATATGCGCCCGCTGAGTCTGCGGATTCAAATGGATCAGCGGGCCGTTAATAGCGCGGGTTGAGCCGGGGCGGGGGATCGGGAAAGAAAATGGATTCGAAGGATCTGTCGGCCGGCCGCACACAATCGGAAGCGCGGCGTCTACTCCTGCAGCAGCGCCTGCGCGGCCGCGCCGGAGCATCCAGGAAATCTGCTCAGGAACGAATCCAGCGACGCGCGGCCGGATCCCGAATTCCCCTCTCGCCCCATCAGCAGAGTATGTGGGTGATGGACCGTGTCCTTCCGGACCGGGCGCTCTACAACGCCCATCAGGCCGTTCGGCTGACCGGGCCGCTGGATGCGGCGGCCCTTCAGGTCTGCCTGGCCGCGAGCGTCCGCCGGCACGAGGCGCTGCGTACGACGTTTCCCGCCACGGGTGACGCCGAGCAGATCGTCCACGAAGAACTCGCACCGGACTTCGCGGTCGTCGAGGTGCCGGAGACCGTCGACGTCTCCGAGTCCGCCGACGTCCCGGACGCGGAGACCGGCTCCTGGCGCGCTGTCCAGCGGCTTGCCGAGGCGGAGGTGCGGCGCCCCTTCGACCTCGCCGAAGGCCCGCTGTTCCGCATCCGCGTCTACCGCATCACCGCCACCGACCACCTGCTGCTCCTGGTGCTGCACCACGTCGTGACCGACGGCTGGTCCTTCGACCTGCTCCTGGAGGAGCTGGCGGTGGGATACCCCGCCGCGGGCGGCGGCCTGCCGGGCGTCGTGGAGTCGTTCGACCGTGAACTGGGCCCGCTGCGCGCCCAGTACGGCGACTACACGGCCTGGCTGCGGCAGCGCGAGGCCGACGGCACCCTTGCCGCCGGTCTCGACTACTGGCGAGGGCTGCTTGCCGACATCCCCCAGACGCTGGACCTGCCCATGGACCGGCCCCGCCCGGCCTCGCTCTCCTACCGGGGCGGTCTGGCCCGGCACACGCTGCCGCCCGCTCTGGGCGAGGCGGTCCGCGCCTGCGCACGACAGCACGGCGTGAGCCTGTTCACGCTGCTGCTCACCGGGTACAAGGTGCTGTTGCACCGCTACTCCGGGCAGCGCGCCTTCAACGTCGGCACGGTGGTCGCCGGGCGGTCCTTCACCGAGACCCAGCGGATGGTCGGGCTCTTCGCCAATACGGTCGCGCTGCCGGCCACGATCGGCCCGGACGACACCTTCGCCGGGCTGCTCCACCGGGAACACACGTTGCTGCTCCGCGCGATGGAGCGCCAGGAGATCGCCTTCGGCCAGGTGATCGACGCGCTGCGGCCCCAGCGCGACCCCGCCAGGAACCCGTTGTTCCAGGCCTTCTTCCTGCACCGCGACCCGAGCCACGGCACATGGCGGCTGCCCGGCCTCGATGTGCGTCCCGCGGAGTTCGACGGCGGACTGACCAAGTTCGACCTGTCCCTGTCCACCGCCGACGACGGTGTGGATATCGACGTACATCTCGCCTACATGAGCGAGCTGTTCGATCCGCGGACGGCCGAACGCCTGCTGAGGCACTACGCGTATCTGCTGTCGGGGCTGGTCGCCGCCCCGGACGCACCGGTCGCGGATTGCGATCCCCTCCCCGCCGTCGAGCGGGAGGCGCTGCTCGCGGCGTCCTCGGGAGCGGTGCTGCCGCGCCCCGCGGTCACCCTGGTGGAGCTGCTGGAACAGGCCGCGGCGCAGCACCCGGACGCGGTGGCCGTCAGTCTCGGACAGGCCCGGCTGACGTACGCCGAACTGCACGCCCGGGCGGACGCGCTGGCCCGGAAGCTGCTGGCCTGCGGGGCGGCGCCCGACCAGCCGGTCGGCATCTGCCTGGAACGCTCCCCGGACCTCCTGGTCGCGGTGCTCGCGGTGCTCAGGTCGGGCGCCGCCTATCTGCCGCTCGACCCCGGATACCCGGCGGCGCGCCTCTCCTACATGCTGGCCGACTCCGGGGCCCGGATCCTGCTGGGTACGTCCGGACAGGCCGACGTCATACCGGACTTCGACGGCGCACGCCTGGCGGTCGCGGAGGCGGTGGAGCAGGAGTCGGCGGAGCAGGAATCGGCGGAGCGCGCGGCCGGGCAGGCTCCGGATCCGGCGCACCTGGCGTACGTGATCTACACATCCGGCTCCACCGGCCGTCCCAAGGGCGTCCAGATCAGCCACGAGAGCATAGTCAACCGCCTGCTGTGGATGCAGGAGGAGTACGGGCTCACACCCTCGGACCGGGTACTGCAGAAGACGCCCGTCAGCTTCGACGTATCGACCTGGGAACTCTTCTGGCCGCTGATGACCGGAGCGGAACTGGTCCTGGCCGCGCCCGGTGGGCACCTGAACCCCCGCTACCTCGCCGGGCTGATCAGGCAACGGCGGATCACCGTCTGCCACTTCGTACCCTCACTGCTCGGGACCTTTCTGGAGGAGCCCTCATCGACCGGCTGCGACTCGCTGCGCCTGGTCGTCTGCAGCGGCGAGGCACTGGTCCCGGAGCTGGCCCGGCAGGCGCTCGGGGCGCTCCCCGGCGCCCGGCTGGAGAACCTGTACGGCCCCACCGAGGCGACGGTGGACGTCACGTCGTGGCACTGCGCACCGGACGGGCCCCACGACACCGTGCCGATCGGCCGAGCCATCGCGAACACGCGGTGCCTGGTCCTGGACGAACGGATGCGGCCGGTGCCTCCCGGTGTCGTCGGCGAACTCTTCCTCGGGGGGACCGGCCTGGCACGCGGATACCTCGGCAGGCCCGCACTGACCGCGGAGCGCTTCGTGCCCGACCCGTGGAGCACGGAGAAGGGCGCCAGGCTCTACCGCACCGGTGACACCGCCCGGGTCCGGCCGGACGGTGTGATCGACTACTGCGGCCGTACGGACGCACAGATCAAGGTCAACGGGGTACGCGTCGAACTCGGCGAGATCGAGTCGCGGCTGCGCGAACTGCCCGGTGTGCGGGACGCCGTGGTGGTGCAGCACCGGGACGGTACGGGGCGGAGCAGGCTCGTGGCCCATGTGGTGCTGCGCACCCAGGACCCGGCCGGACCGGAAGGCCTGCGCGACGCGCTCGCACAGCAGCTGCCGCGCGCCCTGGTACCGAGCGCGTTCGTGTGCCACGGCGAACTTCCCAGGAGCCCGGCCGGCAAGGCCGACCGGACGGCCCTCGCGGGGCTCGCCCCCGAACTCCCGTCCTCGCGGCGGGAGTCCAGTCCGCAGTACGCGACCGCGACCGAGGCCGCGCTGGCCGGAATCTGGTCCGGAGTGCTGGGCTCCGGGCCGCTGGGCCCCACGGACAACTTCTTCGAGGCCGGCGGCGACTCGCTGATGGCGATCACCTGCTGCACCCGCATGGCGCAGGCCGGCTTCGAGGTCGAACCACAGCTCTTCCTGAGGCTTCAGACGGTACGTCAGGTCGCTGAGCACATCGACCGGGACACCCCTCGGAAGGAGATGGCCTAGTGCTGCGCGTACTGGCTGTCCGCGACGCACGGAACTACCTCGTCGGCCAGCTGTTCTCCATTTTCGGGGACAGCATGCTGTGGCTGGCGATGGGCGTATGGGTGAAGGAACTCACCGGCAGCAGCAGCGCCGCCGGTCTGACCATGTTCGCCTTTGTCGCGGGGGAGTTGCTGGCTCCCCTCAGCGGTCTGCTGGTCGACCGGGTCCGGCGCAAGCCGCTGCTCGTCGTCACCAACCTGCTCAGCGCGGTGCTGGTACTGCCACTGCTCCTGGTCGAGGACAGCAGCGGCGTCTGGATCGTCTACGCGGTGATGTTCGCCTACGGCGTGGCCACGGCCACGCTCGATGCCGGGCAGACGGCGATACTGCCCGAGCTGCTTCCCGAGGAGCTGCTGGCCCAGGCCAACGGCTTCATCCAGGTGGCACGGCAGGGATTCCGCCTGGTCGCCCCGCTGCTGGGCGCCGGTGCGGTGGTGCTGGTCGGTGCGCACTGGGTGGTCGTGGCCGACGCCGCCACCTTCGCCGTCGCCACGCTCTCCCTCCTCTTCGTACGCGGCGGCCGGTCCGCGCCCCGCTCCGGCGGGAGTACGGGGAGCGAGGACAAGGGCGAGAGCTGGACGACTGAGATGCTGCTCGGGCTCCGTCACATCCGCAGGACTCCCGCACTGCGCCAGATCCTCGTCGCCAGCACCATGACGCTCTCCGTGTTCGGCTTCGCGCAGACGGTGCTGTACACGGTCGTGGACAAGGGGCTGGGAAGGCCCTCGGCCTTCGTCGGTGTGCTGATCAGCATCCAGGGCGTCGGAGCGCTCGCGGCCGGGCTGACGGCCGCGGCGGTCATCAGACGTCTCGGCGAGAAGCGGACGGCGACGATCGGCTTCGCCTGCTACTCCGCCGGTGTGCTGCTGCTCGCCCCTTCCGGGCTGGCCGCCGTGGCTCCGGGCGCGGTGCTCTGCGGCTTCGCCGTGCCCTGGATCCTCGTCCCGATGCTGACGCTGAGTCAGCGGATGACACCGTCGGATCTGCAGGGGCGGGTCCATGCCGCCTTCAACGTGGTCGGCGGTGTGCCGCAGACGGTCTCCATCGCGCTGGGGGCGGCCCTGACGGCGGCCCTGGACTACCGGATCGTGCTGTCGCTGATGTTCGTGGTGACTCTCTCCTCCAGCGTCTACCTGGGCACGCGCAGGCCGGCGGCGCCCGAACCGGAGCCGGTCCCGGCCGTACGACCGGCGCCACTTCCGTGACCGGCGAACCCGCCGGGAAATGAGTCCACACCGTTCGCAGACCATGAGGGGAGAGCTGATGGAGAGCAACACGGCCACGTTGACACATGAGGTGTTTGCGGGGTGGGCGCGGGAGCGGCCGGATGGGGTGGCTGTGGTGTCGGGTGGGCGGTCGTTGTCTTTTGGTGAGGTGGATGCGTGGGCTGATCGTTTGGCGGGTGTGTTGCGGTCGGCTGGTGTGGGTCCTGAGGTGCGGGTGGGGGTGTGTCTGCCGCGGTCGGTGGAGTGGGTGGTTGCGGTGTTGGGGGTGTTGAAGTCGGGTGGTGCGTATGTGCCGTTGGATCCGGAGTATCCGTCGGCGCGGTTGGAGTTCATGCTGTCGGACTCGGGTGCGGCTGTGGTGGTGGGTGCGGGGGAGGTTGCTGAGGGGCTGGGTGCGGTGTGCGGTGTGCCGGTGGTGGCGCCCGATGCCGAGGGAGGTGTGGAAGGTCCGGGTCCGGTGGCGGGGAATCTGGCGTACGTCATCTACACCTCGGGATCGACCGGCCGGCCCAAGGGCGTCCAGATCACCCACGCCTCGCTGAGCAACGTCCTGGCCGGGTCCGCCGCCCCGCTGGAGGTCGGTCCGGGGCGGCGCACCCTGCAATGCGTGTCGTTCAGCTTCGACATCTCGGTCGTGGACACCCTGGCCACACTGACGAACGGCGGCACGCTCGTGATCGCGGCCAAGGAGGACGTCTCCTCGCCCGACCGGCTGGCCGCCCGGCTGCTGGACGAGCACATCCACACGGTCGTGCTGCCGCCCTCGATCCTCGCCACCCTGGTCGACCGGGAGTTCCCCGAGCTCGCCGTGGTGGTCTCCGGCGGTGAGGCGTGCCCGCCCAAGCTGGCGGCCTCGTTCGCCACCCGGCACCGGTTCGTCAATGGCTACGGCCCGACCGAGACCACGGTCGCCGCCTCTCTCTTCCCCGTCGCCCCGGAGCTCGGGGAGCTGGCCTCGGTGCCCATCGGCGCGGCCATGGAGGGGGTTTCGCTGTATCTCGCGGAGGAAGGGGCGGGCGCGGTCCCGCCCGGCGGCACCGGTGAGATCTGCATCGGCGGCGCGGGTGTCGCCCGCGGCTACCTCGACCGCCCGGCACTGACCGCGGCGGCCTTCGTCCCTGACCCCTTCTCCGTGACACCGGGCTCCCGGATGTACCGCTCGGGAGACCTGGGCACGGTCCTGCCCGACGGCAATCTGGAGTTCCGCGGCCGCGCCGACCACCAGGTCAAGATACGCGGCCACCGGATCGAGCTGAACGAGATCGAACGGGCCCTGGAACGCCACCCGTCCGTCGCCCAGGCGGCGGTGGTGGTCAGCGAGTCCGGCCTCCTGGGCCGGCAGGTCCTCGCGTTCGTCGTACCCGTGCCGGGAGACTCCCCGGCGTCCGCCGTGCTCACAGGGGGACAGCTGCGGCGCAGCCTCTCCGACGACCTGCCCGACTACATGCTGCCGAACTCCATCACCCTGCTCGACGAGTTCCCGCTGACGGCCAACCGGAAGATCGACCGCGACGCCCTGATGTCCCGGGGCTCCTCCCCGCGGCGGCGCACCACGGAGCCCGTACCGCCGCGCACACCGGTCGAGAAGGACCTGGTGGAGATCTGGCAGGAGGTACTGGGACAGCCGGAGATCGGGACCCGGGACGACTTCTTCGAACTGGGCGGCCACTCGCTGCTCGCCGCCCAGGTGGTCGCCCGGATCGAGAAGACCTACGGCGTGAACCTCTCGCTCCAGACGCTGCTGGCGAACGGGCGCACGGTCGCGGACCTGGCCGGGGCGGTCTCCCGGGCCGTGGCCGACGGAGGAACCCAACGCCCGCGCATCACCCGAATCAAGCGCCAGGCCCGGCGCGCAGCGCCCGGGCAGCTCAGCTGACCGCCAACCAGATGTGGAGGAGTGGGCATGGAGCTCACTGAGGATACTTTCGTCGTACCGGCGTCCTACGCCCAGCGGCGGTTGTGGTTTCTCGAGCAGATGGAGGGCGGCGGAGCTGCCTGGAACATCCAGGCGGTGCTCCGTCTGCGCGGCACCCTGGACACCGGCATGCTGCAGACGGCGGTGAACGCGGTCGTCCGGCGCCATGAGGCGCTGCGTACGACCTTCGCCGCGGAGGACGGCGCCCCGGTCCAGGTGGTGTGGCCCTGGTCCGGCGTCGAGCTCCGGTCCGTGATGTGCGACGACAGCATCGATCCGGCGGCCGCCGCGGACGAGTGGCTGTCGCGGGAGTGGCAGCGGCCGTTCGACATCGAGGCCGGTCCGCTGTTCCGGGCCGCGTTGCTGCGCCTGGGCGAGCAGGAACACCGGCTCGCCCTGGGCCTGCACCATCTCATCGCCGACGGCTGGTCGCTCCAGGTCCTCTACCAGGAGGTGATCGAGAACTACCGGCGTCTGCAGAGCGGGGAGCCGGCGCTCGGCGAGGACCTGGAGATCCAGTACCCGGACTTCTCCATGTGGGAGCGGGAGAACCTCACACCCGAGACGCTGGAGACGTCCATGGAGGTGTGGCGCCAGCGGCTGAAGGGCGCCGGGGACACGGTGGAGATCCCCGCCGACCGCCGCCGTACCCCGGACACGGTCGCCCGGGGAACCATGCTGCTCACCACACTGCCGGGCGACCTGGTCGAGGACATCCGCGCGTTCGCGGCCGAGCGGGGCGCCACCGTGTTCATGGTGCTGCTGGCCGCCTTCGACACCCTGTTGCACCGGTACACCGGGCAGACCGACGTGATGGTGGGCGTCCCGGTGGCCAACCGCGCCCAGCCCGGGCTCGACGAGCTGATCGGCTGCTTCGTCAACACCCTTGTCGTACGCGGCGACCTGGACGGCGACCCCAGCTTCGAGGAGCTGCTCACCCGGGTCCGCGAGGTGTCCCTGGAGGCGATCGAGCACCAGGAGGTGCCGCTGGAGTGGCTCGTGGAGGAGCTGCGCCCCGGCCGCGACCGGGCCAGGCAGCCCTTCTTCCAGGCGGTGCTGCATCTGGCGGAGGTGTCGCTCAGGACCATCCGCCTCGACGGACTCACCGTCGACGTGGTGCGGATGGACACCCAGGCCCCGGGCGTCGACCTGGCGCTGACCCTGGTGGAGACCGAGACCGGGCTCGCCGCCGCCTGGGAGTACGACGCCGCCCTCTTCGACGGCGCGAGCATCGAGCGCATGCAGGCGCACTTCCGGACCCTGCTGGAAGCGGCCGTGGCGGAGCCCGCACTGCGCCTGTCGGAGCTGCGGATGCTCGGCGACGCCGAGCACGAGGAACTGGTGGCCCCCGGACCCGCCGCCGTACCCGACGCGCCCCTGCTGCACGAGGTGTTTGCGGGGTGGGCGCGGGAGCGGCCGGATGGGGTGGCTGTGGTGTCGGGTGGGCGGTCGTTGTCTTTTGGTGAGGTGGATGCGTGGGCTGATCGTTTGGCGGGTGTGTTGCGGTCGGCTGGTGTGGGTCCTGAGGTGCGGGTGGGGGTGTGTCTGCCGCGGTCGGTGGAGTGGGTGGTTGCGGTGTTGGGGGTGTTGAAGTCGGGTGGTGCGTATGTGCCGTTGGATCCGGAGTATCCGTCGGCGCGGTTGGAGTTCATGCTGTCGGACTCGGGTGCGGCTGTGGTGGTGGGTGCGGGGGAGGTTGCTGAGGGGCTGGGTGCGGTGTGCGGTGTGCCGGTGGTGGCGCCCGATGCCGAGGGAGGTGTGGAAGGTCCGGGTCCGGTGGCGGGGAATCTGGCGTACGTCATCTACACCTCGGGATCGACCGGCCGGCCCAAGGGCGTCCAGATCACCCACGCCTCGCTCGCCGGTGTCATGGCGGCGCAACGGGCGGGACTCCCGCTCGGCCCCGACGACGTCATGCTGCAGTTCTGCTCACCCAGCTTCGACGCCTCGATGTTCGAGATCGGCCTCGCCGTCGGCGCCGGATCCGCCCTCGTGCTGGGGACCCGGGACGAACTCGTCCCCGGCGCGCCACTGGCCGCGCTGATGCGCCGGCACCAGGTCACCGCCTGGACGGCCCCGCCGTCCGCCATCGCCGCGACCGGGGCGGCGGACGTCCCGAGCCTGCGGGTCGTGATGGCCGGTGGCGAGGTGCTCACCACAGGGATGGTTCAGCACTGGACCGGCCAGGCGCGGTGCTTCAACCTCTACGGCCCCACCGAGGCGACGATCTACGCCACCGCCCACCGGGTACGGGCGTCCGGCGGCGAGGCGTCGCTGCCGATCGGAACCGCCATCCCCGGATACAGCGCCCTGGTCCTGGACGCCGAGTTGCGTCCGGTGCCCGCGAACGTCGTGGGTGAGCTGTACCTGGGCGGCGTCGGGACGGCCCGTGGCTATCTCGGACGGCCCGGGCTCACCGCGGAGCGCTTCGTCCCCGACCCCCATTCCCGTGAACCCGGCAGCCGGCTCTACCGGACCGGTGACCTGGCCCGCAGGCGGGCCGACGGGGAGCTGGAGTTCGTCGGACGGGCCGACGACCAGATCAAGATCCGCGGCTTCCGGGTCGAGCTCGGCGAGATCGAGTCCGTACTCACCGGCCACCCCGGCGTGCGCGAGTGCGCGGTCGTCGCCCGCGAGGACTCCCTGGGCGTCGTCGGGCTGACGGCCTGCGTGGTACGGGAGGCGAGCGAGGCGCCGGTGAGCGCACAGGAGCTGCGCGTCCATCTGGGCAGCAGGCTCCCCGAGCACTTCTCCCCGGCCGGTTACCTCTTCCTGGAGAGCCTGCCGTTCACCAGCAACGGCAAGGCCGACCGGGCCGCCCTGACCGCGCTGCTCGACGAGTCCGCCGAACGGCCGCGCATCGGCGCTACGGAGTACGAGGCGCCGCGGACCCCGCTGGAGGAGATGATCGCGGGCATCTGGCAGGAAGTGCTCGGCGTCGAACAGGTCGGTATCCACGACGACTTCTTCGAGAAGGGCGGGCACTCCCTGCTCGCGGCACAGGTCATCGCACGGATCAGGGCGGCGACCGGCGTGGACGTGTCGGTACGGATGCTCTTCGAGCACCGGGTGCTGTCCGAGCTCACCGAGGCGATCATGGAGTGCGCGCTCGACCGGGAGCAGCCGGACGGTGCCCGGTGAGTACGGCGCTGCGTTCACCCTGGCTGATGGAGTGGCCGGCCCCGGAGGCGGCCGAGCACCTGCTGGTGTGCTGTCACCACGCGGGCGGCGGGGCGGGACAGTTCCGCCGCTGGCAGGAGCTGCTCGGCCCGCGCACCGCGGTTCTGGCGCTGCAGCTTCCCGGGCGCCAGAACCGCTGGGAGGAGCCCGTGCTCCGGACCATGGACGAGGTCGTGACGGGGGCGCTGACCGCGCTGCTGCCCCGGCTCGACCTCCCCTACACGGTCTTCGGGCACAGCATGGGCGGCATCGTGGGATTCGAGCTGGCCCGGCGGCTGGGCACCGAATACGGCCTGTGGCCGGAGCGGCTGATCGTCTCGGCGACGCGGCCCCCCGACCGGCACCGAGGCGATCTGGACCTCGGCGCCTACGACGACGACCATGTGGTCCGCCACTTCGTGGACAACGGCACGCTGCCGCCCTGGGTGCTGGACGACCCGGATCTCCAGAAGCTGCTGCTGCCGCCCCTGCGTGGGGACTTCGCGGTCTGCGACGAGTACCGGTACCGCCCGGGGCCGCCGCTGGCCTGTCCGCTGACGCTCTGCGGCGGGACCGAGGACGACGGTGTCGTCGAGGCCGACCTGGAGGACTGGCGGGAGTACACCCGCGCGGGCTGGGAGCGGCGGATGTTCCCCGGCAGGCACCTCTTCTACCTGGAACCCGAATCGGGGCTGCTGCCCTTCGTAGCGCAACTGCTGAGCGACGGCCCTGCCGCGCAGCGCCCCCAGGAGGAACAGTCATGACCACGTCCGACCTCGTTGACCCCACCTCCGTGGATGTCGCGGACCCCCAGCTGCACAGCGAGGGCGATCTGCTTCCGGTGTGGCGCTGGATGCGCCGCAACGACCCGGTGCGGTGGAACGTCCGGCCGAACGGTGTGGCCTACTGGTCCGTCAGCACCCATGCCGAGGCTGTGCGGGTGCTGCGCGACAGCAAGACGTTCTCCTCGGAGCGCGGCATGCGCCTGGGCGGGGACCTCCGGGCGGCGGAGGCCGCCTCCCGCAAGATGCTCATCGTCACGGACCCGCCGCGGCACGGCGCCATCCGGCGCATCATCAGTTCGGTGTTCACCGCGCGCACGGTGCACCGGCTGGAACAGAACATGCGGCAGACCGTCACCGCGAGCCTGGACCAGGCACTGGAGGACGGGACGTGCGACTTCGTCCAGGTCGCCTCCAGGCTGCCGGTCTCGGTCATCTGCGATCTGCTCGGGGTCCCGCGCAAGGACTGGGACTTCATGCTGGACCGCACCACCGTGGCCTTCGGCGCGGTCGACGAGCAGGGCGCCCCCGCGGTGGCCGCCGTAGAGGCGCACGCCGAGATCCTGCTGTACTACTCCGAGCTGGTCCAGCAGCGCCGGCGCGATCCCCGCGAGGACGTGGTCACCGCCCTGGTCCAGGGCGAGGTCGACGGGAAACCGCTCAGCGACGAGGAGATCTTCCTCAACTGCGACGGCCTGATCTCCGGCGGCAACGAGACCACCAGGCACGCCGCTGTCGGCGGTCTGCTGGCCCTCGCCGCCGACCCCGACCAGTGGCATTCCCTGCGTGCCCGGCCCGAACTCCTGCCCACGGCGGTCGACGAGATCCTGCGCTGGACCTCGCCGGGCGCACACACCCTGCGTACCGCCACCCGCGACACCGAGCTGGCCGGACGGAAGATCCTGGCAGGGCAGTCGGTCGTCGTGTGGGGGCTGTCGGCGAACCGGGACGAATCGGTCTTCGACGAGCCGGATGTCTTCCGGATCGACCGCAAGCCCAACCGCCATCTCACCTTCGGACACGGCGCCCACTACTGCCTCGGGGGCGCCCTGGCGATGAACGAACTCCGTGTCCTGTACGAGGAGTTGACCCGACGGGTGGCCGGTGTCCAGATGGCGGGACCGGTGCGCAGGGTGCGGTCCAACCACATCGCCGGATTCGAGGAGGCCGTGGTCGCGCTGGAGCCCGCCGCGGCGTCCGGGGAGGGACTCGGATGACACAGGAGGACATCGTCTGGGACATCCGCCCGGACCTCCCGGCAAAGGCCCCGCGCCTGCTGCTGCTCAGCCACGCCGGCGGCAGCGCACACGCCTACCTGGAGTGGGAACCCCTGCTCCCGTCGCACATCGGCCTCCTGATCGGCCAGTACCCGGGACGCGGCGCCCGCTACGCGGAGCCCCTCCCGGCGGGGATGCCCGATCTGGTGGACCCCATCCACGAGGCCGTGCGGGACATACCCCGCCTCCATGTGCTCGGCCACAGCATGGGAGCCCTGGTGGCGTTCGAACTCGCACTCCGCAGGGAGCGGGAGGGACGGCCGCTGTCCGGACTGATCCTCTCCGCCGCCCGGGGAGCGCAGATGCCCAATCCCCGGCCGGTGCTCCCCGCCGGGCTGAGCGACGAGGAACTCGTCACCGAGCTGAAGGTCCGCGGCGGCACGCCGGACGAGATCCTGGACGACCCGGACATGCGCCGCATGGTGCTGCGCGTCATGCGCGCCGACTTCGCCGTCGACGACGACTACCGCTACGCCGGGCCCATGCCCGCGCTGAGCTGCCCGCTGACGGTTCTCGGCGGTGAGGACGACCCGGTCGTGCCGACCGCCGAACTCAAGGCGTGGCACCAGCTCACCAGCGGCCCGGGAGACACCCTGATGTTTCCCGGTGGCCACTTCTACTTCTCGGACGACCTGGAGACGGTGCTCGCCGCAGTCGCCCGCATCCTGCCCGCAGACCGGAGGAAGCCATGACCGAGCCGAGCCACCGCCCCGAGAAGCCCACGGAACTGGAGATCGGCTACGCCGCGGGCAAGCCCCCGCTGCTGCACTGCCCGGAACTCGGCACCGTGGCCGATGCCGTGGACTGGCTCCAGGAGCACCGCGAGGAGCTGCGCGCACAACTGCTGCGCTCCGGCTGCCTGATGCTGCGCGGTCTGCCCGCCAGGGACGCGGCCGGCTTCGCCGCGCTGCGTGACGTGCTCCTGCAGAAGAGGGCCGCGTACAAGGAGAAGGCGACACCGCGCAGCGACTTCGGGGACGACATCTACTCCTCGACCGATCTGCCGCCGGCCCAGCCGATCATGCTGCACAACGAGAACAGCTACACGCTCGACTTCCCCGGCACCCTGGTCTTCTTCTGCGTCCAGGCCCCCGAGGAAGGGGGCGCGACGACCGTCGGTGACATGCGCGAGGCGCTCCGGCTGGTCCCGGCCCCGCTGCGGGAGCGCTTCGCGGCGCAGGGCTGGATGCTGGAGCGCTCGTACTCCTCGTTCGCCGGCATGCCGTGGGAGAAGGCCTTCGGCACCGCCGACCGGAGCCAGGTCGAGGAGTACTGCCAGTACCACCGCATCGGCTGGAACTGGCTGGTCGAGGACGGGCTCCGCACCGCGCAGCGCCGGCCCGCGATCATCGCGCATCCGGCCACCGGGGAGCGGGTGTGGTTCAACCACGCCGCGTTCTGGAACTCCTGGTCCCTCGACGAGGACGTCCGTGAGGTGCTCCAGGAGGCGGGCGGAGCAGCCGGGCTGCCCTTCGAGACCCGCTTCGGGGACGGCGGTGAGATCACCGAGGCCGAGGCCGCGGCGCTGCGCCGGGCCTACGAGGCGGTCACCGTGCGCGAGTCCTGGCAGCCGGGCGACCTGCTGCTGGTCGACAACATCCTGTGCGCGCACGGCCGGGACGCCTTCAAGGGCGACCGGAAGATCCTGGTGGCGATGGGCGAACCGGTCCGCCTGCTGGACTGCAGCCCGAGTGTGTCGCCCTCCGCGGTCGGAATCCACGGGTGAGCGCCATGCCGTACGTGGATCTCCTCGCCCGCCTCGCCGACGTACCGGCGGACCGTGAGGCCGTGCGCCACCGCGACCGCAGTCTGACCTTCGGCGAACTGCGCACCGCCGCGGGCCGGGTGGCCCGCGCGCTCACCGAGCGGGGCGTGGGAACGGAGCAGGTGGTCGCGGTCTGCCTGCCCCGCGGAACGGACCTGGTGGTGGCCCTGCTCGGGGTGCTCGCGGCGGGCGCCGCCTATGTGCCGGTCGATCCGGCCCTGCCCCGGCTGCGGCGGCTCCATCTGCTGAACGACTCCGGCGCCTCGCTGGTCCTGGTCGCCGAGGCGTCGGCCACCACGGACCACGACGACCTGCCGGTCCTGGCGCTGGACGGCCTCGTCGCGGACCGCGGTGACACGGGCACCCCGGGACAGGCGCCGGTGCACCCCGGCCAACTGGCCTACGTGATCTACACATCCGGGTCCACCGGGGAGCCCAAGGGGGTCCAGGTCTCGCGGGGCGCGGTGACGGCCCTGACACATGCGCTGGAACAGGCCGGGGTCGCCTCGGGCGACGGCGGGCGGGTCGGCTGGAACGCCTCCCCCTCCTTCGACGCGTCCGTACAGCAGTGGACCAGGCTGTGCCGGGGAGACACCCTGGTCATCGTCCCCGACGAGGCACGCGCGGATCCGGCCGCCCTGGCACGGCTGATCAGCGAACAGCGGCTGACCGCCCTGGACATCACCCCCTCACACCTCGACACCCTTCTCGACCACTGGCCCCACGACGACTCGTCGCCGCGCCTGTCCCTGCTGGTGGGCGGCGAGCCGGTCAGCGACGCGCTGTGGAAGCGGCTGACCGAGCTCGGCGTGCGCGGGGCGGCCACCGCCGTCAACCTCTACGGCCCCACCGAATGCACGGTGGACGCCACCGCCGGGTGGATCACCGAGGGGACGCAACCCCGGCTCGGGGAACCGCTGCCGGGCGTACGCCTGCGGCTGGCCGACACGCACGACCGTGCCGTGGCGGTGGGGGAGACCGGCGAGATCCAGCTGTCCGGAACCGGCGTCGCCCGGGGCTACCGCGGCAAGCCCGCGCTGACCGCGGAGCGCTTCCGCCCCGATCCCGACGGCCCCGCGGGCGCGCGCTGCTACCGCACCGGCGACCTGGCCCGCCGGACACCGGACGGCACGCTGGAGTACGAGGGCCGCGCCGACCAGCAGGTCAAGCTGCGCGGATACCGCATCGAGCCCGGCGAGATCGCGGCCGTGCTCGTCCGGCAGCCCGATGTCGTCGAAGCCGTGGTCCTGCTGCGGGACGACCTGCCCGGCGGCGCCGGCCTGGTCGGCTACTGCAGGCTCCGTTCCGGTGCCCCGGCCCCCGACCGCGAGGCCTGGCGGCACGCCTGCGAGGAGACCCTCCCGGACTACATGGTTCCGGCCGAGCTGATACCGGTGGACCGCTTCCCCCTGACGGCCAACGGCAAGCTGGACCGCGCCCGGCTCCCGCTCAGGGCCGACGATCCGGCCGAGGCGGAAGAAACCGCGGGCGACCGGCCCCGGGGCGAGATCGAGACGCTGATCGCCCAGGTGTGGTCGGACATCCTGGGCTCGGTCCGGATCAGCGCCACCGACAACTTTTTCCGGCTCGGCGGCCATTCCCTGCTCGCGATCAAGGTGGTCGCCCGGCTGAAGCGCGAACTCGGACTGTCGGTGCCGGTGACCGCTGTCTACGAGCATCCGCAGCTGCGCGCGCTGGCGGCCCACATTCAGACCACGACCGCCACCCCGGAGGGTGGCGAGGGACGGAGCGGACAGCATGGGTGACACCCGGACGTCCGGGCCCTCCCCCGAGCGGATCGCCTTCGAGCGCATGCTGCTCGCGCGGGCCGCGGCCGGGAAACAGGCAGCCAGGACACGCCCCGAGACACTCCCGGCCAGCTTCGGCCAGGAGCGCATGTGGCTCTCCGAGCAGCTGGACCCCGAGGCCTCGACGGAGACCACGGTGTTCGTCATCGGCCTTCGGGGCGATCTCGACGTACCGGCGCTGCGCGGGGCCATCACCGACCTGGGCCGCAGGCACGAGGTGCTCCGTACGGTGGTCGCGCCGGACGGGGACCGGCTGGTGCAGCGGGTACTGCCCCCGGCCGAGGAGGCTCTCCCCGTCCTCGACCTGCCGCCCACCGCCGAGGCCGAGGCCGTGGAGGCCTTCGCCCGGCAGCAGCTCCGCCGCAAGCACGACCTGGCCACGGAACCGCCCGTCTCCTGGTCGCTGCTGCGCCGCACCGAGCGCGAGCACCATCTGGTGCTGCGGATGCATCACATGGCCGCCGACGGATGGTCGGAGGGTGTGCTGAACCGGGAGCTGTCGCTGCTGTACCGGGCCAGGGCCACGAAAGAACCGGCCCGGCTGCCCGAACTGGCCATCCAGTACGCGGACTTCGCCATCGGCCAACGGCAGAGGCAGTCCGGCGCGGGACTGGAGCGGGGACTGTCCTACTGGCGCCGACGGCTGTCGGGGGCGCCCGCCGCGGTGTCCCTGCCCTTCGACCGCACACCCGACGAGGACAGCGGCCTGGAGTCGGGCACCTCCTTCGCGTCGATCCCGGGCAGCGTCGTCACGGACCTGGAGAAGGCGAGCGCCACTGAGGGCGCCTCCGGATACATGGCGCTGCTCGCCGCCTTCGCGGTCACGCTGTGGCGCGGCTCCGGGCAGCAGGACCTGGTGATCGGCTCACCGGTGGCCGGCCGCGACCTGCCGGAGACGGAGAGCCTGATCGGGGTGTTCATCAACACGCTCCCGATGCGGGTCGAGGTCCGGCCGGGGGAATCCTTCCGCGCGCTGCTGCGGCGCGTCAGGGAAGCCACCCTGGACGACCTCGGGCACGCCGAGGTGCCCTTCGAGCGCGTGGTCGAGGCGACCGGGCCGAGCCGGGAGCCCGGCCGTCAGCCGCTGGTGCAGGTGATGTTCCAGCTGGACAACACCGACTTCGTGGAGCCGGAGTTCCCCGGTCTCGCCGTCTCCTACCGGCAGCTGTTCGCGGAGACGTCCGCGCTGGACCTGACGGTGAGCCTGGGACGCCGCGGTCCGGACTACGCCGCGGTCTGGAAGTACCGCTCCGGCCTCCTGGACGAAACCACCCTGCGGCTGCTCCAGGACCGGTTCCTGGGCGTCCTGCGCCAGGTCGCGGCGCAGCCCGACGCGCCGTTGAACACCCTGGAGCTGTTCGGGGACCGGGAGCGCGAACTGCTGTTCCCGCCGCCGCCCGCGTCCGACCGCGAGGCCCTGCCCACGACCTTCCTGCACGCCTTCGAGCAGTGGGCGCGGCGGACACCGGACCGGCCCGCGGTCAGGTTCGGCGAGGAGGAGCTGAGTTACGCCGCGCTCGACGCCCGCGTCAACCGCCTGGCACACCGTCTGCGGGAGCTCGGAGCCGGTCCTGAGACCCTGATCGGGCTGTGCGTCGAACGCGGAGTGGAGGCCCTCGTGGCCCTGCTCGCCGTCCTCAAGGCCGACGCCGCCTACGTACCGCTCGACCCGCGCCAGCCGGCGGCCAGGCTCGCCGCCATGCTGGAGGACGCCCCGCTCAGCGCCGTGCTCGCCACCGAGGCGCACCAGGACGCGCTGCCGGGACTCGACGTCCCCCTGCACCTCATCAGCGTGCTGGAGGCCGAGGCCGTCGGACACCCGGAGACCGGCACCGCCGCGCGCGTCGCCCCGGACAACCTGGCCTACGTGATCTTCACCTCCGGGTCGACCGGCAGGCCCAAGGGCGTGGCGGTCACCCACGCAGGACTGGCCAACTACCTCCTCCACGAACGCAACGACTTCCTGGACGGTCCGCCCGGCCGGAGGGACGCGCTCGTCGCCACCTCACTGGCGTTCGACCTCGTGCTCACGGGACTGCTCCTGCCCCTGGTGGCCGGGGGCTGCGTGACCCTGCTCCCCGAAGGCCGGGAGCTGGAGCGGATGTGCGCCGCGCTGGAGTCCGCCGATGCGCCATACGGGCTGATCAAGGTCACGCCCTCCCTCCTGGACGCGATCGACGGCCAGCTGCCGCCCGGGGTCACGCCCGCGGTGCGTCTGGCCGTCGTGGGCGGCGAGAAGCTGGACAGCGATCTGGTGGCGCGCTGGCGCCGACGCTGCCCGGACGGACGGGTGGTCAACCACTACGGCCCGACCGAGACGGTCATCGCCTGTGCCGCACACGAGGTCCCGGCCGGGGAGATCGCCGCGGGCACGGTGCCGATCGGCGTACCGATGGCCGACATCCGGCTGCACGTACTCGACCGGGACGGTGCGCCGCTCGCCGTCGGTACGCCGGGAGAGCTGTACGTCGGCGGCGTGTGCCTGGCGCGCGGGTACATCCGCAATCCACGGGCCACCGCGGAGCGCTTCGTACCCGACCCGTTCACACCGGGCGAACGCCTCTACCGGACCGGCGACCTCGTCAGGCTCCGCCCCGACGGCCTGCTGGAGTACCTGGGCCGGATCGACGAACAGGTGAAGATCCGCGGCTACCGGGTGGAGCCCGGGGAGATCGCGGCCGTGCTGCGCACCCACCCCGCGGTGAGCGCCGCCGCCGTGATCAGCAGGCGGGAGCCCTCCGGCGACCTGGCCCTGGTGGCATATCCGGTGCTCGTGCCCGGATCCGGTGCGACCGCCGCTGAGTTGCACGCCCATCTCGCCGAGCGGCTGCCGGACTACCTCGTACCGCGGGACGTGGTGCTGCTGGAGAGGCTGCCGCTCACCGCGAACGGCAAACTGGACCGGGCGGGACTGCCCGAACCGGGCAGCGGCGACCGCATGCGCCGCGCCGCGATCGGTGCGGGGCCCGGCAGCGGCGGGCGGGGCCACGTGGCCCCGCGCACGCCGGTGGAGCAGAGCATCGCCTCGATCTGGTCCGAGGTGCTGGGCGTCGCGAACATCGGGGTGCACGACGACTTCTTCGCCCTGGGCGGGCACTCCCTGCTCGCCGCGCGGCTCGTCGCCCGGATCAGGCAGGCCTTTCCCCAGGTCCCCGCAGACACCCTGCTGCGGGACCTGCTGCGGCGGCCGACCGTGGCGGAGTTCACCTCCACGATGGGGCAACTGCTCCTGGCCGCGGCCATGGACGGGGGCACCGGCAAGGCCGCCGACACCATCGCCCCGGCGGACCGGACCCGGCCCCAGCCGCTGACCCCCGCACAGGAGGGGCTCTGGCTGCTCGAACGCCTCCGCCCCGGCACGTACGAACAGGTGGTCCCGCTGGTCCTCGACCTGGAAGGCCCGCTGGACCGGACCGCCCTGGCCGAGGCGCTCGTCCGGGTGGTGCGACGGCACGAGGCGTTCCGGATGCGGTTCGCGGCAGTGGAGGGCCATCCGGCCGCCACTGTTCTTCCCACCGACGGCCCGGCGCCCGAACTCGCCGAGCACGACGTGCGGAGCCCGGAAGCGGCGCAGCAACTGGTGCGCGAGCTGATCGCCAGGCCCTTCGACCTGGCCGCCGGGCCACTGCTGCGGGCCGACCTGGTCCGGACCGGACCCGAACACCACATCCTCTGTATGACGATGCATCACATCATTTCGGACGCCTGGTCCTGTCGAGTGCTGCTGCGCGATCTGGCGGCCTGCTACACGGAGCGGACCGGAGCGGAAGCGGCCGCGCTCCCGCCGCTCCCGGTGCAGCTGCTCGACCACATGGCCTGGCAGCGGGGCCGTATAGAGGACGGTTCGCTGAACACCGAACTCGCGTACTGGCGGGAGGCGCTCGCGGGACTGGAGAGCCTGCGGTTGCCGCTGGACCGGCCGCGCCCCGCGCAGCGCAGCGGCGCCGGTGCCTCCGTGGAACTCCGCATCCCCTCCGGGGCGGTCGACGGGCTGACACGGCTGGCCGGCCAGGAGCGGGCAACACCCGCGATGGTCCTGCTCGCCGCCTGGCAGGTCGTCCTGCACGGTGCGGCCGCGGGCCAGGAAGAGGTCACCGTCGGCACCACGGCGGCCGTCCGGGTCCGGCCCGAGACCGAGGACCTGGTGGGATTCCTGCTCAACATGCTGGTGATCCGGGGCGACCTCTCCGGGCGACCCTCCTTCCGCACCGTGGTGGGCAGGGTCCGCGACCGCATGCTCCAGGCCTACGCCCACCAGGAGATCCCGCTGGACGAACTGGTACGGAAACTGGCCCCGCCGAGGCAGGAGTCCCAGCCCCCGTTCTTCCAGGTGCTGTTCGACTTCGACCACACGGACGACGAGGCCGGGCGGATGGCGGGGCTGCACGCGCGGGCCCTGTATCCGGAGATCCGCACCGCCAAGTACGACCTGGCCCTCTCCCTCAGGCTGCATTCGCACGAGCTGACGGGGGAACTCACCTACGACCAGGACGTCTTCGACCACGCATCGGCGGAGCACTTCACCGACGCCTTCCAGCACGTCCTGGAACGCATCGCCGCCGACGCGGATCTGCCGCTGACGGATCTCGCCGCGGACTTCGCGCCCGAGTGGACGCGGCCGCGCCCGGAGCCGGCCCCCACGGCAGGACGCGCCGGGCTTCGGGCGACGTACACCGAACCCGCCTCGGACACCGAGCGGGCCGTGGCGGAGATCTGGGGCGAGGCCCTGGAACTCGACCGCGTGGGTGCCGATGACAACTTCTTCCACCAGGGCGGCCATTCACTGCTGGCCATGCGGGTCGTCGAACGGATGCGTGAGGCCTTCGACGTCGACCTGCCGACCGCTCTGATCTTCGAGGCACCGACACCGCGGTCCGCCGCGGCTCTGGTGGAGGCGGCGGTGACCGCCGAACTCGACCTGCTGGACGACGCCGAAGTGCAGCGACTGCTCGACGGCCCGGCCGGGGAAACGGATCTGCCCGCACCGCACAACACAACTACCCCATAGGAGCATTCCATGACGACCACCGCGCAGACGAGCCTCCCGCCGACCGCCCGGCAGCCGCTGGACATGGACGGTCTGGCGTGGATCCTCTTCGGCCACGCCGCGTTCCAGTACCTCAACGCCGCCGTGGAGACCGAACTCCTCGACGAGCTCGTCAAAACTCCCGGCGTCACCAAGGAGGAACTCGCCGAGCGGCTCTCGCTCCAGGAACGGGCCATCGACATCCTGCTCCTCGGCACCACCGCCATGGGCCTCACGGTCAAGGAGAACGACCGTTACCGGCTGGCCGACGTACTGAAGGAGCTGACCGCCACCGAGGACTGGCAGCGCTTCAAGGACACGGTCGGTTTCGAGCAGTACGTCGTCTACGAGGGCCAGCTGGACTTCACCGAGTCCCTGCGGACCAACACCAACGTCGGCCTGCGCCGGGTGCGCGGCACCGGCCGGGACCTCTACCACCGGCTGAGCGAGAACCCGCACATGGAGGCCGTGTTCTACCGCTACATGCGCTCGTGGTCGGAGCTGGCCAACCGCCACCTCGTCGACGCGCTGGACCTCGGTGACGCGCGGGCGCTGCTGGACTGCGGCGGCGGTGACGCGGTGAACTCGATCGCCCTGGCCGCGGCCAACAGCCACCTGCGGGCCACCGTGTTCGAGATCCCCGAGTCCTCGGTCATCACCCAGAAGAAGATCGCCGAAGCGGGCCTGGCGGAGCGGGTCGACGTCATCGCGGGCGACATGTTCGCCGATCCGTTCCCGGGCGGACACGATGTGATCCTCTTCGCCCACCAGCTGGTGATCTGGACCCTGGAGGAGAACACCCGCCTGCTGGCGAAGGCGTACGAGGCGCTGCCCGAAGGCGGCAAGCTCGTCATCTTCAACTCGATGTCCAACGACGAGGGCGACGGCCCGGTCGTGGCGGCGCTGGACAGCGTGTACTTCGCCGCGATACCGGCCGAGGGCGGAATGATCTACTCCTGGAAGCAGCACGAGGAGTGCCTGCAGAAGGCCGGCTTCGGCGAGTTCGAGCGGATCGACGTTCCGGGCTGGACGCCGCACGGCATCATCATCGCCACCAAGTAGCCGCCGATCGGTCACCGCAACCGCGGTAGGTCTCCCCGGCCCGTGGGCGAACCGCCTGCCGGTTCGCCCACGGGCAGCCCGCGCCCCCTTCCCGGCGCGCGCCCTTCTCATCGCCAAGAGCCGACGGGAATCCGACATGAACCGACCGAACACCCATCACCGCCGCCTGCCTGTGAGGACGGGAGCGGGCCGATGGGCATGACGAATCCGTTCGAGGACGAGACACGGCAGTACCTGGTACTCGTCAACGACGAGGAGCAGTACTCGTTGTGGCCGCGCGAGGTCACCGTGCCCGGAGGCTGGGCCGTCGGGCACGGGCCGGGCAGCCGGGCCGAGTGCCTTCAGTACGTCGAGCGCACCTGGACCGACATGCGGCCGGCGAGCCTGCGGCGGCGTTCGCAGCAGTAGGACGCCGACAGCACCACAAGCAACAGTTCAGCGGTCGGCTCCCAGGCGCGGCCACCGCGACGAGACCATCCGGCCGTCCAGCCCGAGGAGCTGATCGTGGACAGTGGCGCAAGCGATGTCCTTGGGCGTTTCCGGGAGGCGGCGCTCAGGCATCCGGGACGCACCGCCGTCTCCACGCCCTCGGGCGACCTCACCTACCGTGAGCTGGACGACCGGGTGGAGCGGATCGCCGCGGCCCTGCGCGAGCGGGCCGTGACACCCGGCGCGGCCGTGGCGGTCTGCCTCCCGCGCTGCGCGGACCTGGTCGCCGCGATGCTCGCCGTGTGGCGCACCGGGGCGGCGTACGTCCCCCTCGATCCGGCCCAGCCCGCCGGGCGGCTGGAGTTCCTGAGCAAGGACGCCGGGGCATGCTGGGTGATCACCTCCGGCCGGCTGGACACCCCTCTGCCCAGGGACCTCGGACGCCTCGACCTGGACACCGGCCCCGGGCTCCGCCCTGACGGCCCCGGACCGGAGGCGCCGGAGCCCTCCTTCACGGGTGCATCACCGGCGTACATCATGCACACCTCGGGCACCACGGGGCGTCCCAAGGGGGTGGTGGTCACCCGTAACAACGTCGCGCATCTCCTGCGGGCCCTGGAGCGCAGCGGGCTCTTCCCCGAGGAGCCCTCGCGTGTGGTGTGGAACGCCGCCCCCGGATTCGACGCGTCCGTCCAGCAGTGGATCAGAGTCTGCCGGGGAGACACCCTGATCCTCCCCACGGACGAACTGCGCGACGACCCTGAGCTGTTCGCCGGTTTTCTGCGCGAGCAACGGGCCACCGACCTGGACGCGACACCTTCGCACTGGGAAGTGCTGCGTCCGCATCTGATCGAGGGCGGTTTCGGGAACACCGCGCTGCGGCTGTTCCTCGGCGGTGAGCCCGTGCCCGCCCCGATGTGGACGGACCTGGTGGAACTGACCGGACGCGGCCTGCTGAGCGCGGTCAATGTGTACGGACCCACCGAGTGCACGGTGGACGCCACCGCGGCTCGCATCGCCGGACCCGTGCCCCACATCGGCTCGGCACTGCCCGGAGTGCGCGCCCATGTGCTCGACGCGGCGCTGGAGCCGGTGGCCGAGGGGCAGGTGGGGGAACTCCATCTCGCGGGCGAGGGGGTGGCCTCGGGCTATGCGGGACGCCCGGGCGCCACCGCCGAACGGTTTCTCGCCGACCCGCTGGGACCGCCCGGAAGCCGCATGTACCGGACGGGCGACTGCGTCCGGCGGCTGGCCGGAGGGCTGCTGGAGTACCTCGGACGGTCGGACCGGCAGGTGAAACTGCGCGGTCAGCGGATCGAACCCGGCGAGATCGAGGAGGTGCTGGCCCGGCACCCCGAGGTGGGAAGAGCCGTGGTCGTGGCACGCGAGGACCGCCCCGGTGACCGAAGGCTCGTCGCGTACGTCACCACGGGCGAGCGCGCCGGGCGGGCCGCGCTTCCCGCGTCACTCCGTGCGCACTGTGCCGCGTGGCTGCCGTCCTCCATGGTGCCCGCGGCCGTCCTGGTGCTCGATGGATTTCCCGTGACGGCGAACGGGAAGACGGACCTGTCGGCCCTGCCCGCACCCGAGTACGCGAGTGCCACGCGCGGGCGCGCACCCGCTTCCCTCCGGGAGACACTGCTGTGCCGGCTGTTCGCAGAGGTGCTCGGCGCCCAACACGCCGATGCCGATACGCACTTCTTCGACGCGGGCGGCAACTCGCTCCTGGCGATGCGCCTGGTTGGCCGGGCCCGCGCTGAGAAGCTGGCGGAACTGACGGTCCGTGATGTGTTCGAGGCGCCGACTCCGGCCGCGCTCGCAGACCGTCTCGGTACGGGGCCGGACGCGCGCGCCGACCGTCTCATTACGGGTCCGGCCCGGCGCCCCGAGCTGCGGCCCGTGCCGCGCCCCGACCCGCTGCCGCTCTCCCCGGCCCAGCGGCGCCTGTGGTTCCTGGACCAGCTGGAAGGACCCAACCCGACCTACAACGAGCATGTGGCCTTCCGTTTCTCCGGCACTCTGGACGCGGCGGCGCTGGAGGCGGCCACGGGAGACGTCGTCGCCCGCCATGAGCCCCTTCGGACGGTGTTCCCCGGACACGGGGGCGAACCCCGCCAGCACATCCTGGGCCCCCGCACACACGCACCCCGCTTCGACGTACGCGAGGTGTCCGGGGACGCACTGGCCGGGGCGCTGCGCGAGGCCGTCCGTACCCCCTTCGACCTGACCACCGAACCGCCCCTGCGCGCGGTTCTGTTCGTGCTCGACCAGCAGGTGTACGTACTGCTGCTGGTCATGCACCACATCGCGAGCGACGGATGGTCCCTGCGCCCGCTCGCGCGGGATCTGGCGGTGGCCTACCGGGCACGGCGCACGGGCGCACCGCCCGCGTGGTCACAACTCCCCGTCCAGTACGCCGACTACACACTGTGGCAGAGCGTACTGCTGGGCAGCGACGAGGACCCGGACAGTCTGATGGCCAGTCAACTTGATTACTGGAAATCCGAATTGAAAGGACTTCCGGAAATCATTCCGTTGCCCGTCGACGGTCCCCGCGCGGTCGCGAAGACCCGGCCGGGAGGGTCCGTACCCTTCGCGTGCGACGCGGATCTGCACGGCGCGCTGGCCGCACTGGCACGGGAGCAGCGGTGCTCGCTGTTCATGGTGATGCAGGCGGCGCTCGCCGTCCTGCTGACGCGGCTGGGGGCCGGTTCGGACATCCCCATCGGGACCGTGACCGCCGGGCGGGACGATCCCCTGCTGGAGGACCTGGTCGGCTTCTTCGTCAACACACTGGTTCTGCGGACGGATACGTCCGGCGACCCCGGCTTCCGTGAACTGCTGTCCCGGGTAAGAGAGACAGGCCTCGCCGCCTCAGAGCATCAGGATCTGCCCTTCGACCGGCTCGTCGAGGCGCTGAACCCGGCACGCACGCAAGGGGGCCGGCCGCTCTTCCAGGTGCTGCTCGCCTTCCAGAACACGGACGAGGCGGTGTGGGACTTCGGGGATGTGGAGATGCAGACGCAGTCCGTGACCCCGGGCACCGCGAAGTTCGATCTCGCTCTGTCAGTCGGCGAATCGAGGACCGGGGACGCGTCACCGGGCGGCCTGAGCGGATTCCTCGAATACTCGGCCGACCTGTTCACCGCCCGTACGGCGGAAGGGATCTCGGCACGACTCGTACAGGTGCTGGAAACGGCCGTCACCGACCCTGACCGGCCCATCGGGTCCTACGACCTGCTCACCGAAGGCGAGCGGCAACGCCTCCTGGACGAGTGGAACACCACCACCGACACGACGCCGGTCCGCTCGCTCCTCGAACGGTTCGAGGAGCAGGCCGGGTCCGCCCCGGACTCCACAGCGGTGCTCTTCGAGCAGGAGCGGGTCTCGTACGCGGAGCTCGACACCCGGGCGAACCGGCTGGCCGCCCATCTGCTCGCGCGCGGCGTCGGCCCCGGCGCGGTCGTCGCCTCGGCGCTGACCAGGTCCGTGGAGCTGATCGTAGCCGTGCTCGCGGTCATGAAGACGGGCGCCGCCTATCTGCCGGTGGACCCGGAGTATCCCGCGGAGCGCATCGCGCAGGTGCTGGACGACGCCGGACCGGCCCTGCTGCTGACGACGCGCGGCACGGCGCCGGGCATCGGCGCCACGGACGGACTCGTCCGGGTCGAACTGGACGGGCCGGAGGCACGCGCGGCGATGCGCGACCACCGGCCACCGCAGCGCCCGCACGGCGGCCCGCGGGCGGTCCTCCACCGGGAGAGTCCCGCGTATGTGATCTACACATCGGGATCCACCGGGCGTCCCAAGGGCGTCGTGGTCACCCACGCGGGCCTCGCCAACCTTGCCGAGCACCAGGCCAGGACCCTGGGTGTCGTGCGCACCAGCCACGTCCTGCAGTTCGCCTCGCCCGGCTTCGACGCGTTCTTCTGGGAGGTGGCCATGGCGCTGTCCGCCGGGGCCGCGCTCGTCATGGCACCTGCCCGCAGACTGCTGCCCGGCCCGGACCTGCGCAGTGTGATCGCCCGGCACGGCGTCACCCATCTCACCCTCCCGCCCTCGGTGCTCGGCGCCCTGCCGCCCGACACCCTGACCGGCGTCCACACACTCGTCGTCGCCGGTGAGGCGCTCGGCGCGGAACAGGTCCGGCGCCGGCAGCCCGGCCGGACCCTGATCAACGCCTACGGCCCGACGGAGACCACCGTCTGCGCGAGCATGAGCGGCCCACTGACCGCCGACGGCAGAACACCGCCGATCGGCCGCCCGATCCGCAACACCCGTCTGTACGTTCTCGACGAGCGGCTGCGCCCCGCCCCGACGGGGGTCGTGGGCGAGCTGTACATCGCCGGGGCCGGTCTGGCCCAGGGGTACCTGAAGAGGCCCGGGACGACAGCGGAACGGTTCGTCGCCGACCCCTACGGCGCCCCGGGCACGAGGATGTACCGCACCGGCGACCTGGCCCGCTGGAACACCGGCGGAGAGCTGGAGTTCGCGGGGCGCGTCGATCACCAGGTGAAGGTGCGCGGCCACCGGATCGAACTGACGGAGATCGAGGAACTGATCGCCGCCCACCCGGAGGTGTCCGGTGTCGCCGTGAAGGTCGACGGAGACCGCGACTTTGACCGGAGAATCATCTCCTACGTCGTCCCGAAGGCCCCGGCCACGGACTCGGCCCCGCCCACCGACAGCGAGCGCGTGGCCGAGTGGGGGAGGATCCACGACTCCGTGCACTCCGGCGGCCCGGCTGCCGACTTCGGCGAGGACTTCACCGGGTGGCACAGCAGCTACGACGGGGGAGTGATCGCCCCGCAGGAGATGCGGCAGTGGCGGGATGCCACGGTCCGCGACATCATCGCGCTCCGGCCCGCGAGGGTGCTCGAACTCGGCGTCGGGAGCGGTCTGTTGCTGTCCAGGATCGCACCGTCCACCGACACCTACTGGGGGTTCGACCTCTCCCGGGACGTGATCGGGAGGCTCCACCGCGAGGTGGCGCAGCGCCCGGAGCTGGACGGCCGGACCGTCCTGCGCTGTCAGGCGGCCGACGATGCCACCGGCATTCCCAGGGGATTCTTCGACGTCGTGGTGCTCAACTCGGTGACGCAGTACTTCCCCAGCGGCGACTACCTCACGCGGGTACTGAAGCAGGCGGCCACGGCGCTCGCCCCCGGTGGATCCCTCTTCGTGGGCGATGTGCGCAACCTGAGGCTGCTGAGGTGCTTCCACGCGGCGACCGCCGCCCGCAGGACGGGAGCGGAGCCAGGGAGCCCCGCACATGAGCAGGCCGTGCGGCGGAGCCTGGCACGAGAGCAGGAACTGCTGGTGGCCCCGGACTTCTTCGGCGCACTGGCCGCCTCCTGCGGACTCTTCTCCTCCTGCGACGTACGACTGAAGCGCGGCGGCTACCACAACGAGCTGAGCCGTTACCGCTACGACGTGATCCTGCGGACATCCCCCATCCGGGGTGCGGCCACCCCCGTACCCGGGGTCAGGTGGGGCAAGGACGTCCACGCACTGCACGAGATCCGGGAACGGCTGCGGGCCGACCGCTCCACGGGCCTGCGCGTGCTGGGAATTCCCAACGCGCGGCTCTCCGAGGACCTCCGCACGCTCGGCATCACACGGCCCGACGCGGTGGACCCGGAGGAACTGGCGCGGTTTGCCGAGGGGTTGGGCCACCGGGTGGCACTGCGCTGGTCCGAGGAGTCGGGGCCCGAATGCTTCGACGTGGTGATCGCCCCTCCCGGAGACGGCGTAACCGGTGATCCGCCCCTGCCCGCAGTGCCCGGACCCGGTTCGGGCCTCGACTCCTACGTCAACGTCCCTTTCGCGGCGCCCGACCGCAGCGGCCTCGGAGAGTCGGTCCTGAAGCACTGCGCGGCCGCCCTCCCCGCATTCATGGTGCCGTCGGCCGTCGTCGTCCTGGAGAGCCTCCCGCTGACACCCAACGGCAAGACCGACCGCCGCGCACTGCCCGCCCCGGACTTCGGCCGGAGCGCGGGCAGCCGCACAGCACGTACGCCGAGGGAGGCCGCGCTGTGCCGGATGTACGGGGAGATCCTCGGCCTCGGCGAGGTGGGGATCGACGACAGCTTCTTCGACCTGGGCGGTCACTCGCTGCTCGTGACACGTCTGGTCAGCCGTATCCGAGCCGCGTTCGGAGTGGAGGTTGCGGTGAGCACGGTCTTCGACGCACCCAGTGTGGCCGCCCTCGTGGACCGTCTTGACGACGTGCCCCGGGCACGGCCGGCACTGCGCCGGATGCGGCCCCGGAACTGAACGCCGTCCCGATGGATCACGACCAGCAGGGGTGACCGATGGATTTCAGCCTTTTCTACTTCGCGGACGACAGTACGCCGGACAACGGATCGGGGCGCTACGAACTGTTGCTGGAAGGCGCACGGTTCGCCGACCGCAACGGATTCCGGGCGGTGTGGACCCCCGAGCGCCATTTCCATGCCTTCGGCGGGCTCTACCCCAACCCGGCTGTTGTCGGCGCGGCACTCGCGACGATCACCGAGAACATCTCCATCAGGGCCGGGAGCGTGGTCTCGCCACTGCATCACCCTCTGCGGATCGCCGAGGAGTGGTCGGTGGTCGACAACCTTTCGGGCGGGCGTATCGGAATCTCCTTCGCGTCCGGATGGCACCCCGCGGATTTCGCGCTGAGCCGGACGCCGTACAGCGATCGCAAACGCGTGACGATGGAGAGCGTCGAACAGGTACGCAGCCTGTGGCGCGGCGAGGCTCTGGACGTGGTGGACGGCAGCGGCCGGATGACGGGCGTGCGGGCCTATCCGCCGCCCGTACAGCGGGAACTGCCGGTCTGGGTGACCAGCGCGGGAGAGACGGAGACGTTCCGTTCCGCGGCAGCCGCCCGGGCGGGCGTGCTCACGCATCTGCTGCATCAGGACCCCGACGCCCTGGCCGCGAACATCGCCGCTTACCGCAAGGTCGCCGGTCAGACGCACGAGGGCTGGTCAGGGCATGTCGTCCTGATGCTCCACACCTTCCTCGCCGACAGCCGTGAGGAGGCCCGCGCGGTCGTGGACCGGCCACTGCGCGACTACCTCAAGAGCTCCCTCCATCTCATCACCCGGTCGTTCCGGGAGGCCGATCGCGATTTCGACATCGACGATCTGGAGGAAGAGGACATCGAGTTCATCGTTTCCCGGTCCTTCGACACCTACTTCCATGAGCGAGGGCTCTTCGGCACGGTTGCCGATGCCGAAGCGACCGTGGAGCGCCTGCGCGCGATCGGCGTGGACGAGATCGCCTGCCTGATCGATTTCGGGGCCGACACGAAGACCGTACTGAATGGTTTGGGCCACATAAACGCACTGCGAAAAGCATGCGAATAGGGCTGGGAGGCCGAGACACGTGATCCCTCTGTCGTTTTCGCAGCTGCGGTTCTGGTTCCAGGACGAAATGGTCGACGGGAGCGAATCGCCCGTCGCCTCGCTCGCACTGCGCCTCACCGGCGCACTGGCCCCGGCGGCCCTGCGCGCTGCGCTGGGAGATGTCGTGACGCGACACGAGAGCCTGCGGACCGTCTTTCCCGCGACGGACGGAGTGCCTCAGCAGCTGATCCTTGGCGCGGAAAACGCGGCCGCACAACCTTTGTTGACAATGCATCAGGTCACGAAGGGCTCTCTTGAGCGGGCCGTTGCGGACACCGAGGCGCATGTCTTCGACCTCGCGCGGGAGACCCCGCTGCGGGCCGTACTGTTCGCCGCCGCACCCGATCACCACGTTCTGGTGGTCACCGTCCACCACATCGCCTTCGACGGCTGGTCCGTGACCCCGTTCCTCCACGATCTGTCCCACGCCTACCGGGCCCGGCTGGAGGGGCGGGCCCCGGCCTGGGACGAACTCCCCGTGCAGTACGCCGACTACACGCTGTGGCAGCGAGAGGTGCTGGGCGATCCGGAGGACCCGAAGAGCCTGTTCGCGCAGCAGCTCGACCACTGGCGGGGGAGGCTGGCCGAGCTGCCCGATGAGCTGGTCCTGCCGGCCGACCGCGCCCGTCCGGCGACCGCCTCGCGCCGGGCCGGAACGGTCCCCGTCCGTCTGGACCCGCACGTACACAGAGGCCTCGTCGAGTTGGCGCGTAAGCAGGAGGCCAGCCTGTTCATGGTGCTGCACGCCGGACTGGCGGGTGTGCTGCACCGGCTGGGTGCGGGTATGGACATTCCGGTGGGCAGCCCGGTCGCCGGGCGCACCGACGCCGGGTTGGAGGGCCTCATCGGCTGCTTCGTGAACACGGTGGTGATCCGCACCGACACCTCCGGCGCCCCGTCCTTCCAGGAACTGCTGGGAAGGGTCCGCGGAGAGGTGCTGACCTCGTTGGAGCACCAGGACGTGCCCTTCGAGCAGGTCGTCGAAGCCGTCAACCCGAGACGTTCCGCCCGGCGGCACCCGTTGTTCCAGACCATGCTCAGCCTGCAGAACAACGCGGTCGCCACCGCCCGGTTTCCCGGCATCGGCATGGAGATGCTCGACATCGACGAGGTCGCGTCCGTCTCCTTCGATCTGCTCTTCGACCTGACCGAGGCCGACGGAGGGCTGGAAGGCCGGCTCATCTACGCCGAAGACCTCTTCGACGCCGCCACCGCCGAGCGCCTGGCCCGTTCCTACGAGCGCCTTCTGACACAGGCAGTGGCCTCCCCCCACCGGCCGATCGGAGAGCTGGAGATCCTGTCCCCGTCCGACCGGCGGACGCTGCTCGAAGAATGGAACGGCCGCCCCCACCCCATTCCCTCCGGCTCCGTCGTGCACCGCTTCCGGGAACAGGTGGCCAGTGAGCCCGAAGCGGTCGCGGTCATCTGCGAGGACACCCGGCTGAGTTTCCGGGAGCTGGACGCGAGGGCGGATCGTCTCGCCCGGCAGCTGGTGCACCGGGGAGCCGGTCCCGAACGCCTGGTCGCGGTGGCGATGGAGCGTTCCGCCGGGCTGGTCGTCGCCATCCTGGCCGTTCTCAAGAGCGGCGCGGGCTACCTCCCGCTGGACCTGCGGAGTCCGGACACCCGTCTGCGTACCGTCCTGGAGGAGGCGCAACCCTGCCTCCTGCTCAGCGACGTACCCACCCAGGATCGGGCCACCACGCTGTCGCGGACGTACCACGGGGGCGCCCCGGTACTGCTCGCCGAAGAAGAAGCGTCGTCGCCCGAAGTGCTCACGCCCGAAGTGCCCTTGCCCGAGGCCGAGGGGGAGCACGCGGCCTACGTGATGTACACCTCGGGGTCGACGGGACGGCCCAAGGGCGTCGTGGTGACCCACCGCAACATCCTGGCCCTGGCGACCGACCCCTGCTGGGCGGGCAGTGGACACGACCGCGTACTCGCGCATGCACCGCACTCCTTCGACGCCTCCACCTATGAGCTGTGGGTGCCGTTGCTGAACGGCGGCACAGTGGTCCTGGTGCCGCCGGGCGACTCCGTGACGGAGGCGCTGGAGCGCACGGCTGCCGAACACGGCGCGACCGGCGCGTTCCTGACGGCGTCCCTGTTCGAGACCCTGGTCGCGGGCAAAAGCCCCGTCCTGAGCGGGCTGCGCGACGTGTGGGTGGGCGGGGAGGCGCCGTCGCCCGCGGCCGTGCGCCGGATGCGCGAGGAGTTCCCGGACACCGTGCTGACCAACGGCTACGGACCCACCGAGAACACCACCTTCACCACCTGCGCGCGCCTGGACCGGACCGGCGGCTCGGAGGGGACTCCGCCGATCGGCCGTCCGATGTCGAATACGCGGGTGTATGTGTTGGATGGGGGGTTGTTGCCGGTTCCGGTGGGTGTGGTGGGTGAGTTGTATGTGGGTGGTTCGGGTGTTGCTCGGGGGTATGTGGGTTTGCCGGGTGTGACGGCTGAGCGGTTTGTGGCGGATCCGTTTGGTGGGGCGGGGGAGCGGTTGTATCGGACGGGGGATCTGGTGCGGTGGGTGGAGGGGGGTGTTCTGGTTTTTGTGGGGCGTGTTGATGATCAGGTGAAGGTGCGGGGTTTTCGGGTGGAGTTGGGTGAGGTGGAGTCGGTTCTGGGTGGTCATGGGTCGGTGGGGCGTTGTGTTGTGGTGTTGCGTGAGGTGCGGCCGGGTGAGTGTCGGTTGGTGGCGTATGTGGTGCCGGTGGGTTCGGGTGTGGTGGAGGGGTTGGAGCGGGAGCTTTCTGTGTGGGTGGGGGAGGTGTTGCCGGATTACATGGTGCCGGTTGTTGTGGTGGTGTCTGGTGGGTTGCCTTTGACGGTGAATGGGAAGGTGGACCGGGCGGCGTTGCCTGTTCCGGGGTTTGCGGCGCTTGCGGGTTCGCGGTTGCCGGGTACGCCGGTGGAGTCGTTGTTGTGTGAGCTGTTCGCCGAGATCCTGGGGCTGCCCCGGGTGGGCGTCGACGACAACTTCTTCGACCTCGGAGGTCATTCGCTGCTGGCCGTCCGGCTGCTGAACCGGCTGCGTTCGACGCTGAGCACCGAGGTCGTCATGCATGCGATCTTCGAGGCGCCCACACCGGCCGCACTCGCCGCCCGGCTCACGGAATCGGGAATCCGCCGAGTGCCGCTGCGGCGCCGGACGCGGCCCGCGGCCCTGCCGCTCTCGTACGCACAGCTGCGGTTCTGGTTCCAGGCGGCCGCGTCCGACGGCGGTGAGTCACCCGCCATCACGACCGTGCTCCGGTTCTCCGGGCCACTCGACTCCGCCGCTCTGCGAAGGGCGCTGCAGGACGTGGTGACACGGCACGAGAGCCTGCGGTCCGTCTTCCCCGTGGTGGACGGCACACCCGGGCAACTGATCCTGGACCCGGACGCCACAGCCGCGTACATCCATCTCGCCACACGGCACGTGAAGGACGAGGAAGTCGCCCGGGCCGTGGCGGCGGACTCGGAACGTCCCTTCGATCTCGCGCACGAGATCCCGCTGCGGGCTGCGCTCCTCGCCGAAGGCTCCGGCGACCACCTGCTCGTACTGACGATTCATCACATAGCCTTTGACGGCTGGTCGGCGGGGCCCTTCAGCCGGGATCTGCGCACGGCCTACGAGTCCAGGCTTGCGGGTCGGCCCCCCGAGTGGGTCGAACTTCCGGTCCAGTACGCGGATTTCACGCTCTGGCAACGGGAACTGCTGGGCGTACCGGAGGATGCGGACAGCCTCTTTGCGCAACAACTGAACCACTGGAAACAGTCGTTGGCAGACCTGCCCGAAGAACTGTCCCTCCCGGCCGACCGACCACGTCCGGGCATCGCGTCGCACCGCGCGGGCGCCGTGGCACTGCGGCTGGACCCCGACAGTCACCGGCAGCTGACCGCACTCGCCCGGAAGGAGGGGGCGAGCCTGTTCATGGTGTTGCACGCCGCTCTGGCGGGCCTGCTGCTCCGCTGGGGGGCGGGCACGGACCTTCCGGTGGGCAGCCCCGTCGCCGGACGCACGGACGAGGCGATGGACGACCTCGTCGGCTGCTTCCTCAATACCGTCGTCATCCGGACCGACACAACGGGTGCCCCGTCCCTCACCGAGTTGATCCGCCGGGTACGGGAAGTGGTGCTCACCGGCCTGGCGAACCAGGACGTACCTTTCGAGCGCGTGGTGGAAGCCGTCAACCCGTCACGGTCCGCGGCACGGCACCCGCTGTTCCAGGTGATGCTCAGCCTCCAGAACAACGAGGCCGCGTCCAACGGGCTGCCCGGCTCGACCGTGGAGCCGGTGGACGACGGCCGCTGTCCGCCCATGCCCTTCGATCTGCTCTTCGATCTGGCCGAGGCGGACGGCGGGCTGGAGGGTCTGCTCCATTACGCCGAGGACCTCTTCGACCGGGCCACGGCCGAACGCCTGGTGTGCCAATTCGAAAACTTCCTGGTCCGGGCCGCCTCCGCCCCCTCGCGCCCGTTCGGGGAACTGGAGTTCCTGCCCGCGCAGGAGAGGCGCACGGTCCTCGAAGCGGGCATCGGTCCCGTACGGGAGGTGGCGGCGGAACCGTTCCCCACGTGGTTTCGCAGGCAAGCGGCCCGGACGCCCGACGCGACCGCGGTGCTGTGCGGCGACACGGCTCTCACCTATGCGGAGCTGAACACGCGCTCCAACCGCCTGGCACGGTGCCTGATCGCGCACGGTGCGCGGCCCGACCGGCTCGTCGCGGTGGCCCTGGAACGCTCCGTCGACCTGCTCGTAGCCGTGCTGGCCGTGCACAAGACCGGGGCCGCCCATCTCCCCGTCGACCCGAGGCACCCGGAACATCGGGTCCACACGGTGCTCTCGGACGCCGAACCCGACCTGGTGCTCTCCGATCTCGCCGGCCGTGCCGCGCTCGGCGACGACAGCTGGCTCGCCCTGGACGACCCCCGGACCTCCGCCGCACTGGAGAGTCTGCCGGACCGGGACCTGGGCGCCGATGAGATACCCGGCCCCTTCGCTCCCGACAGCCCGGCCTACGTGACCTACACCTCGGGATCGACGGGGCGGCCGAAGGGCGTCGTCGTCACCCATCGAAACCTCGCCAACCTGCTGGACGCGATGCGCGAGCGGCTGCCCCTGCTCGCGGGGGACCGGCTGCTCGCCGTCACGACCGTCACGTTCGACATCGCCCACCTCGAACTCCTGCTGCCGCTCAGCACCGGCGCCTGTGTCGTCATCGCCTCCCACGACGACGTCAGGGACCCCCTCGTGCTCGGCAGGCTCATCGAGAAGCACTCGGTCACCGCGATGCAGGCGACTCCCTCCCTCTGGGCGGGCCTGGTGGAAGGAGCCCCGCAGGCACTGGAAGGACTGCGGATCCTGGTGGGCGGCGAGGCGCTGCCGGCCAGGCTCGCGGGCGACCTGTGCGCTCTGGCCGCGGAGGTGACGAATGTCTACGGTCCGACCGAGACCACCATCTGGTCGACCGCGGCTCGCATCGACCCGAAGAAGGCGCGCATCGACCGGGAGGACCTGGTCGGCCCGCCGATCGGCCGTCCGATGTCGAATACGCGGGTGTATGTGTTGGATGGGGGGTTGTTGCCGGTTCCGGTGGGTGTGGTGGGTGAGTTGTATGTGGGTGGTTCGGGTGTTGCTCGGGGGTATGTGGGTTTGCCGGGTGTGACGGCTGAGCGGTTTGTGGCGGATCCGTTTGGTGGGGCGGGGGAGCGGTTGTATCGGACGGGGGATCTGGTGCGGTGGGTGGAGGGGGGTGTTCTGGTTTTTGTGGGGCGTGTTGATGATCAGGTGAAGGTGCGGGGTTTTCGGGTGGAGTTGGGTGAGGTGGAGTCGGTTCTGGGTGGTCATGGGTCGGTGGGGCGTTGTGTTGTGGTGTTGCGTGAGGTGCGGCCGGGTGAGTGTCGGCTGGTGGCGTATGTGGTGCCGGTGGGTTCGGGTGTGGTGGAGGGGTTGGAGCGGGAGCTTTCTGTGTGGGTGGGGGAGGTGTTGCCGGATTACATGGTGCCGGTTGTTGTGGTGGTGTCTGGTGGGTTGCCTTTGACGGTGAATGGGAAGGTGGACCGGGCGGCGTTGCCTGTTCCGGGGTTTGCGGCGCTTGCGGGTTCGCGGTTGCCGGGTACGCCGGTGGAGTCGTTGTTGTGTGAGCTGTTCGCCGAGATCCTGGGGCTGCCCCGGGTCGGTGTCGACGACAACTTCTTCGACCTCGGAGGCGACAGCATCGTCTCCATCCGTCTGGTGGCCCGTGCACGGGCCCGGGGCCTGGTGGTCTCCGCGCGCGATGTCTTCCGCTACAGGACGGTCGCCGCGCTGGCCGGGCATGTGCGCGAGCGGACCCCCAAGCCGGCCGGAGCGGCGCAGGCGAAGGCCGTGGCCATGGACAGGAGCGACCCCATCACGCTCACCCCAATCATCCAGTGGCAGCGCGACCGCGGCGGACCGGTCGACGGATTCCATCAGTCGGTGCTCGTGCGGACCCCGGCGGACCTGCGGATACCGGAGCTGCGCAAGGTCCTTCAGACTTTGCTCGACCGCCACGACGCTCTGCGCATACGGCTGGAACGGAAGCCGGACTGGCGGCTCGACATACTGCCGCGCGGCACCCTGTCGGCGGGCGGACTTCTCGTACGCGTCGATGTCGCCGAACGCTCCGCCGCCGAACTGCCGCGGATCATCCGCGCGGAGACCGAGACCGCGCGAGCACGCCTCGCACCGGGCTCCGGACACATGGTCCAGGCCGTGTGGTTCGACGCGGGACGAGGACACTCGGGCCGGCTCCTCCTGATGATCAACCACCTCGTCGTGGACGGGGTCTCCTGGCGCGTACTCCTGCAGGGACTGCGCACCGTGTGGCAGTCCCAATCCGGGGCGCGGACTCCCCCCGACAAGGCGGCGGACTCCTCGTCAGCCTCCGCCTCCTCCTCCGCCACCTCCTTCGGGGAGTGGAGCAGGATCCTGAAGCGGAACGCGCTCGAACGGTCCGGCGAGCTTGCCTTCTGGACCGGACTCGTCGAGGACACCGGCGATCTCGTCGAGGGTGTCGCCCTCGCCGCCGAACGCGATGTCCTGCGTACACAGGGAAAGGTCACCCGCGTCCTGCCCGCGGACCACACGGAGAGCCTGCTGACACGGGTGCCGACCGCGATGGGCACCGGCATCAACGCCGTCCTGCTCGCCGCGCTGGGCGAGGCGATCCGGCGCTGGCGCACCCGGCACTTCCCGGCCTGCACCGCACCGTTCCTGGTCGATGTGGAGGGACACGGACGGGAGGAGATCGCCGACGACCTCGATCTGTCCACGACCGTCGGCTGGTTCACCAGCATGTTCCCCGTACGTCTCGAAAGCCGGGCGGACGCCCCGGCGGACGCCGCGCGGGCCATCGAGGACCGGCTCGCCGCCATGCCGGACAAGGGACTCGGCTACGGACTGCTGCGCTACCTCAACCCGGACACCGCGCCGACGCTCAGCAAACTTCCCCGGGCACAGGTCCTCTTCAACTACCTCGGCCGGTTCGACCGCCCGGACGGCACCGACTGGGGACTCGCTCCGGAGGCCGAAGCGGTCGGCGGTGGTGGCGATCCCGATCTGCCGCTCACCCATCTCCTGGAGATCTCCGCGATCGCCATGAACCAGGACAACGGGCCGGAGCTGCACGTCACATGGGCCTACCCCACCACCCACCTCGGACACGCACAGGTCGAAGAACTCGCCGACGAGTGGATCGCCGCCCTGAAGACATTCGTCACCGGTGCACACCAGAGGGGAGAGAGCGCATGACCGCCCCGCACGAGACGCACGAGACGCACGAGACGCACGAGACGCACGAGACGCACGAGACGTGCGAAACCCGCCCGGCGCCACTCCAGCAGGGCCTGCTCTACCACACCGCCTTCGACACCGGCGGACAGGACGTGTACACGACCCAGTTGGTCCTCGACCTGGAGGGGGAGCTGGAAACCGCCGTACTGCGCCAGGCCTGCCGCGTACTGCTGCGGCGACACGACAGCCTGCGCTCAGGGTACCGCACCGACGAACTCGGCGAACCCGTGCGGTTCGTGGTGCCGCAGGTGTCCCTCCCCTGGCGGGAGGCGGCCGTGACGGAGCACGATCCCGCCGTACGGGAGAAGGAGGCCGCCCGGATCGCGCAGGAGGAGCGCCTTCGGAGGTTCGACCTGGGCAGCCCGCCGCTGATCCGCTTTCTGCTGATCCGGTTTACACCGACGCGGTGGCGGTTCGTGCTGACCAACCACCACGTCATTCTCGACGGCTGGTCCACCTCGCTCCTCCTGGACGAACTGGCCCTGCTGTGCGGGGCGGGAGGCGAAGCCGCGCGACTGCCCCCGGCCCCCGACTACACCTCCTACCTGGACTGGCTCGCCGACGCGGACGCGCATTTGGACGACACCCGGCAGGCCTGGGCCGAAGCGCTGGACGGCGTCGACGGACCCACCTTGGTGGCACCGGAGGCCGCCGGGAGGGAGGCAGTGGTTCCGGAGCGGGTCCTGAGAACACTGCCGACCGCCCGCACCGCGCTTCTGACGGACCGGGCACGGCACTGCGGAGTGACGCTCAACACCGTGATGCAGGTGGCATGGGCGCTGGTCCTGCGGCAGCTGACCGGGCGTGACGACATCCTGCTCGGCATGACCGTCTCGGGGCGTGCCGCGGATGTCGAGGGCATCGAGACGATGGTGGGCCTGCTGATCAACACCCTGCCGGCCAGGGTGCGGTTCGGGCCCGATGACACCCTGCTGAGCGTGCTGGAGAGAGTGCAGGACGAGCAGATCGACCTGATCGAACACCATCACGTGGGGCTGACGGACATCCTGCGCCGGACCGGCCTCGGAACGCTCTTCGACACCACAACAGCGTTCGAGAACTACCCCTCGGGGGAGGGGAGTTCCGCACTCGGGGGCGCACGGCTCGTCGGTGCGGGCGGGTTCGACGCCACGCACTATCCGCTGTCCCTCGTCTGCATGCCCGGTGAGCGACTGGGCATACGGCTCGACTACCGGTCGGACCTGTTCGACCGCGCGGAGGCGCAGCGGTACGCCGAGTGGTTCGTACGGGTGCTGGACGCGGTCATCGACGACCCCGGACAGGCTGTCGACGGGCTCTCCCTCCTGTCGGCGCAGGAGCGCCGGCAGCTGCTCGTGGAGTGGAACGACACCGGCACCGAGGTGCCCGGGGCGACGTTGCCCGACCTGATCGAGGCCGCGGCTGCCGGGGCCCCCGACGCTCCCGCGGTCGTGCACGAGGGGTCCGTACTCACCTACGGAGAACTCGACCGGCGCGCCGACCGGTTCGCCCGGCTCCTCCTGGAACAGGGCTGCGGGCCGGAGACCCTGGTGGCACTGGCGCTGCCCAGGACACCTGACATGGTGGTCGCCCTGCTTGCCGTCATCAAGACGGGGGCCGCCTATGTGCCCGTCGATGTGCGCTACCCGGTGGACCGGATCGCGCATGTCCTCGCGGACGCCCGGCCGGGCGTCGCCGTTGTGGTCAAGGCCGTGGAGTCCCTGCTGCCGGACGGCACACCCCGCATCGTCATGGACGACGAGCCGGTGCTGCGGCACATCGCCTCCCGACCGGACGGCGCCGTCCGGAACACCGGACAGCGCGCGCGACTGACACCTCGTCATCCCGCTTATGTCATCTACACCTCGGGTTCCACCGGGGTCCCCAAGGGCGTGGTGGTCGAACACGCCAATGCCGTCAATCTCGTCGCCGCCGTCCGGGACCGCTTCGGTCCCGCCGGGATGGCGCGGGTGCTCGCTTCGACCTCCCTGAGCTTCGACGTCTCGGTCTTCGAGATCACCACCACACTCGCCCTGGGCGGCTGCCTGGAACTCGTCGACGACCTCTTCTCGCTTCTGCAGCACGGCCGGTGGGAGGGAAGTCTCTTCAGCGGCGTCCCCTCGGCGATGGCGACCGTACTGGCCAGTGGTGACACGGAACTGTCGGCACGCCATGTGGTGGTCGGCGGCGAGGCGGTCCCGCGGAGCCTGCTGGACGAGTTCCGTGCGCGGATACCCGGCTGCGTCGTCTCCAACCTCTACGGACCCACCGAGACGACCACGTTCTCCACGTCGTGGCAGAGCCGTGAAGGACCGGACGAGGGTGCCGTGCCCATCGGCCGTCCCGTGCCGAACACCCGGGTGTACGTGCTGGACCCGCGGCTCCGGCCGGTTCCCGTCGGATCGCCGGGTGAGCTCTACATCGCCGGGGCGGGCGTCACCCGCGGCTATCTGGGCCGTGCCGCACTCACCTCGGAGCGCTTCGTGGCCTGCCCGTTCGGCGCCCCGGGAGGCAGGATGTACCGGACCGGCGACCGGGTGCGGTGGCAGGCGGACGGCACCCTGGTGTACCTCGGCCGCTTCGACGACCAGGTGAAGATCCGCGGCCACCGCGTCGAACCCGGCGAGGTGGAGTCCGCCCTGCTGCGGCACGAGCAGGTGGCGCAGGCGGCCGTGATCGTGCGGGAGGACCGGGCAGGCGATCCCCGGCTGGTCGGATACGTCGTGGCCGCCCGGCCGGAGACGGCCGTGCACGCGGCGGAACTGCGCCGCTTCGTCGGAGCGACCCTGCCGGACTACATGGTGCCCGCGACTCTCGTGCAGCTGACCGCGTTCCCGCTGCTGCCCAACGGCAAGCTGGACCGGTCCGCGCTGCCCCGGCCGGTGTACGGGCAGGAGAGCCCCGGCCGCGGGCCCGGCAATGCCCGCGAGGAGATGCTGTGCACCCTGTTCGCGGAGGTGCTCGGGGTGGACGGCGTGGGCGTCGACGACGGCTTCTTCGATCTGGGCGGCCACTCGCTCCTGGCGACGAAACTGGTCAGCCGGGTCAGGAGAACCCTGGGTATCGAACTCTCCATCCGTGCCCTCTTCGAGGCACCCACGGTGGCCGCGCTGGCCCGGCTGCTCGACGACGGCGGCAGCGGCACGGGGCTCGATGTGCTTCTGCCGCTGCGGAGCGGCGGCGGTTCACGACCGCTGTTCTGCGTCCATGCGGCGAGTGGCCTGGCGTGGCCGTACGCCCGCCTGCTCCCGCGTATCGCCCCGGACGTTCCGGTCTACGGCCTGCAGTCACGCGGTGTCGCCGACCCGGACTCCGCGGCGGCGACGCCGCACGACATGGTGCGGGAGTACGCGGACCGGATGCGGTCGGTCCAGAGAGAGGGGCCGTACCGGCTGCTCGGCTGGTCGGTGGGCGGAAACATCGCGTTCGCCCTGGCGGCCCATCTGGTCGAAGCGGGCGAACGTGTGGAATGGCTGGCCCTGCTGGACTCCTATCCGCCGCCGGAGACGACATCGCTCCCCGGCGTGGACGAGATGGGTGCCCAGGTGCTCAAGGGAATCGGCTTCGCTCCGGACGGCACACCATCGGCGCAGCTGTCGGCGCTCGGCGAGCGCGCGGTGGAAGGCGTACGCAGGACGGCGGATCTCGCCGTGGAGGTCCTGCGGACCACGCCCCCGCGGACATCGGGGTTCGACGTCATCCACTTCCGTGCGGCAGCGGACCCGGACCGGCCCCACGCCGAGCCGAAGGCCTGGGAGTCCTTCAGCGACGGACATCTTGCCGTGCACGAAATCGACTGCGACCACTACCGGATGCTGGATTCCGCACCCCTCGCGGAAATCGGCAGAATCCTGGCCGAGCGGACGGTGGAACAATGAGCGCCTCCGGTATCGTCCGGCTGCCCCGCCAGGTCGCCGATGCCCATGTGGACGAGCTTGTCGCCCTCGACCCGGTACTCGGGACGACGCTCGGCGCGAAGGAGAGTTCCGCACGGCTCCCCGATTTCTCTCCCGAGGGAGCCCAAGGACTCGCGGATCTGGCCCGCCGCACACTCGGCCGGCTCGAAGGGGCCGAACGCGCACCGGGGGCCGACAGCGCGGTGGAGAGACGCTGTGCGCGTCTGTTGCGGGAGAGGCTCGACGCCGGACTGGCCCTGCACGAGGCCGGGGAACACCTGCGCACGGTGGGCAACATGAGCACCCCCGTGCACGCCGTGCGCAGGGCCTTCACACTGATGCCGGCCGGCACCGAGGAGGACTGGGCGGCGATCGGCGAACGCCTGCGGACCGTACCCACCGCACTCGCGGGCTACCGCACCTCACTGGAATCCGGTCTGAGCCACAAGCAGCACGGAGCACCGGGCCCGACCGCCGCACTCATCGGGCAGCTCACCGAGTGGACATCCGGGCCCCGCCCCAATACGCGGAACACACCTCGCCGGGGGTGGTTCGAGGAGTTCGTCACGGACGGCCCCGTACGGCTGCGCGCCGGGCTCGGCTCCGCGGCCCGCGAGGCCACCGAAGCGGTCGTCGGACTGCGCGACTGGCTCCGCGACGTCTACGCACCGGCTGTCGCGGGCACGCCCGACACCGTGGGCCGCGAGCGCTACGCCCGCTGGGCACGCCACCACACCGGCACGGACCTCGATCTGGACGAGGCCTACGCGTACGGCTGGTCGGAATACCACCGCATCCACAGTGAGATGAGAGCAGCGGCCGGTGATGTGCTGCCCGGAGCCGCGACACCCTGGGCGGCCCTGAAGCACCTGGACGAGCACGGCGCGCATGTGGACGGCGTCGATGCCGTGCGGTCCTGGCTCCAGGAACTGATGGACGAAACCATCGCCGCCGTCGACGGCACCCACTTCGAACTCGCCGACCGCTTACGCAGGGTGGAGTCCCGCATCGCCCCGCCGGGCAGCGCCGCGGCCCCGTACTACACACCGCCGTCGCAGGACTTCTCCCGTCCCGGCCGCACCTGGCTGCCGACCATGGGCGAGAACCGCTTCCCCGTGTACGACCTGGTGTCCACCTGGTATCACGAAGGCGTACCCGGCCACCATCTGCAGCTCGCCCAGTGGGTGCATGTCGCCGATGAACTCTCCCGCTACCAGACCTCGGTGGGCATGGTCAGTGCCAACTGCGAGGGCTGGGCGCTCTATGCCGAGCGGCTGATGGACGAGCTCGGCTTCCTCACCGACGCGGAGCGCAGACTCGGCTACCTGGACAGCCAGATGATGCGCGCCCTTCGCGTGATCGTGGACATCGGAATGCACCTGGGCCTGAGAATTCCCCCGGATTCCCCCTTCCGCCCCGGTGAGCGCTGGACCCCCGGCCTCGCCAGGGAATTCTTCGGCCGGCACAGCAGCAGGCCCGATGAATTCATCGACAGTGAGCTGACCCGCTATCTCTCCAGGCCCGCACAGGCCATCGGCTACAAACTCGGTGAACGGGCCTGGCTGCTCGGCCGCGAGAACGCCCGCCGCGCACAAGGCCCGGCGTTCGACGCGAAAGCCTGGCACATGGCGGCACTCTCGATGGGAAATCTCGGCCTGGGCGATCTGGTGGACGAACTGTCAATGATCCAGCCGGACCGTGGGAACGAGGTGGAGGCGCCATGACCGAACGGCTGCCTGAGCGGTGTGGGTATGAGTTTGTCGGGGATTGGGTGGGTGGGGGTGGGGTTGCGTTGGTGGGGGAGGGGGTGGAGTGGTCGTACGGGGAGTTGGGTCGGCGTGTGGGTGTGTTGGCGGGGGTGTTGCGGGGGTGGGGTGTTGGTCCTGAGGTGAGGGTGGGGGTGTGTTTGGGGCGGGGTGTTGATGTGGTGGTGGCGGTGTTGGGGGTGTGGCGGGCTGGGGGTGTGGTGGTTCCGTTGGATCCGGGTTATCCGGTGGGGCGGTTGGGTTTCATGGTGGGGGATGCGGTGCCTGGTGTGGTGGTGACGTCGGGGTGTTGGGTGGGGCGATTGCCGGTGGGTTGTGGTGTGGTGTTGGTGGAGGAGGTGGACTGGTCGTCGGGTGAGGTGTTCTCGGGTGATGCGGGTGTGGTTCCGGCGAATGCCGCGTACGTGGTGTACACCTCGGGATCGACGGGCCGGCCCAAGGGCGTCGTCGTACCGCACCGCGGACTGGGCGCCGTGGTCACCGAACAGCGGCGCCGCTTCGGAATCCGCCGTGAGGACCGGGTGCTGTCCTTCTCCTCGCCGAGCTTCGACGCCTGGATCTTCGAACTGCTCCTCGCCTTCGGTTCCGGAGCCTGCCTCTGCACGCTGCCCTGGCCCGAGCCCGATCTGCTCCGGCTCGCCGGTCATTTGCGACGCACCGGAGTGACCGCGGCGATGTTCCCGCCCGCCGCCCTGTCCGTCCTGGAGGGCGAGGACCTGCCCGACCTGCGGATCATCATGGTCACCGGAGAAGTCTGCCCGCCCGCCGTGGCCCGCAGATGGGCCTTCGAGCGGGCCTTCTACAACTGCTACGGGCCGACCGAGACCACCATCTGGGCCGCCTGCCACGGCCCCCACGACCAACCCGACCACCCCGACGGGGCCTCGGTGCCCATCGGCACCCCGGTCGCAGGCGTCCGGGCACATGTGCTCGACGAGCAGGGCCGCCCGGTGGCCCATGGGGAGAGCGGCGAACTCTGCGTCGGCGGTGGCGTCGTCACCCGGGGATACCTCGGGCAGCCCGGGCTGACGGCCGAGCGCTTCGTCCCCGATCCGTTCGCCGGGGAGCCGGGCGCCCGGATGTACCGGACCGGCGACCGGGTCCGGTGGGACGACGAAGGACGGCTCCGCTTCGGCGGCCGCCTCGACCGGCAGGTGCAGATCCGCGGCTTCCGCGTCGAACCCGCCGAAGTGGAGGCCCGGCTGCGCGCCCTGCCCGGAGTCGAGGACGCAGCCGTGGTCGCCCACGGAGACGTCGAGGACAGCAGCGGAATCCGGCTGGCCGCGTTCGCCGTCCCCACCGCGGCGGTTGACGGCCTGCCGCAGCAGCTGATCACCGCACTCGCGGCGGAGCTGCCGTCCCACATGGTCCCCGAAACCATCGTCCTGCTCGGCGAGTTGCCGCGCACGGTCAACGGGAAGACCGATCAGGAAGCGCTGCGCACGAGAGCGGCACGGACGGCGCGCACATCCGGCCGGGAGCCGGGGCGGACGGACACCCCGGCCACGGACACCGAACGGACCTTGGCCGGCATCTGGCAGGAACTCTTCGCCCGTGACGGGCTCGGCGCCGGCGCCGACTTCTTCGAACTGGGCGGGCATTCCCTGATCGCCGCCCGCTGCGCGGCACGGGTACGGACCCGGCTGGCGGTGGAGCTGACACCGCGCGACATCTACGACGCTCCCGTACTGCGCGATCTGGCCGCTGTCGTCGACGGCCTCGGCCGCGGCCCGTTCGCCGCCCGGGCCCGCACCATCCCCCGCGCCCCGCGCGAGGGATTCCGCCGTGACCTGCCCAACGACAGCAAGGAGTCCCCCGAGCGATGAACAGCACCGCAGCCCCGCTCGGCCGCAGCGCCTACGTCATGCCCGCCTCCTTCGCGCAGGAGCGCATGTGGATGATCGAGCAGATGGAGGACGACGCCCCGGACTACAACATCCAGATGGGCCTCCGTTTCACCGGTCCGCTGGACACCCCGGTGCTGGAACGCGCCATGACGGAGGTCTTCGCACGGCACGACGTACTGCGCACCACGTTCACCACCGAGAACGAACGCCTCTTCCAGGTGATCTCCCCGGCCAGCTCGCCCGTGCACATCGAACACGTCGACCTCACGGACGCCCGCGACCCCGAGGCGGAACTGCACAGGTTCCGGCTGCGGGAACTGCGCAGCCCCTTCGATCTGGAGCGCGGACCACTGGTGCGGAACTACCTGGTCAAGGTGGCCGAGCAGAGCAGTGTCCTGCTCATGGTGATGGACCACATCGTGGGCGACGCATGGTCCCAGCGTGTGCTCCAGAACGAACTCGCCACACTGCACCGCGCGTTCCTGCGCGGCGAACCCAGCCCGCTCCCCGACCTGGCGATCCAGTACGCCGACTACGCGATCTGGCAGCGGGAGCAGCTGGACAGCGGCGAGCTCGACGGACAGATCGCCTTCTGGCGCCGCAAGCTCGGCGAGAACCCGCCGCAACGAGTCGACCTCCGCGCCGAGCCCGGACGGCGCCAGGGACGTCACGGCGATCTGCGCTTCCCGCTCCCGCTCGATCTCATGGAGAGGACCGACGCCTGGGCCCGCGGCGAAGGAGCATCGCTCAACGCCGCGCTGCTGGCCCTGTTCAGCCTGCTGCTCGCCGGACGCAGCGGCCTGCGCGACCTCGCCGTCGGCAACCTGACCAGCAACCGACCGCAGCCGGAGCTGGAGGAGCTGATCGGATTCTTCGTCAACTGCGTCGTCCTGCGCCTGGATCTCTCCGGCGACCCGAGCCTGCGCGAACTGACCCTGCGCTCCAGGAACACGGCCCTCGAAGCCTACGCACACCAGGAGGTCCCCTTCGAGCGCGTGGTCGAGGAGCTCCACCCCGTCCGAGAACCCGGCCGGCAGCCGCTGTGCGATGTGATGTTCCAGCTCAGCGACGTGGACATCGAAACGGTCCGCTACGAGGGGCTCGATGTGGCGGTCCTGCCCGTGGAGAGTGCCCCCGCACCGATCGACCTTCTGCTGTCCGTGATGAAGGAGGGCGGGCAGTACGAGGCCGTCTGGGACTACGACACCGACCTGCTCGACGCGGCCACCATCACCCGTCTGCAACAGGGGTTCGAGGAGCTGCTGCACCTGCTGGCCGCCGACCCCGAGGTCCGGATCGGCGAGCTGGACGCGATGGGATCCGCCGAACGCAGCTTGCTCCTCGACGACTTGAGCGGTCGCGGCATTCCCGCCGAGCCTGAGCGGTGTGGGTATGAGTTTGTCGGGGATTGGGTGGGTGTGGGTGAGGGTGGGGTTGCGTTGGTGGGGGAGGGGGTGGAGTGGTCGTACGGGGAGTTGGGTCGGCGTGTGGGTGTGTTGGCGGGGGTGTTGCGGGGGTGGGGTGTTGGTCCTGAGGTGAGGGTGGGGGTGTGTTTGGGGCGGGGTGTTGATGTGGTGGTGGCGGTGTTGGGGGTGTGGCGGGCTGGGGGTGTGGTGGTTCCGTTGGATCCGGGTTATCCGGTGGGGCGGTTGGGTTTCATGGTGGGGGATGCGGTGCCTGGTGTGGTGGTGACGTCGGGGTGTTGGGTGGGGCGGTTGCCGGTGGGTTGTGGTGTGGTGTTGGTGGAGGAGGTGGACTGGTCGTCGGGTGAGGTGTTCTCGGGTGATGCGGGTGTGGTTCCGGCGAATGCCGCGTACGTGGTGTACACCTCGGGATCGACGGGCCGGCCCAAAGGTGTTGTCGTATCGCACCGCGGACTGGGCGGACTGGTGGCCGAGGCCGCGACACGCTTCGGCGTCACCACCGACGACCGCGTCCTGTCCTTCTCCTCGCCGAGCTTCGACGCCTGGATCTACGAGCTGTTCATCGCGCTCGCGCACGGGGCGCGGCTGTGCGTGCCGCCCGTGAGCGAGGAGACCGGCGCGGTGCTGCTCGAAGAGCTGCCGGACTGGCTCCGTGCCCAGCACGTCACCGTGGCGACACTGCCGCCCTCCCTGCTCGCGGCATGGACGGACGAGGACCTCCCCGAACTCCGCGTGCTGTCATCCGTGGGCGAGACCTGCGCCCCGGCCGTCGCCGAGCACTGGTCCCGGGGGCGGGTGCTCGTCAACGGCTACGGACCGACCGAGACCACCGTCGGCGCCACCCACCACCGCATCACCGAGGGACCGGTCGGATCCCATATCCCGATCGGCACGCCGTTCCCCGGCACCCGGGTCTACGTACTGGACGCCGAGACACGCCTGGTGCCGCACGGCGTGGCGGGCGAGCTGTGCGTCGGAGGGCCCGCGGTGGCGCGCGGATACGGCGGCCGGCCGGGCCTGACGGCCGAGCGCTTCGTGCCCGATCCGTTCGCCGGGGAGCCGGGTGCCCGGATGTACCGGACCGGCGACCGGGTCTGGTGGGACGACGAAGGACGGCTCTGCTTCGGCGGCCGCCTCGACCGGCAGGTGCAGATCCGCGGCTTCCGCGTCGAACCCGCCGAGGTCGAAGCCGTACTGACCCGCTGTCCGGAGATTTCCGAGGCTGTCGTCGTCCCCCGCGAGGACGCCGCAGGCGGGCGGGAACTGGTGGCCTTCGTGACCGCCGCGCCGCACCGTACCGCCGAACCGGAAAAGCTCCGTGAGGCATGCGGCGAGGCGCTCCCGGCGCCCTGGATCCCCGCACGGATCACCGTTCTCGACACGCTGCCACGACTGCCCAACGGCAAGACCGACCGCGACCTGCTGGCCGGTACCGGCCCGGTGGCCGAGCCGGAGCACCGGGACACCGGCGGCGGCGCGCCCCTCAGCCCGCTGGAGCAGCTGGTCGCGGACATCTGGGGCGAGGTGTTCGACCGCAAGGACCTCGGCCGCGACACCGACTTCTTCGACCTGGGCGGTCACTCGCTGCTCGCCTCACGGATCATCGCGCGCATCCGGGCCGAACTGAACCTGCCGGTACCCGTACGCACCCTGTTCAACTCCCCGGTGCTCTGCGAATTCGTCACCGCCCTCGTCGCCCTCGAAGCCGGGCACCACGAGTAGCCCCGCACCGACCGGCCGACCTTCATCCCTTCCGAACGAAAGGCCGCAGTCATGCTGGCGTCCACGCTCCTGACCGCCCTGGACCTGCCGGACCACGACTCCACGCACCTCACCGCCTCGGGCATGCACTTCCCCGACGGCGCCGACTACCGGACCGAGGTTCCGGTGGTGAACAGCATCGTCACCTTCCGGGCACTGGTCCGGCGCACCGCCGCACACCACCTCGTCGTCAACCGGGTCACCGAGACCCTGGGCATGTTCCGGCACACCCGGACGGAGATCACCGAGTACGTGAACTGCGCGCGGGACGAAGGCATCGCCCTGATCATGTCCGTCGGACCTCGTGCTTCGTACGACACCAGTGCGACCCGCGCGGCGCCGCACGGCAGCTACCTCGGCTATCGGCTGCGCGGCATGGACCAGATCCGCCGCGCCGTGGACGACGTGCTGCGCGGAATCGAACTCGGCGTACGAGGATTCGTGGTCTACGACGAGGGGCTGCTGTCCGTCCTGGGCGAGGCCCGCCGCCGTGAACTGCTGCCGCCCGACGTGTGGTTCAAGGCCTCCGCCCACATGGGCTGCGGGAATCCCGTATCGGCCCGGCTGCTCGAACGCCTCGGCGCGGACAGTGTCAATCCCGTGCGTGACCTGTCCCTGGACATGCTCCGGGCCATACGCGGCCAGCTCTCCGTACCGATCGATCTGCATACGGACAACCCGCCCAGCTCGGGCGGGTTCGTGCGGACGTACGAGGCACCCGACATGGTGCGCGTGGCACGGCCCGTGTACCTCAAGTCCGGAAACTCGATGCTGCGCGAGCACGGCCAGTTCACCGACGCGAGCGACGGCGAACGCATGGCGGACCAGGTCGCCATCGTGCGGGAAACACTGGAGCGGTTCGCGCCGGAACTCACCCAGAGCCCCGCACAGGCGGCCCTCGGCCGTCAGGTGGACGTCGCATGAGCGCCACGAACGGTACGGCGCAGGACGTCCGCGCCGTACGCGCCGCGTCCCGTGCCGCCGCCGACCTGACCCCGCAGGACAAGCAGCGCGTTCTGCACCGCATCGCGGCACTGACCGAGGCCCGGCTCGACGACATCGTCGCCGCCAACAGGGCGGAGGCCGAAGCGACACAGGCCCGCGCGGGCAGCGACCGTCCGGCGGGCCGCGCCCTGCTGCGCCGCCCGCGCCTGACCCGGATCCTGCAAGGCATCCGGGAACTCGCCGATACCGAGGACCCGGCCGGCTCCTTGAGGGACATCACCGTGCAGCCCAACGGCCTGCTCGTCGGCCGCATGCGCGTCCCGCTCGGGGTCCTGGCCGTCATCTACGAGAGCCGCCCCGAGGTGACGCTCGAAGCCGCCGCGCTCGCCGTCAAGAGCGGGAACGCCGTGCTGCTGCGGGGAAGCGCCGACTGCGCGGGAACCGACACGCTCCTGGCCGAAGTGGCGCGCGAGGCCCTGCGGACCGAGGGTCTGAACCCCGACATCGTGCGCCGGCCGCACTCCACGGACCGGTCCGCGGTCTGGGACCTGGTCACCGGGGACGAGGCGATCGACCTCGTGGTCGCCCGGGGCGGAGAGACGTTCCTCGAAGAACTGCGCAACCGCTCGCGCTACCCCGTGCTCAGCTCCGGCGGCGGCAACTGCCACATCTACGTCGACGCGGAGGCCGATCAGGACGCCGCCTCCCGCATCGTGGCCAACGCCAAGCTCTCCGACCCCGGCATGTGCAACGCCGTCGAGACGCTCCTGATCCACGCGGCCCACACGGCCGGCTACCTGCCGCGGCTGCTCGGCGAGCTGACGGACGCCGGGGTGGAACTGCGGGGCTGCGCCGTGGCCGCCGCCGCCCACCCCGCCGTTGAACCGGCCACCGACGACGACTGGGCCACCGAATACCTGGCCCCGGTCCTGGCGGTGCGCGTGGTGTCCGGCCTGGAGGAGGCGATGGCACACATCGCCACGTACGGCACCGGGCATTCCGAAGCCATAGTCACCACCCGGCTCGACCACGCCCGCCGCTTCCAGTACGCCGTCGACGCCGCGGCCGTGTACGTCAACGCCTCCACCCGGTTCACCTACGGCTACACGTTCGGCATCGGTCCGATGCTCGGCATATCGACCCAGAAGCTGCACGCCCGAGGACCGCTGGGCGTACGGGACCTGATGGCGCAGAAGTACGTCATCACCGGCGACGGCCACACCAGGGAGACCGCATGACGACGAGTTCCGTGCCGGCCCACGAGCGGAGCCTCGACAGCGGTCCGCTCGCATCGATCAGGGAGCGGCGCCCCCTGATCCACCTGATCGCCAACCTGGTGTCCATGGCCGCCTGCGCCCAGGCGGTGAATTCGCTCGGCGCCGCCAGCCTCTTCGCCCATGTACCCGAAGAGGCCGTGGAGGTGGCGCTGTCGGCCGACGCCGTCGTGATCAACATCGGTACGTCGGTGCCCGGTTTCGGTGACACGGCCGTGGCCGTGGCGGTGGCCTGCGCCGGAGCCGGCATTCCCGTCGTGCTCGACCCGCTCGGTGCGGGCGCCAGTTCCTACCGCGCCGGCCTGGTGCGCAGACTGGTGGAGACCGGCGCCATCACGCTCGTCTCCGGGAACGCTGCGGAACTCGCCGCCCTTGCGGGGATCGGCGCCAGGTCACGCGGCGCGGACTCGCTCTCCACCGCGCTGCCGCCCGAGGAGGTCGCGGCCCGGGCGGCGGCCCGCACCGGCGCGGTGGTCAGCATGTCGGGCCGCGTGGACCGGGTGAGCGACGGGACGCGCACGGCGGGGATCACCGGCGGCCACCCGGTCATGGGACGGGTGGTGGGTACCGGCAGCGTACGGACGTCCGTGCTGGGGGCGTTCCTGTCGGTCGGCGCCGACGACCCGTTCGCGGCGGCACTGGCCGGAACCCGGGCCTTCTCGCTCGCCGGTGAACGCGCCGCCGCCGCGGGCGGCGGACCGGGCCACTTCTTCGCCGAGCTCTACAACGTCCTCGACACGTTCGACGACGCCGACATCGCGGCGGCCGGAAAGGGGATCGAATCGTGAGGATCCTGTTGGTGCACGACCTGGGCGGCCCGGCGCCCGCGTACACACTGCCGGCCCTGCGCGCCCGCTCCGACGTGACGGTTTACGTCCCGCGGCCCGGCCAATGGGCCGCGACGGCGCCCGGCGTGCCCGACAACGGCGCGGTCACCGTCCTGCTCGACGAAGGGGGCTGGGACCTCGGCGAGGAGGACGAGGCCGTCCGCAGGATCGTGGACGCGGCCCGGCGGTGCGCGGCGGACGCGGTCCTCACCTTCAGCGAACTGTGGGCGGTGCCGACCGCCCGCGCCGCGGAGCGACTCGGGCTGCGGGGCGCGTCGGCCGACGGCGCCCTGCGGGCGCGGGACAAGCTCCTGATGCGTGAGGCACTGGCCGCGGCCGGATTCCGCAGCCCCGTGTTCGCCGCGATCGGCGGACCGGCCGATGTGGTGGACGTCCTCAAGGCCTCCGGCCCCGGTGGAGTCCTCGTCAAGCCGCGGTTCGGCATGTCCGCCGTCGGGATCAGGCTCGTCGAGAACGCCGACGAGGCCGAGCGGGTCCTGGCGGAGAGCCGGGCCGGATACACCGCCTTCGGCATGCCCGTCGACCCCGCCCGGGCCATGCTCGCCGAGAGCCGATTCCTCGGCGACACCAGCGGCTGGTACACCCGGCCCGGCCTCGGCGACCAGGTCTGCGTCGAGGGACTCGTCGTACGCGGAACCCATCTCCCCCTGGGGATCACGGACGTGATGCCGAAGGTGCCGCCCTTCACCCAGAGCGCCCACATCTCGCCCACCTCCCTGACCCCGGACGCACAGCGCATCGTCCTCGACACCGCCCGCCGGGCCGTCGACGCCCTCGGTCTCGACACCTGCGGCACGCACGTGGAGCTGAAGCTCATGGCGGACGGACGGTGCGAGGTCATCGAGATCGCTGCCCGCTACCCGGGCCGCACCATCGTCGAGCAGAGCGACCGGGCCTACGGCACCGACCTCGTGGGCCACCTCGTGGACGCGCTGACGGACCCGGGACACCCCCTGCCACCGGCCCTGGAACCCGCCCAGGACATCGGCGGCACCGCGGCCGCGACCCTGCACCTGTACGCCAGCGAGTATCTGCGGGACCTGCCCACCCCGTTCGCGTACGCCGGAATCGAGCCGCCGCCCGCCTCGCTCGTCGATCCGGCGGTACGCATCGTGGCCTTCGACGAACGCGGTCACGGCTGGCGCGTCCCCCAGGCCGGCGACGAACAGCCCCACTGGATCGCCCGCATGTATCTGGAGGGTGCCTCGGTGGACGCCGTGTGCCGGAGCGTGAACCGGATCCGGTACGAGACCCGCCTGCGCCGACCCGTGGGAGCGGCCCTCTCATGACGGACCACGACATCCCCGCCGATCAGCTGTTCCCGGGCACCGGGGACTCCGTCCTCGACTCCATGAGCTTCCTCAGCGAGGTGGCCGAACGCCATCCGGGCGCCGTGTCGTTCGCCGCCGGGCGCCCCTACGAGGGCTACTTCGACCCGGAGAGCATCCCGCGCCACATCGAGACCTACCGGCGCTACCTGCGCGACACGGCCGGGCTCGACGACACCGTGGTACGGCAACGGCTCATGCAGTACGGATCCACGAAGGGAATCGCGCGGGAGGTGCTCGCCGAGCACCTGCTGCGCGACGAGGGCATCGACGCCGACGTGGACGCGATCGTGACGACCGTCGGCTGCCAGGAGGCCATGTACATCACGGCCCGTGCACTGCACAGCCGCCCCGAGGACGTACTGCTCGCAGTCTCGCCCACGTACTCCGGTTTCCTGGGCGCCGCCGCCCTGGCCGGAATCCGCGTGCTGCCGGTGGCGGACTCCCCGGACGGCATGGACCTGGACGACCTGTCCAGGACGGTACGTTCCGCCCGGGCGGCCGGCCTGCGTCCCCGCGCCCTGTACGTCGTACCGGACTTCGCCAACCCCTCGGGCATGTCCCTGGACGAGCGGACCCGCTCACACCTCCTGGCACTGGCCGGCGAACTGGACCTGCTCATCGTCGAGGACAGCCCCTACCGGCTGATCGGCGGCGAGGGACGGCGGGCCTCGCTGAAGGCACGGGACACCGAGCGCAGGGTCCTGCACCTGGGCAGTTTCGCGAAAACCGTCTTTCCCGGTGTGCGGGTGGGCTACTGCGTCGCCGATCAGCGGACGGACGACGGAGGCGTCCTCGCGGACCGGCTGGCACGGATCAAGAGCATGGTGACGGTCAACACCTCACCGGTCACCCAGGCGATCGTCGCGGGGTGTCTGCTGGAACACGACTTCAGCCTCGAATCCGCCAACACCCGTGAGACCGCCGCCTACCGGCGCAACCTGACACACCTTCTGGAAGGCCTGACAGCACGCTTCGGACCCGACGCCCACGAGGAGCACGGCGTGTCCTGGAACGTACCCACGGGCGGCTTCTTCGCGGTCCTCACAACGGACTTCACCGTGGACGACGCCCTGCTGGAGCACTCGGCGGACCGCTACGGAGTGCTGTGGACCCCCATGCACCACTTCTTCCACGGGGGCCCGCAGCCGTCCGGGATGAGACTGTCCTGCAGCTCCCTCTCACCGGCGGAGATCGACACGGGCCTGGACCGGCTCGCGGCGATGGTGGCCGGGGTCCGGGCCGGATGCCGCGGAGGAGACCGGTGACCGCCTTTACGCCCGCACGGGCGAGCGATGGAATGGCAGATCCTGAGCGAGACGGGGGAAAGCAGTGGCGGAGCACAAAAGATCCGCTCTATTGGCAAGCGTGCTCCTGCTGACGGCAACTGCGCTCACCGGCTGCGCCGTAAGCCCCGTCGCCGACGCGAAGGCCGAGGCATCCAAGACCCCCGGGATCCGCACCGACACCGCGCCGCTGGCCGAGCGCCTGCCGAAGCTCGGCCGGATCGTCTCGGCCCACTGGCAGCAGGAGGCTCCCGGCGCTGACAGCCGGGTGCCCGGCCCCACGGAACTGTGATCAGCCGCTTGCTCGTCTCAACCTCGGCTCGTGGCCACGGAATCCGCGCTGGGCTTTTGCTCCTGCTCGACCGCGAGGTGGACGTTGCGGCCGACCGGCGAGGTGCTGCGCGCGAGGCGTTCGTTGCGACCTGCCCAGCAGCGGCTGAGAGACTGGGGCCCATGGATGCGATAGAGCGGTTCCGGCTGGCGGTCACGGAGTGGGCGGCCGGCGGTGCGGGGGCGCCGGCAGCCGCCGCGGCCGCACACGAACTGGCTGGCGGCACCGCTTTGCGCACAGCCGTACTCGTGGAGGGGACCAGCGACCAGGTGGCGCTCGAAGTGCTGGCTGCGCGTCACGGCCGCGCCCTCGGTGCGCAGGGCATCGCCGTCATCCCGCTCGGAGGTGCGACCAACATCGGCAGATTCATGAGTCTGCTGGGTCCTCAGGGGCTCGACGTCGCACTGGCGGGACTGTGTGACGCCGGCGAGGAACGCCACTTTGCGCGGGCCCTGGAGCGGGCAGGTCTCGGCCGCGACCTTGCTCGCGCCGACATGGAGCCGCTCGGCTTCTACGTGTGCGTCGCCGACCTGGAAGAGGAGCTGATCCGCTCCCTAGTGTCTCGTGATCCTGTTCATGTCAGTTCGAGTTGTTATTGACGAGTTTCTTCACGTTGGTCGCGACGAGTCGGACCTTCGCGAGGACCTCGCCGGCGGTCGCGGTCCAAGTGAACGGTTTCGCTGTCGTGTTCCAGGAGTTGATGTAGTCGCGGATCTGTTTGATCAGGACGTTGACGCTGGAGAACGTGCCGCGGCGGATGGACTGCCGGGTCAGGATTCCGAACCAGATCTCGATCTGGTTCAGCCACGAGGAGCCGACGGGAGTGAAATGGAAGTGGATGTGCGGGTTCTTGACCAGCCACTCCTTGACCTCGGGTGTGGTGTGCGTCGAGAGGTTGTCCAGGACGACATGGATGTCCTTCCCGGCGTGCGGTTTCACCGCCTTCTTCAAGAAGGCCAGGAAATCCTTGCCGTTCCGGGTCGGCCTGCACTCGCCGAGCACTTCACCAGTGGTGACGTTCAGGGCGGCGAACAGGTTCGTGGTGCCGTGCCGGACGTAGTCGGCGGTGCGCTGCTCGCTCGCCGCGAAGGCGACCGGCAGCACCGGCTGGGTCCGGTCCAGCGCCTGGATCTGCGTCTTCTCGTCGATCGAGAGGACCACCGCGGCGCCCGGCGGGGCCAGATACAGGCCGATCACGTCGGCCACCTTCTCCGCGAACGCGGGATCTTTGGAAATCTTGAAGGTGCCGGACCGGTGCGGCTTCAGGCTTTCCTCGCGCCAGACGCGCGCGATGTAGTGCCAGGACACGGTGATGTTCTCGGTTCGCTCCAGGTACTTCGCCAACTCCCGTGTGGACCAGTGCGAAAGCCCTGTGCCGTCCGGCGGCGTCATGCGCGTCAGCGCGATCACTCGGGACCGCACCCGCGCCGGCACCTGTTCCCGCGCGCCACCGGGACGCTCCCTTCCAGCCCGGCCAGGCCCTGCTCGGCATAGCGGATCTTCCAGCGGTCCACGGTCGGCAGCGACACCCCGAGCAGCTCCGCAATGTCCTTGCGCCGACGCCCCTCACTCGACCACAGCACGATCCGGCCGCGCGTAGCGATGTCCGCAGGAACGTCCCGACTGTTCACCAACTCCCGCAACTCGGCGGCCTGTTCCACGGAGATCTCCACACCAAGAGACCCTGTCACACAAGATCAAGTAACGCTGACGGAATCACGAGACACTAGGCGCGGCCTCCGTGCAACAGGTCATCGACGCCCAGGGCGACCTGCGGGCATTCCGTATCTTCCAGAAACAGCCCGCCCAGCGGGAGAGGAAAGTCGAGCAGCAGCTGCGGCGCTTCATGGGTACCATCAGCGGCCGGAAGAGCCAGTACGCACGATCGCTCACCGATGACCTGGACCTGACCCAAGTACCACGGCCGCTGGACCGCCTGCTTGCGCATCTGTATCAGTGAGCCGAACAGGGCTGTCGATTCCGCTGATCGGTGGCTTGGGAACTGGTGGAAGACGAAGAGGATCTCCACGCGGGAAAAGCTCGGCGTAGCAGGTTCCTACCTCTTCTGTCAGCGTAGTGCCCGGATGAGGATGGCCGCTCGGTGGAGTGCGGCTCGGTAGGCGATGGCGAGTTTGTCGCACCGTGTGGCCAGGCCGCGCCACTGCTTGAGGCGGTTGATGCAGTGTTGGACAGTGCTGCTCGTGCGCCTCGGTGTCGAAGCCGAGTGGGCGCCCGCCTTTGCGGCCCCGCCGCAGGCGGTGTCTGATCTGGTCGGACAGCTGGGGAATTACCGCGTTGATGCCGCGCCGTCGTAGGCGGCCGCGGATGGCGCGGAAGGCGCTGCATGCCGTTCCGCTCGATTTGCTCCGGCGGTCAGCCGGTCATATCGTCACTTACGGTCAGGGGGGGGAGATCACGGTAGCCGGGCAGCCCCGTGTCATTCCCGCAGGATCTGCCAGCCGGTTACGTCGGGCCGCCTTGAAGCATTGATCCCAGAATCAGGGAGCTATCGCATGGCCAGTCAACACAGCCACACCGTGACCCGGGTAGACGTTTCTACGGGAATTGCCTACGACGACTTCGTGAACGCATTCGAGAAAGCGGCGCCCGCGTTCAATGCGAGATCGATGGAAGTCATCGCCGAAACCGGGGGCAGTTGGGACGACGTTCGCGTCGCGATGGCCGCGAACGCACCCAATGACCTGGTCCGCTACGCCCGAATCAACGGCACCTCACTGTTCAGTATCGCAGGACACACCACCAGGTCGATGGAGTACCTGACCGGCAATCACGTCATCGCCGAGACCATGTATGGCCATGATCCGAGGGCGCTCCTCTATGCGCCTCTGCGGATGCTGATCTACAGCGACGGCGACGGCAATGCGGTGTTCAGCATGCATCGGCCGAGCGACGAGTTCGGCAGTCTCGGCATTCCGGAGGTCACGAAAGTCGGGGAAGACCTGGATCGCATCGTGGTCAATCTGTTGCGGGTCTGTGGTGTCGATGCTTCGCAGGATTTTGTCCGACACTCGGAGTAGGTTCAGAATTCCGCCGCTTAAGAGGATGTCTCACGTGGTGATCTTGGCGAGTCTCTTGTAGCAGGTCAGGGCTGCGGCGAGGCCGAGGAAGGCGAGGAAGTGGCTGCCCTTTCGCTCATACCGGACGGTGAGGCGGCGGTAGCCGAAGAGCCAGGAGATCGACCGCTCGATCTTCCACCGGTGTCGGCCGAGGCGCTCGCCGGACTCGATGCCGGGACGGGCGATGCGTGGGACGAGGTTCCGGGCGCGGAGCCAGCGCAGGTGTTCCGCGGAGTAGTACGCCTTGTCCGCGCGGATCTTCACGGGCCGTCTCCGACGGGGCCCGCGCCGGGAGCGGACGGCGGGTATGCCGAGGATCAGCGGCTTGAACGCCTGGCTGTCGTGCAGGTTCGCACCCGAGACCGCCACGGCCAGCGGCAGGCCCTGGGCCTCGGACAGCACGTGCAGTTTGCTGCCCTTCTTGCCGCGATCGACCGGATTCGGCCCGGTCAGCGAGCCCCCCTTTTCGCCCGCACCGACGCCGCATCGACGATCGCGGAGGTCCAGTCGAGCTCACCCCTGGCGCCGAGTTCATCCAGCACCGCCCGGTGCAATCGGCGCCACAACCCGGCCTCGGTCCACGCGGTGAACCGGCGGTGCGCCGTCGCGGGCGATACCCCGAACGTCTCCGGCAGGTGCCGCCAGGCGCACCCGCTGGTCAGCACGTACACCACCGCCGTGAACACGGCCCGCTCGTTCAGCGGCGCAGTCCCACCGCCCTGCGGACGGGAGCTGAACGACGGCAACAACGGGGCGACGAGTTCCCACAGACCGTCAGGAACCAGCCGCTGCGAAAGATCGGCACTCACGAAGAGACATCATGCCGCAGCTCACACCATCACCACGTGAGACATCCTCTAAGAACTCGGATTCTATTGACTGGATGTGCGTGAAATCCGCTACCAGGCCGTGGCAGCGGATACCGCAGTCATTGCGGGTGGTGACGTGGCGCTCGCGGCTGTCGTCGGAGGACCCGCTGGCGGTGAATCCGTAGTAGGCGACGACGTGCACCATCACGCCGCCGGACGTAGACGCCTGCTCTCGCGCTTGTGCGTTGGCGGCCAGCCTCTCCTTGCTTCCCGACGCCGTAACGATCCGCCTGCAAGGGCGAACGCTCATGGTCCTCGGCGACCACGTGATCCATCCGTACTTCTAGGCGAAGAAGGAAGTCCCCGTCACGGCCGCGCGGCTGCGCCGCGCCACTGGCTTTCGTGCAGAGCTGATTCGCGGGCATGGCGCGGAGCCCATGCAGCAGGCATTCGACCGGGGCCTCGATGATCTCGACGAGCCGGAACCCACCCTGACCTCACCCTGCTCTCCGAAGACATCAGGCTTGTCCTGGTCGCCTAGGCCGTCTCTTTCGGATCTTGCATGATGACCGGCATGAACACGGAAGCCTGCGACCCAGCCGAGTTGGCCGCCCTCCGCGAGATCTTTGCGTCTCGTCCCGAAGCGGTGCCGCCAGTCGGCTTGGAGGCGGTGCGGTCCTTCGAGGCGGAGCACGGCATCGTGCTCCCGGAGCCGTACCGCACATTCGTGGCGGAGATCTGCGACGGACTGCGCGCGGGGCCGCCCCACTACGGTCTGCTGCCCCTTGCGTAAACGCCCTCGGACTGGGGCTCGGACCGCCCCGAGCGCCTGCTTGCCGAGCCTTTTCCGCTCACGGCGGCATGGCTGTGGGACGCGGAGGGCGACGAGGCGGCACTGTCTGAACAGGAGTTCGAAGAGCGAATGGACTCCGCGTTCGACCACGGCTCACTGCTGCTGGGCACCGACGGCTGCGGCATGTACTGGCACCTGATCGTCACCGGCCCGCAGCGCGGTCACGTCTGGCTGATCGACGAGAACGGCGCGATGCCCTTCGGTACCCGGCCGGGCACCTCCCTGATGCCGGGCACGCCCGGTTTCGCGGGTTGGGTGACCCACTGGGCCCAGGGCCGCTCCTGGTTCGCGGATGCCTAGGGCGTTTCCTTCCCATCATCGGATCGTCGGTCTGGCCGTGCCGTTGACTGACGCGCACTGGGCGCGGATAGAGCCGTTGTTACCTGATCGGACGCCGAGACGAGGCGGTCGGTGGCGTGATCACCGGCAGATGATCGATGCCATCGCCCGGAAGTTCCAGACCGGGTCGCAGTGGGTGCACCTCCCGGCCGAGTACGGCTCGTGGAAGGGCGTTTATACGCGGCTGAGAAACTGGGCCATCAATGGCACATGGGAACGGGTCTTCACCGAGCTTCTCGCCCAGGCCGATGCCAAAGGCGACCTGGACTGGGTCCCGCGTTCGACATAATTCGGCGGCCTGGAGGGGCGAATTCGGGGTCTGACCTGGGCGGACGTGCGTGTGTGCGCCTGGAGGGCGTGTCTCTAGGCGGTGGTGTTCTGGCTGGTCAGCGGGGTGCGGGCTGAAGTGAGATGACCTGCTTGGGGGCGGGGATCTGCAGCTTCGCGAGCAGGTCTCGCTGGGGCTTGGTCAGGGCGGTGACCTGCTGGAACGTTCCAGTGCGGCCGGTGAAGGTGCCCAGATGGAGGCGGTCGAGCTCGCGTCGGATGCGCGGCCAGGTGCCGCCGGTGGTGGTCTCGGTGATCCGGATCAGCAGGAGGGCGAGCCAGCACAGGATGACGTGGGCGCGGATGCGTTCTTCGAGGCGGTGGTAGACGGGTCGCAGGTCGATGATCTGCTTCATGTCGCGCCAGCCGCGCTCGACTTCGAGCAGTTGCTTGTAGCCCAGGGCGATGTCCTCGGCGCTCAGGTGGGGGTCGCTGCAGCGCAGGAGGTACTTCCCGTCGAGGTTCTCCTCCGCCTTGATCTTCGCCTGGTCGACGCGGAGCTTGCCGGCCGGGGTGGCGCGCAGGTAGCGGTTCAGGCCGGGCTTGTCGGCGATCCGTCCGCGCAGTTCGCCGCGCTTGAAGTCGCTGAGCTTGTCGGATCCCTCGATCAAGTCGGCCAGCTGGGCGACGAGTTGTTCGCGCATGTGCCGGTCACGCTCGGCTGCTTCGGGGTTGTGGCAGATGATGAACCGGTCGGTGTCGGATATCCGCACCTCCTTGACGCGCATGTTCTCGCCGACGTCCTGGTAGCGGCCCTGTCGGGACAGGGCGGCTTGCACCTCCGGGCTTCCGGAGCGGAGCTTCTCGCCGATGATGTAGGCGTGGTCGCCCTTGCGCAGGTAGCGGCGGTTCTCGGCGGAGGAGAAGCCGCGGTCGGCTACCCACACGATCTTGGAGAGGGTCCAGTCCCTCATGTCGTCCTTGACCTGGCGGATCAGGGTCTGGTCGGAGGCGTTGCCGGGCCAGCACCAGCAGCGGACCGGGATACCGTCCCTGGTGACCGCCATGCCGATCACGATCTGTGGCAGGTCGTCGCGGGAGTCCTTCGACTTGCCGTAGGTCCGGAATCCGGCCTGCTTCGCGTCGCCGTCGGCCTGGTCGGCCTCCAGCTTGCGGCCGGCCTCGTCCCGGGCGATGGGCTCGTCGGGCTCCTCGAGTTCGAAGTAGGTGCTGGTGGTGTCGAAGAACAGCAGGTCGACCTCCAGGTTGAGCAGGTTCGCGACCTCGTCGAAGACCTGCTTCTCCAGGTCGTCCTTGACCTCGTGCAGCCAGTCCATCGCCCGGTAGCAGGTCTGTTCGCCAGTGGCGGCCAGGCCGTCGATGTGCACGTCGTTGGTGATCCACTCCGCCGCTGCGAGCTTCGAGGACGGGGCCAGTGCGCGGTTGGCGACCAGGGCGAACAGCACCCGCTCGGTGGCGGACATGTCCCGGCGCCGGCCCCGCTTGGGCTGTCCGACCCGGCCCACGATCTGGTCGATCCGCAGCCGTCGCCACAGCTGGTCGAGCACGTAGGCGCCGCCGAACGGCACCGAGGAGGTGAACTCCAGGTCCGACGTCGCCGTCGCGGCCAGCGCGTCCCCCGGTTCCAGCAGCTTCGATAGAGACGCGACCAGGCGCCTGATCGCGTCGCGGTCCAGGTCGTCCTCGCGGCCGAAGGTGAACAGCACCTTCGGCACCGCCCGCCCCTTCACCGGATCCCACTCGTTGTGGGCCAGGTGCAGGTACCGGACCGTCCCGGACTTGTTCTCTCGCTTCGTCGTCCTCACGTACACGGCTCCAGACGATAGGCCGAAGTAGCAGGCCAACGCAGGAGAATCAGGAAAGTCGTGTCTCTAGGCAATGTCAGCCGTTTGCACCGTCCGCAGCCCGATGACCTGCACCTTCAGCCCGTAAGAGCCTCCAGGACCCTCGAATTACGTCGAACCCGGGTGGGTCGTCGCGGTGGATTCCACGATCGTGCGCGTGCACCAGAACGGCGCCGGTGCCCGTAAAAAGGGGCTCCGGCTGACGAACCCGCAGACTATGCGATCGGACGGTCTCGTGGTGGCCTGACCACGAAGATCCATCTCGCTGCTGACAGCCGCTGTCGCCCGTTGGACTTCGTACTCACGCCCGGCCAGGCCGCAGACGCGCCGGCGTTCGATCAAGTGATGGCTGCCATCCGGGTTCTCGGTCGGGTTGGCAGACCCAGGACCAGGTCCTACATGGTGTTGGCGGACAAGGCGTACCCATCACGAGCCATCCGGGACCACTTGCGACGGCGCCGAGTACGGGCCGTGATCCCGCAACCTGCCGACCAGATCGCCAACCGCAAGCGCAAGGGGCGCAGCGGCGGGCGCCCACCCGGCTTCGACCGCGAGGCGTACAAGCAGCGCAACACCGTCGAACGCTGCATCAATCTCCTCAAGCAATGGCGTGGCCTGGCCACCCGCTACGAGAAGACAGCCACGGTCTACCGCGTCGGCCTCCTCATCGCGGCCATCTTCCTCTGGTCCGTCCACTGAAAGAGCAGCTCACGGCCGGAGGCACTCTCCCTGCGGATCGAAGCAGATGAGTCCATGCTCGCGAGCCAGCGAAGCTGCGTACTCGGACACCTCCTCTGCCTTGCCGTGACGCATAAGCAGGTACATGATCGGGCCCGACGCCTCCCCGATGACCGGCGGCGACGCCCATACGACACTGCGGTCGATATCGTCCGGGTATCGCGCGACGAGGGCTTCCACGTACGCCGCTATGCGCGGCGCCGGAGGCACGACCACCTCGTCCGACTCCAGGTAGCGCTCGTAGAGCTCGTCGTAGGTCGAGCCCGCTTGGTCGTCGTTTTGTGGACGGTCGCCGTCCCACACAACAAGGTCATAGCTCACAGGCGCATCGTCGCAGGCAGCGGTTCTGCCGACGCCAGCAGGCCCTGAGATCGAACCTCCACCAGTGATCCGTAAGAGACCCCCTACGCGTGCTCCACGGCTCAGGGAGTCATGCGCATCGAGCACGAGCGAGGCGGGCCGTCGACAGCGTCTTCCGCGAGGGCGGAGACACCGACGACGGCCCGCAGAAGGCCCGGAGGGAGAAAAACCATCCTGACCTGCGGCTGAATCAAATGTCGCGGAAGAGGCCAGCCAGCCCTGTGACCTGCCACGACGGACCCCGCCGGGGCGTTGACCTGTGTGAATGTCCTTTCGGCTGTTTCACGCTCATGCCTGTTGATGCAGCCGGAAGTCCCAGAAAAGTCCCAGGAGACTCCCACCGCCAGCGGCCAGTCTTTCGGCTCTATGCAGCGTGCGGGGCTGCGGTGTGGGCTTGGGGCTCGTGCATCGGTGGTCCGCCTTGACTGAACGGCAGCGCACGCTCTGGCAGCGGCTCCATGCGTTTCTGATGACATCGCATGTTGAGTGTGTTGCTGTTCTGGAGCCAGTAGCGAAGGGCGCCTGAACAGCCCTTTTGTAGTTTCTGTGAGCTTGTTCAACCTGCCTTTCGGGGTTTGGGCGGGTACACCGCGTGGAGTGCGTTGCGTTGATCTGAGGAGCGGTGCTGGCGCAACGCCTCGGTATTACTGTCCTGTGCTCGTGACCGGTGGTGCTGTCTGCAGCTGCCTGTGGCTTCGGGATCCCCGCCTCCTGCGGTGCGGTAAGAGGGCGAGCAGGGCCCGCACCGCTTCCGCGGATTCCAGACGCGGCTATGGCGTTCCCGACCTGTTGGGCAGCAGTGTTGTAGTCGCCTGTCGGCGCGATTGTCCTTCCCATTCTCGCCGCTCCCTCTGTTCGCGTTCTTCGCGCCGGAGGCGTTGCGCGTTGACGACGGCTTCGAGGCTGGGCAGTCGCCAGTGCTTGGGGCGTATGGATGCGAGGAGTTGGTTGAAGGTGTCGAGCGAGTGCTCGTCGTCGATGGACTCACCTCGGTCGGCCTCGAGCCGCCTCCGGATCTCCAGCCAGCGGTGTGCCCATTCGCTGATGTGCCAGCTGGTCATGGCGTCGAGATAGCGGACGGCGGGGCGGGTGCCGTTGATGCGACGTTGCTGGTTGAGGGATTGGCGCCCGGCGTGGATCTGTTCAAATTGCCAGAGCAGGTTGAAGTAGTGGTCGAGGACCATGTCTGGGGTTTCGTCAGTGGGCCCGGTCCCGCGCCTGTAGCGCTCGAGGACGCCGCGGGACTTCGTGGTGTCGGCTGAGGTGAGGTTACTGAAGAGGGAGCGGGCAAGTTCGAAGCCGGCGCGGGCGCTGTTGCCGCGGGTGGTGTACGCGGCGATGCACGCACTGATGACGGCAATGCTGGCAGACACGAGGGCAGTGTTGGTGGGGCTCATGCTCGGCAGCATGGCCCGCCCGGAGCCGGGTCATGTACAGCTTGAGCCGGTTCAGAGGTTAGGACGATGACCAGTCGGATCAGCTCCTGCTGTCGCCTTCCGTATGCCAGTCGCCGGAGTGACGGCGGCCAGTGAGACCACGTTCTGGATCGAGGAGCCCAGCGCGTAGCCGTCCAGGGTCAGGCCGACGCTCCACACAACACCGCTGGCGATCTGCCACACGGTGAACGCCCGCACCGGGGCCCCAGTGCAGCCCCCGAGCGGATTGAGCACCGTGCGCACCGGCGGCGCATACCGTGCGAGCACGATCGCCATTGCGTGCCCGTACCGCGCGAGCAGTACCTGAGCCGCCACCTCCGGGTGGAGCCGGGGCCAACCTCTGGCCCGCCCTGGCCGAGGGTTGCCGAAGTCGCCACCGGTAATGGCTGATCGCGAATGATTCCGGCCAGCGACAGGTCAGTGACTGGCCATAGCCGTCGAGTGCACCGTTCGACAGCTGCAAACTCACGTACGGTCTTCGGACCTGTGGGGCGATGCTGGGGGAGCGGTGTACATGACCGGGGCGGGGCGGCCTTATCCCGTCGAGGAGCTTCTGACGGCGGTGCGCGCCGAGATCCTCGCCGAACTCCGGAGCGATGCCGAGGGCGCCACGAAGGTCGCTCTTTCCAAGGGGCGGCTTCTCTCACAATCCGGGGGGACACGCGAGTATCTCTTCGAGTGCCGCACCTGGCACGACAGCCTGGACGGTGCTTCTGTCCTCGCCCGGCCGTCACATTCCCGTAAGGCGTGGGACCCGGCCGAGGCGTCTCGCGCTCCGGACGGGACCGTACGGCTCGTGACGAAGGCCGATCTCGGCGCGGCGCCCGCGAACATCCAGATTCGCAAGGACGACTCCGCGAACTGGGCCGCGCTGGCCGAGCGCCTGGAGACGGCTGGCGGTCAGGACAGTCCCGTCGACGCGGACCACGCGGGCTGGCTGGTCGGCCGGGGTACCCCGCGCACCGGCCGTGCCGAGAACCCGGGGCAGTGGGTGGCGAACTGGGCGGGGCTCCAGCTGAACCCACGTCAGCGCGACGCCGTCGCGCAGGCCCTCGCTAGTGAGGTGCTGTTCTTGTGGGGGCCGCCCGGCACCGGGAAGACGGACGTCGTCGGTCACATCGTCGAGGGCAGCTTCCGCCAAGGTCTCAAGGTCCTGTTTCTTGCCCCCACGAACGTCGCGGTGGACCAGGCGCTTGAGCGGATGTGCTCCCTTTTGGAGCACGAGGAGGGTTTCGCCGAGGGGATCGTCCAGAGGGCAGGGACCATTGTCCTGCCATCGCTGCGCAGCCGCTACGGAGACCAGGTCGCCCCGGCCCGGATTGCCGCCCTGATGGTGGAGAGCATCGACCGACAGATCAGCACGGCGACCGACCAGCTCAAGGGTGCGAGAGCGGCGCTGGCCTTGCACGACCGGATCCGGGGCCTGGAGTCGGATCTGGCCGCCGGCACAGAGGAGATGGCGGAGGCCGACCGTGACCACGCCGCGGCGGCGAAGACTGTTGCGGCTGCGGACACCCTAGCCGTACAGCTGCGGCGGAAAATGGAGAAGGTGGGGCCACCGACCGGATTCCTCGTGGAGCGCAGAACCGCGAAACTGAGCGACCTCTGGTCCGCCCTGGCGCACGAGGAGGAAGAGGCGAAGCGGGCCAGGGCGGACGTCGCGCGCGCCGCCCGGCGCCGCGCGGCAGGCGAGAAGCAGGCGGCCGAGGCCCGCCGAGCCCTCCCCGCGGCCCGTGCCGCCGTCGAAGGGGTCCCGCCCAGGCAGATCGTCGCCGAGTCCGCTGCCTCGCTTCAGGAGCAACTTGACGAACTTGGCCGGAAACGCAAGCAGATCCAGGACGAGGTTCGCTCCCACTGCCGGGTGCTCGGAGCGACGGTGGCCAAGGCCGTCCAGTCGAGGAAACTGCTCGACGAGGTCGATGTTGTGGTGATCGACGAGGCCGGGATGGTCAACCTGCCGTCGGCCTGGTTCGCCGCCGGTCTCGCCCGCAAGCGGGTGGTCGTGGCGGGAGACTTCCGACAGTTGCCCGCCGTGACCAAAGGTGACGGTGACCGGGCAGCGAGCGAGGAGGAGCGCACCCACTCCCGCGAGTGGACCGCTCGGGACGCCTTCCACGCCGCCGGACTGGTCGACCCTTCCGGTCGGGTACGCCAGGACCCTCGCCTGGTGGCGCTCGACACCCAGTACCGGATGAGGGAGCCGATCTGCGCGGTGGTCAACGAGGTGGCGTATCCGGACGCACCGCTCAGGACCGGGCGCGGAAACACCAGCCGCCTGCCGTTCGCCCCGCTCATCGACTCCCCGGTGATCCTGATCGACACATCCGGCCGCCGGATCCCCGGCGGCGGCCGCAAGCCCCACATGACGAACGCCGTCCATGCCGCGGTCATCCACGAACTGGTCCGAGGGCTCCAGTACGAGGGAATCCTGCCCGGACGGAAGTGGCAGGACGTCCCCGAGGGGGAACGGGCGACCGACCGTCTCGCCGTCATCTCCCCGTACAAGGAGCAGGTCAAGGCGCTCAAGAGCAGCCTGGCCCACCGCTTTGGGGAGGACTACGACGGCCTGGTCGACACTGTCCACCGGTTCCAGGGCAGCCAGCGCCCCGTCGTGCTCCTCGACACGGTGGCGGGCGCCGGCAAGGACCCCGGCTTCTTCTACAGCGGAACGGGCCTGTCCTCGCAGACCTGCCGCCTCCTGAACGTCGCCCTCAGCCGGGCCCAGGACCACCTGGTCGTCGTGGCAGATGTCGCCTTCCTGCGCAGGCACCTGGCCCCGCACAGCGAGGCACTGGCGATGGTCGACCACCTGGAGGCGCACGCACAGACCATCTCCGCCGACCAGCTGATCCCAATCCGCGACGCGGACCAGCTGGCCACCCTGTCGGAGGAGGAACTGGCGCGACCGGCGTTCTTCGAGCACAGCGAGGTCTTGGAGGCGGTGGCATGGGATGTGGAGCGAGCACAGCGCAGCATCGAGCTGTACTCGGCGTTCATGGACGCACCTCCCGTCCGCCGGTGGGCCCGGATGCTCGGCCCGAAGGCGGCTGAGGGGCTCCAGATCACGGTCTTCACCCGCCCGTCGGAGGAGCAGCAGGAGCCCTCCCGCGTGGCGCGGCACAGGGAGCTGGTCGGGGAGCTGGAGGCCGTCGGCTGCCGGGTCGAGTTCCGCGATCGTATGCACGAGAAGGTCCTCATCCTGGACGGCTCGGTCCTGTGGCACGGCTCGAAGAACCTGCTCGCGAACATCGGGCCGACGGACCTGATGATGCGTTACACCGACCCTGCCTCCTGCGACCGTGTACGGCGGCTGATGGAGCGCACCCGCATGGAACGCCCGGCACGAGGGCCGTGGCGTCCCGCCAGAGAGACCGCTCCAGCGTCCGAGATACCTGCCCAGCGAGCCGAGGCGCCGGCAGGCAAGGTGTACCCGGGGCTGGTACGGGACGGCCGTCTGTACCTCGACGTCCCGTACGAGCAGAAGGACGAGGCCAAGCGCCTGCTCAGGGCCCAGTGGGACAGGGAGGCCCGGCACTGGTGGGTCGACGCGGACCGGATCACCCGGGAACAGGCGGCGCGCTGGCTGCCGTAGTTGCAGCTCACCGCGAGCTGCGAGGGACGTACGCCGCCAGATGCTTCCGGCCGATGTAGCCGATACGCACGCGGCCCTCCTCGGTGACCGCCCTCAGATGGATGCGGCCGGGCCTCGGCCGGAAACCGGGTGTGGAGACTAAACAGCCGTTTGTTCCCGTCCATGTCGGTGAAGTTGCACAACCTGAGATTGATCCGGGTATCGCTCTCGGGGACCACCTTGATGCGCCAGGCCGGTTCCGAGCCCCCGGCTTCCAGGCTTCGGCCGCTGTACGAGGTGCAGCGATATCTTGACGCATATTCGATGCACGAACGGCCCTTCTGATATACGTTCTGATGGGGCATCAGATCATTGCTTCTCGCAGATGTCGGTGCGGCGGCGGACGCTGCCGAGGGGGCGGAGCTGGCCAAGCTCCTTGAGAACGCTTTCCGGCACATGAACATCGCGCTCGTAAAGAGCCGGCGATCTTCGCTCACGACCTGGGTCTCGACGTCTGGGCGGCCATTAACGCGGCGTCCACCGAGCCGTTCGGCTTCATGCGCTTCACCCCGGCCCCGGCGTCGAAGGTCTCTGCCTGCCCCTTGGGGTTCTCCAGCCTCCGGGTGGGATTCCCGGGGTCGATGCGCTCCGGCCTGTACCCGAGGTGGAAGTCCCGGTCGGCGGTCAGGCCGGAGCTGCGCTCGAGGATCGGGCGGAACACCTCCTCGGTCGTCCCGGCGTACATGGTCGATTCCAGGACGACGGTCGCTCCGCGGGTGAGCTGGTGGCCGAGCGTCCTTGCCGCGTCCTCGACGTGCGACTCACCGAGCATGCGTCGCTTGATCCGCGCGGCGTCGACGTCGAGCCCGACGGTGTGGCGCCCTATCTCAGCGGCTCGCACCGCGAGCGGGAGCTCGACGTATTTCTGTCCCACGACGACGACGCGGAGTCGACGGGGCTCGTGGTTCCTGACCATGCGGTCCTCGCTGCGGTTCGGGATGGGGGCTGGGGTGGTGAGGACGTACTCGCGGCGCGAGATCCGCCGCGGGTGGTGGCCGTAAGATGGGGATCGCCTCGGCCGTCTGGGACTCGCTTGGCCGCCTGTCTCAGACGGTCGAGTGCTTTTGGATGAGGCAAGGAGAGGCGGGAAAACCCACGGGCTGGTCCCGCCCCCGGTTCGATAGGATGACGATGGCTTGCAGTCCCGTTCCGTCGCCATGAGTGTCGTCGACGTGTGATCGGAATGATCGCATCGGCTGCGGCCTCCTGACCTGGGCACGCCGTGGCAGCGCCATCGGCGCCGTACGTACGAAATGGAGCATCCAAGGATGGCTCGACACCTGGTAACCAGCGCGCTTCCCTACATCAACGGGATCAAGCACCTGGGCAACATGGTCGGGTCGATGCTTCCGGCGGATGTGTACTCCCGGTACCTCCGCCAGCGTGGCCACGATGTCCTCTACATCTGCGCCACCGACGAGCACGGCACTCCGGCTGAGCTCGCCGCGAAGGAAGCCGGACTTTCCGTCGCCGAGTTCTGCGCGCAGGCGCACGACGCGCAAAAGGCCGTGTACGACGGTTTCGACCTCGCCTTCGACTACTTCGGGCGTAGCTCCTCGCAGCAGAATGTCGAGATCACCCAGCACTTCGCGCGCAAGCTGAACGAGAACGGCTTCATCGAGGAGCGTGCGATCCGTCAGGTGTACTCGCCGGTCGATGGCCGTTTTCTTCCGGACCGGTACGTCGAGGGCACCTGCCCGCACTGCGGGTACGACAAGGCCCGAGGTGACCAGTGCGAGAACTGCACCCGCGTCCTGGACCCGACCGACCTGATCGACCCGCGCTCGGCGATCAGTGGTTCCACGGACCTGGAGGTCCGCGAGACCAAGCACCTCTTCCTGCTGCAGTCCAAGCTTCAGCCCGAGGTTGAGGAGTGGATCGCCACCGTCGGCGCGGAGTGGCCGCACCTGTCCACGTCCATCGCCCGTAAGTGGCTGACCGAGGGTCTGAACGACCGTGCCATCACCCGCGACCTGGACTGGGGTGTGCCCGTCCCGGCCGACACCTGGCCGGAACTCGCGGCCGAGGGCAAGGTCTTCTACGTCTGGTTCGACGCCCCGATCGAGTACATCGGCGCGACGAAGGAGTGGGCGGACGCCGCCTCCGGCAGTGAGACCCGCGACTGGAAGTCGTGGTGGTACGAGGCTGACGACACTGTCCGCTACACGCAGTTCATGGCGAAGGACAACGTCCCCTTCCACACGGTGATGTTCCCGGCCACCGAGCTCGGCGTGCGTGAGCCCTGGAAGAAGGTCGACGTCGTCAAGGGCTTCAACTGGCTGACGTTCTACGGTGGCAAGTTCTCCACCTCCCAGAAGCGCGGCGTCTTCACGGACGCGGCCCTGGAGATCCTGCCCGGCGACTACTGGCGGTACTTCCTGATCGCCAACGCTCCCGAGTCGGACGACTCCTCCTTCACGTGGGAGCACTTCACCGCCACGGTGAACAAGGACCTGGCGGACACCCTCGGCAACTTCGTCAACCGCGTGCTGTCGTTCTCCCGCAAACGGTTCGGCGACGAGGTTCCGGCCGGGCACGCCGCCGGCGAGGCGGAGGCGAAGCTGGGTGAGGAGATCGCGCGTCTGCTCGGCGAGTACGAGGAGCAGATGGAGGCCCTTCAGTTCCGCAAGGCCGCCGCTGCCCTGCGTGCGCTGTGGTCCGCGGGCAACTCCTACCTGGAGGAGAAGGCTCCCTGGCTGGAGATCAAGACCGATGCTGAGGGCGCCGCGCTGACGCTCCGTACCGCGATGAACCTGATCCACCTGTACGCGGTCGTCTCCGAGCCGTTCATCCCGACCTCGACGGCCGCGATGCGCGGGGCCTTCGCTCTGGAGAACGACACCGCGACCTGGGTCACTGCCGACCAGGCCAAGTCCCTGGACACCGTCCCGGCCGACACCGCGTTCACGCTGCCGCCGGTGCTCTTCGCGAAGATCACGGAGGAGGACCTGGAGTCCTACCGTGAGCGCTTCGGCGGCGCCCCGCAGGTCTGACAGACATCCCCGCACCCATACCGTCCCGACTCTCATCGGGCGGTACGGGTGTGGAGGAGGAGGGCAGGCCCGCGGGCGAGGCGTTCATCAGCTGCACGTGCGGAGCCGGACCACCCATCTCCACGCGCGTGACTCCTGCGGACCCGGGCACGTGCTGGAGGTACCGGTCGAAGCCGTTCCCGGTGAGCCACAGCAGCAGGCAGGCGATGCCCCCACCGTGCCCGACGAGACGATGGTTCGCCGTCCCCCGCAGGGGACCTCGTCCCAGAGGTCTACGTAGCGGGCCTGGACGTCCTCCGACGACTCGCCGCCCGGCGTGCGGAGCCGGTGGCGGCGAGTTCCCTGGGCCGGCCCCCGAGGTGACCGCTGTCCTTGGCGGCCAGACGCTCGTCGACGCGGACAGCGGCCGGAGCGAGCGCGGCGGTGAGAATCTCGGCCGACTCCCGGCAACGGGACATCGGGCTGTGGCGACCTCGTCGTGCTCGGCCTGACTCATGGCGGGGAAGCGGTCGTGGTGCCACTCGACATAGAGGACCTCTATGTGTTTCGTCAAGGCGCCCGTGGTGGGTTTGGGGTAGTTCGGTGTTGCTGGGGTCACGCGGCGAGCTCAACGTCTTTCGGCGCCCGAGTCTCGTAGAAGGTGCCGTCGCGGAGCATGGCGAACAGGACGCTGATGCGTTGGCGGGCGAGGCGGAGGAGGGCTTGGGTGTGGGTCTTGCCGCGGGCGCGTTGCTTGTCGTAGTAGGCGCGGGAGGCGGGGTCGGCGTTCATACAGGCGAAGGCAGAGAGGAACATGGCGCGTTTGAGCTGCCGGTTTCCGCCTCGGGGGGCGTGTTCGCCGTGGATAGAGGTGCCCGACTGCTTTGTCGTGGGCGCGAGACCGGCGTAGGAGGCCAGGTGGGCGGCGGTGGGGAAGCTGGAGCCATCGCCGACGGTGACCAGCAGGACGGCGGCGGTCCTGACGCCGACGCCGGGCATCGAGGTCAGGACCTGGGAAAGAGGGTGGGCCTCCAGCAGGGCGTTGATCTGGGCTTCCATTGCCCGGCGTTGGGTGTGGACGGCGGCCAGGGACGCGGCGAGAGAGGGGATAACGATGTCGAGGGTGCCGGCGCCCGGGACCACAACGGTTTGCTCGTCGAGCGCGTCGAAGACCTCGTCGATCAGCCGCTGGGCCATGCGTGGGGCCTTGGGCCGGATCAGTTCGACGAGCCTGCGGCGGCCGGCTTTGCGCAGGGCGGACGGGGAGCCGTAGCGCTCCAGCAGCCAGGTCACAGCCTGGTGGTCCAGACGTGGCCCGAGGACGCGTTCCAGGGAGGGGTGGAACTGGGTGAGCAGGCCGCGTATCCGGTTGGAGGTGCGGGTGGCCTCTGCGGCGAGGTCCTGGTCGAAGCCGACGAGGACGGTGAGCTCGGCGGTGATCTCGTCGGTGAGTTCGAGCGAGCGCAGGGTGTGCGGCATGGTGCGGGCCGCGTCCGCGATCACCGCGGCGTCCTTGGCGTCGGTCTTGGCCTCGCCGGGGTAGAGGTCGGCGATCCGGCGCATGGCCAGGCCGGGCAGGTAGGCGACGCGGCAGCCGGCGTCGCGGGCGACGGTCAGCGGGAGGGCACCGATGGAGGCGGGCTGGTCCACGATGACCAGGACGGTGCCGAACTTCGCGGCAAGTTTGTCGAACACGGCCCGCAGCTTCGGTTCGCTGTTGGGCAGCGGCTTGTCGAAGACCTTCTTGCCGGCCGGGGTGAGTCCGTGGCCGTGGTGAGCGGACTTGCCGACGTCCAGGCCGAGGAACACGCCCACGTCTTCGATCTCGAACATCGCACCCTTCCAGGGGTGTTGACGGTGCCGGCCTCGGCTCGGGTGTCGTGCTCGCGCATCCACGTTATGCAGACCTGCCGCCCGCGAACTGCCCGGCATTGCGCCGGACCGGACGGTGGCCGGACCTCTGATCAGCGTCTCCGACGAACACCCCCGGACCCGGCGACACCACCCCCCAGGTCATGCCTTCGACAGGGGGCAACAGTCATACCGGGCCCGGAGGCCAGCGGCCCCGTTGCAGGACCGCGAAAAAGATAACGGGGTAATTTGTGCTTGAGTCATTGGGTTTGGATGAGACCGCACAGGCTGTGTACTTGAGGATTCTCGGCGACCCTGAACTGCGCATTCAAGATCTGGTTGTGCAACTCGGGTTGAGTGAATCTGCAGTTCGGTCATCTCTAGACGAACTTGCACGCATGGAGCTGCTTCGCTCATCGGTTCACGAGCCGGAGGCGTTGCAGCCCGTCAGGCCAGAAGTGGCCTTGCATGCCTTGCTCGCCCGTGAACAGGCGGAGGTGTCCCTCCGACAGCAGAAGCTGGCGGAGAGCCGGGTAGCTGTGGAAGCGTGGCTGGCGGCTCAGGCGGACCGCCGGGACGATGCGGCTCCCAACGTTGAGCGTCTTGTCAGTATCGACCAGATACGCGACAAGCTTGGCCAGCTGGCGGGTTCGTGCCAGTCGGAAGCATGTTCCTTCATGCCAGGTGGGGCACAGTCCAGAGCCAGCCTGGATGCGAGCCGCCCTCTGGACGAAGAGGCGATGGCTCGCGGTGTGCGGCTTCGGACGGTGTATCAGGACAGCGCTCGCAATGATGGGGCCACGCTCGAGTATGCGAAGTGGCTCCATGCGCGAGGTGGTGAAGTGCGCACTACCCCAACCCTGCCCCTGCGCATGCTCGTCATCGACCGTCGTCAGGCGCTAGTCCCTTTCGCTACTGAGAACTCTGGGGCGGGCGCGTTGCTGCTTACGGGTGAAGGGATCGCGACCGCTCTGATGGCTCTGTTTGATTCGGTGTGGCGCGAGTCCGTCCCGTTTGGGCTCACGCCGTCGAGGGATGAGCAAGGGCTATCGATACAGGAACTCCGAATACTTCAGCTCTTGGCCCAGGGGTGTACCGACGAGGTCGCCGCGCGCCGCATGAGCGTCTCCGTTCGTACCGTCCGCAGGGTCTCCTCCGAGCTGTCGTCTCGCCTCGGCGCGCAAAGCAGGTTCCAGGCAGGCGCCAAGGCGGTCGCGCGTGGCTGGCTCAAGCGAGAGGACCTCGAAGTTTGAGCAAGGGGTACGCAGGCGCACCCGCTCTGGGCGCCAGCACGGCAGGTCGGCGCTGATCGCCCGTGGGCTGCCGCTCCTGGTAGGCCGACTGTCGCGGGAAAGCTGCTGCGGCCGTGTCGGGGGCCTGAAAGGCTTGTGTCAATCATGTCCTGTTGGGCACTACCTTTGGCTTTTTGCGCCCTTGAGGGGTTGGTCATGCAGTTGGTTGATTGCGGATGCGATAGTTCGTTGTCGCTTGTTGGCTGAGTCCGGTTCGGGCGGCTGTGAAGAAATTCTGATATTAGTTGGCGGCGCCGGGGAGTCGCAGCTGGGTCCTGTCCGGAGCTCTCGTCACTGGGAAGGCTCGTACGGCCTTTCGTGGCTTTGCTCACGGAGCAGACCTTGCCGCCCCCTTCACCGTTACCGTGGATCCATGATCGTCGCGCCGTCTCCGAGCGTCTCCCTCGAACTCGACCCCGAGCAGCTGTTGCCGCTCGCCCGTCCGGGAGTGTCAGACTCCCCAGTCGTATGGTCGGTCGACGTCCGGGACGCTTATGTGGCCGCACATGTCGGTCTGCGCATGCTGCTCGGCCTGTACCTGGGCATGTCCCCAGACCGCGTCCGGATCATTCGCCGACCCTGCCCCAACCCGGACTGCGGGGAGCCCCACGGTCGGCCTGGCGTGCGGGGCGACGGGATCCACTTCTCCCTCTCCCACACCCGTGGCCTGGTGCTCCTTGCCTTCGCCGGCAGCCCGGTTGGTGTGGATATTGAGAAAATTCCCGACGCGGAGGTCACGGCCAAGCTGGGCCCTCTGTTGCATCCCCGCGAGATTGCGGAACTCGGTGCCCTCCGGCCCACCGAACGCCCACCTGCGTTCGGCCGCGCCTGGGCCCGCAAGGAGGCCTACCTCAAGGCCCTCGGCACCGGCCTGTCTCGCGGCACGGCTGCGGACTACTTGGGCACCGCCCCGACTCCGCCCCAGCCCCCACCGGGCTGGTCCCTCACCGACATCGTTGCTCCGGATGGTTACGCTGCGGCGGTTGTCCATCAGCGGCCCTGATAGGGCCGCGGTTGCAGCACCCGGCCATGCTCATGTGCTGTAACGGCTCAGGTCCGCAAGGCCGGCAGGCGTCGACTAGCCTCGCCGTTCGGTTGGGCTGAGGCGGCTGCGTTGATCATCAACTGTTGGGTGGTCGAGGCGATTTTGTTGCCTGGGCATGGTGGAGTCCCGGCGCAATGGTCGGGTTCTCCGGGTCCTTCGGATCGTGAGTGGTGGGGGGTCCGCAGGTCAGCCAACCGGTCGGGGCAGTGCGGCAGGCGGTGGAAAGCCGTGGCCAGCTCGTGTCTCCAGGGCCAGGTCGCCGAGATCCGCAGGCGGAGGCGGCGTCCACCGCGGGTGAGGCGGGCGGCAACGTGTAGCAGCCGGTAGCGAAGTTTCTTGGGTTCGGCGGCGGCAAGTTCGCCATGCAGCAGGAGAACGCGGGCCCAGGCGAGGAGATCGATCGCCGTGAGGCTGAGTTCAAGCCAGGTGGCGTTGACGTCGAAATGGCGGGAGGGGAAGCGGCCGAAGCCAGTGTTCTTGCCGCACCGGATGTGGTCCTCGACGGTGGCGTGTCCGCGGTGGCGGACCTCCAGGAACTGCGCGGAGCCGCCGCCGGAGTAAGGGGTATCGGTAAGAAATACCTGGTGCCGCAGGCCCTCGTCGTGATCGAACAGGGACAGCTGTGCTCCGGGGTGCGGTCGTTCGCGCCGGACGATGATGCGGGTGCCGGCCGGGTAGCCGGCGAGGTCGACCATGCCGGTCAGCTCGGCGACCTCGGCGCCGTCGCGCAGTGTCCCGTTCTGGTCCAAGGCGGGATGCCAGAGAGCTTCGGGCAGTGACGGGCGGTACCGCAACGGAGCTTCCGCAGGAGCCGCCAGCATTTGAGGGTGGCCATGGCACGTTCGCCGAGGCTGCGGATCTTGGCGTGATCGCGGTTGTGACGCAGACGCCAGCCGCGCAGACCCTTGCCCCGGAACGGGACGCGGACAGCAGGGCGTGCGCCCTGTTATGCCTTGTCAGCCCAGCGCTTGATGTCGTCGACGGCGAGAGCGGCGGGAATGCCGTGGGTCCGGGCCGCGGTCAGATCGTGGACGGACATCGGACGTTGCGAGGCCACTTCGGCGACAACTCTCCGTAAAGGCTGACGGGTGCTCAGGCTTGCCTGACGTACCGTCAGCCATTCGAGATCATCTTGCACATGCGTTGCACAAGGTGCTGAAAAACAACAATGATCAGTGGAGGGCTGTGAAGGCAGGTATCCGCAGGTCAGCTGGCAAGTTGAGGTGTCGTGCCCCTTGTCCCCAAGGTGCACGACACCGCGCCGATCAGATGTCGCGGAAGAGACCAGCCAGCCCTGTGACCTGCCACGACGGACCCCTGCGGGGCGTTGACCTGTGTGAATGTCCTTTCGGCTGTTTCACGCTCATGCCCGTTGATGCAGCCGGAAGTCCCAGAAAAGTCCCAGGAGACTCCCACCGCCAGCGGCCAGTCTTTCGGCTCTATGCAGCGTGCGGGGCTGCGGTGTGGGCTTGGGGCTCGTGCATCGGTGGTCCGCCTTGACTGAACGGCAGCGCACGCTCTGACAGCGGCTCCATGCGTTTCTGATGACCTCGCACGTGGAGTGCGTGGCGATTCTGGAGCCTGCCACGAAGGGCTCCTGACCTGCTGTTTTGCGAGGTAGGCGGGGCGCTTGACCTGTTTCCGGGCAGGTATCAGGTCAAGCTGGCGGCACGGCTACAGAAGTGTCCTGACCTGCACGTTCTGGACGAGTCGAAGGCTATTCCATCCATGGTTCCGGTGTATGGCTGTGAACTCTTGACGCTCAGGTGACGCTCGGCGTTGTTGTCATCCGGTGTGATCAGCGAGGTCTCCAACGCCCTGGCCGACGCGATTGGTGACAACCGGCTCAGCGGCCCCATGGCCCTGCCCGGCGCCTCTGTGGTCCTGTCCGGAACCATCGACAACATCCCCTGTGTCGCCACTATGGCTCCCCATCACTAGCGACCTCGTCCAGCACATGGGCGGCGCCGGAGACCACGTCATGTGGTTGGCCCTCGCGCTCTCCACATCGGTCGACACGCTTCCCAGCCGGGGGTTCGACCTCAAGCTCGTCGCCGAGGGTGCTGTCGGAGGTTGCAGGAGGGCGATGCAACTCACCGCCCCGCCGTGTGTTCTCGGCCGGCACGGGGGTCGGCCGCACCTCTTCTCGCTGTCGCCCCGTCAGGGGCGCGAGGCGCATCCCATCGCCGCGCTGAAGGCCACCGGATCGCAGTCGAACCCCCGGACCATCTCGTGGAACTCCCAGGCTCCGGAGGGGTTCCTGGCGAACTCCGCCACGGTCCCGGCGGTGGATCCGGCGATCCGCATGAAGTTGTCGTTGAGTAGCTCCGTGTACCCCTCGACGATCAGAACTCCGGCGTTCGATATGCCGCCGAAGGTCTTGAGGCCGGTGTTCTGGTGGATCGCCACCCCGACGACCACCCGAGCGAAGGAGAGGGCGAGGCGATCAAGTTCCAGGGTCATCGCTTCGACGTAGCCGAAGCCCTGGCCGGTCTGGCTGTGCCGGCTCATGTTGATGGTGCCGTCCGGTGAGCGGCTGTCGTAGTGGACGATGTACACGGGTTGCCCGTAGGGGGCGTCGACCGAGTAGGTCGCGGCGATGATGTCGAGATGATGAGGAGGCCGGCCCCAGGGGCTCGGGTCCCACTTGAGCCGCACTTCGGCCTTCCCCAGCCCCGTGTTGCCGCTGCTCACCGGATTCTGCCTCTCCCGCTGTCAAGCCACCACGGGATGATCCCCGCATGTCAAGTATGTCTCGTCACCACCCAGTTGAAGCCTTGAGAACTTCGACTCGGCTCTTGGCGGGGCTTGTCCACACGCCAGGGAAGACGGGATGCCCCGCCATGTGGGTCGTTCGGCGTCCGCCGAACCTGCCGCGTCCCGACGGCGGACCGCAGTCCGCCCATCGATCGGGCGTTTCCTGTCATGGATCACCACATGGCCGTGTCCGCGCACGCCATCGGTTCGACCACCTCCAGCGCGGGCAGACGGAGATCACCTCGTTCAGGGAGGGCGCCACCCGCTGTATCTCCGCCTGCCCGGTGGGGCGATGCGATCCGCAGTTCTGAGGTACCGGGGCACGATGTTCCAGTGCGGCGACTCCCGCTACGGCAGACCCGCCTCGGAGCGAAGCGTCCAGCAGGTCTCCGCCGTCGCATCGTTGTCGACGAAGACGATGCCGCTGCAGCGCAGCCCGGCTTCCGCCCATGGACTTCTGACCCGGCACCCCGGGAGGAACAGGCTCCGAGCCGCGATGCCACCGGAAACGGGGCCGAACCACGGCACGGCCTCCCCGTCACCGGGTCTCTCGCGCGGCAAACCGCTGCACCCACTCGCTCAAGGGACGCGCGGTGGGTTCCGTCCGGACAGCCCCAGCCGGGCACTCAGGGCGTCGGGATCGCGCAGAGCGCGAGGTGCCGTGGTACGAAAGCGATCGCTCGAGGTCATGGCGCGCAGTGTGCCAGGCACCTTCGACAACGGCGGTCGTACCCGTCACCCGTCATCGGCCCCGCTGCTGTCGCGACCAGGCACCGCCGCGGGGATCACCAGCCGGTCATCAGCAGGTGGTTGAGGAGCAGCGCGAGCACCGCCTGAGCGGTGAGCCAGGCGCGGGGGCGGGTGAGGAAGGCACAGGCCGGGAGCAGCCACATCGCGAAAGGGAGCCAGATGCGCTCGGTCTCGGCCTTGCTCATCCCGGACAGGTCGGCGACCAGCAGGGCGAGAAGGGCGGCGGCCACGAGGAGAGCGAGGCGGGCGTCGGTCGGGGCCCGGTCGCGCGCGCCGTCCGGGCGGGTGAGGGCGTCGCCGCGCCCCCGCACGAGCACCGCACCCGTCCGCCGCAGGCCCGCCGCGGTCGCCAGCCCGGTGATGAACACGGTGCAGGCGAGGTTTGCCCACACCCAGTAGCCGTAGGGGCGGATACCGCCCGCGCCCTGGTAGTAGCGGGTGACCAGCAGGCGGTATGCCTCCCACCAGTCGAATCCGGCGAGCGTGAACGCCATCGGCACGACGGCCGCCCCGGCGAGCAACACCACCAGCAGCACAGGGCGCTCCCGGACCCGGTGCCGACCGAGCAGCAGCACCGCCGCGCCGATGAGCGCGAAGAGCGTGAGGCCGTAGGAGAGGTAGCAGGTCAGGCCGAACAGCAGTCCGGACGCTCCGGCCGCCCAGAGGGAACCCCGGGTGACCGCGAGCGCCAGCAGGGCCACCGCCCAGGCCGCCACCGCCGCGAAGTAGGCGTCGGCCGAGGTGCCCATCCACACCGCGGCCGGTGCCAGGACCAGGAAAGGGGCCGCCCGTCGTGCCAGGCGTTCGTCGGCCAGTGCGCGGATCGCGACCAGTACGGCCACGCAGGCCGTCGCGCCGACCGTGATGCACCACACGCCCGCCCAGCCGCCGCCGTGCAGGCCGATCCGGTCGAGCAGGACGAAGGTGAGGGGGGCTGCCGGGGGGTGGCCGGCGATGTGGGCGGGCCAGTTGTCGGGGGAGTGGAGCAGGATGTGGTGGGTGAAGTCGCGCAGGGCCGCCGGGATGTCGTGGAAGCGGTCGATGACCTGGAGGTATTCGTTGCGCGTGGTGAGGCGGACGGCGATGCCGCGGTGCCAGCCGTCGATCAGGGCGAGGGAGAAGATCCAGGCCATGGACGTGCCCCAGGCCAGCGGGAGCAGCGTCCGCCAGGGGAGACGGGCCGCGAGGGCGGGGCCGTAGGCCACGGTGACAGTCGCGACGAGTACCGCCGCCGGGGTGCCGGGGCCGACGTGCGGTCCCCAGGAGCCCAGCACCGGGGGCCAGCCGACGATCAGTGTGTGGCGGGTGTCCGGGATGTGGCGGCCGATCAGCACGGCCGCCGTCACCAGCAGGGCGGCGGCCGCGGCGGTGTACAGGTCGAGGCGGAGGTCACGGGACGGGCCGCCGGAGCGCGGGGCGCGCGGCTCGGCGGAACGCAGGGTGCGGGTCACATCCGGAACGCTAGGCCGGGCGGACGTCCACGCACCGCCGTCCGGGGCAGGACGTCAGCGTTTCGTCATGAGTCGCACGCCCTCCATAAGGGGTGCTCCGGCCTACGGTCGGACCATGCGAGACGATCCACGGCTCCCCACTTCCCCCGGCTTCTGGCGCAGTCCCCTGCGCGGCCCCTGGTTCACGTCCGTCCTCGGCGTCGTCCTGCTCGTCGGCATCACGGTGCTGTTCGTGACGGGCCTTGTCTCGTACGCCGCCTACAACCCGGGCCTGTCGCCGCTGAACGACAAGACCCCCGACAAGGGGATCCTCGGCTTCTACCTCTTCGCCTGGCCCACGAACCCCCACTGGCTTTACCGGCTCAACCAGGGCCTCCACGTCACCCTCGGCATCACCCTGATCCCGGTCCTGCTGGCCAAGCTGTGGTCTGTGGTGCCGAAACTGTTCGCGATACCGCCGGCCCGCTCTCTCACCCACGCACTGGAGCGGATCTCCCTGTTGCTGCTGGTCGGGGGCGGACTGTTCGAGTTCGTGACCGGTGTGTTCAACGTCCAGCTGAACTACGCCTTCCCGGGCTCCTTCTACCAACTGCATTTCTACGGGGCCTGGGTGTTCTTCGCGGCCTTCGCGGCCCACGCACTGTTGAAGATGCCCACCGCGTTGCGCAATCTGCGGCACGTGCGGGAGGAGCGGAACGACCTGGTGTCCCCGCGCCCCGCCGAGCCGACCGTCTCCCGGCGCGGCGCGCTGTGGTTCGTCGGGGGCGGCTCACTACTGCTGTTCGCCACGACGGTGGGGCAGAACTTCGACGCTCTGCGACGCACCGCCCTCCTCGCCCCGCACGGAGGGGCCGAGCCCCGCGGCGGCCCGAACGGTTTCCAGATCAACAAGACGGCCGCGTACGCCGGGATCGACGCGGCGGAGACGGGCGAGGACGTCTGGCGCCTCGTCGTCACGGGACGCACGGGCACCGTCCGCCTCGGCCGCGCCGACCTCCTTCGACTCCCGCTGCACAGCTCGGCGTTGCCGATCGCCTGCGTCGAGGGCTGGTCGACGTCCGACCAGCGGTGGCGCGGGGTGCAGCTAAGCGATCTCGCCGCTCTCGTCGGCTACGACGGCGACCCGCCGGACGTGCTCGTCGAGTCCCTCCAACGGCACGGCGCCTTCCGCCGCGCGGCCCTGCGCGCCAACCAGGTCGCCGACCCGCGCTCCCTGCTCGCCCTGTACGTCAACGGCGAAGACCTGTCCCCCGACCACGGCTATCCCGCCCGCGTGATCGTGCCCGCCGCGCCCGGCGTGCTGAACACCAAGTGGGTGGCCCGTATGACGTTCGGAGACCTGTGATGCTTCCGCGTGTTCCGGTCGGCAGCCCTCTGCAACTGTTGCTGCTCGCCTGCTCGTTCGCCCTCGCCGGCTACGCAGGAGTGCGGCTGCTCGCGAACGACTGGCTCGGCGTGGCGCTGTGGATCGTGGGGGCGGCGCTGCTGCACGACCTCGTGCTGCTGCCCCTGTACGCGGGGGCGGACAGAGCGGTGGTACGCGGTCTTGGCGCGGTCGGCCGCCGGGAGTGGGCGATGTACGTCCGCGTCCCGGCCGCGCTGTCCGGACTGCTCCTGCTCGTGTGGTTCCCGCTGATCAGCGGGATGGTGGGCCGGCGTTACCGGCTCGCCACGGGGCTGTCGCCGGACGGCTTCCTCGCCCGCTGGTTGCTGATCACCGCCGTCCTGTTCGGCGGCTCGGCGCTGCTGCTTGCGTTGCGGTTGCGCAGGGCGGCGAAGCGCCGACCGCCGACTGCCCACTGAGCGGCCCTCTCCCAGCCCTGCGCGTAGCGGTGCAGGGCCGGGGTGCCGAGCCGTGCCCAGGGGAAGGGGGCGCCGACGGTGGCATGTGCGTCGGTGATGTGGACGTGAACGCGTTCGTCGATGTCCACCGGCGCGGTCTCGGCGATCAGTAGCCCGCCGGGAGCGAGCAGGACGGCGACCCGCTCGAGAAGGGCGTGCGGGTCGCCGCCGATGCCGACGTTGCCGTCCATGAGCAGGACGGTGCCCCAGCGGCCCTCGCCGGGCAGCGGCTCGAAGACGGAGCGCCGTAGCGCCGGGCCGCCGAGCCGCGCTGTGTGGTCGACGGCGGCCTCGCTGACGTCGATACCGAGGGCGGTCTGGCCCCGGGCGGCGAGCTCGGCCACCAGTCGGCCTGGTCCGCAGCCAACGTCCAGCACGGTGCCCTCGCACCGGTCCAGCACGTCCAGGTCGACCGGGTCGGCCCTGGCGCACCAGCGTTCCACCTCCAGGGGGAGCAGCCAGCCGTCGTCCCGGCGCAGGAACAGCGGCCCTCGTACGGCGCGCAGGGCGGCGGCGTAGGAGTCGGCGTCCGCCCACGGGGGCACGGTGGTGCTCATCGGCGGCCCGCCGCCGTCGCCCACCGGGCCAGTCGCCCGGCGAACCGGCCGTGCGGGGCCAGGGAGGCGACCGCGTGGGCGTCGGCGGCGGTGTCGACGTCCCGCAGGTACGGCAGGTCGCGCACCCGCAGCCCGGCGGCGACCAGCCGCTCCCGCTGCACGACCCCGGTCACCGGCGTCGACATGGGCACGCCTCGCAGCAGGGCCGGATCGGGGCGGGCCAGGCCGAGCGCCCAGAATCCGCCGTCCTCCGCCGGACCGAAGTACGCGTCGCAGCGCGTGAAGTCCACGGTGAGCATCTCCGGCGTCACCTGCGGGGTGTCCATGCCGATGAGCAGGGCCGGGCCGGTGCAGCGCGCGAAGGCGTCCGCCAGCCGCTCGTCCAGCCCACCCGAGCACTGCGGTACGACGTCGAAGCCGGGCGGCAGCCACGGGCCGGGGGCGCCGTCGAGGACGAGGATCCGCCGCGACGCGGGCGCGGCGGCCACGGTGCGCAGGGTGTCGGCGAGGGCCGCTTCCGCGAGTTCCGCGGCTTCCTCGGGGGTGAAGGGCGGGGTGAGCCGCGTCTTGACGCGCCCCGGCCGGGGTTCCTTCGCGATGACGAGAAGCGCGGTCACCGTGCGGTTCCTCCCGCGTGTGTGGGGGCCTCGTGCAGGACGCGGCTCATGTCCCGTACCGCCTGCCAGGTGCCGCGCCAGGTGCCCGTCACCTTCGAGGCGCCGGTGCGCGGCAGGTACGGCACGTCGTGCTCGACGATCCGCCAGCCGGCGGCGGCCGCCCGTACGACCATCCGTAGGGGGTAGCCGCTGCGCCGGTCGGTGAAGCCGAGGGTGAGCAGCGGGTCGCGGCGGGCGGCGCGCAGGGGGCCGAGGTCGTGCAGGCGCAGCCCGGTGCGGCGGCGCAACATGCGCGCGAGTGCCAGGTTGCCCGCGCGGGCATGCGCGGGCCAGGCACTCCAGGTGCGGGGACGCCGCCTCCCGAGAACCAGGTCGGCCTCGCCGGAGCGGATCTCGTCGACGAAGGGCACGAGCAGCGCGGGGTCGAGAGAGGCGTCGCAGTCGCAGAAGCAGACGATATCGGCGCCGGCGGCGGCCAGTCCGGCGTGGCAGGCGGCGCCGAAGCCCCGGCGCGGCTCGTGCACGACGGTCGCGCCGAGCGCACGGGCGATCTCCGCCGAGCCGTCGATGGAGCCGTTGTCGACGACCAGGGCACGCCAGCCGTCCGGGATCCGCGCGAGCACCCAGGGCAGCGCCTCGGCCTCGTTCAGGCAGGGGAGGACGACGTCGACGTCTCGTGGTGGTGAGGTCACGCCTTCACCCTACGAGCGCGAATCAGGCATTTCGGGCTTGTGGTCCTTACGAAACGCGGACGTTGGGGCCGGGCGAGGGGCAGGGGGCGGCACCGGGGACGGCGTGATGCAAGGCTGGAAGCATGCAACAGCCGTACGAGCCCCTGGGGGCACAAGAGGGGGCCAGTCCACGCGGGTCGTGGTCGTCGACGACGATCCGACCGTCTCCGAGGTCGTCGCCGGATACCTGGATTGCGCGGGTTACCTCGTGGACCGGGCGGACGACGGGCCGACGGCCCTCATCCGCGCCGATGCACACCGCGCCGAACGCCGAAAGCGCTCGGGCCGCGGGTGCGTCGTGAGCGAGACGGGAGCCGCGTGCGCGTGACTTGGTGGTGGAGTACGAGACGGTCGGGCTCGACAGCGACGCCATGGACGCCGCGCGGCTGATGGAGGGTGGCGCCGACGTCGTGGTGGTCGGAGGCATCGAGCAGATCGCGCATCTGCTCCAGGGTGAAATGACTCGCTGACGATGCTGCTGCGCAGATCGCCACTTCATCGTTGGCGTGAGAGCCCGCATGAAGCGGCGATCTGCCCCTCGGCGTCGCGCAGCGCGTGGAGACCTGTTGAAGTGGGAGATGGCGCACGAACTGATCGCCACCGTGAGTGTGGTCGACGGCATCCGGTCGACCGGCGGCCGGGCACGACCCTCCCCGATGCCCCCCCCTGAGGCCGTCACGGAGTACGACGCGAAGACCGTATGGCGCGTCCTGCGGCGCCGCAGGACCCTGGCAAGGATCTCCCGCACGGACTCTCCGCGTCGGCGGCCACGCCCGAGGGTCCTCAGGTGAGGGCGTCGAGTGCGGCGAGGATGTCGGTCGGCTCCGCACGTGTGGTGTAGTCGTTGTTCACGAAGGCCCACTGGATGGTGCCGTCAATGCCGATGACGTATGTGGCGGGCAGAGGTAGCGTGCGGGCGTGACCGCCGTTGACGTGCTGCAGGTCCAAGCCGAGCTTGTCGTACGCGGCGGCCAGGTCGTCTGGCAGGTCGAAGGCGAGGCCGTAGGCCTTCGCGACGGCTGATCCGATGTCACTCAGGACTTCGAAGGCCAGGGTGTGCTTCTCGGTGAGCGCCAGCGACTCGTCGGGGATCTGCGGGGAGACGGCGATCAGCTGAGCGCCCCGTTCGGTGATGGCGGCGTGGTGCTCCTGGAGCGAGCGCAGTGCAATGTTGCAGTACGGGCACCAGGCGCCGCGATAGAAGGTGAGCACGACCGGCCCCTGGGCCAGTAGTCCTTTCAGCGTGACGGTCTCGCCGACGGCGGACGGGAGGGTGAAGTCGGGCGCCTGCGTGCCGACCGTGACGGCCCGGCCGGTCTGGCCGGAGGCTTCGAGTTCTTCCCCCGCCCGCTGCATGACCGCCCGGACCTCGGCAGGGATCTGCCGCTGGCGGGCTTCGTAGAAGGTGCGCAGTTCGGCGTTGAGTGACATGGGCTGGAGCCTCCGGGTTCGGCCGGGCGCAGCCTCCGTACCCAGGGGGTCCGGAGGCTCCACAACTTGGAACGACTATTTCAAGATAGGCTCATGTGTGGCCTCCTGCCAATTCCGTAGCGTCGAGCGATTGGGTTCAGAGAGTGGTGAACGGAGTGTGGTCGGCCAGGGCCAGCGCCCGGATGAACGCTGCGGCCCGGGCCGCCCGGCGGGCCAGGGCCCGGCGTGTCGGGGATCCGTGCGAGCCGTACACCGTCGTCCAGAGTGCAGGTATGCGGTTCATGCGTTCAGGTTGGGCAAGTGCTGCCGTCGTGTACCGGATCGTGGACGAACCTGGATGCCGAACCTGTAGAGGGCTGTGCTCGTCGGGACGGTCCAGAGTATCTTGGAACCTCTATTTCAAGTTTGGTGAGGTGGCCCATGCCGGACGTCAAGCACTTCGACCCGGACGCGGCTTTGGAGACGGTGGTGCGGCTGTTTTGGCGGCAGGGTGTCGCCTCGACCGGAATCCAGGATGTCGTGGCGGCGACCGGCCTCAACCGGTCCAGCCTCTACTCCACCTTCGGTGGCAAGCGCGAGTTGTACCTGGCGTCGCTGCGGCGCTACCTCGAGCACCGCTCGCAGCCGATGTTCCAGCGCCTCGCCGAGGACGAGCGGGGCCTACCGGCCATTGAGGAGTTCTTCGCCGGACTGATCAAGGCGCGCTGTTCAGGTGAGTACGCGCGATGGGGCTGCATGGTCTCCAACGCGCACGCAGGAGCCGAGAACACGGACGCCGACGTCGTCCGGGTACTCGACCAGCATCATCGGGGCTTGCGGGACGCCCTGCGAGCCGCTTTGGTGATGGCACAGGCGCGTGGACAGCTGGCAGAGAACGCCGACCCGGCTGCCGCGGCGGACGTGCTGGCGCTGGTCGCCTACGGGGTGAACCTCCGTTCCCGGGCCGGGGCGAGCGCCAGCTCGCTGCGTCGTAGCGTTGCCACTGCTCTGGACTCGATCGGTTCGCGGGTGGCGGCGTAGCCCTGCCCACCCTGCATGAGCGCGAAGGGGCACCGGGAAAGCGAGGTTATCTCGCTTTTCCGGAGCCCTCGTCATTCCCTCTCGTCAGTGCGCGGCTCCCGCGCCGACGGTCGGCAGGTCCACCTGGACGCCCTTGTCACCGGCGTCGGCGGTGTAGTTCCCCGGGGATGTCTCGTCGATGCCCGCCGGGCTTCACGGTCTTCAGGACGAAGGTGAGCACGATGGTCACGGCCAGGTTCATCACGAACGCCGTCATGCCGGTGTAGCCGATCTGGCCGATGCCCGGGATCTCCTTGGCTGAGCCGCCGAAGTGGGCTTGCGTCGGCGAGGCCACCCCGTACGCGGCCGCCGCGCCGCACACCGGCCGACCGCCCAGTCGGCGAGCGGCGCCCAGCGGTGGAACCAGCGCGTGAAGAGACCGCCCCGGCGCTGGGAAGGTCTGCACACTGCGCGGCCGGCCGTGCGGCCGTCTCTCAACCCGTGCAGGGGCTGTTCGACAGGTGCACACTACGCAGGTATGCAGACAGTCCATCATGCCAGAGACCGGCAACCTGAGGCCCAGTTCACCGCCGGTCAGCCACCGATGCTTGGACTCGACGGTATGGGTGACCGGATAACTGTTGCTGTACGGCTCAGGGCCCTGGGTGACGGCCACGGCGTTGGCGTGAGACAGGAGCAGGCCGAAGCGTTCGGCGAGGCGCTCGAGATCGCTGCGACCGCTGCGACCGTACAGCAGGTCGTCCTTGAACTCCCGCCGGGCGGCCTCTCCTTGCCACATGCCAGGGGCATCAACGGCCTGCTCGACGGCGGCGAAAAGGTGGTGGGCGGCGGCCTTGAGGCAGATCCGGGAGGACCGGCCGCGCGGCGGAGAGGTGAGCGCGGATGAGGCCCTGCAGCCCGACGTGGTCCTGAGGCCCGTTCCCCACGGGACTGCAGCGTCTCCCGTTCCTCGTGGGTGAGAGCGGCGGGTGGGCAAACACCCGCCAGGATCTCGGCGTACCCCAATAGGTACTCCTCGGCTGGCACGCCGCTCGCAGGGGCTCGCCACCGGCATCAAGAAGACGTCAAAGACTGCCCGGTTGCGGCAATGCCAAGCGGAGTACGCCTGCTCCAGGATGGTTCGGCGGGAGGGTATGGACGTGGACCTGATGCAGGGAGACGGAAACTGCGACGCGTTTGGGGGAGAGTCATCGAGGAGTTCCTCAAGACCGTTTTCGGCTTCCCCGCGCTGCTGTTCAGCGTGGCCTTGGTCGTCGTGGCGGTGTTCGGTTCATGGTCCTGTGCGGTGCCGCGGAGCGCGGCAGCACGGCACAGGCAGCACGCTGGACCGAGGTGACCGCCGCCTCCACGCCTACCCAGGCGCTCGGCGGCTCCGCAGACGACCCCCTCGCCCGGGCGGTCGCAGCCCTCGGCCTGCTCGCCGACCGCATCACGGCCATCGAGACGGCGATCACCCGTGCGACGGACCCCTGCCATCTCCTCGCGTCCCGCCGGACGGCACGCGGCACACCCCGCTGACGTACCCGCCCCCGAGCACCGACAGAACCGACGCAGGAACGGAGACAGAGCATGGCGAAGTCCGTGCACGCGACGATCAGGGAAGCCCCGATCTACTGCCTGATGTGCGACAACGACACGTTCCGCAAGCGGGAGGTGAAACTCAACAGCACGGGGATGGAGCTGTTCGACCTGGCGTGGGCGAACGAGTCGGCGACCGGCTTGATCTGTCGGTCGTGTGGTTACGTCCACCTGTTCGTCAACCGTGACATCAGGTTCCACCGGCAGGGGCGCGAGCGCTGAGGGAAGCCGGACGACCGTGTCCCGGGCGCCCGGCAGCGGGCTGACAGCCAGCTGCCGACGCCCGACCCGGACGGCGGGAAGTTATTTTCCGCGAGAATTCGGGTCATGGTCGACGGCGTAGGCGGCGAAGACCTGCCTGGTGGGCCCGTTCTTATGAAGGGCATCTGCACCATGACCGCCCTGACCATCGTTATCGCCAACCCGGTCAGCTGGGCCGAGGCCCGCGCGGGCGAGTCCGTCGGCAGGGTCACGATCACCTCCGATGCCTTCGGCACGGTCATGCCCTGGTACCCGTACATCCTGACCATCGCCGTCATGCTGTTCGCGATCTCCACGGTGCTGACCTGGGGCTACTACTGCATGAAGGTATGGACGCACCTGTTCGGCCGCAGCAACGGTAGCGAACTGACGTTCAAGGTCTTCTACACCGTCTTCGCGGTGGCCGGCTCCCTGCTCACCCTGCAGACCCTGATCGACATGGCCGACGCCGTGCTCTTCATGCTCGCCGTCATCAATATCATCGCCCTCTACCTCCTTGCCCCGGTGGTGAAGCGGGAGCTGAACTCCTTCCTCGCCTTCGTCCGCAGGCGGGACTCTGGCCTCGACACCGAGGCCGACACCGACCAGGAGCTGGTGAAGACCACCGTCTGACCGCCCCCCACGGTCCGGCTCTCGAAGGGTCCTGTCCCCACCTCGCGCCTTGGTGGGCACAGGGCCCATCGCCCTGTTTTCGCAGCTGAGAGCCGCTCTGATGTACAACTCCGGCGTCCACGCCACCGTCGCCGGCGTCGCCATGGGCCTGATCCTGCGCACCACCCGCGACAAGGGAGAGGACACCGCGCCGGCCGCCCGTGTCTCGCACCTGCTGCACCCGGTCTCCCGCCGGTGTCGCGGTCCCTCTGTTCGCGCTCTTCGCCGCCGGCGTTGGCGTCTCCGTCGGAGCTCTCATGCACGTGTTCACCGACCCCGAACCGCTGGGGGCCGTCGTCGGTCTCGTCGCCGGCAAGATCCTCGGCATCTTCCTCGGCACGTACCTCGCCGCACGCTTCACCCGCGCCCGGCTCAACCCCGACCTCGCCCGGGCCGACGTCTTCGGGCTCGCCACCCTGGCCGGGATCGGTTTCACCGTCGCCCTCCTCATCGGCGAACTCGCCTTCTCGGCGGGCGCCGAGGCCGAACACATCAAGGCCGCTGTCCTCGTGGGCTCCCTCATTGCCGCGGCGTTGGCCGCTGTTCTGCTGCGACGCCGCAACCTCATCTACCGGCGCCTGTGCGAAGAGGAAGACCGCGACGCCGATGTCGACGGCATTGCCGACATCTACCAGTCCGGTGCGCGGCTTAACAGCGCGGGTTGAACGGGCAGGGTGCGGCCGCGGCGTTGCTCGGCGCGGGCGTCGTGCTCGCCCTCCTGGTCATCCGCACCGCCGTGCGTGGAAGGAACCGGGCAGCGCCCGGCACGAATGGACGTTCCTGCGGGAGCGGCGAGGTCTGGTCACCTTGCCTCAAGCCGCCGAGGCGGCGGAGGGGGCCCACCCGGTGCGGGTGAGTGCACAGCCAGGGCAGCAAACATGTATGCGGAGCTCGAGTGCACGGGAATCCGGGCGCGCAGTGTCTGCCCCCACCAGGTCGTACCCGAAGAGCCCACCAGCAGGGGGACGGTCCAATGGATGCGCAGCGGCACCACAGAACTCATCCGTTCCGTACCGAGCTCTTCATCACGGTCTCCCACGGCCCGAAGCAGGCGGCACGCCACACGAGCCCTTACGTCGTGGGAGTCTCCCGCGCCCAAGCCAGCACGGTTCATGCCCACCGACCGTTTTCGCTGGGTCTATCAGGAATGAGGGTCTGGCCCGTAGTCGGTGGTGACGCCGAGTAGCCATCCGCGATCATGATCTTGTGATGGATGTCAACTCCCTTGTCGGGACGGTGTTTTCCGGGCTGTCGGTGCTCGTCGTCGAGGACGTGGTGGACGGTGGTGACGCAGTGGTGGTCACGGCCCGCACGCGGGATGTGGCGGTGCCGTGTCCGGCGTGCCGGACGCCGACGGCGAAGGTGCACGGGTATCACCGCCGGACGGTGACGGACGTGCCGGTCGACGGCCGCCCGGTCGTCGTCCACCTGCGGGTACGGCGGCTGGTCTGTCCAGCCCTGGGCTGCCGGAGACAGACCTTCCGCGAGCAGATTTCCGGACTGCTGGAGCGCCATCAGCGCCGCACGGTGCGGCTTGCCTGGCAGATATCCCAGGTGGCGCGGGAGTTATGCGGCCGGGCGGCCGCACGCCTCGCTGGTCTAATGGCCGTGCCCGTTTCCCGCAGTACCGCGCTGCGTCATCTGCGGCGCCTGCCGCTGCCGCAGCAGGCGGTCCCGCGGGTGATCGGCGTGGACGATTTCGCCCTGCGCCGCCGCCACCGCTACGCCACGATCATCACGGATGCCGAAACCAGCAGACGCGTCGAAGTCCTGCCCGACCGCGAGATGGCCACCCTCGAGTCCTGGCTGCGCGAACATCCTGGTGTCGAGGTCGTGTGCCGGGACGGCTCGGCCACTTACGCCGAGGCCGTCCGCCGCGCCTTGCCCGACGCGGTGCAGGTCAGCGACCGGTGGCACCTATGGCGAAATCTCTGCGACAAAACCCTGCTCGAGGTCCGCGCGCACGCCGGCTGCTGGGCCACCATCAACCCGCCCCGCCCCGGCGGAGTACGCGAACAGAGCACCCGCCAACGCTGGAACAAGATCCACGAGCTCCTCGGTCAAGGCGTCGGCCTTCTCGACTGCTCCCGCCGTCTCAACCTGGCCCTGAACACCGTCAAACGCTACGCCCGCATGCCCGAACCCCAGGCCCTGCGCATCGCTCCGGCCTACCGGCCCACCCTCGTCGACCCCTACCGCGAGCACCTGCGCCGGCGCCGTGCCGAGGAAACGGCTGTCCCGGTCACCCACCTCCTCGAAGAGATCCGGGAGTTGGGCTACACCGGCAGCGCGAACCTCCTGGTCCGCTACCTCAACCAGGGCCGCGCCGAAGGTGACCGCCCCGTCACCACCGCGCGCCACGCCGGCCGCCTCCTGCTCACCGACCCCGAAAACCTGCGCCCGAAGGAAACGACCCTGCTGGAGAAGATCGCCGCGGCCTGCCCGGAGATGACCGCACTCGCCGATCTCATACGCGGCTTCGCCGCCCTGCTGAAACCAGGCGAGGGCAACGACGTGAAACTCACCGAGTGGATCACGGCCACCCGCGCCGTCGATCTGCCCTACCTGCGCAGCTTCACCAATGGCCTCGAAATCGACCGGCTTGCCGTGGACGCCGGCCTCACGTTGCCCTACCACAACGGCCGCACCGAGGGCGTCAACACCCGCACCAAAAGGATCATGCGGCAGATGCACGGACGCGCCGGATTCGATCTCCTCCGCCACCGCATCCTCCTGCCCTGACGGACACCCAGCGTCACCACCGACTACGGGCCAGACCCAGGAATGAGGTGTGATTCGTCTGATTGGCCTACAGGTTCTTCGGTGGACTGATTGGTCTACACCCGTCCGACTGTAAGACGGCCGTCGAAGAGGAGGTCGAACTCGTTCAGCGCGCTCTTCCAGCGATTGTTCCAGCGCTGGCGGCCGCGTCCGGTGGGATCGAGGGCGAGGGTGGCCAGGTAGAGGCGCTTGAGGGCGGCGGTCTCGTTGGGGAAGTGTCCGCAGGCTTAGGCCGCGCGTCGGTAGCGGGCGTTCAGCGACTCGATGGCGTTGGTGGTGTAGACGACCTGGCGGATGGCGTCCGGGAGGCCGAGGAAGGGAACGAATTCGCTCCAGGACCGTTCCCAGATCCCGGTGATCGACGGGTACTTCTTGCCCCATGTGCCGTCGAAGTCGGCCAGTCGCTGCCGGGCCTGCTCCTCGTTGACGGCCGTGTAGACGGGCTTGAGGTCGCGGGCGACGTCGGCCCAGTCGCGGCGGGACGCGTAGCGCAGGCTGCCGCGGATGAGGTGGACGATGCAGGTCTGCGCCACGGTCTGCGGCCACACGGTGTTCACCGCGTCGGGCAGGGCGGAGAGGCCGATGCCCCTATGGATGTCAAGTCGCGAGGCTGTCGGGAACAGTCAGCGGGGTGGCGGCGATGCAGCGGTGTATCTCGCGTGCGACGTACCGCTTCAGGCAGCGGATGACCTCCCGTTTCGTCTTGCCCTCTGCGGTGCGTCGCAGCAGGTAGGCACGGGAGCGTTCCTCCCAGCGCAAGCGGGAGAGCACGATGCGGTAGAGGGCGGCGTTGGCCTGCCGATTCCCGCCGCGGTTGAGTCGCCGCCGTTGGCTCTTGCCGGATGAGCGTTCGACCGGACTGACACCGCAGAGAGCGGCGAAGGACGCCTCGTCGCGGAGGCGATCATGGTTGTCGCCGGCCGCGATGAGCAAGATGGCTGCGCTGTCCGGACCGACGCCGGTGAGTTCGAGGAGCTGCGGGCTGTGCGCCTGGATGATGGCGGCAATCCGACGGGTGAGCGTGATGGCCTCGGCGGACAGCTGCTTGATGCGGTGGGCCAGCAGGCTCAGGGCCTGCTGCACCGCGCTCGCCTGAGTGTCCAGGGCAGCGCACGCCTTGAACAACGCCGGGTTCGAGAGCCCGGCGAGGGACTCACGCAGCTGTGCCGGCGCACTGACCAGGAGAGCCTTGAGCTGGTTGTTGGCCTGGGTGCGGTTGCGGACTGCGGAGTCCTTGACGACCTTCAGGACGCGAAGCTCCTCCACTGGGCCGTCTTTGCTCTTCGGGGTCCCTGTGGCTCGTCCGCCCAGCACGGCCCGGGCTGCGGCCTCGGCGTCGACGGCATCGGTCTTGCCCGAGCGTCGCCGGGCCGCCCGGTCCGGCCGGTTGACCTCGATGACTTCAACGCCCTCGGTGGCCAGGTGCCGGGCCAGTCCGGCACCGTAGGAGCCAGTCCCCTCCACCCCGGCCTGCCGGATGACTCCCAACACACCTGCCCATTCAGCGAGTTGGCGGTATCCGGAGGCCGTAGCAGGGAACGACTGGGTGCCCAGCAGGGCGCCGAGAACGCTGACGACAGCGGCGACGTGCACGTCCTTGTGAGTGTCGACGCCGAGCACGGCGGTGGCGGAGTCAACGGGCGGCTGCACGGTGTCGCCGTTGTGAGTGAGTGTCGACGCCGAGCACGGCGGTGGCGGAGTCAACGGGCGGCTGCACGGTGTCGCCGTTGTGAGGCATGCTGAGAATGGTCATGTGCCTGTCTCGATCGGTTCGCGGGCGGATGGCCGCCGCCGGACCGGTCGGGCGGTCAGGACTGTGAGGGTGCCTGTCGCGAAGGCCCCTATCGGGACACGCCCGCCGGGCCGGCGCCAGCGAGCCCCGCACGGAACCGGGCCGACAGATCGGCGCTCAGGACACCTTGGTCAGTCGCAGACCGGGTCAAGCCGCGGCCCCCGTGCGGAACACGACCATCCTCACAGTCGCAGACCAGCATCAACACATCGCGGACGCCCCTGTTCTTGATCTCGGTCAGGACGGTCTGCCAGTACTTGGCGCCCTCGCCGCCGTCGCCGGCCCACAGTCCCAGGATCTCCCGGTAGCCGTCGGCGGTGACCGCGATGGCCACATACACGGGTCGGTTCGCGACGTGCCCGTCGCGGATACGGACGTGGATCGCGTCGATGAAGACCACCGGATAGACCGCGTCGAGCGGGCGGGTGCGCCATTCCGCCATCGACTCCAGAGCTTTGTCGGTGATGGTGGAGACGGTCTCTTTTGTGGTCGTCATCCCGTACACCTCGGCGAGATGGGCGACGATCTCGCCGGAGGTCAGGCCCTTCGCGGTCAGCGACAGGACCATCTCGTCCAGCGCACCCGTCCGGCGGGCGTACTTGGGCAACAACCGTGGGGTGAAGGTGCCCAGGCGGTCCCGGGGGACCTGCACGGTCACCGTGCCGACCTCCGTCATGACTTTCTTGGCCCGGTAGCCGTTACGCATGTTGCCGCCCGAGCGTGAACCGCGGCCGCCGGCCCGCCCGGCCTCCGCCGCGAGATGCACATCCATCTCGGCCTCCAGGGCGGCCTGCATCAGATGCTGGGCCAGCTCGGGCAGCAGCCCGCCCTCGCCCATCAACCGCAGCCCTCCTAGGCGCACCTTCTCGGCCGCCAGCGCGGCCAGCTCCTCCAGCAGCTCGCTGGCCAGACCGTTCTCGGATACCGGCATCGACTTCACGTCGGCACCCTCGGTGCTCTCACCGGCCACGGCAAGCGACACACCGTCAGCGGCCTCGATCAGGTGATCCGTCGTCGTACTCATCAGGTGACTCCTTCGGGGAACCACACACCTGATTCATGACACTCCCTTTTCGCTCGCCGGGGTCCTGTGGCCGCGGGCGTGGGTTTCATGGCCCGAGGTTCTTGGCCGGCCAGTCGAGCAGTCGGGCTCCGATGACTGCGGTCTGCAGGGCGTAGCGGTGCAGGGGGTCGGCGGGGTTGGAGCCGGTGAGGCTGTGGATGCGTGTGAGGCGGTAGGTCAGTGCCCTGACGCTGAGATTGAGCTGGCGTGCTGCTTCGGTTGCGACGCAGCCGGCGTCGAAGTAGGCGGTGAGGGTGTTGAGCAGGGGGCCGGGGCCGCCGCGTGCGTTGTGGAGGGGGCCGAGGATGTTGCGTACGAGGTCGGCCATCGCGGCGCGGTCGCGGGTGAGGACGGGGAAGACGAGGAGGTCGGCGGCGTGCAGGACCGGGCTCTCCAGGTCCATGCGTGCTGCCAGGTCAAGGGCGTTGAGAGCTTCCTCGTAGGAGTGGACGACGCCGCCCGGGCCGGGGTGGGGCCGCCCGATGGCGACCTGGCCGCCGTCCGTGGCGGCGTGCGCGTGCTTGGCGAAGTAGGTCAGGATTTCGTCTTGTTCGCCGGGTGCGATGCAGATGAGCCTGCCGTCTTTGGTGGTGAGCAGGATGCTGCGGTCTCCGAAGCGGGTGAAGACGGCCTGTTCCACCTTGCGCAAGACGGTGCCGGTCTCGTCGTAGGAGGCCGGGTCGCCGGCTACTGCGACGGCGTGGGCGTGGGAGAGTCGCAGCCCGAAGCGCTCGGCGCGCTCGGCGAGTCGGCCCAGGTCGCTGCGCCCGTAGAGGAGGTCGTCGATGAACTCGCGGCGCGCGGCTTCTTCCTGGCGTACGGCGAGTCGCTGGGCGCCTTCGTAGCCTTCGGCAAGGGCGTCGATGGCTTGCTCGACAGCCGCGAGAACGTTGGTGGCGGCGGTGTCGGGCCAGGTTTCCCGTGTCACGGCGAGGTGTTTGACGACGAGGGCGCGCAGGCTGTGACCGGCCTCGGCGGCCTGTTCACCGAGCGCCCGCCGGGAACGCAGCTCGTCCCGGGTGAGGCGACGGCCGGTCGCGGCGACCTCGGCCAGGATCTGGGCGTAGCCCGCCAAATATTCGTTCGGAATCGTCTGCCCTGCCACGCGGCCCCCCGGTTTTTGATGCGTTGGTGACGCGTTCTTGACGCGACGAGGACCAGGGTGGCATGTCGCAGCGGATTGTTCTTCGGCCGGGGTTCGGCATCAAGAACGTGTAAAGATTGCCGGGTTCCGGCAGTGAACTTGTGTGCGGATGCATGAAAGCATCGCCGTATCGTCGGGTGCTCGCGTAGGGGGATGGGGTGGCGCATATGGGCTGGTTTCTTGGTCTCGGCATCGCCGGCGTGGTGCTGCTCATGCTGTCCCTGCTCTTCGACGGGGTGCTGGAAGGGGCCTTCGACGGGCTGAGCGGCGCGCTGGACGGGTTCCTGTCGCTGCCGGTGATCGCCGGATTCGTGTCGATGCTCGGCTTCGCCGGAGCGATCACGCTCGGCACCACCGGCCTGGGAGCGGGAGCGGCCACCGGTGTGGGCGCGGTGGCGGGGGTCGGCACGGGATGGCTGACCTGGAAACTCAGCCGTGCTCTGATGCGCGACGGTGCCTCCAACACGCCGCGCGGCGAGGATCTCGTGGGCAGTTCAGGCTCCGTGGTCACCGCCGTTCCCGTCGACGGATACGGCGAGGTGCTGCTGTATCTGGGCGGGCAGCCGCTGAAAGTCGCGGCGAAGAGTTCCACCCCGATCGCTCGCGGCAGCGAGGTCTGGGTCGAGTCAGTGCTCACCGCGACCTCCGTCGTGGTCCGCCCCGTCGACCGTTGACCGCTTGACCGTCTCATCACCGCACTGTCCGTGTGCCGGTCGTTTTCTGTCTCTTCCAACTGTTCGGAAACAAGGGGGATTCGCCATGAGCCCTGTACTCACCGCTGTGGTGGGCATCGTCGTTCTCGTCGTACTGCTCGCCCTCGTTGTCATCACCCGCTACAAGGTCGCAGGGCCCAGCGAGGCGTTCATCATCACCGGCCGCCGCGGCAAGAAGGCGACCGATCCGGCCACCGGCCGGGTCTTCACCGACCAGAGCGGGCAGAAGGTCGTGGTCGGCGGAGGTGTCTTCGTCGTCCCGTTCGTCCAGCAGAAGTTCACCCTGGACCTGTCCAGCCGGCACATCCCGGTCGCGGTGCGCGGCGCAGTCACCCTGCGCGGGGTGAAGGCCAATCTTGAGGGCGTCGCGATCGTCAAGGTCGGCGGGACCGAGGACTCCATCCGTGCCGCGGCCCAGCGGTTCCTGATGCAGCAGGACGGCATCGTCGGGTTCACCCAGGAAGTGCTCTCCGGTGCGCTGCGGTCCATCGTCGGCCGGATGTCGGTCGAGGACATCATCCGGGACCGGGCGGCGTTCGCCGGTCAGGTCGCGGAGGAGGCCGAGGCGAGCCTGTCCGGGCAGGGCCTGGTCCTGGACGCCTTCCAGATCCAGGACATCACCACCGAGGGCTCCTACCTGGAGGACCTCGGACGGCCCGAGGCCGCCCGCGCCAAGCAGGAGGCGGACATTGCCGAGGCCGTTGCGCGGCGTGCGTCGGAGCAGGCGCGGCTGAAGGCCGAGGAAGAGATCGCCATCGCGCAGCGGACGTTCGCGCTCAAGCAGGCCGAGATCAAGGCGGAGACCGACGAGGCCGCCGCGAGGGCTGCCGCCGCCGGCCCGCTCGCCGAGGCCGACCGCCAGCAGGAGATTCTGAGCCAGCAGGAGAAGGTCGCCGAGCGGCAGGCCGCGCTGACCGACCGTGAACTGGACACCCAGGTCCGCAAGCCCGCCGACGCCGCCCGCTACCAGGCCGAGCAGGAGGCCGAGGCCCGCCGGATCGCCCAGGTCAAGGAGGCTGAGGCCGACGCCCAGCGCGCCCGGCTGACCGGCGAGGGCGAGAAGGCCCACCGCGCCGCCCTCGCTGCCGCCGTACGGATCGAGGGCGAGGCGCAGGGTGCGGCCATCGCCGCAAGGGGATCGGCTGAGGCCGAGGCGATGCGGAAGAAGGCCGATGCCTTCGCCCAGTACGGCGACGCGGCCGTCCTGCAGATGCTCGTCGAGGTGCTGCCGCAGGTCGTCGGCAAGGCAGCCGAGCCGCTGTCCGCCATCGACAAGATGACAGTCATCTCCACCGACGGAGCGAGCCAACTGTCCCGCACGGTCACCGACAACGTCGCCCAGGGCATGGAACTCCTCAGCTCCACCACCGGAGTCGACCTAGCGCAACTGCTCCAGGGCATCACGCAGAAGAAGAGCCAGAACACGATCGAACCCGCCGACAACGGAGCGGTCGAGATCACCGACTAGCCTCGGCCTTTCAGTTGGGGTGCCGGTGGTCACCCTGCCGTGAACGCAAAAGTGCCTTCTGAACATGGAGGATGAGCTCTCCCAAGGGGCTCGATCAGTCCAAGCAGAGGGCACTTTCTGCGTGAAAGGTGTCAGGTTCCCCTCAGCAGACGCTGTCGCCGCTGGCCCCAACCCCCGCCGCCACCCCGCCTGAAGGGGGACTCACCCCCACAGCTATGCCCAGCACCTGCCAATCACCCACGGACTTGGGTAGTGCTCTGTCACGGACCTGTTCTCGTATAGCTACGGCGGGGTGGCGTGTAGCGCTGTGTCACGCCCCAGGCCATCGTTTCCCCTCCCTGGTCATCTCGTTGAGCTGAATGAGTGATCACGGCTTGGTGCGGAGGAGAGCGGGCGGAGCAGGACTGGGAGCCGGAGGACCTGTTCGAGGTCTGGACGCTGCTCGAAGACGACATGAAGAGGGTGCGGAACCCGGCGGGCGCGTTGCAGTTCGGGCAGTCGTGATGTTCTACCGCAAATGGGGCCTGACCGGGCGTGAGATCCATGGCCCAGTCTCTCAAAGAGCGTTTTGTCCTGGCGAGAGTGTTTGATAACTGGCGCGATGTCAGTTGCTTGGGGCTGACCGTGTCGGCGTGTGAGGATCCGCCCGTGGAGTGTGATGTGTGCGGACTGGCGATGTGGCGGTGGCCGGTGCCGTCGACGGCCCGGGAAGAAGAGATCTGGTCCTGTTTGTGGTGTTATGCCGCCACCCAGGTGGGCGGCGAATGGTTCGAGATCTTGCGACCGCCGTATCTGCCGATGGAGATGCGCTGGGAGAGGGCTGTCGCGGATGGCCTTGCCGCCGGCGCCTCCCACGCTTTTGGCATCTTCGACAAGACGCTGTGCGGGATCCAGGAACTCGGCATGTCACCGTCTGACCACTGGTGGCTGCCGGAACGGGAGAACGCCTGTGGCGCGTGCCGGGAAGCGGCGGGTGTCATTGATGACCGCTGGCCGCAGGCGATGAGGGGCGAGGACGCGCGGGTCAGCGTGGCCCGGCGGCTATGAATACTTCCAGTTCGGAGTCGATTCTCGGGTGAGCCTGCGGCTCATCAGGTCGATCAGCGCGAGGCGGATCATGGCTTCGGAGCGGTGCGGGTGGGCTTCGTAGTCGCGGGCGAGGCGGCGGTGGTGCATGAGCCAGCCGAAGGTTCGCTCGACGACCCAGCGCCGCGGAATCACCTTGAATCCCTTCTGGGCAGGGTCACGGCGGGTGACTTCGACGTCGACGCCGAGGCGGGCGCCGTGCTCGATGACCTTGGTGCGGTAGCCGGTGTCGGCCCAGGCTTTGGTGATGCGGGGGTGGTCGGTGGCGATGTTCGAGAGCACGTGGATGCCGCCGACGTTGTCGGAGACGCTGGCGGCGGTGACCAGCACAGCCAGGAGAAGGCCGAGTGTGTCGACGCCGATGTGGCGTTTGCGGCCTGCGATCTTCTTGCCCACGTCGATGCCCTGGCCTGACGCGGGCACGTTCGCGGAGGTCTTGATGCTCTGGGCGTCGAGGATGCAGGCGGTCGGCTCGGCATCCCGGCCCTCGGCTTCTCTCACGAGTCGGCGGAGGAGGCTGTTGAGGTGGTCGAAGACTCCGTCCTTCTGCCATGCGGCGAAGTATCCGTAGACGGTTTCCCACGGGGCGAAGTCGTGCGGCAGGTACCTCCACGGGATTCCGGTGCGGTCGACGTAGAGGATGGCGTCCAAGATGGTACGCAGGTTGTGCTCGGGCGGCCGGCCGATGTCCAGGCCCTTCCCTCTCCGCTCGGCCCGCCAGGCCGTCAGTGTCGGTTCCAGCAGTTCCCAGCGGGCATCGGACAGGTCACTTGGATACGGGCGGCGTTGGCGTGGCATGTTTCTGTAGTACCGATGCCCGCCGTCCCGTCACAGGGCGCAAACAGGTGTGACCGGGGGCGTGTTGGGATCAGACAGGAGCGAAGGCATCGAAACGGACCCTAGGAATCCGTCACCCGCCCCACCTGCCACAACAGACACCCACTACCTCGGTCAGCCCGAAGAGATCTGCCACCCGAAGCACCAAGAAGCACCCCTAGCGGGACAAAACGCTCTTTCAGAGAGTGTTTGGACCTCCCTCCCCAGTCCGTGCGGCCCGGCAGCGACGATAGGGATGGCGGTCTGTTTCGAAGGCAGTGGGCGTGAGCCCATGTGACGGGCTTGCTTGGGGACGACCGAAGCCGCATCGTGATCCGGGCGATACCCCGTCGGGCTGGTACCACGGACCCGCCGGTGTGAGGGTTGCTGGCACTCGCTACCGATCTTGAGGTCTGTTATGTCAGGTCTGCCGTTTGTCGCCCCCTTGATGGTGCTGGCCTCCCTGCTCTGGGGGATGCCGCCGCTCCTGTATCCCCGGCGGCGACGGGCGGGCGTCACCATCGCCGTCTCACACCTCATCGTGACGCTGGCGATCACCCGACCCTGGACCGAGGACTGGTACTGGCACGACGGAGCATGGCTGATGCTCGTCTTCGGGCACGGAGCGCTCATCGCGCTGGGAAGACTGGGCTTCGAACTCAGCCCACTCGGCACCCGTCGGCGTCGCACGACCTCCCGCCTCCCGGCCCGCGACGAAACCATGCGCCTGGAGGCAAAAGAGCAACCCTCAAAATCCTGGTAGAAGGCCGGTCCGTACTCCCGCCCCGCATCGACACACCTGTCGTCACGGCCTGAGCGCGGCCGGTACTGTCGTGGCAAGGACTGTGCCCGCGCCCGTCCGTGGGATCGGGCACATCGTTCAAGAACTCCACTCGCATGGACCTGACGCTAATGAAGCCCGCAGCCGGTCGGGGAACTTCCATCGAACCCCCTTCGCCGGACCGACCGCCGGTGGTGGATGCTCAAGATCACCGGCTTAGCGTTGACCGCTGTACCGATGTTCCCCGAGGCCGTTCGAGAACAGGGCCTCTACAGCTGCCCGCCTGTGCTGCGGAGTGCGTCACCGACCTTCTGGTAGGAGTCGATTCGGTGCTGTGCGCGGCGGGTCCGTTCCTCCGGGTCTCGCACGAAGAGAGCCTGCCGACCGGGGTGGTAAGTACTGACTACCTCCAGGGATCTATCGCGGACGGCTTCGGGGTGTGTCTTGAGCAGGCGGCGCCACACGTCTTGGGCTTCGTTGCCCTGGAGGAGCACGACCTCCGCCTTTGGCATCAGCCCCAGCAGCTGTTTCAGGACCTCGGCACCAGCCTGGAGTTCCGCCGCGTTCGGTGAGCGGTTGATGTACCAGGGGTAGGCGTTCCAGGGAGTGACGTCACGCGGCGCTATCCCGGCCTCCTCGAAGATCTGGGCCTGGAGCTCCGCCGTCGGGTCATCGTTTTCCACACACAGGAATCCCGAGCCGCCGCCTTCCTGCGTCTTGGGGCCCGGGTCCCGCAGAATGGACAAGACGCGAGCCTCCGCTCCCCCGTGCCAGGGTGCGACATGCGGCATCCAGCCACGCCCCTCGCGCTTGCGCAAGGCGTCGACCATCTCATTGACCGGACGGACATGGGGGTCATAACGCCCCTGCTCCTGCTCCACTCGGAACGCCTCTTCACGCATCCGTCTTGCCATGCTTCCTCCAACACCGGCCGGCACATCGCAGGGGACCCTAACGGGCACGTCTGACAGCGCTCGATCGGAACTGCCCCACGCATACAGGCGACAATTGGCGAAGGACGCAATGGCGGTTACGGGCCACCCTGCCGGTGAAGCCCTGAGCATCACACAGGTAGCTACACGCCACATGGCCGTAGCTATACGAGAACAGGGCCGTGAGTCCCGCGTGGGTTCACGCAAACTGAAGGTCTTTCTGAGGGAACCCGAGGATGGACGGTCGTGTTTTCGTTGGTTCGGCCTTCGGTTCAGGCGAACACGCGGGGCGAGTGCGGAGCCGACCGCTGCCTCGGTAACCCTCCCTGCGAAAGGTGCTGGCATCGTACGAGTCATGAGAGCAGCAGGAACGACACCGGAACCGGAAGCATGAGCGCGGTCGGGTCCAGCGCGGACAACGCACTCGCCGAGTCCTTCAACGCCACCTTCAAACGCGAGACCCTGCAAGGACGAAAGAGCTGGCCAGATGAGCGCCAGGCCCGACTCGACGCCTTCCGATGGCTCCACCGCTACAACACCCGACGCCGACACTCCCGCCTCGTACAACGATCACCGATCGACTTCGAAGACACCCTCCAACCCACACCAACTACGCTGGCCCGAGCCGCATAACCCGTGTCCAGGATCCGGGGTCAAGGCCCATGTACCGGTCGAGCAGACTTCACCGAAGTGGTGGCTGTTTCGGCCTGATCCAGCAGGACCCGTGCGGAGACCGCGTAGCGGATGGCGGTCTTCTCGTCGATGCCGAAGACGACGGCGAGGTGGTACCTCGGCCGCCGCGAGTACTACGACGAGACCTATCCGGCCATCGCCGGCCTTGTCTCCGATCTCACCGCCGAGCGGTGATCACTCACCAGCCAACCCGCCAGGCCAGCGCGGCCCAACCTCAGTCGTACACGACGCCGTTAGAGTTGATCTAGAAAGCGGTGCTTCCTGTTGTCTCACCGTCAATACTGTTCCGAACTACCATGCTCGGGGGAACATGACCGTCACCAAGCTTTTGAGACCCGCCCTCGCCGCCACGCTCCTGGCCCCAGTCGCCGCCTGCGGTGCGTCGTCCGAGCCGGATGTCTCGGCGAGCACCACGACCGGCTCGACGTCCGCCGAGACGCGTCGTTCGGCGGACCCTGAGCCTGTCGCCGCCACCATGCCCGATGTCATCGGTGGCAACGCCGGGCGCGCGTACGAGCAGATGAGTTCCAAACTCGACATGATCTTCAAGGACGCGAGCGGCGAGGGCCGTCCGGTGGAGGACCCGGCTGTGTGGAAGATCTGCAACTCCCAGCCAGGCCCGAACCAGCAGATAACCGAATTCCCGGTGATCTTCGGTGTGATGAAGGTTTCGGAGAGTTGCAAGGAGACGGCGCCCCAGTGATCTGGCCGAGGACGCCAGCGTCCCACCACGGTCTTCCACGCTGCGCGTCGCGGGACTGGTAGGACGACAGAAGCCCACGGCAGCGCCATGGGCTTCTTCAGTCGTGCTGGTCGGCCGGAGGGCTGATCAGCAGACCGGCAACTTCCAGCAGGATATCTCCCTGGCCGAACACAGCCTTCCGCTCGACTCGTGTGGAACGTCGCTTGCGGGTTCGAAGGACCTCGAGCTGCAGTGAGTGCGGGCCTGGGGGAAGAGGGATGAAACGAACCTTTCTGGTGCTGGCCCGACCCACGCCGCAGAGCCGGCGCTCGCCTTCTCTGACGGACACCAGGCACCGCTTGGGTGGCATGCTGCGGGGTGGGTCGCGCAGGTCCACCTGGATCAGCAGGCCTGCCCGGCCTCGACGGCGGGCCTCGTGGATGAGATAGCGAGAGCGCCACTTCAACCGGCCGCCGAAGACACTGTTCACCTGCGCCGCAACGACTCCCACGTTTCCCCCGCCTGCGAGCCGGTCATGTCGCCCATTGCCCAGGCTGACATGGACGTTTTGGAAAGAGAAGTGCCCCAACGGCAGCGTGGTGCCCAGGTGCTGGCGAGGCGGTAGAGACGCTGTGCCCCCAAACTCTGGCTCCGGTCCTGAACGAGCTCAATCCTTCTGCGCTGACGCCCGGGAGAAGAGCAACCCCGCGACAAGCAAGGCGACGGGATAGATGCCCGCGGACCATGGCTGCGGCACGATTTTCTGGGTGCCAACTACCAAATTGGCGAGCAGGAGCCAGCTCACGAGGAGCCACGGACGTTTCCTAAGTGGTCTGCGTCGTAAGTCCTTCGGGGGTTGATCACGCGGCTGGGGCGGCGGAGGATTCTTCTGGGTGATCGGTGGTGTGCCGGTCGAGTCTGGCCAGCAGATCGTCCAGGTCGGAGGTGGTGAACTTCCACTGGAACGGCTGTGCCGTGGCGTTGTAGCGGTCTTCGAAGGCTCGGAGCCGGTCCGGCGAACTGGCCGGCGGCGGGAACCTCAAGCTGATGCGCCTGCGCTACCACGGCACCGCGAGCCGTTGGGGCTTTGCCTTGCACGACCCGGCCAGCGACCGCTACCAGGACACCCTCCTGCCCACCGGCAGTGGCAGCGGCACCCCCGAGGACGCCCTCGATACAGCCTGCCACCTTCACCTCGCCGGCCTCGGCACCTGACCGCGAACACGCCAACAACCAGCTCCGAAGTCAACCCCCGAAGGACTTACGACGCAGACCATTAAGCAACCTGCGCACCGCTCGTTACTCAATCGAGGCCGATACTGCGCTTCCACATCTTTCGGACGGCGACGATGACCCACCAGTTCTCGACCCGCGGACGCCCCAAGCTGCCCACGGGCTGGAAGCGGTTCGTGGCGCGGCTGCCGCTGCGCGTGTACGACGCGGGGCTCGGCCTGCTCTTCGGCAAGAGGCTGCTCCTGCTGCACCATGTCGGCCGCGTCTCGGGGCTCGACCGTCGCGTTGTAGTGGAAGTCGTCGCCCACGGACGGAACGGAGACGTAGGCAGCTGGACTGTCGCCTCCGGCTTCGGCCCGCAGTCCGCCTGGTACCAGAATCTGCGGCACGCACCCCAGACGACGATCCAGATCGGCAACCGCCGCTACGCCGTGACCGCACGCTTCCTGACACCGGAGGAGGGCGGCGCGATCATGGCCAGATATGCCCCCGAGCACCCACGTCTCGCCCGTCGCCTGTGCGCCTTCATGGGCTTCACCGTCGACGGCAGCCAGGAGGCCTTCCGCAGCGCGGGCGAGTCCATCCCCTTCGTGCGGCTCGAGACAGCCCCCGGCCAGCTCCTGCCGTGATCACGGCATCACCTGCCAATCGCTGACGGTCCGGTAACGGTTCACCGGACCAACACCTGCACAGTGCAAACAAACATAAGATCCACGACATGAACACAGGGGTGAAGGCCGGCATAGCCGGTGCGGGGACGGCGCTGCTGGTCCTCGGGGGGTTCGGTGCGTACAACATCGTGCACGGGCTGGCCTCCGGGACGACAGGTGGCAGCCAGGCCTCGGCGGGGAAGAGGTTCGATCCGGCCGCAGTGTCGAGTTCGCCTCCGTCGGACACCAAGGCCGTCAAGGCGACGCAGGCTTTCCTCGACAGCTGGTCCGCGCAGCATCTTGAGGGCGCTGCGGGTGACACGGACGCGCCGAGCACTGCCGCGCAGGGACTGCAGGGGTACGCCGACGGGCTGCGCCTGAAGAAGCTGACCTTCGACGAGGTCGTCTCGGTGGGCCCTTCGACGGTGACGCCGGGTGCCACCAAGGTCACCTTCAATGTCACGGCCCAGATGGCGGGCGGCACCTGGAGCTACCCGAGCGCGGTAGCAGTGCTGCAGAGCACGGGTGGACAGGTAGCGGTGCACTGGAACAACTCGGTGCTCTATCCGGGCCTGGGCGACGATCAGTCGCTGACCGCGGGCAAACTCCCCGCCGACGCGAACACCGCCAAGGTCGTCGCGAGTGACGGCAAGACGGACCTGGCCAAGTTCTCCTCGCTGCAGGACATCGCGGCGACGATCCGCAAAAACGCCACACCCGCCGGTGGAAGCACCGGCACCGGCGTTGCGGTGACCAACGCGGGCGGCGGCGGGACCAAGACGGTGAAGGTCTTCTCCAAGGGAGACGACCCGGTGATCAAGACAACCATCGACGCTCACCTCCAAGCCGTGGCCGAACGCGCTGTGAAGGACGACCAGCTGGGCGGGAAGGCGGCCGGGACGGTGGCACTCGACTGGACAAACGGCCACATCCTCGCGATCGCCCACACGGGCGCGGACGGCGACATCGCCCTCAACGGCATCAAGTCCCCGGGCTCCACGATGAAGATCATCACCTCGGCGGCGCTCTTCGACCAGGCGGGCCTCACCCCGAACAGCCCCGCCCCGTGCACGGATTCACTGACCGCCAACAGCCAGTCCTTCCACAACGACTCGGGCGTACGGGCCAACCTCAGCGCCACGATCGCCCAGGCGTTCACCGTGTCGTGCAACACCTCCTTCATCAAGGACGGGTTCCGCGACCTCGTGCACAACGGCGACGCCTCCGCCCTGCATGACGAGGCCGTGAATGTCTTCGGCATGGGCAGCTGGTCGATCGGCGGAGGCGTCGCCACCACCGACCCGAGCATCCCCTCGGACGTCCAAGGCGGCGACCAGGCAGCCCAGTTCATCGGACAGGGCAAGGTCACCGCCACCCCGCTGTTCATGGCGTCCGTGGCGGCCACGGTGCGCAACTCCGGCTTCCACCAGCCGATCATCCTGCCGACACAGCAACAGGTCACCGCGCCCCGGACCATCTCGGCCCGCACAGCCGGCTACCTGCAGACGATGATGCGCAATGTCGCCACCAGCGGTACGGCGGCACCGCGCCTGAGCGGACTTGCCGGCGTGGGAGCCAAGACCGGCACCGCGGAAGAAGGCGACCACACCAACGGCTGGCTGACCGCCTACAACTCCCGCATCGCCGTCGCAGCCCTCGTCGAGGGCGGGCGCTCCGGAGTCGACTCCGCCGGCCACGTCGTCCGACACCTGCTGACCGGAAGCTGACACCTGGCTCGTTGCCCGGGGCAGGGGCTTGGGCCCCGATCGGTGCGCTTCCGGAGGGGGGTGGTGCGGATGTTCGACGCGGTGATATTCGGCGTTGTGGTCGCCGCGCTCCTTGCGTACGGCTTTCGCCCTTTCCAGCACTTCGGCCCTCTTGGATGGGGTCAGTGCGGGCAGAGCCATGGGTTTCGTTCTCCTTGCTCGTACGAGTTGACGGTGGTCGCCATCTCCCGACTTCCAAGCCGTTGACCAGTGGGTTTACCAGGTTTACGAGTGGACTGCCGGTGCGGTGAGCGCCACTGCCGTGGCCGCATCACCGGCTGGCGGGATTTACCGACTAGGCGCAAAGCGGACTACCACGGCTTTGTCGCCCCCTATCTCAAGAGATCGACCACCGCGCCCGCACGGCGCCGGCCGCCCGCCGGGACAGAGCTTCCCCAACGGATACGCCTGGCAGGGCATCTGAGCTGCCGTAATGTGGCCGTTTGCCTGACTGGCCGTGCGGTCCGGGAGGCGACCCCCGACCCCGCGCACCCGGCGCAGCGTTCAGTACTGTTCGGTCTCGACGAAGCCCGCGTCCGCGTCGTCGTCGGCGCCGAAGGCGTCGGCAGCGGCGGTCGGGTCGAATCCGGGCGGGCTGTCCTTGAAACCCAGGCCCACGGCAGCCAGCTTCGCCTTGACCTCGTCGATCGACTTCGCACCGAAGTTGCGGATGTCGAGCAGGTCGGCCTCGGAACGAGCGACGAGCTCACCCACGGAGTGGATGCCCTCACGCTTGAGGCAGTTGTACGAACGGACCGTGAGCTCGAGCTCCTCGATCGGCAGCGCCAGATCGGCGGCGAGCGCGGCGTCCGTCGGGGACGGGCCCATGTCGATGCCCTCGGCATCGATGTTGAGCTCGCGCGCCAGACCGAACAGCTCGACCAGGGTCTTACCGGCCGACGCCATGGCGTCACGGGGACGCATGGCCTGCTTGGTCTCGACGTCGACGATCAGCTTGTCGAAGTCGGTGCGCTGCTCGACACGGGTCGCCTCGACCTTGTACGTGACCTTGAGCACCGGCGAGTAGATGGAGTCGACCGGGATACGGCCGATCTCCTGGCCCGCCTGCTTGTTCTGGACGGCGGAGACATAGCCGCGACCGCGCTCGACGGTCAGCTCCATCTCCAGCTTGCCCTTGCTGTTCAGCGTGGCCAGGACCAGGTCCAGGTTGTGGACCTCGACACCGCCCCGCAGGGCGATGTCAGCAGCCGTGACCAGGCCGGGACCCTGCTTGCGCAGGTACATCACGACCGGCTCGTCCTGTTCCGAGGAGACAACCAGCTGCTTGATGTTGAGGATCAGGTCGATGACGTCCTCCCTGACACCCGGCACGGTGGTGAACTCATGCAGGACACCGTCGATCCGGATGCTGGTGACAGCAGCACCCGGGACCGAGGACAGGAGCGTACGGCGGAGAGAGTTACCAAGGGTGTAGCCGAAGCCCGGCTCCAGCGGCTCGATCACGAACCGGGAGCGGAACTCGTCAACGACCTCTTCGGTCAGCGAGGGACGCTGAGCGATAAGCATGCTTCGATCCTTCAGTCGCGGGCGCCCACTACTTGACGCCGTAGACACCGCACGCTATCGGTACTGTAACTAGACCTCACAAGAGGCCGCACCGCCCCGACGCCGCCAGGTGCCAGGTGCCGACTCAGCCGGCGGGACGGGAGAGTTACCCGAAGCGCACGACGCCTTTGCCGTCAGGCCGCAGACCGACGCGGTGGTGAGACGAAAGAGGCCCGGATCGGTGACCCGCCCACAGCCATGTACGCAAGGACCCGCTTCACACAGGCCTGATCCAGTCGAGGCCGGACAACGGCGCACCACGGCCCCGAGCCGTGATGCGCCGCGAAGGAACAGGAGTCGGCCAGCCTTCGGTACGAAGGGGCGACCCGGTATCGATCAGTGGCGTCCGTTGTGGTCACGGCCACCGCGGTGGTAGCCCCAGGACGTGGAGTCGATCGTGCGGCCGTGGGCGTCGCGCAGGGTTGCGGTGTCGTGGTCGTTGTTCCACACGTAGGTGCGGCGGTCCTGGTAGACGTCACGGCTCGTGTCGCGGCCGGTACCGGTGTGGACGCGGACGGAGGTTCGGCCAGGTAGACGCAGGTCGAACCGGTAGGTGTGCCGGCTTTCGTCGGTCAGGGTCCAGTTCCTCAGGTTGACGCTGTTCCGGCCGGTGTTGGTGACGGTGACCCATTCACCGTTCAGGCTCCGGTTGGAGCGGTCATCGCGCCCAGGACTGTCGTACTGAACGTGGCCGACAACGACGGGCGAGTACCGGGACGGGGTACGGCCGTGGTCGTCGGCGCTCGCGGGCAGAGCAGCGGCGGTGAGCAGCGCGCCGGCCGTGAGGATGGTGGCGGTCAGACGACGGGTGGTACGGGACATGAAAACCCCTCAGGTGCGGGCTGAGACCGTGGGGACGGTTCAGCGGTTGTGCGGTTCCAGCGTGTGCCGGGACCGCCACTCTGACCGCTGCCGCACCTGGTCAGAGCGTGCCCCGAGGGGCGTTACATGAAAGGGGCATTCTTGTCACATTCGCCCGTACCGGACGTCGGTCCGTTTGTGTCGGGTCCTTGACAACCACTGCCTGCTGCACTGACCCGCAACTCACCGCAGTCCACCGTGTCAGGTGCACAGCCTGCAAAATGTGCCTACCGCCTGCGCTACCTCAGGCGGACACTGCAGCCGTCCTCGTCCGAATGGACCCGCAACGGGGACGAGATCACACGCCGGGTGGACATCCGGTACCACGCAGGGGTCGCGGTGATCGTCCACACCGCCGACCGTGAGCGCCACATCGGTCATCACGCGGACATCGGCCTGCGGATTGATCACCTGCGCATCGGGGTTACGGCGTACGACGCCGATTACAAGCTGACTGAGACTGCCTTCGACCTCGCCGCCCGGATCGACTTCATTGCCGCGGCACACCGGGCCACGCCGCTCGACTGACTTGGACGCACGACGCCGCCCCCCGCCTCAGCCACAGGGGGCGGCGTGCTGCCGGGGTCGGCTCAGAACCCAGCTCAAGCCCGCCCCTCCCGAGTGTGGGGGGCGGGCTCGCCGTCCGGCCGCGGCCGGGGTGAGAGTTCAGTTCCGTGGACCGGACAGCTCCTCCACTCAACCAGCCCACGTTCCCCTGTCTCAAACCCATGTAGGCCATCCGGCGGGACGTGGTACGGCGAAATCCATGATCCCCGTCGGTGGCGGTCCAGGCCGCCGCCAGGAGAGATCAGGACCGCCACCTCTCCTAATTCTCCCCGGGGCCGAACCCTCCGCAGCTCGATCGGGTGCACGTGGCATCACTCTGGGCCAGTCTGGAGGGATGAGTGCCCCGATAGTGGTCCATGGCCTCTCCCCTACCCGTGGTCGGATGGTCACGATCAATGATGAGATCGTCGGTCTCGTCTACGACGACCAGGGCCTGATCGAACTTCTCCGGAGGGCCGGCGTCTACGACGCCGAGCAATGCCTCGACGACCCGCAATGGATCGAATGGCGCGGCGGCCGGGCGCATCAATACGAACCAGCATGACACCAGACCCGAAAGCCAACGCCGGCACCTTGTTGGAGCCTGAAGGCGCGTATATCTGCTGTGCTCCCCGTCACCCGCAGCGTGAGGAGGGCAGGTTGAAGAATCGGCCGCGGCGCGGTCGACAACGTCGACGAGGCGCACCTGCAGGGGCTTGTACGACAGGTTCGCCTCGCATGTGACGGCTCTGTGGGGGACGGGCCGCCCTGTTTGGTCCTGACCGGGCGCTGCCGTGTCTGGCTTATCTGAGCGAGCGCGGGTTGCCGACCGGGGCGAGGCTTGGATCATGGCCGTACACCTGCCGATCGTGATCTATCCGCCTGACGAGTCCGGTAATCGACGGGTGCGTGTCGGCGGGGAGTTCCTCGGCATGGCGCACAGTGTGAGAGACGTGACGAAGTTCCTGCGCAAGGCGGGGATGGATGACATCACAGAGGACGACGTGATCCTCTCCGGGATGATCGACTGGTGGGGCGGCGGGCCGGAGACGTGGTCGTCCCCGTAGTGAGCGAGCCACGAGCGCACGAAACCGCCCCCCGTCCCAACCGTGGCTGGAACAGGGGGCGGAGCGCTCGGGGGCGAGTTCGAATTGAGCTTGAGTCAGCCCCCCTACCCGAATGTGGGGGCGGATTCGCCGTCCGGCCGCGGCCAGGGCGTGGATTCCGCGGACCGGACGACTCATCCACTCAACCAGCCCACATTCCTCTGCTTCAAACCCCATGTGGGCCATCCGCGGTACCTATGTCCATGATCCTCCCTGGCCGGACCTTCCGCAGCTCGGCCAGCCTGCGCCTGACGTCACCCTGGGCCACTCTGGAAGGATGAGTGCCCCGATCGTTGTCCACGGCCTTTCCCCTACCAGCCTTCGGGTGGTCACGATCAACGATGAGCTCGGCGGAGTTGCGCAGGCCGGGCAGCGCACGGCAGCAGTGGGCGTTCGCCACGGAACGGCGCGCGCAAGCCGCCGGAGCCGCCACGGCTGCGGCCATCGTCCTGCTCGGCTGGCCACAGGCCGGACCTGCCGCAGCGGCCTGGGCGCTGCTCATCGGAGTCCTCACGGCCCACCTGGCGCACCAGACCGCACGCCGTCCTTGACCTGCCCGCCCAGCCCGCCCACACGATGAGAATCCATGACCGAACGACGCACCGGCACCGCTCTTGCAGCTATCGGTGCCATACTCACCGTAGTCGGGGCAGCCCTGTACGTCCCCGTCGATCCGCTTCCCCAGCCGTTCCAAGGCTGGCGCCCCGCATCCTGGCGGAGCTGGCCGCCGAGCGGGCGGACGAGATGGACGCTGACACCTTCTCTGAACTAGGAATTCGTGTGCGCCGGACGAGCAGTCCCTCAAGAGACAACGAAGTGGCGAAGCATCAGATATGGGCTGCAGACGATGCGCACGTTGGATGCAGCGAGGATGCCGACGCGCATCTGCCGGTACTCATAGCTGGTGAGTTAGCCGCACTCGGTGGCCACGCTCACCCCCTCACATAGTGACACCCGGCCACATACGGGCGCGGCCGGGCCGGAGTTGGTGGCTGATCAGGATTCGGGGCAGAGCGTCTTACGCAACCCGAAGTTGATGTGACTTCCGTCGTCATCGGTCAGCGTGACGCCGTCGTAGGAGAACCGCTGCGCAGCACTCTGGTCGGGGTTCGTCGCGCCGCCGTCGAGGGACGAGCACTGGTTGCGGGCCGCGTTGATGGCCTTGTCCTCGTCATGGGTGAGGTTGCCGTTGACGTCATGGATGGCCGCGAGGACGGCGTCGCGCTCGGCGCCGGTGGGCTCGGGCGGTATGCCGGCGTTCTTGGCGGCGCCGCTGTCATCTGAGGCACTCGACGCCTGGGCTACGGCGCTCTTGGTGGTGTCGGCCTTGCTCTCGCTGCCCTTGTCGCTGCTGCAGCCAACGACGGAGACGGCGAGTACGGCGACGATGGCCGCGGTGGTAGTGCGGATCCGCATGATTCCCCCCTGGTATGACGCGAGTAGGAACATGGTGCGGCACGTGGGGCGCTGAGCCTGCAGCGGTCATGGAGTTGTGACGTGATGCGGACGCGCTTGAAGCGATCCGCTTCCCGCGGCAGTCGCTGCCTCCAGGACGGATCGCCGTGCTGGTGCTCGCGATCCTGCGGCCGCACGGGCGCCGGTGGAGATGTAAAAGGCGAACAAGGGCCCGGTCTCGGTGCGACGGGAGCCGGGCGAAGATCTCGTTGAACTTCTCGTCAGGAACACTTCGAGGCACCCGCTTGGGCACTCTCGGCCGGTAAAGCCCAGCGCGTTCGTTGCAAGCCGGATCCATCGGGCTACGGTGGGTGTGAGCCCGACGGCCGCGACGTGATCGGTCCAGCGGGAACGGGTTGAGGATTGGCCCGGTGCCGATGTCGCGGTGGAAGTCATAGAAGCTCCGCAGCACTGTCTCACTGTGCGCTCGCGCCGACGGCGCGTACGGCTTGCCACCCGCGGCCCACCGGCCCGCATCACTAGGACGTCGCCAGTGCGGACGCCTCGGCTGTCCTGCAACCCTGCACCGGCTCCGCCACGGCGCCCTGACCCACGATGCCGAGGACGGTACCTCCACCCCCATGCTGCTCGCGCGCTCCCGGCACGCTTCCGTCCGTTCCTTGGAGCGGTACGCGCGTCCAGGCGTCGACGCGGTGGCCCAGCACGTCGCCGAGCGCGATCCTGCGGCCCGCAGCCGAGGCTGAACGGCGCCCTCCAGGAGGGCTCGTCTGGTCCTGGCAGGGCTGGGACCGATAGTATGCAAAGAACGCGTCAAGAGATGCGGGGTGTGCCGGGAAGTCTGGTCGGCGAACAAGGGGCTGGTGTGCCCACACGTCGATGCCCCGGAGGTCTCGCGTGCCTGCTGCCCCGCGTGAGCGTTCCGTCTTCCTCGCTCTGCTGCCCTGGCCGGAGCGCGTGCAGGTGGCCCGGGCTCTGCGCACGGAGACGGTCGGCGGGCTGGTGCTGCTGGCGGCGGCCGTGGTGGCGCTGGTGTGGGCGAACACTCCGTTCAGCGGAGCGTACGAGCAGATACGCGACTTCTACTTCGGCATACCCGCGCTCGGTCTGGACCTGTCGGTGGGGCACTGGACCGCGGACGGACTGTTGACCGTCTTCTTCCTGGTCGCAGGGATCGAGCTGAAACGCGAACTGGTGGTCGGCGAGCTGCGGACCCCCGCCGCCGCCGCGCTGCCGGTGGTTGCCGCCGTGTGCGGTATGGCGGTGCCGGCCGCCCTCTACCTGGCCACCACCGGTATCGGCGGCAGCTCCGGGGCGGGGTGGGCGGTGCCGATGGCGACGGACATCGCCTTCGCGCTCGCCGTCCTCGCGGTGCTCTCCACTCACTTGCCCTCCGCCCTTAGGGCCTTCCTGCTGACTCTGGCCGTGGTCGACGACCTCGGCGCCATCCTGGTGATCGCCGTGTTTTTCACCGCCGACCTGAACCCGCTGGCGCTCTGCGGGGCGCTGGCCGGGCTGGTGGTCTTCTACCTGCTCCAACGGTTCAGGGTGCGCGGCTGGTGGTGGTACCTGCCGCTCGGGGTGGCGATCTGGGCCCTGATGTACAACGGCGGGGTGCACGCCACGGTGGCTGGCGTGGCGATGGGCCTGATCCTGCGCACCACCCGCGACCAGGGAGAGAAGGCGTCGCCCGGGGAGCGTACGGAGCATCTGCTGCGGCCGGTCTCAGCCGGTGTGGCCGTTCCCCTGTTCGCCCTGTTCGCCGCCGGGGTGAGCATCTCGGCCGCCTCGCTCGGCGAGGTGTTCACCCGCCCCGAGCCGCTGGGCGTGGTGCTCGGCCTGGTCGTGGGCAAGACAGTGGGAATCTTCGCCGGCACCTATCTGGCGGCCCGGTTCACCCGCGCCCGGCTGAACCCTGACCTGGCCTGGGCGGATGTGCTCGCCCTGGCGGTGCTGGCCGGGATCGGCTTCACCGTCGCCCTCCTGATCGGCGAGCTCGCCTTCCCCGACCCGGCCGACGCCGAGCACATCAAAGCCGCCGTCCTGCTCGGCTCACTCATTGCCGCTGCGGCGGCCGCGCTGCTGATCAAGCGCCGCAACGGGATCTACCGCCGCATGTGGGAGGCGGAGACACGAGATGACGACGCCGACGGCGTCCCCGACATCTACCAGCAGGCCAGCCCCGGGCACGGCCGTGCCGGCGGCGGAGACTGAAGGGAGGCCCGTCATGCGTGCACGGGATCTCGCCGAGCCCTACCCCTTCGTGACCACGGACGACAACGCGATCGACGCGGCCCGGATGCTGGCCGAGCAGTCGCTGCCAGCTCTGCTGGTCCTGGATACCGACAACCAGCCGTATGCCATCGTGCCCGGCTCCCAGCTGATCCGGCAGCTCATCCCCGCCTACATCGCCGAAGACCCGGCCCTGGCCGGCGTCGGCGGCGACCGGCACGACGGCGAGCTCACCGAGCGCCTCGCCGGGCTCACGGTCGCCGAGTGGGCGCCGCGCCGCCTGTACGCGCCGCCGGTCGTCAGGCCCGACGCGTGCCCGATGGAGGTCGCGGCCCTGATGGCCCGCACCCACAGCCCTCTGGTCGCCGTCATCGAACGCGACAGCAGCGGCGTGACGCTGCTCGGCACCATCACCGCCGCCCGCCTGATGCAGCACCTCCTCCGGGCGGCAGCGTGAACAGCGCGGTGGCCATCGTGATCGCCGCACTGGTGATCAGAACCGCGATCGGCGAGCTGCGCAGGCCGGGCAGCGTCCGGCGGCAGTGGCAGTTCGCATCCGACCGCCGTGCCCTGGCCGCCGGAGCCGTCGCCACCACGCCCCGACCCGACGACAGGAGCCCCTGCACCCATGACCTGGCACTGGACCGGCCTCGCCGTCTTCTCCCTCACCCTGCTCCCGGCGGGGCTGGCCCTGCTGACCGGCCGGATACCGCACCGCCTGCACGCCCGCCTGGCGCCGGCACGCCCGCGCGGCTGGGCCCTGCTCTGCCTGTGGATCGCAGCCCCGCTCAACACGATCCCGCGCCTTGCCGACGCCCCACCCGCGATCGCCCTGGGAGCAACGGCTCTCGCCTGCGCGGTAGCAGTTGCCGGATGCGCTCTGGCGGCTGGCGCGACCCTTCGGACCTCGAAGGCGGCGTCGTGACGGACACGCGCCGCCGGTGGCGCTCCGTCTGGTCGGTCACCGCCTGGTGGGTGCTGCTGGCCCTCGCCCTGTGGCTCTTGGGCAAGACCCTGGTCCAGCCCCCCTCCCTCGCGGCGTGCGCGGCCTCCGCCGCACTGCTGGTCACCGTCGGAGAGGTCGGCGAAGGTCTGCGCCGACGCCTGAGAGCCCGTCGGCGCAGGCCCTGACCCGGAGCCCTACCGCGGCTCCGAGGCCAGACCCCAGTCAGGCGGAGGCCCGCGTCCTCTCGCCTTCAGGGGGGCGAGGGCCGGGTACCGTCCGGGCGGTGAGGTCCAGTTCCAGGCGGGTTTGGGGAGACAGCACCGGCGGATGGGGGGCCATGGACGCGCTCACCCGGCGATGCGGCTACGAAGGCCGACACCCGCAAGCCCTATGCCGGGAGCGTCAGGCGTCAGGCGGTTCGGCTGCGTCGTGCGGATCGGTCGGCGGATCCGGGTCGGCTCCACGAGAGGCTTCCTCGGCCGGAGCGGAGGCAGGAGACGTGCTGGCGGCAGCCGCCGGTCGTTCAGCGGCATGCTCGGACGGCTGGGGACAGGCCAGGCTGAGCCCGATGGAAACTGCCAGCACAGCGACGATGACAGTGAGGCTGAGGAGGGAGGGGATTTCGGGTACGGCGGTGCTGATCGTCTTGTGGGACGCCTGGAGGATGAGCTTCACTCCGATGAAGGTGAGGATGAGCGCGAGGCCCTTGCTGAGGTAGTGGAAACGGTCGAGTAGGCCGGCGAGCATGAAGTACAAGGCGCGCAGCCCGAGGATGGCGAAGGCGTTGCTGGTGTAAACGATGAAGGCATCGTTGCTGACGGCCAGCACGGCGGGCACGCTGTCGACGGCGAAGACCAGGTCGGCGGCTTCGATCGCGGCGACGACGGCGAGCAGCGGCGTGGCAACGTGTCTCCCGGCTTCCTTGATGACGAACCGGGTCCTTGCATATTCCTCCCGCACGGGCATGACCTTGCGCAGCAGCTTTACAGCGAAGCTCCTGCCGGGATCGAAGCTGTCTTCTTCCTCTTTGAGGATCTTGTATGTGCTGTAGAAGAGGATGGCCGCGAAGACGAACAGGACGGCGGTGAAGCGGCTGACCACCGCCACACCGGCGGCGAGGAAGATCCCGCGGAAGACCAGGGCACCGAGGACTCCGAGGAACAGCACCCGGTGCTGGTAAGCGCGCGGCACCTTGAAGTATCCGAAGATCAGTGCGAAGACGAAGAGGTTATCGACCGAAAGGCTCTTCTCCAGCAGCCACGCGGTCGTGTATTCCAGCCCCGCGGTCGTACCGACGACGAGGAAGACGACGGCACCGAAGACGACCGCCAGCCCCACCCAAACACCGCTCCACGCGGTGGCCTCGCGGATACCGATGACGTGTGCCTGCCGGTGCGCGAGCAGATCGACCGCCAACGACAACAGCACTGTGATGGCGAAAACCATCCACAGCCACAGTGGCACGTCATGCACGGGTCCGACCTCTCAGCGCGATGAACTGGGAGTCTTTGTCTCGAGTGTGCTCAGGGAGAGCCGATGCAATTCAAAGGGGCCTGGGCTACCCCGATAATGCACACGACCGCCTTCGATACTTACGATCGGTTTGCCAGTCAAGGGAAATAAGATTCGAGCGTGCCACGACGCCGGACGTCGAGCGTCGCACAGTGAAATGAACCGCCGAACGGCGCGTAATGCAGCAGATCGCACGGGATCGGCTCGAAGCCCCATTTTTCGAGGGCACGCAGCATGTTGGTGTGGTGCCGCTCTGCGATCACCCGCTTGCCGTCGATCACGAGAATGTTCACGCTGAGCCACTTGCCGCACAGCGAAGTGATCTTGAGCAAACGGTCCTCGATCGGGTTGGGCTCAGGGGCGATCAGGATCTCCCACGAGTTCAGGACATCGGGCAGGCGGTCGACGTCGACGTATTCGGGATTGACCAATAGCCGGCCAGGCGAGAGCAAGACGAAAGTCGTGTCGATATGCATCGGCGTGCGACAGCGGCTCTCGATCTCATGGACGCGATAGCCAGGTCCGAGATGACGGCGCAACCAGTCGATACCCATTCGGTTGGTGACGTTGCTCCGCGTAACGAACAGGTCGCGTCCCGCGCGCACAAAATCCGCTGCATCAAACACTGGCTCGAACTCGGTCAGGATGTAGCTCACGGGCTCACCGACGTCGGGTATACGGAAATCCGCATCGAACAGTGCGTCGGTGAGCTGCGGCTTCGGTGCCGCCGTCCAGCGCGCGCCGCGCCGGAAGTAGTCCTTGAGGATCGTGCGATAGGAGTGGGTCTCGAAGTACCGGCACGGCCACGCCATCGGAGTCTCGATGATCTCGTCACCGATCACGAGCATGCTGTCACGCGGACAGGTGTTGCAGAAACCGCGGGACGACCAGTCAGGAGTGCTGAAGCGTTGCCTGTGGTCGACCGCATCCGGTTGCCTGACCGTGACGCCGAGCGATCGCAGGAGAGCAATGAACTGATCGAGTTCACGCTGTGCCGGCTCGATCAATATGCGCGGATACTTGAAGCCGGCGGAAATCCCCTGCAACCGCGCCGCCCACGGTGGGACGTTGCAGGCCGCGACCGGATGACTGGAGGGGAACGTCGCGTCATCCAGACGCCCAACGATGATCTCCTCCAGCGGGTCCCATTCGTTGTACGAATTGACCGGCGAAACGGGAGGTGTTGCCCTGTTGGCAGCCGTAACCAATGGCGTTGACATCACTCACTCCAAGCCCACCTACAGGTATCACCATCTGCCACCGTCGCCAAAATGCCGGGCCTCCGTGCTGCCGCCGATCATCTACGGGACTTCCCTTAAGCCAGCCAGTTCGACTGAGTCGCCGTTCTCGGCCGTGATGTTCTGGCGCGAGCCTTGTAGCGATTGGCCCCTGCCCAGGTCCTGCCCTGCCCCTTTCGGGGAGGCCGCGAGAGCAGTTGGTCCGCCAGGCGTCATCAACCGGTTTCCTGCCGACATCGGCTGCGAAGGGGTTGCCCGCTCCAGAAATCGCAGGAGTTCGACGGGGAAGGGGAGGACGAGGGTCGAGTTCTTCTCGGCGGCGACCGCGACGACGGTCTGTAGCAGCCTGAGCTGGAGGGCGGCGGGCTGGTCGGACATCACCGTGGCAGCCTCGGCCAGCTTCTTGGACGCTTGCAATTCTGCGTCGGCGTTGATGATCCGAGCCCGGCGTTCACGGTCGGCCTCTGCCTGCCGCGCCATGGAGCGCTTCATGCCCTCGGGTAGGGAGACGTCCTTGATCTCAACGCGGTCAATGCTGACGCCCCACTCGACGGCCGGGCTGTCCATCATCAGCTCAAGACCCTGATTGAGCTTTTCCCGGTTGGAGAGCAGTTCGTCGAGATCGCTCTTGCCGAGGATCGAGCGGAGCGATGTCTGGGCCATCTGAGAGACGGCGAAGCGGTAATTCTGGACGCGTATGATCGCATCGACTGGATCGACGACCTTGAAGTAGATAACGGCATCGACGCGGACCGTGACGTTGTCTCGGGTGATGCCGTCCTGAGCCGGCACCGGCATGGTGACGATCTGCATGTTCACCTTATGCAGCCGATCGATCCCCGGAATCACCATGGTGAAGCCTGGCCCTCGGACGATGCCATGCAGGCGGCCGAAGCGCAGGACCACGCCCCGCTCGTACTGTCTGATCACACGCGCTGCCGCAGCCACGTACAACACGCCCGCGGCACCCGTCAGGGCCAGCGCTGTGAGGATTTCCTGGATCATCGCGAGCCGCCTTTCGCGTGTACCTCTACCGCACAGATGCCCGCTTTGCCGGTCATTTACTCTATTTTGTTCGCGCTTTACCTTTAGGTGCCGCTCATCGCAGACGCTGCGGGCGCGGCCCGGTCCTTGATGGTCTGCGGAAGGTCGACGGCCTTGATCTCCAGCCTGTTGACCCTCAGCCCCCACTTGCATTCCCCTGCAGCAGTCCAGGAGCCGCCAAAGGCTGTGCTGGTTCGCGATCAGCAGGCCGCGCAGAGCGGAGCCGCGGCGAAGCGCGCCAGCCGGGTGCGCGCCGGGCGGGCACCCGGCAGAGGCAGTGGCCGCCCGACACCACGCCTGAGGTCGGAGCTCGAGGAAGCGGACCGAGCAGCGACGAGGATGCTGACCGACTCGAAGTGGAGCCGCCAGCAGATGAGACTGCAGGCCAACGAAGCGAAGGCTTGGAGGAGTTCAAGGCGCCGCTCCATCGCACGGCTGGCACTTGAACTGGTGCAGCAGGGCGAGGGGCTGCCATCGCGGGAGCGCTCTTACGGGAGATCACAGCGGGGTCCGGCGGCAGGCACACCGATTAGCCTTGCCGGGTGTCGTCTTTCGCTGTTACTGCTGCCTCGTGCTCGTCGGCGCCTGCTGCTGTCGTCTACGCAGTGCTCCTCGATGCAGAGTCCTGGGCATCGTGGACCTCTTACTACGAGGTTGAGATGGAGTTGCCCGCGGGTGTCGAGCGGCCGGTCCGCGTAGGTGACCGCCGAACGATCCGTTCTCGCCTTGGACGGGTGTCCTGCCGGGAGCGCATTGTCGAGTTGATTCCCAACCAGCGGTTCAGCTACGAACAGGCTGCCGGGCCGCTCGCGTCTCATCAGGGGTCAGTGAATCTCACCGGCGCGCCTCATGGAGGCACCGAAATCACCTGGTCAGCAACCTACCGCCGCACCCTCCCCCTTCTTGACATGCTCAGGAGACGACGCCTACAGGTTCTGGTCCACGATCTCGCTTCGTATGCCAACTCAGTGGTGAACCGGAACTCCTAGCCGCTCGGAACGCGATCATCAGTTTTCTTGAGGCGCCGCCAGCAGATGATGCTGCAGGCCAACGAGACGAAGGCGTGGAGTTCGAGGCGTCGTTCCCAGCGCACGGCCAGGCGCTTGAACTGGTGAAGCAGAGAGAAGGTCTGCTCGACAACGTAGCGGAGCTTCCCTAAGCCCTTGATGTTCGGGGCGCCCTTGCGGGAGATCACCGGCATGACCCTGCGACTCCGCAGTTCCCGGCGAACGGCCTTCGAGTCGTACGCCTTGGCCCCCAGCAGGGCATCGGGGCGACGACGCGGATGGCCAACCCGTCCGGCGACGGGCGGGATGCCGTCGACCAGGGCGAGAGTCTGGGTGACGTCGTTGACGTTGGCTGCGGTGGTGATGACGTGCAACGGAGTGCCACGTCCATCGCAGATCAGATGGTGTTTGCTGCCCGTCTTGCGCCGGTCGACCGGCGACGGACCGGTCGCAGCTCCCCTTTTTTCGCGCGCACGTGGGAACCGTCCACGCATGCTCGCGACCAGTCGAGTTCGCCGGCCGCGTTCAACTCGGCAAGCAGTAGACGGTGCAGCCGGTCGAAAACGCCGGCCCTGCTGCCACCGCTCCAGGCGCCGCCAGCAGGACTGGCCGGAGCCGAACCCCAGCTCCTGCGGCAGGAGTTGCCAGGCGATGTCCTGATACAGGACGAACAGGATGCCCTGCAGACACCGCCGATCATCCACCGGTTTCGGACCCGGCGACCGCTCGGGCCAGGGAGGCAGTAGCGGTTCGATGAGTGCCCACAAGTCGTCATCCACGATCCACGGCCGAGTTGTCACGCACCACGAACGGCCCGATCGTCACACAAGTCACGCCCCGGTCAGACCGCGCAGCAAGATCCTGTTACGAGCTCTTTGTTCCGGTCATGGGATGGAGAGGAATGGTCAAGACCTATGGACTGAAGGCCACATTCTGGACCTCATCCTCCTGCTCAGGCGCCTACTCTTGGCGCTCGACCAGGACCCCATTCTCGAATCTGGCGCTGGCCCGGACAAGGGGCACCAGGTGTGCTCCGGTGATCGCCCGCCAGCGGGCCTGCGCAGACTCCACCAGCTTGAACACCATCGCTAGAGCCGCGGCCGGGCTGCCCGCACCGCGGGTGACCTTGGTGCGGAGTTTGACCGTGGAGAACGTGGACTCGATGGGGTTGGTGGTCCTCAGGGGGATCCAGTACTCGGCGGGGAAGCCGGGCCCGAACCAGCAGATCACCGAATTCCCGGTGATCTTCGGCGTGATGAAGGTTTCGGAGAGTTGCAAGGACACTGCGCCGCAGTGATCTGCCCGAGGACGCCAGCGTCCCACCACTGTCATCCACGCTGCGCATCGCGGGACTGGTGGGACCACCGAGGACGACAGAAGTCGACGGCAGCACCGTGGGCTTCTTCAGTCGTGCTGGTCGGCCGGAGGGCTGATCAGCAGACCGGCACCTTCCACCGTGCGCGTCAGGGAAGGTGACTACGGTGCGGGCCGGGAATCGGAGGTAGTCGTTGACCGCGGGAGAGCGCTCGACCATGACGCTGACGCTGGACCCGGTGGCGCTTGTGGAGTGGTAGATCCAGACGGGACCCCGCAGGGAAGGGCCGCACAGACCATCCGGGAGCTCGATCTCATCGTCGGCAACCCCTTTGGTGCCGTACTTCTCGTCGAACAGAGGCTTGCCGTCCGGGAGGATGCCCGCACGGTGTAGATAGTCCGGTACCTGGTTGCTCACGAAGGTGACTTCTGGCCCCTGTCGTTCGACGCGCAGGTGTGGCTGATGCTCGTGTCCTGGCTTGTTGCCGCACTGCCCTGCGCTGCGTGCTCTTGTACGTGTTCAAGCGGTGTCCCCGGCCCCAGTAGTTGCCGGGTTCCGGCAATCGTGAGCCGTCCAAGGTGTCCGTCAGCAGCCCGTCAGAAACGCGTATGGGACGTGTAAAGTCCGCCGTGGTGTGCCGGGAAGCCTGGTCGGCGAATTCGAGAGAGCTCTCTTTGCCGATCGGGGGACACCCTCATGGTGCTCGTTGCTGTTTTCGGAGTCGCACTGCTTGTCGCGGTGCTGCTGTCCGGGCTCGCCGCTCGTACGGTCCTGTCCACCTCGTTGCTGTTCCTCGTCGGCGGGGCATTGGTCAGCGACGGCTTCCTCGGTCTGATTCACATCACGCCGGACAGTGACATCGTCGCGGTCACTGCGGATCTCGCTCTGTTCACGGTGCTTTTCACCGACGGAATGCACGTCTCCTTCCCGAAGCTGCGCGCGAACTGGAAGAACCCGGCGCGGGCTTTGGGCCTGGGCATGCCGTTGGCATTCGTCGGCATGGCCCTGGTCACGCACTACGTGGTGGGTCTGGACTGGACGACGTCGTTCCTGGTCGGCGCGGTACTGGCGCCGACCGACCCGGTGTTCGCCTCGGCCATCGTCGGGCGCAAGGAAGTCCCGGCCAAGTTGCGGCAGTTGCTGAATGTCGAGAGCGGCATCAACGACGGTCTCGCCCTGCCCATCGTCCTGGTCCTCATCGCCGCCGCCGGCCCCATGGCCGGCCACGCCGAAGCCTCGCTCGGCAAGATCGCCCTGGAGCTTGGTCTCGGACTGGCCCTCGGCATCATCCTGCCGCTGCTCGTCATCAGCCTCGTCCGCTTCCGACTGCTGGGCGCGGAGCCCAAGTTGCAGCCATTGCTGCCGCTGGCTATTGGGATCACTGTGTACGGGCTGTGCCACCTCACCCACGCCAACCCCTACCTCGCGGCGTTCTCCGCAGGCGCGGTTCTCGCCGCGTCCTCTCCGGAGGCGAGGACGGCATTCGAGCCGCTCGGTGAGGCGCTCGCGGAGCTGGCCAAGTTCGCTGCGCTGCTCGTTTTCGGAGCCCTTCTCACTCCGCAGCTCTTCGGTGACCTTTCCTACGGCGGGTACGTTGCCGTGGTCCTGGCGATCGTGCTCATCCGCCCGGTATCGCTGCTGATATCGCTGATCGGGACGCGGTTCGACCGCAGGGAGAGACTGGTCGCGGCCTGGTTCGGTCCGAAGGGCTTCGCGTCGGTCGTGTACGGCTTGCTGGTGCTGCAGTCCGGCATCCCTCAGGGCCAGGAGGCGTACACACTGATCGCGGTGTGTATCGCGGCCTCGATCATCGCTCACAGCAGCACCGACGTCCCGATCGCCCGCCTCTTCAATGTCGAGGATCTGGCAGGGATCCCCGCCGACCACGATGCAGCGGAAGTTCCCCACAGCAAGGAGGGCGGCCATGTTCGCGCGTGACCTCGCAGAGCCCTACCCCTGCGTCTCGACGAACGACAGGGCGGCGGATACGGCACGGCTGCTCGCCGGGCAGCTACCCGCGCTGCTCGTGCCCGATATGGACCAGCGACCGTACGCCATGGTGACGGGCTCCCAGTTCCTCAAGCAGCCGGCACCCGACTACGTACTCGAAGCCCCACACGTCGCCGCCGTGATCGACGACCGGCACCTCGCCGAGGTCACGGAGGACATCGCGGGCAGGACCGTGAGCGAGTGGCTCCCACCACGGACGTACACCAGGCTCGACGCGGGAGCCCTGCAGGTGGCAGCAGACCGCTGGTCGCTGTCATCCAGCGCGACGGGGACCAAGTCCGGCTGGTGGGCGCCATCACGGCCGCCCGCCTGATGGAACGACTCATCGGAGAAATGTGAACGACTGGCAGAGCTGGGCCTCGATCGCCGTCTTCGTCGGCACGTATGCCCTGATCATCAGCGAGAAGATCCACCGCGTGGCGGCCGCCCTCGGCGGCGCCGGGCTGATGCTGGCGATCGGGGCAACCGACGACAAGTCGGCCTTCTACTCCGAGCACACCGGCATCGACTGGAACGTCATCTTCCTGCTCATGGGCATGATGATGATCGTCGGCGTGCTCAAGAAGACCGGCATGTTCGAGTACCTGGCCATCTGGTCCGTCAAAAGGGCGAAAGCCAGACCCTTCCGCGTGATGGTCATGCTGATCGTGATCACCGCCATGGCCTCGGCGCTCCTCGACAACGTCACCACCGTGCTGCTCATCGCCCCGGTGACGCTGCTGGTGTGCGAACGGCTCGCGCTGCCCGTCGCGCCGTTCCTGATCGCTGAGGTGTTTGCCTCCAACATCGGCGGCACCGCCACCCTGGTCGGCGACCCGCCGAACATCATCATCGCCAGCCGGGCCGGACTGACGTTCAACGACTTCCTCGTCCACCTCGCCCCGCTCTCCGCGCTGCTGATCGCGGTGCTGATCGCCCTGTGCCGCTTCCTGTTCCGCAAGTCCTTCCTCTACGACGAGGACCGCGCTGCCGAGGTGATGGAACTGAAGGAGCGCGAAGCCATCCGTGACCCCCGGCTCCTCGTCCAGGGTCTGATCGTCCTCGCCCTGGTCGTCGCCGGGTTCGTGCTGCATCCGGTGCTGCACTACGAGCCCAGCGTCGTCGCCCTGCTCGGCGCCGGCCTGCTCGTCGCCCTGTCCACGGCCGAGACCAGTGACGTGCTCAAAGAGGTCGAGTGGCCCACGCTGGCCTTCTTCGCCGGACTGTTCATCATGATCGGCGCGCTGATCGAGACCGGCGTGATCGGCGAGGTGTCCAGGGCCCTCGCGAACGCGATCGGCGACAACGAACTGGGCGGCTCCATGCTGCTGCTCGGCGCCTCCGCCGTACTGTCCGGCATCATCGACAACATCCCCTACGTCGCCACCATGGCCCCCATCACCAGCGACCTCGTCCAGGCCATGGGCGGCGACACCAACCACGTCATGTGGTGGGCCCTCGCCATCGGCGCGGACCTCGGCGGCAACGCCACCGCGATCGGCGCCTCCGCGAACGTCGTCGTCCTCGGCATCGCCGAACGCAACCGCACCCCAATCTCCTTCTGGCAATTCACCAAGTACGGCCTCGTCGTCACCGCCGTCACCGTGGCCATCTCCGCGGTGTACGTCTGGCTGCGCTACTTCGCCCTGGCCTGACCGATGACGACCTGGGCACAGGCGGCACTCGGGTGCGGCATCGTCATTGCGGCACTCGTCATACGCACCGCACTCGGCCAGCTGCGCCGGCCGGGGACCGCTGGGCGGCAATGGCGGTTCTTGACCAACACAACGGCGGTGGCGGCGGGCGTCGCGTCCGCCGCTGCCCTCGGCACGGCGGTGGCCGTAACTGGATTGCGTCCGGGCCACGCGGCATGGGCGCTGCTGGGCGGGATCCTGACCGCGTTCATCGTCGACCGACTGATGGACCGCACCCCGGGCACCTGACATGGATCCGCAGCGCGCAGCGGCAATGGCGCAAGCTGTTGGATCCATATATTCCGCGTCAAGGTCGTCGCCGGAATTGAGGATGTGGACGACGCTGGGAACAGGCACATTCTGAACAGACGAGGAGCCGGTCGTGCACGCACGAGACCTGGCAGTTGAGTACGAATCGGTGAGCGTCGACAGCGACGCCTTGGAGGCGGCCAGGCTGATGGCCGAGCACAAACTCCCGGGCCTCCTCGTGCTCGACCAGCACGGCGAGCCCAAGGCGATCCTCCCGGCCTCCCAGATGGTCAAGGCCTTGGTGCCCGCGTATGTGATCGAGGACCCGACACTGGCCGCGGTCGTCGACGAGAAGCACGCCGACCGGCTGTGCCAGGCACTGGTCGGACGCACGGTCGGCGACTGCCTGCCCACCGCCGCGGCCCCGCCACCGATCGCCGCCCCCGACGACACCGCACTGGAAGTTGCAGCGCTCATGGCCCAGGTCCGCAGCCCCCTGGTCGCCGTGGCCGAGAAAGCCAAGGACGGCACCCACCTGCTCGGCGTGATCACCGCCGCCCACCTGCTGCACGAACTCCTTGGCGCCGTCGGCGGCGACGGCACAAAACGGGCGTGACTGCGGAGGGCGGCTCGCGCAGGCCAACTCGGCCCGGGCTCCGGAAGGTCCTCGAAGCCGTGCACCCGTTCCGGCAATTCCTCGCGCTCTGGGGCGGCAGCTGTTCGCTGGAGTCGAGGCAGTCGGTGGGAAGACGCTGAAGCGGATGCCGGCCGGAGAGATCACCGTCAAGGTGATCACCGTCGCGTGCGTGGTTGCCACCAGCAACCTCGCCATCGGAGTCGTCGTCGGCTCGATCACCGCGATGGTCATCTTCGCCTAGCGCGTCGCTCCGCGACTACATGTGGATCGGCGCTGTCGACGGCCTGCGGATCAACCAGACCGTCTACGACTTCGAAGCCGGCGGTGTCAGAACTCGTCGCGCCAACTGAGCAAGGCGTCGGCAGGGAGGCGTCGCCCGCGGTGTGGTGGCGGTGGATACGCTCGATGCCCACCTCCCTTGTCAGCGCGGTGACTCTGAGGTCAGACACGCGGCGATCCCTTGGCCAGGCGCAAGCGTCCGTTATCCAGATACCGCAAGTCGTCATCAGAGACTCGGAGGAAGGGTAAGGAGGCGGTCAGCCGTCGGCCCATCCGGCTTCCTCGGCCATCTTGGGTCGGCGCCCTTCCGGGCCAGACGCCTGGTCAAGCGCGAAGCCGAACTGGATGCCGCCCGAGAAGTAAATCGTCAGCTGACCAAGGCACTCAACCAGCACGCGTGAATGGGCGGTTGGGATGGATCCTCCAGAGCAAAGGACCCCGGCGGTATGCCGGGGTCCTGCTGTGCTGTGCGGGCCGGGACGGGTCAGTGGCTGCCGGTGAGCTCGCCGCTGAGCTTGCCGTGGAGGTCGGCGCTGGGGTCGTTCAGGCCGATGATTTCTACGGTTTTGCCGCGCTGGGTGTACTTGGTCTCGATGGCGTCGAGGGCGGCGACGGAGGAGGCGTCCCAGATGTGGGCGGCGGTGAGGTCGATGACGACCTTGTCCGGATCGGTGGCGTAGTTGAACTGGCCGACGAGGTCGTTGGAGGAGGCGAAGAACAGTTCGCCGGTCACGGAGTACACCACGCTGGTGCCGTCGGGGTCGGTGACGGCGGTGACGTGGGCGAGGTGGGCGACGCGCTTGGCGAAGATGACCATGGCGGTGAGGGAGCCGACGACGACGCCGATGGCAAGGTTGGAGGTGGCGACCACGACGATCACGGTGATGACCATGACAGTGATCTCGCCGGCGGGCATCCGCCGAAGCGTCTTCGGAGCGATGGAGTGCCAGTCGAAGGTGCCGAAGGCGACCATGACCATGACGGCGACCAGGGCGGCCATGGGGATGTCGGAGACGACCGGGCCGAAGACGACGCACAGCACCATCAGGAACGTGCCGGCAAGGAAGGTGGAGAGGCGGGTGCGGGCGCCGGACACCCTCACGTTGATCATCGTCTGGCCGATCATGGCGCAGCCGCCCATGCCGCCGAAGAAGCCGGTGACGATGTTGGCGATGCCCTGGCCGATGGACTCGCGGGTCTTGGAGGAGTGGGTGTCGGTGATGTCGTCGACCAGCTTGGCCGTCATCAGGGACTCCATCAGGCCGACCAGCGCCATCGCGAGGGCGTAGGGGGCGATGGTGGTCAGGGTGTCCAGGGTGAACGGCACGTCCGGCAGGCCCGGCACCGGCAGTGAGGACGGCAGTTCACCCTTGTCGCCGACCGTGGGCACCGCGATCCCAGCGGCGATGGTGATGACGGTGAGGATGACGATGGAGACCAGCGGCGCAGGGATCACCTTGGTGACCTTCGGGAAGAACACCATCAGCGCCAAGCCGCCGATGATCAGGGGGTAGACCGCCCAGGGCACGTCGTGCATCTCGGGCACCTGCGCCATGAAGATCATGATGGCGAGGGCGTTGACGAACCCGGTCATCACCGAGCGAGGCACGAACCGCATGAGCTTGGCCACGCCGACCGCACCCAGGACCACCTGGAAGACACCGGCCAGGATGACGGTGGCGATCAGGTAGCCGAGACCGTGGTCACGGTTCATAGGCGCGATCACTAGGGCGACCGCGCCGGTGGCCGCCGAGATCATCGCGCGGCGCCCGCCGACGATGGAAATCGTGACGGCCATGGTGAACGAGGCGAACAGACCGATCGCCGGGTCGACACCGGCGATGATCGAAAACGAGATCGCCTCCGGGATCAGTGCGAGGGCGACGACCAGGCCGGCCAGGACCTCGGTGCGCCAGACCTTCGGGTTGTTCAGCCAGTCGGGGCGCAGGCCACGCAGCCGCGTGGCAGGAGTCACTGCGGAAGAAGACAAGGAGATGCGTACCTGTCGGTCTCAGGCACACCCCACTGGCGGGCCGGGGTGTGCGGGGAGGACACGCAGGGGCCGGACCGGCACCCCGCGGACGGCCCAAACGGGCCGGAAGTCGAAGGGGAACATGGAGCCGGGCCTGGCGCGGGCGCGCGGCCGTGCGGCTCACATCCGGGGGCGGAGGGTCACGGCGGGCAGGCGGTGGCGGTCGGCGTCATCGGCTCGCGCACGCTCTCTCCTGCAAGAATGGGATCTTCGCCGAGGGTGCCATCGGCCCCCGAACGGTAGTGGACGGGGCAACCGGGCCGCCCTCACCGACACCAACTCTACCCTAACGTTAGAGTAGAGGTTGGCGAGGCCGTACGGGACGCGCCCCGCCACGACGGGAAAGGCCAGGACTAAGGGCGTGGACGACAAGCACATGCAGATCGGCGAAGTTGCCGCGCGGACGGAGCTGTCCCTGCGCACCATCCGCCACTACGAGGAGACCGGCCTGGTCATCCCCTCTGCCCGCTCCCAGGGCGGATTCCGCCTCTACACCGAGACCGACGTCGCCCGCCTCATGGTCATTCGCCGCATGAAGCCCCTCGGCTTCACCCTGGACCAGATGCGCGACCTCCTGGACGCCACCGACCGCCTCGACGCTGGCACCGGTCTCGAGGCCGCTGAACGCGAGGCGCTCCTGGAGCGCGTGCACACCTACCAGCAGGCCGCGGCCGAACAGGTCCAGAAACTGCGCGTGCAGCTCGCCCGGGCCGAGGACTTCGAAGCCACTTTGCGGGCCCGCGTGGAGCAAGCCACCCCGGCCGCTGCGGCGGCACGGGACTGACATCACCCCACGCCTATGGGCGGTGCGAAGGCTTGAGTCCCTACCCCGCGGCAGGTTCGGTGTTTCCCGTTGACGACGTGCGGTGAGTTGGAAAGCCTGGTCGGCATGATGTTCCTTCTGCAACGGAGGTCCTGTCGGTGACCTGGACCTCGGTCGTGCTCACCGCCTGGGCCGTGACCTTCCTGGCGCTCAATGCTGCCAGTAGCGAAGTCCAGGGCTTCACACGGAGGTCGGTGCTCTCGAAACGGAGGGCTTCCGGCCGCGCGTCACGTTGTCTGCGGGCGTACGACCAGGACGGGGCAGGGCGCGTGGTGGACGCAGTGCTGAGCGGTGGAGCCCAGGAGCATCTCGGCGAACGCGCCGTGCCCGCGACTGCCGACGACGAGTAGGTCCGCCTCACGCGCTGCCGCGAGTAGCACCGGGGCAGGATGGCCCTCCTCGACCCTGGCGTCGACGGAGAGCTGCGGAGTCGGGCCCAGTACTGCGTTGATCGCGGAGTCGAGCGTCTCGCGAGCACCCGCCGCGAAGTCCACGTCCGAGTAGTCGGGCAGGTATCCGTAGGTTGGTGGCAATCGCCACGCGGTGACCACCCGCAGGACGGCCCCAGTGGTCTCGGCATGCCGCGCTGCCCACCGCAATGCCTCCTTGCTTACCTCGGAACCGTCCACGCCGACAACGATCAACCGCTGGTCACCGGTCATCCTCAACCTCCGAGATGTCCTGAGCGGACGCTTATGTCGTCGGCGACGGTAGTGCCAAGAGACTTTTGCCCTTCGAACCAGGACACGACCGGATCTGTCGCACATCGACAGCGAGCGGCAGACCAGCTCACGTAGGCATGGCCCCACCAGGTCGAGCGTGGTCGTCAGCACCACCGACGGCCAGCGGACCTCCGCCGAACGGGGCAGCGCCTGTGGGCCGCCCTGCGGGCACTGAACGGACGACCGGCGTCCCTCACGGGAGTGCTGGCGTCCCTCACGGGAGTGAGAGACGGATGGTGATGGCCCCAGGGGCGAAGGATTTCATTCCAGGAGTCGCGCCGGACCCGTGGTGTTGCAGTGTTCAGAACGACCGGGGTCCGGCGTCGTCCAGTTGTACGAACGGGATGGCGCTGCCTGCGTCTCGGAATGCGGCCTCGCTGCCGTCGGCGGCAAGGTCGAAGAAGGCGCACAGTCGGCGGGCGGTCCGGGGGTGCCGCCGGCCGTAGCGTGCCATGATCTCGGCTCCGTCGTCCGGCGTGAGGAAGTAGGCGGTGACGGCGTGGTGCCGGTTGCCGAACTGGATGACCGTCTTCGGCTCTGCGCGCAGATTCAGGTACCAGTCCGATCGTGGCCCGAAGCCGGAGGCCACGGTCCAGCTGCCGCCGGCAGGATCGTGCGCCACGACTTCGAGAACCACGCGGCGGTCGAGCCCGGTGGCCCGGCCGGTGTGGTGCAGCAGGAGTAGTCGCTTGCCGAACACCGGTCCCAGCCCCATACGGAAGAGGTGGATCGGCAGCCGTGCGGCCCGGCGTCGCCATCCGGCCGGGAGTAGGGACGGCTTGGGGTCGGTTTGAGGCATTTTCGCCCTTCCCGGGGGACTGAAATGTCTGCTCCTGGCCTCGATTGGGTAAAGGGTCGGGCCGAGAGGCGCTTCGTCAGGGAAACCTTTGCATAGTCTAAAGGCGGGGGCGTCCGCCGCAAAGGCGGCTCTCGATCGATGCGACACCGATGGAGAACGTCATGACCGTGAAGAGGCCGACGTCCAGTTCCGCTGTGCTGTTCTGGATGCCGGTGGCGGCGATGGTCGTGGTGGCCGCTGCCGATGTGCTCGCCGGCCCGGGAGTGGGTTTTCTGCCCTTGGTGTCCCTCGGGCCGGCGTTCGCCGGGTTGCTCGGCGGTTGGCGGCGTACGGCGCTGATCGGCGTGGTGGCTCTGGTGCTCTGCGTCGGACTCGGGCTGTACGACGGGTTGTTCGAGGAGCGCCGGGGGTTCACCGCGATGGCGTCGGTGGCGGGCGTCACCGGTGTCGGCATCGCGGCAGCGGTGATGCGCGGCCGCCGGGAGGTGGAGCTGGCCAATGTGAGGTCGATCGCCGAAGTGGCTCAGCGGGTGTTGCTTCGGCCGGTGCCACGGACGGCGGGGCCGCTGCAGGCGGCTGTGTCCTACACCTCCGCCGTGGCGGAGGCACGCATCGGCGGTGACCTGTACGAGGTGGTCGCCTCGCCACACGGTGTGCGGGTGATCGTCGGGGACGTGCAGGGCAAGGGGCTGACCGCGGTGGAGACGGCGGCCGTGGTGCTGGGCGCGTTCCGGGAGGCGGCGCATGACGAGCCCGACCTGGTCGGACTCGGCGAGCGACTGGAGCGCAGCGTGGCGCGGGAGCTGGAGGGTGAGAAGTTCGTCACCGCCGTGCTTGCCGAGATCGCCTCGGACCGCGAGGTCGTCTTCCTCAACTACGGCCATCCGGCACCGATGGTCGTACGCCGGGACGGGACCTTGGACTTCCCGCAGCCGCCTTCTTACGCGCTTCCACTGGGCCTGGGCGCGCACGGGATCGAGGGACCCAAGCCCCACCGGGTGGCCTTCGCCCCTGGCGAGCAGCTGCTCCTGTACACGGACGGCGTCACCGAGGCCCGTGACGAGGGCGGCTCGTTCTACCCCCTTGGCGAGCGGGCGCACCTACTCAAAGACCCCGACGCCCACGGCGCTTTGGAGGCCCTGCGCGCGGATCTGATGCGGCACACGGCCGGGCCGCTGCACGACGATGCCGCGATGCTGCTGCTCCGGTATCACGGGCATGGGGAAGGAAAATCTGTTCCCATCGAGTGAGTGGGCAGCGAGTTCGGCACGGTAGAAAGGACGTATGCCGGAGCGCGAGACCCCTGCTGGGGCCATGGATGATGTCGATGCTGTGACGAGGGCGGTGCTGACCGCGTCACGGCTGCTGGTGGCGGTCTCCGCCCGCTCCCTCGCCGAGGTCGAGGAGCGAGTGACCCTGCCGCAGTTCCGGATGCTGGTCGTGCTCTCCACCCGGGGCGCCACCAAACTGGTCGCGCTCGCCGATCTGCTCCAGGTGGCACCCTCGACCGCCATGCGCATGGTCGACCGGCTCATCGCCGCAGGACTCGCCGACCGGCAGACCAACCCCGGCAACCGCCGCGAAACGCTGCTGCAGCTCACGGCGGAGGGCCGGCGCACCGTCGAGGACGTCACCGCCCGGCGCCGCTCCGAGATCGCCGCCGTCGTCGCGCGGCTCCGTCCGACGCAGCGGCTGGCGCTCGTCGAGGCCCTCAACGCCTTCAACGAGGCGGGCGGAGAGCCCTTGGCCCCTGCTGCGGACGACCCGGAGCCGCACCCGCTCGGCTGGATCGTGGACGGCGCGATGGCGCACGACGCGTGACCGCCTGCGGCTGAGAGTCCGGTTTCCGGTAGGTCGGCTCTTCTCCACGCCCGGAAGTTTTTGCATAAAGCAAGGGAATGGTGGACGTGGCCCTTCGCCGCCGAGTTCCGGCAACGGTGGCCACGCGAATGTGTCCGGTCGAAGGCAGGGCGGCCGGTCTGCCGCGGCGGCAGCACGGGCGGTCGCCGACGGGCTGAGAACGACGCAGGGATGTGCGCGCATGCGCCGATGGCGCCGGCCTTCGTCCCACGCCGAGTCTCACCTCATGGCGCATCTGCGGTCCACGGTGTGGAGGCCCGCGGAGTTCGTCAGGCTGCCGCCCCGGTGGCTGGTCGGGGAAGGGCTCCTTGCGGGGCTCACGGTTCCGATCGTGCTGCGCGAGATGGGCACGGTACCTCTCGGTACGGACGACATGGGCGCCTGGAGGTACGTGCACACCAGCCGGGATAACCTTTGCAGTAGGTAAAGTTTGCATACCGCCATGCAGCGTGGGTCACTATGCGCTGGTTTCGGACCGGGGGCTGACGTGCGGCTCCGCCCTCGTCATGTTTCATGCGGACGCGCCGACGGAACGGGCCCCCGCCGAATGATACGGACCTCGTGGTTCTCGCAGGCGGGGCAGTGGGCAGACTGCCTACCGTCTAGGTGGTAGACGGGGGCGATCCGGTCGTGCTCGTCTACCGTTATGTCGATGTCGTACGTGCCGTTCCAGCCGTGCCCGCAGTCGAGACAGAGGAACGAGTAGTAGACGCAACGGGCGTGCTCTGCGTCCACGACTGACCTCCTTGGGGTGGTCTGTCCATCGAGGTTCTGCGCTCCAGTTTTGCACAGTGCAAAGCCGATGGAAATGCCTCAAGAAGTGGTCAGGTGGCAGTGTGTACCGCGCGCAGCGCGCTCTGGCGGCTGAGTCACCCGACCGGGTTGCCGTGTGCCGACTCCAGCACGGGTACGCCGGTTCCCACTGCCGAGAGCCGGGAGTGCAGAGCCTGGGCGAGGGGCTGGTCGGCCGTGACGGGGGCCGGCGGCTCGGCGAGCTGCCCGACAACCGCCGGTGCGCCTTCCGGCTGTTCCGCAGCGCCTTCACCACCGCCTGGGCGACGACGCCGGCATAGTCTCCGGCCTCGTCGAGGACGGGGAGCGCGCTGCGGCCCGACAGGCTCAGCAGGTCGGCGGCGTCCGTCAGCGTCGTGAAAGCGTGCAAAGCTGAAGGCAGCGATTCCATGACTGCGCCGACGCGCTGTGGGCCTATCCGTGTCCCGGGGGCCGGGCCTTCGAGGTCGATGGCGCGGCGGCACAGGACTCCTGGCGCCCACGTGACACACCGGTGTCGCCACCCCGGTTCTTCTCTGTCACCGCATTATTTTGCATAATGCAAAGGAAGGGTGAGCGGGAGGCTTCACTGCCGGGGTCCGGCAACATCGGCCACGCAACCGTGTCCGGCCTGGGGCAGGGTGGATTCCCGCCCCGAACGGCAAGATGCGAGGCCGCTGACGGACGAGAAACGACGCTAGGGGGTGGGACGCGTGCGCCGACTGCGTCACTTCCCGCGCGCGGCGGAACCCCATCTTTCGACCCACTTGCGAACCACGGTGTGGGGGCCTGCCGAATTCGTCGGCCTGCCGCCCTGGGGGTTGGTCAGGGAGGGGATCTTTGCCGGGACGCTCGGTGTCCTGACCATCGTTGGCACAGGAGCCCTCGGGGTCTGGACCGGTGCGTCCGCGCTGGCTAATGGCGAGGCGGGCCTGGTGGGTGCCGGCGCCCTGGCGCTCTATCTCGCCTTCGTGCGGGCTGGGCGGGCACTGATCGGCATTGTCGCGGTGCTCGGCGTGTGTCTGGCACTCCATGCTCCGCAGGCTGCGGCGGGCGTCGTGCTGGCCGACCGGGGGCGCGTGCAGTCCGTGGTAGTCACATCCGTTGACAGCGGTCGGCAAGCTGCCGCGGGCCGCAGCCGCTACCTGTGCTCGGTGGCCGACCAGGCCGGCGTACCGCTCAAGGTCCGCATCTGGCGGGGCTGTGGCCGGACCACCCGGCCGGGTGACGCGCTCGCCGTCTTGTACGACCCGCAGGGGCGGGTATCGCCGCGCGGACTGGACGCGGGGACGGCGGCGACGGGGCCACTTCGTGACCTCGCCGCTCTGGCCGCCGCGCTCGTCGCCGGATGCGTGATCGCGGTCGTACGCTCGCACCGCCTCACCCATGCGCTCTCCGCTCCGTCACGCCCCTTCACCGATGCGGATGTGTCAGATCACTATTCATCCGACCACCGGTGATCAGCCCGTCGTGGGTGTCGGGGACGGCGTATGCACGTTCAGGTCCGGACGCGCTCTGAGGGCGAGGACCGGTGTTCCGGGCTGCGGTGGCGGCGGGGTGAGTTGGGCCTTGGGAAGTTTCGGCGGAGTGGTCTGCTGGAAGTTGACCTGGTCGAAGTTGACCAGGCCGGTCTTCTCCAGCACGGTGATGTGATCCAGAACGGTGTCGTTGGCCAGGTCGGCCAGCTGGCGCACCAGGGTGTTCTCGGTGCTCGCGCGGATCTTGGCGATGACCGGGAAGATCTGCCCGTGGGTCACGCGCATGATGTTGACCGCGGTGGAGTCGAATTCCTTGCCGTTCTTCGAGTCGGCGGTCGCCACGAACTGCTGCTGCTGCGGGGTCGCTTGGTTGGGGAGGGTGATGTTCAGCTCGGGGGCGATCCTTCGGCACAGCTCGTCGAGGCCGGCATGCCCGACGACCAGGTGCGCGCCGGCCTCTTTCATGGCCGCTGTCGTGCCCCGTTGCATCGCAATTTCACCGAGGGGGTACTCCCACAGTCCGGCCGAGCGGACCTTGACCACGAAGTCCCGGTCGGCCTCGGTCAGCGGGCCGTACTGGGTGTTGGCGATGATGCGCGAGGTGGACGTGGTCGCGTTCTGCACGCCGACCATGGCGGGATAGGCGAGCGCAGCGAGGGTCAGGATCAGCGCACCGACCACAAGGGTGGTTCCTATCCAGTTGCGCGAGTTGGGCATGCTGCCTCCAGGCGTGAGCGGTTCTGCACGCCAGGGGGTACGGACGCGTCGGGTGGATTCATCATTGCGCTGGGTAAAATTTGCATCCTGCTATGTGTTGTGCGTCACGCCGTAGCCGGGTGGGCGATGCGGAACGGGTTCATGGCAGTCATGGCCAGGGCCAACTCGCCATGCTGGTCGATAGCTTCGGCGCCGTCTCGCACGACCTGCAGGTCCTGCCTGGAGCGCTGGGGCGTGCCCGCAACCTTCCGTCGTCCCCCCGAAGGGTGGGCCTGTCGGCACGCCAGGCTTCGCGGGGCAGGTAGGGCTTTGTGAGCGTGTCACAGGCGCCGGTCTGATGGATGGTCGTGCATCCGGGCGGTCGGCGGCCTCCCGCCGGCGCCCGGTTGGACGGGGCGCAATCCGTCGACGGCGGGTGGGTGCACAGTCCGCGCGGCGCCGAGGCCGTCGACCGGGTACCCGAGGAGGCGCGCGTGTCGGGGCGCCGCCTTATGCGACGGGGTGCACGGCCCGTAGTGCGTTTTGGTGGCTGAGCCAGCCGACCGGCTTTCCGTGCTCGGGATCCAGGACCGGCACCCCGGTTCCCCCTGTCGAGAGCAGGGCGTGCAGAGCCTGCGCGAGGGTCTGGTCCGTCATGACGGGTGGGGGTGGCTCGGCGAGTTGCCCGACCCGCGTTGGTGCTGCTTCTGGCTCTTCCGCGAGAGCCTCGGCCACGGATTGGGCGGTGACGGTGCCGACGAATTGGCCGGTGGTGTCGATGACCGGAAGTGCGCCGTGGCCGGACAGGCTGAGCAGGTCGGCGGCGTCGGCGAGTGCCATTGATACCGGTAGCGGCGAGGGCAGGGGTTCCATGACGGCTCCGACGTGCTGGGTGCCGATCTGCGCGCCACGAGCCGGGCCTTCGAGGTCGACGCCGCGCCGGCGCAACTTGACTGCGGGCAGCCCACGTCACAGCTGCTCATACAGAGAGTTTTCCGCCTCCCTCAGCTCGCGTTCGACGGCTTCGGTGAGATTTGGGTTGTCGATGAGGACGCCGAACTCGACGTTGTTGTTCTCCGCGCTCCAGGAGAAGTTCGCGCTAGTCACCAGGAGAAGGTGGTGATCGATGGCAAGGAACTTGGCGTGGTTGCGGACGTGTATGCCGTCGAATTTCTTGGTTCGCCAGACCTCGGCCGGCGCCAGGTGCGCGGCGACTTCTGCGGTCGTCGGGGACCAATGTTGTCCGCTGTCGTCGGCGGCCCGGGTGTCCATGTAGACGCGGACAGTGATGTCGTCGCGCCGTGCAGCTTCCCGTAGTGACTTCCAAAGCGTCGAGCTCCGTTGGAAGTTGAAGGTCGAGCACGTGATGGCGTGGCGCGCGCTGTCGACGAGGCGGCTCACCGAGGTGGTGAGCGGCCCGGTCTGGGCGAGGTGCCCGGGCATGGTCCACAGCGGTGACAGTGTGGTTGGCAGTGCCCGGGCCCCCTCGATTGCACGTAGGACTTGGATCTGTTGGTGCGATGCCGCGTCGTAGACGACTACGGCCTGCAGCAGACGCCGGACTTCTGCCCGCTGGCCGGCCGCCACGACTTTGAGCGCGGTGCTGAGGGTGTCGCCGTCGGCCAGCCGGTCCGCGATGCCTTTGGCCTCGGTTCCGGAGAGGAGCTGGCCGAGTCGTCGTGGCGCGTCTGTCTCACTCATGGACTCGGAAGAACCCGAGGTCGCTGCCGGGCAGGTCGAGGAGGAAGCGGCGATCGAGGAAACGGTTGGCGCGCTCGCAGGAGGTCTCTGATGCCATTACACAGCAATGGCAGGCGGCGCCGTGGAGGAAGTCCTCGGGGTCCTGCGGAGTGCGCTTGGAGCAGATGGGGTCGGAGGAGCAGCGCGTGGCTTTGCTTAGCGCGCTGTCGACGACTCGCTGGAGGCGAGAGGGCTCGCTGAGCTGCACGAGGCCGCCGAGGGTGCCGTCGCTGTCGGAGGCGGTGGTGCAGATGAGAAGGCCAGCTGATGGGTCGCGGCCGTCTGCGGCGGGCCAGGCGTAGAGGCGTTCGCTGAGGCTGGCGGCCGAGTATCCACAGGTGAGGGCGAGTTCGCGGATCAGGATGTGGGCGAAGGTATGAACGAGCCAGTAGCGCGGGGGCTTCAGGCGGGTGTCGGGGTCGACCTTGCCTGCGGTGTCGGAGAAGCGACGCTCGAAGTTCCTGCGGTGCGCGTCGCGATGGGACGTCCACACGCCGGTGTCCAGGACGCGCTTCTCCCAGGTAGCGACCGCGTTCTCATCGAGCTGGATGAAGATCCCCTCACCCCGGTCCTCGGTCGCTACGGTCCAGGCCGGTCGCGACGTGCGGGTCAGCGGGGCCAGCCGGCGCGGGAGGTCGCCGACTCGGTCCATGTCGTCGATGCGGGTGAAGCCGACCAGGGCGTTCACCTTACGGAGGCGCTCGACCGCGAGGACGCGGGTGATTTCTGGCTGCAGAGTGCCGCCTCGCTCGCGGTTGGCGAGGGTAAGTCCGCTCTTGGGGTCCTCGACACGGGTGCCGACGATGTCGCGCAACAGGTAGCGCCATTCGGGGACGAGGAGGTCGACCGGGTCCCAGTCGCGGAGCTTCTCCTCCTGCTCCTCTGGAGTGTCTGTGGGCGCGGAAGCAGCCTGCAGGACTTGTTCCAGCTCGTGGTCGGACAGCCCGGTGACGTCGACGCCGCCGTCCATGCCGAGCAGGTCCCTGATCAGGTCGAGGCTGACGCGGTACTTGGCGAGTTTGTCGCCGAGCGCGGTGCGGACTCGGTCGGCCAGGTCGCTGGCCTTCTCCTCCTGGGACTCCGGCATGACGACGATCGACTGGGTGGCCGGGAACCACAGGTTGGATGCGCCGACGAGCATGAGGCGGGATTCGTTGCGGCAGCCCTTGGGCTCGAAGGCATCCAGGTGGGGGTGGCGTCCGCGGCACTGCGGAAGCTTCGCCTTGCCGGCCTCTCCCTGAGCCTCGTTCATCGGGCGCCGCAAACCGCAGGATGCGCAGTGGATGACAGCCGAGGCGCCCTTGCCGGCGGTCCGGTCGACCATCTTCATTGCGGGCAGTTCCGCCTTGCTACACGGCTGTCCGCGGTGCACCCACAGGTCGTACGGGAACTCATCCAGGTGCCCGTCCACACAGGCCAGCAGGTAGCGGGCTGGGATGGCGGTGCGCCGCATCGGTTTGCGTGGGCCGGCTCCCGCGCGTCCGGTGCACTTGGCGTGTTCGAAGACGGCCAGGTCCGTGCGGAAGGGATGCGTATTGCGGTAGTCGAACTGCGCGAGAAGCCCGAGCATGTCGCAGCCCGTGCACCGCAGCCACTGCGGGAAGACCCGCGAGGGGACGCCGAGGTCGTTGCCCTCGGCGGACCGGCTGTACTTCTTCGGCTGCCAGGGATAGGGCCGCAGCTGCACGTCGGGGGAGCGCAGCATCATCCGGACCACGTCACGCAGGCGCGGCGCGTGGATCTGCGGAGGCGCGGAGTCGCGCCGCTGCCAGATGCGGTCCCACTCGTCCAGCCCGGTGGGCATGATCGTGAACTGCGGCAGGTCCATGATCGCGCCGGGACCGTAGGTGTAGAGCAGGGAGGAGGGGCGGGCCGAACCGACTTTGGCGCGGTTGTGCTTGGTGGCCTTCTCCGCCTCCTGCTCCAGGTCGCCCAGCGGGTCGACGGCGTGAGCGACCTCGTGGAGGAATCGCGTCTCGTCACTCACGAGTTTTCCTCCGGCATCTGCCACTTAGGGGCATAGTCAGGCGCCCGGTACACCAGACGTTCCTTGATCGGGCTCACCAGCAAGTTGATCTCCGGCTGAACCTCACGCATTGAGTTCGCCACGATGAACGGAGGCGCGTCCCGGGTATCGATGCCAGCCTTGGCGTTCTCCGCGCTCATCATCAGCGCGTCGTGCCGACTGTCGTCCAGAACCTTTTCGTAGACCAGGGACTTACGCAGCTCAATGAGGTGTTTGCGCCGCTTGCCCCACTGGTCGAGCCGGTTCTCCAGGCGTAGGCGGGCGCGGTCGGCCGCGTCCTCATCGCCCGCCCTTGCGATCCGACGCACGAGGGCTTCGATGAGCTCACCAGCGAAGTGCTGCTCGGCCTCGATACGCGCCGCGCCGTCCTCTGGGGACAGCCCCTGACCGTGGCCAGCCCTGGCAGCCTGCAGGACCCTGGCCGCGCTGACCAAGACACCGTCCAGGCCGCGTTCCAAGGAGGTCACCGAGAACGGGGTAACCGACAGCGCCTCGACCTGAGCATAGAACGTCTCGTGATAGTGACGGAACTGCTCGAAATGGGCGAGGTCCCTGGGCCGAGCCCAGTTCCCCAGTGCGAGAATCAGCCCTGGCCGGTCGCCGTCCCGGCCGACGCGGGAAGACGCCTGGATGTACTCGGCGGTGTTCTTCGGCTGGCCGACCACGAGCATCAGACCGAGCCGGGTCACGTCGACGCCCACCTGCAGCATGGAGGTGGCCAGCACTACGTCGTACGGGTTCACCTCGCGTGTGAGATCCGGCTTCTTCGCCTCCCGCAAGGCGCGCCGGTTGCGCTTGCCCGCCGTGGAATCGAAGCCGGGATCAAACGACATAGCCATCTGGTCAAGCGTCGCGGTGATGTCGGCGCTGGCCACCCGTGACGTCAGCTCGGCAACGTGCAGCGAACCGAAGTCGGTGCCGGTGCGGCGAGGCAGCTTCGACCAGGGGCGCCCCTTGGCGAGCGCAGTCTGGATATCGTCACTCATATAGCGCGCCATGCCCGCCAGTTCACGGGTGGCGCTGAAATAGCCGACCAGGCTCATATACGGATCTGCCACGCTGCCCGAGCGGTCAATCAGCAGTTGCCCGCCGGCCATGAGGACCTCGGCAACCCGGATCTCCGCCGTGGTCAAACGCACACCTGTCGTGCTGACCCCGACGTACCGGCGCCCGGGATTCTTCTCGGAGACCGGGATCTCCTTGGAGAAGAACGTGTTCCCGGCGTCCAGGACCTGCGGCGGGAAGATGGTGACGTCCCGCCCATACAGGGCACGCACCTGGTCGGACGCGTTGCGAGCGGTGGCGGTGGAAGCGACAAGGAGCGGGCGCACCGGGCGCCCGTCCTTCGTCCGCCAGTCGGTCATCACGTCGATGGCCACCTCGAACAGACCGACCGTGGTGCCGAGGGCTCCCGTAATCAGGTGGAGTTCGTCCTGGATGACGAGATCCGGGGGCCGCAGCCGCGCAGCCGGATGTACGGGGGCGGCCGGGTGGCCGTCCTTCTTGGGGTGTTTGCTGCCGTCCTTGATGGCGCACTGCTGATAGTCGGGGTGGACGAAGCCGTGCCGCTCGCAACGCCGCGAAACGTGTCCGAAGAGCGAGGCGGCCTCGCCCTCCCGGGCCAGGCGGGCGAACTTGTCCACCGTAGCGATGACGAACGCCGGCGCGAGCCGGTAAATCTCCTCGTCCACCGTGAGCACCGGCAGCCCGTCGGGGACCTCACCGCCGTCGGCGAACGGGCACTCGGCCAGCTCGTCACCGCAGTACACATACACCCTGCGCAGCGCGGGCTCCGTGCGTACATCCCGCGCCTCGACCCGGGTCCCGCACCACGGGCAGCGCTGGATCTGCAGCACCGTCAGCCGGTAGCCACGGCCCCCATGGGCCTTCTGCAGCTGATCGGCAGCCTCGTCGTACCGCTTCGGACTCACATCCGTCCCCACCCACAGCCCGATACGGAACGGCTCGTCCCCCCACGTCGCCACGTCATCGCGCCGCGCCAGCTCGGCCGCGCACACCAGCGTGGTGGCACGCTGGAACTGCTGAGCAGTGAGCAGGCGCAGCGTGTACCGCATGAGCACGGCCACCCCGGAGCGTCCGTCCAGGGGGCCGTCAAAGGCATCGACGACGCCCTGACGGCGCCTGATCGCGAAGGTGTACGCGGCAAGACCGAGATACGCCTCCGTCTTGCCACCACCAGTCGGGAAGAACAGCAGCTGCGCCTTGGCCAGCTCTCCCGACCGTTTCTCCGCCGCCGGATCGGACAGCATCGGCAACTGCATTAGCACGAAGGCCAGCTGGAAGGTACGCCACGAATGCGCCCGTTCCTTATTGTCGGCAAGGATCGCTTCGCGGGCCTCGTCAATGCCCTCCTCGGGTGCGCTCGCTCGCCGCTCCGCGACTTGCGACTGCACACGCTGATCGGCCATCACCCGGTTCATGAACCGGAAGCAGCGCAACGCTTCCTCGTCCCCGAGAAGAAACTCCAGTCCGTCGGCGAGCTGGCGCTGTACTCGGCGTGCGTCCCCAACCGCTTCCAGTCCCTCGGACCGCAAATGATCCGGAAGAGCCTCGGCCCTCTGCTGCTCGTTGTCCAACCAGGCCGTGTAACCCGCGACGATCGGTTCAAGTCCTGTGCGTAGCTCGCCGGTTGATGCTCCCTGGAGCTTGCGCATGTCCAATAGGGCCGCGCTGATCTCCTCTGCGGCCGTCTGCGGCGTCTCGCTCACCGGCAGCCATGTCGTCCAGACCTCGCTCGCCCTGCGTGCCCCCTCGACGGTCTTCCAGTCCACCGAGCAGGTTCGACCGTGAGCGAACTCCAGACGATTGCGGTACTGCAGCCGCAGCCGACGCAGCTCGTCGTCCTGCTCCTCACGCGTATCGAGAAGTACGTCGTTGACCGGCAGGAACACCTCTGCCCCGCCTGCCGACACCGACAGCTTCGTCTGGTACAGCCATGCTTCAACCGGGATCTTGCGCGGGGTCTCCCGGTCGTTGCAGAGCGCCACCTCTATCAATCGGCAGCCACGCTCGGTGTCGTCGTAGCGATCCACCCGGAGCACGATTTTGTCCTTGAGTGTGATCTCCGTCGTACGGGACGGCCCCAGGTCAGCGACCTTGATTGTCTTGGCGATGGCGTGGGGGGTGCGCTGGAAACGGCGGAAGGCAGGAGCGGGCGCCTCGCCCTCGCTGGCGTCTACGCCTTCACCACGCTTCTCCTTCACCGGCTCGTACGTGCCCCACGAGGCGGTGACCGTGAACTCGTCCAGGTCGTCGGGGATCTGGCACCGAAGCCCCATTGACGCCGGGATCATCAATCCGCGTTTCTGCGGCTGGTCCTCGACCTCGTCCTCATCCGAACTGGCACTGCTGTCATCGACCGCGGTCAGCGGCACACCCCGGCTCTCGGCGGCGTCCACGGCATCGCCTACGTCGCTCGCGGCCTCGTCCGAGCCCGCCTCGCCAGGATCAGCTCGGCCGGCGGTCAGCCGCACGGGCGCGATCCGACCGATCAGGTAGGCCGAGTCGGGGACACCTTCGAGGACCTCTTCCGGGCCGTTGGCCGGGCCGAGGAGCTCACGCTCCAAGATGTCGACCAGGTTCTCGCGGGCCGTCCAGGAACGGTCGTCGGGGTCAAGGGCGAGACGATAGGGCGGGGCCTGGAGGGCGCCGGTGACGGACTGGGCGCTGTTGCGCTGGGGGGTGGTCACTCGTCGCCCTCCTCTTCCTCGGTGGCTTCATTGTTGCCGGTGGGACTGACAACTCCCTGCGAGGCGGCACGGCGATGGTTCTCTTCGAGGAGGCGGTCGAGGATCTCCACCCGGGCGGCCGGACTCACCGTCCAGCGTTGCACCTGCCGATAGGTGTGGAAGTTGTGGTCCAAGGGGAGGCCGTCCCAGCCGTAGGCGACCATGACGGCTTGGTCGAGCTCGACGTGGATCTCGCGGAGGCGAGCGACGTCGGCGTCCAAAGAGCCATCAATGTTTGAGTCGTTTACCAAATGGTAAAGTTTGGTCAGCCCCAGACCGCGACGGAGCATGATATTTTGCCGCTCCACATTGAGAAGGCTCCCGATTTCGGACAGTCTATCGCTATGTGCTGGGCGCGGGAACGTTTCGAATACGTCCGATGGGGTGTAGCGAATATCGGCGCGCATGGTCGACCCGTGCGTGATTGCCCACAGCTGATGCAAACTTGAGGACAGCACCGCCTGATCGGAGTAGGACTCCGTGGCAAAGACGACGGTAGCCTCGCTAGGGATGGGCCCTTTTTTTACCCTGCACGGCATCACGGTCACGGAGTGCCTTGTTAGAACGAGAAATTCGCTCAACTCTGAAATCGCTGCCCTCATTGCAGGGCGCGCCCTAAAGAACAGCCACCATGGGGCGTCCCTGACTGCCTTCGATTTCTGCGCCCGTTCTCCTTTGACTTCTTCTAGGATCCGATTAAACGGTAGTGGGTACTCCTGGGCGGCAGATTCTGTGCGGTCGTTGAAATCAATGATCCAACGGGAAGGTGAAGAATTCGGGCGCGAATTCAAGTCTTCGCCATTAAGGTAGGGGAACAAGACCTCGGCGTTCTTGGCGTCCGCCTTCAGCCACTCTGCAGCCTCCTCCTGCGTGATTACGAAACCGCCGCCATATGGTTTGCATCCTTCAAATGTAACGCCTCGATTCTCGATCAGTTTGACTGGATGCCCCTCGACTCGGCCGCTCGCCTCCAGAAGGGTCGAGATTCGCCTGACTGGGACATCATCTGCCATTCGCGACGCCTCGATTGAGATCTCGCCCAGGCTCCCCCACACTGCGGCGTATTCCAAGTTGGCACTTACCGCAGGCCAGGGGCGACTCTGCGTCGCCCGGGTAATAGTGAACCCGTTACTAGCGATGAGGTCTAGGCCCGTCTCTCGGGTATCACCCTGGGCAATGGTATTGGTCGCAATGAGGCCGAGGTTGCCCTTTAGGGTCAGGAGTTCAGTAGCGCGAAGGAAGAAATAGGCCACGATATCTGCGCGGCCACCACCTCGTCCACCTGCCAGTACGTAGCTGAACCAATCCCGAACGTTCCCGCCCAGCGCTCCGGAAATCTTGGTCCCGCCTAGGAACGGCGGGTTCCCGATCACGGCGTCGAACCCGCCTCGTTCCATTACATCCGGCACCGCCAGAATCCAGTGCAGCGGCTTCCACCGCGCGTAGTCCGTCGTCACCGTCGGAGTAAGTCCGACCTCCTGGATGCCGTCGAGCATGGTCCGATCACGGTCCGTCTCCTCGCCTCCGGCGGGGTACGCGGTCTCCACGGCGATGCGCAGGTTCTCGTACGCTGCCTTGAGCTGCTTCCCAGGCTTGCCGCCCCACTGCAGCCCTGCCGCGATCACACCATCGGCGACGTCAGCGAGTTGCTCGGTCAGTTCCTGGTAGCGGCGCCACTGGCGACGCTTGGTGGCGGCCGACCGCTGCGGGTCGTTGTCGTCGACCTCGCTGGCGAGCTGGCGACGCAGGCGGGTGGCCTGGTCCAGAATGTCGTCTACGTCTAGGGCGAAGACGCTGAGCTGATTGCCAGCCGCGGCCGGGTCGATGTGGAGGCGGCGTAGCTGGTCGGCGTCGGTCAGACCGAGAAGGGCGTTGCCGTGCAGCACCTTGTCGTCGACGAAGGAGAACGGGAGCTTCGGGTCCAACGACACCAGCCACAGCGACAGCTTGCACATCTCCACGGCCATGCCGTTGATGTCGGCGCCGTACAGGCAGGTCGCGACGACGGTCCTTATGGCGTGGACGAGCAGGTCGTGCGGTGTCCTTCCGTACGCCACCCCCTCGCGCTGCCATGCCTCGACGAGGCGGTCGGCTAGGTAGCGGGCTGCGGCCACGAGGAAGGCGCCCGAGCCGCAGGCGATGTCGGCGATGCGCAGTTCGAGGATCTGGTCGGAGTCGAGTGGCCGCCATGCATCCTGGTTGGCGGTCTGATGCGGCCCGGGTGCGTAGACGAGAGGCTCGAGCGCGTACCGGACGACTTCCTCGGCCAGCGAGCGCGGCGTGTAGTGCGCGCCCGCCGAGGCCCGCGAGGGGGTCTCCACCAACAGGACACCGCCGGGCATGACGACGAGGGGACGGCCTCGCAGGTCACGGCGGATGATGCCGATGAACGGGCGTAGCCGCTCGCGTAGTTCAGGGTCATCGGTGACGTCGCGTAGGGCGATCTCGATGTCGTCAAGGGTCTCGCCCGCCTTCAGCGCCTTGGTGAGGGCGGCCTTGCTGGACGGCTTAGCCGCCGGCTGGTTCACCTTGACCCAGGCGAGGATCGCATCGGCCAGCGCGGCTTCGGTGCGCTTGGCCTGGCTGAGTTCTTCGAGCGTGGCGAGGGGGACCTCAGGTTCGGAGCCCGCGCTACCGGTCAGGCCGACAACGATCTCTTCGGCGGGCTCGCAGGAGTAGCCGAGGAGACCCTCGTAGATGTAGCCGATCTGCTCGACGTCGATGTCGCGGAATGAGATCCGGCGGGCCCCGCCGGGAAGTTGGGCGATCTGGACAGCGCGGAGGACTTCGAGCATGACGCGGTCGCTGACCGTGATGGCCAGAGTGTCCTGGGAGTCACAGGCGGTGAGAAAGCCGAAGCGGGCGGGGTCGAACAGGGAGCCGCCGTACTCGGGCAGGCGGAGGTCTTCGAAGGACGCGCCCCGGTACAGGGCCTGGGAGGTGGCAAGGAGCCGGTGCCATGTCAGGAAGGTGGCGTCGAGGGCTTGTTCGCCTTCCTCCTTCTCCCGCGAGTCAAGGAGGTCGAGTTCGTCACTGATGCCGTAGCCCATCGCGAAGAGCCGGCTCTGGGGCAGCAGCCCGCGCTCTTCGGCGAAGAGGAGAAAGACGACGCGCATCATGACGGTTACGGCGGCCTCGTAGACCTCGCTGCGCCGCGCGGGCAGCGGGTCGGCCTCGCCGCGTCGCCGCGACTCCAAGGCACCTTCGGACAGGGCCTGGACGATGAGTTCGACGGCGCGGCGGACCTGGGTGCCGAGTGCTTCGGTGATCTTCTCGGCAGCGGTCACAGACTCGCCGAACAGTTCGGTGAGCCGGTCCTGTGGCTTGCCACCGATCAGGCGGCGTCGCTGGAGGAGTTCGATGAAGGCGTTGCGGGTCTGGGGCTCTTCGATCCAAGTCTGGGCGTCGACGATGCCCGAGGCGACCATGGTCTGCGGGCGGGCACTGACGAGGACCCACCACCGGCCGTCAGTGACGACGCCGATGGGCACGCCGGAGGCGCGCAGCAGCTCTTCCATACGGTCGATGGGACTGGCCGACCAGCCGTCGGTGAGCGGATCGCGAAGGGACTCCGCGGGGTCGGTGATGAGGACGAGCGCGCCGGTGGTATCGCCGTGGATGAGAGCGCCAGTGGCGCCTACGGAGACGGTGTAGTCGGGCGAGTGAATCTCGGCGGCGGCCGGGGCCGGCACGGTATAGGAGGCACCCCAGCGCAAGCCCCGGCGCAGGACGAGTTCGACCCAGGTATCGCGGGCCTCGCGGTAAAGATCGAGGGCGGCCTCGTCGTCGGGGTACTCGTCCCAGTTCTCCCACGCCTTCTCGAAGGCGGGCTTGGCGTCCTTGATGGCGTCGAGTGCTCGGGCATCGGGCTGGGGAATGCCCTGGGGCCAGAGGCGCTCCAGGGCGGGGACGGCGAGGAACGGACCATCGCTGTCGACGAGTTCGAGCCAGGCACGATGCAGGTCGGCGGCGGTCGGGGCGTACTTGCGGCTCATGCCTTAACCATTCCGTTCTTCGCGTCTTCGGGGGTGAGAGCGAACACGACCGCGGCGGCCGACACGTAGGGCCTGATGTCGCTGTAGCGCTCCCGGATCGACGCGATCTCGCGCTCTTCCTCGTCGCCCAGGCTCTCCAGGCGTTCGTTCATGTGGTGCAGGTCGCGGCGGCGCTGCTTTTGCTGGTCGTCGGTGAACAGCAGCTCCTCCTCGGCGCGGATGGCCTGCTCCAGACGGTCACGGGACTCGCGCAGGTTGATCCGGAACGCGCCGAAGATCTCGTGGGCGCGCGCGATGTCGGAGTCCCGACGCTGCGTGAGAGCTTCAGTGACCTTCTCCTGGCGGCTGGCGCTCTTGCGTTCCATCGCAGTCAGCAGGCGGCTGCGCAACCGTGCGCCGTCGTCGTTCCACTGCTCGGCGAGGTGGGCCCGTACGTTCTCGTCTGCGAGGAGCAGCTTCTCGGAGTCGAGCGTTTCGTCGAGGACCTGTTCGACCTTGGACTCCGCGAGTGCCTGGCCGCGCAGGCGGACACCGGTGAGAAAGACCTCCTCGTGGAGGCGTAGCCCGCCGCGGCCGACCAGGACGAGCCGGGAGACGGCGGCGACACAGGATTGGGGAAGCTCGGGGGCGATGACGGCGGCGACTCGGTGGACCGGGGAGTCCGTGCTGAACAGCGCGGAGCGCAGGGTGCGGGTGGCCCGCTGCATGAGGGCGTGTCCGAGGTGGATGTGGACGAGGTCGGTGCGCTGCTGGGCGGCCTGGTCGTCGAAGGTGATGGGGCGCAGCACCCCCGGTTCAAGGCGGGTGTCCAGGCCGCGCAACGCTGGCTGCCAGGTCCGGCCGAGGTTCGGGATCTCGAAGACCTGCGCCTCGGTGCGGTCGTCGCCGATCTCGACGAGCGGGGGCTGGGCGGTCAGAGTGAGCGCGGTGTCCACGACCCGGCGCGCGTTGGCGGGCGTGAGGTGCATGGCGGCCTTGGACTCGCCGTAGGTGTCCGACAGCTGGGTCAGCTTGCGGTTCAGGTCGATACCGCCGGCCAGCACCCGGGTGATCACCTCGTTGGCGTCGTCCGGCGCGGTCAGCCGGGCCTTGCGTGTCGTACGGGTGGGGGCGAAGTGCTCCTGCACCTCCGCGTCGATGACCTGGTTGACCTTGCCCAGGTCCTCGATGGCCTGTCCGACCTTCGTCGCGATGATTCCCATGAACTTCATGTCCGCGTCGTACGTCGTGGAGCCGGAGACGGGCACGAAGTGGAAGATCTCCGGATTCTGCGTCTGCCCGTACCGGTCGATCCGACCGATGCGCTGTTCCAGGCGAGACGGGTTGAAGGGGATGTCGAAGTTCACCAGGCGATGGCAGTGGGTCTGCAGGTCGATACCCTCGCCCGCGGAGTCGGTGGCGAGCAGGACACGGACCGGGTGTTTGTCGGGGCTCTCAGTGAACCGGGCGCGGATCTTCTCCCGCTCCTCGGTGGGAGTCGAGCCCTGGATAACCTCGAGCACGTCGTTATAGCCGCGCTGGCGCAGGATGCCGGCGATCCAGTCGAGAGTGGCCGCGTACTCGGTGAACACCACGACCCGTTCGTTGGTCCAGTGGCGGCCATCGGGGCGGCAGACGGCACTCAGGAAGGACAGCAGTTCCTCCAGCCGGGAGTCCGGCTTGTGCTCATAGCCGCGCCCCCACTCGACGAGCGAGGCGATCTCGCTGCTGGTGGCCGCGACCAGGGGGTCCGAGCCCTTTGAGTGGCGCAGTGCGGTGAACTCAGGGTGCCCGACCGCGCCTTCCTCCTCGTCCGACTGGGCGCTGCCGAGGACCTCCGTGTAGTACTCATACTCGTCGTCTACTCGCAGCTGCCGGTCACCGTCGCCGGCCTCCTCGTACAGCTCAAGGGTGCGGGCGAATGACCATGGGCTGGACAGGAATCGCTTTTTCAGCAGCATCGCGACGATGTCGCCGCCCGATCCCTTGCCGTTCGCGCGGGCGCTCTCCGTCAGAAGCCGCTCCAGTCGCTCGAACTGCTGCTGCTCCTCCTCAGACGGCGTAAACGGGAGGGTCCCCAGCGTCCGTGCCTTGAACCCCTTGTCGGGCAGATCGGTCTTCAGCCACCGCACCATCACCTCCTTGAGTGCCTTCTCATCGATGCTCGCGCCGCGGGTGAACCGGCGGCCGTCGATCATCTCCAGGAGGGCGGTGAAGGACTCCGAGTAGCCGTTGTGCGGTGTAGCGCTCAAGAACAGCCGGTGCTCGCATGCCTCTGCAAGCCTTTTCGTCGCGGTCGTCCGCTTGCTGTCCACCGCGTAGCCGCGCTGCCCCGGCGCCGTCGTCGGGCTGGCTGGCGCCACATGGTGAGCCTCGTCGACCACCAGCGCATCGAACGCGTACCGCCTAGCCGTCCCGGAGCTGCGCACATCGGCCAGCACGTCGCGCAGGAGACGCTGAGCCCTCAGCGACGGCAGCCACGCCATGCTCACGATCACGCGGGGGAAGAGCCGGAAGGGGTTGGCATTCAGCCCATGGCTCCGCCGCACCTTCGCCATCAAGTCACTATTGACGATGACGAAGTCGAGGCCGAACTTCTCCCGCATCTCGTCCTGCCACTTCAACGAGAGGCTCGGCGGGCACACGATGACCACGGAACGAGCACGGTGCCTCAGCAACAGCTCCTGCACGACGAGGCCGGCCTCGATGGTCTTGCCCAGTCCGACGTCGTCCGCGAGCAGGAGGTTCGTCCGCGACGACTGCAGGGCCCGGCGCAGCGGCTCCAGCTGGTACGCCTCGACATTCGCACCGCTACGGAAGGGGGCCTGGTAGGAGTCCGCGTCCGCAGAGGTGACCGCGCCCCAGCGCACGGCGTCCACGAACGCGGCGAGCGTGTTCGGGTCGTCGAATGCCTCCGCGCGCACGGATTCAGGGAGGCCCTGGTTCGGGGCGACGGTGTGGCCGACCTCGAGCTCCCAGACCACCATCAGTTCCTGCCCGAGCCGGTCCTCGTCCAGCGACTGCAGGCTGACCACATGGGAGAGGCCGGCAACGCCCTCGTCGGCGGGGCTACGAGGCAGGCCCTGCCTCTGGACGTCGGAGACCGCCCAGGTGGAGCCCCGGACCTTGACGACCTGCCCCGGCTCCGGGACTGGCGGTAGGGCCACTGGGTTCGGGGCACTGCTCGCTGATCCCTGCGGATACTCCGTCGTTGTCGCCACCTGGGCAGACTCCCTTAACCAATGCCGTCATTGCTGGCCTGTGACTCCCAGCGCTTTGCACCGCAACTGCGCCATATGAGGATCACGAAAACACCAGTATCTCCTGGCCTGGGTACGGCCCGCTTCAAGTCGCCAGGACTCGCTGACATCGCTGGTCAGCCTTCCACCCAGACCGCCCCTGGTGGTCTCGCAAGCCAGGGTTTTCTGGCCGCCGTACCCTTGATCTCGCGCTGACGGAGACGCGCCCGCGACTCAGGCTTGCACTGTGGGGGTTGTCCGCTGGTCAGCAGGGCGTGCGTTGCTTGCCGGAGTTCCCGCGGGAGCTTTTCCGCCAATCTGTGGCCCGGTTGCTGGTGGTGGGTGGGTGTGCCCGCAGCAGGGCAGCCAGTTCCCGCTCCGACCTGGGAGATCGCCTACGGTGCGCCTTGTGGACAGTGCAGATGGCGGACTACTGTCCACGGGTGTCCAGCATCTCCGATCGCGTGAGAAGCCTGATCGACCAATCGGGCTTGAGCCTCCGCGACTTCGCCGACCAGGCCGACCTTGACGCCGAGCAACTCAGTGAGTGCCTTAGCGGCGCGAGCCGCTATTCGGCCGTTGAGCTCGCGGTCATTGCCGATGAATTCCACGTCTCCATGGACTGGCTGCTCACCGGAGCCGAGCCCCCACTGGCCGTGGCAGCGAGAACGACCACCGGAAAGGCCGCCGAAGCACTGGCGACTGCCCGGGACTTCGTTGCGCGGCGCGCCGACCTGGACAAGCTCGGCTATCCGCAGCCCTGGCGGCCCGTAGGCCCGACAACGCCTTCCGGCAACAGCTACGCCGCCCAGGGAGAGGCGCTGGCAAAATCAGCTCGGCGGGCGGTGGAGCGCCAGGGACGGTTGGTGACCGAGGGCGGCCTGCCAGAATTGATCGAGACGGTCTTCGGTGCGGATGTGGCTGTTGAGCCGCTGGGCGATGGCTTTGACGGCCTCGCTGCCATGGGCCAAGGTGCCAAGCTCATCCTCCTGAGTACGGCATCCAACCCGGCACGTCAGCGCTTCACACTCGCCCATGAACTCGGGCACCTCCTCGCCGACGACGACCAGGACGTCCACCTCGATCGCGACATCTTCGATCGAGCCCAGAAGAACGATCCGAGCGAGCAGCGAGCCAACACCTTCGCCTCCGTCTTCCTGTTGCCCGAGCAAGCCCTGCGCGAAGCGCTCGGCAAGGTGGGGCTGACCCGCGGAAGTTTTGCCAAGCTGTGCTGCGACTTCATGGTCAGCCCTGAGACCCTGGCCTACAGACTGCTCAAGTTGCGTGTGATCGACGCTGGCGGTTGCGACTACTACAAGCGCATGACCGTCCACGAGGCCGCAGTCGTAGCCGATCGGGTGGAAGAACTTGACCAGCGAGTCGCGGCCTCGGAGGAGAAGAAGCTCCCTGGACTCCTTGTACGCGACACGCGCGGTGCCTATGAGGCTGGCAAAGCGACCTTGCGTCCGTACGCATCGCTACTCGGCGCTGACGTCGACGAGCTCAGAGACCAGTTCGCGTCCGAACAGGACAACGGCGGTGCTGCGTGAGCGACTTCCTGTTCCCGGACAACACCGTCCTGTGCAACTTCGCCGCCGTTGAACGCCTCGACCTGCTTCGCGCGGTCCTGGCCGACCGCGGCAAGTGGACCTCCGCTGTGTCGCGGGAGGCGCACAAATCGGCCGGACAGCTTCCCGCTCTAAACGACTTGAGACAGCAAGGCTGGCTCGGCGAGGCAATCCGAGTATCGGCTCCAGACGACCGTGAGAACGTCGGCCACCTTCGCACAGCCGTGTTCGGCGGCCAAGGCGACAGGCCCTTGCAGCACCTTGGAGAGGCCGAGACCTGCCACATTATCCAACACTGGCCCCAGTTCTCCGGTGCGTGGTGGATATCAGATGATAAATCCGCGCTGGAGTATGCAATCGGACAGGGCATCATGACAGCGGAAACGCTCGACATGATGCAGCTGGCTGTGAAAGCGGGATTCGTCACCGCGGAGGACGGCTTTGACCTGATGCAGAAAATGCGTGAGCTGAACCGTTATCCGCGGCTTCCCCGGTCCGTCACTGACCTGGCTGTTCTCCCCTGGTCCATTGCTGAACTTTTACCTGGACAGAGCGACGGCGAAGCCGCCGCGCACGCTACGTAAAAACGGACAACGGTGTCCCCGGTCAATTGGTCGGAATCCTACGCCGGTTCTGATGCATCACTTCTTGGGTATCCATCATCCTGCCGTGCGCGGGGATAGTGGCTTGCTCGATGGGGCGGTGGGTTCGCCCCCGAGGCGGTCAGATGCAGTCTGAACTACGCGAATGTTGGCAATCTGACGGGATGTCAGTGGTGTTCCGCGGAAGGACTCGAACCTGCGGCCGAGCACCTAGAGAGCGCGTGGTAGGCAACGGAAGTCGATCCGGGGCGGCGCCACTGCTGGCCAGGGCACGCAGGAGCCGCCTCAAGGGGAGGAGGCTCACCATCGCCAGTCTGGCTCGACGCTGAGTTCATTGCGGTTGGTTGCCTCTTGCGCGATGCGTTGCCCTTTGGTCAGCAGGGCATGCGCTGCCTGCTGGAGTTCCTCGGGGAGCCATGTTGTCAGGCTGGTGGCGCGTTCGTTGGCGATGATGTCGCCGGCGGTGGGCTCGTGGGCGAGCAGGAGGCGATACAGGCCAGTCGCTGGTTCGATGGGCGGCAGTCCGTGCTGTACGCCGTTGATGGAGGCTCTTGCCGGGATGGCGATGCCTTCGGCGTCGAGGTCGCCGTAGTAGACGATGCGGTGGATGCCAGGGAGCTCGGTGGTGTTTTCTACGGATGCTTCGAAGGCTCTTCCGGAGCCGAAGGCGATGTATCCGATGCGACCGGGGGCAGGTTTGAGCAGGTTGCGGAGAGTGGCGTAGGTGTCGCTGTTTTCCACTACGAGCATGGTGTCGCCGTCACCGAGCCTGCGGTGAGCCAGCGGGGGCGGTTCGCGGTAGGTGGCGAGCTGCTTGAGGGTCAGCCTGCCAGGGGCGAAGAGGGCTCCGGTGATCAGCGTGTCGAGGCGCTTTTCGTAGCGGAAGATCTCGTATGAGCGCTCGCGTAGGGGGAGCGGAACGCGTCGGGTTGGCTGGTTGTGGGTGTCTCGGAACCAGCGGTTACAGGCGAGGAGGTCCTTGGTCTGGGACGCAGTCAGCCGGGTGTCGTAGGCCCAGTTGAGCTCTGGCCGCCATGACACATGCTGGCGTGGGGTGGAGAGTTTCGCAGGCGCCGCGGTGGGGATCCGGACCTGTTCCGGAAGAGCTGGGCGGCCGGCGTCCCATTTGGTGCGGGAGGCGGGAAGGCCGATGATGCCGCGATCGGCGATTTCGTACAGCAGCGTGGCGAGGGTGCTGCGCGCGCTCGCTCCGCTGGCGGCGCCCGGCAGAGCGCCGCGGAATGCCTCCATGAGGGTGGCCCGGGTGACTGTGGCTCGATCGGCGCGGGCTTGGAGTGCCGCGCTGAGTTGTGCCGCTGCGGGGGAGAGCGGAGCCTCGACCTGGTCTGCGGGTGAGGTCACTGAGTGTTGACCTGCTTCCTGTACAGCCGGGCGGAGGTGAGGAGGCCGGCGGGTTCGGGGGCGTCTTGGTCGGGGTTGATGCGGGGTGCGGGGATTAGGGCGTTGCGTACTTGTTCTTCGAGCCGGATGAGGGAGAGGCCGCTTCGGGCCTCGGCGTCGTTGCGGAGCTGGATGCGCATGGGGAAGCGTGAGGTGACGTCCTCGTCGGTCAGTCCGGTGGTGTAGATCAGCTGGATTCCCAGCGCGGCGGCCATCTGCATCTGGATGTCGACGAGGTAGCCGGCGTTGGCCCGGCCGATGGGGTTGTCGAGCAGGAGCAGTCCGCCATTGCGCGTGCGGCTGCGAGGGCCGGGTGACGTGCGTAGGGCGGCGAGCGCGCAGTACAGGAGGATGGCGCCGGTCAGTTCCTGGCCACCGGAGAAGACTCGGCTCATTTCCTCGACGGGGACACGGTCCAGGCGCTGGGCGGCATTGGGCTTCATGACCTCGGCGGTGAACCCGCGGGGGACTGCCGCTACGAGGCAGCGCATGACGACGTCGATGCCCTTGAGCTTGCGCGTGCGCGGGTTGCCTGCCAGAGCATCGACGGACTCGTGCATCTGAGCGGTGAGAGCAGCCAGGTCTGGCTTCTTGTAGCGGATGGTGAGGAACTTCTGCCCGGACCAGGGAGCGTCCCCCTCGGGGAAGGCGGAGAAGCGGCTGGCCTGGTCGAGGCGCTGCAGGAGGTCAGTGACGAGGCCGCTGAGCTGTGAGGCGAGAGCCTCGCGGGCCTTGGCCATGCCTTCCAGGTCCGAGTTCAGGGCTGCGATGCGGGAAATCAGTGCATCGGTCCAGGTCGCAGCCATGGCGGGGATGTGACGGCCATCTAGGGCGGAGATCTGCGTGCGCAGCGGGATGTCGAGTCGTTCGAAACGAACATCGGCGGGTACCTCCTTGAGCCGGCTCACGGCCCCCTCCAGCTGCCGCTCCGTTCCGCGGGCAGCGTCCCGGCACGTGGTGTGCGCGGCTGTCACCTGGCGAGCGGCGTATTCGGCTGCTTCACCAGTGCCGGCGTAGGGCGGACTATCCGGCGGAACGGCCAGACCGTGGACAGCGGATTCGAGCATCGGCAGAACCCGGTCGAAAGCTGCCAACTCCTTGGTGGAACTGGCCTGATCGCGGCGGGCACTGTTGAAGGCACCGGCCGCAAGGCGCTCCTTCGCCTGAGCGGTGTCGAGCTCACCCATCGCCCGGGCCTCCAGCTCGCGAGCCTCAGCAACGGTGGCCGGCGTCCAAGCGGTGGCGTCTTTTTCGTTCAGCGAGACTGCGGGGGCCAGGAGCTTGGCACGCTCCACAAGACGGCTCGCCTGATCGCGCAGCCGCTGGAGGGCAGCGTCGCAAGTTTCGATCTTGACGGTGAGGGCACGCACAATGGCGTCGCGCTGGACGGCGTCACCGGCTCGCTCATCGCGGCTGTGGGTCAAGGCCAGACCCCGTACCTGTTCGGGGACTTCGTTCCATTCTTCCTGGCTGTCGAGCAGGGCCTGCTGTGCTGCCGCGGCCCGCACTTGCTGGTCCTCGCCGACCTCAACGCTGCGCAGCTCATCCTGCGCTTGCAGATGGCGGTGCTGGAGAGCGGGGAGAGGCAACAGGGGTGGGTTGGAGGCGTCGTGGGCCTGTTGCGCTTGGGACGTGCTGGTGATCTCTTCGCGCGAGCGGGCGTATCCGTCTGCCGCCTGCTCGGCCGATTCGATGGCCCGAGCGAGTTGCAGGATCTCCTCACCCGCCTGGTCGATCTGTCCGGCCAGTGACTCGAGTTCGTCAGTGCGAGCGACTCTTTCGCCTGTGAGAGCCGCGAGTCGGGTCTGCGCTTGGTCGGCTGCAGACTCTTCCTCCGCCAGGCGCGTCAGACTGTCGGCGATCTTCTGCGCGGTCTGGAGGTCCTCGGTGCGGCGTTCGCATGTGTCCTCGGCGCTCTCCAGAGCGGCTTCCTGCTCTCCGGCTGCTGTGCGGGCCGCGGCCAAATTGGCCTCTGCCTCCTCAGCCGCGGTCTCCAGCTGTTCCAGCTGGTCAAGTCGCTTGGACACACTCAGGCCGCCACAAGCGTCACGCCAGTTCACGATCTGCCGGACAAGGTTCCGTACAGCGCTGAGGCGCTGTCCGAGCACGCTCAACTCGCGGCTGACCTCGGTGATGCGGGTGTCGACCGCGGCGCGCTCGTGTGCGGCGGCTGCCTCGTCGTGAAGGGCGGGTGAGGGCTCGACCACGAACCGCCCGCCATCCGGGTCCGTCAGAGCGCTCAGCATCCGTTCCCCGGTGCCCACCGTGACAGCGGCGCAGGGCAGGGGGCGAAAGCGCTCCACCATGCTCTGAGCGGCTTCCAAGCCGTCGGCACCGCCCACGATGATCCCGCCCACCAGGTCGGGGTGCGTTCTGATGACCTGCTGGCGCTCCGTGGTCGGTACGTTGTCGCGCATCCACTGCCAGCCGGGCACGGCGTGGATCCCGTGGTCCGTCAGCTTTCCGCACAGATCGCGTACCTCTTTGGCGGCAGGCAGCAGGCCCTCGCTGGTGTCGAGGAGGGACAGCAGGGCCTGATCGTTCTCCAGATCGATGTTCTTGCGTGTCAGTGACGTCTCGAGGCCGCCGGTGCGACGCTCGGCGAGCTGGTGCAGGGTGTCGAAATGATCGTCCAGCCAGCGCAGTGCATCACCGGCGTGAAGGTCATCACTGTTGGCTTCCAGCAGCTCGGCACACAGGGGGCTGCTGCGAATGTCCGCGGCCCGAGCTCGCAGCCGACTGGTCTCGTCATTCGCTGTCGTCGCGGCAGCACGTGTGGACCAGGCCAACTTTTGCTTGTCTGTCAGCGCGGCGTGGGCTCGGTCCCGTTCGGCCCGGATGCCCTTGCGGGCCTCGTTGGCCTCGCGGAGTAGCTGTTCGCTATGGCGTACGTGGTCCTGGGTGCGGGCGGCGGCATCGGCGGCGCTTTCCTGCGGGGTGAGGAGATCCTGTTCCTGGGCGGTGCTCAGGTGTGACGCGAAGGCTTCGGTCTGCTTCTGCAGAGTGCGGGTTTCCTCCTGCGCGGCGCCCGCGGCGGTGAGCAACTTGTTGCTTCGGGTACGCCACTGCTCGATCTGTTTCTGTGTCTCGGTCGTGGTGTCCTTGTGCGTACGGATCGTGTCGCGGGCCTCCTTCTCGGCCCGTGTGTAGCCCGCGCGCAGCGCAGCGGCTGCGGTGTCGAGGGCCTGGACGTAAGGGGCGGCGGTGCGTTCGGCTTGAACGAGTGCCTGCTGGGCGCGGTTGTGGTTGTCCAGCGCCTGGGTGTGCCGCAGGGCGACCGGGACGCTCACCCACGCCCCGCTCTCATCCTGCGTCTTCTGCTTGTCCTTCTGGGTTTGCTTCTGTTGCGCGGCGATCTCGTCCAGCTCGAGCGCGTGGGAGCACACCTGTACGTGCTGCAGGCGTGATTTGGAGAGTTCGCTGGTGCGCTTTGCGGCTTCCAGCGTGCGGTGTGTGTCCTTGAGGGTGGTGTTCCTCTCGGACTCGGTGGCGGTGAGGACGGTGTGGCGTGCCCGGACCGCGGCGGTGAGGTTAACGAGGTTCTTCTCCGCGTCCTTGGCCGCACCGGCATGCTTGGTTAGCGTGCCATGGAGGCTGGCGACTTCCTCGCATGCGTGCTGCATCTCCACCGCGAACTGCCGCTCTCTTTCCCACTGGGCGCGTTCGTCGTGTGCGGCGGCATAGCTGTGGAACGCGGTCCCCAGTTCGGTGTACCGGTCATCATCTGTGGCCTTGCGTAGGAGCCATTCAACGAAGGCGTCGGCGGTGTTGGTGGTGAAGGCTGCGGCGGCGTCGCTCTCCTTTGCGTTCATCCGGCGTTGCACGTCGAAGAGTTCGGGCTGCAGGCCGAGGCCGCGTTGGTGCTTCTCCCACTTCTCCTGGCCTTCGAGGATGTGCAGCTCGAGCGCTTCGACGCGCTTTTCCCAGTCGCGCAGTTCGGTGCAGTAGTCCTCGTAGGGGGTCCAGTGTCCTTCGCGGTGGAAGGGAAGCCGGTCGGCGTCCAGGGCTGCGGAGGGATGGAAGCTGTAGAAGCAGCGGTGCAGTTTGCCGTCGTGCTCGGGGGCCAGGACCTGGGCAGTGACCAGGAGGCGTCCGGTGCGGGCGTCGGCCCATTCGAGCACCACGTGGGACGGCTGGGCCATGGAGACAGTGAAGTTGCGCAACGTCTCCAGATCGCTGTGGCGGTAGGGGATGGTGGTGCAGGTGATCCCCGTCAGTAAGACGCCCTTGCCGCCGCCGTTCTGCAGCATGACCAGGCTGGCGGGCGCCGGGCGCTGCACGACGTGCCCGGCAGCAGGAATCAGCGAGGCGGTCTCCACCTCGGCGCCGGCGCCGGAGAAGTCCAGGGGCACGTCCTCGTAGCGGGCATCTTGCGGCCCGAAGTTTCGCAGCAGAATGCGATTGAGCTCATACATGAAAGAGGTCCTTGGGGTGAGCGTTCAGCTGAACAGGTCCGTTACCGGCGTGGCGGCGGCTGACGCGAGGGGGTCGTCCGGTGACGGCGGGTTGTGGTCGGGTGCGCCGCCGGCGGGGAGGGCTGCGACGCCCAACGCAGCGAGTTCCTCCAGCATGTCGCGCGCGGCCTGGTCGCGGATCTGTAGTCGGTACTTGACGTTGGTGACATAGGTGCCGGCGTCTTCGTCGCTGAGCTTGCGTACGAAGCCGTGGCTCTCCAGATGCGTGAACGCCTTTTTCACCAGGGCTCGCGTCGAGGATCGCGGGGCCCTGTCCGTCTGTGTCTTTCCCGTGGCGTTGCGGCGCAGGTAAGCCCGCCACAGCCCCTCCAGCCCCGGCTGATCGCTGGGCGGATCAATGTCCTCATCGGTCTGGGCAAGGCGGCGCTCGATGGTCGAGGCCAGGACCCGGACCTCTTCATCGACCTGTTTGACGGAGATCCGGCCGACGTGCTCGTCATCGTCGAGGTCTTCGGGACGGGGAAAGGCCATGGCGGCGATGGTCAGCTGGGCCAGCAGGTAAAGGGGGCGATCGGCGGTCTGCGGGACGAGGTCAGAGACGGACACCGCGAAGTCGGTTTCGGGCGTGGTGCCCAGGACCAGTCCGGTCAAGGGGTGCACTTCCAGCACCGTCAGCTCGAAGCCCTGGGCGACCTTCCGTACCATCTGCGCGAAGTCCGGCTCGGTATCGAAGCGTTGGACGAGCCGGGCGTACTCGCCAGAGCGGGCGGGCGCCTTGCGGCGGGCCATGGCAAAGGCAACCATCCGGGCTGCCTCGGCTGCATCCTCGTGGCGGTTCATGCACTCTCCTGGTCAAGCTGGCGGGCGTCAGGGCCTTGCGGTCGGCGTGGTGCGGGGAAAGCGGACAGGGGCGCGTTCGCCAGCGGTTCCTGCCCCATAGCGGCGCCCCCGGTGCGGACCAGGAGGAAGTCACTGCCGCCAAAGAGGTCGTCATCCAGGACTGTGCCGTCGTCGACGGCCACCACGGCAGCTTCACCAGCAGCCAGCTGGCGCACCGGAATGAGCCGGAACAGTTGCTGAACGCGGAGCGTGAGCAACTCATCGGTGCCGGAGTTCGGCCCCGTCCACGGGCCGGGCTGGCGGGTCGCGGTCAACAGGGCCGAGAGCCGCACGCCCTGCTCCGTGACGGCCGCCAGCAACGTGTCCACCGCGTGGTGTTGCTCGTCGCTGAAGGCGGAAGGGGCGTCGAACTGCGACCAGTCGTACTCGTCTTGAACCGGCACCAGTTCCTCGCCGGCCTCGTCGGTGACCTTGGTGAGCCCCTCAAGGAAGTCGGGCAGGAACATCACCCGAGGGCGCACGGGCCCCAGGACAGCGCGAGTGAACGCTTCCAAAGGGCCCAGGCACGCGTTGAGAGAGAGGTCCAAGGCCGGTTGGAGGAGCTGCCCGTGCAGATGTACACGCGTGTGGATCGCCGGAGCGACGAACACCTGACGGTCTTGTTGACGCCGGAATTCCGGGCCGACCTTCATCAGCATGTCGATCAGTACCGCATGACGTTGCCAGCACTCGTGAATGAGCGCCTCCAGATCTTCCAGCTGCCTGCGCTTGCGTTCATCGGCGGTGGCTTCCAGCAGCTGGTTGACCCGCTCCTTGAGCATCGTCTCGGCCGCGGACCGGCTGCGCACGTGCTCCAGAGCCTCATCGACCGTGTCCCTGACTTCCGTGTCCCAGTCCACAGCCCGCACATTGCGCTTCATCGCTTCGATGCGCCCATGGATGTCCTTGGCGTACCGGATGCTCTGGATCCGTGCACTGTGGGCGATCTGCCATGCCTCGCTGATCCGAGAACGCTTGAGTAGAGCCTCCAATTTGGCTTCGGCGGCGATCTGTTCTGAGGCGATATCGACGTCGATCGCATGCACCAGCACGGTGATCGCCGCGTCCGTGGCGATGAGCGCGGCCTGCCCCACGTGATCAGGGACTTCCTTGAGGATCTGGAAAGATGTCTCGCGCGTCTCGAACCCGTCGTCCGTCACATACCCCACGTCGTGACGGAAAGTGCGGTCGCGTTCTTCGGTATTGATCAGCCGCTCGGTCACCCACCGCGCGACCGCCCGGTACTCCTCCCCACCGCGGCCCGGCAGCTGCAGTGCGGCGTACTCCGCAACGTGCTCCACGACCGTCTCCTGCCGCACGGCCGTCCGCATGTCCGTGCGCAGCGTCACGAAGTCGATCGCGGCCAGGGCCAGCTCGGCCATGCGATATCGGTCCCACCCGCGTTCCTTCTTGGCCTTGCTGTTGTCCAAGGCCAGCAGCGGAAGTACCACTGCCAGGGCCCGCATCCGCGACGTGATGCTCTCGTAGACTGCCGACGGCTCTTCAAAGATCACCAGCTCTGCCCCCCCAATTCATCTCTGGCGCGCTGAGTTCAAGCTAAAACACGGCACTGACAATTCCGACGGAAATCGAACTAACGTCGCATTGCTGGTGTGGCTATTGACGGATGCATTTGAGCCCCGGGGCGCGGTCGAGGTCGAGAGTGAAGCTGCCGATCGGGTTCGTGCTGCCGGACAGGGTGAGCGTGTAGCCGTTACCGGTGTATGTGTTTGGTCCGGAGCGGGTGAGTGGCTCTCTTGTGCCGCGGCGCCACAGGTGGAGCGAGCCCGCAGCGCGAGTGAGCCTCAAGCTCCCGGGGGCCTGGTCGGAGGTGAAGGTGTCGATGTCGGTGTGCGGATTGGGGGCGTCTTGAGCAGGCGGCATCGCGCTGGGGGCGGGGCGTGGTTTCGCCGCTCGAGCAAGGCGTGCCCGGGGTCTCTTTTCGGATGCGCGTGGAGGTCTTGCAGGACGGCGGCGGTGATGTGATCGGCCAGGATGTCGGCGTTGTTGGACAGGCAGATATCGCGTAGACCTGTTGATCCCAGGTGCGGCGCTGCCGAGAAGCCCTGCTCGTGTCCGAAGTGGAAGACGGCGGCGTCGTCGCCGCGGGTGCGAGGCGTAGAGGCCGGGGCCGTAGCGGTATGGGAGGTGGTCACTCGGCGTGTAGGAGAGGGTGTCCTGCCAGGGGAGTTGGGGCTGCTGCCAGCTCTGGTGGAGGTGCGTGAGCCACCGGTCGAGATCGCCGGGGGTGGTCCACAGGCTTCCGGGACCGGGCAGGGTGACCGGCCTTGAACGTGCTGCCAGGTGTGGTCGGTGGCCTGGTAGGCGGATGCGGCTCGGGCGATTACCTGGCGTGGGTCTGCCTTGAAGTGGGTGTCGTTCATGCCGCTCACACCATCTTCACACTCCCGAAGCCCCTCGCGGAAACAATCCTGCGCCGGCTCGGCGTTGGTGATCTCCGAGCCGAGGAGGGGAAGGTGTCGGGCCTGAAGCTGTTCCGCACGGATACGACGAATAGCGGCATGACCGAGGTCACGCCGCGTCTTGCTGAGGTTGAGGCAGATGTGCAGGGCCTCGTCGAGGCGCATATGGAGACGCTGCTGGGGGTTCGGTTCCTGGCGAGCGAGTACGGCACGGGGCCGGTGCACGCGGGCCGGATCGATTCGCTGGGGCTGGACGAGAACGGGTCGCCGGTCATCGTCGAGTACAAGCGGGGTGTCGACGCTGGTGTCATAAACCAGGGACTGTTCTACCTGGCCTGGCTGATGGACCACCGGGCCGAGTTCGAGCACCTCGTCCGCGACCGGCTGGGGGTGACGGCCGCATCCCAGGTCCTGTGGAGCGGCCCGCGTCTGATCTGTATCGCCGGTGACTTCACGCGCTACGACGTGCATGCCGTGCGCGAGCACCGGCGGTCGATCGACTTGGTCCGCTACCGACTCTTCGGCAGCGACCTGCTCGGCCTTGAGACCGTGGCGTCCGTGAGCGGCGGCATGCAGGTGGCACGCCGAGTGCGCCGCCAGGCGGTTGCTCGGGCGGCAGCCGACGTCCAGGGCGCGTCGATGATGGAGCTGGCGGGCGCGGTCGACGAGGCACTGCTCGGGCTCGGGGACGGTGTGAACCGTGTTGAGCGCAAGCAGTACAGGGCGTATCGGCGTCTACGGAACTTCGCCTGCCTGTGTCCGCCGCAGCGGAGCAAGCTCCTGGTCTACCTGAAGGTCGACCCGAAGGACGTCGACCTCGTTCCGGGGTTCACCCGGGACGTGTCGGGTCTCGGTCACCACGGGACGGGTGGTCTGGAGGTGCAGCTCCGTACGCCGATGGACGTGGAGCGGACGCATGATCTGTTCCGGGCCAGCTACGCGGCGGCGTGAGAGTCTGCCGGCCTCTGGCTGCTCTGTGGTCGTGGGGTGGTGCCTTTCGACGTGCGGGCAGGGCGTGGCGGTGGACTATCAATGGTGCGCGGGATCGCCGGTTTGGCTAGCCGGCGATCCCGCGCTATGTTGCCCCGCTCTCGTGTGCCGGTGATCAGCGTGAACGGCTGGCAGTGGGGCCGGCCGCGACCGCCGGAGCGGCTGGCGGGCTGGAGACGAGGCTCGTCCTGCGTTCGGGGCCCGCGGGCTGCGGGCGGCGAAGGCCGGTTTCGTGGGCGAGGGTCTCGGAGAGATCGACCAGCAGCGAACTCGGGGTGTGCGGGGACGCGGTGAGGGTCCAGGTGGGCCGGTCGGGGTCGGGACCGGCCCAGACGGTCCAGGTGGCCAGGTTCTGGCTCGGGTGCTGTGCGGTGAAGGCGTCGAACTGGACGCCCGCGTCCTCGGCGGGGGACGTCCAGCGGATCCATCGCCCGTCCACGGTGTGCTTCCATCCGGCGTCGCTGAGAGGCTGCGTGGCCGCTGTGACCATCTTCTCGTCCACCGGGGCGCCGATGGCCGTGTCCCAGCCGTCGCCGTCGGCGAGGTGGTCCAGCAGCTCCTGCAGCACCAGGGCGGGGGTGGCGCCGGTCGCGGTGAGGACCCACACGCGGTCGGAGACGGGCGTCTCGTAGGCGGCTACGGTCCATGCGGTCTCGTGGGCCGGGGTTTCGTGGACGCGCTCGATGCGCAGGGTCTGGGACTCGTGGATGGCGTGGGTTGTCTCGTCCGACCAGGTCCGCCACTTCTCCCAATCGCCGTGTGCATCCAGGAAGGCGTCGAGCAGGGCGTCGTGGTCGCCGGCATCGGCCAGGTAGGCCGGAACAGTCTCTGGCTCCGGGCCGGACGATTCGGGCTTGGCTGCGCTGAGGTCGGAGATGGCGCGGGCTTCGGCGGCGGCGCGTTCGGTGTCGGTCAGGGGCGCCGCGCCGGGGCGCATGCCTGCAGCGTGGACCTTCTCGAAGGCGAGCAGGGCCTGGGCGGGCGAGTCGAAGGTGTCGGCGATTTGGCGCAGGTGGTCCTCGCCGTGGAGGTAAACGGACTTGCCGTTGCGGCCGAGGTAGGTGCCGACCGCGACGGTGGTGTGGCCGTCGTGGGCGTGGGCGTGGATGAGGAGCTGGCCGTGGCGGATGTCGTCGTGGATCTTCTGGGCCTCGTTGGAGACCTCGCGGATTTCGCTGCGGGTGCACCAGGGCATCGGGTAGTTGGCCCAGGTCCATTCCTCGTCTATGGCCTCACGGAGTCGAAGGGTGATCTCGACGGTGATGCCTTCGGCGGACAGATGTTTGGCTGCGTCCTCGGCCCAGTAGGGCTCCTCGTGGTCGATGCGGACCAGGACCAGAACGTTGTCGGCGACGACGGTCCAGTCGGCTGCCTCCAGACCCATGAGAGCGATGCGGGCCTGGGTGCCGGTCAGGACGGCGGTCACGGCGCTGGGATGCGTGGGGTGGGTGTCGAGGCGGACGTGGGCGTCGATGGGGAGTGTGGTGGTCACGTTGGGGTGTCGTCTCTTCTGCCGGTGGCCGGACCTTCGGGTCCGGCCACCGGCGTATGCGGGCGCTATCGGGTTGCTCGCGCAGCGCGGGCGGTGTGCGCGGCCGTGGTGGTCGGCGGGCCGGCGCGGGTGGTGGGCGCCGGTCGCGGTCGCTGCGGCGGGACCGTTCCGGTGGCGTGCTGCCAGCGGGTGCGGACGGCGCCGATGTCGGCGAGGGATCGGCGGGCGCCGACGACGAGTTGGAACGGTGTGTTCGCCGGGTCGCTGGCGTACGCCTCGATGAGTCGGCCGGTGTGATCGGCGGTGGCCAGGAGGGAACGCTGCAGGGCGCGCTCGCCCCAGTGCTCTACGGAACCAGCCGGTTCGGCCAGCAGGCGGAGCACCACGCCCGGTTCGCTTCCGTCGTCCAGCAGACCGCGCTGCTGGGCCTCCCACAAGACGGTGACGGGGTCGACGGGCTCGCGACGCCGGGCGAGGGTGGTCAGGCACTGCCACAGGCCGGCGTGCAGCGGCAGAGTGAGGTCGTCGGGGAGCAGCCACCGGATGGAGTCGATGTCGGCGGGGTGGGCGGTGGCGGTCGCGAGCAGCAGCTGCTCCTCCTCGACCGCCTCGGTGTGGTCGGGCGCGATGGCTGGCGGCGGTGCCGGGGTGCGGGGCAGGACGCCGGCGCGCGGAGGGAAGCGGCTCGCGATGTCGTCCACGACCGCGGCGAGTGCGTCGGCCTCGGCGAGCACCGTCTGGACGGGATGCGGGAGGGAGGCATCGTGGACGGTCTGGACGAGGCGTTCGGCGGCCGTCTGCAGACGGCGGCGGGCGTGTTCGGCCTCGACCATCCGTGCGTAGGCCGGTGCGTGGCGAGGCCAGGGGCAGACCTGGACGAGGGTGTGCAGGTACGAGGCGGTCAGTCCGCGCGCCTGCCCACGTCCCGTGGCGAGCACGCGGTCGAGCCATTTGGTGTTCTTCGCGTGCTCGGCGGGGTCGGGCGGAGGCAGGGTACTGATCGCGGCGAACAGGGCGGCGTGCGCGGCAGTGGAGAAGGCGTCGGCGGCGATGCCGGTCACGTCGCCGAGACGGCGCGGATCGAGGAGGAGGGCGCCGAGGAGGGCCTGCTCGACGTGGAACACCGGCTGCGGCGGCGCGATGGCGTCGAGGTCGTCTTCGTCGGGTTCGGGGGCGTGGGGCATCAGGCGGCGAGAGTGAAGTCGTCGGGGTCGAGGGCGACGCCGAGGAGCGGGGCGAGAAGGTGGCCAGCGAGCAGCGGCGGGACAGCGTTGCCGATCTGGCCGAAGACCTGACTTTTGTTGCCGGCCCAGGGGTAGTCGGCGGGGAAGGTCTGCAGGATGCCGGCCTCGCGGGCGGTGATCCGGATCGGCTCCGGCACGGCGGGGGCGTCCGTGCCCTGTGTCGGCGCAGCGGCCGGTTCGGCGACCCAGGTGCACTCGTTCGCGCGGTGCCCGAAGAACAACGTGCCCGCCGGCTCCTGGATGGACCGGATGGTGGTGTTGGCCTGGTTGTTGCTGCGCAGCGACCAGGACCAGCGGTGGGCCTCGGCGGTGAACGTCGGCGCCGGAGCGCTGGCAGCACGGTTCTCACGGGTGCCGTGCCGGGCGGCCCATCCAGCTCCTTCGCGACGGGACTGCAGGACCACTCCGTCCGGCCGGGGCATCCAGGTGCCGCGCTCCCGGGCATCGGACAGCGTTTTGCGGGAGCCCGACGGGAACGGTTCAGGCCCGCCGCCGGGTCCGCCGCCGGCGCAGACGGTAGGGACGGGCCGGTCGGTCGCGCCCCATCCCAGGGCCTCGGCCATGCTCACCCAGCGGGCGCGGCCCGGACCGAACAACGAGTCAGGCTCATCGACCTGGGCATGTGTCGGCGTGGGAGGCTGCGCCGTACGGACCCGGGAGGCGAGCAGAATCGCCCGCCTCCTCGTCTGTGGAACACCGAAGTCGGCGGCGTTGAGGATCCCGTACCAGACCGAGAACCCCCAGCCGCGCAGGACAGCCGCGTACTGCATCCACAGCGGAAGAACGTCCGGCACCTCCTCCATGGCGACCCACTCGGGCTCGCCGACCGTGTTCAGGGCGTAGAGGTAGCGCATGGGCTCGGCCGCGAGGAGGGAGCGCTCGTCGCGGCACGCTGCGAGGAGCCGCTCGCGGGTGTCACGTCCGGCGGCCAGGTCCTCGACCGCTGCGTGCACCAGCGGCTGGTCCACCAGGCCGAGGCGTTTGCCGGCCATGCTCCACGCCTGGCACGGCGGGGAGGCGATCAGCCCGCGGGTGCGGCCGACGAAGGGCCACGTCGGATACATCGCTACGTCGGTCCGAACCGTCAACTGCCCGGCGGCAGAACGGGTCCTGCAGGCCCACTCGTCCCATTCCAGACCGACGTCGCGAATGCCGAGGACGCCCAGTGCCCTGCTCCAGCCGCCCGGCCCCGCGAAGAGATCGAGTATCACGTGGCCAGCCCAAGGTCCTGCGCGAGCGCGTCGGTACCTCTGCGGCACGCCCAGGGCGAGCAACACGTGCGGGTATCCGGGAACGCCGCCTGGGCGCGGTATATGTGGCGGTAGAGGGTGGGGATGCGGTCGAGGAGGTCGGTGGCCGACTCGATGAACTGCTGGGGTGAGGGGCCGATGAGTACGACCGGTCCTGACGACACACCGTTTCGGCGGCGCTGGTTCTCCAGGGCGCGGGCGAGAGCGGCGGTGAGTTCGGCGCCCGCGTCCTGGGCGGCCTTGGTGATCTGCGCGACTCGGAGGAGGAGTTGAAGATCTGCCGATGTGGCCTGCGGCGTTGGCTGTGCGAGGTCTCTGAACAGCTGAAGGGCAATGCGTGCGAGGGCTTGGGCCTCGGTGATCCGCTCAGTCAGTGCGTGCGTGTGGTTGGTGGCGTTGGTGCGTAGGGCCCTGTGCAGGGTCAGGGCGTCGGCGGTGATCCGGGCGAGGGTCTCGACCGGTGTAGGACGATCAGGCACGGTCCTCCGGGGGGTGGTCGGGCGCAGGGCCTGGGCGAACGCGGCGGCCAGGATGGGGGCTTGGTCGGGGGCGGTGGCCAGGGCGCGGACGATGGGGGTGCCGATGACGACGGCGTCCACCAGTGGGGCGACGCGCGCTGCGAGGTCGGGGGTGGAGACCCCCACCCCGGAGACCACGGGCAGCGGGCTCGCGGCGCGCAGACGCTGGGTGAAGCCGGAGAGGGCCGGGATGTCGAGCGGGCCCTGGTAGCCGGTGGGAGCGCTGCTGGCGGGAGCGTAGAGCCATCCCGATGCCCCGGTCACCATGTGGGCGAGGTCGGCGTCGGTGGTGTGACGCGGGACGAGGCGTGGGGTGCGAAGGCCCGCGCTCTGGGCGGCGGCCTGCCAGCGGACCGCCTGGTGGGTGGGCAGGTCCACGACCATCACTCCGGTCGCGCCGGCCTCGGCGAACAGGCGGGCCAGGTGTTCGGGACCGTGGCGGCTGACGGGTTCCCAGTAGGTCATGACTACGGTCGGTCGGAGGCTGGCGGCATGTTCGACCGCGCGGAGGGTGCGGTCGAGGACGCTGCCGCGCATCAGGGCGCGGCGGTACGCGCTCTGGATGACGGGGCCGTCGAGGACGGCGGTGTGGTGTGCCAGCCCGATCTCGAACAGTGCGCACCCGGCGTGGGCGAGGGCGTCGAGGTGACGACGTTCTGCGGCTGCCGTGTGCATGCCCGCGGGGACGAACACGGCCAGTGAGCATGCGGGTTGGGTGAGAAGAGTGTGGAGGGCGTCGTGGGTGGTCAGGGTGGCGCCTTTCCCGGCGGTAGCCCTGTCGCCGTAGATCAGCGGTGGCGTACGGCCGGTGGAGTCGGGGTGGTCGCGGGAGCAGTGGCGCTCCGGCCGTGATCGGGTTGCGGCCCGGGCGTGGTGTCCGTGGTGGGTCGGCTGCTGAAGGCGGGAGCCACGCGGTCGAGGGCCTGGGGGATCTGATGGGCCTGGTCGTGGGCGTCACGGAGCTGTTCCGCGACGGAGTCGGCGAGGCGGTCCCATTGGGCTCGGTACTGGTAGCGCTGGATGATCTCGGTGGCGTTACGCAGCTGCTCGGCGAGCTGCCGCAGGACCGCGGTCTGCTGCTCTGGGCTGGTGGCGGTGTGGGTGGCCGGCAGGAGCGCATCGAGGGCGGTGGGCAGCGGGGTTGCGTCTGTGGGGAGGCCGAAGAGGTGAGCGCGCAGTGCTTGGGCAAGACCGTGACGGGTCCGCCTCGCGAGCGGTGGTTGAACTCGGCTGCCGCCTGTCGACGAACGCTGAAGCTGACGATCGTCGAGGTGACGGGCCACCGGCCGGCCGACGATGACCACGGCGCGCAGCGTGCCGGTCTCGTCGGCGGCTCCGACGGCGAAGATCTGACCTACGGGCGGCGGATGGTGGCGGTGCCAGTCGCGCACGAAGTCCTTCGCCTCACGTGAGCGGACCGGCACCAGGTGCAGCCGGACGTCGCTCACACGGCCTTCCCGAAGTCGGACTGGGCCGGCGCGTGCTTCGCCACGGCGCGGGCGGTGATCGCCTTCGACGCGCGGGCGGACGCCGCGGACAGCTCCTCCGCTCCGGGCTCCCGGTACCACGGGCGCAGATCGAGCATGGCGGCCCTCATGCCGGTGGCGAAGCAGAGCGCGGTGCCCTTGGGGAGGGCACGGATCGCGTCGGCGGGCAGGATCCGCTCCTGCCGCATGCTGACCGAGGTCGACTTGCCGGACTCCGAGTGCGAAGTGGACGTGGTCTCCACGTCGTGGTCGCCGATCAAACGGCTCAACTTGTCTGCGAAATCGGGATCGTCGATGCCGCTGCCGATGACCTTTACCGTCGAGGCAGACCACATGGCATCCATACCCGCGTCCCCCCAAACCTTTTGGCCCTGGCGGTAGGACTGCAAAATGGTGATAGGGATGATCCCGCGACTTCCGAGGTGCGAATACAAATCCGGGAGGTCTGAAATCTTGCAAACATTCGCGGCCTCGTCGAGGATCGCGAGCATCGGCGGGTCAAGGCGTCCGCCTGCGCGTTCGGCCTGAGCGGTTGCGGCACGCATCACGGAGTCCGCGCAGGCCGCGATCAACGCCGAAGCTCCGCCTCCGCCGTCCTTGCTGAGCAGGAAAAGCGTGTCAGTCGAGGTGACGAATTGCTCCGGTCGAAATTCCCGGACGTCTTTCTGCGGTGTCACCCACGCGGCTATTTCCGCATTCAAGAGCGCGGAGGCGTACTGCCGGGCTGTTTCGTAGATTCCATCGCGCGTTTCCGGCGGCCCCTCGACGGTTCCTTTGAGCTGAGCGGCGACGGCGGCGAAATCATGGTCGCGGAGAATATCGAGCGGAGTGCGGTCGGCGGGGAAGGCGAGCCACTGCATGATGTCGGTGATCGGTCGCTCGTCGAGCGCCGTGGCCAGCAGCAACTGGGACAGGATGTTGCTGCCGGCCTTCGACCAGAAGTCGCCCTGCTGGGAGGCGTCCACCGAGGCTGCGAGGAAATGCCCGGCGAGCCGGTTCGCCCCGTCCAGGGTTCTCGCGCTGGCGAGAGGGTTCCACCACATCTCGCGTGCGGCGTGGGCGATCTGCTGCGTGTCCATGGTCCACACCGCCCCCGCCTTGGCCCGGGCCTCGTAGGCAGTGGTGAAGGCGTCTCCGGCGGCCTTGTTCGACGTCAGCAGGACCGGGCCTGGCGCGCTGAGCATGGAGGGGATGGCGAGCGAGGTCGTCTTGCCGGACCGGGGCGCCATGATCGCGACGGCGACGTCCTCGAACCCCATCCGTACCTCGTGGCGGCTGCCCTGCAGATTACCGAGGAGGATGCCGGTGTCCTTCGCGTCGATGCGCTTGGTGTCCTTCAGACTTGGGCGCAAAGAGCGGGCCTTGTCGGTGATCGCCTTGGCCATCAGCGGCTTGATGTCCCGGGCCTTGGCCATGTCGGTGATCTTCTGCCGACCGCCCCTTCGGTTCTTGTGCCGGGCCCACAGGATGCCCGCCCCCACACCGAGGGCAAGGAGCAGGACAACGGGGACGATGCGGGCACTGATCAGCAGGGACGTTTCTCCTGCGTCGGGCCAGACCTGCTCGGGGTGGAGCAGGGCGGTGGTCGGCTGGTAGGGGGCCCAGGTGGCGCCGGTGAGGTAGGCGGTGATGTTGCCGGACAGCCAGGCGAGGTGGGACAGGGGGACGACGACGGCGAGCACTCCGAGAAGGAGGCGCAGGACGAGGTCGTACCCGTCGGTGTTGCTGTTGGAGGAGGAAGGGGGCAAGGGCTACGTGCTTCCGGGCGGGGACGGGGGGGGGTGCCTCTATGTGTTTCGTCAAGGCGCCCGTGGTGGGTTTGGGGTAGTTCGGTGTTGCTGGGGTCACGCGGCGAGCTCAACGTCTTTCGGCGCCCGAGTCTCGTAGAAGGTGCCGTCGCGGAGCATGGCGAACAGGACGCTGATGCGTTGGCGGGCGAGGCGGAGGAGGGCTTGGGTGTGGGTCTTGCCGCGGGCGCGTTGCTTGTCGTAGTAGGCGCGGGAGGCGGGGTCGGCGTTCATACAGGCGAAGGCAGAGAGGAACATGGCGCGTTTGAGCTGCCGGTTTCCGCCTCGGGGGGCGTGTTCGCCGTGGATAGAGGTGCCCGACTGCTTTGTCGTGGGCGCGAGACCGGCGTAGGAGGCCAGGTGGGCGGCGGTGGGGAAGCTGGAGCCATCGCCGACGGTGACCAGCAGGACGGCGGCGGTCCTGACGCCGACGCCGGGCATCGAGGTCAGGACCTGGGAAAGAGGGTGGGCCTCCAGCAGGGCGTTGATCTGGGCTTCCATTGCCCGGCGTTGGGTGTGGACGGCGGCCAGGGACGCGGCGAGAGAGGGGATAACGATGTCGAGGGTGCCGGCGCCCGGGACCACAACGGTTTGCTCGTCGAGCGCGTCGAAGACCTCGTCGATCAGCCGCTGGGCCATGCGTGGGGCCTTGGGCCGGATCAGTTCGACGAGCCTGCGGCGGCCGGCTTTGCGCAGGGCGGACGGGGAGCCGTAGCGCTCCAGCAGCCAGGTCACAGCCTGGTGGTCCAGACGTGGCCCGAGGACGCGTTCCAGGGAGGGGTGGAACTGGGTGAGCAGGCCGCGTATCCGGTTGGAGGTGCGGGTGGCCTCTGCGGCGAGGTCCTGGTCGAAGCCGACGAGGACGGTGAGCTCGGCGGTGATCTCGTCGGTGAGTTCGAGCGAGCGCAGGGTGTGCGGCATGGTGCGGGCCGCGTCCGCGATCACCGCGGCGTCCTTGGCATCGGTCTTGGCCTCGCCGGGGTAGAGGTCGGCGATCCGGCGCATGGCCAGGCCGGGCAGGTAGGCGACGCGGCAGCCGGCGTCGCGGGCGACGGTCAGCGGGAGGGCACCGATGGAGGCGGGCTGGTCCACGATGACCAGGACGGTGCCGAACTTCGCGGCAAGTTTGTCGAACACGGCCCGCAGCTTCGGTTCGCTGTTGGGCAGCGGCTTGTCGAAGACCTTCTTGCCGGCCGGGGTGAGTCCGTGGCCGTGGTGAGCGGACTTGCCGACGTCCAGGCCGAGGAACACGCCCACGTCTTCGATCTCGAACATCGCACCCTTCCAGGGGTGTTGACGGTGCCGGCCTCGGCTCGGGTGTCGTGCTCGCGCATCCACGTTATGCAGACCTGCCGCCCGCGAACTGCCCGGCATTGCGCCGGACCGGACGGTGGCCGGACCTCTGATCAGCGTCTCCGACGAACACCCCCGGACCCGGCGACACCACCCCCCAGGTCATGCCTTCGACAGGGGGCAACAGTCATACCGGGCCCGGAGGCCAGCGGCCCCGTTGCAGGACCGCGAAAAAGATAACGGGGGATCAGCGGCTGCGGCTGTTGTTGGCCGGCGGCTGTCGCGAGGGGACCGGACTCGTCGGCGGGGCGGCGCGCCGGGCAGCGAGGGAGTGGACGCGTTCTTCCAGCGCCCCGGCGACGTACACGGCGAGCACGTCCGTGGTCCTATAGGTGACGACGTTCGGGTCGTGGGTCGGGAGACTGCACCCGCTGTCGATGCTCGGTACGGGCTTCGGATCGGCGAGCGCAGCGGTGAACGCGGCGACCAGGCGGGCGGGAGTGTGCGCGCCGAAGCGGGCCTGCCACACCGGCCGGGCCGGGCCGAGCGTGGCGGTGACGAACCAGGCTCCCGGTTCTTCCGCGCTGCCCAGCCGCTGGAGATACGCGGTGCCGTCGGGCGACACGAGGCCGTTGCCCGCGGAGGCGGGCGACCAGCCGATCTGTTGGAGCGGCTCGAACGGATCGGAGGGCGCGCCCGCCGGCGGGGCCGGGTCGGTGAGGGCGTCGGTGGCGGCGGCGATGAGTTCGACGGGCGTGCGGGCGCTGAAGCTCGCGTACCAGGCGGGCCGGTCCGGCTCCGCAGCGTGGCTCAACGTCCACCACTGGCCGTCGGGGTCGGGCTCCAGGCGCAGGAGGGCCTTCTGGTCGGGGCTGGAGAGCAGGACGCGCGGCATCAGGGGGTCGTTGCCGTGACTCCAGCCGCAGGCACGATGGAGGGGGACGGTGATCCAGGCGGGGTCACCGCCGCCGGTGAGGTGACGCGGTGCGATGAAGTCGACCTCGACGGTCTCGGGAGTCGGGGGCATGCTCACTTTCGTGCCGCAGTGCGCCGGACGGGTGCGGGGGCCGGTATGGGGGCCAGGGGCGAACGGGCCTTGCGAGCGGCGGAGTTGATTTCCCGGAGCGCCTTTCCGTGGGTGGCCCAGTCGTCGAGGTAGCTCCACGATTCGGCGTGATGCTCGGCGAGGGCGTCGTCGAAGTCGGCGGTGCCGGGCTTGGCGGTGGCCGGGAGAGCGTCTCGGGTCTCCAGCCACTGCTCGTGCAGTTCGTCGAGCCGGTCGAGGGCGGCGTGCAGAACGCCCAACTGGTAGACCCAGCGGCTCTGCACCGTGTTCTCCGGCAGATGGGCCAGCTGTGTCTCGGCGGTGGCCAGCAGGTGACGGGCGCCGTAGCGGAGCGGCTCGAACGCCGTGAGGGTGTCGGCGTCGCGCTGGCTCGCGCGCATGCCGTAGGCGTGGTCGTCGTGGGGCCAGCCGTCGAGGTCGGTGTGCTCGTCGGAGTAGGCGTCCCAGGCGTCGAGGATGTTCTTGCTGTCGCTCAGATAGTCGTCGAGGTGGCGGAGGAAGTCGCGGTGTGCGTGGTGGTCGGTGGAGATGAGGTGGAGTCCTGTCGGTTCAGCGGCGAGCGGCCGGCTGGGCTAGGCCGACGTTCGCCGGGGTCGTCGCGGGTTTCGTCTGCTGCCGGCGGGCGGAGCGTGCCTGCGCGCGGAGGGATTTGAGGCGCGTGGCGTGGGCGTCGACCACCTGCTGTGGGCGCAGTGGGCTGGGCTCCTGCACGGCGCTGTAGTGGCCGGTGCGGTCGTACATGCCGCGCTGGAGCGGGCTACGGTCGGCCAGTGCGGTGAGGAACGATCCGACCAGGTGGGCGGGGGTGTGTTCGTCGAAGTAGGCGTGCCAGATGCGCGGGCCGTGGAACTCTCCGTGGCCGGGCTGGCGGGTCTCGACGTGCCAGGACGGCCGGTCGCGGAATTCGCTCAACGGGCGCAGTTCGATGTGACACATGGAGTTTGGCGAGCGCGCTGTGGCGTCTGAGTCGCGGTGCCACCCCGCCGAGGTCACCGGCTGCCATGGGTCCGGCTGCTGTGGCGGCGGGACGATGAGGGCGTCCGTGAAGCCGGCGAGGATCTCGGCGGGCACGAGTTCGTCGAACTCGGCGTACCAGCCGGGCTCGGTGTCGGTGGGCTCCGCCCGCAGCCGCCACCACGCGGAGGTGCGGGACTGCGGGTCGAACTGGAGGCGGTGGCGAAGGTCGGGGCTGCGCAGGACGATTTCGGCGCTCAGGGGGTCGGAGACGGCGCTCCATCCGGCGGCGGCCAGGCCGTGGGTGACGTGGCGGGCGTCTCCGGGGCCGGCGAGGTGGCGGGGGCTGGTGTCGAACGGGATCTGCCCGGCGTGCTTGTCTGCGAAGGCGGCGAGCTGCCGTTCGCTCAGCGGCACCAGCAGCACCCCGGCTCGCTCGCGGCGGCGCTGCCGTACAGGTCGCGGAGGTCGTCCAGGACGTAGTGGAGGGTGTGCTGGTCGGCCTGCTCCCACGCGGCCGTGCGCAACTCGGCAGTCCGAACGTCGACCTGCGCGGTGCGCGGCGTGTCCGGGTGGTCCTGCACGGCACGAGCGAGGGCGCGCAGGGTGTCGGCGAGCTGGACGGGCAGGCCCGTGTACTCGTCGAGGAGAGGCTCGACGAGGGCGAGGGCTTCCACGGGGTCGGGGTTCTCGCGCAGGTAGTCGGTGAGGTCCGACAGTGTTTCGGTCAGTGTGCGGATGGTGTCCGGGGTGAGTGCGGGCATCGGGCTCCTTGGAACGGGGCGGCGGGTCAGCGGCGGGTCCGGGCGCCGCCGGCCGGGGTGTAGGGACGGACGCTGGTGCGCGGCCGGGTACTTCGGGCGCTGTTGCGGGCCCAGGTGGCGGCGCGGGCGGCCGTGATCCGGGCCTGCTGCCACGCACTGAGCTGGGAGGGCTTGACGGAGACCGACCAGGTACGGATCTGCGCGCTGTGCGGAACGCGTCCGCGCGGGCGCATCACGGGATCGGGGCCGGCGAGTTCGGTCGAGAAGGCTTGCACCAGGTGCATCGGCGTGTTCGGCGTGAAGTTGGCCGTCCAGCCGTTGCCCTGCTTGTCCTTCGCTCCGGTCCACCACATCGCCGAGCCGTCGGCGCCCTGGTGGTACTGCATCCACGCGGTGCCGTCGGGGCTGGTCGCCATGTAGTGCTCGCCCTCGAAATGCGTGTGCCAGTTCTGCTCCTGCAACGGCGCCCAGACGTTGGGGGCGTGGGCGGAGCGGGGACGGGTGAGGGCGTCGGTCAACCCGGCGACGATCTCCACCGGCGTCTGCCGGCCCAGGTGCGCCGACCACTCGCCGTTGGGGCCGTCCGCTCTGCCGTGGATGGTCCACCCGCCGGGAAAAACATAGGGGTCGTAGGCGACACGGACGGTGCGGTCCGGGCTCTCCATGAACAGAGGACCGCCCGACTTGGACTTGTCCCGCCAGCCCGAGGCGCGCAGGAACTCCGAGACGTGCCGGACGTCGCCGCCGCCGGCGAGGGCACGGGGCTGGACGAGGTAGTGCTGCTCGGCCTGCTCGCCTGGCCCCCAGCCCTGCCACTGCTTCTTCTTCACCGGCGCCGCCGGACGACGAGCGGGGCGGGTGCCGGGGGCTTCGCCGCGGTGGTGGCGGGCAGGGTGCCGACGTGCTGCAGGGCGTCTTTGTGTTCGTCCAGGTCGAGGGTGATGTCGTGCAGTTCGTTCGAGGCGCGGCCCAGCGCGAGCCACACCTCTGCGGGGAGGGCGCCTCGCTCTGCCTGGTCCTTGGCGAACACGCTGCCGGTGGCGACGAGGTGGGTGACGCCGCCGAGGACTCCGGCGTCCGGGTCGAGAACGCGGGCGATGACCTGCGCGGCCTGGGGAGGGGGAAGCTGAGAGAGGTGGTCGGCGAGCTGGCCGAGCTGGCGGGTGATCTCGTCGGCCAGTCTCACCGGGTAGGGCGCGGGGCGGGACATGCTCCTCCGGGTCGGTGGACGGTCAGTGGTGGTGGCGGTGACCGACGCGCTGCGTCTCGGCGAGGACGGCCTCCGGGCGGGCGCCGGCCAGCGGGGAGGCGCGGTCGGGGCCGGTCGGGATGCAGGCGCGCAGGTAGCGGCGGAACAGGGCTGTCGCGAGTCGGGGTTTGAGCCGGTTGCTGATCGGTGGGGGTGTGCGGGCTGCTACGGGTTTCTCCGGGGATCGGGCGGTGCGGGGGCGGCCCCGGCGTGGTGCCGGGGCCGCCCGGGCGTCTTACGGGGTGTGGCGGGCCGGTGCGGGGCGCGAGGGAGAGCTGGCCGGCGGTGCCGGTTGCTGCGCGGCAGGGCGGGCCGCACGGGTGCGGATGTCGTGCACGGCCTGCCGGTAGGTGGCTTCGTCGAAGACGTCGGGCGTGCAGTTGACCTCGTAACCGGCCACGAGCAGCGCGGGGATGGCGCGGCTCGCCAGGCGCTTCTGCTCGTCGGCACCGAGGTGTTCGGGCACGGTGTGCCAGATGTAGAGCGGCCCGCCCGTGGGGTATTCGTGGCGTTCCAAGCCGAGCTGTTCCAGCAGGTCGTGGAGCTGTGCGGGGGCGCCGGTCGAGGTGTCGGCGTGGATGGTCGTCGTCAGGGCCTTGATGCAGATCTCGACGTCCGTGCCGTACTCGTCGGCCAAATTGGCCATGGGCCTCTCTTCGGGGTCAACGGCGGTTGGGCCTTGGTGATGGTGACGTACTCCAGCACCCAGAAGTCGGGCTCCGTCTGCTTCATCGAGCCCTGGTGGTCGGCGTGCGGGTGCCGGCCGGGGCCGGCGGCATGGAAGCTGGGGCGGAGGTGGGCGCGGTCCGGCCTGCGGGGTGCTGCAGGGCGGTGCCGATGCCGAGCCGGTCGAGCCGCAGGCCGATCTCGCGCAGGGCGCGCGCCTGCGCCTGGGTGTCGTCGCCGTTGAGGCGGTAGATGCCGCTCTGCGGGTCCTGGACGAAGCCGTTGGCCACGAGGACGGCGCCAGCACGGTCGTCGACGGGGGCGGTGGCGACGCTGCCGTCCTGCTGCCAGGTCAGGAGGACCCGGTCCGGCTGGGAGGGCTGGATGCCGCCCAGGGCGTTGTGCCGGACCTGGGCGAGCGCGCTGTCGTAGCGGGCGAGCAGGTCGCCGGCGACCTGCTCGGCGCTCAGGAACGGGTCGTCCGCCAGGGCGATGCCGTTGGGCTCGGGGACGGCGCGGTACGCCTCGTCGGGCAGGGCGGGGGGGGGCGACGGCGGCGATGAGGAATCCGTCGCGCTCGTCATGCCGGTTAAGGACGACAAGCTGGGCGCCGTCCGGGCGGCTCAGGACGGCGGCCTGCTGGAGCGGGTGCTCGGCGAGGGAGGCGGCGACCAGGTCCAGATCCCAGATGCGGTCGGAGAGTTCGGCGAGATCGTCCTTGGCGTCGGCCGGCAGGTGGGAGCTGGACCAGCTGTCGGGGAGTTCGCTGGCGAGGACGTCGGCGTACGAGGAAAGGCGCTCGGAGGTGTCGTGGTCGTGCATGGTGTCCTTGGGCGAGGTGGGAGTCAGCGACGCAGTCCGGCGGCCACCGGGGGCGGCGGAGCCGGGAGCGTGCGCGGCGGGGGCGGGCAGGCGCACACGGCGGAGCGCTCGCGTTCGGTGGCGGGGACCTCCCCGCTGCAGGTGCTGCGGCAGGGGTGGGGTGCGTGCCGGTCGGCGAGCGTGTTGCGGGTGTCGGCGAGGTCGGTGCGGATGACGCGAAGGTGCTCGTCGGCGAGGTAGCGCAACCGCCGTGCGATGTAAGGGTCGGCCGCCTGGCCGAGCCCGTCGTGGAAGTCGGCGGTGGCGGTGAGGACTTCGTCCAGCGCGGCGAGGATGCCGTCGTGGGCGGCGGTCAGCTCGATCAGGGCGTCGGCCGCCTCTTCCGTGGTGGTGGCCTCGCGAATGCGCTCGGCAATATGGGCGACGGAGGAGCTCAGCGGCAGGTAACTGGCCCGACGGGAACCAGTGTCGAAGTCCTCTTCGCAGTCGACGTGGTACCCGGCGACCCGGAGGCGGGCGACTGCGTCGGTGGCGAGACGGGACTCGTCTTCCTCGGTGAGGCCGGTGAGGCCGGTGGGGGCGCGGTGGTAGGTCTCGTGGACGCGGACGACAGCGATGAAACCCGCGCGCTGCAGGACGCTGTGCGCCTCGGAGTCCCCGCCGCGGGCGAGGAGTTCGTCGGAGTGCGGGTCACGGCGGATGTCCAGGAAGCGGTCGGTACGGGGCAACGAGACGTTTCTCCTACGGCGATCGGTGAGCGGTGCGCCGGACGGCGGGCGGCACGGCGGCGACCCGCGGCTGGACCAGGCGCGCTGCGGTGCTGTCCAGGTCCTGCTGGATGGCGTGGAGGCGGCGGGCAATCAGCTCCAGGCGGTGCGCCACATCGGTGCCGGCGGCGCCGGGCTGGCGGGCGATCCGGTGCGCGGTGTGCTCGACCAGTCCGCGGACCGTGGCAAGTGGACCGGCCTGCTCGTCGGCGAGCTGCGTGAGGACGCTCGCGAGCTGGGCCGACGCCGTGGGCGCCATACGGATGGCGGGTCGCGCCGTGGGGCCGGTGCGGACGGGGATCAGGTGGAGGTCCTGCTCGATGCGGCGCGCCTCGTCCGAGAGGCGCCGCAGGATATCCGCGGGCGGGGGTGGCCACGCGCCGTCGACGTGGATCAGGTTGGCGATCACATCGAGGCGTCCGGACTGGGCCTGAACGGCGATCCACCGGCAGCCGTCCTCCTTGCCGGGAATCTCGATACCGGCGGCCCGCGCGAGCCGGTGGGCGGCTTCTGCCCACTCGGGGCCGGTCAGCTCCCGGTCGTCCGGGTGAAGCCGGACGACGAGGTGGAGGATCGCCCGCCGGTCATCATCCGGGCTGGCGGCGAACGGATGCTCCAGGTACGGGTCTTCGAGGTGCTCGGCCCACTGGAGGGACGTCCAGGTCCTCTGCTCGTCGTCCAGGGTGAAGTAATCCAGGCCCGGCCAGTGGGCGACGACCGTGTACTCCGTCAGGCCCTCGTTCGGCGAGACCGGCCGCCCCAGAGCCTCGGCGAGCGAGTCGTGCGGAGCGTGGGTCCGCTGATGGAGGCGGGGAATCACCGGCCGCCCCGGATGTCGGCGATGTGCACCAACTGGTTGAGGGCGGTGGTGGTGTACCAGCCGCAGTCGATCAGCTCGTTGCGGCCGACGTACCGCGGCAGGAGAGCGTCCTCCATGGCTCGCAGGTAGATCAGGCAGTCCGGGCAGCGGCGCGAGAGGTGCACGAGGTAGCGGGGATGGCCGGTGACGTAGGACTGGGATCCGCCGGTCGCATCCCGCAGCCGCCATCCGTCCTCGTCGGTCGGGGTGTGCCAGGACGGGGCGACGACGCGCATCGCGTCTCCCCACAGTTCACCGTCGGCCACCCCCTTGAGGACGACGACGGTGTCACCGGCCTGGAAGTGCTGGTGCGTGATGTCCCGGTCGGGGGTGAGCGGGTCGGGTGTCGGCGCGAAGGCCGAGGTGGGCGGGGGCTGGGACATGCGGTTCGGTTCCTTCCACGCAATCGGTGGCGGGGTGGGAGGAACAATGGTCCGGAGGAACGCCGGTTTGGCTAACCGGCGTTTCCCGGCTATGTTCCGCCGCGATCAGCGGAACGGGTTCTCCGTCCCGCGGTCCGCCTCGGTGGCTGCGTCGAGGAGTTCGAGCAGGTCAGTGCCCTCTGCGTCGCGCTGGTCGATCCACCACCCGGCGCGGGTGATGGCGCGGGCCTTCTCCTCCAGCTCCGCCCAGTCCGCCTCGTCCCAACTCCCCTCCACGACCAGCGCGGTGTGCGCGGCCGTCATCAGCTGGTGGCGGGAGCGCTCGCCCCAGTCCATGGCCTTCTCCGGGCCTTCCAACTGCGGCATGTCGAACTGCTTCGCCCACGCGGCGGCCGCCTCCTGCTCGGCGGAGCGCTTGGCCGCGAGCCACTCCTCCTTGGACTCGGTATCGGCGTCGCGTGCCGCCTTCCAGCAGTCGGAGCAGTCCTTCGCCGCGAGCCAGCGGGCGAATCCGGCCCGCTTGTCGGCAGGACGGTTGGACAGGTCATGAACCACCTGGTGGGAGCACACGTGCTCCACGGTCCACTGCGTACGGACGGCCATAAATGGATCTCCTCAGAAGGGTTGGAAAGTAGGGGTGTTGCGCCCTGATCAGGGCGTCTTGTGCCGGCCTCGGAGCGGGCGGCAGTGTCGGCCGCGCTGCCGCTGTCCGGTGGGGCCGAGACGTCGGCGCCCGGCGAGAAGGACAGTGAGAGCGAAGGCCGCGCCGGCGGCGGGGAGCGCAGCGCTGGCGAGAGGCTGCTCGGCGAGGCGTCCGGCGAGGGCGGTGCCGACGGACTGCCCGGCGCCGATCGCGAGGATCAGCCACGCGTACGCCTCGCTGGTACGGCCCGCCGGAGTGAGGGCGTCGGTGGTGACGTAGGCGCAGGCGACCACGATGGTCAGGAACGCACCGGGCACGGTGACCGCGGCGATGGCCGCATACGGGCCCGGAAGGGCAAAGAGCGGGAGCCACCCGGCCAGAAACGCGCCTGTGGCGATGATCAGTCGTCTGGTGGTGGTGCCCGACCAGGTGCGGCTTCCGTAGATGAGGCCGCCGAGGAAGCTGCCGGTCGAGAACGCGGCAGGGATGATGCCCGAGACCATGTCCTGGTGGTGGTGCTCGGCCATGGCGATGGACCACACGTTCATCGCTCCGATCGCGAACCCGATACCGGTGAGGGAGCCGAACAACAGCAACACGGCGGGAGTGGCCAACTGCTGGGCCTGGGAAGCGTCCTGGCCCTCGAACCCTTCGGGTCGCCAACGTCGCGATGGCGGCGCCAGGGCGACCGCAGCGGTGCCGGCCAGGCCGAGGGCCGTGGTGACAGCGAGCGCGACGGCGGGGTTGTACACGGAGGCGAGCGCGGCCACGAGCAGCGGGCCGACGATGTACAGCAGGCCCTGCGTGCCGGTGTCGAGCGCGAGCGCGGCGTGCCGCAGCCGGGGGTCGGGCAGCACGCTCGGCCACAGCGCCCGCAGCCCGGCCTCCAGCGGAGGCGTGGTTCAGACCGCCGGCGACGACGATAGCCGTGGCGAGGCCCGGTCCGCCGTACGGTCCGGACAGTGGCAGGGCTACCAGGAGGGCCGAGTTGAGTAGGGCGGCCGGAAGGTGGGGCACGGGCGGACGCGCAGCACGGGGGTGCGGTGCGGCGGCAGGACGGCGACGGTCGCGCCGAGGTCCTCGGCCGCTTCTTCGACTTCGCGGGTGAGGAACTCAACCTGCCGGCCGATCGCCGAGAAGCGGGCGGCGATCTGGCGGCCCTGGACGGTCTCCAGCGCGCTGGCGAACTGGCTGCTCGTTTCCAGGAGTTCTTGGAGACGGACCATCGGCCCTGCGTCGTATCCGCGCTGGGTTGCACTGAGGAGCGCGTTGGACGCGTCACCGGCGTGGTGGGCCTCGACGACGTCGCGGGTGAGTTCCTGCAGCGAGATCTCGGGGGCGGGCTCGGGCCGGTTGAACCCTGAGACATCGGCGCGCAGCACGCCGGGCGGGACCGGGGCGGGTAGTGACTGCCCTGCCTCGTATTCGTGGGCGTAGTGCCCGATCACCTGCCAGCCCGGTGCGTCCGGGTCTCCTCGCAGCGCGACCAGCGTCGAGTCGTCGTCTTCGACCAGGTGGGCGAGGGTGATCGGCTGCCCGTCGGCGGCGTACCACGACTCGGTCAGCTCCAGCTCGCCTCGCCTCTGCGCAGCCTGAGCTCGCTCGGTCCACATCCGCTGTTCCTCTTCGGTCAGCGGAGCCTTGTGGTGCTGGCCATCGCTCTGGTCGGCGAGGTTGCTGGCGATGAAGCTGTGATCCGCCCATGCGGTGAGGTGCGGCCACAGGGCCGAGTGCTGCGCGGGTTCGGCCTGGGAGCCGGGGGCGGCCGGCCGGTCGAGGGCCCGGCGGATCTCGGTGGCGGAGGCGGCCAGGCCGTCCAGCACGGCCCGCCACGCGGCCAGGTGCCGGGTAGGCGGCAGCTCGTCGAGCGCACGGCGGGCGGCATCGAGCAGAGCGTCGGCGTGCGGGGCGAGGTGCGTGGTGTACGCCTCCACCGCAGCCTTGTCGCGCTGGGCTCGAGCCGCTGCCGCGGCGCTTGCGTGGACGATGCGGCCGCAGCGGTCGCGTGTCATGTCGAGCGCGGTCTCGGTCTCGCGGTCGATGACCGCCATCCGCAGCGGGAAATCGCGTGCAGCGTTGGCGAGTTCGGTGCCACCGGCAGCGGGCCGTCGGGGTCCGGGTTGCTTGCGGGCGTCATCGGGACCGCCCGCCGCCCGAGGCCGTCAGGTGGACGGTCGGTGCGTAGGTGGGCTTCGGCGGGATCGGCCGGGCCGACGGCAGGGAGGTGGTGGGCGGTGTGGCGCGACGCTGAGTCGTTCGGCCGGCGGCGGCCTCGGCGAGACGGCTGCGGCGCTCCAGGAGTCCGTTCGCCCGGACTGGGCGTGGTGGGCTGGCGGAAATAGCCGGGTTGAGGCGAATGTCGGCCTGCACAGTGAAACCCTGGCGGCGAAGATCGTGGACGGCCTGACGGGTCCGGCGGGGACCGTCCCGCTCGGGCTCGCTGAGCCGGTACAGCCCGGGTTGATCGGGGACGGGCTCGAACTGCTCGCGCTCCAGGTACCAGTGGGCGAGGTGCGCGGGCAGGGAGGAGGTGAAGGAGGCGACGAAACCGTGTTCCTCGTGGTCGCCGAAGGCGAAGTGGGTGCCGGGTTGCAAGGGGGCGAGGTTCTCCTCACGTTGTCGGGGTGGAGCGGTCAGTGGCTGCGGTGCATGGGACGGGCTGCGGTAAGGGGGCGTACTGGGCGGAGACGGGGAGGGCGGGGCGGCGGTGGGGTGCGCTCACGCGGGCCTGGCGAAGGAAGATCTCGCCGTCGGTGAGCCAGGTCTCGATGGCCGGCCACGCGCGGGCGTTGAGTTCCTGCGACGGCATAGGACCGCCGTGGACCACCTCGTGGAGCAGGGTCTCGGTATCGGTGATGGCGTCGGCCAGGCGGGAGAGCGTCGCGGCGTCGTCGGGCCACGGGCTGCTGGCGGGACGGCACCGGTCGATCAGCGTCGGGGCGTGGTCGACGACGGTGAGGAAGCGGCGCCAGGAGTGGTCGAGGAATTCCTCGGTCGCGGCGCCGAGGGCGGCGGCGCTCAGCGGGGTGGCGTCGCTGTAGCGGCCGGAGGCGACCATGGCCTGCCAGGTGTCGTGTTCGGAGCGGATGCCCCCGAGTACGGCGGCGATGGCCGAGGTCCGGCGGGCGTGGACGGCCTGCTCGTAGGAGGGGAGGTACCGGTCGGCGACGGCCTGGGCCGCCCGTCCGGCGAACGGCGGCAGGGCGATGCTGCGCGGTGCGTGCGGATCGCCGTAGCCCTCTTCGAGCCCTTCGGGGGCGAAGGCGCCGACTAGATAGTCGAGTTGGCGGCCGGGGCGTTCGACGAACAGCAGCGTGGTGCCGTTCACCGTGTCGGTGAGCGTGGCGGCGTAGGGGATCCGCTCCCTCTGGAGGGCGCGGCCGAGTTCGCCGCTGTCCCAGATCCAGGGCACGAGGTCTTCCTGCCAGGCGGGGTGGGAATAGATGTCGACCGACGTGTTCCACTGGCCGGGCAGTTGGCGCGCGAGGTCGCGGGTGGCGTCGCCGATGAAGCGCCGGCTGCTTGTGTGCACGCTGGTGCGGTGCCGTTTCGCGCACTTGACCAGGTCGACCACGGTGGTCTGGTTGCCGTCCGCGGGCAGGTGGTAGACGCCGTCGTCGTCCCGCCGAAAGCCGCTCTCCGTGAGGGCGGTGTGCGCCCACGGGTACTGCTCACCCGAGGCGATGGCGACGATGCGAATCCCGGCTGTGCGACAGGATGATCTGCGCCTCAGCCATGGACCAGGTCCCCGCCGCTGCGCAGGACGGCGCGCAGGCTGCGGCCGTACTGCCAGGCATGCTCCCGGGCCGCCGCCTCCAGCTGGTCGTATCCGACCTGGGCTGTCATCTGCCCGCCCCATTTGCGGTATCTGTACACGGGGACCGGCAGCAGGATTCCGGGCGCGAGAGTGGTCACGCCGAGGGCCGCGCAGTAGTCCTCGCCCTGGACGAGGCCGCCCATCGGTGCGGCGCGTACGAGGTCGGTGCGGGCGAGGATCGTGGTCGGCCCGATGGGGATGGTGCCCGCCGGGGACTTCCAGTAGGTCCACACGTCGCCGGCCTCGTGGTGATGGGGATCTCTGAAAACGGCCAGTGCCGCTCGTCGCTCCACTCGCTCCGGCGTTCAACCGAGTGGGGAGTTTCAGCGAGCGTCGCGCATGTTGTCGGCCGGGGCCGCCCACTCGTGGAGTGTGCGGGCCGTGCCGGCCGGTCAAGGGCGCCTGCGGCGGCGCTACGCGCTGGGCTTCGCCCACCCTGGACAGTCCGTCCCGCCCCTGGACCTGGCTGGCTATCGGGCGGCCCCTCCCTTCTGGCGCCCGTCCGCAGGTCAGGTGCCGAGTGGGTGGGGAGATCCACTGAGCACGTCTGGGGCCACCCCCGAGTAGCGGGTGGTCGTTTTCAGGAAGCGCCATCAGTGGCGGCTGGGCGGGGTGGGGCAGCGCCACAAGGTGGTCGAGCCGTCGGGGTACTGGTCCTCGCTCCAGCCCGCACACCAGCCGACCCCGGTCGATTCCAGGGTGTTCAGCCGTACGGACATGGCGTCGTCGGTGAACTCGTCATCGTCGTCCGCCCAGTTCGTATACCGGGTTCGAACGTGGGCGAGGGCCAGATTCCTGGCGCAGGCGGCGCCGACCGGGCGGGGCAGAGCAAGGGTGCGGACGCGGGGGTCCTGCGCGAGCGGGGCAGGCAGACGATCAGTTGAAGCACCGTCGAGCGCGATTATGGCCTCCCAACCCACGGACTGCCGGGTGAGGCTGGCGTGCATGGCGGTCAGGTAGTCGAGCCGGTCTTCGCGCAGGCGGCTGGCGATGACGACGGTGATCAGGGGCGTGGTGTGCGGGGGCAGGGAAGGCTCCGGGAAGACGAGGGGAAACTAGCGGCGCGTGGCGGGGCGCGGGGCGCCGGCCTTCGCCGGGGATGCGGCGGGAGCGCTCGGGGGCGGCGTGCTGCGCGATGCCCGGATGGCCGGCGCGGGGTCGAGGGAGGACCACGCTGCCGGGTGGTCGTTGAAGGCGGTGCGCGGGTCGATGGCCCAGTCGACAAGCGGGCCGATGTCCTCGTGCAGGAGGCTGATCACCTCGATGCCCTGCTGGTGCAGGACGTAGCCCCACTGGATGTCCTGCGCGTCGGCGGTCTCGTCGGTGACTGTCATACGTACCGGCGGGGAGCCGTTCGGGGTGATCAAGTGATCGAGCGTGCGGCTGGGCCAGTGCTCGCCGCCGGTCAGCTCGGCCACGAGCATGGGCGGTGCGCCGTCGAGGAGGTCGGTGCCCAGCTCGTCCCAGCCGACGGCGACGTCGTCGATGAGGTGACGGGACATGGCCTCCACGTCGCGCCCGAACTTGTGCTGGTAGGCGGCCAGGAGCAGGGGCAGGTGGTGGCTGGGCACGCCGTCGAGCTGGACGTGGATGCCGCTGTACCCCGTGCCGGTGGGGCGGGCGATGAAGGAACGTGTGGACAGGGACTTCTCCGCATCGGGTAAGGGGCTGGGGACGTTCGACGGCCATCAAGGTGGTGTGTGCCGCGTGGGAGGGGACGCGTCTAAGCGCGGTCCGACCAGGAGGCGACTGGGGGGCCGGAGGCGTCGGTGCGGGCGCAGGTGTAGCCGATCAGTCGGGACGGCTCGGCCTTCGCGGGGACGGTGGCGGCGTCGTTGCATACGAACGTGTACGTGATGGAGGTGCGGGGCACGTCGTGGAGCCACGCTCGGTCGTCCTTGCCGGGGTTGATCTGCAGGCCGGAGTGCGCGACGGCGTCGGTCTGGGTGTGGGTGTGGGAGAAGAGGATCAACGCGCCGCCGTCGGTGGTCTTGAGGGCGTAGGCGTCCTTGTAGCGGTTGGCGGCGCCGGCGAATACGGTGGTGCCCTGGTTCCCGTAGCGGGTGCCGGTCTTGTCGTGGACCTCGATCTGCTGCTTGCTCGCCTTGGTCGGCGCGAAGACCTTCGTCCCGCTGTTCGCGCCTCCGGTGGCGAAGTTGTCGAGCACGCCTGTGCGCAGCAGGTCGGCGCCGGCTGCCAGCTGCTTGTTGCCGTCGGCGGCGACGGCCGTCGCGTATCCGTCCCGGTCGAGGGCGATGTCGGGCAGTTTCTGGCCGTCGAGGTCGACGACGGACACCAGCTCCCAGCGCTTGTGCTGGGGCTGTTCGGCGAACACGCCCAGACGCGAGGGGGCCTTGCCCTTCTGGTCCGAGAGCGCGGCGGCGAACCAGCGGTCCTGCCCGGCGACCAGGCGCGGGATGTACAGCTTGGCGTTCGCGGAGTCGTAGGACCACGGCTTGTACGGCTTGCGGTCCGCCGCGGGAAGTCCTTCGGTCTCGGTGTAGTCCGAGACGGACATCGCGTACAGCGGGCCGTCCTCGACCGTGTCGAGCAGGCGCCGGTTACCGTCGGCGTTGGCCTCGTTGTTGATCTTCGAGTAGTGGGTGATGACGTCGCGGGCCTGGGCGGCGCTGAGGGCGGCCGTCGGCTTCGGGGCGGTGCTGGCGCCGGGAGCCGGCTTGGCGTCGGAGGTGCCGTGGTCGGTGGTGCAGCCGGTGAGTGCCAGGGTGAGGCAGGCTGCGCTGGCGAACAGCGGCAGGGTGCGTCGGGCGATGCGGATGGAGGCTCCAAGGATCTGCAGGCGGGGAGTGGGTCAGCGCGTACGGCCGGCCGAGGGTGTGGCCTTCGGTGACGCTGGCGGAAGGGCGGCGCTGGTGGTGGGCGCCGAGTGGCGCAGGTTCACGCCGATGCCCTTGGCTGTGAGCTGTTGAACCACGCTGTGGACGCGCAGGGCGCGACCGCTGTCCCCGTAGGCGGTGGGCAGGAGGAACGCTGCTTGGTGCGGGTGGTACTGGAATCCGTGGGCGTACAGCGTCATGCGTGCATCGACCGGCACGCTCTCGTACGGCGCGCCGAGGGCTCCGTCGCTGTACAGGGTCAGGGTGAGGACCTGGTCGACCTGTGGCGTGCCGAGCCGGTGCGGGGGGTCGGGCTGGGCCGCCGCGTTGTCGAGGACCTCTTGCAGGGCCTGTTCATAGTGGGGCAGCACCCGTCGGGTGACTTGTGCCGCCGCCCGCGCGGGGTCCTTGGGAACGGCGATGCCGTTGGGTTCCTCGACTGCGGCGAAGTGGTGGGGCGTGATGTGCGGGCCGTCGGGGGCGAGCGGGGCGACGACGAACTGGTGCGGGTAGCGGGGCCGGTCGGTGACGTACAGCCGCTGGTCGGCGGGCCCGTGGAGCACGGCGTCGTGGGTGAGGACGTACTGGCTGACGATGTAGTCGACGTGGCCGGTGTCCCAGAGTTTGTCGGTGCGGGGGAACTGGTCCGCGTACTGCGCGTGGCGCTGGTACTCGCTGGTCCAGGTGCCGGGCAGACGGGCGGCCAGACCGGTAGCGAAGGCGGACAGGTCGGTGCGGGGTGAGGTCATGTGTTCCTGGAAGGAGGCGGTGGTCCGGCGTCAGCGCGTGTGCCGCGGCAGTGCCGCCGGGAGGGCTCGCGGGGGAAGGGACGGCGGACGCCCCGGGGTGGACGTGAGCCGCGGGGCCGGCATGAGCGGGGTCAGTGCCCGCATCCGGTCCTCGGCCACGTGCAGCACCTCGCCGAGGTTGCGGATCTCGGCGGCGGCGTCGGCGAGGTCGTAGGACAAGTCGAAGCCGTCGTCCTCCTCGGCTTCCTTGGCCTTCTCCCTGGCCGCTTCGAAGAACTCCCCGAGCTGTGCCAGCAGGCCGTCGCTGGGCTCCAGGATCTGGTGCAGGAAGGCAGCGGCCTCCGCATGCGACTCGGCTCCGTTGAGCCGGTCAGTCAGAGCGCGGAGCGCGTCGCCGTAGACGTAGACGTAGACGGAGGCGCGGCCGGCGGAGTCGGGGACGTCCGGGACTTCGGGCGCGTGGAGCGTCGGCGTAGCTGGGAGCGCGCTCCGGCCTCCGGCCGATGCAACGGGATTCGGCAGCAGCCCGAGCTGGGCAAGGCGATGGTCGATCGTCTCGATCAGGGGCTGGACGTTGCCGCCGTGGCGAGCCTCGGGCCGTTGGGGGGCGCCAGGGTCGGCGGATGAAGCCGAGTCGTAGACGACCTCGAACAGCGCCTGGTCGTCCGGGTGTTCACGGGTCGCGATCCAGCCCTCCGGGCTTCCTGGCGGGCGGTCGGAGGGGGGCTCCTGCGGCGGACTGATGATCAAGTAGCTGTCGTCGGGGAGCGATACGCGCACGATGTACGCGCTGAGGCCGAACTCGATGTCGCACTCCAGCCCACGCTGCCGCAGTGGCGTGGTGATGTGCGCGTGGCGGCGCCAGAGCTCCTGCCACCACGGGGTGGCCGCATTGCGATGGTCGGGAAGCGGCGCGAGCGGGGCCGTGCGGTTGCCGGCACGGGTGGTTTCGTCGTCAGCGCCCACGGCTCCTCCTGCGGGAGGCGGGCGTGCGGTGCGGCGGTGGTGTCCGGTGGGCGGGGCTGGGCTCCGGGGCCGGGGTGAAGTCGAATTCGTACTCGTCGTAGGAGGCGATCAGGTCGTGTTCCATCTGGGCTTCGCGTTCGGCGACCTGCGCCATGAGGTCATCGTGCTCGGCCTGGCACTGCTGGTACTCGGCCCAGTCGGCGTCGCTGAAATGAGCGGGGCGGTTCAGGGGACTCCTTGAGGTGGTGATGCCGGTTCTTCGAGGCGGGCTAGCGGTGGCGGCCGCTCGGCCGGGGCGGTGGAAGCGCAGGGCTTTCCCGAGGGGTGAGCGTCGAGAGGAATCGGTGGAAGCCGAGGTGGTCGTCGAGTTCCTTGGCCGCGTCGCGGAGTGATTCCGACGTGCGCCGCAGGAACGCTCGCGCCGAGGCGTGATCGATGACCATGCGGTTCTTGAGGTAGTGCTGGTCGGTTGGGTGGGAGGACCGTGGCAGGGACAGGGAGCCCTCCGCGGTCTCGGTGAAGTGCGGTGCTGCGTGGCTCGACATGGTGGCCGCCGTGGCGAGATGGGTGAGGACGGCACTGCCGGCGCGGGTCGTGCTGTGCGGGCTCCGGGCGAAGTCAGCAGTCCGACGGAGGACGTCGCGGGAGAGGTCCTGCGCGTCGGCGGCATGCTGGAGCAGCGCGGTGTAGGAGGGCGCGGCCGGGACGTGCCCACTCTCGTCCAGCAGCTCCCACTGCTGGGCGGCATCGAGTAGTTTGTCCTTCATCGCGTTGAGCGCGCCGATAAGGTGGACAGTGTCGTCGCGCGGTATCAGTTCGCGTTGGATGTCGGCTTTCACGGGCCTCTTGCTTTTTCAGTGCATGCGGGCGTCGGTGTCGAAGAGCGCCAGTTCGTGGCTGTGCAGGAGGTGCTGCACGATGAAAGATCGTCCGGCGACTTTCCACAGGCCACGCCCTCGGTTGAGGTGCGCGATGGCGTCCATCTCCACGGAGGTCAGACCGAGCAGGGAGGCCGCGGCTTGGAGTTGGTCGGTCTCCTGGCGATAGATGATTCGGGTGCTGCAGTCGGCGAGGAGGCCCTCGGCCAGAGCCCGGCCCTGTGATCCGGCGTCGCCGGCGGTGAGCAAGTCGCTGAGCCGGTGGATCACCATCAGGTTGGCGATGCCGAGACCGCGGGAGAGCTTCCACTGGGCTTGCATGCGCTGCAGCAGGCCGACGTGCCGCATCAACCGCCACGCCTCGTCGTACACGATCCAGCGCCGGCCGCCGGACGGATCGGAGAGGGCGGATTCCATCCAGGCAGAGGCGCAGGTCATCGCCAGGACGAGGGCGGTGTCGTCGCCGGAGCCGCCGAGCCGGGAGAGGTCGATGGTGAGCATCGGCGCGCTCGGGTCGAAGGCGACGGTGGAGGGGGCGTCGAACATGCCGGCCAGGTCACCGCGGACGAGGCGGCGCATCGCGTGGGCCAGGTCGCGGGCGGCGTAGCCAAGCTGGCCCGACATCAGGCCGGCGGCCTCGTCGAGCGCACTCGCGCTGTTGAGGGTGGCGGCGACATCGCCGAGCAACGGGGTGCGGCCGGTGTCGAAGGCGCGGGTGACGACGGCGTCCAGGGTGACGTCCAGGGCGGTGTGCTCCATGGGCATCAGGTCCCGGCCCAGGACGGTCCGGGCCAGGGAGCCGAGCAGGAGCAGGCGCCGTTTGCGGATCTCGCCGCCCCAGTCGGCCTCGGAGACGCCCTCCGGGCGCGAGGCCGCGTCCAGGGGGTTCAGCCGTCCGGGCAGTCCGGGGCCGAGAGCGACGGACCGGCCGCCGAGGGCTTCCGCCACCGGCGTCCACTCGCCCTTCGGGTCACACGGCACGTAGACGCGGTATCCGAAGGCCACCGAACGCAGCGCGAAGCTCTTGGCGAGCGCGCTCTTGCCCTGGCCGATCACCCCGGCGAGCAAGAGGTTCGGGTTGGTGAATCCCTCGACCTTGCCGTACAGGGCGAACGGATCGAAGACGAAGGACGCTTCCGCGTGTACGTCGCGCCCGATGTAGATGCCCTCGGCGCCGAGTCCGCCTTCGGCCAGGAAGGGGTATGCGCCGGCGGCGACGGCCGTCGTCATGCGGTGGGCGGGCAGCTTCAGCCGGTTGTTACGCGCGGAGGCGGGGCCGGGACGTCCGCTCGGTGGGTAGAGCGCGGCGGGCATCTCGTGCTCGGCGGATGTGCTCTCGGTCTGGTGGGCGCTGGCTTCCGCGCGGGCTTTTGCGGTGGCCTCGGCGAGCTGGCGACGGGCGGCCTTGCGGCTGGCGCGGTCGGTGCCGTGGGGGGTGAAGAGCGGGCTGGCGGACGCGCGGCGTGCGCGACGGGCGGGCCGGTGGCTCATCGGTGGCCCTCGTTTCTGCGGGTGGTGCTCATCGCACGCAGGCCGTGGTGTGCGGGCGGAGGTCGGTGGGGGTGGTCTTGCGGCGGATGACGTGTCCGGCGGCGAGGTGGCGCTGACAGATCGTGAGCACGGGCGGTCCCTCGGGCAGCCGCTCTGGATGGCATGCGCTCGACTCGGCTTCTGCTGCTGTGTTGTTGGGCAGCAGGTGGAAGGCGGAGTGGACCTCGCTGGTGGCCTGCCAGAGGCGGGTGTGCGCGGTGGCGAGGTGGCGGCCGGCGGCGGGGTGCGCAGGCCGAGTGCTTTCGGCGAGCCGGTCCAAGAGCTGGTGCAGGGCGGTGAGGTGGGCGTGCAGCACGTCAAGGTGCAGCCGGTCCGCCGGCCGGGGCGGGTTCGCGGCCGACGGCGATAGGGCCCGGGTGTGGTGGCGGACCCCGGCGCTCGCGGCGCGGAGGTAGGGGTGCGCGTCGTCCGGACGCGTGGGAGAGGTCAAAGGTGGTGGTCCTTCCTGCCGGGAGGCAGGGGTGGTGACGGATGGTCGAAGAGCAGCGGGCGCCACGGTGCTGACCGGCGGGGACGGGCCCGGCTCACAGGGCGGTCCGGGCGAGCGGGAGCGCGGTGAGGGCGAAGGCGTCTGGCTGCTGGTAGTTGAGCCGTCGGAGATCGACGCCGGAAGTGACGGCGTGGGTCTCGATCTGTGCGCAGGCGGCGTCCAGGAGGGCGTCGGTCTCGGCGGTGACGGTGACCAGGCCGGTGAGGGCCACGTCCGCGTGCCCGGCGATGAGCTGGCGCTCACGCTGCTTGACGTCGGCGTACTCGACGGAGTCTTCCTCGCTGTCGACCTGCCCCCGGCGGGCCCGTTCGTTGGCGTCGGCGATGATCGCCGCTTTCTTCCTCTGGACGTCCCGCAGCGCGGACTCGAGCCCCTGCGGCACGTATATAAGGGAGAGGCTGCGCCGCACTCCGGCCGTGAACATGATCCCGTGCAGGAACCCGGCTCCCATTTCGGTGCGCGGCCAGTTCTCCACCCAGTACGTCGCGTGCCGTGCGCTGTCGGTGGCGAGGCGGTCGTACTCCTCGAACTGGACGACGGGCCCGGCGGCTGCGGGGTCGGCCTCGGCGCGGCCGGTCTCGGACCACTGCTGGAGGGCCGCGAGGGCCTTGGGGTCGTAGGCGGTGCGGATGACAGCGGCGATCTCCCGCGAGGTCAGCCACCCGGTGACCTGGAGTCCGGCGTTGCGGGCGGCCTGGGCGATGGAGGCGGTGGTCTGCTCCATGACGGTGAACGCCCCGGGCAAGCCTCCGCCGGCCTGGCTGATCAGGCGCCGGGCGGCTTTGAGGTCGAGGGAGATGGCGAGATAGGTCTCGTGCGGGGCTGCGGCGGGGCCGGCCGAGGAGACCAGTTCGGAGTAGATCTGTCCGGCGACGGGGGTCTGGGGCTGCCCGTTCTGGGTCCAGTGGCGGGTGAGGGTGTCGCCGCTGTCGGGGACGGTGCGCTCCAGCACCTGCACGGTGGCGATATGACCGGTACGGGCGATGCCTGCGAGCGCGCGTCCCCAACTGCTCACGTTGTGGTTCTGGGTGGCGGGGTCGAGGAGGGCGAAGGCGCGGCTGCTGACGCGGGCGATGGCGGTCAGGGTCTGCTGGTGCGGGTCGTGGACGGCCGCAGCCTGGTTGGCGGAGTCGCCGGGGGTGACCACCTTGAGGGAGGCGGTGGTGCCGGGCAGGTGGAGGACGCCGTCCTGCCGGGGCCGGGTGACGGGCCGGGCGAGCCAGAGGGTCTGGCCTGTACGGCGGCGGTGTGCGTAGCGGGTGACGATCGGTGCCCAGTCGATGAGGGAGCGGCCGTGCCGGCGGATCGCGACGAGGGCACCGGAAGCTACCCACAGCGGCGCCAGGGCGACGGCGCCGAGCAGTCCGGTGGAGACCACCGTCATCAGCAGCACCGCCAACGTGCAGGAAACGAGGATGAGTTGGGGTAGGGAGAGGCCGAGGAGGATGCCGCGGCGGGACCGGTGCGGGAACTTCACCGTGACCGGGGCGACGGAGAGATCAGTCAAGGGGCGGGTCCTGGAGGCGCGGGTGGAACCCGGGGGCGGGAGGTGGCGTGCACGTCCCGCCCCCGGTAGGCGGGCAGGGGATCAGAGGCTGGTCGGAGGCACCGGCGGTGAGGCCGACCCGCTTGACGTGGCGTTCTGTGGGCCGGAGGACGGGGGTGCGCCCTGCGGCGGCGGAGTCGTGGTCGGCGGAGCGGACTGCCATCCGCCGCCCTGGCCGGACGCGGCATTCGCGCCGGATCCTCCCGGCCCCGGGCTGCCGCCCACCTGGCTGCTGGTGTCGTCGGACACGCTCGTCGGCGCGGGCTGGACGGCCTTCTCCAGACCGGACTTGACGGCATCGCCACCGGGCGAGACGCCCGTTCCGCCGCTTTGCGAACCTTCGTTGCCCTCTCCGCCGCCGGTCGGGTTGGCGGCGACGTCGCCGGGGAAGCCGCCCCCGCTGGCGTCGGGGCCCTGCGGTGCGGCGCCTGCTCCGGCGGCAGCGCCACCGGTTCCGGCGGTGGCTGCAGCTGCGGCGGCCTTGCGGACGGCGTTCTCGGCATGCGCCTTGGCGATCTGCGCTCCGGCGCCGCCGGCGCGGTGGATGGACTCGCCATCGGTGCCGTCGGCTGCCCAGTGGACGAACTTGAAGACGGCGTACGGGCAGAGCAACACCAAGACCATGATCACGATGCCGGACATGACGTCGGCCAGAGCGGCGATGCCGTCCTTGGCCTCGGTTTTGCCCATGGCGGCGATACCGAGCACGAAGATCACGGTCATCAGCAGCTTGGAGACCACGAGGGTGGCGGTGGCTTCGATCCAGCCCTTGCGCCAGCGCCGGGCGACCTCCCAGCCGCCGCCGGCGGACGCGAAGACGGCCAGCGTGACCATGACGAGGATGCCGACCTTGCGGACCATCATCACGCACCAGTAGAGGAAGGCGCCGATGGCTGCACCGAGGCCGGCGACGACTGGCACGAGCCAGCCCAAGCCGGACAAGCCGCCGATCTGGTTTACCTTCACGATGCGGCGCACGGCCGACTCGATGTTCAGGTGTGCGGTCTTGAACAGGCCGTCGCTGACGGCGTCGACCACTTCGATGGCGACCGTGGTGAAGGCGATGGCACAGAAGGCGAACAGGACGCCGCTCATGGTGCCGGTGAACGCCTGTGTCAGCGCTTGTCCGTCGCGACGGATGGCTGCCCGGACCAACTGGGCGCAGAACGTCGCGACCAGCAGGACCAGGCCCAGTGGCAGCAACATCTCGTAGTTGTCGACGAACCATCCGGCGTTCAGGTCCACCTTCGTGGTGGTGTTGACGGCCTCGGCAGCCAAATCGGCTGCGGCAGCTGCCAGTTCACCGGCGGACTTCGCCATCCAGTCACCGATGGCCTTGCCGGGGTCCGAGGCGAAATCCACCGCGTCGCCGACGGCGCACAGCTTGTCTGCCAAGGGGAAATCACAGAAACCCACGAGGAGTTACTCCTCCTTTCTTGTCTCAGGCGCGGGTCACTGCGTGACGCTCGGTGCGATGGCGGCCAGGGTGCAGTCGTGGTTCGGGCGGCACTGCACGGCGAGGGTTACGGCCCGTTCCTCGGCTCCGCCGCCGCCCTTCTTCCAGCTGAGCGTCTGCTTGCCGTTGACGGTGACGACGTAGATGTACGCCTCGGTGATCGCGGACGGGTCGTCGGCCAGGGCCGCCTTGAACGCGGAGGGGTAGTGGCCCTCGGTGACGCTGGCGGTGGCGTGCTGGTCCTGGTCGGCCATCCGTGACCACAGCACCGGATCGGGGACCTGGCCGGAGACCGAGGCCCAGTCGGCGTACTTGGTCTCGGTGGTCATCCAGGCACGCATGCCGGCCAGTTGCTGGTCGCGGTTGGTGTCGCGGGTGTCGTAGGACCACAGCATCTGGGCCGCCGCCTTGGCGTAGGCGACCGGTTCGGCGATCTGCGGAGGCTTGGACACCGAACCGGATCCGGAGGCAGGCTTCGGGGCGGCCTCGGAGGAGGACGGGCTGCCAGTCGGGGCGGGCGCGGCGGTGTCCGGGGCCTGGTGGCCGTTGCCACCGCCGGTCAGCAGGGCGACGATCCCGGCGATGGCGAGCAGGACGGCGACGGCGGAGGCGACGATCGCGATGCGCCGGTTGGCCGACCAGCCCGTTCCGTACGAGGACAGCGAAAAGGAGGGGAATCGGTTCCGCATCAATGGACCTGAGACCCCAGGCCGGAGAAGAACGCGACGATGCCGTTCGCGGCACCCAGACCGAGGGCGGCGCCAGCGGCTACGACCGCGCCCTTCTTTCCGTTGGCCTCGGCCTGGTGGCCACCGGTGTGGTGGCCCCAGGCCCATACGCCGAGCGAGACGGCGAGGGCGCCGACGACGGCGATGATCCCGAACATGTTGATGCTGTTGACGACGTTCTTCAGCACGCTCAGGCCGGGCAGGCCACCGCCCTTGGGCGAGATTCCTGGGTCGTAGGCGAGCTGGATGACGCGGTCTGCGAGAGGGACAGACATAGGTGTGGCGGGGCTCCTTGCATACGCGGGCCAGGCGAGGGCCGGCGGGAAAGGGGAAGCGGAGGGGGAGGTGCACTCGGGGCGCGGAAGTGGCCGCGGCGGCGGCCCGCCTGGAGCGGTGCCGGGCGGTGTAGGTTCCAGGCCCACTTGTCGTCAGACAGTGCCCTGAGCTGGGGGTATGGGGTGATGTCCGGGCAACGTGTCAGCGATTTGTCCGGGCAATCTGTCGAGTTCTTCGGGCGTGGTCCTTGCCTGGACCTGTGCTGGCGTCCTTGGACGTGCCGCCAAGGTGATGATCGATAGGCTCAGGCCCATGAGCGTTGAAGTGGAAGTCGTCCAGCAACCCAGCCAGGAAGTCGTGGAGGCGTTCGGCCGCTTGTTGCCGCAACTATCGACAACGGCGAAACCCTTGGACTATGAGGCTGTTGGGCGGTTGGTGGAGTGCGATTCGAACGTCGTGCTCGTGGCGCGTGTATCCGGCGAAATCGTCGGGACGCTGACGCTGCTGCTCTTCCCTCTTCCGTCTGGGCTTCGGGCGAGGGTGGAGGATGTGGTTGTCGACCGATCGGCACGCGGTCGAGGGGTGGCAGCGGCACTGACCGAGCAAGCTTTGGGGATGGCTCGGGACGCGGGAGCACGGACTGTGGACCTCACGTCCCGTCCGGACCGTGAGGCCGCGAACCGGTTGTATGAGCGGCTAGGTTTCAAGGCGAGGGAGTCGACGGTCTTCCGGTTCCCTATGGGCAATTAACGGGCCTTCCGTGCGCGCTTGGGCCGCTGGGTGCTTCGCGTTGAGGCAGTCGGGCTCTCGACGTCTCGCATATGTACTTCGTGCGAGGCGGCTCGGCGCCCTTCCGGGGTGAGGGAGTAGAAGGTGCGGCGTCTGCCTGGGCCGCGGCCTGGTGTGGCTCTGCTCATCCAGGTGTCGTCGTCTTCGAGCCGGCTGGTGAGCCAGCCGGCTCGTTCGAGCCGCTTGAGTTGGGGATAGACGGTTCCTGCATCGAGCCCGGTGCGGTCGATCACCTCGGCGCCGTAGGACTCTTGCCGCGCTCGGGCGAGCAGGTCGCGCAGGAGGGCGAGCGTTGGCTTGGTGATGCGGACACGCTCGACCGCGATGTCGTTGAACGGGGTGGGCGGGCCGGGGTTGCGGCGAACCCGGAACTTGGCATGGGCAGCTTCCAGGACGCGGTCGTCGGGCAGGTCTGAGGTGTCGTCGTGCGGAAGTGAGGCGGTCATCAGAGCCTGGACACGGTCGGTTTCGAGATGTCGTAGCAGGCGTCGGCCCTGCGGCGTGGGCTGTTGAGGGCGGCCGAAGGCTGCTCTTTCGAAGAGGCTTGCTCCGATGTCGCGTTCCAGCCGCTGGAACTGTGTGACCAGCGCGTTGGGTTCCGCCCTTAGGTGGTGGGCGGCGCTGTCGAGGGACGGGAAGCGCATGGCGATCTGGAAGCGGTGGAGGCGGAGCCAGCCGTGAAGTGTGCCTTCGGCGGCGGACCGGACGTCGCGGGGGAGGCTGGTGTCGATCTTGGCGGTCATGACTGTGCGGCTGTGCACTCCTGGGGGTCGCAGGGGAACGTTCAGGTGTTTGAGGCGTCGGCGGACGGTTTCGTCTTCGGTGCCGAGCTCTTGGGCGATGTCGAGGGTTGAGCGCTTGTGGGCGAGGTATTGCTCGCGGAGCCATGTCTCGTTGATGGGGAAGGGCTTGCGGGTGCGGCGGATGGCGAACCCGAGGGTGCGGGCGTGGGCGACGGCGATGTGGCGGGGGATGCCGGTTTCCTGAGCGATGTGAGCCAGCGACTTGTCGCCGTCGACGTACTCGCGTTGCAGGAAGGTCGTGGTGAGCACCTTCCTGGCTTGCTGGTGCAGGCGCCAGGAGCCGAGGCTCGATGACCTGCCCCACTTGCGGGACTCTCGGGGAACCTGTTCGAGTGCGAATCGGATGTGAGTGAGGGTGGTGTCCAGTTCCCGGGCTGCCTCGCGAGGGGCCCGCTGTTCGGTGATGACGATGCGGCGTACTTCTTCCAGGTCGATGTCATCGAGATGCCGGCCGGGAAGGTCAAGTCCGTCAGCGCACTCTTGCGGCGGCTCCCAGGTCAGGGGCTCGGCGATGTTCAGGTCGTGCAGGATGCCGATCGCGTGCTGGTGGAGGGCGTCTCGCTGGTCGAGGGTCAGGGAGGGCGGGAAGGCGAAGTACCGGGAGCGGTCGGATGCCGATCGCAGGACGAGGGGGTGGCGTGGGTCGGTGAGGTCCGCGCCGGTGAGGAGCTGGTTGAGGTAGCGCTGCGCGTTGAGGAAACGGGGGGCCTGGGTGGTCTTGGCGCTGAGCTGTTCACCGGGCTGAGTGCCGGTGCGGAAACAGAGTTCGCGCCACTGGTCGGGGCTGATTGGGATCGTGGGGATGAGGCGCCGTCGGCGTTCGTAGTCGATGGGGCTGCCGTGGTCGTCGAGGTGGTGGGCGAGGTTGCAGAGCGCGGTGAGCACGTCCGGGTGCCCGGACTTGAGGGCTCGCTGCAAGATGACGGTCATGGCGTTCGGCAGGTGCGGTCCCAGCAGGTCGGTGACTCCGCGTGCCCGCAGGACCGGTTCGCCGGGCAGGAGCAGGAGTGCGGCGGCGATGCCTCGGAATAGGTTCTCCTTCGTTCCCTCTCGGGGAATGAGCCGGACTGTCCAGCCGGGCCAGAGAACCTGCGGGACGTGTCGGATGCGTGTGTTCGCGCTGTTCTCGCCGGGTTCGGGGACGCGGGCGCGTGGGGTGGAGGAGGAGAAGCGGACGCGGTCCAGGGCGCCCATGATCTGATCGCCGGCGTGCAGGAACCGGCGCTGTGTTCCGGGTGAGAGCTGGGACCATTGTTCGGTTGTCATGCCCCGGGGGATCACCTTGTTCGGGGTGTCGCGCCGGGCCCGCAGTCCTTGGACAACGCGGATGGCGACGGAGTCGTTGGAGGTGTCGAGGAAAGGCAGAGCCGCGTGGGCGATGACGCCGTTGACGGCGGCGTCGAGCGGCTTGACCCGGTCGGCGGGAGTCCGTGTGGCCAGCGGCCTGTGATGCCAGCGGTCCCGGACCGTCTGGCCCATCGACTGGATGTCGTTGTCGTTGATCGTGTGCATCAGCCATGGGGTGCACTGGTTCAGGTCGGTCAGGATCGTGTAGGCCGAGGAGGGGTCGGCAAGCAGAGCGTCGATGCGGTGCTGGGTGGCGAGCAACGGGTGATCGGAGGCCAACGGGAGGAGCTCGGCGCTGGTGAGGTCGGCGCCGCAGACCGACGCGAGGCGGGATCCGAGTGTGCAGGTTCCAGACGGGAATCGGAGGGTGTGTCCGGGGAGCCTGACGCGTGCCCCTTCGCCGCAGCCGGGGCAGGTGTCGTGCAGCAGCGATTGGTGGGTGGTGCAGGTGAAGGTCCAGGGCAACCACCACTTCAGCAGCCATCGTCCTTCCCGTTCGGCCAGGCACTGGGGACAGAACCGGCATCGTCGCTGCCGTCGGGGGCCAAAGGGAAAGTCGCTGCCGATCACCGCGGAATCGAGGCGGGCGGCCGGAAGGCCGGTGCGGGTCTCCAGCTGGCGCAGAACGGTGGAGGGCAGGTCGCTGACCAGCGGGCGGGTGAGGTAGTGCCGGGGCAGGCGCAGGACGCGCAGGAACGCGGAGAAGGTCAGACCGTTGCGGCGGCCCAGTGTCTCCAGCCAGCTGTCCAGACCCTCGCCGGGAAGGAGGGGCATCCGCAGGGGCAGTACTCGCGTCTCTGTCACGAGGCATCACCAAGCGCAGAGGTGATCTTTCCGTGTGCCATGGTGGCGGCCAGCTGCTGACGTGCCTGTTCGGATGCCTCATCCAGGCGGACCCCGTCGAGCACTTCACGGGTGACTGCTTCTGTGCCGGTGCGGATCGCGCGGTAGCAGGCCCGCATGAGGAGAGTGAAGTACGACCCAATGTGCCCGCTGGTGCGTTCGAAGAAGTAGTCGGCGTTGCGCAGGAGCATCCCGGGTCGGTGATCTGTGAGGACGAGCCGGTGTTCGCTGGTCTTGAGCAGGCTCCGCCAATGGCGGCGGCCCTCGTCGGTGTCGAGACGGAACGGATCGACACCGAGCCGGGTCCAGCGGCGGGCGGTCTGGGCCAGGGCGACGTTCTTGCCGGTCAGGCCGTCGGCGAAGAACCGCCGCTCGGCCAGGCCGACGCCAACATAGATGAAGGTGACCGGCAGCTCGTTGGCGAGCCTCTTGAGGTGGTTGGACACGGCCAGGCCGTCGCGGCGGTCCAGGTCGATGAAGTGAATGTCGTCGATGATGCCGAGCTGGGTCTCGCAGGACAGAACACAGTCAAGGGCGTGACTGGCCAGGGCTGCCGCGTTCGCCCGGTCGGTGGCCGGGTGGCCGTAGTACTCGCAGATCATCCGGTTTAGGGTTCGCAGGGTGGTGTTGGAAGTCAGGCCGACGCGGAAGACGGGGATGCGTTCGTGTCCGGCCTCGGTGACCGTGGACAGGCGGCGCATCTGCTGGCGGTCGAATTCGCGGCCGAACAGGTTGGCGATGGTGGTCTTGCCCAGACCCGGCAGTGCGTCGATCACGGCGGCGGAACGGATGCGGTCACCGTCCTGCCGGTTGCTGGCCACGATCTGCTCAAGTTCGTCGTGGATGCCCGCGAGCTGCGGGGTCTGCACGATGCCGAAGTTCGCGTGCCAGTCGTGCCGCGAGTCGTTGTAGTCCTCGGCAGCGGCCTCGCCCAGCGCGGCCAGTTGGACCCGGGTCAGTGTCTCGGGCCGCTGCCGAGGCGGGGCGTCGGCGAAGCGGCGCCAGCCTTCCTTGCGGGAGAGGCTGAACAGGTTGGGCTGCCTCATTCGATCACCTCGAAGGCGTCGGCGTAGAAGTCGTCACCCTCGGGGACGTCGAACAGTTCGTCTTCCTCGTCGCTGTCTCCGGCCGGCAGTTCAGGCACCAACTTGAGCCCCGGAGGTGTCAGCGGGCCGGACTGCTCGGGCAACAACGGCAGGGCCAAAGCGCCGCGTTCCGCCGACAGCCGCACTGCCATGCGGCGTTCGCGGCGGTCGGTGACCATGCCCTGATCCCAGCGGGTCAGAAGATCCGCGAGTGCCTGCGAAGTATCGATGTGCCGGCCCTCGCGTGCGGCCAGACGGCGGGCATAGGCTGCGGCTTCTCCGCTGAAGGCCATCGTCAGCGCAGGGGCGTGTTCCCAGAGCAGCGGATGCCAGGAGTCGTCTGCCGGGTCCTGGAAGTAGACGAACCGCACGTCATCGGGGTTGACGTGGATCGGCCACTGCCGCCCGAAACCCGCGTATGGGCTCGGTGCGTTGCGGTAGCCGTCCAGCACCGGCCCGTTGTAACGCAGGCCGTCGACCTCGACGCCGTAGTGCTGGATCGTGCGCGGCTTGACCGCGAGGAACTGAAAGGCCAGGTCCGGTGAGGCCGGCATGCGAAGCCGACCGGCGCGGGCCAGACCAATGCGCAGCATCTCGAACGGGGACAGCGAAAGCTTCGGCCACTGCGGGATGACCAGTCCGTCGTGTTCACGACGGTGGTAGACCTCCGTGATCCACTCACGGACGATCTCCTCCACCTCGTGGATGAAGAAGAACGCGGCGTCCTCGACCGCCTGTCCGCGGCTGTGGACGTCGGGCCCTTTGTAGGCGGGAAGATGTTGGATCAACCCTTCCCGCAGGGTGCGGAAGAAGCGTTCGACGGTCGGCTTGTCCGTGGGCTTCTTCGGCTGGGCCGGTTGAATGGACATCCCCAGACGAGTGCAGACCCCGATCACGTGCGCGGACATGAAGGCCCGCCCGTGGTCGATGACCAGCGTCTCCGGCGGACACAGCCCGCGGCCCGGCACGAGTCCGTCCTCGGCGAACACCACCTCGTCCCACAGCCCGTGGTAAGGCGCCAGCGCGGGCCGGACCGTGTCCTCCAGTGGAGGGCAGACCGCCTCGAACAGCACGGCGGCGACGTCCACCGCCTTCGTTGAGCAGGCCGTCACCCGCAGGCCGACGATGCAGCGCGAGAACAGGTCCTGGGCGACGGTGAGTTGGAGCGGAACCCAGCGGCAAGTCACCGGTTCCATGGCATAGATATCCAGGTCCTGAGTGTCGAGCACGACGTACTCACCGGGCCGGGTGGCCCGCAGCCGCCCGTAAGTGCCCTGCGGCCTCTCGGCGATCGAGCGGCGGGCCTTGGCACTGCCGGAGACCGCGTTCGTGCCCTTGGCCAGCCAGGCGAGCCGGGCGTAGGCCGTGCTCCGGGACGGGACAGGAACAGTGCCCTTGCCGTACTCGCCGGTCAGCCGTTCCTCGGCCCGGAGCAGCAGGGCCGACCTCGTGGGGGTCGAGCCGGTCACCGACTCGGCCATCACCCGGCGTACTGCTTCTTCCCACCGGGGATCGACGCTCGAGGTCCTTCCCGCGCGGGCATCTGCGAGGCCGGCCTCGCCGCTTTCCCGGTAGGCGGTCAGCCAGCGCTGAAGGGTGCGAGGCGAAATACCCAGCTCAGCGGCCTTGGCCGCAGTCCGGTCCTTCAGCGGGAGATCGGGATCGTATGGGGGCCTCGGCTCGGTCGGCAGAGCACTGCCGGGGTGCCCGGACCGGTAGCCGCTGAGCACCTCGCGGACGTGCCCTGCGCGTTCCTCCAGTCGCTGACGCTGGCCGGCCGACAAGGTGGCCAGGAGCATGCCGACCCCGTCCGCGGCGGCCGGTGCGGAATCACTGATCGACCGGGCTCCGGCTGCCAGCCGCCCGAGCGGAACGGAGCTGTACTCGCCCGTCCGTTCGTTTCGGACTGTCGTCTGCAGACCCTCAACTTCCACGACCTCGACGACGTCACCGCCGAAAAGGAGCCGGGCCCCCGCGAACAGGGGCATCGTGTACGTGTTCATGCCGCCACCCGGATTCGGCTCGCGCGGTTCAGCGGAGCATGCAGGTCGGCGACGAGCCGGCCGGACCAGACCAAGTGCAGGATGACCGGACGGACGATCTCACACGGCTGCCCGGCCATCGTGGCCTCGATACCGCCGATTGTCGTCTGGCCCGCAGCGGCGTCCAGCACACGTGCGATGAGTGAAATATCCACCAGGCCGCGGCGCCGGTAGCCGGCCAGGAAGCGGACGTTCTCCACGACGGCAGGCTCGGCCCCCGACCAGGTTTCGTAGACCCAGCCGCGACGCGAACACACCTGGCGTGTCCAGTCGAACTGTGCGATCACCTTGGGATCCTTCATGCGAGTGGGGGCTTTGACGTCCACGACGGTCGCCAGACCGTCGGCATGGACGAGGAACAGATCGGGAACATGACGGCGGATGCGCGGGCCGTCTGGGCCGACCAGCTGAAAGGGCTGGGCCGCGATCTCCGTGATCTCGCTGGCGAAGTCAGCGATCAGGATGCGGGCGAGTTCCAAGCGGCTCTCGTAGGCGACCATCCGGCCTGTTGTCGCGGCGTGATACCAGCCCGAGTAGTGCTTCCGTCCGCGGTACCAGCGGAACTCGCGTACCGGGAGTCCGCTGGCGACGTCGTCCACCGGAACACGGTCGAGCTCGGCCTCGACGAGCCGCCCGTCGCTCCGCCGATATGTGGCCCGGACTGTCCGGCTATCTGTCGCGGCATCGTCGCGTGTACCAGTCCGCATGGTCGCCCCTTCGTGTCCGGTGTCTTCGACACCAGGACACTGGCCGCCACCAGCGCTAGCCTGAGCGGAACAGAGGACAAACCCAACGAAAGACTGGACCGCGGACCGCCAGACTGACGCTGGCGCTGTACCGAGTGGAGACTCAGCCGGACAAGCCGGGCGACAAGTTGATGACAAGTCACTTGGACAACGACATCTCTATTCGGAACCTACAGGCGGGAGGCGGCGTCAGAGGACGCGGCGGGCGGCGAGAATCGTCCAGTCCTTGATCGGGGTGATCCGGACCGGTTTTGATGTGCGCGGCGCCTCGATCACGAGGCCCTCGCCCATGTACATGCCGACGTGCTCAGGCCGTGCGGCGCTGCCGCGGCTGAAGATCAGGTCACCGGGCTTGAGGTGGGCGGGCGATACCGCCTTACCCTCGTTGACCTGCGTGTACGTAGTGCGGGTGAGCGTGACGCCGACATGCGCGTACGCCTGCTGCATCAGGCTGGAGCAGTCGCAGCGGCCCATGAGGTCAGGACCATGTGAGTTCGTGCAGGAGCCGCCCCACTGGTAGAGCGTGCCGAGCTGGTGCATCGCCCAGTCGATGGCCTTGCGCGCCTTCGGATCGGCGTCCTTGGGGATCGCGTAGCCCTTCGGGACGCTTCCCTCGGGGATGCGGCCGAAGCCGGAGCCGTCCTGGCCCGGCGCGCAGCCGGTCGTACTGGTCGACGGTTGCTTGCCCTGGTCCGCGTCGTTGCCGCCGCCCGGGAAGGTCTTGGCGATGGCGTCCTGCAGCGCGGTGGCCAGGTTCTCCCACTGCGCGTACGCGTCCGGCAGGCCGGACTTCTGCACGGCTTGGGCGGCCTGGGTGACGGTCATCTGCTGCCAGCCGCTCACCCTGAGCAAGTGCTTGTAGAACTGCTCGGAGGCGTAGACCGGGTCGCGGATCTGCTGGGCGCTGCCCCAGCCCTGCGATGGACGCTGCTGGAACAGGCCGAGGGAATCCCTGTCGCCGTAGTTGAGGTTGCGCAGCCGGCTCTCCTGCATCGCCGTGGCGAGCGCGACGATCTGTCCCTTCTTGGGGACATCGAGCGAGAGGCCGGCGGCCACGATCGTCTGGGCGTTGGGGACCTGCTCGGCGGGCAGATCAAGGCCCTCGATGTGGACGTTCTTGCCGGACGCCCCGTCGAGGATCTTGGTGACCTGCTCGGCGACCTTGTCCGTGTCGATGTCGGTCAGGCAGCTGCTGAAGGAGCCGCTGCTCTGCACGGCGTCGGCGGAGGAGGCCAGCATCATGCCGGTGCCGGCGATCAGGATCGGGGAAAGGAAGACGACGCCGATGCCGGCGGCGAGCGCCTTCAACCGGAGCGGATCGCTCGCCGGTCAGCGTTTTCGGGCAGGGGTGGGTAGCGAGACGTCATGAGCGTGTCCTTCGGGGTGCGGTGTCCGGCGTGCCGCGTGCGCGAGGTGTGGTGGAAGGGCGCGGCGGCCGGGGTGGGCGATCGGGACGGGCCGGCGCGGGCGAGTTGCCGCTCGCGCCGCGTGGCCGGGCCGTGAGCTAGGTGTGCCGAGGCAAGGGGGTACCTCCGTGAGATGTGGCGGAAAGGTAGCCAGCGGCGGTGTGCGCCGGGTGGTTCAAAAACAGTAGGCGCGGATCGGCGGTTGACCAAAAAGTCGGCGTGGGGTACCGGAATCCGGCACCCCAGCAACGCACTTCTTGGCCGTCGGCGGATTCGCCTCTACAGTTTTTGGACTCCCCTCGCCCTCCTCGGCCTGCGGCCCTGGGCTTCTGCATGCCCACTTCCGGCCCGCGAGGACTCCTGTGCGAGACGGGTAGTTCCCTCCGCGACTCCGCACCTGAATAGGGGTTCCTCTTTGCCTTTCTCCCTGCACCAGGGCGACGCCCTCAGTGTTCTCGCCGGCCTGCCGGACGGCTGCGTCGACTCTGTCATTACCGATCCGCCGTACAACTCCGGCGGTCGGACCGCGAAGGAGCGCACGACCCGCTCCGCGAAGCAGAAGTACACCTCCGCCGATTCCAAGAACGACCTCGCCGACTTCACCGGCGAGAACATGGACCAGAGGTCCTACTCGTTCTGGCTGACGCAGATCATGACCGAAGCCCACCGCCTCACGAAGACCGGCGGCACCGCGCTGCTGTTCACCGACTGGCGCCAACTGCCCACCACGACGGACGCGATCCAGGCGGCCGGATGGCTGTGGCGCGGTGTGCTGGCCTGGCACAAGCCGCAGGCCCGACCCCAGAAGGGCCGGTTCACCCAGAACTGTGAATTCATCGTCTGGGCCAGCAAGGGGGCCATCGACGGCTCCCGGAACCCGGTCTATCTGCCCGGCTTGTACTCGGCCTCGCAGCCTTCGGGCGCGAAGCGCCAGCACATCACGCAGAAGCCCGTCGAGGTGATGCGCGAGCTGGTCAAGATCAGCCCCGAGGGCGGCACGGTGCTCGACTTCTGTGCCGGCTCCGGCTCCACGGGGGTGGCCGCTCTGCTGGAAGGCAGGGACTTCATCGGCGTGGAAAAGACCGAGCACTACGCGTCGATCGCGGCCGACCGGCTCACCGAAACGATCCGCGAGACCCTCACGCAAGACGACGTGATTCTCACCGTCTGAGCCGCGAGCGCGCTTCCCGTAAGTCGACCGGCGCCCCAGTCGGCAATCCGACGAAGCGGAGTTGTAACTCGCTGGCGCTCCGCGCATCGCCGCTTTCGCCCTCTCTCATTCCGCGTCTCGTAGGAGGCCCAACTTTTTCATGCCCGAATCCATAAAACCGTCTGACGATGGGGAGTTGGAGCCGGTACGCATTCCCGTTCCGCAGCTGGAGGGAATCGAGGCGAGCGTCCGGCGGCTCATGGAGCAGTCGGCGCAACAGGCGCAGCAACTCGACCACCTCGTGTCCGCCCCGGAGTCGAACGGATCGCCGTTCGCCGCGTTCGGCATGCCGGGGCTCGGCGGGCCGCCTGCCGCCGCTCCGCCGGAGCCCCGCCCGATCCTGGAACTCGACGGGGAGGAACGGGAAGACGAACTCGACGCACTCAGCGACTGGGTCGACGACTTCTTCCTCCCGGTGTACGGGTCGGAAGTCACCACCGCGGCGCCCTGGTGCCTGCAGTGGCAGGAGCACGACGATGTCGTGGCCTGGCTCCACGCCCTGTGGCTTGCGTACCAGCAGCACAAGGACCCCGAAGCCGGACTCTCCGGCCTGTTCGTGTGGCATCGGGACTTCCTCACCCACGCCGTTGCGGCGATCCGCGCACCGGGCGGGCCGCTGTCGGCCTGCATGACATCGCCCGACCGGCCCGCGCACCGCCTTCTGCCCGGTCCGCCGCCGTCCGTGCGCACGGAGACGGCGGCCACGGCGGAAGCCGCCGGGCCCGCCGAACAGGACGAGCCGACCTCATGACCGCGGGACAGGGACAGCCCGCCTTCGGCCTGAGCTTCGACCCCCGCGCGCTGACCGACCTCCTCCAGGCCCCCAGCGATATCCGCGACCTCACCCTCGCCTACCTGCAGGAAGTCGTGAACGCGCAGCGCTTCGGCCTACCCCTCGACGGTGACCTGGAGGGCTACCGCAAGCTGTTCGTGGACTCGCGCAAGGACTGGCGCGTCGTCTACGGCGTCCGCCCGGTGCCCGGAGAGTCCGCACACCCCAAGGAGATCCACGTCGTCGCGGTCAGGCCGCGTGCGGGCAACGACGTCTACGACGAGGTCGGCCGGCGCCTGGGGATGCCCCGCCGGCCGCTGAGCGCCCGCACCCACGCAGCACGATCCCGCTCTCCGCAGCTGACCACCCGCACTCCCGCGCCCCGGCCCGGTCCACCGCCCACCGCACTGCCGGGTCTGCCCCGTCCCGCTCATAACCCCGCGCACCATCACACCCGCTGAATGCACGGAGCGTCGCCTATGTCCCCCTGAACCCGTGCCGACACCAGCCCGGCGTGCGGTCTCCCCGCTCGACCACCGCCTCGAAGCCGTCACCGGCCACGACATCGACACCCTGTGGGCCTACCGAGACCGCGGTGTCCTCGACGAGCCACATGCCCACCTGGTCGACCGGCACCGCGAGTTGGCCAAGTCTCAGACCGGCGTCACCTTCTACCTCCGCCTCCTCAACCGCCTGTCCAGCGGCGAGTTCGACGTCGATGACGCCCTGTTCACGCGTATCGACCGCACCGTGGACTAGCTGGAGGAGGCCACCGACGCGCGGGACGCCGCTGCCCGGGAGGTGCTCGCCGCTCTGGAGCCCATCGAGGCCGCGGCGGCCTCCGCGCCCGACACGATGCCACTCTCGACGGACGACCAGGCGGCGCTGCTCGCCATCGCCGGCGGCGCCAAGCTCTACGAACACCTGCTGACCGGCCGGATGTCGGTCACAGCCGCCTCCGGCACCCGCATCCCTCACGCCAAGCTGCGGCGGCTGGAGGGCGCGGGCCTGGTCGTCCGGGATAAAGGCCACCCCGTGCACGCCGGCCAGCCGGTCGCCCTCACCGACGCCGGACGGGCCGCGCTGTTCGCCGCCCGACGGACGCCCACGACCCAGGCGCCGAAACTCCCGGCCCGACCCGGCACATCGCCCTCCACCCCGGCGCAGCGGCGCTGAACCCCACCGAAAGGCCCTTGTTGTCTCCCACCGAACCGGCGCCGGCCCGGAAGTCCATCCCCCAAGTCGACTTCGAGCTCGACGACTTCGATGCCGACGAGGAGAAGTACCTCGACTTCTACCGCCAGGTCGCCGTCCGCGAGGACATGCTCGTCCCCCTCGCCGAACACCACACCCCCAACGGCGCGCACAGCTACTACGTCCTCTTCGACCGCACCGCCACCTACGGGCACCCAGGCATGCCGCAATACGTCGCCGTTCACCTGAAGCGGGACCGGGAGAAGGAGACGTTCGACTTCGAGCAGGCCCTGCTGCCGCTGCCCGCGATGGCGCAGTCCTGGCTCATCCACCGCGGCTGCCCCCACGACGCCATCGGCCTCAACCCCGAGCTGGGCCCACCACCGGCGGACGAGGCCACGCGGGCGCTGGAGCGACGCCTCGCGGACGACGGCGACCACTACGCCATGGGCTACTCCTACACCGCCGACGACCCGGACGACATGGTCACCGTCGTGGCACTGCGCGCCCTGGACGAGCGAGTCCCCAGCCCGTTCCGCGTCGTGGTCGAGGAGGTCGACACCGACGCGTGGACGCACATCCTGCGCGAGGGCGGCTTCGACACGGTGGGCGAGGCCCTGCAGTGGTGCGACGAGCGGCTTACCGGCGAGGCCGGTCCTCTCCCGCCGGTCCGCCCGGCAGCCGCAGCCAGCTGCCCGACCGGTGTGGCGAAGGCCCCTGCTCCGCGCCCGCCCGGCCGTTCGCGCTGAGCGCCAAGGCCGACGCGGGCGGCGAAACATAGCCGACGATCGCCGGTTAGCCAAACCGGCGATTCTCCGGACTCTTATACAGCCGCCGGGACAACTCCCGCGGCGTCATTCCACTCAATCCCTATGCCTTCATGGAGGTTTCTTCCGCATGCGCTCCACCCGAATTGCCATATCCGCGGCGATGCTCGGCGCGCTCGCGCTGCCGGTGCTGTCCGCCACCACCGCCAGCGCGGCGCCCGCCGCCGTATCCGCGGCCCCCGCGAGCAGCTGCTCGTCCCTGCCGCCGCTGCCGTACACGGTGCACACCAAGGCCGTCACCATCCGCTCCAAGGCCAGCTCGAAGTCCACCGCGCTCGGCGTGCTCTACAAGAGCCACAAGTTCACCGTGCACAAGAAGAGCGGCAACTGGCTCTACATCACGGACAAGTCGACCAGCGTCAAGGGCTGGGTGTCCGGCACGTACGTCTACCGCGACGTCCGAATGTGCCTGGACTGACAGGAATTCAGCAGATACCCGTAAGCGGCTGAGCCGCCGGGTACGGCCGCCCCTCACATTCCCCCAGGCATCGGCCTTTCCAGAACAGGAGTTTCCCGTTTGTCCGACGGCATATCCGATGACGCTGAGGATGTCGTGGGCGTGCTCACCGAACGGATCGAAGCGCGCTTCGCCATGGACATGGACCAGTTGAAGGCCGCGGTCGGCGCCGCGCCGACCGCGAATCCTGACGCCACCGACGTCGTCAAGTGGCACGGCCTTCTCGTCCAGGCCCAGTCCGTGCTCGACCACGCGGAGGACGACCTCCTCGCCGCGCTGGAAACCCAGCCCAGCGAGGTCGACGACCCGACGATGGGCCTCGCCCACCGCGTGAACGCGGCCGTCACCGCACGCGACGGCCGAGCCATGGTCGTGCGATGGCTCCTCGACCCCGACGCTCCGGGCAAGAAGGACCTCGCCGCCGAACGCCTCGCCCGCCTTCGCCCCCGAACCGGCCCGGCGGTGCAGACCAGCGCTCCCCACCGACCCGCAGGTACACCCGCGCCGGCGTCGGCGTGGCGGGCAGGAAGGCCCGCCCGATGAGCAGGGTCAGGACCAGCACCATGGACGGCGACCTGCAGAAGGTCTTCGGGAACCCGGTCCCGGAGCTGTACGAGGCGGCTGTCGGCCACGATGCCTCGCCCGCCCTCACCCGTGCCCTGGAACTGCGCTCCTTCCTGGCCCTGACCGAGGAGCAAGTCGCCCGCGTCCGCGACCGCGTGCACGCGGACATGGACCCGGACCGCGACATGGGCGAGCTGTCGGCGGACAAGCTCCGCTTCGAGGCGCAGTGGCTGGAGGCGGCGCTCGACGCCCGCGACAGCTACCGCGCAGCCCTCGGCGAGCTGCTGCGCACCATGCCCCCGCCTGACCAGCGGGCCCGGCCCGTCCGCACGGCACAACTCAGGGCCACAGCAACCCTGCCCCCGTCCGCCGCCCCGGCACCCCAGCGTGCCGGGGCGGCCCGGGCCCGCCGACCGTGAAAGCCCCCGCTTGTCTCACCTCACGTCCATCGAGATAGCCGGATGGATCGAGGACTTGTACGGCGCGCCACTCGCCGACCTCGAAGCCCACGCCCAGGACCAGCCGCCCGGCATGCTCTCCGCCCTGCTTGGCATGTACAACGACCTCGCCCTCGCCGAGCGCAGCATCGACTTCCACCGCGACCACCTCGCCCGGCTCATCCACCCCGAACGACAGATCGGCCGGCACGAGGTCTCCCACCTTCTCGACGGCTCCCGCCAGCTCGCCGAGGCAGTCGCAGTCCGCGACGTCCAGGCCAAGTCGGTCGCCGCCGTTCTGCAGAGCCTCGCCCGCGTCCCGGCCCCAGCGCCGTCCCCGCCGACTCCCTCGCCGCCCGTTCCGGCTCCGCCCCTTCCGGCCCAGAGCACGGCGCACAGCCGCTGATCGCAGGCGATTTCCCTTACTCACCCAGGAGTTCCTCCCTTGGCTATCACCGCTCTGCCTCCCGACACCGACGCCGACATCGCCCGGGTCACCGAGGCCCTCGCCATGATCACCCCGCGCTGGAACGTCCGGATCCTGCTGGCACTCTCCGGCCCGCCCATGCGCTACACCGAGCTGGCGACCAAGGTGTCCTGGCTGCAGAACGGCCAGCTCCACCCCAAACTCAAGGCGCTGTGCGACGCCGGACTCGTCGAGCGCACCGAACACACCGCACGGCGCGTGACCTACCGCCACACCGAACGTGGTGCCGCCCTGCTGCCGGTCCTGCCGATGATCGTCACCTGGGCCGAGGAGCATCTGGACAAGGCGGACCGCCCGCTGCCCGCGATCGAGCAGATCGAGGACAGCCTCACCCTGCTCACCCGGCGACACGCCGCAGCCATCCTGTGGGTGCTCAAGTCCCGCCAGGAGGTCAGCGGGCGGGCCCTGGCCCGGATCGTGATGCCCAACAGCGACTGGACCAACGTCTACCCACCGCTGCGGCAACTCGTTGCCGACGGCCTGGTCGACACCGACGGCATCGGCCAGCCCTACCGGCTGTCCGCGGCGGGCGACGGCCTGAGCCCCGTTCTCGGCGCCCTGTCCGCGTGGTCCGTCGGACAGCCCCTCAACCAGGCCGCCCAACACCCGGTCTGGGGGCACCCGCAGGCGAAGCCCGCGCCGAGGCCGTGGGTCAGCAGCCAGTCCCGGCCAGCCCCCGCAGCGCTCCCACCCGCCCGGACGGGTGAGCCTCCGGCGTGGCACAACCGCGATCTCTTCTCCCACGCCACGACCACCCGCCCGAAGACGGCCATCCCGGCGGGAGGCCCGCGCCGATGACCACCCTCTTCACCCCTGCCGAAGTACGCAACGCTGTCGAGCTGCTGGCCTCGCGCTCCTTGATCCGCCTGGTCACCGAGATCGACGACAACGGGGCGATACCGCCGCGACGGCTGGCCGCTACCCTCCCCGACCTCTCCTCGCACCAACTGCGCCGCGCCACCGCAGAAGCCCGCGCCCACGGTCTCATCCGGACCGCGCCCGGCGCCGGCCTGGAACTCACAGAGTCGGGCTCGGAGTTGGCCGACCTATACGACGCAGCTGCGCGCTGGGCCCGACGCCACGCCTACCCGGCCCCGGTCTGCGAGTTCAGCAGTCGCATCCGACACCTCCTCGACCTCCTGTCACCCTCGCTCGCGACCGAGCGCGCCGACGGCCTCCCGCGGCCGTCCGCCACGCGACTGCCCAGCGACGAGGTCGAGGCGGACCTTGCCCGTCCCCGCGCTCTCCTGATCCAGTGGCTGACCGGCAACCCCCAGGTCACCCGGGTGTCCGAGCCCGAGCCGGTCGCGTGAGCGCAGCTGTCACACCCCGGCACGCGCGCCACACCGCCGGGCTGATGCGCAGCATCTACCTGCCACGCACGGCGGACGCTCTCGCGTTCGCGATGTCCACCTACGGCCTCCCGCTGCTGGTCCTGGCCACCACGCGCTCCGCCGCGCTGACGGGCGCCGCGTTCGCCCTGGAGTGGATCCCGCGTCTGGCAGCGTTCGGGTGGGCCGGATCGATCGTCGACCGGCGCGGGGCGGCCATCGTCTTCCACCTCGCCTCCCTGGGACGCGCGCTGGCCCTCGCCGCCGGCGCGGTCCTGCTCCACCTCCACCCGTCCGGCACCGTCGCGAGCGCGACCGTGATGGTGCTCGCGGCGACGACCGGCGTGCTCACCGAATTCAGTTACATCGCGGCCGAGACCGCGGGCGCCGCCGCCGGCCACCGAGCGGGGGCGCGGGCCCACCGCGTCCAGGCAGTCCTGCTCGGCATCGACCAGACCGCGACCCTGGCCGGCCCGGCGCTCGCAGGGGTACTCCTGCTCGCCGGGCCACCGCCGATGCTCGCGGTGATCACCGTGCTCTCGCTTCTCGCCGCGCTGCTCGCCCTGCGTACACCCCCCTCGCCCGTCGCCCCGGACCGCGCGCCGAAGGGGCAGTCCGGCGCCGGACTCCTCACAGGGTGGCGCACCATCCGCTCGCTTCCCGCGCTCGGCTGGCTCGTGACCGGGCTGACCCTGTCCAACCTGGCCACCGGACTTCTCCAAGCCGCCGGTCCCGTGATCGTCGTCCAGCACTTCGGACAGTCCACCACTGCCGTCGGCCTGGTCTGGTCCGCCGCCGCGGCGGCCACCCTCTTGGCCGTCACCATCTGCCGGTTCGCGATCGACCGCCTGGGCCTGTGGCCGGTCGGCGCCGCCTGCGCCGCCCTCGCCTCGCTCGCCTGTCTCGCCGCCGCCCAGGCCCCCGACTACCGGTCCTACCTGGTCCTGGTCGCACTCCTCATGGCGGCCGAAGGCGGCATGACGGTCGTCCTGCGCACCCTGCGCTCCCGCCTGATTCCCCCGGAGAAGTTCGGCAGCACCCTGTCGGCGACCATCCTCATCCTCCTGCTGCCCTTCCCCGTCGCCGGCGTGCTCACCGCGCTCACCCCGCCCGAAGCCCTGGGTCACGTCATCACCGCCTGCGCCGCCCTGCAGGCCCTCGGCCTGTTCTGCGCCTTCGCCCGACTGCGCACCGATCCCGCCCTGCGCACCTGACTCTGCTGCGCCCCCAGCCTGTGGAGAACCTCATGCCCACCGCCGTCCTCGGGACGAATCGCGCGAGCGGTCGCAACATCACCGAACAGTTCCACGCCTTCGACACCCACAACCTCCACGTCTACCGCGCTCTGGAACGCATGGCCGCCCGCCGCCTGGCCGCCGGCGCCACACGGGTCAGCTTGAAGGATCTCTTTGAAGACCTGCGACGCCAACTCCCGTACGGCGTCGCCGGGCTGAACAACAACTTCACCGATTTCTACGCCCGCCGCCTGATCGACGACCACCCCCACTGGGCCGGGGCGTTCGAGCTGCGCTGCTGCCGTGCCGCCTGAGACACCCCTGCTCTGTCGTCCTGCCGTCCACCGATACGGAGAACCCCTTCTTGTCCGCTCGTCCCCTCGTGCTCGTCGTCTCTCCGGGTGATGAGACTTATCGCGGCTACTGCCTTGAGCAGGTGGCCGCCGCGTACGACGTCGTCCTGCTCACCGGCGCCGAGCCGTCGTGGGAGAAGCCGTTCATCGTCGACCACGCCGTCGTCGACCTGAGCGACCACGCAGCCCTGCTCGCCGGAGGCCGGGCCCTGGCCGAGCGCCACGACCTCGCCGGCGTGGTCACCTGGGACGAGTGGAACCTCGTCCCCACCGCCCGCCTCGCTCGCGCGCTCGGTCTGTCCTCGACGTCCGTCGAGGTGATGAGGGCCTGCCGCAACAAGGCCACCGCCCGTACGCTGTTCGCCCGCCACGGGGTGCCGTCGGCCGCCTCGATGAAGGCGCGGACCCTGCTGGAGGCCGGACTGGCGACGATGACGCTGGGCTACCCCGCCGTCATCAAGCCCGCCGCGTTCGCCGGCAGCATCGGCGTGATCCGCGTCGACCGGCCCGAAGAGCTGCCCGCCGCGTTCGCGTTCGCCTCGGCCGGCGCGAGCCGCAGCCGCGAGGACACCGGCGTCCTGGTCGAGGAGTACCTCGACGGGCCGGAATTCTCGGTCGAATGCGTCACCCACCGCGGCGCGACCACTGCGGTCGCCGTGACCCGCAAGCACCTGGGCCCCGCACCGTACTTCGACGAGACCGGACACACCGTCGATGCCACCGACCCGCTCCTGGCCCAGGTCGCCCCGGCAGCTGCTGCTGCGGTCAAGGCCCTGGGGATCACCGGCGGCGTGCAGCACGTCGAGCTGCGCCTCGTGGACGGCCGGCCCCGGCTGATCGAGGTCAACGCACGCATCGGCGGCGACATGATCGGGCACCTCGTCCGCCTCGCCACCGGCATCGACCTGCCCAAGGCCGCCGCCGACCTCGCCTGCGGCCGAGCGCCGGACCTCACCCCGACCCGCAGCGGGGCCGCGGGCATCCGCATGCTCTACCCGGACGCCTCCGGCACCCTCACCGCACGGCACATCAACCAGCCGTTCGCCGCCCACACCCCCTGGCTGCGGCAGGTCCAGTGGATCCGCGAGATCGGCGACCCGCTCCTCCTGCCGCCCGACGGCGACCTGTTCACCGCCCGGGCCGGGTTCTACATCGTCACCGGCCGCACCACCGCCGAGGTCACCGAACGCCTCGACACCGCCGCCGACGAGATCACCGTCGCCACGAGGGCGGACCGATGAGCCACCAGCCCGATCCGCGCCGCGACATCGACGGCGATGTCTACGTCTCCCCGCGCCACCTCGCCTCCACCACCGGGACCGGTGACCCCGCCCTCGCCCCGCTGCTCGACCTCGGCTGGGACCTCCGGTACGACGAGGACTCCAACGTGTACGTGAGCGCTCCCGACCGGCGCGTGCGCCTGGGCTACCTGCCCGAAGGCGAGGACGACGGGCTCTGGCGCATCAACGCCTACAAGGACTCGTTCGGGCCGCCGGCATGGGGCGTCTGTTTCAACGATCGCGTCCCCACCGAGTTCGTCCAGGCGTTCACCACCGTCCTCGCCACGGCGTACGAGCAGGGGTCGGACGCCTACCTGGCCCGGCCGGTCTCCGGGATCGACGAGCACGATCCCTTTCTCGCCGTCGTCCCGCTCCTGAAGCAGGGCTGGGAGGTCGACCGCCCACGTTGGGATATCTTCGCGGTTCAGGCCCCGGACGGGCTCGCCGGCATGGAGTTCACCACCGGCGACCTCGATCCGGAAGCCGAGCTGACGACGCGGGACGCACGCTGGCAGCTGTGGGCGGGCAAGTCCATCGACCGGCCCGTCTGGTACGCCACGGCCAGCACCGACACCCCCGTCGCGCTGCTCACCGCCGTCACCGAGTGCGTCGCCGATCCGGCTCCGCTGCCCCGGTGGCGTCAGGAGACCTTCAGTTACATCAAGGGCATGGCCCAGCTCACCCCGATCCTTCCGCCCGGCCCGTCGGCCCCCACCCCGCTCGATGTGCGGCGTGCCGTCACATCCCGCCACCCGGCCGCGTTCCCCGCTGCCAGCGTCCCGCGCTGGAGCACCACCAGCCGACCGGCCCTGCCCGGTCCACGCCGGTAGGTTCAGCCCGACCCCGACCGGAGACACCTTCTTGTCCCTGCAGGCCCCCGAGTTCTTCGCCGAGCTGTGCCTCCCCTTCCACGACCACGCCGTCGTGGGCACCACTTACTTCGCCGCCCCCGTCCCTGGCGAACCGCTGCGGCTGCGGATCGATTTCGCCGGCACCATCTACGCGGACACCTATGGCGGGCTGCGTGTGGCGGTCGTCCACCCGGACCGCGGCGAGATCGACGCGGTGGCGCTCAGCTTCGTGGATCACGGAACTTTCCACCGCCGCGACGAAGCCACCGACACCCGGCCGAACACCAAGCAGTACGGCACCTTCGACACGTACCACCGTCCCGGCCAACCCCCGTGGGACGGTGCCGTCACCACCGGACTGCGCGACGCCATCGAGCAGTACACCGCCGTCTGGTTCCCCGGTGCCTGGGCCGCGTCCGCGCCCAGGCGCAAGGCCAGCCGTACCCCGCACAGCACGCCCGTCCCGCCCGCCACCCCCACCGGGGCCCGTACCCGCTGAGCAATCTGACGCCCCCGCTGCCCGCCCGCGACACACGCCGTCGGCCGCACTCGCTGACATTCCCCCTACTGACCAAGGAGTCCTCTACCTCGTGCACGCACGTCTCGTCCGATCCGCCGCCGTCGCCGTCGCGGCGGCCGGCACCCTCACCTGGGCGCCGGCCGCGAGCGCCCAGCCCTCCGAACCGACCCCCTCGGCCCCTGCCGCCCACGCCGAGACACCGGCCCCGGATGCGGGCAGCGTCGAGATCACCGCGAAGGACACGGCCGGGGATGTGCTCCCCGGCGCTGCGTTCCTGCTGCTCGACTCCGCCGGCCAGGAAGCCGGACGGGGGAAGACCGACGCACAGGGGAAGCTGGCCTTCCCCGACCTTGAGCCGGGCGTCTACCGGCTCAAGGAGACGGCTTCCGGTAGCCCGCTCCACGAGGTCGTCGCCGACCAGGACGTCATCGTCACCCCGGGCGCGACCACACGGCTGTCGATCACCGACCCGTTCAAGGCCGCCAAGGTCCTCCTGCAGGCCAAGGACGACAAGTCCGGCAAGCTCCTGCCCGGCGCGACCGTGAACATCGGAACCGGCGACTCGATGCTGCTCACTCTGACCACCGGCTCCAAGGGCACCGCCTCTGGAGAGCTGCCGGTGTCGAGCCGGAAGACCCAGTTCTGGGTCAAGGAGATCAAGGCTCCCGCCGGCTACGACCTCTACAAGCCGTCCAAGACGTTCAGCGCGGGCCCCGGCGCCCCGGTGACCGTGACCGTCACCAACGTCAAGACCGCGACCACCCCGCCGCCCACGCAGAAGCCGACCGATAGGCCCACCGACAAGCCGAGCGACAAGCCCTCCCCGAGCAAGCCCGGCAAGGACGAGGACGTCTCGGTGCCATCCGCCTCGGGTACCCCGACCGCCGACAAGACCGCGTCGAGCACCGCGGCGCCCGCCCCCGCGGGCTCGCTCGCGCACACAGGCGCCGACGCCACCCCGTGGCTGATCGGCAGTGCCGGAGTTCTGATCGCTGCGGGCGGAGGCGCCCTCATTGCGGCTCGCCGCCGACGCACGGACAACTCCACCGACGACGGCTCCAGCGAGAGCTGACCTTACTCACGGCATGATGCAGAGCCCCCGGAATCATTCGATTCCGGGGGCTCTGTCGTGGGTGCGTATCCGATGCGAGCGGAGGCGGTGTGCAATGCGGTCGATTCACCCGCCGCCCATGCGTGGCCCTTGCGTATCGCGAACCGTGAAGACTCGTACGCGCGTTCACCGTCAGGGGTGGACTTGCCGCCTCTTTGGTGTCGCGCAATACCGAACGCCAGCGCGAGCGTGCAGAGGTGCGGCACACTGCCGCGGGAAATCAGAGTTCTCGCACCAGAGGAGCCACCCATGGCCGAGTCGATCGTTGTCCCCGACCTATGGACCGGGCACTGCCAGTGTGGCGACCACGCGTACGAGGCGTCCGGTATTCCGGACGACCCCCACCTCTGTTTCCCTGATGATTGAGTGAGTTCAAGGGGCTCACAGGGGTGGCAGATGGACGAGTGGTGGCTGGTGTTTGTGCCGGATCCGGAGCGGTGGGGGCCGCTGCCGGAGGAGGGGGTGCTGGGGGTCCGCGACCTGCCGGCGGCCTTGGACGCGGTGGGGCTTCGCCCAGGCGATCCGGTATTCGTTCGACCTGATTTCGTCGTGGACGCGGAGTTGTTGCAGTTCGCCCTCTCGTCGGATTTCCGCGACCTGGAACGGGAGTCGCGTCGGAATTACGCGACAGACATCCGTTTGCTGCTGTCGTGGCTTTGGCGGCGGGGTGTTCCCTGGCGGGCTGCGACAATTGCGGACTTGCGGGCGTACAAGCAATTCCGCGTCGACTCTCCGTTGAATCCGCAGCGGATCGGCGGAACGAAGTGGAACCGGGAGGCATCTGCGCTGACCCAGCTCTACAAATGGGCGAAGGTCAGCCCTCTCCCGGTAGATGTGGGTCGTCGCGCGGACCGATCGGCAAGTGCGCGAAGCTCTCGGGTGTCGTGGCTGACTCCGCGTACTTGGGGTCTGTGGCAAGACCTGGGCCTGCGAGGAGTTGGCCGAGATGGGGCGCCGTTGCCCGGCTGGGACGGGCGAACCGAACTGCGGAACACCGCGTTCGTGGGGCTGACGCTGAGCTCGGGCCTGCGACGGCAGGAGGCCGGCGCGATGCTGACGTTCGAAGTGCCGACCCGGCGTCTTCGATCTGGACGCTACTGCCATGGCCTGGTGGCCAGCGCCCTTTCGCGGTCGAAGCGTGACCGGACCTACTACGCGTCGATCGAGTCTGTACGCCAGCTCGGTGCCTACAGCGAGTCCGAGCGGGCGTGGGCTATTCAGCGCGCCCAGGTGGAGGGCCGCTACGAGAAGCTGCCGCTGATGCGGCTGGTCACGGACGTGTCGCCTGGCCCGGTTCCGGTCGTGCACTGGGTGGAGCGGGATGGGGCGGCAGGCAGGCGGGAATTGAGCCTGCTGGACTGGCGCGAGAGGCAGTGGTTGTTCGTCGAGGGACCACAGGGCCCGGAACCGGCGTGGTTGTGGTTGTCCGAGCAGGGCATGCCGATGCTGCCGGACCGGTGGAATACGGTGTTCTGGCAGGCCAACCAGCGGTGCGAGGAAGCTCTGTTGACGCCGGACGAGCGAGAGGTCCCGCGCCCGATGAGGTCGGCTGCGGTACGGGGGAGGGTCCCGTATGCGACGCCGCATTCCGCGCGTCACTCCATGGCGCTCTACATGCTGGTCGTGCTGAACGAGCTGATGGACAAGAAGTACGGGCTGACCGCCGCGGACCGGCGCGACTTCGCCCAGCTCTACGGCGACCCGTGGTGGCTGGTGAAGACCCTGTTGGGACACCGGGACGTGGAGACGACGAAGGAGCACTACCTCAACCCGGTCATGCACCTGCAGCTGGAGTCGATCCTCGCCTTCGACACCGAGGACGAGCACGGCGAGACGGACCGGACGAAGGATCTGAAGGGCCTGTTCGCCCAGCTGGCCCGGGAAACCTGCGGGATCCAGGACATCGAGCTGCTGGTCGAAGCCCTGCCCATCGCGGCGGCATCGTGAGCGGGCGGGGACGCAAAGCCGTCCTGCCGCCGCCCGACTTCCAGGCAACCGAGCGGATAGCCGCCGACGGACTGCAGGCCACCGTGGTGAACAAGGAAGGCTTCAAGCGTGTCTTCGACTTCGCCGCGATCGCCGTGCCCCAGCCGATGCGCTGCTCCCTTGCGCGAGCGTTCGCCGAACAGTCCATGGGATGGAACAGCCACGCGAGCGGTGAGTCATATTGGCGATCTATCGAGGTCTTCGCCCGGTTCCTCAAGGACCAGGGCCAGCCGGCCGAGGACCTGGACGGCCTCACCTCTGCCACGCTCCGGCTCTGGCGCAACAACCACAAGGACACCCCCGGCGGGCGCGAGGCCCTGGCCAAGATGCGTACGCTGCTGAAGCGCGAGCCGCGGCTGGCGCAGGGCCTGGCCGCCGAGGAACTGGCCCGCCCCGTTCCGAAGAAGGGCAAGCCGTCCAAGCAGTCCTACCGGCCGTCGGAGCGCGGCCAGGTGCTGCTGGCCGCCGAACGGCAGTTCCGTACCGCGCTGCTGCGGATCCGGGAGAACACCGCGCTGCTCGCCCGCTACCGGGCGGGCGCACTGGACCCGGACAGCCGTGACTGGAGGACCGGGGCGGCCCTCGAGCACATCGCCGCCACGGGCGAACTGCCTGGGTACCCGGACAAGGACGGGAAGGTCTACACCCGGGCCGAAGGGCTGCTGCGCGGAAAGAACCGCGGGAAGACGACGGGCCGGCTGTTCCTGAGCCGGGCGGAACTGACGGCCCTGGCCGTGATGATGACGGACCGCTACGGCTGGAATCTGTCGGTCTACGACCGTTTGCACGTGCCCGTCATCACCCCGTCCGCGGGAGAGACAGTCACGGTCACCTACGAGGTCCTGGTGGAGAAGCGCCGCTCGGGCGAGGGGCGCTGGTTCGACACGGAGAACTACACCGACTCCGGCGCGGACTCGCCGGGCCGGCTCATCACCCAGGCTCTGGAAGCCACGCAGCACGGGCGAGCCCTGGCCGCCTCCCTGCCGCCCGGCCACGACCTGCTGATGGTCGCGCGCAACCGGCGCCGTACTGACGTGGACTCCAATCTGGACCGGCCCCGGAACGTCGGCCCGCTGTGCTTCGGGCTGTCCAAGGCCGACGCGCGAGTATGGGCGAGCACTCACAAGATCGGCTCGCCCTTCCAGCGCGCCCGCAGGACCACCGTCACGACGACGGGCAAGCCGCTGCAGCACAAACGTGGCACCCACGAGAGCGTCTACGTCCTGCCCGACGAGAACGTCCAGGCGGCCGCAGTGGACGTGATCGCGGCCGGCGCCGAGGAAGCGCGCGAGCAGGCCCGCGACTACACCTTCAAGGGGCGCCTCGCGAACGCGGCCGACGCGGCCCACCAGGAGACCGCAACCGCGGACTGCGTGGACGAGGAGACCAGCCCCTGGCCGGACCCGAGCGGGGGCTGCGGCGCCGACTTCCTGCTCTGCCTGTCCTGCGAGAACTCCCGGGTCCACACCGGCCACCACCCGCGCCTCGCGCTCCTGCGCCGCCAGTTGATATCGCTCCGCTCCAGCTGGCCCGAGAAACTCTGGCGCAAGCGATGGGACGAACACCTCCAGCGACTCGATGACCTGCGAACAAAGGTCAACGAGAGCACCTGGGACGCCGCTCTGGCCCGGATCACCGACCGCGACCACATGATCGTCGACCACCTGCTCAAGGGAGACCTCGCCCCGTGACGACAGCTCTGACCCTCGAGCCGGATCCCTACGTCCTGCCCCTGCCGGGGCCGGAGAGCGCGGTGGTGATGGACCGGTGGATCAGTGCCGGCAACACCCACCCCAACTCCCGCTACAGCGAGGACATGTGGTCGATGGGACCGCTGACCGACAACCCCGGGGACAGCATCCACAAGATCAATTTGAGGAAGTGCCCGGCTAGCTTGCGGAGCGAGGTCCGGCGCATCGTCTGGGTCCTGATCAACGGTGAGCTGCGGCCCACCTACGTACGGGAACGGGGCTTTCAGAACCGGACACGCGACGGCGTGATCAGCATGCGCGACAACATCCTGCAGTGGCTGAAGTTCGCGCGCTGGCTCGGTCGGCAAGGCATATCCCAGCTCAGCGACTGCACCATGGAGCATTGGAAGGCATACGCCGCCAAGTGCACCAGCGGCTGCACGCGCGGTCATGCCCTGACGGTTCTGCGCTGGCTCTCGGACCTGTGGGCCTTCGACCAGCTGTCGGTCAGCCCGTGCGGCATTACGCGTCCTCCCTGGGAGGACGAGGGCATCGACGACTACCTGCCGGCTGAGACGGGAGAGTCGGGCGGGGAGAACAAAACCGAGCCGCTGGACCCGGCAGTGATCGGCCCTTTGCTGACCTGGTCGATCCGCCTGGTCGAGGACTTCTCCGGTGACATCCTGGCCGCCTGGGCCGAGCGCCGCCGCATGCACGCCCAGGTGAAAGCCGCCAAGAGCACCAGCGAAAGCCTGGCAGCCGTCAAGAGCTATCTGCTGCCACTGATCAACTCCGGTGCTCCTCTGCCCGCCACCGTGAGCCGAAAGCACGGCGTCACACTGGCCTACCACTACGTCGCCGCGGTCACCGGGGGCAGCCGGAACCAGGTCCAGAATATGGCCGCCCGGCGCGGACTCTACCGACTCACGGCTCAGCGGCCTGGCCCCAGCCCGATGCAGGTGCCGGTGTCGGGCCGGATCGAGGGGCGGCCCTGGCGCGAGTTCATGGACTATGAGGAGACGCCGATTCTGGTGCGTCACCTGGCCACGGCGGCCGCCATCGTGATCTTGTATTTGACCGGGATGCGTCCCCAGGAGGCTCAATCGCTGCGGTCCGGCTGCTGCCCCGATCCGGAGCCCAACGAGGACGGCTCCATGCCGCGGCATCTGATCCGATCCCACCACTACAAGAACGTCCGCGACTCTGACGGCCACCCCATCTCCGCTGGTGAGGAGCGCGTCGTCCCCTGGGTCGCGATCACGCCCGTCGTGAACGCCATCCGTGTCCTGGAGCGCATCGTCCCCAAGGGCGAGCTCTTGTTCAGCTCCACCCACCACGACGTCGTCAGCCAACGCAAGCACCACGGTGCGCTGAAGCGCAGCAGTCTGGGCCGGCGCGTCGAGGCCCTGGTCTCGTGGATCAACCAGGAGGCCACCGCCCAAGGTGTGGACGCCCAGATGGTGCCGCCGGACCCGTACGGCAACCTTGGACTGAGCCGTCTGCGCAGAACTCTGGCTTGGCACATCGCCCGCCGCCCCGGCGGCCTGGTCGCCCTCGCCATCCAGTACGGACACATGCGCACCGCCCTGGACGCCCGCACCTCCACCGGCTACGGCAACCGCGAGCGTCGGGGGTTCCACGGGGAGCTCGACGTCGAGACCGCTCTCGCCGCCGCGCAGACCGCAGCACAGCTGCGCGACGCCGCTGCGGCCGGCGAGAAAATCTCCGGTCCCGCCGCTCGACGAGCTCTCATCGGAGCAACCTCGATCCCCAGCTTCGAAGGCGCCCTGACCACCCCGAAGGGCGCCGCCAAGTTCCTCGCGCGCGATGGCCTCGTCCTCTTCGACAACCCGGACGCGTTCCTCATCTGCGCCTTCAAGCGCGACACAGCCCTGTGCGATCCGGATCCCGGGGCGACGGCACCCAACCAGTTCGCCTGCCAGCTCGGCTGCGGCAACGCGGTCCGCACCGACAGTCACGCGCAGGCGGCTCGAGAGCACGCTGATCGTCTCGATGCGAGGGCAGCCCTGATGCCCCAGCCCCTGGGCGACCGGCTTCGCCTGACCGCCGCCCGGTTCCACGCTCTCGCTGACGCCCACGACTCCGGCGCCCAGGCCGCCGAGGAGACCATCGCATGAACCAGCAGCACGAGGACGAGCGTTCCCGCATCCGCTCGGCCATGGACCGCCTCCTGGCCGGCCAGCCCACCTGCTCCAACGGCAGCCTCACGGTGGTCGCGCTCGCCGCAGAGGCCGGTGTCCACCGCATGGCGCTGCAGAAGCGCCACGCCGACCTCAAGGAGGCGTTCTACGCGCGGGTGCGTACGGAAACGCACCAGACGCCGGAAGTCGAGAAGCGGCTTCGTAAAGAGGTGGTCCGCCTGAAGGGAGCTCTCAAGGACTCCCGGGCCGCCCAGGCCCAGTCCCGGCATCGAGCGGAGCAGATGGCCCTCGCGGCAGCCGTTCTCATCCTCCGGCAACCCGATGGCCAAGACCAGCCCGTCCCCGACAACGTCATCCCGCTCCGCCCGTCTGGCGATTGAGGAGAGCAGGCCGTCACGCGGCGACGCCGAGTTCCTTGCGGGTCCGGTGGATGAACTCGCGAACGGCTGGCTCGCGCCGCCAGGGGCGAGGGCGGTGTTGAACGCTGCCGATGTGGACGATCAGCGGGTGGGAGGGCGGACGCCCCTTGATCTGGAAGATGCGCGAGACGGCGACCGGGTCCTCGGCGTTGGCGCCCAGACCGTAGACGGTTTCGGTCGGGAAGGCCACCAGCCCTCCCGCGCGCAGCACGTCGGCCGCCTTTTCGATGTCACTGGTTCTTGCCGTCACCCTCGCAATCCTCTCACTGTCCGCCTCTTCCACGTTCCGTGGTCTCGTCGGCACTAACGACGAAGGCGCACGTCAAGGACCGGCGGCGACCGTGATCAATTTCGGCGCCAACCACGGTTCCATTGATCCGACCGGGGCTGGCGTCAGTCCGTCAGGGCACGCAGCGGTCGATCGTTGACGCGGGCGCGGCACTCAAAGGGGGGAGGGTCTCCCGCGCTTGCGTGGGCTTGCTGGAGGATCGATAGGTTCAGGGCAAGACTCCGCCGCGCTGTCTCTTGCTGAGACGGTTGGGAGAACGTTGTGGCTGATCCCTCGGTCGAGACGACCACCTCTGGCCGCTGCTTGGTGGCGAGGGTCAGCGGCGAGACGGACTACCTGACCGATCCGGTGTTTCGCCTGCAGTTCAAGGACCTCATCGCCCGCGGCGAACGCTTCATCGTGCTGGATCTGTCCGGGGTGTCGTTCTGCGACTCGGCCGGGCTGAACGTGCTGCTCGGAGCATGGCGGCAGGCGGACGCAGGCGGGGCGGTGCTGGTGCTGGCGTGTGTGCCCGAGCCGCTGCGGCGGATCCTTGAGATGACCGGCGTGGATCACGTCCCGCGGGTCTTCGACACCGTCACCGACGCAGAAGCGGTCTTCGGAGGCTGAGCCACTTTCCCGTTCTCGCGATCGACCACAAAGTCAACGAGGGCGCGGAGCGTGACGTCGGCTTCCGCCGGATGCCTCAGCGGTCGGCGATGATGGCCTGGACCGCTCGTTCGGTGATGAGGCAGGCGGCGGCGATGGTCCGCAGCCGTGCATCCGGGTCGCGTGGGATGGCCAGCAGCACCCTCGCATGGTTGGTCAGGAACGTCCACTGGCGCTCCTGGTGATCCACGGAGTCAGCAACCATCCCCACCTCTCTCCCGCGGCGATGTCCGATCCTCAAGCCCACCCTCATCCAGAGCGCCTTGATCGGTGTCCCCTGTCGTCGGTCACGAAGACCCTGCACCAGTCGGTCGGGACCAGGTCGCGGTTGTCCGGGACGGTGACCTGGATGCCCTTGCCGTCCTTCGTCTTCTTCACCTGCCCTCAGCCTCTCCTCAGAGAACGCTCAGAGTTCCGCCAAGCGGTGGCCCGACGGCAGGCCCGACGATCGGAACACACGCGATGCGAAAGGCCTCTCCGACCGTTTCGCGCAGGGCCGGCGCCGCCGGCCCCACAAAACACCGACGACCGAGCCGGCAAGGGCCTGACATGCGTGACGGAATCCTGCCGGAGGACCCACAGGGGGACCACAAGATGATCACTCAACGCTACGGCGACCTGGAGATCGGCTACACCACCCAATGGAACGACATGTTCTATGCCGCAACCGTTTCCCGGACCGGGGCGTGGCGCACGCTGGGGAGCGTCTACGGGGGCGGCATGGCGTCGAGTTGGCAGGGCCTGTACGGCGGACTCGTGGTCCAGGACCGCTCTGCCGACCAGGACCTGCTCAAGCCGCCCGTCGACTTCCAGCACGTGGGCACTTTCCCCTTCTTTTCCTTGAGCACGATCAAGGTCGAAATGTGGCGTCCTGTCCCGCCGGCCGGATACGTGGCCCTGGGAGACGTAGCGAACCTGTCTCTGATCGGGCAGGGGAGGCCGAAGCCCGACGCCTCCGCCCTGGGCATCGTGTGCGTGAAGAAGGAGCACAACGGACGCCCCTACGTACGCCGCGCGGAGCTCGGCCGCCTTCCCCTCTGGACGAACGGCAACGGGAAGGGACTGTGGGCCATCACGCCCCCGCTGTATCCCTTCGACGACACCGAGGAGCACCTGTTCCTGCCCGCCGGTACGTTCAGCTGCGGCCCCGACATCCCACAGGGGCCGACGGACGTGACCTGGGTGCTGGACCTGCCGGCCGTCGTCGACAAGGCCGACTACGCCCCCGAACTGCGGCTGGAGTCCTACAACGCGCCCCCGGCCCAGGCGATCGTCACCGACCGGGCCGTGACCGTGCCCTACTTCATGGTCAAGGACGATGCACGCTCCGAAGCGTGGAAGGTGGCCAACTCCCCCTTCTACAAGATCCAGCGCAAGCGCCAGTACGACCTCATCCGCCACGTCGACTTCCGGGGCGCCGGCGGCGGGCAGATCGCCGAGACGGTCGAGGTGGGCGTCACACAGGAGAGGGGGGAGGAGTTCGCCCTCACGACCGGGATCACCGTCGGCGTCTCGACGGGCGTGGAGGCGTCGGCCAAGCCCTTCGGCGTGGGTGCGAGCGTCTCCGTGGAAACCTCGGTGAGCGCGTCGCTCGAACTGGGCTATACCACGCGCTATGGCGTGTCCACCTTCGAGAGCAAGAGCGTGGGCGTGACGTACGACGTGCCCGCCGGCCATGCCGGCGCGCTGTGGACCGACACCCACCAACTGGTCCCCATCCGCCGTGACGGCACCCTGGTCACCAACGCGAACCTGAGGCTGAACGCCGGCGGCTCCAGTGCCTACGTGGGCCGCACCTTCCCGGAGACCGCACGCTCCAAGGTGTCCGTCGTCCGCAAGGTCTCCGACGTGGAACTCAAGGCTGCGGAGGAAATGGGCATCGACCCCAAGACCATGGCCGACGTTACCGAGATCACGCAGTAACACCCGCCTGGCGACAGCAGGGGCATACCGACAGGCGGTGTGCCCCTGCTGTTGTGACCGGCACGGCAAACCGAGAAACGGAGTTTCGATGATCTACGACAGCAAGTACCCGGACGTCTCCGTCACCGATCGCCCCCTCCACGAGTGGGTGCTCGGCGATGCGTCGCGGCGCGGAACACGGCCGGCCCTGGTGGACGTGGCCGGCGGACGGACGCTCAGCTACGGCGAACTGGCCGCGCTGGTCCGGGGGATCGCGGCGGGCCTCGCCGCCGAGGGCATCGGCAAGGGCGACGTGGTCGCGCTGCACTCGCCGAACACGGTTCTGTTCCCCGTGGTCCTCTACGCCACCACCACCGCGGGCGGGACAGTGACCACGCTGTCGCCGCTGGCCACACCCGCCGAGATCGCCAAACAGCTGATCGACGCCGAGGCGCGACTGATGGTGAGCGTGTCGGCGCTGATCGAGACCGCGCGGGCCGCCGTCGAGCTGGTCCGGCGGCAGACCGGCCGAGACATCGAGATCCTGGTCTGTGACAGGGCGGACGGTCACCGTTCGGTGCTGGAGCTGCTGAGCGACGGCGACGTGCCGGCATTCGAGCTCGATCCCGCCGTGGACGTCGCCGTGCTGCCGTATTCGAGCGGTACGACAGGCGTACCCAAGGGCGTGATGCTGACCCACGCCAACCTGTGCACCAACCTGGAACAGATGAACGGCCTGCACCGGGTCGGCGAGAACGACCGCGTCATCGCGATCCTGCCCTTCTTCCACATCTTCGGGCTGACCGCACTGGTCAACAACGCGCTGCACCGTGGCGCAACGGTGTACGTGCACGCCCGCTTCGACCTCGACGCGTTCCTGACCAGCCTGGAACGCGACCGCATCACCCACGCCTACGTCGCCCCACCGGTGATGCTCGCGCTGGCCAAGCACCCCGCGGCCGGGAACCTGGACCTGTCGCACCTGCGACGCATCATCTGCGCGGCGGCGCCGCTCGACGCCGGATTGCAGGCGGCGGTGGCCGACCGGCTGGGCGTGGAGATCGGGCAGGCGTACGGCATGACCGAACTGTCCCCCGCCTCGCACATCCACGCCGACGGCAACCTCGACGAGCCCGTCGCGTGCGTCGGGCACCTGCTCCCGTCGACGCAGGCACGCCTGGTCGATCCCTTCACCGGGCAGGACGTGGCGGCGGGCGAACCGGGCGAGGTGTGGATCCGGGGGCCGCAGGTGATGAAGGGCTACTTCGGCCGCCCGGAGGACACCGACGCGACCGTCGACGCCGACGGATGGCTGCACACCGGCGACATCGGCCGGGTCGACGAGGACGGGAACTGGTTCATCGTCGACCGGGTCAAGGAACTCATCAAGTACAAGGGCTACCAGGTGGCGCCGGCCGAGCTCGAAGCCATCCTGGTGCAGCATCCCGGCATCGCCGACGCGGCCGTGATCGGCGTCAGCGACGAGGAGGGCAACGAGATACCCAAGGCGTTCGTGGTGCCCATGACAGGAGTGCCGATATCCGCCGCCGCGGTGATGGCCCACGTCGAGGGCCAGGTCGCCCCGTACAAGAGGATCCGCCGGGTCGAGTTCATCGAGGCGGTACCGAAGGCGGCCTCCGGCAAAATCCTCCGACGGCAGCTGCGGGAACGGGAGCCGGCGCGTCCCTGAACGGTAGGCCGTGCTCGCGGGGCCCTGCGCCTGGGACGATACGGACGCACCCAACTCCCGCAGATTGAAGGGATGTTGTAAAGTTTTCGTGTGGGCGACGCGGTTTACAGGTTCGGGCAGTACGCGTTGGACGCGGACCGCCGTCGACTCAGCCATGACGGACAGCGGATCGACGTCGAGCCCCAGGCCATAGAGCTCCTGTGCCACCTGGTCGAGCAACGCGGCCGTGTCGTGCCCGAGGAAGAGCTGCGCGACTGGTTGGGGCACGGGCACGCGGTCAGCGAGGCCGCACTCGTCACCGGGCTGCGCACGGCCCGTCGCGCGATCGGTGACAGTGACGCACGGCAGCAGCTGATTCGCGCCGTGCGCCCGCACGGCTATCGGTTTGTCGCCCGTGTGACGGTGGCTTCCACCACTCCGACCGCCACACCCACGGCCCCCGGGGTCCCGGCAGTGGCGGAGGCGGACCACGAGGTCATCCGGTTCTGCCGGTCCGCCGACGGCACCCGCATCGCCTACGCGCTCACCGGAGAGGGCCCGCCCCTGGTGAAGACCGCCAACTGGCTGACCCACCTCGACCTCGACCGGACCACCCCGATGTGGGCGCACTGGTTCGACGGCCTCACCCGCGGCCGGCAGCTCATCCGCTACGACGAGCGGGGCTGCGGCCTCTCCTCATGGGACATGGGCAGCTTCACCCTCGACAACCTGGTCGCCGACCTCGATGCCGTGGCCGATGCCGCCGGCCTCGACCGGTTTCCCCTGCTCGGGGTGTCACAGGGCAGCGCGGTAGCCGTCGCCTACGCCGCCCTTCGCCCCGAGCGGGTCAGCCATCTGATCCTCACCTCCGCCTACGCCCGGGGACAGCAGATCCGTGCGGGCAGCGACGCCGAGCGCGATGCCGCAGAGGTCGACCTCAACATCGCCCGCGCCGGATGGCGTTCGCAGGACAGCAGCTTCCTGCGCTACTTCGCCTCCCAGTTCCTCGCCGACGCCACTCCCGCGGAGTGGGACGCGTTCGCCGCCTACCAGCGGCTGACGACCTCGCCCGCCAACGGCCTGCGATTCCTGGAAGAGTTCACCCGCATCGACGTCTCGGGCATCGCTCACGACGTGGCCTGCCCCACGCTGATCATCCACTCCCGCGACGACGCGCGCGTCCCCGTCGCACAGGCCCTGGAACTGGCCACGCTCATCCCCGACAGCCGGCTGATCCTGCTCGACAGCCGCAACCACCTGTTCACCGCCGACGACCCGGCCTGGCCCACCTTCCTCACCCACCTCTACAACTTCCTCTCCGAGTAGCCCAGCAGACCGGAACGCTGCCACGACAGGAAGGGCCCCGCGGGACACGGTGCACGGCCGTATCGGCGACTGTGGTGCGGATCCGGTCCGCACTACTCCGATGGGTCGCACCTGTGCTGCCGTACAGCCGGACCGGCTGTACGGCAGCACCGCAAGGCCATGAGCGACGGGCGAAGGCCCACCGGCGCGGGGTCGGCCGGTGGGCCCTGTTGTCCGTCGGTCGGAGGTTACTGCTGGATCTCGGTGACGTCGGATTCGGTCAGGATCTTGGGGTCGATCCCCATGTCCTGTGCGGCCTTGATCTCCTCGTCCGAGAACTTGCGGGCGACGACGATCTTGGTGGCGTCGAGGTGCGGGAAGGTGCGACCCACGTAGTAGCCGGAGTTCAGCTTCAGGTTCGCGCCGGTGACCAGGGTGCCGTCGCCCCGGATCGGGACCAGCAGATGAGTGTCGGTCCACAGCGCGCCGGCATGGTCGGCGGGCACGTCGTACGACACGCTCACCGCCTTGTTCTCGAAGGTGGACACGCTGTAGCGCGAGGCGTACCCGAGTTCGAGGGACGCGCTCACCGTGGCTTCCGCATAGGAGCTGGCCCCCATGCCGAAGGGCTTGGCCGACGCCTCCACGCCCGCGGTGACGCTGACGGAGATCCCGACGTTCTGCGAGAACTCCTGCCCCCTCTCCTCCGAGACGCCTTGCTGGATCTCCTCGAGGATCGTCCCGCTGCCCGAGCCCCGGTAGTCGACGTGGCGGACGAGATCGTACTGACGCTTGCGCTGGATCTTGTAGAAGGGAGAGTTGGCCACCTTCCACGCCTCGGTGCGCCCATCGTCCTTGACCATGTGGTACGGCACGGTCACAGTCCGGTCGGTGACGATCGACTGGGCCGGGGGCGGGTTGTAGGACGTCAGGGTCATCTCCGGGGCGTAGCCGGTCTTGTCGACGGCAGCGGGCAGGTCCAGCACCCAGGTCACCGCCGTCGGCGCGTGCTGCACATCAGGGCCGCAGCTGAAGGTGGCGGCCGGCAGGAGCAGATGCTCCTCGGTGTCGTCCGCCGGGAACAGCGGGGTCGTGACGGCCCAGAGGGCCTCCCCCGAGCCATTTACCCGAAGCGGGAGCCGGCCGAGTTCGCCGCGGCGTACATAGGCGCGTCCTTCGTGCACCTGCTTGACGCACACGAGGCCCAACTCAGAGACGCGGGGCTTGACAGCCCCCGCGCTCGTGTGCATGGTCACCACGTCTCCCAGGGCGACGTAGCCGGCGGGCGGGACGGGCCGCCAGATGTCGGCGTCGCGGGACGTCCAGGGGTCAAAACGGCCCACCTTCTGGAAGTCCACGGGCGGCCGGAGCAGGTCCTGGCCGGAGGAGAGGTCCTTGACCAGGAGCCCTCCGAACTCGCCGCCCGGCCACGTCGTCGAAAATGCATTGTTCGCGAAGACGGCGCCCAGGGCGCGCCATTGTCCGTCCCCCGCGGGGACTCCGGCCTGGAAGTACGGGTACGTGTTCGCGTGCCACTGCGTGGTGTAGGCGACCTCCAGGTCGCCGTAGCGCTGAGTGATCATGTGTCTGGGTTCCCCCTGTGGTGTTCCGAAATGACGTCCGTGAAGCCGTCGGACGGCTTCACGGACGCCGGTGGTCTTGCCGGGCCGGCACCGCGCCGGCCTGTGCGAACGGTGTGCGACTAGCCGATGACGATGTCGCAGTCGGCCCTGCCGCTGGCGGCGATGTCGGCGAAGTCCGCCTGAACGTTGGGGTCGTACGCCGCCGAGCTGATGCTGCGGGTCTTCTTGCCGGGCACGGCCTTCTTCCCGGTCGAGTGCGAGACCTTTGCCGCGTCCCACGTCAGGTCACAGGTCCAGTGGAAGGTGCGGACGAGCAGGTGCGAGTTGGACCCGCTGCCCGCGATCGACCAGTTGCCGTCCGCCTTCACCACGAAGCTGACGCTGCCGCTGACGCCCCGGCTGCTGTCGCTCGTGGCGAACGTGATCGACTGGCCGTCTGCCGCCACCGTCTTGGTGGTGTCGTTGGCCTGCGCCGGAAGCGTTCCCAGCAGCAGGGAGCCCAGCCCGGCCCCCGTCGCGATCAGCAGCGCCAGCCCCCGGCGAGTCCGGGCCTGGCCGGACGTCCTGGTGTTGTCGAGTCGCATTTTCTGTCCTTCTCTCTCTCGCGTGTGTCCCGTGTCTGAGGTGAGTGCCGGGCTGGGGGAGCTGCCTCCACGGCTGCTCCTCGCCCCGGCACCGTTCAAGCATCGGGCCCGTCGGCGGGCCAAGGCTTGGTGGAGGTCTGAGGCATATCTGAGGGCGGGCTGAGGGCGCATCCCTCAGTTGGCGAGCCGGGTTGATGGGGCGCGCGTGGGCACCACGTCCGGCGAGACGGACGCAAACGGGGTGTGTGAGGCTGCCGGGATATTCCTTCTGCGCACTGCAAGCCGCGACGCCGAACACCGGCAACAGCAGATAACCCGAGATCACAACACGGGCCTACGGGGCGGGCTGATCACTCGTCCCCACCATCAGCCCGCACCGGCGACACGGGCTGATCGGCACATGGTGCCGCAGCCCGCCCGTAGGCCGGCGCCGGGAGATTCGGACGTCGTCGTCACCGGGGAAGATCGCGGCCGCCAGCTTCGCCGCCCCGCGTGCCAGGCCGCCAGGCCAGACTTCGTCGGCCCGAGTCGCTGATGACGCGGTCACGGCCGTCCGGGGCCTGACGGCCGCCCGGCGACTCCTCGGCTGCCCGGATACCGAGGCCCACGCGGCTCACTCGGTCAGGAAGGCGTCGATGTGCGACAGGAACTCGTCCCAGGCCGGTTCGTACGCGGTGAGCAGGTGGCTGCGGCTCTTGAGCAGGACCAGCCGGCTGTCGGGAATGAGAGCGGCCAGCTCATTGGCCTGCGAGACCGGCACCCGCTCGTCGTCGCGGGAGTGGAGGATCAGGGTCGGACAGGCCACCCTGTGGGCGATGTCGGACACGTCGATCCGGGCGAACTCCTCAAGGAAATGGACCCCGTTGGACGGCGAGGTCGTCTGCCGCTGGAAGGCGGTGAACTCCTCCCAGTCCTCCGGTGTGCCATCGGGCAGGAACTGGGAGGCGAAGACCCGCAGGAATCTGGGGTCCTGGTGGATCCATCCCACCCTGGCCACATCCAGGTCGAGGGCCGCCTCGGCGCTCTCGGTCTCGCTTCGGGCCCGGACCTGCCGTCCTCGGGCGTAGGCCCCGGCGAGGATCAGCCGGCTGACTCGCTCCGGATGGCGTACGGCATAGGCCACCGCCACGGCACCGCCCTGCGACACCCCGAGCAGAGGGAATCTGTCGAGCCCCACGGCATCGACCACGGTCTCCAGGTCGTCGACCCAGTCCTCGAACGTGAAGCCGGGCACCACCCAGTCGGAGAGGCCGCACCCGCGCTCGTCGTAGCGGATCAGCCGGCGCTTGCGGGCGAGCCCGCCCAGCCAGTGCGACCACACCGGAGTCGTCCACTCCAGGTCGAGATGGGACATCCAGTTGGCCGCCTTGAGCAGAGGCGGGCCCGAGCCGACGGAGGCGTAGGCGATACGGGTGCCGTCGTCGGCCCGGCAGAACCGGATGGTCTGACAGTCGGCGCCGAGCGGTTCGCCGACCACTGTCGACTTCACGACATCCCCTTGGCCGGGGCCGGCGGACGCCCCCGCCTCGAGGACCGTAGCCGCAGCCGCAGCCGCAGCCACGAACTGGTAACCCCGCCGGTGCACTGTGCGGATCACCTGCTGCCGGCTACCGGTGTCCCCCACGGCCAGGCGTACGGTCCGAAGCGCCGTGGTGAGCGCGGCCTCGCTGACGAAACGATCCCCCCACACCTCGTCGAGCAGCTCGGTCTTCGGCACCACCCGGTCCCGGTGCTCGACCAGGTGACACAGCAGGTCCAGGGCCCGGGGCTCGACGTGGACCGCCTCACCTGCCCGTCGGAGCTGGTGCCGAGCCAGGTCCAGCTCGTACTCCCCAAAGCGATACTTGTCCCCCTCCACCTTTGCAGCGTACAACTCCCGTCCATCGGCGTACACATGACCGATTCTCGACAGCGCGTCGGCGCACTGCTGGCAGGCACCCACCAGCTCCGTATCGCCTCACGACTGAGTGCCTGACGCTGTCGGGGATCTTGGAGTTCAGGATTTCCCTGCCGTGCGCCATGCGGTCGGCCGTGGGATGCGTTGCCAGTCCAGGAAGTTCTGGAGGGCGGTGGGTGTTCGAGGTCGGCGTTCAGCCGCTGGTGTAGTGAGTTCCGCGTTGACGCGCTCGATGTTGACGGCGATGGCAGTGAGGACGGGCTGGACGCGCGTGTGGGATGCCTGTCCTTGCCGGTGCCCGTGACGTTGCCCCGACGCGACACCACGGTGCGACACTGAGGCTGGCGGTCTCGCGGTCTGCTCTCCCGCGCGGGCCTGGGCTGCCTCTCTCCGGTGACATGCCGGCTGGGCGGCTCCGGGCATCACGCACCGACATGCCCGGAGTCAGCCCGGAGAACGGCTCGATGCCCCAGTGCGTGTTCCGACGGGCTTTGACAGGGAACCCAGTCCGCTCAGGCCGGAGGCTTTGACCGGACTGGGTTCCCTGTCAACGGACACCATCTCGAAACGACTTCCGCCCTCGGTTACAAAGCCAGGAGAAGGAAGCGAACGACTACCCCATGAATTCGAGAACTGCGGGCCGCTTCGAAGAATCTGCGTGGGTGGGAGATCAGCCAAGAACTGAGAGTCGCCCACTACAGGTTCATCATTTTCATCGAAGCGGCCTACATCGCGCCGGTGAACGAGGCGCAGTCTTCCTGACGGGAGCGGCTTGCCCGAACCGTTGGGTGGCCGTCCCATTCCTTCGACGGCTGCCGCCGCACGCCACCACATAGAGGAGCACAAGAGCTGAACACAAGGACTTGACAGGGAACTGTGCTCGTGCGAGCACTGCACGCGCCTGTCCGGTGCGCCGGCGATGGCGTGGGTCGGATTCCGCAAGGACGCGCTGAAGTGGACGGGCCCGGGAGGTGAGCCGACGTACTTCTCCACCTGGCCGACGCTTCATCGAGGGTCCTGCCGTCGCTGCCGCACCCAGCTCACCTCCGTCGCGGACGGCTCGGACATGATCATGGTGGCGATCTTCAGTCTCACCCGCAGCGCCGAACTGACCCCGGTCGGGCACAGCTACCGCGAAGAGGCCGCGCCCTGGATGGCCATCGCGCTCGCGCCCGACCCGCAGCGCCGGACATGACGGTCTGCGCTGAGCCCCGGTTACGAGATCGGCGCGTCCTCGCGGGTATTCACGGCGAAACCGGGCGATCCTGCGCCCGGACCACGCGGCGCAGCTCCGCGCGAGCGGCTGACGAGCAACGCTGCGCCGGCCAGTGAGGGTGTCGTGCGATCCGCGACGACAGCAGGAGGAGCCGGCGCCGCAGTGCCGTGGCCCCCGCGGTGGGTGGCAGCCCGGAGAGTGCCTCGTATGTGCGGTGCCACTCGCGTTGGGCTTGCAGCAGGTCGTCGGGGTAGAGCACGGTCTCCATGAACCTATTCAAGCACTTGTTCGATTTCGGATGCATCTCTCGTCGGTCCTTCGTGCTCCCCGCCCTACTGTGGAAGGGCTACGATCTCTCCTGGGAGCCCAACGAGTGACAGCGTCAATGGAGCGGCTCTGCGACTGGGTCGTCAATAAGGACAAGGTCTGGGTCCACGGCGACCGGATCACCGATGGGCACGTCGCTCTGGATATGCGCCTCACGCCAGGGCTCGACCCTGGCGAGGTTGCCCGGGACGGACAGTGGGTCCTTCGCAAGCGCAGCCCTCATCTGCGATCAGCGAGGTCACCTTCGCCTCGGCGGACTGGGAGCTCTGAGTGGTTCGACCGAACCAGTTCCTGAACGCCTTACCGCGTCTCGACCGGAAGTCCCGGAAACGGTTCGGACGAACCGTTTCCGACGCTACCTGCTGCCGTCCTAACGCCTACTCAGCGCGATGCTCCCACCCCGTTCGGGCTGGGGGCGTCTTCATTACGCAATGCCCGGACAAGACGCCCACCGGGCGATAAGACTGATCGCATGGCTACAGAACCCCGCCCCTCCATCGTGTCCTTATGCATCGAGCTTCTCGAGCGTCTCGCCCAGTTCAGCGAGAAGGTGACGAGAACGCTGCGCGGGGTGACCAAGACGTACAAGGAAGCCGAAGCAGCACGCAGTCACCTACGCGACGCCCGCAAGTTGGCTACGCAGCTGCGCAGGGCCGTCGTTGCCTTCTTCAGGCCCGAGGGCGGAACTGCCGCAGCCTGCTAGACCACGGGCTGGCCGGGTAATGCTGCGCTGCCAAGCAGTCGCCATCGGCCGAGCCGGCCGCCTACCCGATGGTGTCGAGGACATCCTGGTCGGGGAGCACGTCCACGCTGGTGCGCCACGGCCGGTGCCCGTCCACACGGCAGACCACCCACAGACGCACCGGCTTGTTCACCCACCGCTGGTTCCAACCATGGAACCCGCCGGCGTACCAGTGAGGGTGAACCGTCCCTGTCATCGCGACCTTCCGGGTCTCGCCCAGGTCCAACGAGAACGCGTGGGCAGTCCGGCCATCCTCAGGGGTCTCGTCAATCCCGGGCGAGAACCGCAACGGGCTCCAGACCACCGCACCCAGCTGTTCGTGCGTCGGGCTGCCGGCCAGACCGGTGTAATGGTGGTTCTCGGAGTCGTTCCGGATCGTCAGCTCCACCGCGGTGATCGGCCCCAAAGCGACCGGGCCCGTGTACCGGACCGTCATCACCGCCCGGTCATCGATCCGAATGTCCAACACCGGCTGGAGTTCGGAGTGCCACCGGTCCCGTTCGATCTGAGCCACCGACTCTGCGGTCCGGGCCGCTGCTTCTGCGGTGAGCGCGGCCCGGTTCGCGGTCTTCAACGACCGCTGCGCCGCCACCAGAGAACCACCCGCCGCGAGAGCGCTGGCTATGGCCGTGGAGGCGGTGATGATGTCCATGCTGTCCATGCCGGACGGTACCGCGCACCACTGACATCAACGCAGACAGATTCCGTTGATGTATTGGGCATGCCCACCCAGCCAAAGCCGAAGCCGACACCGCGCAAAGTCGTTATTCCGGGCGCTCATTGAGTAGCCGCAGGGCATAGCAGCGGGACACCAGCAACACTGCCACCAGCGGAGCAAATGGAGGAAGCCCAGCGACGGACAGCAGCAAGACGACAGCGCCGACAGAGGTGACAGTAGGCACTGCCCAGTGAGCAGGGACCGAGCCGCCATGCGCAGACAACCCTCTGGAACGCCACCACACCAAGGAGAACGCCGTGGACCTGAACCGTGACCCCCAGCAGATCGCCTACGCCGCCGCCGAAGGGATCCGGGCTTTAGACCGACCGGCAAATGGATCACTTGAGGCGTCGGGTGCTCGGGCGACTGTCCCAGCGGTAGCGGCTGGTCGCGCGTCGAATGAGCATGCGGAGCGTGACGAGTACGGCGGCGAGGTGGAGATAGAAGTCCACGACCATGCCGTTTTTCTCGGTGCAGCGCCGCAGCTTGCCGTAGGCGTTCATCCAGGAATGCGTGCGCTCCACCACCCAGCGTTTGCCGGCCTGGATCGGCGCCGGGATGCCCTTGCGGGCGATCTCAGCCGTGAAGCCCAACTCGGCCAGCAGGGCACGGGACTTGGCGCTGTCGTAGCCGCGGTCCAGGTTGACGTTGACGCACTCGGGCATCGCCCCGACTTGGGTGCGGGCGGCCGCCAAAGTCGGGCCGAGCAGGGGCGAATCGTGTCGGTTGGCTCCGTCGGAGACGATGCCGAGCGGAACGCCGCAGGCATCGGAGGCGACCGAGCGCTTGAGCCCCTGCTTGCCCCGGTCCACCGGTGAGCGGCCCGCTTTCTCGCCGCCGGACGGCGCCTTGGTGATACAGCCGTCGACCGACATCTCGGCCAGACCCAGGCCGATCATGCGGTCGTACGCTTCCAGCGCCAAGGCATGTACTCGTTGTGCTATCCCCAGCTCAGCCCACTGTTTGACGCGTCGTCGGATGGTGCGGTCGGAGCACCCGGGACTCGCAATCCGCTCGTACCCCGAACCGTGGACCAGAGCCAGCACGACGTGCTCGAACACGACACGGTCCGACACCCGGCGGCGGTGACACCCGAGCGGATGGCTCGCCGAGAACCCCTCCCGCACCGGCAGGAGAGCAGCGAACTGGTCCCACAGGGGGTCGAGCAGGCAAAATGGCACCGCAGGCACGGGTCCTCCGCGTGATCACTGAGCGTCGAGAACTCCATGATCACGCAGGGCCCGTGCCTGTCTCGTTTCCGGGACCGTCAGCCAACGAGCGACGTAGCCATTTGCCGGTCGGTCTTAGACCGACCGGCAAATGGATCACTTGAGGCGCCGGGTGGTGGGGCGGTCGTCCCAGCGGTAGCGGTTGGTCGCGCGACGGATGAGCATGCGGAGTGTGACGAAGGCAGCGGCGAGGTACAGGTAGAAGTCCACAGCCGCGCCGTCTTTCTCGGTGCAGCGCCGCAGCTTTCCGTAGCCGTTCATCCACGAGTGGGTACGCTCTACCACCCACCGCTTGCCGGCCTGGATCGGCGCGGGCACGCCCTTGCGGGCGATCTCGCCGGTGAAGCCGAATTCCTCCAGCAACTGCCGGGTCCTGCTGCTGTCGTAGCCGCGGTCGAGGTTGATGTTCACCTCCTCAGGCAGAGCTCCGACCTGGTCTTTCGTAGCCTGGAGGGTAGGGCCGAGCAGCGGCGAGTCATGCCGGTTGGCACCAGCGGAGACGATCCCCAGGGGCACTCCGGCCGCGTCGGAGGACACCGACCGTTTCAGGCCCTGCTTGCCTCTGTCGACCGGCGAGCGCCCGGCCCTTTCTCCGCCCGAGGGTGCCTTGGTGATGCAGCCGTCGACCGAGATTTCGGCCAGCCCGAGCCCGATCACACGGTCATACGCCTCCAAGGCCAGGGCATGGACCTGCTCCGATATCCCCAACTGCGACCAGAGTTTGACGCGGCGTCGGATCGTGCGGTCCGAGCAGCCAGGGCTCGATATCCGCTCGTAGCCGGAGCCGTGCACCAGGGCCTGCACGATGTGCTCGAAAACCACCCGGTCCGCCACCCGGCGGCGATGACAGCCCAGCGGATGGTTCGGCGCATACTCGTCCCGCATCGGCAGCAGGGCTGCGAACTGGTCCCACAAGGGTTCGAGCAGGCAAGATGGCACAGCAGGCACGGGCCCTCCAGTGATCACTGAGCGTAGAGAACTCCATGATCACTCAGGCACGTGCCTGCCTTGCGTCCCGACAACGGGCCAACGGCAACTCCCACCATTTGCCGGTTGGCCTTAAATCACCGGACCATGGATCCCGACACGCCAGCCCGAACGCCTGACGCTGTGTCCGCGTGTGCACGTAGTTGGCCAGCCAGGCCAACTACGCCGCTCAGTCACTCACCCCGGACGCCGCCCGGGCCGGACTAGGCGCGTGCGGGAGGCAGGTCGTAGCGGCTGACGGCCAGGTACGTTTCCGGCGTGGCCGCTTCGCTGGTTGATCAGCTCCGCCAGATCCCGCACCGTTCGGGTCGCCCCGACGGGGGTGTCGACATGGTGGCCGGAGGGATGGGCAACGTAGTTACGCAGCTTGGCGAGCGCGTCCTCGACCGCGCGGCTGCGCCGCCCGCGGAGCAGACCCGCCGCACGCGCCCACAGGCGAAGCCCGTGCAGCATCCCGTTGAACTCGATGGCCTGGTCGGCGACGACCAGCTTCGCACGTTGCCGCATCATCCTGTCCGCCCGCTTCTTGACGTCGTCGTACGACGTGACGGTGTAGGAGACGTCCGGGGCCTGGGGGAGGCGGAAGGTGATGGTGCCGGCGCACCACTCCATGAAGCGGTCGCGCAACGCCTGCTCGTAGATGAGGAGCGCTCGGTCGCCGACCATGGTGTACACGTCGTAGCACAGCACGCCGTAGGCGAACACGGTGCGCAGCCGCTCGAAGGATTCACGTGTTCCAGCTGCGACACCCTTGGCCAGGTTGCAGTCGGCGATCTGTCGCTGCTGGAACTCCGCAGCGTCCTCGGGCTTCATACGGCCGCCGAGCCCATAGGGGTTGAACGCCAGCGACAGGTCGTCCGCGGCGCGCAAATCCTCAAGCGGCCGGATCTCCATGTACTTCTCCTCACGATGGGAAACGGGCCAGCATGCACCCGTAGGGCCCCGGTTGGCCACTCCCTTTCCTTCGGGTGGTTTCGTGAGTTCGACGCGAGATGGCTTGCAACAGCAGTTGTCCCCTGTCATCCAATCGAGGCGTTTGACAGCGAACCTAGTCGTGCTGAGTGAACACGCTGGGGGTGTTGTACGGCCTCTCGGTAGTCGAGGGGCTCGCGCGAATTCCGCGCCGGTGCTGGTCGGCGACGACCGGCCAGCACGTCGCCTTCGAGTCGTGGCCGGCGCGGGACAGCCTCCTGCACGGCCTTGATCCCGCTGTGGTGTGGATCGCCTCCCAGCTGTTCTGGCCACTGGCACGACGGTTCGCGTGAGTGTCGGCTTGTCCGGGCCTTCCTCGTGTGCCGGGGAACGGCTCGGCCGTGGCGGGAACGCGGTTCACCCGCTTGTACCCGCCCACTGTTGCTGATCGGCCTTCCGCAGACGGCGACACGTGCATAGCGGAGGGACTACCCCGCAGCTTCGTGCACCCGCTGCGTTCTTCGCATATAGAGGCGGTACGAAGATCCCGCTTGTCGTAGAATCGTCTCGGTTTCGTCGGGGGATGCTTCGATCTGTCCTGTGGCGACGGCCTTCGCGCGAGGAAGCGCCAGGGGCGGCAAGTCAGCTGCGCCCTGCTCCCTCGAAGAGAGGGAGCAGCATGCAGGTACAGCTCGTGACCCTGGAGAACTTCCGTGGCGTGAAGGGTGGGACTGTTCTCCTGGATGGCCACTCCTTGTTGGTCGGCTCGAACAGCGTCGGCAAGTCGACTGTTTGTGAGGGGCTGGAGCTCGTACTTGGGCCCGAGCGCATGTTCCGACGGCCCGTGGTCGACGAGTACGACTTCTACGGCGGGTGCTATCAGGAACGGGAGGGCAAGCTGCCCGAAGTGAGGATCGAGGTGGTCCTCACCCGTCTGTCCGACGCCGCTGAGCGCCGGTTCGGCAGCCATCTGCGCCGCTGGTCGGCGCGGACGAGCGACTTCCTCGACACGGTCCCCGACGCGGTCGAAGACGCCGAGACCGGCGAATGGTGCCTGCCGGTGGTCTTCCTCGGCCGCTACGACCCTCAGGAGGACGACTTCATCGGGGGCACGTTCTTCGCGCACCCCGAGAGCGTCCCGGATGTCCTTGACGGGGAGGAGACAGGGCTCGGCGCAGGGCTGAAATCCTTCACCCGGGAGGACAAGCGGCACTGCGGATTCCTCTATCTGCGGCCGAACCGTACCGGCAGCAGAGCACTTACTTTTCAGCGTGGCTCCCTCCTGGACACGATCGTCCGGCTGGAGGCAGAGCTGGCGGGCCCGCTGTGGGAGAAGGCGCTTCGTGATCTGGAGCAAGTCGCAGTCGCCGCGGCCGAATCTGGTTTCGGAAAGATCCGTACCGAGATACGCGACCGTGTCGACCGCTTTGTCAGCCTCGGCGACACTGCCGATCCGGTCGATCTGAAGGCGTCTGAACTCACCCGTGAACACTTGCGTGAGGTATTGCGCCTGTTCATCGCTACCCAGCCCGGGCCGCACGCCGTGCCGTTCAACCGGCTGAGCACCGGATCGCTGAACCTGCTGGTGTTCGCCCTACTCACCTACATCGCCGAACTCAAGGGCGACAAGTCGGTGATCTTCGCGATGGAGGAGCCGGAGATAGCGCTCCCGCCGCACGCGCAGCGCCGTCTCATCGACTTCGTGGTCAAACGCATGGGCCAGGTGATCGTCACCTCTCATTCGCCGTACGTGATCGAAAAGTTCGAGCCCTCCCGCATCGTCATGATCGGCCGCGACTCAGAGGGTGCACTCAGCAGCAACCGTGTCGTCCTGCCCGGTGACTTCAAGCTGAAAAAGTACCGCGACAACCGCCGGCAGTTCGCTGAGGCTGTCCTGGGCCGTGCCGTACTGGTGGTGGAGGGCGCTGCGGAAGCGGCCCTGTTCCCGGCCGTCTCGGACGTGCTGGAAGCGGACCCCGCTGTCACAGGCTACGTCCCTCTGGACCTTGCTGGCGTCACGATCTTCGACGCTCAGAACGACGTCTCTGTGCCCTTGTTCGCCCCCGTCTTTAAGGGACTGGGCAAGCCGGTCTACGGGATCCACGATCAGCCCGACAAGCCGCTCGACGCGAAGGCTGCGGCCAAGACTGCCGACTTCACGCACTACACGGTGCTCAACTACAAAAGCGTCGAGAAGCTGCTGGTCGCCGAAGTGCCGGTTGACGCCCAGCGTCGCTTTCTCGCCACCGTGGCCCAGCGCACGGACTATCCCTCCGGATGTGCACGCCCCGACCCGTCTGCCACGGACCCGGCCGTGAGCGCCCTCACTTATGACGTGCTGTGGGCCCGCAAGGGTGACGGCTATGCCGCGCTGCTCATCGCTGAGTGCCAGGGCCGCAGCCAACTCCCCGCTGCACTGGCCGATCTCCTTCTCCAGATCGACCGCGATCTGGGGACCTCCGCGAGCGGGGGAGAAACCAGCGACACAGCTCACTCGGACGAGACCGATGAAGATTGACCCGGTCCGGCAAGAGATCCTCGATGCTCCCGGCCACCTTCTGATCGTCGGGGGCCCAGGCTGCGGCAAAACCACCATCGCTCTTCTCAAGGCCCAGACGAGGCTGGCCGCCCTCGAACCCGAACAGCGCGTAGCTTTCCTGAGCTTCTCGCGCGCCGCCGTACGCCAGATCACGGACCGGATGTCCGGAGTCCTGGACCGGGCCAGCCGCCAACGCCTGGAAGTACGAACTTTTCACGCCTTCTTCCTCGACGTCGTACGCAGCCACGGACGACTGCTCACCGGCCGGCCTTCTTCGTTCATCGCGCCCGACCGCGAACGGCAGATCCAGGCGGACTTCGACGGCGATTGGAAGAGCGAGCGCCATCGCCTCGCGACTGAGGAGGGCCGCTACGTCTTCGACCTCCTCGCTGGCACAACGGCGACCCTCCTGGAGCGTAGCGCCGCTCTGCGTGCCCTCTACAGCAGCATCTATCCACTGATCATCGTCGACGAGTTTCAGGACACCAACACCGACCAGTGGCGCGTGATCAAGGCTCTCAGTGGCACCTCCACCGTCATCTGCCTCGCCGACCCTGACCAGCGCATCTTCGACCACCTGGACGGCGTTGAAGAGCAGCGCCTCGATGACGCCGTGGCGCACCTCGCCCCCAAGCCCTTCGACTTGTCCAAGGACAACCACCGCAGTCCCGGCGGCGGACTGCTCGACTACGCCAACGCCATCCTGAACAACACCCTCCACCCTCAGCCAGACAACGTCCGCACCTGGACCTATACCCCTGGCTACGGCGTTCCTTGGCAGACCCGTGTCCACAAGGGGGTCGTCGCCGTGCGGGATCACCTCGCCACCCAGCTGGGGCGCACACCGACGATCGCCGTCCTCGCAAGCGTCAACTCCCTGCTGGGTCAGGTGTCCGAGACCCTCGACACCGACACCGACACCGGAGAAATCACACTTCCTGCAGTTGAGCACGCTCTGCAATGGGATCCCGAACTGACCGCAGCGGCTGGCTACGTCGTCGCGTCGATCATGGAGTGGCCAGGGCTACCTCGCGTGGAGGCTGTCGCCCGGACCGTGCAGTCCCTTGCCGACTTTTACCGGGTCAAGCTGACCAGCGGCACGGTCGGCGCACGCGGCAAGATCAAACCCTTGGAGAACGGGCTCGTCGCATTCACGTCTGGCAAGACCATCCGTTCCAAGAGCGTCAAGGCCGTGACCGCTGCCTACGATGCTGGGATCTCCTACATTGGGCAACCGGTCGCCGACTGGCAGACCGCGCGTGACCGCCTCCGCGGCTCCAGCGAACTCGGAGAAGTCCTCAAACACACACGCCTGTTGCGCCTACTCCACGCTACCGATGCGATGGCCTGGGGCCTGTCTGATGCCTGGGACGGCCAGTCCGCCTACAGCGAAGCCGCAGCCACAGTCCGCGCCGTCCTTGCCGCCGAATCCCTCACTGCAGCCCAACAAGCGCCAGAGCCAGTCTCCCTGATGAGCATGCACCGCTCCAAGGGCAAGGAATTCGACGGTGTCGTCATCGTCGAAGGACCCTACACAGGCACCCTGCTCGACCCCAGATGGGACCCTGAACGTCTGCGCGCCCAGAGACGCCTCCTGCGCGTCGCCATAACGCGAGCGCGCTTCGTGGTCCTCTTCGTCCGCCCTCAGGGCAGCCAACGTCTCACGGGAACGCGCTAACCCCGCCTTCGACGTCGCTCTGCGCGATCCAGTTGTCGGAGCAGACACCGACGACTACGGACCGAGCCGTTCGCCCGCCGCACGAGGCAGTGCCGGACATGCCGACGCTCACGCGAACCGTCGCGCCAGTGCGGCCAGAACGACTGGGCCCCACCGACACGGCTGAACCGGAAGCAGGTCCTCGAACCCGGTCTTCGCACATTCCAGCAACGAACACCGCCGACAACGCCCGAGTACACCTCTACACAGGCCCCTCGACGTACAGCGCGGCGCTGTTTGCCCCAGCCGATGCCGCAATACCGCACCCAGCGTCCTCACCCCTCACGACTAGATTCACTGTCAGAGAAGCCGAAGCGGCTGGGTTCGCTGTCAAACGCCTGGATTGGATGACGAAGGACAGCAGTTCGCCGGGGGCAGACAGGGAAGATCGCGGAAAGACTGGCCAACGTGGGCGAAGGCATGTCAAGGTAAACGACCTTGCAAGAAACCCCAGGTCAGAGAGGTGATGCTCGTGACCGTGGCTCCCGTGAGCCCTGGTTTCTCAACGACCGTCGAAGCCTTGCGGCTGCGCGAGTGGCAGCTCGGTCCCGGACAGCCCTCGCTCGTCATGGACCAGTTCTCCGCAGAGGACTTCCACCTGATTGTGGACGACCGCGCGGACGTACACGTCAGCTCGAAGGACGGCCGCTTCTACCTCGGCTGGTTCCCGCTCGGTCGCCCTGGCACCGACGGCGAGGGATGGACGATCGCCGTCACCGGCACAGCCAAGGTGCCCGGCTACCACCTGTCGTTCGACACCGAGACGCCGGCCGACGTCGTCGCCGCCGCCGTAGCGCGCGTGCTGGAGACCTCGCGTCGCGTATGACCGTGCGTGTCCACCGGCAGCTCACACTCGGAGGGCTGGCTTACTGCCGGCCGTCGGCCCGTTCCTTCGCTCCCCGTTTCCCCTCACCCAGGAGGCTGTTCGTGACGTCCCCGGAGATGACCGTCAGTGATCTCATCGATCTGCTGTCCGCCTGCGACCGGAGTGCTCCGGTCCGCCAGGCCATGAACCCGTTCTTTCCGATGGCACACCGCTTGGCGCAGGTCGTGCAGTCGGTGGATGAGACCGGGCGGACCGTCGTCTACCTGGCCGAGGGGCGGGACGAGAGTGCCCAGCTCGGCCATCTGCCCCCCGAGGTCGCCGTCGATCTGACGTGGCAGGGCCCTGTCCAGGCACCCCCGCGCCGTCCCCGCCGCCGTGCCGGCGGCAACTAGACCCGCACCGAGCCCTTGGAGGCGCCCCTGTACCCCGACTTCCCGCTCGACCCTTCCACTCCGCCCGGCGGCCAGCCCGCGTTCTGGGTCGGGCCCCGGCATCTGGCCGGTGATGACGGGCGCCTCTACGACGCCGTCGCCGACACGCTTTCCGGCCTGGGCTGGACGAGCCTGACGATCGTCCGCGGACGGCACGAGCCGGACGAAGCACCGGAGGACCGCCAGGTCCTTCGCAGCACCGTCCTGCACATCAGCCCCGACGCCCTCCGCTGGGCGCAGTGGGGCCTGGCGGACGAGCCGTTCCACCTGGGCGACCTGCCGATCGCCTGGCAGATCTCGGCCCGCACGGACACGAGCAGCCCGCTCGCGTCGTGGTCGTCCTACTTCACCACCGACGTCCCCGGCGAGGCCGTGACCGACTTCCTCGTCGCGCTCGACGCCCGCGACCAACCCGCCGTGTCGCTCGCCGGCCCCGAGCTGGTCCTCGACGCCGTCGCCGCACATGGCTGGCTCCGCGACATCGACCAGCCGCAGGCGGCGGCAACGGACCCCACGTTCACCTCGCACATCAGCCTCGGCGAGGTGCCGCCCCTCATCCAGGACGCCGACCCGCGCGCCCTGACCACCGAGGCCGACGAGGCGGGTCCGGCCGGATGGCAAGCATGGGCCGAGCCCGCGCTCGCCGCACCCTGCCTGTGGGCGGCCTCCTTCGGGGCCAGCGTCCCGCACGACCTCGTGGCAGACTTCGCCGCCTCCCTCAGCTCGACCGCACCGGTCCTGCGCCGGGTGCTCCCCGAGGCCACCCAGGCTCGGCTCCTGCGCGCGCCAGCCATCTAACATCCCGCCCTCAACTCCCGACGCACGCAGCCCGGCTCCTCCCAATTGGAGGGCGCCGGGCTTCTTGCTTCCCGGACCGCAACAGTCGCTGTGCACAACGTGCCCGCTCATCGATGTCCACAAGGGTTTGCCACCCTGTGACGGCATGATGCAGGATGCGGCAATGCACCCCAGCCCCGGCGCCCTTGTTGCCGTCGCTCTCGTCGCCGCCATGACGGTCACGCTGGCGGTTCGTTCACGTCGCAAGCGCACGGCCGCCCTCGCCGCCCAGTAGCAGGCATTCCAGCAGCAGAGGAGTTCCGGGCAAGGGCAACTTCTCCAGGTGACGCGGGTCTACCAGCACGGACGCCGTGGCTCGAGGGCCGTGGTGGCCTGGTGCGACACCGGTCGGCGGCAGGACGCCTGGTTCTGGAACTGGCACGTGCCCGCAGGCGCCTACCTACTGGTCAATGCCTCCAGCGGCTACGGGCCGCACAGCCACAACCCGAACGTGCTCTACGTACAGCCCGGCCAGGTCCGAGCCTGGGTCCCCGGCCAGGCTGCTCGCGCCGCTCAGCGCGTCGGCCAGTAACGCACTGCTGCCCCCGACCCACGGTGGTCGGAGGCAGCAGCATGGCGGATGGGCAGGTCAGCTCGTTGCCGTGGCCTTGGTGAGGGCCTTGTCGAGGTGACGGTCGACGAGGGCCGGGGAGCCGGAGACGATCAGCAGCAGGCTTCCGTCGCGGATCGCGGTCTGCTTGACCACGGTGCTCCGTCCCCCGGTGGAGAACGTCAGAAGTTGGCTCCACTGCTCGTCGCCGAGACCCTGGGGCGGGGTCAGCCTCTGTGAGGCCATGTCGATGGGGGTGCCGCCCGCGACGACCTGATAGCTCGGGCACCCGGTCATCGCGTCGAAGATCCGGCCGATGTCGTGGGACAGCTTGTTCGCGCTGTCGCTGTACAGCTCCTCGGAGACCTCTGAGGAGCTGCCGCCGTAGGTGAAGGTGGCCTTCGCCTTGCGGGGGAAGGTGAGCGTGCCGCCGGTCGCTGCGTCGCCGCCCAGCTCGCTCAGGGCGGGGCAGCCGATGACGGTGACGTCGTCGTGCTGTGCGGGGCGCTCCGGCTTGCGCAGGTAGCCGCTGCCGAGGTCGCTCTCGTTGAGCAGGCGCGTCTCCAGCGCGGCCGACGAGAGCACGGCGGCCTTCTGGACGGTGTCGGCCGGCTTCCCGGTCCGGGCGGAGTGGGCGGTGTCGGGCTTGGTGCCGGTGGTGTCGGTGGAGCAGGCGGGCACGGCGAGGAGAGCGGCGGTGATGCCGAGGGCGGTGGTGGCGACGCGAACGCGCATGGCGGAACTGACCCCTTGGTGCTAGGCGACGGGTGGTCAGTGCGGGCCCGCGGGCCCGGTGGGGTCGTAGGGGTGGTGGTCAGTGCCCGAGGTGGCGCAGGCAGTCCTCGAACGTGGCGTGTGTGGCGTCCGCAGGCCCGCTGTTGCGGTTGTACCAGGCGGTGTCGAGTCGGGTTTCCTGCTGCTGGTGTCCGGCCCGGCAGCGCAGCCAGATCTGGTCGCGGGTGGAGAGGATGAGCCAGTCCCGGTACGCGCCGCACTCGGGGCAGGCGGCCATCTCGCCGTCGAGGACGAGCGGCTGTTTCCACGGCATCATCTTGCCGTCGAGTTGGTCGTGGCTCGGCACGCGCAGCTCCGGCGGAAGGAAGTCGTCCACCATGGCGGTCGGCTCGGTGTGCTCCGGCTCGGCCGGCGGCACCCCGAAGCCCGGCGGGACCTGGTTCTGCAGCCGCGCCGACAGCTCGGCGAACTGGCGCTGCGCCTCGCTCGGTCCCTTGGCCCTGCGGCGTATTCGGTGAAACACCCTGGCGTCCTCCCTTGCCTCGTCCTACTCGCTTCATGATCGTGCCCTACGCCCCTGGCGGTTTCAATTCACAAAGTCCACAGTCACCTTCGGGCAGGTCAGCAAGGGTCTCTTCGCCTTTTGCGGCCGGAGATGACGAGTTGGCCACGGCGCGTGTCTCCGCGCGGCGGAGCGACGTTCGCCCGGTGTGCCCGAACACACTTCGTCGTCCGCTACTGCCCAACTTCACGATGGCTACTGGCTCGACTCGCCGCATCTGCGCCATTCCCCTTCCTCCTGCGTGTGTGCCCGTGCCCGCGACCCACAACGAGGGGGGCCTGCTCGCCGCCGAGGTCCGGTGTGGCGGACGACCATGCTGTGGGTCGCAAGCGTGGTGGTGGCGCTGTCCCTGCTCTCGGTGGTGCGCTGAGGCTGCACGCCAGTTGCTCGGAGGGGCTCACCGGGACGTGCCCGGTGTCTCCTCCCCGCTGCGGCGTCTGCCGGGTACGGAGGGCCGGGTCGCCGCCCTGCGCGTTGCGGGCCGACCACCTGCCGTGCCGTTCTCGGACAGGGCCGAGACGTCGGCGGGCAGGTCAGCCGTCCGCCGTAGCCGCCACACGAGCACATCGCTGATCGAGCCCGCGGTGTCGAGTTCGCGACGCTCTACGGCGTCGGACAGGAGCGCGGCCGGGTCGTGGCCGGCGGCTTCGGCTTCCGCGATGGTCGCGGCCAGGGCGTACCAGCCGAGCTCGGCGAGGATCTGCTCGGCCAGCCTCGGCAGCGCTTCGCGCAGCAGCACGGTCTGCCGCTGGAGCACCGGCCGGCTCAGACGTCGGCCGCGCTGGCAGAGCACGCCGAGCGGCTGGGCGGCGGCGGGCTGGTAGGCGGTGCGCAAGTGCTCGGCGGCCTGGGCGGCGGCTTCGGCCTGCTGGGCGTGGCCCTTTCTCGCGTGCCAGTGCGCGGCAGCGGTGATCAGGAAGAACAGCATGTCGATTGCCATCGCGGTGGTGGCGCCGTCCTCGCCCCGGCCGAGGGCGGGCCCTCCGTGGATGAGGTCGCGTGCTGCCTGTCGCAGGGCTCGGTCGTGTCCGCGTACGGCGCGTACGTGGGAGCGTGAGGCGCGCTCGAACGCTGTTGCGGCGTCGCGCAGTTCGCGGCGTGTGTGGGCGGCGGAGGTCTTTGCGAGCGCGTCCAGGACCTCGCCGGCCGCTGCGATGTGTGCGGCGGCGACCGCGTCGTCGCCGTGCTCGACGACGAGCACGGCCTGCCACGCGGCCGATGCCGTCCTGCGGCGGGCGGCGGCCGGAGTGCCCGGCCCCGTGCGGACTGCTTCTTCCTGCCGGGGAGTCGGATCGGTCCCGGTGTCGCCGGACCAGCGCTCCCGGATGCGGGGCAGCGAGAGGTCGGGGGCGAGGCGCGCGCCGGGGTAGAACACCGGCTCGCCGTCCTTGTTCAGGTCGTCGGGCAGGGCGACCTTGTATCCGAGGAGGTCGCCGGAGGGCGCGGCGCGCTTGCGGATCAGTAGGCCGGCGGCGGCGAGCCGGTCGAAGAACTCCTCGTCACTCCTCGCGCCGGTCACCGCGCGCCGTACGGTTTCGCGCAGTTCCTCGCGGGCGGTGCGCTCGCGGCCCTGGCGTTCGGCCTTGTGGCGTTCGGCGCTGGTGGGCCGCTGTGCGGCGGTGCCGTCGCCGGGGGCGACCTGTCGGAGCCCGAGTTCCTTCTCGATGAGACGGGCTTCGGCCTGCGCCCGTTTACCGGATCGGTGGTGGTCGGGGCGTCGGCCGTCTTCGCGCACGAGGGTGGCCACGATGTGGATGTGGTCGTCGGCATGTCGCACGGCGGCCCAGCGGCAGCCCGCGCCGTCGCGCGGGTCGATCCCTGTGGCGGCGACGATGCGGCGGGCAATGTCCGCCCACTGTTCGTCGGTCAGGATCGGGTCGTCGGGCGCGGCACGCACCGAGCAGTGCCACACGTGCTTGTCGGGGCGCTGGTCCGCGGCGAGGAGATGGAGGGGCTGGTCGAGCAGCTGCCCGAGATCCTTCTTGGTAGCTGTCGTATCGCGTCCGGGGTCGGGCGACATGCCGTCGAAGGAGGCGACGAGATGCGGGTCGACGTGTTCCTCGTGGGTTCCCTTGCCGTAGAGGTAGTACAGCAGGCCCAGGGTGTGGCTGCCCTGCTTGTGGATCTGTGGAATCAAGGCGCCTCGTCTGCCTGCCGGTTGGCTACCTTGTCGACAGCCATCCTCACCGCGTCGGCCGCCCGGTGAACGTCGGCCATCACTTGGGTCAGCTGGGGAACGTCACCGCCGGAGTTGAGGATCTTGGCTACTTGATTGAGGTTGCTGCCGGCCCAGCCGAGCTGCCGCCTCATCGCGAACAGTTCGGTGAGCACGTCGCGTTCGGTGGCGATGGCGACGGCCGTACGGGACTGGTCACGGGCCATGGCTAGCCCGGCGTAGGCGAGGAACCCTGCCACGCTCATACCGGCGGTGTCTGCTCCGGCCTGGATGAGAGCGTGTTCGGACGGGTTGAGGCGGACACTGTGCGCGCGTCGCTGCTTCTTGTCGCGCGGACGCGCTCGCCCCCTGGCCCGCCCCTTGTGGGCGGCTTTTGGCTGCGATCCGCCCTCGGTCGCAGCCTTCCCGTCTGGCGCCCCCTGGTGCCAGTCGGGCCCCGCCACCCCAGGGGCGGGCACTGGTTCGGACGCTGCCCCATCGGGGGAGTGTCCGAACCTCCATCTTGCTCGCCCCGAGACCGAGTTGGAGTCGGGATCTGGTTCCGGGGTGTTGCCGTTCCGGGTGGGGTTCGTCATCGGGATTCGGACCTCGTGGAGCGGGTGTGGTGCTGGATGGTCGCGGCGAGCGCGAGGACGTCGGCCGGTCCCGTGAGGACGCGGACTGGCCCGTCGGGGTGGCCCTGGGCGAGCCACTGGCCGGTCGGCGTGAGGACGGCGGCGTGCAGGAGTCGCCGGCGGACCAGGACGTCCGCCCAGGCGCCGCCCTCGGCGGTGGTGGGCTCGGATGAACGAGGGGGACGCGGAATCACGGCGTACCTCCTTAAGCGGGGCGGTGCCCCGGCACGGAGCCGGGCCACCCTTTGCGGATAGGGGCGTTGAGCTGGGGGTTTTTCGGGTCAACCGCACTCGGGGCAGCGCCCGACGTGGCTGTTGAGCGCCCGGGCCATCCGCTGCTTCGTCGAGACAGCCTGCTTTGCGCTGGACTTCGCCGCCGGCCTGCCCTCGTGCCGCTTGGAGTGGGCGAGCATGAAGCCGATCTCCCGCTCGTACTCCGCGCGGAAAGTGTCGAACTGGTGGCAGGTCTTCATCGGGCGGTGCTCCTTGTCTTCGTGGTGTCGTCGCTCCGCAGCTCCTGGAGGACGAGGCTCAGCCGGTCGTTCCGGCCGCCCCTCAGGCCCTCGCGGCGGAGGATCTCCCGCAGCTGGACTCGGGTGACGGACTCGTTGCCGTCCCGTGCGAGCAGGGCGGGGACGTGGGGGCGGACCTGCTGGACGAGCTGGTCCACCGACTGCTCCGGCTCGCGTGGCGGGCGCTGTGTCTGCGGGGTGCGGGACCGGCTGCGCTTCCCCTTGTTCTTCGTCCTGGTCTTCGTGGTCGTCTTCCGCTGGAGAGGGACCTTGTGTCCCCGGTCCCCGGTGGGCTCGGTCCCCGTGTCGGTGTCGGTCGGTCCCCGGTCCCGGGTGGGCTGGGTCCCCGACTCCGCGGCGGTCGGTCCCCGGTTCCCGGTGGGCTGGGTCCCCGACTCCGCGGCGGTCGGTCCCCGGTTCCCGGTGGGCTGGGTCCCCGACTCCGCGGCGGTCGGTCCCCGGTTCCCGGTGGGCTGGGTCCCCGACTCCGCGGCGGTCGGTCCCCGATGCGAATCAGGGCCCTGAGCAGGTACTTCTCGCGTAGGGCGGTCGGTCCCCGCGCCTGCGGCGTCCCTCTCCGCGGCTTCCGGAGTGGCGGGACCGGTCCCCGGGACCGCGTCTGCTTCTGGGGCCTCGGTCCCCACGCTGGTCCCCGCGTCGCCGCCTTCGGTCCCCGCGCCTGCCGACGCCTTCAAGTCCGCAATTTCGGGGACCGGTCCCCTCGGGTCGCTCGGTCCCCGGTCCGCGCCCGACTCGTCGGGACCGTGGGGACCGGCTACGGGGACCGGCGCTTTCGAGGTCGACTGCGAGGGGACCGTGGCTGCCGTTGCGGTGCTGCGCGCCGGGGACCAGGGAGAGGGCAGCGGGACCGTGGCGAGCGCGAGGGCGTGCCGACGGGCGGCGAGCTGGTCGAGCAGCTGCGCGCGCTGGAGGGGGTCGGTGCCGACCGAGGCCCTGCCGACAGCCTTCGACAGGCGCCGCGTGAGCCGCCGGCCGCGCCAGCTCCGCTGCTGCTCGGGTGTGCGCTCGGCGAGACGGGCGGCCAGGGCGACCGCGCGGCTGGTGGCCCGGTCGCGGGTGATCTGCGCGGCGTCGCGGTCTCGGGCGGCGATGCCGAGGCGGGACAGGAGCCGCTCGCGGGCCTCCCGCCCCAGGACGGCGATCAGCCCGTGAGAGGCGGCACCCGGGGTCCGCAGGCGCAGCTCGATCCCCATCGCGAGGTGCCACAGCATCGCCGCCATGACCGGCCCGACGAAGGCCCGGACCGTGCCGCCGATAGGACCGCTCTCGGCATAGGCGGGGATCACCTGCACTCCGGTGATCACCCAGACCAGCATGCCCGGCAGACCAGGAGCACCCTGGGTGGCCAGGTTCTGCCGTGCCATCAGCGCGGTCGCGAAGAGCGCCAGTTCGGCCGCGGCGAACATCCCGGCCCGCTCGGCGGTGCCGGCCATGTCGAGATAGTCGGCGGCGAAGCGCCAGCTCGTGTCCGCGGAGTAGCAGGTGCAGCCGAGCGCGGCAAGGGCTGCGACCTTGACCGCCGGACCGCCGAGACGTTTCTGCGGGCGGGTTCCGCGGCGCCGGACCGTCCAGGCGGTCAGCACCAGCACGAGGGCGGCGGGCACGCCGGCGGCGAGGAGGAGAGGGAGGTCCGGAGAGGCGCTGAGGGCCAGGACGGGGTGGGTCATGCGGCCTTTCCGAGAGGGGCGTGCGCCGAAGTCGACGCTGCCGGACGGACTACCGGCTGCTGAGTGCCGGGTGCGGCGGGCGCGGGGCTGCCTGCTGCCGGAGTGGTCTTCTTCCGCTTCTTCTTGGGCCGTGGCACGCCGTAGTTGCGGTCGCGGTCGAGCACCTTGTTGGCGGCCTGCCGGAGCAGGTCACGGGCGTGCTTGTGGCTGATCTGCAGGGCGACGGCAAGCCGGTCGGGCCGCCAGCCCCGTACGTAGGCGTGGTCGATGACGACCTGCCGCTCGGCCTCGGTCAGGTGCACGTCGCGTCCCCGGAAGAAGGCCGTCACGCGTCGGTAGTCGAGGCGCTGGGGCAGTCCGTCGTGCCAGGGACGCCGCTCGGCTTCGGTGAGGCCGCCCCAGATGCCCTCCTTGAGGACGTTCTCCAGGGCGAAGTCGAGGCAGGCGCGGCGTACCGGGCACCAGCCGCACAGCTCCTTCGCCTCAGCGATGGCTTCGTGGTCCCGGGGGAGCGGGAAGAAGACGGCGTCGGCGTCCTCGACGTCCATGCCATGGCACGCACCGCGGCTGTGCCAACTGGTGTCTCCGATGCCGCGCAGGCCGGTGGCCGGCGCGTCGTGGGTGGTGATGTGGCGCAAGGGGGTCTCCGATGTGCTGCCGTGTCTGCCGGCTGGGGCGGTCATGGGCGAGCGCGGCGTCGGGTGCCGACTGCGGCGCGAGGGCGTGCGCCGCAGGACGGTGATGTTCGGTGGCGGTGCACCGGACGGGATGCACGCGTCGGATGCGCCGGTCAGGCCATGGCGGGCTGCTGGACCTGCTCCGTCGGCTGGGCCCGCTGGGCGGCGGCGAGGTCTAGGCGGCCGGGATGCGGGGTGGCGCGCGGGGCAGTTCCGCGCGCTCCGCCGTCGGGACCGATCCGGCGGCGACGACACGGCTCGCCTGGCTGGGCCAGGCACCACTCGCACCGGACGCTCAGGGCGTCGGGCAGCCCCTGCGCGACGGCGGCCTCGCGTGCGGCTCGCGCGGGCCGGTAGGGCGCGAGGGCTGCACGGGCGGCGGGCGGTATGCAGGAGCCGATCTCCCGCAGCCTCGCCTCCAGCTTCGGGTCGATCCCGTCGCGACCGCTGGGGATTGCCCGGGCCTGCACGGGCTGCGCGGCGCCGGAGGCGACGGCGCGGCGGGTGCCGACCAACTCGGCAGTCCAGGCGGCCTGGTCGTCCGGGTCGACGGACGGCGTGGGATCGGAGTGCCGGGCCAGGCGGTCGCGCCGGTAGCTCTCCCAGGGACGGGCCACGTCCGCGGGCAGGATCTGGTACGGCGAGGTGCGGATGTGCTGGCGGGCGGCGACGCGGGCGTCCCAGCCGTGCGGGGTGGCCATCGGCACGTCGCCGAGCAACTCGTGCCACTGGGCGAGCTGGTCGCGGGCCTCGCCCTGGTCGGTGCGGATGGTGCGGGGGTCGAGTCGGCCGATGTAGGCCAGAAGGGCGGCGATTTCGCGGCGGTCCACGGTGTGGCTACTCCGTTCCGGTCGGCTCGTCGAGGGCGGCGAGGAGGGCGGCGGTGTGGGCCTCGGCCCGTGTCATGCCGCTCGGCGCGGCGGGGCGCTTGCCGGGCACGGCGTAGAGGTTCGGGCGCCCTGGGGCGTGCTCTCGGGCGACCCAGGAGCGCCAGTCGGCAGCCCAGGCATCCGCCGGCCGCGGCTTGAAGTCGGCGCGGTGGGCACGCCACTTCGCATCGGCGGCCTGCAGGCCCTGCTCGCCGAGGCGGTCGAGGTGTCCTTGCTGGCGGGCCCAGGTGCGGGTGGCGGGGTCGACCTGCCACTCGGCAGCCGAGGTGACGGCAGCACCACTGCTGTACCTACGGTTCAAATCCGGTTCACTACGGTTCTGTGTGCCGGTTTCCGGTACATCGCTGTGCCGGTTTCCGGTACGTCGAGGTGCCGGTTTCCGTCGGGACCTGCCGGTTTCCGGTACTGCCGGTTTCCGGACCCTCGTGGGGGATTCCGGCACCTCACGCGGGCGGATTCCGCACCGTCGCAGGGCCGAGATCCGCAACGTCGGGGCGGCCTCGGGCGCCTCCTCCGACACCTGGTCGGCGCCCTCGTCCTCCTCAGCGGTCTCCGCCACGGCCTTGGCGGCGAGGGGGAGGCGGTAGACGGTGCTGCGTTGCGGGCCGGTGAGGTCGTCGAGCTGCTCCAGCTCACCGGCGTGGACCAGGCGGTCGATGGCTTCGCGCACTGTGGAGACGGAAGCGCGCGTGCGCTTGGCCAGGCTGGACAGCGAGGCCCAGGAGACGCACTGCTCGTCGGCCACCCGGTCGGCGATCGACAGCAGGACCAGGCGCGCGGTTCCTCGGCTGGAGCTGTGCTCCCACACCCACTCGCGGGCGTCGCTGCTCATCGGCCGCTCCCGTTGACGGGGCGGGGCCGGCGGCCCGCTGAGACTGGGGTGGTGTGCTCGGGCCCGGGACGGGAAGGCGACGGGCCGGAGGTGGCTGCCGCGCAGGCCAGACGGAAGGGCCTTTTGCGCAGGGCAGGAGGCATGCAAGAATCCCCTTTGCAGTGTTGCCATGCTGATGCGCCCCTCGGAAGGACTCAGCGTGGTGATGGTGGGCAATCTCCGCCCTTGCCGGGGCGGGTATGCCGCTTAGCGTTCGGCGTCCGGGAGTTCGCTCTCGGGCGCCGTCGCTGTTATTCGGGACCTAATCGGTCCGGTCCGTGCTTGCTGGCTCCTCACGTCCGTCAGTCGCGGGCGGGCTGCCCGGGGACGACGAACATACGCACGGACCCGTGTCAAGATCCAGACTTGGTTCTTAAACTCTGTACTGGTTGCAGAGAGTCACCGCACGATCTGCCGCCGGAGCCGTCTGTGGGGCTCGGCGCGGGCCGCCCTCTGGCGTCGAGGAGCACCGTTGCCGCGGTTGCCCCAAACGTCGATAGCGTGCCATTGTGTCCGAATTGGAGCGGGTGTCTGGTATTTCCTGCGACGGAAATGCGATGCGGATGAGGTGTTTCCACTGTCGCCTCCCGCGCTTTCCGGTCGAAGATCAAAGCCTTGTGCGCCAGACGTGACGTATGTCGCTGAGTGAGTGTGGCTTGCGCCACGTCGCCCGGCATACTCCTGCCGGTAGAAACGGGCAGGCCGACCTGAAACGGGCGGTGCGCGCCACACGGAAACGTGCCGGTGAGGAAGAACTTTCCATACGCGGGATCGGCCCGTCAACTGGTGTTTATCGCGGGGTAGGGTGGTTGAAGTGCCCACGAAGCCCGCCCGGGAAAGGATCATGGAAGAGCCGACCGAAGGTCAGGTGAACCCCAAGGGGCTCATGGACCGCCTAAACCGCCTGTTCGACACGGTGCACCCGCCCGATCGCGGCCCCTTCAGCAACGCTGAAGTGGCCGAACTGATGGAGAAGCGGGGGCTGGGCAAGCTGTCGGCCCAGTACCTGTGGCTCCTGCGGACGGGGCAGCGCGATAACCCGACGAAGCGTCATCTCGAAGCGCTCGCAGGGTTTTTCGGGGTGGATCCCGCCTATTGGTTCGACGATGCCGTCGCTGAAAAGACCGTGCAGGAGCTTGAGTTGCTCGCACTGCTTCGCGACGCGAAGATCAAGAACGTTCTTCTTCGCCTATCCGACGTCTCCGCAGACGGAAAAGACGCCGTCCTGGGGATCGTCGAGAGTGTACGAAAATCCGAGGGGTTGCCGCCCTCAACTGGCGCGTAAAACGGCCTTAGTTCAGTAAGTGATCAAGGAAAAGTAATGTGGTCTGTACGTAGGCCGCGCCGGCCTGACATCCTGGCCGCGCTGAAGCTCCCGCACGTCACCAATATCCGCGATCTCAGCGACGAGGTCTCCCGCCGCACCGGACGGAAGGTGGTCCTAGAGCCCCAGGAGCAGGCGCCCTCGGTGTGTGGGGCATGCGCCGTCACGGAGAGTGCCGTCTTCGTGTTCTACGACCCGCGGACCAGCTCCCTGCACCAGGACCACATCATCGCCCACGAGTTCAGCCACCTCCTGCTCGGCCACCACGAAAATCGACCGGTGTCCGCGCTGCCCCCGGCCTTCATCACCAGCGTGGACCCGGCCACCGTGCAGATGATGCTGGGGCGCGCCAAGTACGACGAGGACGAGGAGCGGGACACCGAACTCCTCGCTTCGCTGCTCCAGCGCCGGATCATCGACCGGTGGCTGCGCAGCGACGAGTCCTCCGGAGACGAGGTGCAGGACAGGGTCACGCACACGCTTCTGCGTCGACGGGAGGCCCGGCTGTGAAGGACCTGCTCCATCCGATCAGCCTCGTCGTCGCCACGCTCGGCTTCCTCTGCCTCCTGCGGGACGTGCCGACCCGCCGCCGAGACCCCGCCTCCACTGCGCTGGCCGCCGTCTTCCTGCTGTCAGGACTGTCGTTCCTGTTCTCCATCACGCCGACGTGGAACTACCTCGACCGAGTCCTCGGCACCGTCAACCTCTCCGTGCCCCTCGCGCAAGGCTGCGTGGTCGCGCTCCTGGCCTGCCAGCAGGTGGTCCTCACCTACTGGGGATCCCCGCCCGAGGTCGCCCGCCAGCGGAGTCGCCGGTGGCTCGGGGCGGGCTTCTCGGTGATCGCCGGGCTGCTGGTGCTGTTCGCCCTGCTGACGCCCAGCGCGCCTCATCCGATCGACTTCACGCTGTACTACGCGCACAACGGCTGGTACGCCGCGTACCTCACCCTGTACGTCATGGCCTACACCATCGGGGAGCTGTTCCTCGCCCGCGCCTGCTGGCGCCTGGCCCGCCGCAGCACCCGCGGGTCCGTCCGCTACGGCCTGCGCGTCGTCGCCCTCGGGGCCACCGTCACCCTCGGATATAGCGCGGTCCGCATCGGCAACGTGATCGCCGGTGCCTTTGACACCTCAATCTCAGACTGGGAGGGCTTCGCCTGGACCTGCGGCGATGTCGGCGCCATGCTCACGCTCGTCGGCTGGCTCGTGCCCACCATCAGTGACCAGGCCCAGAGCGTCCAGTACCGGATTAAGCAGTACCGCAGCTACTACGGGCTGCGCCCCCTATGGCTGGCGTTCTACAGCGAGGCGCCTGAGATCGAGCTGCCGATCGATCGAGTCGACCCGGCTCAGAGGCGCCGTTTCCGCCGCATCGCGATCCGGCTCTACCGCCGAGCAGTCGAAATCCGGGACGGCCGGTTCGTGATCCGCCAGTACCTCGATGCCGCAGTCCGCGACGCCAGCGAAGCCCACCACCGGGCCCGAGGGTTTCGCGGCCAGGAGCTGTCGGCCGCCGTCACGGCCGACCAGATCCTCGCCGGAATCGCCGCCAGGGCCGAAGGCGCCCGTCCGGCTCCCGACCAGCTCACCGAATTCGCCGACTCCGAACGCCAGACCAGTCGGCCCATGGACGACATCGACGCTCTCCTCGATGTCGCTCGCCACCTTCGCCGCCAGCCCGCACGAGCCCCCCACCTTGAGCGAGTCTCCGCATGACGACCGACCTCACCCACCAGCCCGCCCACGTCCAGCTCCAGGCACTGGACCGCCGCGAGATCTCCAGCCGCGAGCTGCTCGACCTCCATCTCGGCCGGATTGATGCCTGCCACGTCAACGCTGTCGTCACCCGTGACGACGACGCGGCCCGGACCGCCGCACGAGCGGCAGACGAACGCCGCGCCCGGAACGAGAGCAGCGGGACCCTCGACGGCCTTCCCCTCACGATCAAGGACAGCTTCGAGACGGCCGGCCTACGCACCACCAGTGGCGCCGAGGACCTGGCTCATCACGTACCCGCACGGGACGCCGACGCGGTCGCCCGGCTGCGCCATCAAGGCGCCGTGATCATGGGTAAGACGAACACGCCGGCGTACTGCCAGGACCTGCACACCGACAACAGGCTGTTCGGCCGCACGCTCAACCCCCACGACTCCGAGCGCACCGCCGGCGGCTCCTCCGGCGGTCCCGCCGCCGCGGTCGCCGCCCACCTGACTCCCGCCGACCTCGGCAGCGACCTCGCCGGCTCACTGCGGCTTCCGGCTCACTACTGCGGCGTCTACGGCCTGCGCCCCACGCATGGACTCGTCCCGGCTCGCGGCCACATCCCCCGCCCGCCGGGATGGATCACCAGCAGCGACATGGTCACCCCCGGCCCCCTGGCACGCCACCCCCGCGACCTCGATCTGCTCCTCGACGCGCTGACAACACCGTCACCCGCCGAGAACAGCCCCTGGCGCGTTAAACTGCCCACGGCGTACCGCGGCATCGGCCAGCTCCGCGTGGCGGTGTGGGCCGAGGACGCACGCTGCCCCGTCGACCGCGAAACTGCCGATGCTCTTGCCACCGTCGAGCAGGCACTAGCCTCCGCCGGCACGAACGTCCGCCGCACCACAGGACCGGTCGGCTTCACCGACTCTCTCCGACTGTTCGAGCAGCTCCTCCACGCCACCGCGACGGCCGCCACCGACGACGAAGCCGGCGCGGCCGAGCTCGCGGCAGCGCGAAATCTGCAAGACGATGACGCGAGCCCACGGGCTGCCATTCTCCGGCGCCGGACGCAGACGCACCGAGTCTGGCTCCGCGCCAACGAGGAGCGCCTCCGGCTTAGGGAGACCTGGCAGCGGTTCTTCGCCGACGCCGAGCACGATGTACTCATCACCCCGGCCGCCCCCACTCCCGCAATCCCGGCCGGCACCCGCGCTTTCACGGTCGATGGCGTCGAGTGGAACTTCTTCGACCAGACCGGCTGGGCCAACCTCACCAGCCACGTTGGTCTACCCAGCCTGGTCATACCTGTTGCGCGAAACGTGGAGGGGCTCCCGATCGGCGTGCAGCTTGTGGGGCCGTCTTACTCGGACCGGACATTGCTTGCAATAGCCGAAGACCTGGCGTCGCTTCTCGGAGGGATGGCCGGGGGAATCAGTCTTTGACGCCGTTGGCCAGAGGGACGCGGGTCGGCCAAACGGAGGTGCTGCACGAGTTGCGCGCGCCGCTGCGCCGACGGCCGCTTCTCGATCGAAGTAGGTGTGCTCGGGGTAGTCGACGCCGTGCCGGCCGGGGAGGCGGTGGACCTCCTCGTCCACGCTGAGGCGGATGGGTGGCCGGATGCGCGGATGTCGATGAGTTCATCGCCGCAGTCCTGGACAGGGATGGCGGCGACACGGGGGTCGGACATCAGCACGATCTTCAACTACGTTTCCTCTGGGGTGAGCTGGCGGCGGTGTGCCGGCGGGCTGGGTGACGGGGAGCGGTTGCCGAGGCGGGCGCGCGGTCCGCGCGGGAAGTCTTCGGTGCGGTGGGTTGAGGTCATGGGGCGGCCAGGCGCAGGGTGCGGATCGAGGTGAGGGCGAGGCGCATCGGCGGCAACACGAGCAGGCAGGCCCCGAGGGACAGGGTGGTACGCAGGCCCAGGGTGGTGCCGGCGTAGCCCGCGAGGAGGGCGGCGAAGGGGCGCAACCCGAACGCCGTCCACTGGCCGGTTGCCTGCATGCGGCCTTGCATGTCGGGCGCGCAGGCCCGTTGGCGGACGGTGCGCTGGGTCAGGCCATGCGTGACCGCGCCGAAGAGCTGCGCGAACAGGCCGCAGCCGATGCCGAGTTGCCCGGCGAGCCCGGGGCTGGCGAGCAGGAGAGGGAGTTGGCTGGCGGGCGCCAGGGCCAGCGCGGTGATCATGACCGGGCCCGCTCCGTAGCGTGAGGTGAGACGGGGCGTGGTGAGGGAGGCCAGGAATCCTCCGCTCGCGCCGATGCTCATGACCACGGCGAACGCCTGCGGTGACCAGTGCAGTTCGCGGAGCAGGTTTGTTTCAGCACTGGCCGTGTCCCACGCAGGCTGTGTTGCTTTACAGCTGAGCTGCTGATTGGGCCTGTGTCGCATTCGCACAGCTCATCGTGTCGCTTTCTCCTGGCCAGCACGTGACGAAGCCCACACTCTAGCGAGCGGTTTGGTGTTCGGGGTCAGGACGACGAACCTCCTGCTCGCGGGCGCGGCTTGGCCGGATGCGCGCGCCGGGATCCCAGAGGGCTGTCCGGAAGCTCAGCCGAGTTCGGGGGCTTCTCGGCGGACGGAACCGGGGGCGCGGCCTGCGGGGCGGTCGGCGCGGGCCGAGGAGGTCAGCTGCTAGGGGAAGCCGGTGACCATCACGCCGGAGGTGAAGAGCAGGCGGCTCTTGAGCCAGAGGCCGGACTGGTTGTGGAGGAGGTTCTCCCACCAGTCGCCGACGGCGTATTCAGGGACGAAGACGGCGACGAAGTCGCGAGGCTCTCGCAGCGGATGGAGCGGACGTATTCGACGACCGGGCGGGTCGCTTCACGGCAGGGGAGTCGATGGTGCCACGACCGGCACACCCCCGACGGAGCGGTGATAACTATAGGGGCCTAGGGGTTGAAAGTATCGGATGCATGGGGCAGGGTGTGGATAGTTGCAGGGCAAGTGGCCCGGACTATCCGTCTATTGGGGGCATTCATGATCCATATCACGCTCGGGGCGATGCGCTATGTCAACCCGAAGGAGGACCAGCTGGGCCGTGACCATGTCGGCTGGGACCCGGACATGGACGACGAGGCACTGTTCCGCGCCAACCGGGGATGCTGGGTGCTGGGCGAACGAGCCGACCGGGAGCAGTACGCCCTGCTGTCCTTTCAGGGCATCGTGCGCCAGGCGATCGAGATCGACCGCCTGGTTGCGGTCTCCGGCGGCCGCCGGGCGATCGAGGGCCGATTCCTTGAGGCTGGGCACCCGGTTCACGACGTGTACGTCGGAAAGCCCCAACCGGTCGAGCCGACCCGCAACCCAGTGACGTACTTCGAGTCCCCGCACGCGGCCCGGATGTGCGGCTGCGGCTGCGGCGCGCCGGTCACCCTGGGCTGGTTCCTGACCGGGCACGACCAGAAGGCCCTGCACGACCGCGTCGCCAAGATCGGCACGGTCCGCGAGTTCATCGACTGGTTCGACCGCATCTACACCGAGGATGTCCGGACCATGTCGTCCAGGATCGTCTCCATCGCTCCGCACGCGAACGACAAGAGCGCGTGCAGCGCGCATGGCGCCTCGGCGAAGTGCACACCCCTCATCGCCGACGTGGTACTGAGTGACGCCGCCAGCGAGCACGTGGAATGGGCCGTATGTGCCCGCTGGCTCCGTGAGAACCCCGACGCGGCAGCCTGGCTGGAAAGCCGTCCGGAAGCCGCAGCACTGTTGAACGCCTCCTGATCCCCGTCGGGAGCCGGCCGGCGGCTATTTGTCCGGACGGGACCCGGCGCTGGCGTAGTAGAGGGACCGGGCCTGCTTGACGCAGTCCAAAGCGGTGCCGTGCTCGGCTCCGTCGACGTTCAGCGGCGGGCGGAGACGGGAGATCAGCGCCGTCTCCAGCGGGACGGGATCGTGGTACTCGCTCCAGGTGAGAGTGAGGTGCCGGTGCATCCAGTCGGTGAGGCGCTGCTCGTCCTCGCCGACCAGGACGACGCGGTCGGTCCAGACGGTGCGGTAGCCCTCGGCGGACATCAGCAGTCCGGCCAGGGTGCGGCGCAGGGTGGAGCGGCCGGAGTCCCTCAGGTGGTTCGAGACGATGCGGGACCGCAGCCGCTTGGCCTTGCCCACGTACAGAAGCCGCAGCTCAGGGCGGCCAGAGTTGGCGGGACCGGCGAAGGGGGCCAGCACTTCGGCTGGTGCCCACCAGGCGTACAGGCCCGCCGTGGTGGGCAGGTCGGTGACCGCAGTGTCCAGGGTGCGTGGCGTGGAGAGCAGGTCGGTTTCGGTCTGCCGGACGATGACGTCGTTGAGCATGGACGCACCCTAGGCCGGACCGAGCAGGTCTGTCCGCGTTTCAGGTGGCGCGGGCGTTCAGCCTGTGTGCTCGCACAGGATGTGGGTCCTGCGTTCCACGAGCACGGGCACGTAGCCGCAAACGGCACGGTCTTCAGGGAGGCGCAGGCCGTGACGACCGCGGTCTCGATCTCGTCGGGTGTGTGGGTGTCGCCGTGTGAGGTCTTGAGGTGCTCGGTGACGTGCTGGATGGCGATGTCCTCGTCCAGTTCGATCAGCATGGCTTCCCTCGTGGGGCCGGGGCTTGGTGAAGCTCTTTCGGGCACGGCCCCCGACAGCACCGTTTGGACATTCCTCGGCCGCCCTGGCTCGGGGACCGGCGGCGGACTGGTCAACATGACCCGCGGGGTGGGCACCGCACTCGGCGTCGCCCTGGCCGACCCTCGCCCTGCATCTGGGCGGCGCGGCGGGAGGCGAGCGATGGGCCGTGCTCGTCCTGTTGTGCGTCGGGCTCGCGGCCGTCGGCGCCGCGGCGGCCGGGGTCCCGCCGGAACGGCGTTTTTGATGAGGCGTGAACCCGTCGGGGATACACGGCCGTGGGCGCGGGACGTTGCCGTGGCTGCCGCCGACCTGGCGGTCACCGTGGGGGCCTGGGCTGCTAACCCATCTCCGATGGCTGGGCGCGCGCCGGCAGGGCTGTGGCTTGTCCTCGCCCTGAGGCAGGGGCGGCTGGCGTTGCGGGCCCGCCGAAGTGCGGTGCGGCGTGACGTGCGCCAAGGGCCGGACGGTTGGTGAGCGCACGGCCGGATCGGACATCTGGCCGAGGTCAACTTCCGGGACGGTCAGCGCGCGGCCGCGCCGACCGGCAACCGCAGTGACGGATAGGCCCGGCGGCCGGTGAGCAACCGCTGGAGCAGGGATGCCACGGCAAGGGTCGCGGCACCGGCGAGGGCATCGGTGACGAAGTGGTTGGCGGTGGCCAGGATGACGGTGAAAGTCGCCAGTGGATAGCAGGCTCCCAGCACCCGCACCCAGGTGCGGCGGGCCAGGAAGACCAAGGTCAGACCGGACCAGGTCGACCAGATGATGTGCACCGAGGGCATGGCGGCGTACTGGTTGGACAGCGATGCCACGTCTCCGGATGCCCAGGAGCCCCACGTGTGGTGGGTGACCACGGTGTCGACGAAGCCCTGCCCGGTCAGGAACCGGGGCGGGGCGGTGGCGCAGAACGCGAAGCCGACCAGAGCCAGCAGGGTGGCCGCGTACAGGGCGGTGCGCACCGAGCGGTAGCGGTCGGAGTGGCGGACGTACAGCCACACCAGCACGGCGGTGGTGACGATGAAGTGCAGGGTGGCGTAGTAGTAGTTCATCCCCACGATCAGCCAGTCCACCTTGTCGGCCGCGTGGTTGACCGCCAGCTCGATGTTCACGTGCAGGGTGTGCTCAGTGTCCAGAATCTCGTGGGCGCGGTGAAGGGCGGTGGTGCGGTGGGAGGGCACGGCGTTGCGGGTGAGGGTGTAGGCCCAGTACAGCAGCGCGGTGAAGGCCAGCTCCACCCACAGCCGGGGCCGGGTGACCGGCCGCAGCCGGGCGGGCAGCAGCGGGCCGATGTGCCGGCCCGTGTAGGGCTGTTCGGTCGCGGCCGGTGATGCCTCTGTGTCCGGGACGGACGTCACGACCGCGTCCCGCCGGACACCTGGGCGGGCTCTGGCACCCCTTCTTCCCCCTCCTCGCCCGGGTATGGCGCGTCGTCGTCCGGGCGCGGACGGCGGGTGATGATCAGGTACACCAGCGCGCCGGTGAACAGCGCCAAGGACACCCAGTCGTTGAGCCGCAGGCCCAGGAAGTGGTTGGCGTGGTCGATGCGCAGCGCCTCGATCCAGGCTCGGCCGGCGGTGTAGGCGAGCACGTAGCAGGCGAACAGCCGTCCCCTGCGCAGTCGTTGGTGCCAGCGGCTGTCGAGGAACAGCAGTAGCGCCATCACGGCCAGGTTCCACAGCGACTCGTACAGGAAGGTGGGGTGGTACAGGGCGATGTCCGGGCTGTCGGCGGGCCGGTTCGCAGGGTTGATGTACAGCGCCCATGGCAGATCGGTGGGACGGCCGTACAACTCCTGGTTGAAGTAGTTGCCCCAGCGGCCGATCGCCTGCGCCAGCACCAGACCGGGCGCGACGGCGTCGGCGAAGTCGGCGAGCTTGATGCCGCGGCGACGGCATCCCAGCCAGGCGCCGACCGCGCCGAGCGCGACTGCGCCGGGGATGCCCAGGCCGCCGTCCCAGATGTAGAGGGCGCGGATGGGCTGCTTGCCGGCGGTGAAGTACAACTCCGGGTCGGTGATCACGTGGTAGAGGCGGCCGCCGACCACCCCGAACGGCACCGCCCAGATCGCGATGTCCGCGATGTCCTCCCGGCGGCAACCCCGGGCCTCCCAGCGGCGGCCGGTCAGCCACACGGCGGTGAAGATGCCGGCCAGGATGAACAGCGCGTACGCGCGAATCGGCACCGGTCCGAGGTGCCACACGCCCTGGGAGGGACTGGGCAGGAACGCCAGGTTCATGAGCTCGACCGTTCTGCATGTGCGAGGCCCGACGACGTGCCGGGGAAGACCCGCCCGACAATACATCGGACACCGAAGTACCTGGCGGTCGGAGCCCAGGATGAAGGGCAGGCACCCGCGGGCCGTCCCGTTAGTCTTGCCGCATGTCCGCGCAGCCCCGCTCCGAAACTCCCGCGTCCCGGCCAGCCGCCGAGGCGTCGGACGCCCGGCTGCTCACCGAGGCCGTCACCCGGCTGCGCCGCGCGCTACGCGCCTCGATCCGCACCGACTACCCGTGGGAGACCCTCCCCATGGCGCAGGTCGAACTGCTGCAGGTGCTCGGCGAGCACTCACCGGCCCGGATCAGTGATGTGGCCGCCCGCCAGCGCCTGGCGCCCAGCACCGTCAGCGGTCTGATCGGTCAGATGATCACTGCGGGGCTGGTCGTCCGCGAGGTCGACCCCGCCGACCGCCGCGCCTCCGTCGTCACCCTCACCGATGCCGGACGCGAGCAGCTCGCCGCCTGGACCGCGGCTCATGAACGCCGTATGGATACGGCACTCGGTGCCCTCAACGAGGGTGCACGCGTGGCCATCGCGGGTGCGCTGCCGGCCCTCTTCCAGCTCGCCGAGGAGCTGGGCGAGCCGGGCGCCGACCCGACGGCGGGCTGACGCACGGGATCACGCCGCAGTGCCGGGCCGTTGCCCGGTGGGCTCGTCCTGGCCGGCGGGCACGTGGGACCCCGCCGCTTGCGGGGTGTGCTCGACCATCGTCAGGAGAGCTTCGCTGCGAGCAGAGTGGTCCTGGAGTGCAGCCGAGACATGGGGCGAGGAAGGCGCCGGGCTCCAGGTCGCGCAGGACAGGGGCACCGAGTTCCGGGACAAGAGGTGCGTCCTCGGTGCGTTCGACGGTGTCCAACAGAAAGCGGCGTCCCGGGGTGAGTCGTACGGAGGTCGTGTAGACCGGCAGCTCGCGTCCGGCCTGTGCGAAGCGACCCAGCATCGGGATGTACGCGCCGCTGGGACTGGTGCTCGCGGCGCCCGTCACGCTGCTGCTGCGCAACCTTCCCGCCGGCCAGGGGCGCCGCCTGACCGGCCTGGTCCAGAGCAGGCCGCTGCACGTACTGGCCAACCCGGTCACCGCGCTGCTGCTCAGCGTCGGGACACTAGGTGTATTGCCCTGTGAGGTTGGGGACGCGGCTGGCGGGTGGTTGGCCTGCGAGCGCGGTGTGTCCGCGGTGGTGATTGTAGGTATGCAGCCACTGCGGGAAGGCGTCGCGTCGTTCCTGTTCCGAGCGGTAGGGGCGGGCGTAGGCCCATTCGTCGAGCAGGGTGCGGTTGAGGCGTTCGACCTTGCCGTTGGTCTGCGGACGGTAAGGCCGGGTTCGTTTGTGGGTGATCCCGGCCGCTGCGAGGGTGTTGCGCCAGGCATGGGACTTGTAGCAGGCGCCGTTGTCGGTGAGGACGCGTTCGACGGTGATCCCGCACGAGGTGAAGAAGGTCTGGGCCCGTTGCCAGAACCCGGTGGCGGTTTCCTTCTTCTCGTCGGTGAGGATTTCGCTGTAGGCGAGGCGGGAGTGGTCGTCGACGGCGGTGTGGATGTAGCTGTAGCCGGCCCCGGACCGGGTCTTCCTGCCCGCTTGGCGGCCCAGTGCTATGTGGCCGCCGCCCTCGGGGATGTTGCCGAGCTTCTTGATGTCCACGTGCACCAGTTCGCCGGGCCGGTCGCGTTCGTAGCGGCGTATGACGCGGCCGGTCGCCCGGTCGAGGTGGGTCAGGCGGGCCAGCCCGAAGCGGGTCAGGACGCGGTGGACGGTCGAGGGGACCAAGCCGAGCAGGTGGGCGATGCGGGCCGGTCCCCACCGCCGCAGGATCCGGACCTTGATGATCCGTCGTTCGGTCCGCGTCGGGGTCCGGCGTGGGCTGGTGTGCGGACGGCTTGACCGGTCCGCCATGCCCGCCTCGCCACACAGCCGGTAACGGTCCGCCCATCGCTGGGCTGTCGTTGGTGAGACCTGGAAGCGCTCGGCCGCCCGCCGCAGAGGCCAGCCGTCCTCGACGACACAACGGGCCAGACGCAGACGTCCGGTCTCGGTCAGGGGTGCATTACGGTGAGGCACGAGGGCCTTTCTGGTCGCCGGTGCAGATGTCGCAATCCACACCAGGCCAGAAGGCCCTCACCCATTTCAAGATCACTCAACCGTGAACCCCGTCACCAACCTCCGTGGACAGAACAACTAGGGCTGCTGTACTTCACACCGCTCTACAACACGATGTCGGCGAACATGATGCTGCACTGGCTGCTGCACGCCCACTTCCTGCTCGCCGGGTGCCTGTTCGCCTACGTCATCGCCGACCCCGACCCGGCCCCCGCTCGGCCCAGCGTTCCGGTACGGCTGGTGGTGCTGGGCGTGGCGATCGCCGCGCACGCGGTGATCTCACAGCTCATGTACGGCGGCTTCGGCATCAACATCCACGCCCCCGTCGACCAGGGCGGAGCCCAGATCATGTACTACGGCGGCGACATCGCCGAGCTGCTCCTGGCCGCCGCACTGGTGGCAACGTGGCGCCCGCAGCCCGGCTCCCGCCGGGCCCCGCGTCCGACGGGCCTACCGGAGGCACGGCCCGCGGTGCCGTAGGCCGCTCACTCCTGAGCGGTGGCTCCGCGCGCCTTGTGCTATTCCATGCCGCCGGTGAGCGCGGACAGGACGTCGTCCAGTCGGCGGGTGGCTTCCTCGGCGACGGGCTTGAGGGCGTCCTGGCCGGTCAGGGTGACCATGGTGCCGGGGTCGAGGGCCTGGACGGCGATACGGTCGCCGTCGGTGCGGACGACGGCGTTGCAGGGCAGGAGCAGGCCGATGGAGCGGTCCGCCTCGATCGCCTGGTGGGCCAGGGGCGGGTTGCAGGCGCCGAGGATCAGGTAGTCCTCCATCTCGTGGCCCAGCTTCTCCTTCAACGTGGCCTGCACCTCGATCTCGGTGAGGATCCCGAAGCCCTGTTCGGCCAGTGCCTCACGCACGGCCCTCACGGTGTCCTCGAAGGTGCCGTCCACGTGCACGGTGCGGCTGTAGGTCATGGCCGTTCCCCATTCTTCTTCGTCCGCTGCACTGATGCGTCCGGTGTCGGCGGGTACCTGCTCAGGGTGGGCCCTGACCTGGAATATACCCCCGGGGGTACTGGTGTTACGGTGGAAACAGATACCCCCCCGGGTAATTTCCATTCGTTAGGAGTACTGGCGTGTTCTTCGTTGACACCATCGAGCTGGAAGGTCTCGGCAACCGCAGCTACCTGGCCGGCGGCGAGAGCACCGCGGTCGCGGTGGACCCGCCGCGCGACATCGACCAGGTCCTGGCAGCCGCCGCCCGGCGCGGGGTACGGATCTCCCACGTGGTGGAGACCCACCTGCACAACGACTACGTCACCGGTGGACTCGAACTCGCCCGGATCACCGGCGCCCAATACCTCGTGCCGGCCGACGCGCACGTCTCCTTCACCCGTGTCCCCGTCGCCGACGGCGACAGCATGGACATCGACCCCGGCAGCGGGGTGAGCCTGACCGCGATCGCGACGCCGGGACACACCCCGCACCACACCTCCTACGCGCTGCGCGAGGCGGGCCGTGCGGTGGCCGTCTTCACCGGCGGGTCGCTGCTGATCGGCACGGTGGGCCGCCCGGACCTGGTCGAGCCGCGGCTGACCGAGGAGCTGGCCCGTGCCCAGCACGCCTCCGCCCACCGGTTGGCCTCCGATCTGCCCGACGAGACGGCGGTGCTACCCACGCACGGCTTCGGCAGCTTCTGCTCCTCGGCCCAGTCCGAGGGGGAGGAGACCACGATCGGCAAGGAGAAGAGCGCGAACAGCGCGCTGACCGTGGACGTGGACACCTTCGTCGCGGACCTGCTGGCCGGCCTGGAGGACATGCCCGCCTACTACGCGCACATGGGCCCGGCCAACGCCGCCGGCCCCGCCCCGGTCGATCTGACGCCGCCCGCCCGCGCGGACGCCGAGCAGATCGCAGCGCGCCTCGCGGCCGGTGAGTGGGTCGTCGACCTGCGCAACCGTGTCGCTTTCGCCGAGGGGCACGTGGCCGGGTCGTTCAACTTCGAGGCCGACGGCAAGCTCGCCACCTACCTGGCATGGATGATCCCCTGGGGCAAGCCGGTCACCCTGCTCGCCGAGTCCGCCGAGCAGCTCGCGGATGCCCAGCGTGAGCTGGTGCGGGTGGGCATCGACCGCCCGGCCGCCGCCGCCACCGGCACCCCCGACGCCTGGCTGCCCGCCGGACAGGCACCGGCCTCCTTCCCGCGCTCGACGTTCGCCGGGCTCGCCGGGCAGGGCAACGCTGATCTGGTGGTTCTGGACGTGCGCCGGGACTCCGAGCGGGCGGGCGGATACATCGACGGCTCGGTCCACATCCCGATCCACGAGCTGCACGGTCGTATAGGCGAGGTGCCGCACGGCACGGTGTGGGTGCACTGCGCCGGCGGGATGCGCGCGGCGATCGCCGCCTCCCTGCTCGATGCCGCCGGCCGCGACGTGGTCGCCGTCGACGACGGCTTCGACGCCGCGGCGGAGGCCGGGCTGTCCCTGACCTCCGGCTGAATTCCGGCCGTCCCCTCTCGCAAGGAAGGAAACGTGTGATGTTCCTCTTTCGCCGAAACGGGCCCCGTGTCACGGTCGACGAGGCACGCAGCCGTACCAGTGGCGACCGGCCTGACGCGGTTCTGCTGGACGTCCGTGAAAAGCCCGAATGGAACTCGGGCCACGCCCCGGGCGCCGTCCACGTACCGCTGACGAAACTGGTCACCGGCGCCGCACTGCCCGCCGAAGCTGAGGGCCGTCCGCTGGTGGTGATCTGCCGCAGCGGACACCGCTCCCAGCAGGCCGCGAAACTCCTCACCCAGCGCGGCGCGCAGGCCGTCGACGTCAAGGGCGGCATGAACGCGTGGGCCGCCGCCGGACACCCCGTCCTCGACGAACGCGGGAACCACGGCCAGATAGCGTGACCGCGCTCGTCCTCGCCCTCATCGCCGGGGCCATCGTCGGCCTCGCCCTCGGAGCACTCGGTGGCGGCGGCAGCGTCCTGGCCGTGCCCGCCCTGATCTACCTGCTCGGCTTCAGCCCGTCCGCGGCCACCACCGCCAGCCTGATCATCGTGGCCGCCACCTCTGCCACCGCCCTGTACGCCCACGCCCGCGACGGCCACGTCGCCTGGAAAGTCGGATCCCTCTTCTCGGCGGCGGGCATCATCCCCGCCTACGCCGCGGGGGCAGCCGCCGGACGCGTACCCGAAGCCGTGCTGACCATCGCGTTTTCGGTGATCGCGGCGCTGGCGGCCGTGCGGATGCTCCGCCCCTCCGCCGACAAGCCGGTAGGCCGGATACGCCCCGGCAAGGCGGCCGGGGCCGGGGCCGGACTCGGCGCGGTAACCGGCTTCCTCGGCGTCGGCGGCGGCTTTCTCGCCGTCCCGGCCCTGGTGAGCGTCCTCGGCCTGACCATGCGCCGTGCGGTGGGCACCAGCCTGCTCGTCATCACCGTCAACTCACTCGCCGCCCTGATCGCCCGCGCCGGGACCGGCGGCGGTCTCGACTGGGCGCTGATCGGGCCGTTCACCGGGGCGGCGATCCTCAGCGCCTGGGACGGCAAACGTCTCAGTGTCAAGGTCTCCGGCAACCGCCTGCAAAAGGTCTTCGCCGGGGTGCTCCTGGCGGTGGCCGTGTCCATGCTGATCGACGTGATCGTGTGAACACTCCGGCCACCGCGCCCGTCAGGCCAGGGACAGGAAGAGCTTCTCCAGCCTCGCCCGCATCTGGTCCCGGTCACCGGTCTCCTGTCCGCCCTCGGCCATGCAGTGCTGCAGGCCGGTCGCGATGATCGCGAACCCGGCCCGGTCCAGCGCACGGGAGACCGCCGCGAGCTGCGTGATCACGTCCTCGCAGTCCCGGCCCTCCTCGATCATCTTGATGATCCCCGCGATCTGGCCCTGGGCCCGCCTCAGCCGGTTCAGGACCGACTTCAGCTCGTCGGCCGCCATCTCCAGCTCCACCGTCCACCTCCACAAAATCAAATACCCCTAGGGGTATCATACCGGGTCCGGGCACCCCGCCCCCGGAACAGCACGGAAGGACCACCCCGCACATGAGCACCCCCACCGCCCTCATCCCCGCCCAGGCCGCCGCCCGCCTCGACCACTACACGGTCATTGACGTGCGCACCCCCGGCGAATACGCCTCCGGCCATCTCCCCGGCGCCCACAACATCCCCCTCGACCACCTCCACACCGCCCTGCCCGCCCTCAAGGCAGCAGCCGCCCGCGGCACCCTCCTCATGGTCTGCGCCTCCGGCAACCGCTCCACCACCGCCTGCACCGAACTTGCCGCAGCCGACATCCCCGCCACCACCCTCACCGGCGGCACCACCGCCTGGGCCGGCGAGGGCCGCACCCTCCACCGCCCCGACAACGCCTCGGCCGTCTGGCCCATGGAACGCCAGGTCCGCCTCGCCGCCGGATCCCTCGTCGTCGCCGGCCTCGCCGCCGGCACCCGCTGGCGCCCCGCCCGCTGGCTGTCCGCCGCTATCGGAGGCGGCCTGGTCTTCTCCGCCGCCACCAACACCTGCGGCATGGCCGCCGCCCTCGCCAAACTCCCCCACAACCAGCCCCGCACCACCGACCTTGACGCCACCCTCCGAGCGCTGCAGGACTGACTGATCACGAGCCTGAAGCCAGTCACGAACGGCCTCCCGCGTCCCGGCGGACGGCGCTCTCAGTCCGGTGCGGCCGCGTCGTCGTCCTCATCCAGCCCAGGCGCGTCCGGGTCGCGCAGCGGGCGCAGCACGCCGACGGGCGGGAGACTGGCCGTGAAGCTGTAGCGGCCGAGCAGGTTCTTCCAGGCGTTCGGCGAGCTGCTTCCATCCGGCGTCCAGGCCCCGCACCAGCTCTGCCAGGTGTTCCGTGACGGGCATGTCCAGGCTCAGCCCGGCCGGGCAGCCGGGGAGCGGTGGCGTTACCCTGTTCTCCGGCAGCGACCGCGGCGATCCGTGGCCACTGCGCGGCGGTGGGGCTCGCCGTACCCGAACCGCGGCATTGGTGCCGCCAACAGTCCCTACTTGCGATGGTGTGCGCCCGCGTGCGCGCGGGCCCCGGCGAGTAGGAGACGTACGTTCATGAGAGCCCCGAAGTCCCAGGCGGTGGACGAACCCACGGACCCCGACGTCGATCTGCGCGTGCCCGCCCAGCGGCAGCAGTCCTGGCGGGCACAGGGGCCGATCGTGGCGGTGGTGGCGCTCGGCGGAGGGATCGGGGCTTCCGCCCGGTACGGGGCCTCGCTTCTCTGGCCGGCCTCGGCCGGGGCATTCCCCTGGACCACCCTGTGGATCAACGCCGTCGGCTGTGCGGTCATCGGCGTCTTCATGGTGGTGATCACGGATGTGTGGGCGGCGCACCGCCTGGTGCGGCCGTTCTTCGGCACCGGTGTCCTGGGCGGCTTCACAACCTTCTCGACGTACACCGTCGACATCCAGAAGCTCGTGGACGGCGGCCATGCCCGCACCGGTCTGGCCTATCTCGCGGCGACGGCACTGGCGGCACTCGCCGCCGTATGGCTCACGGTGACAGCGACGCGCCGTGTACTGGCATGGAGGCAGGGATGACGAGGCTGACGGGCAGAGCCCTACGGGTGACGATCTTCATCGGGGAGAACGACATCTGGCACCACAAGCCCCTCTACACCGAGATCGTGCACCGCGCCCACAAGGCCGGGCTGGCGGGAGCGAGCGTCTTCCGGGGGATCGAGGGCTTCGGCGCGTCCTCGCTGATCCACACCTCGCGGCTGCTGTCGCTGAGCGAGGACCTGCCGGTGGCGATCGTGATCGTGGACACCGAGGAGCTGGTGCGCGCCTTTCTGCCCCAGCTCGACGAGCTCGTCTCCGAGGGACTGGTGATCCTCGACGACTGCGAGGTCATACGGTACGTGGGCAGGGGAAGCAACGCGTGAACTGGCTGCTGGTCATCGTCGGCGGCGCGATGGGCGCCCCGCTCCGCTACCTCACCGACCGTGCGGTGCAGAAGCGGCACGACACCGTCTTCCCGTGGGGCACCTTCACCGTGAACGTCGTGGGCAGCTTCGTGCTCGGCCTGCTGAGCGGGGCCGTGGTGGCCGGGGCAGCCTCCTCGCAGGTGCAGCTGCTGCTGGGCACCGGGCTGTGCGGGGCGCTGACGACGTACTCGACGTTCTCCTACGAGACGCTACGGCTGGCCGAGGACGGGGCACGGTTCTTCGCCGCCGCCAACGTGATCGCGAGCGTGGTGGCCGGACTGGGCGCGGTGTTCGTCGGGGTCGCCTTCGCCGAGGCATTCTGGGCGTGACCAAGAGGGAGATCAGCCAGCCGCCGGCCGTGATGGGGCCCTGGCGGTTCGTGGTCTGGTTCGGCACGGTCAGCCTGCTCGCGGACTTCGTCTACGAGGGCGCCCGCTCCATCACCGGCCCCCTGCTGGCCTCGCTCGGCGCGTCGGCCTTGGTGGTCGGTGTTGTGACGGGTGCGGGTGAGGCGGCGGCCCTGGGGCTGCGGCTGGTGTCGGGACCGTTGGCGGACCGGACGCGCCGTTTCTGGGGGCTCGCGATCGCCGGGTATGCCCTGACGGTGATCTCCGTGCCCCTGCTCGGCGTGGCCGGAGCGCTCTGGGCGGCGTGCGCGCTCGTTGTCGCCGAGCGGGTGGGCAAGGCGGTGCGTTCGCCGGCCAAGGACACGCTGCTGTCGCATGCCACAGCTGCGACCGGGCGTGGGCGCGGCTTCGCCGTGCACGAGGCGATGGACCAGGTCGGTGCGCTGGTCGGGCCGCTCGTCGTGGCCGGGATGCTCGCGCTCACCGGCGGCGAGTACGGACCGGCGCTCGGCGTGCTCGCCTTCCCGGGTGTCGCGGTGCTGGGACTGCTGGTGTGGTTGCGGGCTCGGGTGCCCGACCCCGAGGCGTACGAACGGGAAGTGGACGCATCCGCGGGTGAGCCTGCATCGGACGGCCGTCTGCCGGCCGCGTTCTGGACGTACGCGGCCTTCACCGCCGCCACCACGGCCGGGTTCGCCACCTTCGGCGTGCTCTCGTACCACCTCGTCGAGCGGCATCTGATGGCCGCGGCCTGGGTGCCGGTGTTGTACGCCGCTGCCATGGCCGTCGATGCTGTCGCCGCGCTCGCAACAGGCTGGCTGTACGACCGTCACGGCACGCGGGTGCTGATGGCGCTGCCGGTCCTGACCGCCGCAGTCGCAGTGCTGGCGTTCACCGACACGGTCGCGATCGCGGTGGCCGGGTCCCTGGTGTGGGGCACGGCCATGGGGATCCAGGAGTCGACCCTGCGCGCCACGGTCGCGGACCTGGTGCCCCGCGGGCGGCGGGCGACCGCCTACGGCCTGTTCGCCGGCGTCGTCGGCGCGGCCAGCCTGGCCGGCGGCGCCCTGACCGGCGGCCTCTACGGCTACTCGATCCCCCTGCTGATCACAGTCGTGGTTGCCATCCAGGTCCTCGCTGTGGTGCTGCTGGCCGCCACGCGAGCCATGCGGCGCTGATCCCGGGAGCGTCTTGGGTTGGGGGCACGCCACCTGTCGGGCGGCGTGCCCCCAACCGAGCCCTTTGCCGCGACCGGGCGCGCGGGTGGTCGCCCGGTGGGACCCGCGTCAAAGGGCTGGAGGCCGGAACCGCGGGAGCCCGCCATGGGCGCGGCCCAGCCCGTCCGAGGAGCCTCGCAGCTACATGTGCTTGATGGCCGGCAGCAGCACGTTGCGGGCCATGTCGACAGATGAGTACGGGGAGCGAGGTCCTGTACGGCGACTCCACCTGCGCACCTCCGGGAAGGCATGCGTTCCTGACCAGGTCAGGAACCATCAGCCCGGGCAGGCGGTTCGGACCAGAGCGGTCCCGGCGGGATCCATCGCCACAAGCGAGTGAACAACTCCGCGGACCGGTGGTCAAGGTGGCCGGCTTCCTGAACCACCGCTCTATGCCACGGCTTTACCCCAGGTGCCCGTCAGCGGTTCAGCCCGTACGGCAAGGCGGGCTCGGCAGCAGCGATCTCGATGAGCCGGTTGTACTTGGCGACGCGCTCGCCTCGCGCCGGGGCACCGGATTTGAGCTGGCCGCTGCCGGTGCCGACGACGAGGTCGGCGATGAAGGCGTCCTCGGTCTCACCGGAGCGGTGGGACACCATTTGCGTGTAGCCGGCCTCCCGGCAGATCCGCATCGCCTCGAGGGTCTCGGTGACCGTACCGATCTGATTGACCTTGATCAGGGCGGAGTTGCCGATCTGCTGGGCGATCGCCTCACTGATGATGGTCGGGTTGGTGACGAAGATGTCGTCGCCCATCAACTGGACGCGGTCGCCGAGGCGTTCGGTCAGGCGCACCCAGCCGTCCCAGTCGTCCTCGGCCAGCCCGTCCTCGATCGACCAGACCGGGAAGCGGTCGGTGATCGCCTCGTAGCGGTCGATGAGCTGGTTACTGGTCAGGGCGTCGCCCGCCACGTGATAGAGGCCGTCTTCCCCGTGGCGGAACTCGCTGGCGGCAGGGTCCAGGGCGATGGCGATGCCGTCCCGGCCGGGGGTGTATCCGGCGTCGGTGATGGCGTCGACGAGGAGCTGGAGGACGTCTTCGGGACGGTCGATGGCCGGTGCGAAGCCGCCTTCGTCGCCGAGACCGGTGGCGTGCCCGTCGGCGGACAAGCGGGCCTTCAACCGGGCGTAGACCTCGGCCCCGGCACGAACCGCCTCCGGCAGGCTCGGGGCGCCGAGCGGGGCGAGCATGAACTCCTGGAAGTCCAGGCTGTTTGCGGCGTGGGCGCCGCCGTTGACGACGTTGAAGTGCGGCACCGGCAAGCGTGGCGTCGTGCCCGCGACCTGGGCGAGGTGCTGCCACAACTCCCGTCCCGCGGGGGCGGCTTCGGCGCGGGCGGCGGCGAGCGAGACTCCGATGATGGCGTTGGCTCCGAGCCGTGACTTGGTGTCGGTGCCGTCCAGTTCGATCAGCGTACGGTCGATCTCCGTGGCCGAGGCGAAGGTGTGGCCCGTGAGGGCCTGGGCGATCTCGCCGTTGACGTGGCCGACGGCCGTCAGCACGCCCTGCCCGTTGTAGCGGGTCTTGTCGCCGTCGCGCAGTTCGACAGCCTCGCGGGTGCCGGTGGAGGCGCCGGAGGGGACCCCGGCGCGCACGCGGGTGCCGTCGGCCGTGGTGAGGGTGACGGCGAGGGTGGGGCGGGCACGGGAGTCGAGGATCTCCACGGCGTGCAGCTGTGCGATGTGCAGGGACATGCTGGGTTCCTCCGTCGTCCGGTCGGAGAGGTGACGGTTCGTCGCGTGGGCTGTCCGTTCAAGCGTGCCCCTCGGCAGCGACGGCCGCTGCGGCCACTCGGGCACTGTCGGGGTCCAGATAGCCCCCTCCGCGCACGACAGGTCGCAGTCCGCGGTCGAAGTCGTAGCGCAGCGGCGCCCCCGTGGGGATGTTCAGGTCCTCGGCCTCCTGCCCGGTGAGCCGGTCCAGGACCGCGATCAGAGCGCGCAGCGCGTTGCCGTGGGCGACCACCATCACCCGGCGCCCGCTGCACAGCTGCCCCGCGAGAACGTCCACCCAGTACGGGGCGACCCGGGCGATCATGTCGGCCAGGCTCTCCACGGCCGGCAGCCCGCCGCCGCGCAGCGCGGCGTAGCGGGGATCGGCCCGCAGGCGAGCGAGTTCGTCGCCGGGCAGCGGGCCGGGTGCGGCGGTGAGCGAGCGGCGCCACGCCAGGTACCGCGCGGGCCCCACCTCGCGGCGGACCTCCCGTTTGACCCGGCCGGTGAGCGCCCCGTACTGACGCTCGTTGAGCCGCCAGGTGCGGTGAACCGGGATCCAGAGGCGGTCCAGCTCCTCCAGGAGGATGTCCGCGGTGCGGATCGACCGCCGCAGCACCGAGGTGTGTACGACATCGGGCACCGGCCCCTCCCGGGCCAGCAGCTCCGCCGCGGCGGCGGCCTGCTTCTCCCCGTGGGCCGTCAGCGGCACGTCGGCCCAGCCGGGGAAGCGGCCCTCCGCGTTGGCGGTGCTCTGCCCGTGCCGCAGCAGGACCAGCGTGCCCGGCACGCTCACGAGGGCTTCCCGGCCGAGGCGTCGACGGCCCGGACGCGGGACGCCTCGATCTCCGCATACGCCTGCTCCCGCCCCTCCCAGTGGGAGCCCTCGACGGACTTGCCGGGCTCCAGGTCCTTGTAGACCTCGAAGAAGTGGGTGATCTCCAACTGGTCGAAGGAGGGGATGTCACCGATGTCCTGCACGCCCGCCCACCGCGGATCGTGGGCCGGCACGCACAGGACCTTCTCGTCCGGGCCGTGCTCGTCCCGCATCACGAACATGCCGACGGCCCGGCACTCGATGGTGCAACCGGGGAACGTCGGCTCACCGACCAGGACGAGCGCGTCGAGCGGGTCCCCGTCACCGCCCAGAGTGTGGTCGATGTAGCCGTAGTCGGCCGGATACTTGGTCGAGGTGAACAGCAACCGGTCCAGCCGGATGCGGTGCAGCTCGTGGTCCATCTCGTACTTGTTGCGGGACCCCTGAGGGATCTCCACGATCACGTCGAACTCCACGACGGCCTCCTTGCCTCGTCGATGTCCCGCTCCCGGTGGCTGGCCTGGTCAAGCCGACTTCGTACGGGCTCTGTTCACCCTGGTGGCTGGCCCGCGCGAGCGCCCCACCCACCTGACCGCCGAGGGCCCGCCCGCGGTCGTGCTCGTCGGCGACGAGAAGGACCAGCTGTGGGGCTTCCTGCTCAGCGTGCAGGAAGTGTTGGAGCGCACCGAGACCGAGGCGGTGCTCGACCGCATCCGCATCCACCTGGACCGGGGCTCGGGCGGTGGCCTGAATCGTCTGCCTTCACGGCGCGCCCTCCTCCGACTCGAGGGTGTCGCGCAGCCGACGTAGGTCGTCCGCCGGGCGCCCAAGGCCGTTCAGCTGCAGCCGGGCCGCCTCTGTACGGGCGTCCGGGTGCACGGTGAAGGCCAGGTTCACCGACTGGTGCACCATCCACTGGTCGTAGTCCAGCAGCCGCCCTGCGTACGCCTGCGCCTGTACGAGGTCGGGGTCTGTGAGCGGCAGCGCGAAGGTGGAGGAAGGCCGAGCTCGCGTCAACGCAGTCCCGGGCGGCCTGCCCGGAGACGGGGCCCGGCTCCCCACAGGAGGCCACCGCCGCGTCGGCTCGTAGCTGGATGGCGACGGCATCGTCCAGCACCGCGAGCAGCGCTCGCACTTGGCCCGGGCGCGGTAGGCGCGGCGGTCCGGGAGACGGACGCAGCCGTGTGACGAGGCAGACGGCACGATGCCGCAAGGCGGTGCCACTGCCGGGTGAGGATGCGGGCATGGTTCCTCCTGGTCAGCACGGCTGGACCAGGGACCGTCAGCGGACGCCTCCGCGTTTGCGGTGAGCCCCATCACCGGCACTCCCGTCCCGGGTGTGCTCTTCCAGTGTGCGCCTTCTGCCCCTCCAGGCCAGCCCACCGTCGCACGCCATGGGCCGGAGAGGGCCTACCGGGGCCGGCAGCGAACGGTCAGCACCGAGCAGGGGGCGTGGAACGGCTGGCCATGCGGCGCCCGGTCCGGGGAGCGAGCTTCCGGCGCCGGTCCGCTGTGTACTGGCCACCAGTCTTGGCGGAGTCAGTCGTGCCGGGCGAGCTTGACGGCGGAAATGAGCAGGATCAGGGCCAGTACAGGAATGAGCACCAGCTCCGGGAACACGCCGAGGAGCAGCCCGCCCAGCATCGCACCGGCGATCGAGCCTGCGATCATGACAAGGGTGAAGCGGCGGTTGGCGCCCAGCACCGCGAAGCTGCCGTCACGGCTGTATCGGGCGAAGGCCACCAGCATGGTCGGCAGTGACACCAGCAGGGAGAGGCTTCCCGCGGTCTTGATGTCGACCGCGAAGAGCAGCACGATCGTCGGGATCAGCAGTTCGCCCCCGGCTACACCCATGATCGCCGCGACCACCCCGATGCCGAAGCCGGCCACCACCCCGATCGGCACCTGAGCCCACAGCGGCAGGGCGAGCGTCCCGAGCGTGGAGATGTGCGTGGCCAGTAGGGCTGCCGCCATGAGTACCATCAGCCCGGCCAGCACCCTGTACAGGGTGGCGGTACGCATCCGCACCGCCCACGCCGCTCCGGCCCAGGCCCCCAGCAGGCTCCCGGCCAGCAGGTTGACCGTGACGGACCAGTGCGCGGACACATCGGAGGCCGGGACCGCAGACAGGCGGGCGGGCAGCGCGATCAGCACCACGACCAGGCTCATCGCCTTGTTCAGGATGACCGCAGAAAGCGCGGCGAACCCGAACAGGCCGATCAGCAGCGGCAGGCGGAACTCCGCGCCGCCCAGACCGATCATCCCCCCAAGTACGCCAATGGCCGCCCCTGCACCGAACACCATCGGTGTCGAGTGCGTCGAACGTAGCGAGACGAAATTCTGGTCGGTAGCCATGGCAGGCATCCTCGCTGGTAGCGGTCCCTGCCCGCTACGCCCTCATGGTCATACCGCTCAGGCTCGCGGCGGCCGACGGCGGTCGTGACAAGCCCGGTGACGAGGAGGGGCAGGCTGGCGGGGAGGACGAAGGTGAAGCCGGGGCCCGCCAGGACGTACGGGTCGGTGGCTGTGTCCGGTCGTCAGGAGGACGCCGACGGTGTCTGGTGCAGGCGGGCGCCGAGGGTGGCGGCGAAGTCCTCGGCGCGGGCCAGCTGGATCCGAAGCTTCTCGACCTGCTCGGTGGCGGCCTGCTCGTACTCGCGCACGCGGTCCAACAGGGCTTTGCGTTCGCTGGCGTCAGGGCCGGGCTCGTGGTCGAGGCGGTCGGTGGCGTCCAGGAGGTCGCGCATCTGGTCGAGGGTGAAGCCGAGCGGCTTCATACGGCGGATGACCATGAGCCGCTGCACGTCGGTCTCGGTGTAGAGACGGAAGCCGCCCTGGGAGCGCGCCGAGGGGACGACCAGGCCGGTTTCCTCGTAGTGCCGGATGGTGCGCAGGGACAGCTCTGTCCGCGCGGCGACCTCGCCGATCTGCATGTGCTTGTCGTCCACGCCCGTGTCCTGACCCTTCTCTTCCTGCCGGGACCGCGCCCCGTGCCGCCCCGCTGATTTCTACTCTAACGTTAGGGTAGAGTTGCTGACGGCGAGGGCGGCCCGGCTGCCCCGCGACTGCCGTTCCGGGGCCGATGGCGCCTCCGGCGAAGATCCGATTCTTGCAGGAGAGAGTGTGCGCGAGCCCGTGACGCCCACCGCCGCCGCCTGCCCGCCGTGACCCTTCGCCCTTCGATGTGAGCCGCTCGGCCGCGCCCTCGCGCAGGCCCCGGCTCCGCCACTTCTTCGACTTCCGGCCCGCTCCTCGCGGGCCGACCGCGGGGTGCCGGCCCGGCTCCTCCGCGTTCTCCCCCACGCCCCGGCCTGCCAATGGGGTGTGCCCGAGCACGACAGGTACTCATCTCCTTGTCTTCCACCGTTGTGACTCCCGCCGCGCGGCTGCGCGGCCTGCGCCCCGACTGGCTGAACGATCCGAAGGTCTGGCGTACCGAGGTCCTGGCCGGCCTGGTCGTCGCCCTCGCGCTGATCCCTGAGGCGATCTCGTTCTCGATCATCGCCGGTGTCGACCCGGCCGTCGGCCTCTTCGCCTCGTTCACCATGGCCGTGGTCATCTCGGTCGTCGGTGGCCGACGGGCGATGATCTCCGCCGCGACCGGCGCGGTCGCGCTCGTGATCGCCCCGCTCAACCGTGAGCACGGGTTCGGCTACCTGGTCGCCGCGGTCATCCTGGCCGGTCTCATCCAGGTCACGCTCGGCGCGCTCGGGGTGGCGAAGCTGATGCGGTTCGTGCCGCGCTCGGTGATGGTCGGCTTCGTCAACGCCCTCGCCATCCTGATCTTCATGGCCCAGGTTCCCGAGATGCACGACGTGCCCTGGGCGGTGTATCCGCTGATCGCGGCCGGTCTGGCCCTCATGGTGTTCTTCCCGAAGGTCACCACGGTGATCCCGGCCCCGCTGGTGTCCATCGTCATCCTGACCGTGATCACGGTCGCCGCCGGCATCGCGGTGCCGACCGTCGGCGACAAGGGCAACCTGCCGTCCTCCCTGCCCGTGCCCGGCCTGCCGGACGTGCCGTTCACCCTGGACACCCTGACCACCATCGCGCCCTACGCCTTCGCGATGGCGCTGGTCGGTCTGATGGAGTCGCTGATGACGGCCAAGCTGGTCGACGACATTACCGACACGCACTCCTCCAAGACCCGCGAGTCGATCGGCCAGGGCGTCGCCAACATCGTCACCGGCTTCTTCGGCGGGATGGGCGGCTGCGCGATGATCGGCCAGACGATGATCAACGTGAAGGTGTCCGGCGCCCGCACCCGCCTCTCCACCTTCCTGGCAGGCGCGTTCCTGATGGTGCTGTGCATCGTCTTCGGCCCGGTCGTCTCCGACATCCCCATGGCCGCCCTGGTCGCCGTCATGGTCATGGTGTCGTTCGCTACCTTCGACTGGCACTCCATCGCCCCCAAGACCCTCAAGCGGATGCCCGCCGGGGAGATCGCCGTCATGGTCATCACCGTGATCTGCGTGGTCGCCACCGACAACCTCGCCATCGGCGTCGTCGTCGGCTCCGTCACCGCCATGGTCATCTTCGCCAAGCGCGTCGCTCACCTGGCCAACGTCACCGCCGTCACCGACCCCGACGGCAGCACGGTGGTGTACTCCGTGACCGGCGAGCTGTTCTTCGCCTCCTCCAACGACCTCGTCGGCCAGTTCAACTACGCCACCGACCCCGACAAGGTCGTCATCGACCTGTCCGCCGCCCACATCTGGGACGCCTCCTCCGTCGCCGCCCTCGACGCGATCGAGACCAAATACGCCCAGCGCGGCAAGACCGTGGAGATCATCGGCCTGAACAACCCCAGCGCCGACCTCCACGGCAAGCTCACCGGCGAACTCACCAGCCACTGACCCATCCCAGCGAAACCCGAGAGGACCCCGGCCGACCGCCGGGGTCCTCCGCTGTTCGAACGACAGGCGTGGCGTACCCCGAAGCCATCGCAGCAGCCCACGCCGACTATGCCGCCCTCCAGCAGCGCGAGAACAATCCCGAGTAGTTCCTCAGGGCACGTCGGTCACCTGCCCGTAGATGCGAGCGTGGTCCGTGGACGCGAGCTCAACGCGTCACCTCGGTCCGGCCCAGGGGCCCCGCCGGCCACCGCCGCGGCGTGCAACCCAGCGACGCCGCAGCCATTCTCCGGCCTCTCCGATCGCGGCCAGAAGGGCGGCCGATGCGGCGCACCCGGCGAGGCTCACCGGCTGCCCGAGTGCCATGCCCAGTAGCCACAGCGCGAAGGCGACCGTGATCCACCATGCGGTGACGGAGGTGGCTTCTGCCCACCGTCGCGGGGCCCGCTTCACCAGGCAGCGCCGGCGATCGGGAGAGTGGAGACTGCCGGTGCGAACAACTGCCAAAGCATCGTCGTCATCCCCTTCTGGTGGGAGTGCGAGCCCAGAGTCCCGATACGCGGGTGGGATGTCGCCGGTGGCCGGTGGCGGCCATGACCAGACCGGTGATCAGCAAGGCCATGCCGATGACCAGGACGGGGAGGCCGGGGCCGGGCAGGACGTACGTCAACGCCCCGAGCAGGGTGAGTGGAGCTCCGACGGCCGCCAGCACGGCCTGGATGCGACGTTTGGACATGCGCTGCTCCTCTTGGGGCTGCTGCGGTGACGGCATCACCTGTCCCTGCCGATCAGGTGTGCGGTCAGGGCGCCGGTGAGGAGGGCCCAGGCGACGGCAGCCCACCCGGACTGGCTCCAGCCGATGGCCGTCACACTCACCGCGACCACGCCTCCGGCCGCCATCGCCCGCCGATCGGCCGCGAAGGCCCATTCGTGGCGGGCGCTGCCCGGGTGGCGGATCTCGGCGAACGCGGTGCGGATGACGAGAGCCGCGACGATGATCACGGGTGCGAGCAGTGATGTCTCGCTGCCGCCCATCAGGTGTCCTGCCTGTCCGGCCCGGTGCCGACTGCCCCGTGGGGCTGCTGGTAGATGTCGGGGATGCCGTCCGCGTCGGCGTCGAGGTTCTCCGCCTCGTACAGCCGCCGGTAGATGGTGTTCCGGCGGCGCAGCAGGGCGGCGGCGATCAGGGCGGCGAGCACGGAGGCGATCAGGACCGCCGCCTTGACGTGCTCTGTGGTCTGGCCGTCGGGGAAGGCGAGTTCGCCGATCAGCAGGGCCACGGTGAAGCCGATCCCTGCCAGCACCGACAGGCCCAGCACGTCGGCCCAGGCCAGGTCGGGGTTGAGGCGGGCGCGGGTGAAGCGGGCGGCCAGGTACGTCCCAGCGAAGATGCCCACGGTCTTGCCGGCGACCAGACCGATGACGATGCCGAGGGGCTCGGGACTGGTGAAGACCTCGCCCAGGGCCCCGGCGCTGATGCTCACCCCGGCGGCGAACAGCGCGAACAGCGGCACCGCGACTGCGGCCGAGACCGGGTGCACCAGGTGCGCGACCCGTGCGGCCGGGGACTTCTTCTCACCGGCGTCACGGGTGGTACGAAGGATCAGCCCCATCGCGACCCCGGCGACCGTGGCGTGGACGCCGCCGTTGTACGTCAGCGCCCAGACCGTGACGCCGAGGGGGACGTACCACCACCAGCCACGTACCCGCGCCCGCTGGAGCAGGTAGAAGACGACGAGTCCGGCGACCGCCCCGGCCAGCGCCCACAGGTTCAGGTCGGAGGTGAAGAACACCGCGATGATCAAGATGGCGCCGAGGTCGTCGACGACCGCGAGGGTCAGCAGGAACGCGCGCAGCGCGGCCGGCAGGTGGGTGGACAGGACCGCGAGCACGGCGAGGGCGAAGGCGATGTCGGTGGCCATCGGCACCGCCCACCCGTCCAGGCTCCCGCCGCCCACCGAGGCGGTCACGGCATACAGGGCGGCGGGCACGGCCATTCCGCACACCGCGGCGATCACCGGCAGCGCCGCCGTCGCGGGGGTACGCAGCTCGCCGACGACCAGTTCACGCTTGAGTTCGATCCCGGCGACCAGGAAGAACACCGCGAGCAGCCCGTCCGCCGTCCAGTGCCCCACCGACAGGTCCAGGCCGAGGGCCGGTATCCCGAAATGGAAATCCCGTATCTCCTCGTACGCCCCGCTCCATGGGCTGTTCGCCCACACCAGCGCCACCACCGCAGCGGCAAGGAGGACCAGGCCACCGACGGTCTCGGTCCGCAGCGCACGGGCGACGGCCTGACGCTCGGGAAGGGGGAGCAGGCCCAGGAAGTAGGAACGCGAGCGAACATCGGACACGGCGGGGAGTCCTCCGGGCGTCGGTGGAAAAAGGGCACACGGCCCCACGGACGCCGACCAGACTTCCCGGCACACCCCGCGCCAGTTCTTGACGCGTTCTTTACACCGTATCGAGCCCAAAGCCCGCTGTCTCCCCCGCAGACGCTCAAGATCGACATGATGCGGCGCTGCGACCAACCAGCCCTGTCAGGTCCGGCTACACGCCGCCTTCACCGGCTCGACGTCCGCGGACGTTTCCCGCCCCAGCCCCACCCGGCAGGAGTTCATCCACCAGTACGTCGACACGGGTAGCGAGGCCGTCCCGTACCGCTCGCGCGCTCTCGATGTCCAGGCCGCTCAGGTCCGGCAGGTCCCAGTCCAGATAGCGGCGCCCCGGCCGGACAGGGCAGGCATCCCCGCAGCCCAGGGTGACGACGACGTCGGCGGCGGTGACGACTTCGCGGGTCAGCGGCTTGGGGAACTCCTCGTCCGCGTTCATGCCCTGCTCGGCGAGCAGCCGGAGCACGACCGGGGTGATCTCCGAGCCGGGCTCGGAACCGGCCGTCAGCACCCGGACCCCGTCCCCGGCCCGATGCCGCAGCAGCGCGGCGGCCAACTGCGAACGCCCGGCGTTCTCGGTGCACACGAACAGCACCTCGGGCACCGGCTTCGGCGACAGCCCCATACCGCGGGCCAGGGCCCCGAGCCGCTGGTCGGCGAACCGCTCGACCAGAACGGGCACGTGGGTGGCGACGCGCGCCTTCGCCGACAGCACCCAGGAGCACTCCTCGACATACCGCTCCACGGTCTGACGGGAGAACGCCCCGCCGTGGCGTACGGCGAGCCGGGCCGTGATGCGTTCGAGTACGGGATCGATGTCCTGCAGATGCGGTGCTGCTCGGCGGCCTCGGCCGAGAGGGCTTTGCTCGTCCATGGGGCGGCTCCTCGGTCTGCGGCTCCAACACCGCTCTCACTACGGAACATGGTTGGGTCGGGCCCTCAGTTACGACGAATAGATGGCTATCACTGAATTGAGCGGCGCTGAGGAAGCGGGTGAGGCGGCAGCGGAGAGCTGTGGTCCCGGTCTTGCGTGCCTGCTCATCGAGCGGGACGAGGCCGAGCGTCTGGCCCTCATATTCAAGGCCATCACCGACCCCACTTGGCTGCAGATCTTCCGCATCGTCGAACGCGCACCGTCCGGCGAAGCCTGCGTCTGCGACCTCGCCGGCTGCCTGGGCTTCAGGCAGCCGACCGTCAGCCACCACCTCAAGATCATGACCGAGGCGGGCCTCCTGAACCGCGAACGCCGCGGCACCTGGTCCTGGTACTCGGTGAACTGCGACGGCCTGAACAGGGTGCGCACGATCCTGCAGCGGTCGGTCGGCGCACTGGCGACCCAGGCACTCGACCGGGTGTAGCCGCGCCAGCACCACAGCTTCGGCCGCCGTCTGTGCGGCGGGCGGCGCGAGGACCGGCCCTTCGGGGAGCCGGTCCTTCTTTGTGGCCGCTCAGCCGAGGTGGTCGGCCAGTTCGCGCTCCAGCGCGGTCTTCGGCTTGGCGCCGACGATCGTCTGCACGACCTCGCCGCCCTTGTAGACGTTCATCGTGGGGATCGACATCACGCCGTACTTCACGGCGGTGTCCGGGTTCTCGTCGATGTTGAGCTTGACGATCTCGATGGCGTCGCTGTGCTCGGCCGCGATCGCCTCCAGGGAAGGGGTGAGCTGACGGCACGGGCCGCACCAGGCCGCCCAGAAGTCGACGAGCACAGGCTTGTCGCTACCCAGGACGTCCTGCTCGAAGGATGCGTCGGTGACGTTCTTGAGAGCCATGCGGGTCTCCTCGTACAGGGGTGGGGCGGGTGCCGTCAGACGGCGGCGACGGCCGCGGCCGTTGCGGGTGCGTCGGTGAGGGCGGCGAGGTACCGCTCGGCGTCCAGTGCCGCCGCGCAACCGGAGGCGGCGGCCGTGATGGCCTGGCGGTAGGTGTGGTCCACGACGTCGCCGGCACCGAAGACGCCGGGGATGTTCGTACGCGTGGAGGGGGAGGCGACCTTGAGGTAGCCCTCGGCGTCCAGGTCGAGCTGGCCGGTGACCAGGTCGGTGCGCGGGTCGTGGCCGATGGCGACGAACAGGCCGGTGGCCGGGAGACGGGAAGTCTCGCCGGTGACAGTGTTGCGCAGGGTGAGACCGGCGAGTGCGCCGCCGTCCTCGTGGATCTCGGCCACCTCTCGGTTGAAGGCGAAGGAGATCTTCGGGTCGGCGAAGGCGCGGTCCTGCATGGTCTTGGAGGCGCGCAGGGTGTCGCGGCGGTGGACGATCGTCACGGAGCGGGCGAAGCGGGAGAGGAAAGTGGCTTCCTCCATCGCCGTGTCGCCGCCGCCGACCACCACGATGTCGTGCTCGCGGAAGAAGAAGCCGTCGCAGGTCGCGCAGTACGACACGCCCCGGCCGGAGAGTGCGTCCTCGCCGGGCAGGTTCAGCTTGCGGTGCTGCGAGCCGGTCGCCACGATGACGGCCTTGGCGCGGTGGACGGTCCCCGCGCTGTCGGTGACGGTCTTGACCGTGCCGGTGAGGTCGACCTCGACGATGTCGTCGGGGACGAGCTCGGCGCCGAAGCGTTCGACCTGGGCCCGCAAGTTGTCCATCAGGTCCGGGCCCATGATGCCGTCGCGGAAGCCGGGGAAGTTCTCCACCTCGGTCGTCTGGACCAGCGCGCCGCCGGCGGTGACCGCGCCCTCGAAGACCAGTGGCTTCAGCGAGGCGCGGGCGGTGTAGAGGGCGGCGGTGTATCCGGCAGGGCCGGAGCCGACGACGATGACGTTGCGGATGTCCGTGCTCGCGTTCATGCCGTGGGCTCCGGCGCGATCTCCTTGATCAGGCCCTCGATGAGCACCTTGATCTCGTCGCGGATGGGCCGTACCGCCTCGACGCCCTGGCCCGCCGGGTCCTCCAGCTGCCAGTCCAGGTACCGCTTGCCGGGGAAGACGGGGCAGGTGTCGCCGCAGCCCATGGTGATGCAGACGTCCGACTCCTTGACCGCGTCCACGGTGAGCATCTTCGGGACCTCGGCGGAGATGTCGATACCGACCTCGGCCATGGCCTCGACGGCGGCCGGATTGACGCCCGCGCCCGGGTTGGAGCCGGCGGAGCGGACCTCGACGCGGTCCCCGGCCAGGTGGGTCAGCCACGCGGCGGCCATCTGCGAACGGCCGGCGTTGTGGACACAGACGAAGAGCACGGAGGGCTTCTCGGACATCAGGAGGTCTCTCTTGTCTCACGACGACATCAGGGCCGAATGAATTCAGCACCCGGTGGTGTCAGCCACCACTGATGTGACAGTATCAGTCCATGATGACGTCAGTCGACACTGATCTGATGCGAGTCCTCGCCGACCCGCTCCGCCTCCAGATCGTCACCCTCCTCGCCCAGGAAACGCTCTGCTCCACGCACCTGATCGAAGAGACCGGTGCGAAGCAGACCAACCTCTCCAACCACCTGAGAGTCCTGCGCGAGGCCGGGGTGGTCGAAACGGAACCCTGCGGCCGGTACACGTACTACAAGCTGCGCCCCGACGTCATCGCCCAGCTCGCCGGCCAGTTCGCCGACCTGGCCGAATCCGCTCGCAACGCCGCCGAGAACAAGAGGGCCTGCCCGTGACCCCCACCGAAACAGCCGCGACCGCCGAGGAGTCCTCGGTCGTCGCGAAGCTGTCGACGCTCGACCGCTTCCTCGCCGTCTGGATCCTCGCCGCGATGGCCCTCGGCCTCGGCCTGGGCCGCGCCATCCCCGGCCTGAACGACGCCCTCGCCAAGGTCGAGATCGGCGGCATCTCCCTGCCGATCGCCGTCGGCCTGCTGATCATGATGTACCCGGTGCTGGCCAAGGTCCGTTACGACAAGCTCGACGCCGTCACCGGCGACAAGAAGCTCATGGTGTCGTCGCTGGTCATCAACTGGATCGTCGGCCCGGCCATCATGTTCGCGCTGGCCTGGATCTTCCTGCCGGACCTGCCCGAGTACCGCACCGGCCTGATCATCGTCGGACTCGCCCGCTGCATCGCCATGGTCATCATCTGGAACGACCTCGCGTGCGGCGACCGCGAGGCGGCTGCCGTGCTCGTGGCCCTCAACTCTGTCTTCCAGGTCATCGCGTTCGGCCTGCTCGGCTGGCTGTACCTCGACCTGCTGCCCGGCTGGCTCGGCCTCGGCGACGGCGAGCACCTCGACATCTCCATGTGGAAGATCGCCCTGAACGTCGTCATCTTCCTCGGCGTCCCGCTGCTGGCCGGGTTCCTCACCCGCCGCATCGGCGAGAAGAAGCTCGGCCAGGAGAAGTACGAGTCCAACTTCCTCCCGAGGATCGGCCCGTGGGCCCTGTACGGCCTCCTCTTCACGATCGTCATCCTCTTCGCCCTGCAGGGAAAGACGATCACCTCCCAGCCGCTCGACGTCGCCCGCATCGCGCTGCCGCTGCTCGTGTACTTCGCGGTCATGTGGTTCGGCACCTTCGCCCTCGGCAAGGCCATCGGCCTCGCCTACGACCGCACGGCCACCCTCGCCTTCACCGCGGCCGGCAACAACTTCGAGCTGGCCATCGCGGTAGCCATCGCCACCTTCGGTGTCACTTCCGGTCAGGCACTGTCCGGGGTCGTCGGCCCGCTCATCGAAGTCCCGGTCCTGGTCGCGCTCGTGTACGTCTCCCTGGCCTGGCGGCGGAAGTTCAGCGCCGCCCAGCAGCTCACCCCGGTACGGCAGGACGGCTGATGCACTGCCTGGACTGCTACAGCGGTGGGCGGCAGACGCCGGCGATCGGCGTCTGCCGCCAGTGCGGGGCCGCCGCGTGCGCCCAGCACGTCCAGATGGGGCAGCAGACCCTGACCTGCACCAAGGCGATCAACCGCACGGTCACCACCGACCCGCCCGTTCGGCGGCTGCTGTGCCGGACCTGCTCGGCTGCCCACCAGGCGCACGCCGCCTGCTGCCCCCAGTCCGCCGACACCGTCCGGACACCGTGACCGGCGGCGGGCGCACACAGGTGGTGGTGATCGGCGGCGGCCAGTCCGGCCTCGCCGCTGGCTACCACCTGCGCCGCCTGGGCGTGGACTTCGTCATCCTCGACGCCCAGCCCACGCCCGGCGGCGCCTGGCAGCACACCTGGGACTCGCTCCACCTGTTCTCCCCGGCTGCCTTCTCCTCCCTGCCTGGGCGGCTCATGCCCCCGCAGCCGGGGCAGGAGTATCCGGACGCCGGACATGTGGTGGCCTACCTACGGGACTACGAGAAACGCTACGGGCTGCCCGTCGAGCGGCCGGTACGCGTCTCCGGGGTGCACCGCGAAGGCGGGCTTCTGCGGGTGGAGACCGATTCCGGCACGTGGCACGCCCGAGCCGTGATCAGCGCGACCGGCACCTGGTGGCGGCCCTTCCTCCCCGCCGTCCCCGGCCGAGAGGACTTCGGCGGACAGCAGCTGCACACCGTCGAGTACCGGCGACCGCAGGACTTCGCCGGCCGCCGCGTCGTCGTGGTGGGCGGCGGCAACTCCGGCGCGCAGATAGCCGCCGACGTCGCCTACAACACCCAGCTGACGTGGGCCACTCAACGTCCGCCGCGCTTCCTGGCCGACGGCATCGACGGCCGTGCCCTCTTCGATGCCGCCTCCGCCCGCCGCCGGGCCCTCGACGAGGGCCGCACCGACACAGGAGGCGTCGCCTCGCTCGGTGACATCGTCGCCGTACCGCCCGTCCGCGAAGCCCGCGACTGCGGACTGCTGACTGCTGCACCGATGTTCAGCCGCCTCGTCCCCGGCGGCGTCGAATGGGCCGACGGCACCCAGGCCGAGGCCGACGCGATCATCTGGTGCACGGGCTTTCGCCCGGCCCTCTCCCACCTTGCCCCACTCCAGCTCCGAGGCCGACTCGGCCACATCGCCACCCACGGCACGCGAGCCGCGGACGAGCCACGCCTGCACCTGCTCGGCTACGGCGACTGGACAGGCCCCGCCTCCGCGACCCTCATCGGCGTGGGCCGACCGGCCCGGGACGCGGCCCGTGAGATCGCAGGGCTGCTGCGGGCTTGACCTTCCAGTCGACTTGAAGGTTTACGTTCGAGGCATGAGCACTCTGCGGATATCCCAGCTGGCCGAACGCTGTGGCGTTCCGGCGTCCACGCTGCGGTTCTACGAGACGGCCGGGCTCCTGCCGGCCGAGCGCACCGCGTCCGGCTACCGCCTCTACGACGAGGAGTCGGTGGAGCGCCTGGCCTTCATCTCCTCCGCCAAGCTGCTGGGGCTCGCACTGGAGGACATCCGCGACCTGCTCGATGTACGGGACGCGGGAGTGTGCGCGGCGGTGCGGGCCCGGATGGTGCCGCTGGTCGCCGACCGGATCGCGGACGCGGACCGCCGTGCGGGCGAGCTGACGGCGTTCTCCGCCCGCCTAGCCGACGTGCACGAGCGGCTGGCCGGTCCGGCTCCTTCGGGTGCCTGCGGCCCGGACTGCGGCTGCACCAGCGACAACGAGGCGCCGGGCCCCGTGCTGGTGGAGCTGTCACCCACCCGTCCGCCCGCCACGTCGCCGGTGCCGGCCGAGGCCGGTGAGTCGTGGCGGCAGGCGCCGGTGGCCTGCACCCTGGGCGGTGATGAGCTCGGTGAGCGGACGGAGCAGTGGCGGGCTCTGATCGCCCGGGCCACGGGGCGAGAGGAGGTCTCGGACGGGGTGCGCCTGACCTTTCCCAGCACCCCCGCACTGGCGGCCGAACTCGCCGCGCTGGCGGCGGCCGAGCAGGGCTGCTGCGCATTCTTCGACTTCTCCCTGCACCTGAGCCCTGCCTCGCTGGCGCTGACCGTGCGCGCCCCCGAGGCCGCCGGATCCCTGCTGGCCGACCTCTTCGGAGCCATCTCGTGACCACCCCGCCCTCCTCCCGCAAGTCCGCCCTGAGCATGGGGCTCTTCGCGGTGGCCGCCTGCGCGGTGTGCTGCGCGGGACCACTGCTGGCCGTTCTGGGCGGCATCGGAGCCGCTTCCGTCATCGGCGCGATCTGGATACCGGCCCTCGCCGTGGTCGCCGTCGCCGCCGTCGTGGCGGCCCTGTGGCTGCACCGCCGCCGACAGAAGGCGTCGGCCTGCCGGAGCGGACCCGGACCTGTGGATGTGGACATGCCCACCCGGATCCCGTCGGACCGCGACCCCGGCCACTTGCCACAATGAACCGCCCCCTCACAGCGGGCAGCCACACAGCAGGGCGAACAGCAGCAAGGGAGTCGGACAGGGTGTCGCCGCAACCGCGCGGTCTGGTCGAGCGGATGGAAGCCCACCAGATTGCGATCTACCTCGGCGCCATGGCCCTGGGCGGCCTCCTCGGCTGGGCGGCGCCCGCCGCCGGCCCCGGCCTGGAGCACGCCATCAATCCCGTCCTCGGCGCGCTGCTGTTCGTGACCTTCCTCCAGGTCCCGGCCTCGGACCTGATCCGCTCGCTGCGCGACGGCAGGTTCCTGTCCGCCGCGATGGCCGTGAACTTCGTGGTCGTGCCCCTCGTCGTGGCGGCCCTGTTCACGTTCCTGCCCGCAGACCAGGCGGTCCGGGTCGGCGTCCTGCTCGTGCTGCTGTGCCCGTGCGTGGACTACGTGATCGTCTTCAGCGGACTGGCCGGCGGCGACAGCCGCCGCCTGCTGGCCGCCACCCCGCTCCTGCTCGTCGCGCAGATGCTGCTCCTGCCCGGCTTCCTGTACCTGTTCATGGGCCCGGACCTGGGGAACATCGTCAAGGCGGGCCCGTTCCTCAAAGCCTTCCTCTTCCTGATCGTCATCCCGCTCGCCCTGGCCTGGGCCCTGCAGGCGTGGGCCGCGCGCCGTCAGGCCGGCCAGAAGGTCTCCGGCGCCGCGACCACCACCATGGTGCCGCTGATGGCCGCCACCCTGATCACGGTCGTCGCCTCCCAGGTCCCCAAGCTGGACGGCCGCCTCGGCGACGTGGCGGCCGTCATCCCTGTCTACGCCGTCTTCCTGATCGTCATGGCTTTCGCCGGGCGGGTGGTGGCACGCCTGTTCCGGCTCGGCGCCCCCGCGTCCCGGGCGGTCGTCTTCACCGGCGCCACCCGCAATTCGCTGGTCGTCCTGCCGCTCGCTCTCGCCCTGCCCGACGATCTGGCCGTCGCCGCGGTCGTGGTGGTCACCCAGACCCTCGTCGAGGTCATCGGCATGGTCGCCTACGTACGCCTCATCCCCCGCCTCGTACCGGCCCCGGACCGGAAGTCGGTCATGGCCGGCTGAGAATGGTGCAGATCTCGCCCTCGGAACACTCATCGGGATCGGTCACCGCTGCCCGCCGGGCCAGCTCCCGCAGCGCGGCACGGGCCTCGCGCAGCTCGGCCATCCGCCGGTCGATCTCCGCCAGATGCTGGTGGATCAGCGCACCGACCTGGGCACAGGGCGCCTGCCCGCTGTCGCGCAGGGCAAGCACGGAGCGGATCTCGGCGAGGGTGAGCCCGGCGGCCTGGGCCTCCCGGATGAAGCCCAGCCTGGAGACCGCGTGCTGCGGATAGTCGCGGTAGCCGCCGGAGGTACGCGGGGGCGCGGACAGCAGTCCGGCCTGCTCGTAGAACCGGATGGTCTTGGTGGTCAGCCCGCCCGCCGCCGCCAGCTCGCCGATACGCATACCTCCACGCTAGCGCCTTGACCTTCCAGTGCGCTGGAAGGTCTACGGTCGGGGCGAGTGACCCTGGCCAGGGAGGACAGCGGACATGCGGATCACCATCCTTGCGGTGCCTGACTGCCCGAACGTGCCGGTCGTACGGGAGCGGATCACCGCGGCGCTGGCCGGCCGGAGCGCCCAGGTGGAGGTCGTCGAGGTGCGCCAGGAGGCCGAGGCCGCCCACTGGGGCATGACGGGCTCACCCACCGTCCTGCTCAACGGCGTCGACCCCTTCGCGATGACCGGGGCCCCGGCGAGTGTCTCCTGCCGCCTCTACCGGGGCGCGGACGGTCGCACGGACGGGGCCCCGAGCATCCAGGCCCTGCGCCAGGCCCTGGGCATCCAGGCCGCCGAGGAGCAGGAGTGCTGCACGGACGATCTGCTAGATCCCGTCGGACGGTTCGGCCGTGGCCGGCGCGCCCCGGCCGAGCGCGGGCTGCGCGCCGTCCACCAGGCGGTGCTGCGGCACTTCGCTGCCGAAGGCGCGGCACCGGATAGCGCCGCACTCGATCCGATAGCCGCCGTCGCGGGCAGGACTGCGGCTGACGTCCTCGCCGAGCTGGACCGCGAGGACTTCCTGACCCTCGACGCAGTGGGGCGGATCCGGGCGGCCTACCCGTTCTCGGCGGTCGGGACCCGGCACCGGGTGAGCCTGGCGAGCGGAGCGCAAGTGTGGTCGATGTGCGCCGTCGACGCCCTTGGCATCTCCGCCATGCTCGGCGGCCAGGACGTACGGATCTCCTCCTGCGACCCGGTCAACGACCAGTCGGTGACCATCACCTTCACCGCCGGCAGCACACACTGGGAGCCGACGGACGCGGTCGTGTTCATCGGCCGTCGCGAAGCCGACGGACCGGCCGCCGCGGTGTGCTGCGACGCACTGAACTTCTTCACCGGCCGCGCCTCGGGGCATCAGTGGCAGCAAGCCCACCTCGAGATCAGCGGCCAGGTCGTCAGCCAGGACCGGGCCATGCAGATCGGGCAGCAGACCTTCGGCCCGATTCTTCAGGACGAACACGGCGGCGACCGGTGAGGCCCCACCCCGGGGCGGGCATCATCGCAGTCCCGGGGCGGGGCTGAGACCGAGAACGAGCAGGCCATGACGAACGCGGAACCGATGGACCGCCAAGCCGTGTACGACGACTACGCGCGCGCCCGCCAGACCTTTCACCGACTCCTCGCCGGCGCGTCGAAAGATGATCTCGCCCGGCCCACCCGCGGCACCAAGTGGACCAACCAGCAGCTGCTGTGGCACATGCTCTTCGGCTACATGGTCGTGCGGGCCCTGCTCATCCTGGTGCGCGTGTTCGGGCGACTGCCCCGCCGGGCGAGCAAAATGTTCGCGCGGGTGCTCAACGCGGCCACAGTGGCGTTCGACCTGGTCAACCACCTCGGTCCGTGCGGGGCGGTGACGGTCTTCGGGCCGCGCCGCATGGGCGCCGCCTTCGACCGCGTCACAGACTCCCTGCAGCGACAGTTTGCCGCCGAGTCCGAGACGGACCTCGCTCGCGGCATGCACTACCCGGTCCGCTGGGATCCCTTCTTCAAAGACTTCATGACCCTCGCGGACATCTACCGCTACCCGACCCAGCACTTCGACTTCCACCACCGCCAACTCACCCTCGGCAGCGAGAGCGCGGCCGGCTGACGCGCGGACTGCGACGGTCCAGCACGATCACCCCGCACCCGCTCGTGGCAGCACCCAACCGAGCACCGCTCCACGCGCGTCCACGCCAAACGATTACCCGGGATGCTTCAGCCGGGGTCGGTCTGGCCACGGCGGCCTTCGCCCCGGCCCTTGATCACGCTCAGGCCGGGACCGGCGCGATGGTCAGCAGCTTGCCCATCGCGGCCAGCACGGACGGCTCGACCCGGTAGTAGACCCAGGTCCCGCGCCGCTCGGAGGTCAGCAGCCCGGCCTCCTTGAGCTTCTTCAGGTGGTGGGAGACGGTCGGCTGCGAGACGCCGACATCGGAGATGTCGCACACGCACGCCTCGCCGCCCTCGTGCGAGGCGACCGCGGAGAACAGCCGCAGCCGCACCGGGTCACCGAGCGCCTTGAACATCCGCGCGGCCACCTCGGCCTCCTCAGCACTGAACGGGCGCTCGGTCAATGGCGGGCAGCACGGCGCCACGGCCTGGCCGTCGGCGGGCTCTATCAGCGGCAGCACCTTGACATTCGACATACGTCTATGTTGACACACATCGAACCAGGCGGGCGAGGCGCGGAGCGGTCAGCCCCGGGCGAGGCGGTGCGCCAGCCGCCTCGCGACGCGGTCGGCATCCCGGCCCACGCCGCGCAGGGAGTTGGACGACAGGCTGCGTTGCCACTCCAGCCCGACGAACGCCAAACCCGAGTGGGTGAGCGAGGCGCCGCCGCGGTGCCGGGGCTGCCCCGCCGCGTCGAGGGCGCCGTCGAGGCCGGTCAGGTAGGGCAGGTCGGGCCGGTAGCCGGTGGCAAGGATGATCGCGTCCACCTCCTCCCGCGTCCCGTCCGGCCAGAGGGCCTTGGCGCCGTCGATGCCGGTGAACAGCTCTCGCCGGTCCGGCGCTCCCTGGGCGAGGGCGGCCCGGTAGCGGCCGTCGTCGATGACGAGCTGATACGGCGGGATGCGCAGCAGCCGACCGAGCGGCGCGACGTCCAGTCCGGTCCGCTTGAGCCAGAAGTGCAGGTCACGGCCCCCGATGTGCTGGCGGGCGAACTTCACCGGGGCGCGGCTGACCAGTGAGACCCGGGCGACCACGGCGAGCTCAGCCGCGATCTGCACGGCGGAGTTGCCCGCACCCACCACAACGACCCGCTGCCCGGTGAACGGCTCCGGGCTGCGGTAGTCGGCGGCGTGCAGCAGCGCGCCGGTGAAGCCCTCCAGGCCCGGCAGTGCCGGGCGGTGCGGGCGGCCGAAGGTGCCCGAGGCTGCGATGACGGCGCGCGCCGCCAGCCGCTCGCTGCCCGCCAGCTCCACCTCGAACTTCTCGTCGGCCTGGCGGACGGCGGTGACGCACCGACCGGTGCGGATGTCGGCGTCCAGCCGGGCGGCGTACGCGGTGAGGTAGTCGGTGACCTCGTCCCGGTGCGGGTAACGGTCCGGGTCGGCGCCGGGGAACGGCATCCCTGGCAGTGAGCTGTACCGGGCGGGTGAGAACAACGTGAGGCTGTCGTAGTAGCGCGGCCACGATCCCGCCGCCCGATCGGACGCCTCCAGCACCACGGGCGCGATGCCCCGCTGCCGTAGAGCGTGCGCCGTGGCCAGCCCGGACTGCCCGCCGCCGATCACTGCGACGTCGACGTGCTCCATGAAAGAACCCCCCGGATTCGATGAATATCTATGTTGACGTCTATCGAATCAGGTGGCATGCTGGCCGCGCAAGCCATCGACGGATGTCGAAACACCGAGGAGTCGACCGTGAACGCGCCTGTCACCACCGAGCTGCCCGTCGTCGTGATCGGAGCCGGTCCCGCCGGACTCGCGGCCGCCGCCCACCTGGTCGACCGTGGCCTCACCCCGCTGGTCCTGGAGGCCGGCCCGGTCGCCGGCGCGGCGGTGCGCGAGTGGGCGCACGTGCGGCTGTTCTCCACCTGGGGCGAGGTCACCGACCCGGCCGCCGAGAAGCTGCTGGCCCCCACCGGCTGGGTGAAGCCGGACAGTGCCACCTATCCCTCGGGCGGGGACTGGGCCGAGGCGTACCTGCAGCCGCTCGCCGACGTCCTCGGCGAGCAGGTGCGCTTCGGTGCCACCGTCACCGGCGTCTCGCGTGCGGGCCGGGACCGGATCGTGGACGCCGACCGCGAGGCCCAGCCGTTCGTCATCCACATCGCCCACCCGGACGGCCACGAGGAGCGGCTGTTCGCCCGCGCGGTGATCGACGCCTCCGGCACCTGGACCACCCCCAGCCCGGCCGGCGCCAGCGGCCTCCCGGCCCTCGGAGAGAAGGCCGCCTCCGACCGGATCACCTACCGCGTCCCGGACCTCAAGGACCCCGCCGTCCGCGCCCGCTACGCGGGCAAGCGCACCGCGGTCATCGGCTCCGGCGCCTCCGCCTTCACCGCGCTCGCCTACCTCGCCGACCTCGCCACGTCCGACGACGGCACCGGCACCAAGGGCGTGTGGATCCTGCGCCGCGGCATCTCCGGCTCCACCTTCGGCGGCGGCACCGCCGACCAGCTCCCCGCCCGCGGTGCCCTCGGCCTCGCCGCCAAGGCCGCCGTCGACGACGGCCACGCCGACGCGGTCACCGGCTTCCGCACCGACGCCATCGAGCGCAACGACGACGGCCGACTGGTCCTCGTCGGCGAGGACGGCCGCCGCCTCGACCCGGTCGACGAGGTCATCGTCCTGACCGGCCTGCGCCCCGACCTCTCCTTCCTCTCCGAGCTCCGCCTCGGCCTCGACGAGCGCCTCCAGGCCCCGACCGCCCTGGCCCCGCTCATCGACCCCAACCAGCACTCGTGCGGCACCGTCTACCCGCACGGCGTCAACGAGCTCTCCCACCCGGAGCAGGACGTCTACCTCGTCGGGATGAAGTCCTACGGCCGCGCGCCCACCTTCCTCGCGATGACCGGCTACGAGCAGGTCCGCTCCATCGCCGCCGCGATCGCCGGCGACCGTGAGGCCGCCGAGCGCGTCGAGCTGACTCTCCCGGATACAGGCGTGTGCGGCGGCGCGGGTCTGTTCGACGAGCCCGAGGCGGCGCAGGCTGGCGACGGCGGCGGCTGCTGCGCCGCCCCCGCCACCATCCAGATCGGCATCGGCGCCCCGGTCTCCTCCGGCGGCTGCTGAACTCTGCACCCATACACGGAGGTTCGTCATGTCTCGCGTACAGCTCGCGCTCCGCGTTCCCGACCTCAACGCCTCGGTCGCCTTCTACAGCCAGTTGTTCGGCACCGAGCCCGCCAAACTCCGCGACGGCTACGCCAACTTCGCCATCGCCGAGCCTCCGCTCAAGCTCGTCCTGATCGAAGGAACGGCGGACGAGGCGACCCGCATGGACCACCTCGGCGTCGAGGTCGAGACGACCGAGGCGGTCCACGCCGCCACCGCCCGCCTGGGCGAGGCCGGCCTCACCACCGACGAGGAGAACGACACCACCTGTTGTTACGCCCTCCAGGACAAGGTCTGGGTCCACGGCCCCGGCCAGGAACCCTGGGAGGTGTACGTCGTCAAGGCCGACGCCGACAACCTGGCCAAGCAACAGGGCAGCACCTGCTGCGCCGGCCCGGCGCCGGTCGACACCGGCGCGAACGAACCGGTCGCCGCAACTGGCTGCTGCTGATCGCCGGATGACTGACCTACACACCAGCCAGGCCGCGACCGGAACCGGGGACCGGTCGCGGCCTCGCGCCGCCCTGCCCGCCCTCTGCGCGACCCAGATCACCAGCTGGGGAATCGTCTACTACGCCTTCCCGGTCCTCAACGCCCGCATCACCGCCGACACCGGCTGGCCAACCACCGCCACCCCGGCCGCGTTCTCCGCCGCTCTGCTGGTCTCCGCGGCAGCCGGGATACCAGTGGGCCGGATCCTCGACCGGCGCGGCCCGCACGCGGTGATGACCTTCGGCTCGATCCTCGCCACGGTGGCCCTACTCGCCGTTGCCGCCACCCCGAACCTGACGGGCTTCGTCGCCGCCTGGCTCCTCGCCGGAGTCGCCATGGCCGCCACCTTCTACCAGCCCGCCTTCGCCGCACTGACCCGCTGGTGGGGCCCGGACAGGATCCGCGCCCTGACGACGGTCACCCTGGCGGGGGGCCTGGCCTCCACGGTCTTTGCCCCGTTGACCGCGACCTTGGCCGATCACATGAGCTGGCGTGCGACATACGCCGTGCTCGCGGCGATCCTCGCCGCCATCACCATCCCCGCCCACGCCCTCGCTCTGCGCGCCCCCTGGCCCGCGCCTCCTCCCCAGCCCGCGCACCTGCACGAGGGCCGCGACGGGATCGCCCGAAGCCGCCCCTTTCTCCTCCTGGCCGCCGCCTTCACGCTGTCCGGGTTCGCCTTGTACGCCGTCGTCATCGGCCTCGTCCCACTGCTGACCGCACGCGGCGCGGACGCGACGACGGCCGCCTGGGCACTAGGACTCGGGGGCGCCGGCCAGACCCTCGGCCGCACCCTCTACGCGACCCTCACGCGCCGCACGGGCGTCACGACACGCACTATGGCCCTGATCGCCGCCGGAGGAATCACCACACTGGCACTCGGCCTCACCTCCGGCCCGATCCCGCTTCTGGTCCTGCTCGCCGTCCTGGCCGGAGTCGTCCGAGGCAACCTCACTCTCCTCCAGGCCACCGCCGTCACCGACCGCTGGGGCACCACCCACTACGGCAGTCTCTCCGCCGTCCTCGCGGCCCCCGCCACCATCGCGAGCGCCCTCGCCCCGTTCGCTGGCGCAGCCCTTGCCGGACCACTCGGCGGATATCCGCACCTCTTCGTGCTGCTCGCCGCTGTGTCGGCAGCCGCCGCTCTCCTCGTGCTCGCTACCCGTCCGCGTCGTTGATCCTGCTATCGGCCCTACGTGCTGGGGGACAGGAGAGTTCGGGATCGCCTTGGACAAGGTGCGCGCCCTTATTCCAAAGCGAGGAGATCACTCGGCAACGCGGGGGCGGGGTGCCCGGCAGTCTTCGCCGCGCGCCCCGCCCCAAGCGTCGCAAGCTACGCAGGCACCGAGGCCAGAGGTGGCAGTCAGCTACACGATCCGTACGGCGCACTCGGTCTGGAACTGTTCGGCAGGGCCGAGACATTCGACGGCGCGGCCAAGGTACCGCGAAGTCGCTCGATCTCCATCCGCTGGGCGGCGATCTGCGACAGTGCCCGCTCCCTGAAGTCGGTGAGACCGTCGATCTGCACGTCACGCGCGGCGAGGCGCTCCTTCAGTCCGGAGACCTGTTCTTTGAGGCGCTCGATCTGCGCAGCCCGCGGGTCCGGGATCACACCCGTTTCCCGGAGCTCGGCTAGCCTGCGCTCGAACTCCTGCGCCAGGTGTTGGTAGGGGCCTGGCCGCGGCGAGCCGTCGCGGTTCTTCTTGGGATAGAAGCCGGTGCGGGCGACCTCGGCTTGGGCCGCGAGGGTTTTGATGTCGCACTTGCTGCCCGTGGGAACCTCACCGGCAAGGAGCCGGTCCATGACGTGCCGGATGGCCGCCTCGTTTTCCCGTCGGGTTTCGTCGCTGATGCGGGCCACGTCATGCCCCCGTTCCGGGATTGGCGTCGATTTCGGACAACACCCGTTCATCGCGGGCGAGTTCCGCACACAGCCGGGCCTTCTCCGTCCGCTGTGCGCGCCCGATGGTGGCGATGAAGACCTTCTTGCTCTCCGCGCTGGCCGCCCACACCGGGCGGTGCCCGGCATGGTGGGTGGCTTGGGGGCACCGTGCCGAATCGCACATCCCGATCAGGGGTTCCGTCGCCCCGCGGGCGTGGGCCCCGGCGAGCTTGAGGCACAGCGCCTTGGACGGGTCGAGGAACCAGCAGTAGTTCGCCGGCCCCAGATGCAGAGCCTTTGCCCGCTTGGCGAGCAGGTTCGTCACCTCCTGATCGCTGCGCTTGATGTTCGGCGCCCCGGACGAATCCAACTGTTCGTCGACGAACGCGAAGAAGTCCAGGAGGTCGCTGGCGCCGGGCCCGGCAGGCCGGATGCCGTTCTGGTAGTCGTGGAAGGCATCGAGGGCGATGCGCATCTTGGCCTCTCGCTCCTCGTGGCCGAACTCTGCCAATAGCACCGACTGGGCTCCACCAGGGCGGTCGGCATAGCCCTCGGTGGTGACCACGGAGATGTGCTTGAGGTGAATCTTGGCGGCAAGCAGACCACCGGGCCGGTGCGCCATTTCCACCGCGAGGGTGCGACGGAGCATCCGCAGGCTGACCGGCTCCTCGGGGATCGGCGCCAGACCAAGCCGCCGCCCCTCGGGGCCATTGACCCAGGTCAGGAACCACTCGTACGGGGTGTAGAAAGAGAGTGACTTGAACAGATGGCCGCTGTTCTTCACAGGATCGGCGAGCGAGGCTGCGACACCGGCCGTGTCGTACGCCTGTTTGATGGTCACCCACTGATCGTGTTCACCACCCAGCTTTCGGCCCTTGATGACCTTGCCTTTCAAGCGATAGCGGAGGCGCCCCTCGCCGAGCTGTTCAGGCGGCTGACGGCAGTCGGGGGTCAGCTCGGCCAGTTCGCTCTTACGCATTCCCGTCAGTGCGGCGAGCGCGATGACACAGGCGGTGCGGGCCCGGGAGAGCTGCACTCGGGCCTCGGTGGTGTTCATGGGCGGGGTCCAGGGGACGCTGCCCCGTCCGTCGGCGCGCTCTACCAGGGCAGCAGCCCGGCCCCAGCGTTTGGCCACGCCGACGTCCCTCACTGCCTCTTCGAGACGGCCGCGCAGGGCGGGCAGCCACGTGGAGTAGAAGGCGTGCCGTCCAGTCTCATGGGCTAGGGAGATCAGGTTGACCCGCAGCAGCGGATCGTCCGGAGCCCAGCCGTACGCCAGCCGCTCGGCTACGACATGGTCGAGGGCGACATCGAACGGATCGCCCTCCTGCACGTGGCGGTCGATCGCCTGCCCGACCTCAACCTTCCAGCCCGGACGCTTGCTGTTGCGGCCCGGCCGGTTCGGAATCATCTCCTGCAACTGCTGCTGGAGTTCAACGACGTGCGGCGCCAGCACCTCCACCACATACAGGGCTGCCGCGACGAGCGGCTGGAAGACGTCGTTGCTCAGCGGCGGTGTCTTGTTGCCCCTCTGGCGGACCATTCCAGCGACCGAGTACGCCGTGCGCCGCCCCCACGGACGGAAGGTGGGCGCATAGCCGCCGACGGAGAACAATTCGGTGTAATAGCCCAGTTCCTGGATGACCGCCACGACTTCCATGCGGTAGCCGGGACTGCTGTCGCGGATGACGACGCCGTGCTTGTCCCGCACCTTCTTGCGAAACTCCAGATAGGCGGCGCAGTGCTGCTGGGTGACGTCCCCGAGGTTGTCCACGCCCTGTTCGGTGAGCCAGTTCAGCCAGCCGGTCAGCCGGGTCAGCCGCCCGTTCACCGTGGCCATCAGCACCGGCGTCCGGTAGGCATGGGTAAGTTCCCGCACAGCAGGATGGTCCGGAGCGAGCCGGGCGAAGATGAACTCCTTTGCGAGTGCCCTCCACCGGGGATTGAGGATCTCGATGAAAGACAAGATCCGCGCGTGCCGGGCAAGATACCGGGGCAGTCCGATGACACCGGCGAAGTCCCAGACGTTCTCGTCGAATTGAGGATGAGGGCCCGCGCCGTAGACAGGCAGACCGGCCGCAGCGCACACGTCTTCACCTCCAAAGACGGAGTGTGGAAAGGCAGCCGAAGGGGTCGTGGGGTGGTGCAGGGTGGTCATACGGTGTGCTCCTCAGGCCGCAGGGGAAGCTCGACATCGGAGTCGGTGACCTCGGCAGCCGCTGTGCGCAGCGCGTCCTCGGAGAAGTGCCGGTCGGGGGTCAGGATCTCGTCGAGACGGTGGGCGTACGGGCCGAAGACGGGGATGAACTCGGCGGTGGTCATCTGCTGCCACTGGCGAGAGAAGAACGCCCGCAGTCTCAACAGGTTCGGCAGATGGCGGGGCGCGAACAAGGCCAGCGGGCACAGCAGGCACACCCACGGGCGTGCCGGGCAGGGCTTGCCCTTCGGCCCGTGCAGCCCCGACAACTGGTCTCCACATGCCGCGGTGAACACATCGCGTTCCCCGGACAGCAGCTGCGCCAAGGCGTCGTCGTCCAGGCCGAGCCGCTTCATATGCTCGGGATAGTTCTCCACCAGGTCGGCCATCTCGGCGCCTGCCAGCACCAAGGGCGGCAGGGCCCGGCGCACGAGGTCCTCCTGGGCCTCGGCCATGATGTCTTCCACCGCCTCGCGCTGAGCCGGCGTCGTGTTCGTCAGGTAGTGGTCCCCCTCGACACCGGGGGACCGGTTCGGATCCAGCGTGGCCCGGCGGCTGCCGCGCCAGTGCGACCGGTCTTGCAACGCGTCGTGGGTAGTACGGATGCGGTGCAGGTGAAGGGCCAGGGGGAGACCGTCGTCGCCGGTCATCTGCACGGGGCGCCCGTCCTTGTCGACGGCCTGCCGCCGCTCGACCCAGGCGCGTACGGACGCGCGCGTCGCCGGCTTGGCCAGCCATCGCTCTCCCGCCCGTGTGCCGCCCGGCGCGAAACGCACCCAGAGCTCGCGGCGCAATTCCTCGAGCGCGAAACGGCGGGCCACCGCGGAGTGATCGAGCCGCTGTTCCAGCAGGCGAGTGGCCTGACGGGACAGAGCAAGGCTCTCCGCCGCAGTGCGGCCCTTGACATAGCTGAGGAGGATCTTCTCGTCACCCGCCCACTCGATGTCGTCGAGTCCCAGGTCCGCGATCCCGTCCGGCACGACCCCGGTGTAGGCGCCGAACAACAGCTGGTAGGCGATCATCACGTCCAGGGTCGGGATCAGCGGATCCAGCACCGCGCGAAGCCCCACCCCGTATCTCTGCCGGAAGGGGAAGGAACCGTGCTCTGCCATCTCGTTGACGAGAGGGTCGGGCCCGTTGTGAAGCACCAGCCAGTGATGGGCAGTGCGCTCACGAAGCGAGGGCCCTGGCCCGTCACCTGCCGAAGCCTGGTCACGGGCCGCGCAGAACGTGCGGAAGGCAGCATCGACCTCGTCCCGGCAGGTACGGATGAGCCGGGCCCATTCCGCCTCGCTGTACGGCTGGTGCGAGCCGTACCTCTCACCCGTGTTGAACAGCCGGCCGTCGACGAACGCGCGCACGTCCGGCGCCAGAATCTGATCCTGGTCGTCGGCGCAACGCAGCATCGCCCGCAGCGCGCTCTCCTGGGAGGATCGCACCCCTTGGCGCCAGTACCGGGCGAGGAGCGCGCGCGTCAGATCGGATGCCTCGCCGGTGAACCCGAACTCGACCAGCCAGTCGGTAAAGGCGCGGACGGCCGTGAGGTAGAGATCGATACCTCCCGGGCTGTCGACCTGTCCGTGCGGATGGACAAGGTCCGTAACGCCTTCCAGCAGAGTGCGTGCCAGCCCAGGGACCTCCACTGCTCGCCGCACACGCAGGGGGCGGAGGTACTCCGACCCGTCACTGAAGATGCAGTGCACGCCCAGGGGGTCAAGCGTGACGACCGCCGGCATCAGAGCACCGCCAGTTCGTCGTCGAACTCAGTCTCGAGCTCCAGCTCGACCTCCTCGTCCAGCAGGCCGTACTCCTTGCCGACCCGCCGGTACAGGGACGTGAACAGGCGGAGCACGTCCAGACGGTGGAGGTACGCTTCCGTGGTCAACGAACTGGAATGGCCGAGCAGATCGCGCAGAATCAGCAGCGGTTCCTGGGTCCGCAGGTATTGCGCCAGGGCGGCATCGTCATCAGTGTCGCGGACCTGCCGAGCAGCCTGCTCGTACCAGCCACGCATCAGCCGAGCCATGGTCGCCATGGCCATGGTGTGACGCAGCCGGTGCGGATTGACGTGCGGGAAACGCGGTTCGTAGCGCTCGCGGATGCGATCCGCGGTCCTGGCGAAGACCGTGGCCCATCCGGTGAACGGGCGTCCCTGGCCCCACACCGACAGCAGCATCGAACCGCCCTCCGGAGCGACCAGACGCCGCCGTTCGCCAGGGCCGAGCGAACTCCACTGCACACGGACCCCGTTAACCCGCCCTCCCCGCTGGTCGGCGTCCGTCACGAACAGCGGCTCCCCCCAGCGGGCCGGCGGACGCCACGACGATCCGAACGTCGCCGCCGCCCGGGCGAGAGCGATGTAGGAGTGCAGCTCAGCCAGCACGTCGTAATCGATCCACGACTCGCGGTACGTGCCTCCCTTGGTGATTCCGGAAGGGACCGGAAACGACACCGGCACCGCAGTCCGTCGCGAAGGAAGCGCGGGCACCTCGCAGGCCAGCAGATACGTGTACTCCTGGCTGCGTAGCCCGCTGGAGACGATCATTCGACCGACCGCCGAGTTCCGGGCCAACTCCCGCCCTCTGTACCGCAGATCCCGCTCCCCCGCGGGGCCCAGACCCGCCAACCCCTTCAGGAACATGTCCGTGAAGTCGTCGTCGAGATACTTGATCGTCACATGAGGCTTGGCCTGGCGCCGCCGTGACTGGTTGACCCGCCCGCGACGGACTTGCCCCTTGAACGCCCAAACCGCCTGCCGGTACGTGAACGGCTCGGAGTCGGCGTACTCCTCATCCTTCGCCCACTTGTAGAACCCCGCCAGAATCCCCATGTTCTGGTTCCACGTAGATGCCTCGAAGCGATGCTTGATGGGGCCCTGAGCTCGATAGACGGAGTACGCGCCCAACGCCGCCTTCAGACGACGCCGCGTGTCGAACAGGGCGACTCCGTGCTCGGATATGAACTCCAGCCACTCACGCACCGTACGCACGTAGTAGGGCCACGAATTCGGCGATGGGCATCCATTCGCCGGCAGCTCGCAAGCCCAGCAGTTGATCACGGTTGTGGGACGGATGCCGTTGCTGTCCTCGAAGAGGAGGTCGTCGTCGAACAGCAGCGGCATCCCCTCCGGGATCGCCGGCCTGAAGGCAAGTCCCCAGGACTCCCACCCTGCTGATGAGTACGTCGATTGGTGCATGGCCGATGAGTATCAATGCAACTCAGCTGAGTGCAACACACAAACAAGCAGGTCAGGTGGGGCATTCGGCAGTAAGCAACACCGTCGCTAAGCGGGAACAATCAGGTACACGACCCAGATGGCGTTGGTGCCGGCGAGGACGGTGGAGGTGATCGCGTTCGTGGTCACGAGCGGGCCGATGACGGGATGTCGCCAGGTGTAGGCGAGGCCGGCCCGGATCTCGCTGCGCACGCTCCGTTTTGCGGTGCGCTGCTCCGGCACGGTCTCGGGGCTGAGGATGCGCAGGGTGCACCAGGCGGTGACTAGGTAGGAGACCGCGTCTGCGGCGACCGCGCGGGCAGCGCCGATCACGCCGATCAGGGCTCCGGCGAGGGCCGGGCCGCCGATGTCGGCCAGTGTGTTTGCGCTGGCCAGTTTGGCGTTGGCCTCCATGAGCCGGTGTGACGGCAGGAGATGCGGGATGGAGGACAGGCTCGCGGCCATGCCCACGACGTGGCAGGAGCCGACGACGAACGCCGCTACCCACAGCTGCATCAGGGTCAGCCTGCCGAAGGAGGCGGCCAGGGGGATCGATCCCATCGCTGCCGCGCAGGCCGGGCTCGTCGTCATCATCAGGGGCCGTTTGCGGACGCGGTCGCACCAGGCACCGGCCGGCAGCGAGAACAGCAGGGGCGGCGTCTTCTGCACGGCCGCCAGGACGGCGGCCTGCCACGTCGTGGCGTGCAGGCTCACGACCGCGACCAGGGGGATGGCGACGGAGCTGAGCGAGGAGCCCAGCACGTCGCTGGCCTGGCCCGTCCAGTAGAGGCGGAAGTCGCGGTGGCGCCACAGACTCGAGTCTGCGTTGGCTGTCATGCCAGGCCGTCCACCGTCGTCGTGGTCGGTGTGCCGTGGGTGAAGGGCGTGAAGTGTGCGGGGGTGTGGTCGATGGGCAGGTCGGGACGCCAGGCGGTGAGGATCTGGGCGCTGCACACGAACAGGCCGTCGGGAAGCTGATCGAGAGGGTGCCAGGCCCAGTCGCCGACGCTTTCGTCCGGCTGTGTGGCCGGCTGTCCCCGCCAGGCGTGGACGAGCGCGCCGACGGTGACCCGTAGGACGCCTTCGATGTGGTCGACGAGCGTGCCCAGGAGCCTGACGTCGCCGGGGCGGGCGATCAGACCGGTCTCCTCGCCGACTTCGCGGACCACCGCGGCTTCGAAGGACTCTCCGGCCTCGACGGTTCCGCCGGGCAGTTCGAGGGTGCCGCGGCGGTGGCGGCCCAGCAGGAGTCCTTGCTCGCTGAGGAGGATTGCTCCGACACCGACGGCCGCGTGCGACATTGGCGGTCTGGTGCTGCGGGGGCGGCTGGCAACCCGTGCCGGCCGGTCGGGCAGGCGGCGGGCGCGGATGAGCTGCTGGATGACCGGGGCGTTCTCGTCAGGGTGGTGCAGCAGGTCGATGGCCTCGACGCGGAAGCCGTACTCCGGGAGCAGGTCCTCCCACAGCTGCGGCGCCAAGACCCACATCTGAGTCGGCAAGGGCGGATCGTCACGCAGCAGAATCATCTGCTCGCGCGGTGCCACCTCCGTGGACGGCCCGCGGCCGTGCAGGTCGGTGTGCAGGAGCGAGAGGATCAGCGGCGCGTCGGGACGCAGTCCGTCGCGCAGCGCCGGCAGCGCACGGTGCGGGTCGATGAACCCCAGCGTGCCGATGGCGTACGCGGCGTCGAACGGCTCGGCCCCGGCCAGGTACTCGGCTACATCCCCTTGTGTGAACTCCACGCCCTCAACGTCCGCGTGGCTGGAGGCGGCGCGTTCGTGCTGGGTCGGGGACAGCTCGATTCCGGTGACGCGAGCGCCGTGAGCCTGGGCGAGATGGACGGCGTGGTGGCCGGCCCCGGAACCGATGTCCAGGACGCGGCGGCCGGTGATGTCGCCAAGGACTTCACCTCCCGGCCCGACTCCCTCCCAGGGCGCCCAGGACATCTGGTCGGGAATGGGCGGCGCGTAGGCGCGGGCCAGTTGACGCTGGCCGTAGACCTTCCAGGCGTGGGTGTTGATGTCCTCGACGGGCACGATGCCTCCTCGGTGGGCGTGATGCGGATCAGGTGTGCGTGATGAGGTAGGCGGGGCCCTCGCCGCCCCGGGCTCGTTCGATGGCGTCGAGACGGGCGAAGGCGCGGGGCGCCATCAACTCCTGCCAGTCGGCCATGTCGTGCACGGCCCACATGTCGTGCTCGGCGGAATCGAGACGGATCCGGCGAAGCTGGTCTGCGGTCAGCCGGCCTCCGTCGAAGATGAGACCCACCTTGTTCAGCGGCATGTGGGGCCCGGCGTGCAGGAAGTGCGTCAGGAGCAGCCTCGGTGCCTCCAGGCCGAGTTCGAGGCCGGTCTCCTCGACCGCTTCACGCCGGGCGGTCTGGAGCGGATCTTCCCCTTGCGCGTCGAGGTTTCCGCCCGGGAACTGCCAGAGCCGCGAGCCGTAGACCGAGCGCAGCTGTACCGGCCGGTCGTGCTCGTCCCGGACGTACAGGCAGCCGTACACCGTGTGGTGGGGGACGGTCTGCGCGTACTGCGAGGGCATTATCGGCATGGGGCGGCCGGGCCGGGCAGGGCGGTGGTCGAACTCGAAGGCGAGGGGGCCGAGCGCCTCCTTGGCCGGCGGGTAGATGGCGCGGAGGTTGAGCAGGAGGTCCTCGCGCGCTCCGTCCGGGTCGATACGGGTGGCATCCTCCGCGCTGAGCAGAGCCTCGAACGAGGCGTACGGAGTGATCCGCTTCACGATGATGTCGAGTTCCCGGTCGCTGTCCCGGTCGTGGAAGACGACGGCGTCCCCCACCTCGACGGCCGCCTTCTCCGGCGTGGCGACGCGGACCTCGATTGTCTTGCGTCCCGACTCCACCTGCCCGTAGTAGCGGCCCATGAGGTGGAAGTGGTGCTGGCGCTGGGGCGCAGCTTCCTCCTCGTCGTGCGTGCTCGACGGCGTGCGGCGCCCTTCGGCGTTTCCGCGGTCCTCTTCGTCCTGCGTGGTGAACATCTGCGAAGGCACACCCTTCTCGGTAGCGGTTCTGGCGACGGCAGTGCAGCGCAGCCGCTGAGAGTGCCGCCAAGCCGGTCGTCCGGATGCAGACCCCGTCAGGACCAGCCCATGGGGACGTAGAAGGTGCCGTTGGAGATGGCCTCCAAGGCGACGCGCGTGTACTCGACGATGGGCTCGGGCAGCGCATCCAGCGGCCACCAGCACCACTCGGTGCAGCACTCGGGTTCGCGTACGACAGGCTCGCCCTCCCAGCGGGAGGGCGCGAAGAACAGCCCCATGCGCGGGACAGTGCTCCCGGGGTCGAGCAGGTCGAGGACGTGGACGAGTGACAAGTCGCTCTGCGGGATGCGGAGTCCGGTCTCTTCCTCCGCTTCCCGGACCATGCAGGTGACGGCGGATTCCATGTCTTCGCGGTGGCCGGCGGGAAGGTGCCAGGTCGAGGGGGCGAAGGCACTGTCCGGGTGGCGCTTGCCCAGAAGGACGGCTCCGTCACGGAGGAGGACGAGGTGGGCGCCGACGATGCTGCGGCTGCGGTGATCGCGCGGCTCGCGGACTTCCACCACAGGAAGCGTTGCGTCCTGGCGCCCACCGGGCTGGTCCGCGTTGTGGTGGGCGTGCAGGACCGCGGCGGCGCCGGGGTCCATGGTCATCTCGTCGATTTCCTCGATACGGGTCCAGCGAAGCTGGATGCCCTCGCGGAGTTCGATCTCGTGCGCGGGGGTGTTCAGCGTGCCGTGGTAGACGCGCACGCGGCCCTTGAAGGCCCCGCTGGCATCCAGCGTGTCCAGCGTGACGAAGCCGGTCAGGTCCGGGATGACCAGTCCGATCTCCTCATCGAGTTCCCGGGCGATGGCTTCGTCGCAGGTCTCGCCCATCTCGGTGTGTCCGCCGAGCAGGGCCCAGTGTCCCGGGCGCCAGATCGGTTTGTGCGCCGAGCGAAGGTGGAGCAGGTAGCGGCCCTCGTCGTCGGTAAGCAGGGCCGCGGTACCGGGAATCGTCGGCCAGTCGATCGCGACGAGGGTGTGCTTCTTGACGAACACGTGCGGAGCACCGGTCGCGGTCGTGGGGCTGTTGTCGTCCAGGGGGCGGATGGTGATGCGCGGGCAGAGGGCGGCGCGGTGGTTGCGCTGCCAGTGCTGGACCTGCTCGGCCATCTCCTTCGCGGCCAGGTGGCCGTGGGGACCGTAGCCGTGGACGACGAACTCGTACAGGCCGTTGCCGTCGTCTCCGTCGGAGATGCGCTTGGTGGCCAGCCGCGCGAGGGAGGCACCGCGGACGATCGCGGCGCCGGGCCAGTGCTTGGGCGGCGGGTTCAGGACCCCGTTGTCGCCGTCGGGGTCGACCGCAAGGCGGCAGAAGCCGGGCAGGGCGCCGGCCAGGTAGAGGGTGAGGCCGTCGAAGGGTTCCTGGCCGCCGACGGTGACGTGGGTGGTGTGCGCCACGGTCGGTTCGCGGGTGAGGGCGGGGGCGAGCTGGTCGACGGGCAGCGGGGCGCCGTCCTCCCAAGACAGGTGGACGCCGGTGCCGGGGACGCTGCGCCGGTTCGCGTTCCAGGCGCCGTCACCCTGCATGGCGACGAACCCGCAGACAATGAGCGGCTCGTCGCTGAGTAGTGCCCCGTCGCGCTTGGTGAAGCCGATCGCCCAGTGGTACCCGTGCAGGCGCAGCGGCGCGACGAGGCGTCCGCCGTCGGTGAGAGCGTCGATCCAGGGCAGGTCCCAGGTGTCGACGGTGACCAGGATGGCGTCGAAGCCGCCTTCCGGCACGATGCCGGCGGGCAGGTGCTCGGCGTCCGCGGTGACCACGTGGATCTAGGATCCGCGCGGCCATGAGCACTGCGTGCTGCAGGAACGCTGGAATCCACGCCAGGTGAGCAGCGCTGATGCCGACGCTCAGTGAGCAATCTTGATACTCCCACTCAACGAATCAACGACTGGCTGTAACCATCAACGGAACGACGACGTGAATCCTGCCCCGACGATGCCATGTCCATCGATGCGCTGAAGTACACCGCCGAGCACCGGACGGCCACGACGGAAGCCCTGCGGACTTGCGGCCTGGCGAGCGTCGCGTATCAACCGGTCGGCACCCTGACAGCCGCTGACTCGCTCAGCCAACCTGAGGCACCTCCTGCCGACAGATCTCCGTACGGCGTCGCGGCTGGTAGGCGCGACTCGGTCGAGTTCGGGATCGCGTCCCTCGTACGCCTTTGGGCACCCTGTGGCGATCAGGGCGTCCGCGCCCCACTCAGGCAGGTGTCTGGCCGAGTGGATCGCGGCGCCGACCCCCAGGGGCGCACATCGTCGCGCTGCAGCTGTGCTCCCGCGAGCATGACTGGGTAGTCCAGGCCGGCGGCGTGGATGACTTCCAGCTCTCCGACGTGCTCGGCGATCCCCACATGCTCGCGATCGGCTTCCAGCACGGACAGCGCTGGCACCCACAGGCGGGTCTCCGGCTATGTGCAGTGGCCTTCGCCAAGGGCCCCCGCGCGTATGGGCCGGCGGGCGCTGGTCCTGTCCGGTTCGCCAGCGCCCGTCCGACCCACCGACCGGTATCCACTCGTCATGGGGGCAGCGCAGGCAGCTTCCGGCGTTTTCGGCCGCCCAGGCCGTTCCGGCGCTTTTCACGGTCGCCCGCCAACAGGAGATATCCGCCAACGCTGAATCCTGCGAAGAAGAGGGCAAGGATCAAGCCAAACGGCTGACGGCTCCCGACCAGGAAGCCGGCCGCGCGAATGATCAGACTCAGCCCGAGTGCCATCGCGCCCCAACCAGCACGGGTGCCGTTGTGCCGACGGTGCTGCCGCCTGATGAACCACAAGCCCAAAGCCGCGCAGCCGAGACCGCCCACCCCCAGGATCACTGCATCGACCATGTTCACCTCCCGTGGGGAGCGTACAGATCGACAGCAGGTCACACGCGCCGCGTGAGAGGCACCTCCCACGCACCTCGGCGCGTTCGGCCTGGGCCTTGGCGTGGGCCAGTACGTAGGAGGTGCCGGTCAGAATGGCAGCGTGTGGCGGCAGCTCTGCGCCGAGGACCGACCTGACGGTCTGGTAACGGTTTCGGGGAGCCCGCGTGTAGATGGCAGGCACAAATATACGATCCGTCGAATGAACAAAGCGGTGAAGGTCGGCATCGCCGGTACGGGTACCGCGCTGCTCGTCCTCGGGGGATTCGGCGCGTACAACCTTGCACATGGGCTGTCCTCCGGGGGGACGGGCGGCGGTCATCCCGGGGCGGGGCGCAGCTTCGACCCGGCGGCGGTGTCGAGTTCACCGCCGTCGGATGCCAAGGCCGTCAAGCTGGCCCGGACATTCCTGGATGACTGGGCGCAGAAACACCTGGACGGTGCTGCGAGCGACACCGACGCGCCGCGCAGGCGCTGCAGGGGTACACGGACGGTCTGCACCTGAAGAAGCTATCGTTCGGCCAGGTGACCTCGGCCGGCCCGTCGGCGGTGACATCGGGCGCCACCAAGGTCACCTTCAGCGTCACTGCCCAGGTTGCGGGCGGCACCTGGACCTACCCGAGTGCGGTAGCGGTACTGCAGAGCACGGACGGCCAGCTGGCGGTGCACTGGAACAATCGGTGCTCTACCCGGCCTGGCGACGACCAGTCGCTGTCGGCGGGCAAGCTCCCCGCAGACGCCGTCCCAGCGAAGGTGGTCGCGAGCGACGGAAAGACGGACCTGTCCGGCTTCCTTTCGCTGCGGGAGATCACGGCGACGATCCGCAAGAACGCCACCCCCGAGGGCGGCAACACCGGCAGCGGCGTAGCCGTGGTCAATGCCGCCGGTGACGGTGCCAAGACGTTGCAGGTCTTCTCCAAGGGTCGGGCCGCGACGATCAGAACCACTATCGACGCGCGCCTCCAGGCCGTGGACGAGCGCGCGGTGAAGAGCACTCATCTTCAGGAGAAGCCTGCTGGGACGGTGGCACTCGACTGGCAGACCGGCCACCTCCTCGCGATCGCCGCCCCGTGTACGGACTCGCTGACGGCCAACAGCCAGACGTTCCACATCGACTCCGGGGTGCGAGCGAACGCCAATTCCTCGATCGCCCAGGCATTCACTGTGTCGTGCAACACCTCCTTCATCAAGGACGGTTTCCACCACCTCGTACATGACGGGGACGCCTCCGCGCTGCACGACGAGGCGGTTAATGTCTTCGGCATGGGCAGCTGGTCGATCGGTGGCAGGGTCGCCACCACCGACCCGAGCATCCCGGCAGACGTCCAGGGCGGCGACCAGGCGGCCCAGTTCATCAGCCAGGGCAAGGTCACGGCCACACCACTGTTCATGGCATCCGTGGCAGCGACCGTGCGAGACGGCGGCTTCAAGCAGCCGGTCATCCTGCCGGGCCAGCACCAGGACACCGCGCCCCGGCCGATCTCGTCCCGCACGGCCGGCTACCTGCAGTCGATGATGCGCAGCGTGGCCACCAGCGGCACCGCCGCCCCGCGCCTCGGCGGTCTCCCAGGGGTGGGCGCCAAGACAGGCACCGCGGAGGAGGGCGACCACACCAACGGCTGGCTGACCGCGTACGACTCCCGCATCGCCGTAGCGGCCCTGGTCGAAGGCGGCCGATCCGGCGTGGACTCCGCCGGATACGTCGTCCGGCAACTACTGACAGAGAACTGACCCGCCGTCTGGGGTGAATTTTACGTGGCGTCTCTGCCGGTTCCGGGCGGATGCATGCTGGCTGCAGGTGTTCGTGTGGGATGCGGGCGGCACCTACGGACTGGGCCCATGATCGAGACCGCCCCAGTGGTTTCGCTACTCCGCGCCTCCGTCCCCGTGTCGACAACCCGAGATGTGGCTGGCTGAACGACGCGGTCGAGCCCCCCGCTATCGCGCGGATCCGCTCCAGCGAGTGATCAGGAGCGCGTTCACCACAACCGCGGGTGCCCCCGCGACCATCAGATAGCTGGGCGGCAGCAGCGCCACAGCCGTCCACGCCACGAGCACGTCGAAGATAACCAGCGTCACGAGCAGGCCGCGGCCGCTTCGAAGGAGGCGCTTGACGATTTGCCCTGCAGTCACTTCACAGATCCCATGAGAGGTCACCCAGCGGCGCATACATCGCGTCGCACCGCCGGGGGGAGAGCGGAGGTGGCCATCCAACCTCCGCTCCCCGTTTCCTCGTAACTCCTCTACTGTTCGCCGTCGCCGTGGAGCGTGCCCGGCGCCGTTCGCCGCTCCAGGGCGGACAGCAGCCGTTGCCGGTCGGACAGGCAGACCAACAGCAGCGGCATTTCCATTCGCTGACCCTGGGTTCCTTCCAGCACGAGCAGACCGGCGTTTTTCGACCGTTCTGTGCTGCGGACGGTAACCGACACCGAGGCGAGTTCGGTCCAGAGGATCTGCGACGTACGTCCGCGGAGACGCACCGCAACACCCTCCTGCCCCAGCTTGATCTGCATCAGTCTGGTCAGCAGCGGTATCGCCAGCAGTGCGGCAGCCGGACCGCCCCACAACAACCGCCCTTGGACACCGTGGCTGAGAGCCACCCGTGGCAGCAGAAGCAGCAGTCCGGGTGCAACTAGCACCAGACTGAACCGGAGGGCAGGCCGGACGACAAGGTCCGGTTCACGGTGTTCTCTCAGTGACAACGGACCTTCCTCTCTCTGTCGCATGCTCACCCTCCGCAAATCTTCCTCAGATTGCTGATCAGCGGGTCGATGGGCGCGGACCGCATTCCTGGGAGCTTGCCTGTCGCCCAGGATGTACCGCCGAACGTCGCCACATCGACTCCAAGATAGAGCGAGGATTCGGCGCAGTCCCACCCGCACCACGAGCAACAGGCCAGGGCACCCCTGAACAGTTGCGTCGATCGTGACGGTTCACCGGCGCTTTACCGCAAGGCTTCGCGCAGCGCCTCACTGTCCCGGAGCACGCCAGAATCAACCGACTGGCGGATCGCCTCCATGAGGCGCCGTCTTTCGTCAGCACTGATGGCGGTGAGCGCAAACTTGGCCTCTGGCGCGTTGCGCTGCCGAAAGAGGACCACGTAACTTTGGCCTCGTTTCTGAATTCGGTCCACTTCCACAGCCTCAAGGTCCGCCGCTCGTAGTCTGCGGGTTGTCCAGCCTTTGCGGATGGTGATCTGACCGTCCTCGAGTGAGACCAGAAAGGCACGGGATAGCACGAATGGCACCGTCACCATTGCTGCCGCCAGAAGAACCCAAGCGATGCGCAACATCATGTCGTTTTCGACCATGGCGCGGAACAGGAGCAGCGCCATGAAGGGGAAGAGCGGAAGGAAAAGGAAACGGAAATCGGGCCGTGCGGACGCGTCCCGACATGATGGAGGCATGCTGATTCTCTTCCTTCTGTTGCTCGTCGTGTTGCCGCTGATACAGCTGCGACGACGGCGGCGCCCCGTACATGATGCTCCGGGGCGCCGCCTCGTCTCGGTCTACAAACCGCAGATCTTCCGGATATTGTTGACTGTCTGTTCCATCCGGACGGGCAGCAAGCCTCTGAACTTAGTGACCGCTCCCACGGTGCCACCAGCTGTTGCGGAACCCACCGTAATGGCCGTGGATTCCGTACAGTCCCAGCCGCTACCGTAGGCGCACTTGTCGTAGTTGAGGGCAACCTGCGTGGTCATCATCACGGCGTAGCTAGTCCAGAAGACCGCTGCCGCTACCGGGGCACACGCGCCCGATGTGAGCACAGTGCACACCGTTCCCGCCAGTGCCGCGACGCCCGTCACCGCGGTAGCAATGGCGTTGATGTGTGAGATGACAGCCGCGTGCTTGTGAATGAATCCGCCCAGGCTCCACAGACCAGTCGGGTCTATTAGATTGAGCGGATTGTTCGTGGTGTATCCGTATGCGCTGAGCGTTTGCTCCACTGCTGGGTCGACGGTGAGGAATTGTGCGGTGGTCGGGTCGTAGTAGCGGGCGCGGAGGTAGACGAGGCCGGTCTCCGTGTCGGTGTACTGGCCGGTGTACTGCATCGGAGTTGACGCGGTTCCGGTGTGGCCGAGGACCGCACCGTATGGGGTGTAGTCGTAGGTGCAGTCGACCGTCCCATTGCTGTTGGTCAGCGCCCGTGTGGATCCCAGTTGGTCGTGGAAGTACCAGTGGGTTCCGTCTGATGCGATCTGTTCGACGGGCAGATCGCCAGGTCCGTAGAGATAGTCGGTGGTTCCGTCGGAGAGCAGGTTGGGGATTTGTCCGACGTCCCATGTGAAGGATGACGTGGTGGCGCCGATGGTCTTGGAGGCGCGTAGGCCGGTGCCGTCGTAGGTGTAGGCGGCGTTGGTGGCCCCTGCGGTCACTGCGGTGAGCTGGTCGGCCTGGTTGTACGTGTAGCTGGTGGCGGTGCCGGCTTGGGTGCTCTTGGTGCGGTTGCCCTGGGCGTCGTAGGTGTAAGTGGTGGCCCCGGAGGGTGCGCTGGCGCAGGCCGGGTTGGTGGGCATGGTGCTGGTCGTGGACCAGCACAGCTGGTTGGCCGGATTGAAGGACTGACCGCTGTCGCCGACCTGGACGGCGTTGTCGGCCGCGTCGTAAGCGAACGATGTGGTGTTTGTTCCGGAAGTGGCCGATTCCAGCTGCTCGTTCGGCGTGTACTGGTAGGTCTGCGCGCTTCCGGGGACCCCGGTGGGGGTGTCCGTGCTGAGCTGTCCAGCGTTGTCGCGGGTGTAGGTCAGGGAGGCGAGGGTTCCCGATCCGCCGCTCAGGGTGTCGGAGGTGGCCTGTCCCGCGTCGTTGAATTCGGTGACCGCGGCTGTGCCGTTGGGGTACGTGGTCTTCTTCCACTGACCGTCGGCACTGTAGCCGAACGTTGTGGACTTGTTGTTCCAGTCCTTGACGCCGCTGAGCCGGTTGGCCTTGTCGAACGTCCGGGTGACGTTGTGTGTCGTACTGCCCGGGTAGCTGACGGAGGTTGCGTTCCCGGCGTCGTCGTAGCTGTAGCCGACTGTGCTATCGGCTCCGTTGGCCTGGGCGGTCAGTTCACCGAAGGTATTATAGCTCCAAGTGCTGGTGCCGGTGCCGTCTGTCATCGAGGTGCGCCGACCTGCGGCATCGTATTCGATGTTGGTGACATCGGGTGTGGCGCTGTCGGAGTAGTCGACCGTGGTGGCGTTGCCTGCGGGGTCGTAGGTGTAGGTGGTGGTGCGGTCTGAGGGGTCGGTGACCTTTGTGAGGTTGCCTGCGGCGTCGTATGCCGATGTGGTCGTGTGGTTCGAGGGGTCGGTCCTGGTGGTCTGGCGGCCCTGGGCGTCGTAGCCGTAGGTGGTGTCGGCGCCCGCACCGTCCGTGGTTTTCGCGACCGTGCCGTCTGCGTTGTAGGCGGTCTTCAGGACGCTGGCATCGGGCCGTGTGACGGTGGTGTTCTGGTCGGCGGCGTCGTAGCCGTAGGCGGTCTTCTTGTTGTTGCCGTCGGTGGTAGACGTCCTGTTGCCGTTGGCGTCGTAGGCCGCTTCGGTGGTGTGGCCGAGTGGGTCTGTGGTCGTGGTCCGGTTGCCCCATCCGTCGTACCCGTATGTGGTGCAACCCCTGGCCGGCGGCTTGCAGGTGGTTGTGATGCCCGCTGCGGTGCCTGCCGGGGAGACCGTGGACGTCAGCAGACCGCGGTCGGTGTCGTAGCCGTACTGGGTCTTGTCGCCCTCCGCGTCGGTGGTGCTGGTGACGTCGCCTGCCGTGTCGTACGCGGTCTTGCTGGTGTTATCCCGCGGGTCGACGCTACGGGTGGCGTCTCCCGGGTGGGCGGTGTCGTCGTAGTAGACGCTGGTGGTACGGGTCGACGCGCTGCCGTCCGCAGGCTGCTGGGTGGTGCTGGTCAGCAGTCCGAACCCGGTTCCGGAAGCAGCGATATGCCCACTCTCGTCGTAGGCGTAGTCGGTACGCAGGCCGGACGGGTCGATGGTGGTGATCAGGTTGTCTTTGTCGTCGTAGACATGGCTGGTGGTGAAGCCGCGGGCGTCTCCGGCGGAGATCTGATTGCCGTGGTCGTCGTAGGCGTAGGTCTGCAGATTGCCGTCGGGGTCACTGACGGAGGTGACGCCGAGGCTGATCGGGTCGTAGGTGTACGTCCACGTTCCGGCTTCGGTTGTTCCGTAGCCACGAGTTTCCGACTGCAGCATGCCGTCGGCATAGGTGTAGAGGATCTTGTGGTCGGCCGGGTCGGTGACCAGGGTCTGCCCCGCGGTGAGGCCCGTATCGAGGTTGGGGCCGAAGGCGAAACCGGTGGTCTTCCCCGTCGGATCGGTCTGCGTGACCACCCGCTCCGCGGTGTCGTACGTCATCGACGTGACCGGTGCCGGCGTGGCGGTGCTGCCGTACTGGACCGGCTTGCGCATCGCCTTCATCAGGTGCGCGGCCGTGTACGTGTACTGGGCGTGGTCGTCGTCCTTGAGGCTTGGCGTGCGGGTGGTGCCCACGCCATAGACGTCGGTGAGATTGTCGCTGGCGTCGTAGCCGTAGGTGACCTTGCGGCCTGCCGAGTCCGTCAGGGCGGTGATGTGGCTCCCGGTCCAGGCCAGTGTGTAGACGCGGCCGCCCGGGTCAGTGATCGTGTGCAGGTGGCCGTCGGTGTCGTAGGCCAGTTTCGTGGCGTACGACGGGCTGGCCTTGCTGCCGACCAGATCGGTCTCTTCGGTCAGATGTCCGCTTACGCTGTCGAAGGTGAAGATCTCCTTCGACTTGCGGGTGAAGATGTAGTTCGAGCCGGACTTGGTCAACGTCGCGTCATAGCGCGGGGCACTGGGTGTATAGACCCCTGAGGAGTTGGTGAAGGTGACCTGGGAGCCGTCCTCCTGCTTGACGGTGACATCCCCGCTGGCCGAGTCGGTGCTGGTGCTCAGGTTGTAGGAGTACGTCCACCCCCAGCCGAACGGGCCGTTCTCGGCGAGCGCGGCGTTCGGGCCGTCGGGGCTGGCCATCGCCGATGCGTAGCTGCGGGTGAAGTCCAGCGGCATGCCGCGGCCGGGCGTCGACAGGTCAGTGAAGGTGTCACCGAAGTAGCCGGTGCTCGTGTCGACCGGGTCGCCCGCGGTGCGCCGCACGCAACCACACTGCACCCAGGACGGATTGCTGCCCTTGGGGGCGTCCTTCACACCGGGCGGGCCGCCGATCGGCTTCCCCGGGGTGCCGCCCTCCGGGATGAACGCTGCCGCGTCGTAAGCGACGTCGTAGTCCGCGTAGTTGATGTTCCCGGAACCGGTGATCTCACTCTTGTTGGTGAGTTTGATCGTGGCGCCGTCCTCCATCGCGAAGGTGCCGATGGTGACCCATTCCTCGGTGCCCCAGTTCTGGTTCACCCGGATCTTCCACGGGCTCGCCCCGCCGCCCGGGTTGATGGTGTAGACGACGTTGGTCGCGCTTGCCGCGGTGGACGGGAAGTGCAGCTTGATCTTGTAGTACTGCAGCTTCGGCAGGCTCGGTGCCCAGGTGCCGGTGTCGATCTCGGCCGGGTTGGAGCCGTCTTCGGTGTGGGTGAACAGGATGTGGCCGCCGAAGCCGACTCCGAGCTGGTGGGTGTCGAGCGACCCGATCGGATCACCGGCGCTGTTGGTGCCGGGCGAGTACGTAAACGTGCCGCCCTGCGACCAGTTGGACGATCCGCAGCCGACGAGGTTCAGCGGTGGCTGGCTCTGCGACTCGTCCACGATGATGGGTGAGCCGTGTCCCTCGTCGTGCACATGGGTGGTGTCCAGCGAGCAGGACGGCGGATGCGGGTGCGGCTTGACGACCGCGGGTTCGCTGGACCCGGCGCCTGCGGTGTAGCTACTGGTGGCGCAGGTGGTGGAGCAGTCGGATATGAAGGTAACGGGCTGGTGCCACCAGCACTCGTAGTCCGACAGGGAGCAGTAGTCGGAGTTCTGCGCACCGGTCGGGTCGCACAGGTTGTCGCTGGTGCAGAAAGCGTCCACGGGCGGGATCTGCAGCCAGGTCTTGCCGCCGTGATAGTCCGGCTTGGCGTACGCGGGCTCGTTGAACCGCAGGATCGGCTGGCCGATCCAGCCCATGATCCGCTCCTGGTAGGGCCAGCTCGCCGGGTGCGAGGCGTCCGCGTACGAGTCACGCAGATACGGAGCGCGAGTGGGCGGGTAGTCGGGGTTGCGGGGGTTGTTGGCCCAGCCCAGGCCCCACGTGCCGTCGGCTCCGGTGCAGTCGGGGCCCGGGGTGCAGCCGGTGGTGTTGCCGAACGCGGCGGTCGGCTGGATGCCGGAGTTGTAGGCCCAGGCGGCGAAGTACCAGTTCTCCAGGTACTTCGGGTCACCGCCGTTGACGGTGATCCCCGCGTCGTAGAGCTGGTTCCAGGTGCGCTCCAGGATCTGCAGGCCGGCGGCCATGTTCTCCTGGTAGTCCGTGGCGATCTTCCACTGGCCGTGCGCGGAGTAGCTCGTGTCGCCGTTGGCCATGCCGGTGGTGACCTGGCCCAGTCCGTAGCCGCAGTCGGCCTTGGCGTAGTCCATCTTGGTGATCAGGCCACCGGCACCGTAGTAGTCGGCGATCAGCGGGTTGCCGGGGATGCCGGGCAGCGCGTGCCAGGACGCCTGGCTGTAGTTGGACTCCTGCGCCACGATCGCCTGGTACACCGAGCGCGGAACCGAATCCCAGGAATCGCCGGCCGGGTGCTTGAGGGCCACCTTGGCGAAGTCGCCGTTGGGCGAGTAGGCGACCAGGCCCAGGTTCGCGTAGTTCGACGGCCGCTGATAAGCGGAACCCGTCAACAGCCCCTGCTCGGCCATCTGCGCCGCCCACGACACCTGCGCGGTGCCCGGCTGCATGACCTGCCGGTTCTCCTCGTTACGCCCCACCGCACACTTCGGGGTCGTCGAGGAGGCAGCGGTCAACGTGGCGGGCGCGGCGGCCGTCGTGTCCGCCGTCGCGGTACGCAGCGACGCGGGCTGGATACCCGGCGACGCCGCCTGCGAGGCGGAACCTGTGACATAGGCGGACTTTGCTACGGATGTGGCGCCCGGCGCCTTGGGTGCTGGGGCGGGCAGGGACGTCGACGGTCGCTTCGACGATCCGGCTGCCGTCCGCTTGAGCAGCTTCCCGCTGCGGCTTGCCAGGATCAGCGGCGCGGACTGGTCGGTCTTGGCACCCAGGCCCATCACCGCCCCGCCGTCCAGAGACACACCCGTGGCGCCGTTCGGCAGACCGTGCGTGCTCACCTTGCGCAGGCCCGACTTCGCCACCGTCTTGGAAGCGCCGACCGCGATCGCGTGACCAGCCCGGCCCTGCAGCAACTGCAGATCAGAGTGCTTGCCCTCACCCAGCTTGGTCAGCTTCCCGGACCGCTCACGCATGATCAGCGACGACTTACCTGCGGCGAGCTGCACGGCAAAGTCCACACCCCCGCCGGCCTCCGGGCGCAGGTCGTACGCCAGCCCACCGGTCTTTGCAACTTCCACCGGACGGCCGGTGGCTGAGCCCTTGCGCGGCAGCCGCACCAGCGAACCACCCAGGACACCGACCGGCCCCTGCTCGGTGGGAACCACACTGGTGACCTGGCCATCAACGGTGACAGAGTGCTCGATCTTGCCCTTGAGCATGTCCACCGTCAGCACCTGCGTGCGACGCTGGTTGTCACCAGGGTTGATCGTGAACTCCGCAGAATCACCAGTTCCGCAACCCGGCGAGTGGTACTTCAGGGCCACACCGGTCGCCACCGACTTCACCACACCGCTGCGCAGATCCACCGTGTAAGCGAACGCCCCGTGATCCCGGGCTGCCGCCAGATTCACCGACGAGGCGGGCAGGATCGCGACCGCGGCGTACTTGCCGTCCCCGGACACACACTGATAGCCCGTCCACGAGGAGTCGTCGATACCTGCCGGGCGCAGTACCGCCAGCTCCCGCCAGGTATAGCCACCGGCGCCGGTGGCCAGCCCGAGGTGGTAACCGGATCCGTCACCCCAGCCGTTGACCATCACATCGGCCGCCGGCCCGGCGGCGTCCTCGGGCGACGACGAGAACGACACGGGCTTCGACGGCGCGGCAGCCGGCTTGTCGGCAGCGGCCGCAGGGGACATGGTCCCCGCTATCAGGGACCCCGCGAGCACGATCACGCCGGGCAACCCCAGCTTCCGCCATCTCCTCACGATGGTTCTTCCGAGCCGTCTGGATCGTCTTCTGTCGTGGAGCATGGTTCTCATCCCTGGTTGGCCCTTTTTCGCGAAATCGCCAAATTGCCATATTCGGTGAATGGAACTTCACCTTGTGGAGCAACGATGTCCGCCAGTTGATCATCCGGTCAATTGTCTCGATAGTCCGGAATTTCATGCAGAAAATGCCATATGTGGCTGAAGAGCCAACGCGACAAACACCCCATACTCGATCACGGTGGCCGCAATTGCGCCATGCAAAGGTTCGCTAAAGGATTGCCCGGCAATACGGCAGCTGCCGCCCCGGGGAGTGGCGTCGCTGGCGGTAGTTGCTGATCCGGGCGCGAATCCGGCGGCGGCGTCGTCAGGGCTTTCAGTGGAGGACGTGGCCATGCAGTCGACTGAGGCTGAGCTGCGCAAATAGCCGGATTGTGGAGGTTCTGGTTGCCGGATCGGACCGGTCGGTCGAGGCGCGCACTGCCCAACTTGCGCGCTCAGCGCATCGGCGCGGGCGGGCCGACGGACCGTCAGGTCGTGCCTGTGGCGCATCCCTGTGGCGCATCTCGATCTTGCAACGCCTCTGGCCATGACGCCCGCCCAGGTGTGAAGATCCCTATCGCCCAAATGATCAACTGATGGAGATGCGATGAAGAGGATCCGCTTCAAGAAGAAGGCAGCCGCCTTCGCCACGTCCTTCGCGGCCCTGGCGGCCGTGATGGCGACCGCCGTTCCCGCGCATGCGGCGGAGTTCAAGGTCACCGACAACTGTGATGTTCCGTGGATCACTTGCTCGTACGGTGATCTGTGGCTTTTCTACAACACGAAGCAATATGCCGTCCAGGACGGATACATCAAGTCGGCGTATACGACGTTCTATGGCGACGTTAACGACCACTCGGGTACGAGCCAGTACCAGGGATCGACACTGTCGACCTACCGGTACGTATTCGGTAGCGGCGGTAATGGCAACGGCGAGTACATGAAGAACAATGCGGGGTCCGTTCAGAATTGCGCCCGGGATGACAACTACCGCGTGTACTACAACTCTGGCTACGGCGGCACATCGCAGTACTTCGTAAAGAACGGGCCCTACGGAGACTGCGGCCTCACTGACCTGATATCCGCCCTGCATAACAACAATGCATCTTCCCACTTCGCGTAAGAAGGAACCCCGTGAAGCACACCAAGCGGATAGCCGCCGCAGTAGCCCTGACCGCTTCAACCCTCCTGCTCAGCGCCTGCTCATCTGGCACGGCTCCCGACACCACGAAGAACGCAGCCGACGGCAGACCGATCGTGAACAAGGAAAACTGGCCCAAGAAGATCCCCACCAGCGGCCTGACCAAGAACCTGACCCTTCCCCTGGAGGCGTACATGTCCTCCTACGAGGACCAGGTCACCGTCGAGCAGGCCGCGAACGATCTCCAGCAGTCCTGCATGAAGGACTACGGCATCGACCTGACGCTGCCACGCGCGGGCGCCAACCCCCCGCCCAGCGACAACGACGCCAACATCGAACGCCGCTACGGCATCACCGACCGGGCCGAAGCCGAAAAGTACGGCTACGAACTCCCCCCGGCGCTGCAGGAACACACCGAGCAGCCCATGCGAGACCTGTCGGGTGTCGAGGTCGAGGTCTTGACCGGCCACACCAAGCCCGAATCGACGCAGGCTCCCAAGGCAGGGGTGTCCATGGCCGCCCCCGGCCAGGGAGTCGCCCCCGCTCGATCCGAGTACGACGGCAAGAAGCTGAAGACGGGCGGCTGCATCGGCTGGTCAAAGAGCCAACTCGGCGTGAAGGAAGCCGACTCGATCGTCGTGGCGCAGCTCGCCGGGGACAGCTTGATGCAGTCGTTGAAGGACGACAAGGTCATCAAGGCCATCGCCGCGTGGTCCTCCTGCATGAACGGCAAGGGACACGCGGGTCTTGCTGATCCGTACAAGGCGATGGATCAGGGTGTGACGAACGATGGGAAGCCGTCGAAGGAGTCCATCGCTCTGGCGGTCGACGACATTGACTGCAAGAAGCAGACGGACCTGGTGAAGATCTGGTCCGATGTCGAGTCTGTAATCCAGAAGAAGCAGATCGCCGACAACAAGAGCCAGCTGACCGGCATTCAGGGGCAGCACGGCAAGGAGATCGCTGCCGCGCGCAAGCAGATGGCGGCGTCCCCGCAATGAAGATCGAAACGGTAGTGCCCGGACCACGCATGGTCCAGGCACTTTGCCTCATGGCGGCGTGCCTGCTGGCCGCCGGATGTACGGACGACGAATCTGCCAAGCCCCCGGCGTCACAGCGATCAGTGACTCCGAGCGCGGTGCAGAGCACTCCGCGAGCGCACCCATCGCCGGTGGCTTCGGTGCACTCCGAAGGCCGTACGCGTGTCCTGGATTACGGGGACCTGGTCGTGCGCGCCACGCCCGAAACCAGCGGCGTGCGCACCGAGATCGAGGTAGCCAATACCTACGAGCGGACCGCGACGTACTCAATCAAGATCAGCATCGCTGACGGTAAAGGCTGGACCGCGTACAACCGATTCTGGCTCCAGGACGTCCCTCCGGGAAAAACCAGGCGGGATAAAGCGGTAATCGGGTCCCCACGCATGGGGCCAGTTCCGCAGGTCCCGAAGATTTACATCGACGAATTCACTCCAATAGTCGATCGGAAGTAGAAGAGGCAGAAAGGGACTTGAGGGATCTGAAGAGACCGGCGTGCGAGTTCACCCCGAACGACTTCGCGGGGAAGCCGTTCGTGGAGAGCGGACGGGTGGGGGAGATGGCGGTTCTCGGCTTCGGGGACCGCGTCTCCTGGGATGCCCCGTCGGGCGCTGGCACCCTCACAGCGTCGCGGTACGCCCTGCACGTGGCGTGCCCGTTCCGGATCACCCAGGGCGCGGCCCGGGTCGTTGTCGGCTCGGAGGAGCTTCGGCGATCCGGCGGCGGTCCCTTCGATCGAGGGGCAGCCATGTTGGAGGGCTACCTCGACCGGACCGCTCCCGTCGTGCAGGAGATCCGGACGAACCCACTCGGCGACCTTCGGATCGACATCGAGCACGACATCGCCGTGGAGGTCTTCCCTGCGACCGCATCCCGGGCCGAGTCCTGGCGATTGCTGGAACGCTTCGGGGGCCATCTCGTCTTTCCCTCAGAGATCTCAGAGTCATGATCTGAATGTACATGGGCGGCGCAGATGCGTCGCCCATGTACATTTTGGCGATCTGCCGAGGGCTCGTAGTGGCACACGGCAGATCGCACGATCCGTTATTTGCTCGATGTCCGCACCCGTGTTGGTGCGACGGCGGCGCTGGGGCTCGTGCGGTTGTTGGTGCCCTCGGTGCGGGTGGCGACGTTTCTGGTGGACGGCGAGGAGTGCGGCGAAGGTGCCTATGCGGTCCTTGTCGGGCCGGGCGTAGACCTCGTCGCCCACCGCGAAGCGGGTGACGGAGGACCTGACCTGGGGGACCTCGCCGGCGAGGTCGTTGCCCAGGACAATCGGCAGACGGTAGGACATGAACGCCTTGAAGTCCCCGTTGCGGATCCTGAGGTCCAGCGGGTTGACTCCAGCTGCGTGGATCTTGACCAGGACATCGTCCGCACCCACCTGGGGGCGGGCACCTCGGCGGCACGCATCCCGGCTTCGTCGCCGTACCTCTCGACCAGGAAAGGCACCCACGTCAGCGTCGCCGATCTATGAAGGCGGTCGGTCTCACGCACGGCGCCTTCTACAAGCCGTTCGCCTCCAAGGAGTCGCTCGTCGACGAGGCCACCGCCCACGCCTTCGCCGAGGTCACGCGACGCCATGCGGCCGGACTCGAGCGGTACGACGGTCGGCGCGACGCCACCCAGCAGGCCCTGATCGACATCTCCCTCTCCGTCGAACACCGCGACGACCCGGCGGACGGTTGCCCGGTCGCAGCTCTCGCCCCGTTATCTTTTTCGCGGTCCTGCAACGGGGCCGCTGGCCTCCGGGCCCGGTATGACTGTTGCCCCCTGTCGAAGGCATGACCTGGGGGGTGGTGTCGCCGGGTCCGGGGGTGTTCGTCGGAGACGCTGATCAGAGGTCCGGCCACCGTCCGGTCCGGCGCAATGCCGGGCAGTTCGCGGGCGGCAGGTCTGCATAACGTGGATGCGCGAGCACGACACCCGAGCCGAGGCCGGCACCGTCAACACCCCTGGAAGGGTGCGATGTTCGAGATCGAAGACGTGGGCGTGTTCCTCGGCCTGGACGTCGGCAAGTCCGCTCACCACGGCCACGGACTCACCCCGGCCGGCAAGAAGGTCTTCGACAAGCCGCTGCCCAACAGCGAACCGAAGCTGCGGGCCGTGTTCGACAAACTTGCCGCGAAGTTCGGCACCGTCCTGGTCATCGTGGACCAGCCCGCCTCCATCGGTGCCCTCCCGCTGACCGTCGCCCGCGACGCCGGCTGCCGCGTCGCCTACCTGCCCGGCCTGGCCATGCGCCGGATCGCCGACCTCTACCCCGGCGAGGCCAAGACCGATGCCAAGGACGCCGCGGTGATCGCGGACGCGGCCCGCACCATGCCGCACACCCTGCGCTCGCTCGAACTCACCGACGAGATCACCGCCGAGCTCACCGTCCTCGTCGGCTTCGACCAGGACCTCGCCGCAGAGGCCACCCGCACCTCCAACCGGATACGCGGCCTGCTCACCCAGTTCCACCCCTCCCTGGAACGCGTCCTCGGGCCACGTCTGGACCACCAGGCTGTGACCTGGCTGCTGGAGCGCTACGGCTCCCCGTCCGCCCTGCGCAAAGCCGGCCGCCGCAGGCTCGTCGAACTGATCCGGCCCAAGGCCCCACGCATGGCCCAGCGGCTGATCGACGAGGTCTTCGACGCGCTCGACGAGCAAACCGTTGTGGTCCCGGGCGCCGGCACCCTCGACATCGTTATCCCCTCTCTCGCCGCGTCCCTGGCCGCCGTCCACACCCAACGCCGGGCAATGGAAGCCCAGATCAACGCCCTGCTGGAGGCCCACCCTCTTTCCCAGGTCCTGACCTCGATGCCCGGCGTCGGCGTCAGGACCGCCGCCGTCCTGCTGGTCACCGTCGGCGATGGCTCCAGCTTCCCCACCGCCGCCCACCTGGCCTCCTACGCCGGTCTCGCGCCCACGACAAAGCAGTCGGGCACCTCTATCCACGGCGAACACGCCCCCCGAGGCGGAAACCGGCAGCTCAAACGCGCCATGTTCCTCTCTGCCTTCGCCTGTATGAACGCCGACCCCGCCTCCCGCGCCTACTACGACAAGCAACGCGCCCGCGGCAAGACCCACACCCAAGCCCTCCTCCGCCTCGCCCGCCAACGCATCAGCGTCCTGTTCGCCATGCTCCGCGACGGCACCTTCTACGAGACTCGGGCGCCGAAAGACGTTGAGCTCGCCGCGTGACCCCAGCAACACCGAACTACCCCAAACCCACCACGGGCGCCTTGACGAAACACATAGAGGCACCCCCCGGCATCGCGCGCGATGCCGGGGGGGGCGAGAGCTGCGACTTCGCCGACTTCCTCGCCGATGGCGAGCAGGAGGGCATCGTCCGTCTCTGCACCCTGTTCGGTGCGCTGGTTCTGTCCCGGGCCGTTAAGGGCTCCCCACTCTCCGAGGAGATCCTCGCCGCCGCGCACGCAGACTTGATCATGGGCGCGGCGGTCGAGTAGGCGATTCGGGTGATCAGGCGAACCCGGGGCCGGGCCGACACTGTCTGCGGCACCTGGCCCTGTGCTCACGGTGAATCTTGCCGGGTTGGTTCGGCGTCGTGTGCGATGCGCAGGATCTGCTGCGCTTCTCGCAGGAAGTCCCGCCCGCGGGGTGTGGGCGTGAGGGGCCGAGCGTCGCGGTCAATGATGCGGAAGCCTGCCCTGCGTTCGATAGCGTAGATGCGCCGGGCAAGCGTGATGCTCTTGCCGCCGTAGAAGCTGTCGGCAGCTGCGGGAATACTGTCGTGGCCTGCGACCTGGACGATGGTGCGTAGTCGGTTCAGCGCTTCGCGGCCTGCGGTGACGGCTTGCATCGCCGGTGAGAGCTGTGCGGGGAGGTCGATGTGGCCAAGGCCGTTGTAGTGGCCTGGAGGGTGGACGGTGATGCCGCACCGGCGGGCTTTCCGCGACAGGCCCCAGGTGCTCATGCCGCATTCGCGTGCCAGTTCGCTTAGAGGTCGCCGCTTTTCGACATGTTCTCGGTGCAGCCAGGTGCGCAGGAAGTCGGGCGGTTCGGTTTCCGGGCGCAGGGTGCGGAGCGGGATACGGTCGAGGGCGAGGAGGGCACGGACCGTGGTGGCCGCGCACTTGGCCATGCCGGCGATCTCCACTGTGGTTTTGCGTTCGGTGACGTACAGCTCGCGCAGCCGACGGGGTGCGAGTACCGCGGCGCGGGTGGCGGGGTCCGATGCCCGGATCCTGCCCAAGAGCTGATCCGGCGGACCGGTGACAGTGTGGTCGATCTCGAAGTAGAGACGGAGATGCTCTGCGGTCATCCCGGTGGCCTCGGCGACCGGGGCGTTCGTATCGCTCCTGCTCAGGGCGGCACGGAGCCCGGTGACGTCGACCCGCTCGGGTGCGATGCCCGGCCAGTCGACGTCGCGGACCCAGTGGGCGGGGGGCTCCCAGGTCACTGGCTCGTCGATGCCGTGGGCCACCAGGCTCTGTTCCGCCTGCGCGTACAGGAAGGCGCGCAGCGGCAGCGGAGCGCGGTAGCGGAATTCGGTGCAGCTCCACGCGAAGCGGGTAGCCGCTCCTTTGGGCGCGGGCGGGCTGTGCCCGGTCAGCAAAAGCAGCAGGTACCAGCGCATGACCTGCTGCCGGTGCTCGCCGCCGGCCAGCCAGCCGTGCTGGAGGATCAGGCGCCGGTAGGCGTCAGGGTTCAACTCGACGGTGGTCTCGGTGAACGTGACGCGGCGGCGGGCGTAGTCGATGGGTGAGCCGTGTTCGTCGAGCGCGTGGGCGAGTTGGGCGAGCGTGGAGGCCAGCGGGGTGAGGTCCTTGTCGCGGTACACGCGTTGCTCGACGCTTTCGCGGTCGCGGGCGGCGCGGACGTTGCCCAGCAGCGGCGCGGCGCGTACATACGGCAGGTTGGCCGGCCCGCCCGGGACGAGAAGGAGGCCGGAACAGCCATGGCGGAAGGCGTCGACACGGAAGACACGACCTTGCGATCGGAGACGGTCCGCAGGGAGCAGGCGCAGGGCCCATCCGGGCCAGAGCATCGCGGGGATCATGGTGGCCCGCCGGTGGATGTCCGCTTTGCTGCGGTCGGGCCGTCGGGGGGTGGGCGTGGCGCTGGCGTAGCGGAGCCGATTGTGCAGGAGGGTGTGCGGATCCTGGTGGGACATGACGCGGGCGAACAGGTCCGGGCCGCTGTCGCGCCACCGGAGGGCCAGTTGCCCGAGGTTGAGGTCACGCGCCGCCAACGGGCGGTCCGATTGCACGATCCATTCGAAGAGACGCTGGTGCTCGGGGTGTCCGCCGCGTAGCGCCACGTGGGCCAGGGCCGTACCCGCGGCGACGTGAGGGGTCTGCAGGCTGGCAGCATTCTCACGGCGGCGGCTGCCGCTGTTGCCGGACAGGTGGTAGGCCGCCTGTCCGCTGCCGTCCGGGAAGGGGGCGGGGAACGTGCCGCCGCATTCGTCGAGAACGGTGTGGACGAGGTCGGGCGCCTGGTCGCGGTTGGTCCGCAGGCCGCGCAGCGCCCGCCAGGCCAGGGCGTAGAGCTGTTTGAGTTCGACCAGGGTCTGCGGCCGCTCGTCCGGCGGGACGGCCAGTTGTCCGGCCACGCGGTGCTGTGCGCGCAGCACCAGGCCGTCGGGGGGAAGGGAGATCGCCGGGGCGTGGAGCAGGTCAGTGGCACAGGGGCGCCAGCGGCCCTCAGCTGCGTGATCGAGTCGGTCGCGCGTGCAGATGCCGACGTCGCGGGGCCCCTTGAAGCTGATCTTCCATGGGTGGGGCGGGCGGCCGCAGGCGGGACAGAAGTCGGCCAGGAGCAGCTGGTGTTCGGTGCAGGCGAAGGCCCACGGCAGTCGCCACAGCAGCATCCCGCGGCCGCCTTTCTCGCGCAGGCAGGCGGGACAGTAGCGGGTGCGGCTGCTGCGGAACGCCCAGGTCGGCGGCCGCTCGAGCTGGCGGCGGCCCGGCGAGATGTTGACGGCGAAGGTGTCGTAGGAGTCGAGCGTCATGGCCCGCAGCACCGCGGCGGGAGCGCCGGTCGCCTTGTGCAGCTCGTGGGCCTCTGGCTCGGTCAGCCGCAGCAGCATGTGGTCGACGCGGGCGGCGGGCAGCCCGATGTGGTGCAAGAAGCCCCGGTCGGTCGTGCGTAACCTGCGCGCGTAGCTGCTGATCCAGCTGTCCAGGGCCTCGCCGGGCAACGGCGTCAGGGCGATCGGGATCCTGTCCGGCGTCCAGGTGCTCATGCCGACTTCCGGGGCTGCTCGCCGTCGTCCGGATGGGTGGTCAGCAGTCCGGCCTCGATCGCCGCCTGGAGTTCTTGCCGGGCGTCTTCGGCTGCGGCGTCGTTCTTGACTTGATCCATCAGGCGCTTGTCCAGGCGCTCGTGCCCGGAGCGGATCGCGCGCAGGCAGCCGCGGTTGATCAACGTCATCAGTGAGGCGAAGTGCCCGGTGGAGCGGGAGTAGAGATAGTCGGCCAGGTCCCTGGCGAGCATGCCGGGGTACTTGTCCGCCAGCACCAGCTGCTTCTCGATCGTCTTGAGCAGTGTGTGCCACTGGCGGCGGCCCATGTTGTCCTCGACCTGGAACGGCAGCAGCGTCAGCGGGGTGGTGCGGCGTCCGAACTGCGCCAGCAGGGCCTGCTGCGGGGACAGGCCCTCGCGCAACAGGCCGCGCTGCTGTACCCCGACCCCGATGTAGATGAGGGTGACGGGGAAGACGTTGGCCAGGTATTTCAGCTGGTTGGCCATCCGGACCGCGTTGCTGTTCGAGCCGGACATGAAGTGCACGTCGTCGATGATGATCGCGATGGTGTTCATGCTCAGCACCGCGTCCACGGCGCGTTCGGCGAGCATGTCCGCGTTTCCGGACGTCGGCAGCCCGTAGAAGCGGCAGATGGAGGCGTTCAGGCCGCGGACGGAGGTGTTCCCGGTCAGTGCGATGTAGATCATCGGTACGCGGCGGTCCCCGGCCGCTGTGGTCTCGCCGCGCAGCGCGACCTGCTTGCGGTACAGGGCGCGGCCGTAGGCGCGTGCCGCTGTGCTCTTGCCGAGCCCAGGATAGGCGTCCACGAGGGCGGCGGGCTTGGTCTTGTCGCCGTCCTGGCGATTGGCTTCCACGATCTCGGCAAGATCCGCGTGCAGCGCGAGAAGTTGCGGCGTGTCGATCGGGCCGATGTTGGCGTGCCACACCTCGCGTCGGTCGTTGTGTTCCAGCAGCGCCCGCGGCGACAGCCCGGCGAGCTGGGCCCGGGTCAGCTGATCGGGCTGGATGCGGTCCGGGGCGAAGACCTCGACCAGCCAGCCGGACAGTCGGGTCGGGCTGTACTGCCGGTCGTCGCCCTCGAACGGCTCGGCGTCCATGCTCGCCGTGCTCAACGGCTTTCCCAGACGTCGGCGTAGTAGTCCTCGTCGTCGATCGCTCCGGTGTATTCCTCGCCGGGCAAGACCGCTTCCAGTTCGTCGTCCTCGTCATCGTCGCCGCCCGGGACCTGCTCCACGGCGTCCACGACCCGCAGATCGACCTCTCCGGGGTCGTCCGTGTCCGCCCCGGGACCGCCGCGTGCTGCCAACCGCCGCAAGGACGGCAGCGAGGCCACAACATCCGCCTCGTTCGGTGCCTCGTCGTCGCCGACCATGCGCAACCGCTCCTGCGACAACCGCACCGCCATGCGCCGCTCGGTGCGGTCCCGGGCCAGCCCCGCGCCCCACCGCTCAAGCAGCTCGACCAGTGCACGTTTGGTGTCCGGGAACCGGTGCGTCTTCTTGGCGAGCCTGCGGGCGTAGCCCACGGCCTCCCGGCTCACCGGACCGTTGAGTGCCGCCGCGTGCTCCCAGTCCAGGACGTGCCAGTTCCGCGTTTCCGGGTCCTGGAAGTACGCCTTGGTGATGTCGCCGGAGTCGACGGCGATCGGCCACTTCCCGGCGTCAACGCCCCGATAGGGGCTGGGCTGGTTGCGGTGGCCGTTGAGCCCGTCCCCGTTGTAGCGTAGGCCCTCGACCTCCACCCCGTAGTGGTGGATCGGGACGCGGGACTCCTCCAGGAAGTCCAGGGCGAGATGGGGTCGCAGCGGGATGCGCAGCGGCCCGGCCCGAGTGACCCCGTGCTCGAACATGTCCAGCGGGCTCAGTTTCAGCCCCGGTACTTCAGGGATGCACAGCCCACGATGGTGGCGCCGGTGATAGACCGTAGTGATCCATTCCCTGATGATCGCTTCGAGTTCGTCGACGAAGAAGAACGCCTCGTCCTCGACCTTCTCGCCGCGGCTGTGCACATCCGGGCCCTTGTACCCGGGCAGTGCGGCCAGGATGCCCTTGTTCAAGGTCAGGAACCAGCGTTCCACCGGCTTGTCCGTCGGGGTCTTGGGGCGGGCCGGCTGCAGTGAGATCCGCAACTTCGCGCAGACGCTCTTGATGTGGTTCGACAGATAGACCTTGCCGTGGTCGAAGATGATCGTTTCCGTGGCGACCGTCGGCAGCAGCGGCTGACCGTCCCGGTCGACCAGCTTCTCCGCATCAACCACCACGGCCGACGGCACTCCGCAATACGGCAGCGCCTCCTCGCCGTCCGTGGGGGCTTGGCGTGGACGTACTGTCTCATACAACACGCCCGCGACATCCACCGACTTCGTCGACACCGGGGTCAGCCGCAGACCCACGATGCACCGGCTGTACAGATCCATGGCGACGGTGAGCTCGCACCGCACCCACCGGCAGGTCACCGGCTCCATCGCGAAGACGTCCAGGCTGTTGGTGTCCAGGACCACGTACTCGCCCGGCCGCGTGGCACGCAGCCTGCCGTACGTGCCCTGCGGAGCATCCGCGATGGACCGCTTACCCTTCGTGCTGCCTTCGAACGCGTTGGTCCCCTTGGAAAGTTGCCGCAGCAACGCGTAGCCCATCGTGCGCGCTGGCAGCGGCACCGTGCCCTGCCCGTGCTCCTTAACCAGCCGCTCCTCGATCTCGGTCAGGATCAGCCCCCGCACCGGGCGGCTCGCCTTGACATTCGCCTGCAGAACAGACTCGGCCATATCCAACCAGCGGGGGTCCGCCCGCTCCACCACGTTGCGCACCGGCCGGTCCACGACGAGACCGGCCGGGCCCGACTTCTTCAGCGCCGCAGTCCACCGGCGGATCGTGCTGGAGCCGACCCCGAGCTCGGTGGCCTTGACGGCGTACCGGTGCAGCATCGGAACTCCCGGCGCGAAATCCGCACGCGGCTCTCCCTCCAACGCCAGTTCGGCGTCGCCAAGACGGTACCCGGTGAGCACCTCCTGGAGGTGCTGGACCTTCACGGTCAGATCGTCGTCCTCCTCGTCGGCCAGACCGCTCAGCACAGCAGCGGCAGCCGTCTCCTCCTCAGGGACCGGCTCCAGGAACTCGGTGGTGGGATGCGCCAGCAGCACCGAGATATCGACCTGCCTCAGCTTCGGCGGCCCGGCCAGCGCGGACTGTCGCAGGAGAATCCTCCGCCCCTCGATCTCCGCCACGGTGAACTGCTCACCGTCGAAGCTGACCGGCAGCCCCAGGCGCAGCGTTGTCGTCCACCCGGTCATCCGCGCCTCCGCAAAACACACTCTCCCGACAACAGACCGGCCGACAGGTCCGTGCACAGCCGACCCGCCCACAGCAACGCCATCAGCGCCGGACGGGCTTCCTCCGGCGGGCGGCCACCCGCCAGACGGCGCTCGGCGAGAGCCATCTCCTCGCCGTCCACGACCTCCTGCCAAGCCCGCTCGATCTCGTCCTCGGGCACGACTCCGGGGTGCCGATATCCCGCCAGGAACCTGACGTTCTCCAGGAGAGTCCGCTCCGCCCCCGACCAGATCTCGTACTCCCAGCCGTGCCGCTCGATCAACTGCCCCGGCCAGGCCAACGCCTCTACGACCTGGGGATCCTCAAGGCGAGAAGCCGGTTTGACGTTGACCACGCGCACCGTTCCCGACCCCATCACCAGGAGGAAGTCCGGGACATGGCTGCGTACCTTGCCGTCGACCCGCGCCACCATGCGGCAGGGCTGGGCGAAGATGCCGCACACCGACGGATCGAAGTCGGCGAGCAGCAGACGGGCCAGTTCCAGACGGCTCTCGTAAACGACCTGGCCACCCGTCGTCGCGGAGGCGTAGTCGCCCGAGTAGTGCGTCATGCCGTGCACCGAGCGCACACGACGCCACGGCTCCGACTCGGTGAAATCCCCCAACCGAAGCTGAGCGAACGAAATCTCACGAGTCGATCCATCCACGTACCGAATCGACGCCGTCGGGCTCCTGTGCCTGCTACGGCCCTTGCTCGGGCGCTCTGTCGCCATACTGGAACAGTGCGAGGGGAACACACCGCCCAAACCAGAAGATCGCAATCAGCCGACTACTGACAACTACTGCACGTGAGGATTGCTCATGATCACGTGAAAATGCTCAACCGGTGCTCATGATCACGCGGAAGTGCTCACGAAACCGCGGAACCTACAGTGGACGTGGTCGTATCCGGTCTGGGGCAGGAAGCGGGTGGCGCGGTCGGTAACGGCCGGATCGATGTCCAGGGTGGTGACGCTGCCGGTCGGGCCGACGAGTTCGGCCATGAGGGCGGCGTTGTAGCCGCCGGAGCCGATCTCCAGGACACGGTGGCCAGGCCGGATGCGGGCAGCTTCGAGCATGTCGGCCTGCAGCCAGGGCGCAGAGATGGAGCTGATGATGCTGCCGTCGTCGCTGTGACGGGTGGCGACGATGTCGTTGGCGTACGCCTTCTGGACCGGCACTTCGGGGGCGAAGGCGTGCCGGGGCACGGTACGCAGGGCCTCGTCGACCGCCGGGGTTCGGATGTGACCCGCCTCGGCGAGCTGGTCGGCCAGCTGGTGGCGCAGGGCGCGTGCTTCGCCGAGGTCCGTGGTGGAGGGTGTCGTCACGGCGGGCCTTTCGGGCGAGCGGGTCATGCGGGGTCCGAGACGGGGGGTGCGGCGGGGTTCGGGATGCTGGCGGTGGGGGCGTACTGGGCGGCTTGTGTGTCGAACATGGCGGCGTACCGGCCGCGCGCGGCGATGAGTGCGTCGTGTGTGCCGTGTTCGGCGAGGCGCCCCTGGTTGAGGACGTAGATGCGGTCGGCGTGGCGGACGCCGGACATGCGGTGAGTGACCAGGACGACGGCCCGGTGCGGCGCGGCGAGGCGGCGGATACGGTCGAAGGCTTCGATCTCGGCTTCGGGGTCGAGGGCGGAGGTGGGCTCGTCGACGATGAGGACGCTGTCCGCCTGCGATGTTGAGCTACGCCAGTGGGTGCGGGCCAGGCCCACTTTCTGCCATTCACCGCCGGAGAGTTCGACGGCTCCGCGGAACATGCGGCCGAGCATGCTGTCCAGCCCGTTGGGGAGTTTGGCGGTGATGGGCCCGGCTCCGGCGTAGTCGACGGATGTCTGCAGGTCGCGGGTCGAGGCGGCGTGGCCGGGGCGGCCGATGCGGATGTTCATCGCGGCAGTTACGGGCCAGCGTTGGAAGTCCTGGGTGAGAAGGGAGACGCGGTCGAAGACCTGGGAGCGCTCCAGCCCGGAGATGTCGGCCTCACCCCATCTCACGGTTCCGTCGTGGGGGAGCAGCAGACCGGACAGGATCTTCATCAACGTGCTCTTGCCGGAGCCGTTCTCGCCCACCACGGCGATGACCGACCCCATGGGGAAGGTGAGCGTCACGTCGTCCAGGGCCGGTGCGTCGCGGTCGGGATACCGGTAGGTGACGTGTTCCAAGGAGACCTGCCTGACCCGGGCAGGGACGGGACTGCCGGTCTGCGGGATGGCGCGTTGGGTGGCATCGACCAGGAACTGCCCGTGGTCCCTGACGTAGAGGGACTCTTCGTGCAGCTGGTTGATGTTCATCACCAGGGCGCCCAGGCTCGCTGACCCGGTCCGTACCGCGATCACGGCGGTGCCGGCGACGGCGAGGCTCATGTGCCCGGCGACGATCAGCCAGATCATGCTTCCGTAGGTGGCGGCCATCGCTAGCCCGGACAGCGCGGAGGCGACCCATTCGGTGATGGCTTTGCTGGAGGCCAGGCGTTCCTGTTCCGCTTCTGCGCTCGCGGCCATACGCCGGTACCGGTCGAGGAGGAAGGGGCCGACGGCGTGGATACGTACTTCTTGGGCGGCCGTTCGCTCGGTGAGGAGGTTGCCGATGAGGCGGCTGGCCCGTAGGTGCTCGATCCAGCTCATCATCGACACGTAGCGTTCCTGTGCCACCCGCATGGCGCCCCAACCGCGGGGTGCTGCGATGACCAGCAGCATGGGCAGCAGTGCCGGGTGCAAGACGGTGAGCACACCGGCCGTGGCGATCAACGAGATGGTGCTGTTCAGCGCGGAGACGCAGGCGCCGATCATGCGGCGCGCGGAGGCGGGCCCGTACTGTGCGATGTCGATCAGGCGGCGGAAGTCCGGATCGTCAATCGCTTCGAGTTCGACGGCGGTCGCTGCGGCCAGGTATTGCGTCGTGGCGATCCGCTCGACGAGCGGTTCGAGGCGTCCGGCCCGAGCGGTCGACCAGCCGGCCAAGGCGGAGTTCACGACGGCGACGCCTGCAGCGGCGAGCAGGCCCGGCAGCAAGGCGTGCAGCCGCTCGACAGGGTCTCCGGCCCCCAGGAGCGCGTGCATGACTGCGTTGATGGCAAGCAGGCCGACCGCGGCGGCGATGCCCTGGCCGAGTTCGCTGATCGCCACCGCCACGAGCGCGCGATGGTCCGCGCTCCAGGCCATCCGCAGGGTGGCGCTGACGAGTCCGGGCATCTGACGCAGCGCTGTCCGCATGGTCAAGTCCAGCCCCGCATGCTCGTGTTGGGACCAGCCCATGTCGTAGCGCAGTGGCCCACCGAAGAGTTCGCGCTCTGCGTCGGAGACCTGAGGCTCGGCCATGCGGACCTTGCCGAAGAATCGCTTCACTCGCTGCCTCCCTGCGTCGGCCAGTTCAGAGCCCGGTAGGACGGGCCGTGGGTGAGCATGTGGAAGATGTGGGTGGTGTAGGGGTGGCAGTCCGGCGGGGGCTTCTCCATCGGTACCCAGAACAGCCCTTCGTGCTTGTTCGGCTCGGCGTTGTGCGGCTCGCCCGTCCAGGACTGGGCGACGAACACGGCGGTGATCTCCAAGCCATCGCCAGGTTCGTGGTGGTGGATGAGGCCGCAGAACTCCTGCTGGTCAACGCTGATGCGGACCCCCGTCTCTTCTTTCACATCGCGCCGCGCGGCGCGATCGAGCGGTACGCCGGCTTCGAGATGGCCGCCTACGACGATGATCTGTCCCGGTGCGAGGGCCGCGCCCGGCTTGCGGCGCACGCACAGGGCGTCACCGTTGGCATGGAGCAGGACCTGGGCCACATCAGAGATCAGCAGGTGAGGCGCGTCGCTCACAGACGGCCCTCCTGCATCAGGCATTCGACGGTGCGCCGGCCGCTCGCGGTCACGAGAGGGTCGCCGTGACGGGGGCCGTAGGCGAGGGGCGCTGGCGGCGGCAGCTGCAGCGAACGCTGTCAGCGCCTTTTCCTCTGTCTCGGACAGAGGCCGGCCGTACCCCTCGAACAGGGCGGTTCGCAGTCCGGGGTCGTCCAGCCACAGCGAGGTGGCGAGTTTGACGAAGTCGGTGACGAGAGGCCCCGGTTCGCTGCGCTCGAAGTCGATCAACGCGCAGCGTCGGCCGCTCCACAGCAGGTTGCGCTCCCAGAAGTCCCCGTGCCTCCACCCAGCCGGTAGCGGTCCGCAGCCCGGCAGCGCGCTCACCAGGCACCGCAGCGTGTCGGCTTCCGCGGCGGACAGGTGGTCGCCAGCCTCCGCGAGGTGCTTGTCCAGGCCGGCCACCGTCTTCTCGACGACTTTGGCGGCTTCAGGCTGGACCAGGGGGCCGGTCATTGCGTCGTGGAAGCGGTGCAGGAGCTCGCCGGCTTGGCGGTGGGCAACGCGGCGGCGCGCGGGTGACTCCTCTTCCTTCAACGGGTCGCCGTCCACAGCGGTAAGGATCAGGGCGAGCAGCTCTGCAGAACTGTCATGCAGCACCGGGGCGTTGGCGTGGCCGAGGTGAGGAACGGCCACCCGGTAGGCGCGGGTCTCGCGCGTATACAGGATCGGCTCGGGCGCCACTTCCACATAGTGGTCGCCGGCCGGTCCGGTCACCCTCCACACCTGGGAGTTGTCGCGGGCGTGCGAGGTGCCCCGCACACAGTTCAAGGGGCCCAGGACGCTCTCCACCCAGGTGGCGAGGGAGGAGGAAGCACGAGTGGATTCCGTCATGCCAGGTACCTCGTATCCGGTCGTGACCCCTCGGCGAGCAGGGCGGCGCGGTCGGAGGCGATGTGAGGGTTGGTGCCCCAGGAGACGGCGATGTTTTCGAACGCAGGATGAACGAGCGCAGGGCGGCGTACGGGATGCATGGAGGCTCCTCGGGACGAGATGCGGACAGGTGATCGGGTAACGGAGGTTCTGCTGTCGCCGTAACGGGTGGGAGCGGGCGAAATCTAGAACCCGATTTCGAATAGCAGGCACTCTCCTTGTGCGGCCGAGTGTGACGGGCTGTGATGCTGTGTTCGATCACTCATGTGGGTCGCGGTAACTCCTCCGGGGGATTGCCGGGCGCCGCCTGGCTGGTCATGACATTGCGAGCTCCGGTCGGAGGGCGATGGCGTCGCGAAGGAAGCTGCGCTTCGAGTAGAAGGTGTGCGCGGTCGCCCAGCCGTGACTGGCGAGGTACTCACAGAGCCAGTTGTCGATCCGCTCCATCTCGATGAGGACCTCGTCCTGGTCGTGATCGAGGATGCTGCGCGAGCGTAGGTACTCCAGCTCGCACTGGGAGAGCACTACTTCGGGTGCCGCCAGGAGGGCGCAGCGGTCGACGAAGATGCCGTAGACGTGTCCGGTGCGCATCGACTCGCACTGGATGTCGTAGCGGACGCGTCGGAAGGGCGGCATAGCCCGGACTTCTAGGCCCAAATCTTCGCCCAGGTACGCCTCGAAGCGGTCGGGGGTGATGTCGAGACCGGAAGTCAGTTCCTCGCGGCGGGCGAAGGCGTCCTCCGTGAACCACTTCCGCTTGAGCACGTGCCCGGCGGTGACGGTGGGAATGAAGGAGGCGTAGCCGATCTCGGACTCGGGGCCGGTGACGTCGAACAGGTGGTTCTCGGTGTGATGGATCTGGAACTCTTCCCGGTACTCCGGGCGGCAGCCTTCCAGTTCGCCGTCGCGCAGTGCCTTGAGCAGTTCCATGGACGCGGACCAGATGTCCGGTGCCGGGTCGAGGGTGTACTTGAACTCCAGCTCGGTACCGGAGAAGTGCTTGCGGAAGTACCGGAGGTGGTTGTTGAGCGCCGTGCTCGACTCAGCGTGAGCCGTCAGCACGGGGTCGAGCCAGCGCAGTTCCTCGACCGGGCCGTGGCCGACTGGTTCGCGGGTGGTGCGGACGAAGCAGGAGTCCTCGGGGTGGAAGCGGATCTGCGCGTACGCGTGGTAGCCGCCGCCGGGGTGTTCGGCCAGGTAGCACAGCGGCACCAGCCCCGGGGCGGCCTCGGCGCCGACCAAGCCGCGCAGGGCGAGGCCGGCGATGGCGTCGGGGAACAGTTCGCCGCCGTCGATCCGGGCTGACCCGAGCCGGGTGCCGCCGGGGTGCAGCGCTTCGGTCGGGCAGGGCCCAAGCGCGTTCCAGCGGACGATCACGGTGGTGGCCGGCTGGCACACCTCCTGCGGTGGCACCCGTACGAGCACGATCGGCTCGTTGGGCCGCCGTGGCGCGGTGCGGTTGAGGAGGTGGACTCCGCCGAGGACGACCCAGGCTCCTCGGTCCGAGGTCTGTTCATCGTGCACGCTGGACTCCTTCGTGTGAAGCGGGCACCACGGGTGATCGCTCTATAGCCCAAGGGGGCAACCGGGTCGGCCGGACACGGCCGGATGGCTGCCCGCTCGTTGCTGCGACGTCCGGCCGGTCCGTCGGCCTAGGGTGGGACGGGTGAGTCATGGTGAAGTCGGTCAGGTGATCTTGGACGAGGCTGTTGCGGATGCCCGCCTCGCCGCATGGGAGTTCGACGGTGCACGGGTCTGGCTGGAGGAAGCACGTCGGCATCCGATGGAGCCGCTGGCGGCCGAGGTGTGGGTCACGGACCCTGCCTTCGAGCACGTCCTGCTGGTCAAGCACCGCGTGCGCGGATGGGTGCCGCCCGGCGGCAAGGTGGAGCCGAGCGAAGCGCCGCGTGCGGCGGCGGCACGAGAGCTGCTGGAGGAGACCGGCTTGGCCACCGAGCTGCTGCCCGAGCCCGCAGCCGTGGCGGTGCGTTCCTACCGGGCCGACTGGTCTCCGACGCTGGGCCTGTCCTATGCCGCGATCGTCGGCCGCGACGTGCCGCTCGCCGGGGAGCAGAACCAGCCGGCGGCATGGTTCCGTCTGGACACCGACTGGGACAGCGTCTTCCCCGAGGACCGCGAGCGGATCCGTGCGCACGCTCGGCGCCTTGCGGCCAGCCGAGCGGTCGGCTCCTGCTGAGCGACGCCTCTGGTCACCGTTCACAGGACCGCGTCAATCCGGTCGAGGTCGACCGAGGGCAGGGTGACTAGCCCAAGGTCGTGCAGGAAGCGGCACCACACCGGCTCCAGGCCGGGCTCCCGCTCGAACTGCTCCTGGCTCAGGTGTCCGTCGGCGTACGCGGCGGTCCGCAGCGCGTGCTGCTGTAGCTCATCGGGGTGGATCCACCGAGGGGCGCGGACCTCACGGGGAGAGGGGCACAGTGATCCGGAAACCTCAGCCTGGAAGATCCACCAGTGGTGGCCGACCGGACCGGTGGGCGTGCGGCGGCAGCGGTTGGGCCGCCACTGGTCCAGCAGCGGCTGCAGGTGGGTGACGGTGAGGCCGACCTCCTCGGTGACCTCGTCGCGGGCGGCCTGCTTGGGGCCGCCATGCTGGTCGACGTGGCCGGCGACCGGGGCGATTCCCGCCGGAGCGGTCGCCCGCTCGAACACCAGGAGGCCGCTCGGGGAGGAGACCAGTACCCCGACGCTTGTGTGGTCACAGAGGCGGTCCTTGCTGCCGGGCACCGGGGCGGCCAGGGTCATGCGGTGGCCTCCGGCCGCTGGGCGACGACCACGAGCCAGCTCGTCACGGTCGGGGCGTCGGGGGTGGTCATGGCATAGGCGGTGTCGAGGATCTGCATCCGCTGGGCGTGGGTGAAGTCGCCATCAGGCCGCGCGAAGACGGGAATGGACAGCCACGCCTTCTTCTCGGCCATGGTGCTGTGCTGGGCGGTGACCTCGGTATCGAGGACAGTGAGTCCGGCTGCGGTCAGCTGCTCGGCAACCGTCTCCAGCGGCAGCTTCGGCGGCGCGTCTGCGGCCGTCGGCGGCGGGGTGTATCCGTGGGCGTCAGCAGCGACTTGGCGGATGAGGGCGTTCAGTGAGGGCCCGGTGCGGACGGACTGTTCGTCGGGATGCCGTACGCCAGCGAAGCCTCCGCCGATGTTGAAGACGAACTGCCCGCCTGGGCGCAGGATGTGGGCGACGGCCGTGAACACTGCGGCGGTATCGGTCTTCCAGATCGCGGAGTTGCACACCACGGCATCGGCGCTGTCAGCGTGGAGGTGGTCGGCGAGCTGCTCGGCCGGGGAGGTGATCCAGGCCAGGCGGGCGTCGGTCAGGGTGCGGCGGCCGACACGCTGCATCGCGGCGGCGTTGTCGACGGAGACGACCCGGGCTCGGGCCGGGATGAGGTCGAGGATCGCGCGGGCGGTCGCGCCGGCGCCGCCGCACAGGTCGACCACCAGGCTGGCGTTGGCCAGCTGGCCTCGGCGGGCGAGGTCGCGGCTGGTCGCGTCGTACATGGGGTGGGCGCGGGTGAAGGCGTTGTACGCCTCGGCGTTGGTGTCCTCGTCCCAGCCGAGGATGGCGTCCTGGGGTGCCATGTTGCGGTGGCCTCGCTTCTCAGGGCGGCCCGGCAGTCCAGGCCGGGCATTCGGGCAGGTCAAAAGAGCGCGGACTCTACGGCGGCGGGCGGTGAGGAGAACTGGGCGCCGAGGACGATGCGGCGGCCCTTGAGGGCGCCGAGATCGAGCAGGTAGGGCAGTTGTCCACCGTCGCCGTCGAGGGAGGCGAGGACCTGGGAGCCGAGGCAGGAGAGCACTGTCAGTCCGTGTTCACCCGAGCGTGGGTCGTGCGGGTACAGGACGCGCCCGGTCCCCGGCGTCCGCAGCAGCTCGCCTTCGCCGGGCGGCGTCCACGGCTCCGGCGTAGCCGGGACGTTCAGGCCACTCAGGGCCTCGGTGGCGCGGTTGAGGTTCTGCTGGTGGGCGGCGCGGGCCGAGGCGAGGTCGCGCAGCTCGGCCAGGGCCGTCAGCTTTGCCGCGGCTCGCACGGTCTGCGTTAGGTTGAGGCGGCGGGTGAGGGCGTCCTCCAGGAACCGCACGGCGCGGCCGTCAGGACTCTGGGCGAGGTAGGTCGCGATCACGGCGCCCTGCTCGTCGAGGCGGGAACGCTTGCGGGGTTCAGCCGCGGTGCCGATCTTGGTGGTGCCGTCGGCGAACGTCGCCAGGTACAGCCAGTGAGGCTGGGCCATGTACGCCGCCAGTGCGTCGGGAACGTGCCCGCCGGAGTGGAATCGGTGGGCGAAGCGGAAGTCGTCCCGGCCGGCGCAGGCGGCGCACTGACCGCCGGCCTCGGCTGGGGCCCGGTCAGGGCAGGCGACTGCCTCGACGCGGACGCGGTCGGCGAACCGGTACCGGCCGGTGCACCACCGGCTGGTATCGCTCACCTGGTAACCCAGGCGCCTGCCCGTGACCGGGGTGTAGACAAGCGTTGCGCCGGTCACGGGGGCGAGCAGAAGACGGGGGTCTCCGCTCGCCCAGGTGATGCCGTGGCAGACGTATGTCCCGCTGGCGGGCAGGGCCTGGTCCATGGTGCGTTCCTTGTCGATCGGGGTTCGGGCCGGGTCAGACGGTCAGGTGCAGTCGGTCGGCGAGGGCAGCGGAGGCGGCCTTGAAGACCTGGTCGCGGTCCAACTGGGTGACGTCGAGCGTCAGCCAGGCGCCGTGCTCCGCCTGTTCGCGCATCTGGTCCAGGACGGTGTCCTGGTAGCGGATGAAGTCCTCGTCACCGCCGCCGGCGTGGCCGGCCTCCAGGGAAGTGAACGAGCCCTTGCGGGCGAGAGCCTCGCGGGCACCGATGTTCAGGAAGAACACCAGGCCCGGCTTCGTCAGGTGTGCGAAGACCTGCTCGCACAGGTGAGGGGCGACCTCGGGGTTGACCGCGTACCGGGCGAGGATCTTGTGGTGCGCGTTGTCGAGGATCACGTGGGTGCCCGCGGCGAGGGCTGGCTGGATGACGAGCCGGTCCTGCAGGGTGTACCAGGAGGCCAGGGCCAGCAGCCAGTAGTGGTCGCCGCATGCCTGGGCGACGCGGGCGTCGCGCCGGTAGACCAGCTCGTTGAGGCGGTCGAGGTAGGCAGACAGTTCCGGGTCCTGGGGGACGTTGGTGCTGTGCTTACCGATGAGGACTGCCGTGTGGCCTGCGTCGTTCAGGGCCTGGTGCAGGCGGGCGGCGAGGGTGGACTTGCCGGCCCCGTCACCGCCGACGAAGGTGATCAGCTTCCCGGCTGCGGTGGTGGTCGACGCGTTCGCCGTCATCGGGATTCTCCCAGGGTGTGGGTCGGGCTGGCGGTCAGGCGGCCGGTGAAGATGGTGCGGATGCGGTTCACCAGGATGGCGCGCTGGCGCAGGACGTCGCTGTGACGCTCATTGGACAGGTCGGCGGGATAGTGGGTGGCGAGGTTGTTGGAAATGACGTGGAGGTAACCGAATCTGATCCCCGCCTGGCGCGCCGCCGCCCCCATGGGGCCGATCTCCGGGTCGACGAAGGCGTACGAGGCGGTGTGCTGGACCAGCCAGTCGCGGTTCTCCAGCAGGATCGACGGGGAGGAGACGTGCAGGCCGCTGTGCACCCCGTCGTGGGCGGCGGCGTAGTCGCCGAAGAAGTCGTCCCAGCTCACCATCGCCCCGCGTACCAGGCTGGTGTTGCCGGTCGCCAGCCAGGTGTTCGGTTCGATGCCGGGGGTCAGCGAGCCGACCTTGCCGACGTAGACGACGTCGCCGGCGCCGAGTTCGGCAAGGCGCGCGACGACCCGCCCGGCCACGTCCCCCCAGATGCTGTGGAGGAACCCGAGGTAGACCACGCGACGGCCGGCGACCTCGGTGCGCTGCCAAGCGTAGCCGGGTCCGCGGGTCCACACTCCGTTCTCGGGAGCGAGGTACTGAAGGCCCCAGCCGACGATCACCAGGTCGCCGTCCAGTTCCAGGTCAAGCGCGTTGAGCGCCGTTCGGCACTCCTCCTGCTCGGGCGGCTGATAGGTGACGGTGTCGGCCGGGCGGTTGGTCATGGCCAGGTACGTGGCGATGATCAGGGCGTAGTGCTGGACGTAGTCGGCTCCGGGGAACGCCTTGACGACGAGGTCACGGCCGCGGATTTCTGCGGTGGGCCGTTCGGTGTTGAACAGCTTTCCGGTCTTCTCGTGCCGGGAGACCACCGCGGTGCGGTCGTAGCTGCCGATGACGCGGATGCTGTCCCAGTCCTGGTCCTGGATGAGGTGGTGGACCTTGATCTCCAGGTAGCGCAGCAGCCTCGCGTGGGTCATGGTGTGCCCGGCTGGCTCGATCGGGGTGGTGCGCAGGAGCCCGGGGGCGGGGTCGGCCAGTAAGGGGGTCATCGGTGCTCCTCGGCGATCGTGACGGTGCTGCCGGCCGCCGCGCGGACGATGGAGATGTTCTTCCGGATGAGGTCGAACCGGTCTTCGGGGATCGGGCCGAGCTGCTCGATTCGGGGCGTGGAGGGCTTCTCGTACGGTCCTTCGGGCAGCAGGGGGATGCCCATCGCGCCGAGGATGACCGGGGCCGCGCCGTCCACGGAGGAGATCCAGTCGTGCTCGCGCTGCTCGATCAGCTCCAGGTGCCCGGTCCGGCCCAGGCCGAGCAGTCGGTAGACGAGCAGATCGTCGACTAGGCCGTGGTCCTGCAGGTAGGCGGTTGCCAACCAGCGGGTGCGGCACAGCTGCTCGTCGGGATCCGGTCGACGCGAGGCCGGCAGGGCGATGGCCCCGGCCCAGTCGCTGGTCACGAAGGCGTCGTAGGTGCGCAGCCACTCGTCGTCGTCCGCGGCGTGCAGAACCGCGCACAGGCGGAACGCGTCGCCGGACAGCTCCCGGATCTGTCGCGCGGCCTTCTCGCTCGCTTTCAAGGTCGCGGCCCCGTCCCGCATGACGTCCGGCAGGATGATCTCCCTCGCGGACACCGCCAGCGCGGCTTCGACGAGGCCTTCCGCGGGCAGGGCGTAGCCGAGGTCGAAGAGCCCGTTGTCGACGACGATCTCGGCGCCTCGCTCGGCCTCGCGAGCGAAGAAGGCCCGGTAGATCTCGTCGGACAGCACGTGCTGGGCGGCCACGTGGTGGACTCGGGCCGGCTCCTGAGCGACGAAGTTCTCCAGGTAGAGAGGCGGAGCGATGACGGAGAAGCCGATGCCCGTGGTGGTGATCACGGCGCCCCCCACAGCCCAGTGGTGAGGGTGAGGAACTGCTGGGAAAGGACGGGATCGGTGCCGAAGCGCCCGCCCGATTGCACCGTGGTGGTGCGGGCCTCCTCCATCCGTACGCCACGCATGCTCATGCACAGGTGCACGCCGCGCACGGCGACGGCGACGTCCTCGTGTCCGATCACGCCGTTGAGGTATTCGGCGACCTGGCGGGTGAAGCGTTCCTGGACCTGCAGTCGGCCGGCGAAGTGCTGGGCGAGCCGCCCGAACTTCGATAGGCCCACCACCTCGCCGTCCGGCACGTATCCGGCCGTGACCTGCAAGTTCATGGGCAGCATGTGGTGTTCGCAGAGCGACCACACGCTCATGCCGCCCACGATGACCAGCTGTCCGCCCAGCTGGGCCTCGGTGAAGCAGGTGGCCGTTGCGGCGCCGTCCGGGGACAGGAAGGCGTTCCACCAGGCCGCGACGCGGTCCGGGGTGCCGGTCAGCCCCTCGCGGGCAGGGTCCTCGCCTAGCTCGACCAAGAGCTGGTGGATCAGGCCGGCGACCCGGCTGGTGTCGATGGCCGGAGCGGGCCCGGGGACGGCGACGGTCGGCGCCGCTGCCGGGCTGGCGATAGAGGTCGTCATGGGCGTCTCTCGTTTCCGGGGACTGGGGGGACGGATGGGGCGTGGTGGCGCGTGCGGTCAGCGGCCTCTGGCGTCCTCGAAGGCCAACACGTGAAGGCGGGTGGTGAAGTGCCAGTGCCGGGCCGCGACCGCGTCGGCGAGGACCCGGGTGGTTGCGGTGATCACCTCGGGGGTGGTGCCCTGCGGCATCACCCACACCGGCGCGAGCCGGTGGGTGTCGGCCAGCTCGGCGATCCGGTTGAGGTCGGCCACCGTGGAAGCGACGAACTTGAACGCCGCCTGCTCGGAGGCCACGAATGCCTCCAGCGCGGCGGGCACGATGCTCGTGGTCTCCTTCACGCCGAAGCTGGCGAGCTTGGGCGAGACGTTGAACCGGACCCCGTCGGCCGCCAGCTCGGGAGCGGGCGCGATGGTGCCGTTCGTCTCGAACTCGACCCGCTTGCCGGCTGCTATCAGGCCCCGGACGAGAGGCACCAGCCGCGCCTGCTGGATGAACGGCTCGCCGCCGGTGATCACGACCAGCTCGACCGGCGAGGACGCGGCCCAGGCCACCAGGTCCGCCACGGACCGCTTCGTCGACTCCTTGCGCGGATCGAACTGGGACCAGTCCCAGGTGTACTTCGTGTCGCATTTCGCGCAGGTGAGGTTGCACCGGGACAGGCGGATGAACAGCGCCGGGTGTCCGCAGCTCGGTCCCTCGCCCTGGAAGGTCGGCACCTCGACGCCGAAGCACTCCGCGACGATCAGGCGGGATTCGCCTTCGTCAGCCGTCGGTTCGAGGTTGATCGGCTCGGATGTGGTCACTGTCCCTCCACATCGAAGCGGGCCCAGCTGCTCTGGGTCTCGCGGACCAGGACGGCGAACAGGCGGCCGGGGATGGCGGGCTGAAGGTTCTGGATGAACCAGCCGGCCAGGAACTGGGCCAGGCGCTCCGAGGTCGGCTCGAAGGGAAGAATCTCGTGCAGGTTGTGATGGTCGAGTTCGGTGTTCAGGAACTCTTTGAACGGAGCGAGCGCCCCGAAGTCCGTGACGAAGCCGGGCTCCTCCAGCGAGGGAGCGGTGAGAATGACCTCGACCTCGTAGCTGTGCCCGTGCTGGCGGGAGCACTTGTGCTCGGACGGCAGCCCGGGAAGCCGGTGGCCGGCCTCGAAGCCGAACTTCTTACCGATGGTGAAGGCGCCGGGAGGCAGTGGAACGGCACTGAAGTCCATGGGTTTCCTTGAGGAGTTGGGGACGGGTTGGCTTCGGTCGCCGGAGGGATTCACACAGGGGTTGGCAATCGGGTTCGAGATCCGGCAGGCGGTGGGTCCCGCATCTGCCGGAGGCCCCTGGGTGGGACGAGCGTCAACGGTCCTTTCGTAGAACGGGTTATGGGGTGCACGAGGAAGGTCGCCCGGCCGCGAGGCCGGTGAGGCCCGCGTCTGGAGGGCCACCTCGATGACCCCTACGGCAGGGCTTGGCCCGCCGGCCTCGGCGACCAGGAACGGGGCTTCGTCTTCCGTCATGCGGCCCCCGCAAGCACGACCGTCGGAGAGCCGCCGTCACCGCGCATCGATGCGAAACGGTGACGCACCTTCTCCAAGGCGACGGCGACCGGCGGGAGCCCCACGCCGGCCCTTCGCTGGTCCAGGGTGCTCGGTTCACGCGTGGGGCATAGTTCAATCCCGTTGGCGCCGAGGAAAAATTGGGTACCCAACTCCTGGTCGTGCCCGTTGTTGATCAGGGCACGGTCGTGAAGGTGCACCCAGTGCTGGATCGGTGCGTCGTCGGCTTGGACGGCGCGGCGCAGCAGGACGGCGGCTGCCCGCTGGAAGTCGGGTTCGTCGTTGGAGTGGAGGGCGATACTCCAGGCGGCGCGCGCGGCGTCGGGGCCGACGAGGCGATGGCCGGGCCAGCAGTCGTGGTCGGCCAGGATGCGCCGTAGCACCTTGGCGCTGGCATGGTCGGCGTGACGGCCCCGCCCGAGTTGGACGGCGTCGAGCTGGTTACGGAGGCGTTGTGCCCGGCGTGCAGCCGACCGTTCCGCGAGGGTGATCAGCTCGCGGGCGAGTTCCGGCCGCAGCGGTTCGGCGGTCGTCACGCAACACTCCGCTCGTCCGCGGCGGACCGCGACTGGTAAACACTGCAACCGACGAGGGCGTCCAGCCCTGGCCGGTGCTCCGCGGCGAGTTCGAGGCGGGCGACTCGCTCGCCCCTCTGTCCCGTTCCAGAGCCGCGCAGGTCCCAGCCCATGTCGGTGAGGCGGTTCAGGAAACGGGCGATGGGATCGGCGTCGAGGGGATGGCGGGCGAGAGCGTCGGCCCGCACGCGCGGCAGGTCGAGACGGGCGGCGAAGTCGGAGGCCCAGAGGGTGATCAGCCGGATCATGTCGTCGGAGCGGTCGGGGAGGGTGTGGACATGGCCGAGGAAGAGACACGGGCCCTCGCCCCAGCCGAGGTCGGGCTCGCGCTGCAGGATCATGCAAGCGAGCTGGAGTCCGTCCTCGAACAGGCCGGCCGGCTCCGCCTGCGGGTCGCGGAAGAGAGCCGGGATATCGGCGCGGGCGGGTAAGGGCAGACCGCGGAGGGTGAGCCAGCGCTGACGGTCCTGGACGAGGGCGGCGGCTTCGGCCCGTTCAGCGTCCGTGCGCAGCGAGCGCATCTCGTACACGGGAGGTAACGGTGCCGGGCGCTGGTGCAGGGGCGCGGGGGACTGCCCGGCGGCCGTGGGAACGGGGGACGTGTTCACTGGCTCGCTCCGCTCCGCACCGTGCTGGTCTGCTCGGCGGTCAGCAGGTTCCAGCCGTGAGCCCAGGCGACCAGCCGGGTGGTGTCCGACGCCCTGGCGTCGGCGAGTAGCTGGTCGAGCGCCGCGCGCAGGTCCGCGGGGGCGATGTTGGCGCCGCGCGCGATGTCGAGCGGCTTGCTGTGCTCGGTGACGGCCTTCAGCAGGTTCGTCTGCTCGGGGCTCAGGTCAGGGGCGGGCGTGTCCGGCACCGGGACCGTGGCCTCGTTGGCGCTGAGCAGTCGGTGGGTGACGACGGTGAGGGAGCAGCGTGCGGGGCAGTGCAGCTTCCTGCGCAGGGAGAGCATGTGCGCGCGGACCGTGTGGTGCGACAGCGTCTCGGTGATGGCGATCTGGCGTGCCGGCAGGCCGTTCACCACATGCTGGGCGATGCGCCGCTCGGCCGGGGTGAGCGGCGTGATCGGGGCGGGGGCGGTCATGGTGGTTTTCCTCGTCGGTATCGGTCAGCGGCTCGACGTCGGGCGCAGACGCACGGGGACGGAGGTGTGTCCGTTGCTGATCAGGCTCGGCAGCGCCTCCAGCGCGGCTCGCTCCGTGGCGAGTTGGGCGTCGGGGAAGCGCTCGAAGAGCAGGCGCAGCGCGGTGGCGACTTCGAGGCGGGCCAGCGGGGCGCCGAGGCAGAAATGGACGCCGTGTCCGAAGGCCAGGTGTTCCTTGCTGGGGCGGGTAGCGTCGAAGCGGTCGGCGTCCTTGTGCCAGTCGGGGTGGCGGTTGGCGGCGGCGTAGGAGGCGAGGATCGCCTCACCGGTCTTGATCGTCTGCCCGTCCGGGAGGGGGATGTCGGTGCGGGCGTAGCGCAGGGGAAGGTGCTTGACCGCGGGCTGGTGGCGCAGGGTCTCCTCGACCACGTCCTGCCAGGTGCAGCGGCCGTCCCGGACGTGGGCGAGCTGCTGCGGGTCGGACAGCAGGGTGGTGATGGCCTGGTCGATGACGTTGACGGTGGTCTCGTACCCGGCGCTGATCATCAACAGGAGCGTGTCGCGCAGCTCGGCGTGGCTGAGGGCGGAGCCGTCTTCCTCGTCGCGGGCGGCGATCAGCAGTGAGGTCATGTCCTCGCCAGGCTCGGTGCGCTTGATCTCGATCAGGGCGTCCAGCAGGCCATACAGGGCGGCGGTGTTCGCGGCCTGTTCCTCGGCGGAGAGGTGGGTGGCGAACACGTTGTCCACCACGGTGCGGAACTCGGTGCGCCGGTCGGCAGGGACGCCCATGAGCTTGCCGATGACGGCGATCGGGAGCGGGTATGCGAGGTGCTCGCGCAGGTCGGCCACCTCGCCGGCCGGGAGGGCGTCGAGATCGTCGAGCATGCTGGCCACGAGGGCCTCGATGTCCGCCTGGAGGGCGGCGGTGCGGCGGGCCGAGAGGGCGGGGGCGACCATGCGGCGCAGGCGGCTGTGGTTGTCGCCGTAGGCGGTGAACATGTTCTCCACCGCCACCCACAGGGCCAGTGGCCAGGTGGGCACGGTCTCGGCGAAGGCCGGCCAGTGGGCGCGGCCGTCCTTGGAGACGTCCTTGCTGGTGAGGAGCTGCTTGAGGAGCGCCGGGTCGGAGACGGACCAGGCGCGCACGCCGAGGATGTCCACCAGTGTGGCGGAGCCGCGCTCGCGCAGGGCCTGGTGTTCAGCGTCCGGGTCGGATCCGGTCGGGTCGAGGACGAGTATCTGCTGTTCGGGCATGTTGAGGTCTCTTTCAGCTTGTGGGGAAGGTGACGGGCAGGGCGACCAGCGAGCGGTGGAAGGGGCCGGGGCGCCAGACGAGGTCGTCGCGGTGGCCGTCGAGGTCCATCTCGGGCAGGGCGTCGAGGATGTGGAGGATGGCGGCTTCGGCGATGAGGTACGCGTGCGAGCTGGCCGGGCAGCTGTGCGGGCCGGCTCCCCAGGCGAGGTGGGCCCGATTGCCCAGAGACCGGTGGGATCCCAGGGCGGGGTCGTTATTGCAGGCGGCGTAACTGATGACCACCGGCTGGTCGGCCGGAAGCAGGAAGCCGCCGATGTCGACCGGCCGGGTCGGGTAGGTCATCGCGAAGTTCGCCAGCGGGGGGTCGCGGTAGAGGACGCTGTCCAGGGCCTCGCGGACGGAGGCGTCGCCGGCGTGCAGGTCTCCGGAGAACTTACTGTTGGTGAGCATCTCCAGGAGCGTGTTCGTGATCAGGTTGGTCAGGGGCTCGATGCCCGCCCCATAGAGGGTGATGAGCTGGTGGCCCATCTCGGTGTCATTCAGCCGGGCGACGTGGGCGAGGAGCCTGCTGGTCACATCGTCGCCGGGCTGCCGGCGGCGCAAGGCGACGAGGTCCGCCACGGCCTGGGTGAGGATCTGGTTACCAATGGAGGCGTTGACCCCGTCGAAGATCTTCGCCATCCCGTCCGCGATCCGGTGGCCGACCTCGGCGGGGCAGCCGAGCAGGTGGCTGAGCGTCCGAAACGCCAGAGGCCAGGCGTACTGCGACAGCAGGTCCGCTTTGCCGCCGGCCTTGAAGGCTTTGATGGTCTGTTCGGCGACCAGTTCGACATGAGCGTGCAGCGCGTGCTGGTCGACGGCTCCCAGGGCCGAGGTGTTCGCGGCTCGGTAGCGGGCGTGTTCGGCGCCGGCCGACCGCAGGGCGTTGGGGCGCCACTCCATCATCGGCCGGATGGGGCAGGCGTCGGGGACAGACTGCTGCCACCGGCGCGGGTCGGCGGGAAAGCGCTGCGGGTCGCCGAGAATGCGGCGCGCCTCCTCGTAGCCGACGACCAGCGTGGCGGGCACTCCGGGGGCCAGGTCCACGGGGACCAGGGGGCCGAACTGCTCGCGCATGCGCTGGTAGGCGGCGTGCGGATGCTGGGCGAAGTCCGGTTCGTACAGGGGAATTTGGTGGATCGCGTTGCTCACGGTCGGGGCTCCAGACGGTGCGCGAGACGGGCGAGGTATTCGGTGAGCTGGATCAGGGCCTGCATGCAGGACGCTCGCTCGCGGGCGTCGCACACGGTCAGCGGCGTATGTCCCTCCAGGGCGAGGGCCTCGTGGACCTCGTCGAGCGGATAGTGGGGTGCGCCGTCGAACTGATTGACCGCGACCGCGTACGGGACGCCGTTCTCTTCGAGGAGGCCGAGGATTTCGTGGGAGGCGTCCAGGTCACGCGGGTCGACGAGGACCAAGGCACCGAGGGCGCCGATGATCAACTCCTGCCACAGGAAGCTGAATCGGGCCTGGCCTGGTGTTCCGAACAGGTAGAGCACGAGGTCGTCGCTGAGGTGCTTGCGCCCGAAGTCCACACCGACGGTGGTGGTGGACTTGGCCGGCGTGCGGGCGAGATCGTCGACCAGGGCGCTCGCGCGGGTGATGGTCTCCTCCATGTGGACCGGAGGCACCTCGGAGACGCTGCTGACGAAGGTGGTCTTGCCCACGCCGAAGGCTCCGGCGACCACGATCTTCGCGGTAGCCGTCACCGTGCGCGCGACGAACCGGTCAGGCGTGAGCGCGGAGTCCATTGAGAACCCTTTCAATGAGTGAGGCCGGTGGCCGGCCGTCGTCCTGGCCCTGGGCAAGGGTCATCAGTCCGTGTCCGATGAGGTCGGCGACGAGAATCCGGGTGGTCGAGGGTGGGAGGGCCAAGGCGGAGGCGATCTCGGCGACGGACAGTCCTCCGCCTTGCGAGGGCGCGAACAGGGCGAGCACGCGACGTGCGTCCGGGTTCAGGCCGGGGCGTGTGCCGGTCGCGGCGAAGACCAGGCTCTCCAGGCGCACGTCCTTGCTGGGACGGGTGCGTCCGCCCGTGCGGACGTAGGGCCTGACCAGATCCGGGTCCTGCCGCGGCCTGCTCATGCCAGTGGTTCCGTGCCGTCGGCGACGCGCGTCTTGACACCCAGCCGGTCGCCCACGCTCGCGGCCAGGCGCAGGGCGGCCTCGCTGATCACACCGATGTCCGCGTGGGGGCTGTTGGTCCGGACGGCTAGCATCGTGTTCTTGCCGGCCGGGATGAGCAGGTGGATGTGGTCGACCGACTCCATGACGAACTGGCGGACGCCACCGCCGTTCGTCTCCCGGTCGTAGGCCCGTGATGCACCCCATAGCGTGGAGGCGATCGCCGAGATCTTCTCGGCGCGTTCGCGCTGCAGCCGGTCGGTGTGGGCCGGGCTCATGCCGTCCGCGGCGACCAGGACGGCGTACTCCACGCCGGCGGTGTCCTCCAGGCTTTCGAGGAGCCAGCCGATGTTCTTGTCGCTCATGAGTCATGTCCTTGATCGGTGTCGGCGATGGGGAGTTGGGTGTTTTGCTCGGTGCGGGCGCGTTGGGTGCCACGGGCCCAGGCGGCAATCACGCTCGCTCGTCCCGGCTCGGCGTTGGCCGGGCGTGGGGCGGGAGCGGGGGCAGGTGCGGTTCGGCGGTCGCGCACCGTCAGCCCACTGTCGGTCGTACGGGCAGCGGGGCGTGCCTGGCCGGACTCCCCGGCCGCCGGGGCGGGGGTGAGCGCGGGCTGCGGGGTCACCGGGAACGGGGCGAGCGCGGGCGGCTGGCCGGCCGGGACGGGGGCGAGCGCGAGCGGCGGCGGAGCGTCCTGTGCCGGTTTCGTGAGTGCCGGCGGCGCCTGCGGTGTCGTGGTGAGGAGGTCCTGGGGGAGGGTGAGGAGCGCGCGGGTGCCCAGCAGGGAGTTGGGTGCCTGGACGTCGACCCGGAATCCGTAGGTGCTCGCGAGGGCGGCGGCGACCCTGAATCCGGTCTGCGGGCGGGCGCCGAGCTGCGTGATGTCGTCCGTGCGGTACCCGGTAAGGATGTCCCGGGCAGCGTCGAGCTGCTCAGGCGTCATCCGCAGGCCGCTGTCGTCCACGAAGATGGTGACCCCGTGGTGGCCCTGCTCGAAGGACACGTGCACTTTCGACTGTGGTGGCGAGAAACGCAGTGCGTTGTCCAGCAGGAGCGCGAGGGTGTGCACCACGGGCCCGACCACGCGGGTCCTCACCGCGACGTTGAGTTCCTGAGGTTGTACGCGCTGGTAGTCCTCGACGTAGCCCATCGCGGCCCGCACCACATCGGTCAGCGTCGTCGTGGGCCAATGCCGGGTCAACTTGCCGCCGGCCAGGATGGTCCAGCCCTGGGCGACCAGCAACATCTGCTGGACCGTGTGGTCGATACCGGTCAGCGTCTCGAACGCGGCGTCGTCCTCGTGCTCGCGCACGCCTTCGCTGACCTTGCGGCTGGTCTTGGCCGCCATGCCCACGAGCGCCGACGACACACTGCGCACCGCAGCCTCGGTCGACCGCAAGGCCGTGGCACGTACACGCGCGATCTCTTCCTGCGCGGCGGTGTGCGAACGCCGCAACTCCTCCGCTCCGAGCGTCTTCGCCTGTTCGATCTCCTGGTGCGCCGCGTACTGGATGTCGCGCACCACAGCCTGGACGACGCCGGCGGTGCCCTTGACCGCCGCGGTCAGCCGCTCACCGACCAGGGTGCCGGCCAGTTCCGGTGCAGGGGACGGCACGGAGATCCGACCGCCCGCCTGGTGGATCTGGGGCAGCGTGTCGTGGACCAGTTTCTGCAGGGCACGCTCGGTCGCCTGTTGTTCGCGGGCCAGGAGGTGGGCCTGCTGCCGCGCCTTCTGCCAGCGGCGGTGGGCGACCCAGGCCGCTGCCACGGCGACTATGGCCGCAGTGGCGAGCAGGATGACCATGGTGGTGGCGGTCGCGTTCATCAGACACCCGCCGCCAGGAGCACGTCGGCCTTGGCTGCGGGCGCCCGCGAGCCGAGCTGCTGCAGTAGAAGCGCGGACCCGATCACTCCGATGTGGCTGTACGCCTGCGGGAAGTTGCCGAGTTGCCGCCCGGTGGCGTGGTCGTACTCCTCGGCGAGCAGGCCGAGGTCGGTGCGCAGGGCCAGGAGCCGGTCGAAGAGAGCGCGGGCTTCGTCCAGGCGGCCGGTCAGGGCGAGCGAGTCGACCATCCAGAACGAGCAGAGCAGGAAGGTCCCCTCGTCACCGGCCAGGCCGTCGACCCCGATGTGGTCGCCGGCGGTCGGGTAGCGCCGTACGAATCCCTCCGGGGTGGACAGTTGCTGGCGCACTGCCCCCACCGTCCCCAGCACGCGGGGGTCGTCGGGGGGCAGGAATCCCACCCGGGGGATCAGCAGCAGGGCGGCATCGACCTCCTGCGATCCGTACGACTGCGTGAAGGTGTTGCGGCCCGTGTCGAAGCCGCGAGTGCACACCTCGTGGTGGATGGCCTCGCGCAGTTCCATCAGAGCGAACAGGTCGGCGTCCAGGGCGCCGGCCTCGATCAGGTGGATCGTCCGGTCGACCGCGACCCAGGCCATGACCTTGGAGTGCACGAAGTGGCGGCGCTCACCTCGGACTTCCCAGATCCCCTCGTCGGGCATCTCCCACCGCTCGGCAAGGTGCTTGACCAGCCGCTGGTGCAGGACGGCGGTGTCGCCGCAGCGGGCGACCCCGCCGAGGTGCGCGAGGTACAGGGTCTCGATCACGTAGCCGTACACGTCGAGCTGCAGCTGGTTCGCAGCACCGTTGCCGACCCGGACCGGGACCGAGTTCTCGTATCCGGGCAGCCACCCCAGCTCCCGCTCCTCCAGATCACCCTTCCCGGTGATCCCGTACATGATTTGCAGGTTCTCCGGATCGCCGGCCACGGCCCGCAGCAGCCACCGCCGCCACGCCTCGGCCTCCTGCCGGTACCCCGACCCGAGCAAGGCGGTCAGGGTGGTGGAGGCGTCGCGCAGCCAGGTGTAGCGATAGTCCCAGTTCCGGCCCCCGCCGATCTCCTCCGGCAGCGACGCGGTCGGTGCGGCGACGATGCCGCCGCTGGGGGCGTACGTCATCGCCTTCAGGGTGATCAGCGACCGGACGAAGGCTTCCCGGTGAGCGCCGTTGTAGGTGCACTGACTAGCCAAGTCCTCCCAGAACGCGAGGGTCGCGGCGAGCGCCGCCTCGGGCTCCGGGATCTCCGGCGCGGCCCCGTGAGAGGGCTCCCAGCTCAGGACGAAGGGGACGGTGTCGCCGGCGGCGACCGTGAAGGAGCTGACGATCGCGCCGTCCTTCTCGTCCAGTTCGATGGACGTGTCCAGCCACAGGGCGTCCCCGCCGCCCTCGGCGATCATGCGTCCCCCCAGCTCGTGGATCCACGGGCTGACCCGTCCGTAGCCGGGGCGGGCACGCAGCGTGGAGACCATCGCGACCTCGCCGACCGTTCCCTCCACGATCCGGATCACCTGCGGTGCTCCGTCCCGGGGCGGCATGAAATCGGTGACCTTCGCGCTGCCGGAAGGCGTCGTCCACACCGTCTCCAGCACGAGGGACTCGCCGACATAGCGCCGCTCGGCAACCGCACCGGCTCTTCCTACGTACGCGGCGGCCGGGGCTATGCGCCACGCCCCGTGCTTCTGCGTTCCGAGCAGCGCAGCGAAGGGTGCCGGCGAGTCGAAGCGGGGAAGGCACAGCCAGTCGATCGAGCCGTCGTCGCAGACGTGGGCACTGGTCTGCATGTCGCCGATCAGGCCGTACTGCTCGATACGCGGAAGGCGTTTCATCGTGTGGGTCTCCGTTAGGCCCCGCGGATCCGGGGATGGCTTGAGGGCCGCCGAAACGGCCGGGAACGGTCGGTGAGGAGAGACTCCGGTGGTCACCGGAGCGGGGGAGGCTCGATCTGCGTCGGCGGGGAATCCTCGCCGGGTGGAGCGGCAGGACCGGTCGCACGACCGCCGCGGAGAACCAGCCACGCCATGGGGCCGAGAATCAGCGCGATCAGAACTGCCCCGGTGACGGTCATGTCCGGGGCACCGACGCGGCCAGAACCAAGCAGGCGAAGGCGACGGCGAAGACCGCGCCGCGCAGCAGGTTGATCTGCGGCTTCCACCAAGGCCGTCTCCGCGTCGGCTTCGGGGGGCCGACGCCGTGTGCTTGCACGGTCGCAACGAGTTCCTGGGTCGCTTCGGCGAGCTTGACCAGGTACACCCTGCTGGGCATGTAGCCGTCGGGAACGCTCTCCGAGCCGACCTGGTGCGCGCGGCACAAGGCCGGTTCTCCCGGCGACGCCATGACTCCGAGTTGGCTGATGTGGCCACGCAGGCGCCGCGCGAGTTCTTCCACGTCAGCGGCGCTCTCCGGCAGCGACGAGTCCTCGTCCAGCACGAGCGTCACCGTCTCCGCTGCGGCCACCGCCTGATTTCGCTGCGGACCCAGTGCGGCGGGGACGCGATCCCGCCTGCCCCGACCAACGCGCTGACAGGCTTCCCGGCGGGGAGCCAGCGAGAGACGCATGACACAACTCCTGTTCAGATCAAGCCAAGTTGAGTGGAGATCGTCGTACGGTGCCGACGGCTGGCGTGCAAAGTGAGTGATCCGGCGGCTACGTTGAGCGAACCGTGAATCCCCGCCGAGGGGTATGCCTGCGCGGCCCCCAAGGCCGTCAAAGGCGTCAAAGATCATTTCGGAACCGAGGGGCAGCCCATGGCCCGTGCGCGAAACATCGCCCTCGCCGCACTCCTGCGCGAAGCAGGCTGGTCCCAGCCACAAGTAGCCGCCGCAGTCGTCCGAGTAGCCGCGGAGAGCGGTGCGCGCGAGCTGGAGGCCATCTCCCGCTCGCACATCGCCATGTGGGTCCAGGGCACGCGGCCGAGCGGAAGAGCGCCCCGTATCCTGCGCGAGACGCTGTCCCGCAGACTCGGCCGCCGCCTCACCCTGGCCGACCTCGGGCTGGAAGAAGGGCCGACAGGCACGACCGACAGTGGTTCCGACTGGAGCGTCGACCCTCTGACCGTGCTGGCCGAGCTGGGAAGCGACGACCTCGATATGCACCGACGCAAGCTGCTGGCGACCGCCGCGTACTCGGCCGCCGGCCTCGCCTTGCCCACCGCCTCGTGGTGGGCAGCCGCCCCTGCCGCAGCGGCGAAGCGCCCAGCAGTCTCCCCCCGGCTGGTGGCCCAAGCCGACATCGATGATGTCCTCGACCTGACGACCTTCTACTCCGCTCGGGACCAGCAGCGCGGTGGAGCCTCGGGGCGCTCGGCACTCGCCGGCCACCTTCGCGACGATGCGGTGCCCCTGCTCGGCAGCAGGTTCCGCACGGAGCAGCTCCGCCGCGACACGTACTCGGCCGTGGCGGAGATGACCTACCTCGCAGGCTGGATGGCCTTCGACGCCTCCGAGCACCGCACCGCCCAGCGCTACCTCACCCTTGCCGCCCGCATCGCGGCCGAAGCTGGCGACGGACCGCTCGGCGGCCACATCCTGCGCGCCCTCGCACACCAAGCCGTGGACCTTGGGCACCCTCGCAGAGCGCTCGCCTTGGCCGACGCCTCCATGTCCCGCGACCGCTACGGCCAGGCCAGCCCCCGAGAGAAGGCCCTGCTCGCGATCGTGCACGCCCGAGCCCTCGCGGCAGACGGCGACCGCGCCGGCACTCTCGCGGCCATCAGCCGCGCAGAGCGGGACCTTGCCCGCGCCGACAACAACGACGCCCCCAGTCGCGTGGGCTTCTTCCAGGAAGCCTCCTTGGCCCACGAGACCGCCTGCGCCCTGCGCGACATGGGCCAGCCGCTGGACGCGGAGATCCACTTCCAGCGCAGCGTCGCCACCCGACGCCGCCAGCAATACGCCCGCACCCACAGCGTGACCCTCGGCTACCTCGGCGCCGTCCAGGTCCAGCAGGGACGCCTCGACGAGGCGTGCGCCACTTGGAACCAAGCCCTCGACGCCATGGCCGGCGTCCAGTCCGGCCGCGCCCGCGACGTCATCGTCCGCATGCAGAGCGACCTCTCGCCCGTCCGGCAACGCGGCGGTCGCCACGTTGCCGAACTGGACCGTCGCGCGCGAGACATGGTGCGCGCCATAGGCTGACCGTAGAGCAGATCCGCGGCGCCGACCGGAGGCCGCCGCACACGCTACGCCCATGGAGAGGAACGAGCGCTGATGACGACGTACGAGGTCGAATCGATCGCAACGGTCGTCGGGGGCCACACCCGCGTTCAGGACGACTACCAGGGCGGTGTCGAATCGATCATCAGACTCGACGACGCGTACCCCCTCGAAACGCTGCAGGGCATCGAGGAGTTCTCCCACCTGACCGTGACCTGGCGCTTCCACCTGGCGCGACCCGAAGACGTCCAGCTCCACGCACGCAGCCCACGGGGAAACCAGAACTGGCCGGCGACCGGTACGTTCGTCCACCGCAACCACCGGCGCCCCAACCAACTGGCGATCAGCTACCCGCGGTTGCTCAAGGTCGAAGGCCGGGACCTCCTGGTCACCGATCTCGACGCCGTAGACGGAACGCCCGTGATCGACCTGGCACCGTACTTCGAACAGATGGGACCTCGGGGCCCGATCCATCAGCCCGCATGGCCTGGCGAGATGCTCGAACCGAATTACTGGGCGAAGGCAAGCGAACGGCCCTCGGAGCGCCCTGCGTAACGGGAGTGACTGAGCTGTGCTGCTCCTCGTTTGGCTGGTCGGGGACCAGCTGGAGGTCTGACTCAAGCCGCAGCCCTCGCGTACCGGAACTCACACCAGGTTTCTTCGCCGCTGCTCTCCCACGCGTCTGAGATCGCATGGACAAGCCGGATCCCGCGACCGGATTCACCGTCGGGTCCTGCTTCCTTGAGTACAGCGGGGGCAGGGTTGCGGTCGGTTACCGAGACCCGCACCACGTCGACGGTCACCGTGATCCGGAGCACGACTTCGCCCTCACCGTGAACCATGGCGTTGGTGACCAGCTCCGAAACGGCCAGCACGACGAACCCCGCCACCGGCTGCGAAACGCGGCACCGTCGCAGGAACGCCCTGGTTGTCTGCCGCATCTCCCCAGCTTTCGTGGGATCCGGGAGAAAGGCCGCCTGACAGGCATGGGGTGCCGCCGGTATGTCGGCCCATGCCGATGTGCTGCGTCGGTCCTCCTGGGCCGGCCTCACACACGACGTGCCTGCTGTGGCCGCAGAACTACGGATGCCCCCGCCGGGCGGGGTCGCCTCTTGGAGCCTGGTCATGGGGGTTATCGCACCGCGCGGCGACGCCGTCGACCAGGGGAATCCAGAGGGGGAAAAATCTGTCAAGGGGGGAAACCAGAGGGGGAATTGAGGCCATGATTGGATTCCGCCCACCAACAGAGGTCACACTCATGCCAGATCCGTTCGCCGACCTGCTCCTCCGGCTTCGGCAGGATGCGGGCCGGACGCAGGAGGAGCAGGCAGACGCGATCAACGCTGTCTCCGGCCGGGACACCATGACCCGCCGAGAGATCAGCCGCTATGAGAACTTTGAGAACATTCCTACCAATCACACAATCGGCCATATCGCGGCGGCCTGCGGTGTCCCCTTCGAGGAACTACAGCGGGAGGCTAAGGCTGCCCGCGCTCGGAAGAGAGAGGGGCATGCCAATGCAGGGGAGGATCAGGACGCCGTGAAGCGTCGCACGCTGCTGGGTGGTGCCGCCATCGGCGTGAGCGCGGCTGCCGAGCCCTGGGGGCGCCTGGCCTTCGCCCTCAGTAAGGGGTCCAAGATCGATTCGCCCTCCGCCGTCGCGCTCATCGACCGGGCCGCTGAACTGCACGTCCAGGAACTCAATCTCAGTGCCCGGCGACTACAAAACACGGTCGAGTCACATCTTGACGCGATCACCGCGGCCCTGCCCCGTGCCGGCGAACACGAACGGGCTCTCACTATCGCCGCCGGAGAAACTGCCGCTCTGGCTGGTTGGGTGGCCTGGGACCTGGGCGAGCACGACAAAGCCGACGCCTACTACAAGGTCACGTCGCAGTGCGCGGCGACCGCCGGGCACCCTCCACTCCGAGCCCTGGCCCTGACCTACACCAGCTACGGCGCCTCGACGCCGAAGGCGAAGTTGGAGTTCCTTTCTCAAGCGGCTAGCGACGTGCGAGGCCACGGCAACGCTACTGCTGCCGCCTGGGTCCTCGGCAGGCACGCGGAGGAAGCTGCGGCGGCCGGCGACGAGACGGGGGCACTCCGGGCCTTGGAGCGAGCGCGCTTCGCCTACGACTTCGCGGATCACACCAGCGAGCAGGCGTGGGTCCGGTTCGTGACCCCGTACCGCATGGACTCGTTAGCACTCTCCGTCTACGGCCAGTTGGGGCGTCCCGAACTCACGTCCACAGCAGATACCGCAGTCGACCGTCTAGGGGACGAACTACCGGACGGGGGCGTGGTGGTTCTCGGCGATCTCGCTTCGGCCCTACTGCGCGGAGGCGACGTCGACCAAGGCGTCTACGTGTCACGCCAATTCGCTACGGCGGCACAGGCCAAGCCCAACACGATGGGCAAGGAGCGCGCAGAGACTATCGCAGCGTCGCTCCCCGACAGAGAGCGAGAACTCGCCGTCTATCTGCGGCAGTTCGCATCCTGAGCCCCCTCCGGCGGTACGCGGCAAAATCGGGACGCGAATGCTGTCGTACGTCCGGCCCGTCGCTCCTCAGTCCTGTGCCGTCTCCTCGACAACCCAGGACAGGTACGCCTCCGACCCGCCGGTCACGGGCAGTGTGATCCATTGGGGGACGTCGTACGGGTGCCTCTCGTGCAGCCACGCTTCCAGCGCCGGTAGACGGTCCGTCGTAGTCATGTACGAGATCCGCCACTCCTGCGCCGCCTCGACCTTCCCCTTCCACCAGTAGAAGGCGGTGATCGGCGCATCGATGTGAACGCCCGCTGCCAGCTTGCTCTCGACCGCGCCCTGGGCCAGTGCCTTCGCCTGATCCTCGTTGTCGCTGGTCGTCTGCGCAATCACAATATCGTTGGCCATGCAACTACCTCTCCAGCTCGGGTACCGCGACCCTACCCAGCTGTCCCGGGCACACCGAAAGCCGGTCGCCGGCCGTGAAGGTGAGTGGGGCTCGACCACGACGTGGATCAGCCAGACGGCAGCGTGTCATTCGGGGTTGCGCGTCGCTTCGGCACTGCGGTGGCAGGTCCACTCATCAACGAGGTGGTGCGGCTGCATGATGCAGGCGTCGGCGCATTCCTTGCGCCTCCATAGGCCCACGACAGGAGGACTTCATGCAGGCCGCCGACGGGCATTCGCTCACGGCAGACGAGAAATAGGACGACAGGACTGGATACCTCCGCCGGGACCATGTCAACGTACAACGTCCCGGAAAAACACCAGGTCAGACGGCGGGGCTACACGGCAGGGTGATGAACCACTCTAAAACCCAACCGTGCGAGGTTGCCGCGCTGGCATGGTCCGTACTTGGGAGGCGTGTCTGTCTGAATCCGCTATCCGTTCCGCCCGCTTCACTTCACCCGCACTTTTTTGTCCTTGGCGGACTGAACGCTTGGGCTGGCCAAACGGTGGGTGACTACCTTGCCGTATCCACCGGACTCTGTGTCTGCGTCTGCGCGGCCGGTCTGTTCGGCGAGGATCTCTTGCAACGGAGCTATCGCGGCGATCGTGCCGTCCTCGCGTATGTAGCGGCACATCCCGGTGCCACAACACGGCGAGTGGCACAGGCCATCAGCATTCCCCAGCGCCTCGCTGCGCGAAGTCTCAACCGACTCACGGGTGACGGCCTGCTGGCGGTCGCATCGGACGACGAGACCCCGGCTTTGCGCTCGTATCAGTTGGCTTCCTGACGGCAGACGGCCGGGGGCGTCATCTGAGGCGACGCGCAATATAGCCGACGATCGCCGGTTAGCCAAACCGGCGATCGTCAAGACCATTGAGGTGTTCGCATTCGGCTGCGCTTGGCGGTGGAGCCGTGGCGAACGCAGGCAGCTTCGTGCAGTCGAGAGGGGGCGCGGAGCGGTTCTGCCACGGCAGTCCTGCCATGGGCAGCACGGATCGCCGGCAGGCGATTGTCCTAGCGCACGTCGCGCGAAGTTGTGCTGCCGCCGTTTCTGTCGCTCCTCGTACCTCAGCAAGGAAATCCCGCCCATGCGCCGATCCGCGATACCCCCCTGCCCGTGGACCGATCCTTCGGGGAAGTTGCCAAGCTCCTCGATTGCTTCGCGAGGGGCGATGAGCGCATGGCAGTAGCAACGAGGCCCGCTCAGAAGCTGACGGTGGACGAAGTCTGCGCCGAACTGCAGATCGCTCGCTCCACCTTCTACGACTGGCGCCAAAAGGGGCGCGGTCCGCCCACCCGGGCTCACTCCTCCCCAACCTCACAGAGAACCATCGATGCCTGGACGATCTTTGCTTGCCGCCACCGCTTCCTCAGGCGCCGTATCCGCCGCCTTCCTGACCGTGAAGGACGCCGCCGACTATCTCGGCCTCTCACCCCACACGCTCTACGTCTGGCGCCACCGTCGCCAGGGACCCCCGAGCTTCCGCATGGGACCTCGCGGTCGCGTCATGTACCGGCTCGAAGTGCTCGACGCCTGGGTCCGCGAACAGGAACAGGCCGATTCCCGCTCCAACCCGGCCCTCAACCCGCTCAACACCCCCCTGCAGGAGCGGTCCAGCCGCTTCCTCGGCGCCTGAAGCCCCAAGCGCCGTAGAGCGTTGTCTCCATCCCCATCACCAAGGAGTTCCACCTGGCCGGCTACATAGAAGACCGATGGCTGAAGAAGCGTCCCAACCCGAAAACCGGCAAACGCGAACGCACAGCCCTGTATGGCAAGTGCACCCGCTACCGCGTCAAGAGCATCCCCGGCGTCAAGGACCGTTCCTTCGATGCCCTCCAGGACGCCAAGACCTGGCTCGCCCAGGCTCAGACCGACGCTCGCCGTGGCGAGTTCGTCGATCCGCGCGATGGGGCCATCTCCCTCAAGGACTACATCGCCACCCACTGGTGGCCCACCCAGAGCGGTGACCCGTCCACGATCGAGCGGATCGAGCAGAGGGTACGCCGGCACATCGTTCCCCACCTGGGCGCTCAGCCGCTCAACGCCATCGGCACGGAAGTCCTGCGCCGCTGGAAGAAGCGGCTGGAGAAGGACCTCGGTCCGACCTCGATCCGTCTCGTCTGGGCGACGCTCTCCAGCATCCTCCAGGCCGCTGTCGAGGACCGTCGCCTCGGACGCAACCCGTGCCGCTCCAGCACGGTCGGCCCTCCGGCCGCCACGCCTGGCAGGGTCGAGGCGTGGCCGCCCGAACGGGTGCTGGCAGTACGGGCGGCCCTGCCGGACCATTACCGGCTCCTCCTCGTGATCGGAGCGGGTCTTGGGCTCCGGCAAGGGGAGGCGCTCGGGCTTGCCCTGGAGGACATTGACTTCGCCAAGGAAGTCGTCCACGTCCGGCGGCAGGTCAAGATGGTGCGGGCGAGGTTGTGTTTCGCCCTTCCCAAGGGTCGCAAGGTCCGGGACGTGCCGCTGCCGTCCAGCGTGGCCCGGGCCATCCAGCAGCACACGGAGCAGTTCGCGCCGGTCCCGGTCACGCTGCCTTGGGACGACCCGACTCCTGCCGAGACGCCGGTGGATGCCAAACACCGGCGGCCGAGAACCTACAACCTCCTGGTGACGGGGCGCGAGCGGAAGGCCATCAACCGGAACTACTTCAACTCCTACGTGTGGAAGCCGGCTCTGGCCGCGGCGGGCGTGATCGCACCGCTGGAGGAGGGCAGCACCGACGGCGCTCGCGTGTGGGAGCCGTCCCGGGAGCACGGCTTCCACGCCCTGCGCCACTTCTTCGCCTCCGAGGAACTGGAGGCTGGCGAATCGGTTGTCTCCCTGGCACGCTGGCTGGGGCACTCCGACCCCGGGTTCACGCTGCGGAAGTACTCCCACTTCCTGCCCCGCGCGGGCGCACGGGGCAGCGCCGCCATCGACGCGATCTTCGCGTAGCCGCGGCCGGTCGGCAGAGCCTGTGGAGCGCGGCTCGTAGCCCACCGCGGCCCAAAAGTCCCAGAGAAGTCCCAGAGGTGCCGCCGCATCCCTCCCTGACCCGCTAAGTAGCAGGTCAGACGGGGTGCGGCGGCATCCTCATATCAAATGTCGCGGAAGATCTCGATCTGCGCGCCCACGGAGTTGAGCCGCTCCGCCAGTTCCTCGTAACCGCGGTTGATGACATACACGTTGCGCAGTACGGAGGTGCCTTCGGCCGCCATCATGGCGAGCAGCACCACCACGGCGGGGCGCAGGGCGGGCGGGCACATCATTTCGGCGGCGCGCCAGCGGGTCGGGCCCTCGACCAGTACCCGGTGCGGGTCCAGGAGCTGCAGTCTGCCGCCGAGGCGGTTCAGGTCGGTGAGGTAGATGGCCCGGTTGTCGTAGACCCAGTCGTGTATGAGGGTCTGGCCGTGGGCCGAGGCGGCGATGGCCGCGAAGAAGGGCACATTGTCGATGTTGAGCCCGGGGAACGGCATGGGGTGGATCTTGTCGATCGGCGCCTCGAGCTTGGAGGGGCGGACCGTGAGGTCGACCAGCCGGGTACGGCCGTTGTCGGCGGCGTACTCCGTCGTACGGTCGCAGTCGACGCCCATCTCCTCCAGCACCGCGAGCTCGATCTCCAGGAACTCGATCGGTACCCGGCGGATCGTCAGCCGGGACTCCGTGACCACGGCGGCGGCGAGGAGGCTCATCGCCTCGACCGGGTCCTCGGAGGGGGAGTAGTCGACGTCCACGTCTATCTGCGGGACGCCGTGCACGGTCAGTGTGGTCGTGCCGATGCCGTCCACGCGTATGCCCAGTGCCTCCAGGAAGAAGCAGAGGTCCTGGACCATGTAGTTGGAGGAGGCGTTGCGGATGACGGTCGTGCCGTCATGCCGGGCGGCGGCCAGCAGGGCGTTCTCGGTCACGGTGTCGCCGCGCTCGGTCAGCACGATGGGGCGGCCCGGCGTGACCGAGTGGTCTATCTGGGCGTGGTAGAGCCCCTCGGTCGCGGCGATCTCCAGGCCGAACCGGCGCAGCGCGATCATGTGCGGCTCGATGGTCCGCGTACCGAGGTCGCAACCGCCCGCGTACGGAAGCTTGAAGGAGTCCATCCGGTGCAGCAGCGGGCCGAGGAACATGATGATGGAACGGGTCCGGCGGGCGGCGTCCGCGTCGATGGCGTCCATGTCGAGCCGGGCGGGCGGGACGATCTCCAGATCGACTCCCTCGTTGATCCACCGGGTCCGTACGCCGATGGAGTTCAGCACCTCCAGGAGCCGGTAGACCTCCTCGATGCGGGCCACGCGGCGCAGCACCGTGCGGCCCTTGTTGAGGAGCGAGGCGCAGAGGAGTGCCACGCACGCGTTCTTGCTCGTCTTGACGTCGATGGAGCCCGAGAGCCGGCGCCCGCCGACCACCCGCAGGTGCATGGGCCCGGCGTATCCGAGCGACACGATCTCGCTGTCGAGTGCCTCACCGATGCGCGCGATCATCTCAAGGCTGATGTTCTGATTGCCGCGCTCGATGCGATTCACGGCGCTCTGACTGGTGGCGAGCGCCTCGGCGAGCTGGCTCTGTGTCCAGCCCCGGTGCTGGCGGGCGTCACGGATGAGCTTGCCTATGCGTACGAGATAGTCGTCTGACATGGCGAAAGGTTATCTCAGATATGAGATGAGACCTCTGGCGGGGTGTGGTGTTCGGGTGACGGTTGCGTGCGGAGGCGCGGCAGTTACGCAGACAGACGCACGTGAAAGGTGCGGCCACGGGTGCGCCGTGCGTTCCATGGTCCACCCGGGCCTCCGCGACGGCGCGCGGTGTACGTCCATCCGGGGAGAGGGCCCGATGACGACCGGGCGGGGCGGACGGAATCGGCGCGTCACGAGGCGGGGGTCGGGTGCGGGTGGCGATGCGGTCGTCGGTATCGGTGGAGCGGGTCAGGTTCTTGGCGCGTTCCGGGGCTTTTGGCCCCTCGCCCCGAAGACGTCGTCGCGCGAGCGCCGGCCGGCCTTCCGTGCTGCGATGACTGCAGCAGTACGCGACCTGGCCGCTCCCTGGGTGTCCGGGCGCAGCGCGAGGTCGATGCAGGGGCCGCCCGCGCATGACCGTTCGACGGTGATGTACTAGAGTTATCTCGACATCGAGATATATGCCGAAGGCGCACCGCAGTCCGCCAGTCAGTAAGGGTTACCTAACTAAGCCTTACCTTAGCGGATTGTTCGAGGGGCCGTAGGCGGCACCACGCGGCGCCCGCCGTAATGAGGCGCGGCGCGGAGTACGCGCACATTGATGAAGGAGACTGTCGTGTCGGCGAACAGCTTCGACGCCCGCAGCACGCTGCGCGTGGGCGACGAGTCGTACGAGATCTTCAGGCTGGACAAGGTCGAGGGCTCCGCGCGCCTCCCTTACAGCCTGAAGGTGCTGCTGGAGAACCTGCTCCGCACCGAGGACGGCGCGAACATCACCGCCGACCACATCCGGGCGCTCGGCGGCTGGGACTCGCAGGCGCAGCCCAGCCAGGAGATCCAGTTCACGCCGGCCCGCGTGATCATGCAGGACTTCACCGGTGTGCCGTGTGTCGTCGACCTCGCCACCATGCGTGAGGCCGTCAAGGAGCTGGGCGGCGACCCGGCGAAGATCAACCCCCTCGCCCCGGCCGAGCTGGTCATCGACCACTCCGTCATCGCCGACAAGTTCGGCACCAACGAGGCGTTCGCGCAGAACGTCGAGCTGGAGTACGGCCGCAACAAGGAGCGCTACCAGTTCCTGCGCTGGGGCCAGACCGCCTTCGACGAGTTCAAGGTCGTCCCCCCGGGCACCGGCATCGTCCACCAGGTCAACATCGAGCACCTGGCCCGTACGGTCATGGTCCGGGGCGGCCAGGCGTACCCCGACACCCTCGTCGGCACCGACTCGCACACCACCATGGTCAACGGCCTCGGTGTGCTGGGCTGGGGCGTCGGCGGCATCGAGGCCGAGGCCGCGATGCTCGGCCAGCCGGTCTCCATGCTCATCCCGCGCGTCGTCGGCTTCAAGCTGACCGGCGAGCTCCCGGCCGGCACCACCGCCACCGACCTCGTGCTGACCATCACCGAGATGCTCCGCAAGCACGGTGTCGTCGGCAAGTTCGTCGAGTTCTACGGTGAGGGCGTCTCCGCCACCTCCCTCGCGAACCGCGCCACCATCGGCAACATGTCGCCGGAGTTCGGCTCCACCGCCGCGATCTTCCCGATCGATGACGAGACGCTGAAGTACCTGCGCCTGACCGGCCGTGACGAGCAGCAGGTCGCGCTCGTCGAGGCGTACGCCAAGGAGCAGGGTCTCTGGCTGGACCCGGCCGCCGAGCCGGACTTCTCCGAGAAGCTGGAGCTCGACCTCTCCACGGTCGTCCCCTCCATCGCCGGCCCGAAGCGCCCGCAGGACCGCATCATCCTGGCCAACGCCAAGCAGCAGTTCGCCCAGGACGTGCGCAACTACGTCTCCGAGGACGAGGAGTCGGGCAAGGAGTCCTTCCCGGCCTCCGATTCCCCAGCCACCACCAACGGTGTGCCGAGCCGCCCCACCACGGTCACGGCCCCCGACGGGACGACGTACGAGATCGACCACGGCGCCGTCACCGTCGCCGCGATCACCTCCTGCACCAACACCTCGAACCCGTACGTCATGGTCGCCGCGGCGCTCGTGGCGAAGAAGGCGGTCGAGAAGGGCCTGACCCGCAAGCCGTGGGTCAAGACCACCCTCGCCCCGGGCTCGAAGGTCGTCACCGACTACTTCGACAAGGCGGGCCTGACCCCGTACCTCGACAAGGTCGGCTTCAACCTCGTCGGCTACGGCTGCACCACCTGCATCGGCAACTCCGGCCCGCTGCCGGAGGAGGTCTCCAAGGCGGTCAACGAGCACGACCTGGCCGTGACCTCGGTGCTCTCCGGCAACCGTAACTTCGAGGGCCGGATCAACCCCGACGTCAAGATGAACTACCTGGCGTCCCCGCCGCTGGTCGTCGCGTACGCCATCGCCGGTTCGATGAAGGTCGACATCACCAAGGACGCCCTGGGCATCGACCAGGACGGCAAGCCGGTCCACCTCGCGGACATCTGGCCCTCCGAGGCCGAGGTCAACGACGTCGTCGCCAACGCCATCGGCGAGGACATGTTCAACAAGTCCTACCAGGACGTCTTCGCGGGCGACGCCCAGTGGCAGGCGCTGCCGATCCCGACCGGCAACACCTTCGAGTGGGACCCGCAGTCCACCTACGTCCGCAAGCCCCCGTACTTCGAGGGCATGACGATGGAGACCACCCCGGTCTCCGACATCACGGGCGCGCGCGTGCTCGCCAAGCTGGGCGACTCGGTCACCACCGACCACATCTCCCCGGCCGGTGCGATCAAGGCCGACACCCCGGCCGGCAAGTACCTGACGGAGCACGGCGTCGAGCGCCGCGACTTCAACAGCTACGGCTCGCGCCGCGGCAACCACGAGGTCATGATTCGCGGCACCTTCGCGAACATCCGCCTGCGCAACCAGATCGCCCCGGGCACCGAGGGCGGTTTCACCCGCGACTTCACCCAGGCGGACGCCCCGGTGTCGTTCATCTACGACGCCTCGCAGAACTACCAGGCCGCCGGTGTCCCGCTGGCCATCCTGGCGGGCAAGGAGTACGGCTCCGGATCGTCTCGCGACTGGGCCGCCAAGGGCACCGCGCTCCTCGGCGTCAAGGCCGTCATCGCCGAGTCCTACGAGCGCATCCACCGCTCGAACCTCATCGGCATGGGCGTCCTCCCGCTCCAGTTCCCGGAGGGCGCGACCGCCGAGTCCCTCGGTCTGACCGGCGAGGAGACCTTCTCCTTCACCGGCGTGACCGAGCTGAACAACGGCACCACGCCGCGCACGGTCAAGGTCTCCACCGACACCGGTGTGGAGTTCGACGCGGTCGTCCGCATCGACACCCCCGGTGAGGCGGACTACTACCGCAACGGCGGCATCATGCAGTACGTGCTCCGCAGCCTGATCCGCAAGTAGGCAGTCCGGTACGTTGCGAAGGGCCGCACCCCGCCGGGGTGCGGCCCTTCCGCGTGGCCGGTGCGGCTCTTGCGCGTAACACGTGCGGGGCTCAGGAGTTGGCGCGGATCAGGTCCAGCAGCCCCGGAAACCGCTTGTCCAGGTCGACCCTGCGCAGGGTCGCCGCGCGGCTGTTGCCCCGGTTCACCTGCCGCACCAGACCTGCCTCGCGCAGGGTCCTGAAGTGGTGCGTGGTGGTCGACTTGGAGACCGGCAGATTGAAGGACGCGCAGGTGCGGGGCGTGCCCTCCGGTTCGCGGAGCAGGGCCACGACGATCCCCCAGCGCAGGGGGTCGGAGATCGCGTTCAGGACCGTGCGCAGGTCCAATTCCTCCGGTTCCGGATGGCCTTCCTCGTCTGGCATCGCTGCTCTCCTCTCCTGACCTCGGCTGTGGGCTGTTCCCATCCTAGGTACGGGTTGCTTCCAACCTAAAAGATGTGCGAACTTAAGGTACGACGAAAACCGTACCTGGTCGTTTGGCGGCCGGGCCGAGCCTGGAGTTTGTCCTATGAGTACGCAGACCGCGTCGTCCGACGCACCGCCCGCGTCAGCGGCAAAGGAGATGCCGGGCCGCACCCTGACCCTGATCGCTGTACTCCTCGCCGTGTTCGTCGTCCCCATGTCGATCTCCGGTACGGCCGTCGCGCTGCCCGACATCGGCGCCTCCACGCACGCCGGACTCGCCCCGCTCCAGTGGGTGGTCAACGCGTTCAACGTGGCCTTCGCCTGCTTCACGCTCGTCTGGGGCTCCGTCGCCGACATCATCGGCCGCGTCAAGGCCTTCGCCGCCGGCGCCGCGATCTACGCCGCCGCCTCGCTCGCCAGCGCCTTCGCCACCGATGTGCTGTGGCTCGACGTCGCCCGCGCCCTCGCCGGAATCGGTGGCGCGGCCATCTTCTCCTGCGGCGCCGCGATCGTCTCCACCATCTTCGAAGGGCCCGCCCGGGCCAAGGCGTTCGCCTACTTCGGCACCGTCGCGGGAGTCGGTGTGGCCCTCGGCCCGTCCCTGTCCGGTGCGCTCGTCCAGACCCTCGGCTGGCGCTGGGTGTTCGCCGTGCACGCCATCGCCCTGGTGGTCGTACTGCTCGCCGTGCCCGCCATCTCCAAGGCCGTGCCCGCCACCGGCTCCACCGGAGCCCGTATCGACTTCGCGGGCAGCGGCCTCTTCGTCGTCGCCATGGTGCTGCTGACCACCGCCATCGTGCAGGGCTCCCAGTGGGGTTGGGGCAGCGTCGGTGTGGTCGCCCTGTTCGCGGGCGCGCTCGTGGTCCTCGCCGTCTTCGCCTACGTCGAGAACCGGCGCGAGCACCCCATGCTCGACCTCAGTGTGCTGCGCAACCGCCGTTTCGTCGGCCTCTGCCTGGTCCCCGTCGCCGGCTCCATCGGCTTCGTCACCATGCTGACCTATCTGCCCAGCTACCTCACTGCCGTCGCCGGCCGCGACACCGGGGCGGCGGGCCTGATCATGGTGCTGCTCACCGCGCCCGTGCTGGTCTGCCCGATGCTCGCCGCCAAGCTCGTCAACCGCGGTGTCTCCGCCCTCACCCTGATCTACGTCAGCCTCGCCTGCCTGATCGTCGGCGATGTCGCCCTCACCCTCTTCTCCCCGGACATCGCCATCGCCGTCGTGGCCCTGCCGATGATCGTCACCGGTGCGGGCATGGGGCTGGCCGCCGGGCTCGTCGACGGCCAGGCGCTCGAACAGGTCGACCCGGCCAAGGCCGGCATGGCCGCGGGCTTCCTCAACACGCTGCGGCTCGGCAGCGAGGCCATCGCCGTCGCGGTGTACGGCTCGGCGCTCGCCACCGTCCTCGGTTCGGACATCGGCGACTCCATCGGCGCGCACGCCGGAGCCGGTCACGCCGCCGAGGTGGCGAGCCAGGCGGCGGGCGGCGACCTCGCCCGTGCCGCCGAGGTGTCCGGTGCCACCGACCGGCAGGGGTTCCTCGACTTCCTGACCCAGGCCTATGACTCCGCCTTCCACACCGTGCTCTGGGGCCTCGCCGCGGCCTGCCTCGTCCTGTGCGCCGTCGTCTTCGCCCTGCTGCGCGGCGGCAACCGCCAGGAACAGCAGGCCGCGTGACCGGCAGCACCCGCTGAACCGCCCGGCACCCGCGATCCCCCGCACGGGTGCCGGGCTCCTCCCGTACGCATGTGACGCCACCGCACCCGAGGACCGTGCCCCATGACCGAGCAGCATCGCCCCGAGGACCGCGCCGACCACGACATCCCGGTCCTGATCGCCGGAGGAGGTCCGGTCGGCATGCTCCTCGCCGCCGAACTCGCCCACCACGGCGTGCAGGTGACCGTTCTGGAGACCAACCCCGTCACCGTCGATCAGCCCAAGGCAGGCACACTGCACGCCCGAACCGTCCAACAGCTGGCCCGCCGACGCTACTTGACGACCCGCGTCGCACACCCCGATCAGCTGGCCCGGCCCGTCGCGGACCACTTCCACTTCGCCGGCATGTCCGGACTGACCATCTCCGCACCCGGCACCGAGGCCGGCCCCATCGTCGGCCGCTCCCAGGCCGACCTGGAACGGGACTTCGAGGCCCGCGCCCGCGAGCGCGGCGCCACCGTCCTGCGCGGACACCGCGTCACCGATGTCCGTCAGGGCCCCGACAGCGTCGAGGTTTTCGCCGAAGGCCCGGACGGTGTGCGGGAGTTCACCGCCCGCTATCTCGTCGGCGCCGACGGCGCGCGCAGCACCGTACGAGAACGGGCCGGCTTCCGTGCCACGACGCACCCCGCGACCGTCTCCGCCCTGCTCGGTCTCGTACGCCTCACCGAACCGGCGGCCGTCCCGTCGGGCTGGAACCGTACGCCGCGCGGCTGGACCGTCGCGGGAGTCAACCCGTACGGACACAGCCGGTTCATCACCATCGACTTCCGCGGACCGCATCCCGACCGGCACACCGACCTCACCCTCGACGAACTGCGTGCCGAGGGCTCCCGCATCCTCGGGCGCGACGTCCCGATGGCCGACCCGCTGTTCTTCTCCCGGTTCAGTGACTACGCCCGGCTTGTCGACGACTACCGCGAAGGCCGTGTCCTGCTGGCCGGTGACGCCGCGCACGTGCACTTCCCCGTCGGCGGCCAGGGCCTCAACCTCGGTCTCCAGGACGCCGTCAACCTCGCCTGGAAACTGGCCCATGTGCTCGCGGGCACCGCGGGAAAGGACCTGCTCGACACCTACGACGCCGAACGGCGTCCGGCCGGACAGCGGGTCATCGACAACACCCGTGCCCAGCTTGCCCTGATGCGGCCCGACCCCGGACTTGACCCGCTGCGGGGGCTGTTCACCGAACTGCTCGGTCTGAAAGAGGTCAACGAGCACCTCGGCTCGATGGTCAGCGCCCAGGACACCGTCTGCCCGCCGCGCACCGGGCGCGGCTCCGACTGGGAGGGACAGTTCATGCCGAACCTGCCGCTGACGGCGGCCGACGGCACGAAGACCGATGTCACCGGACTCCTCGGCCAGGGCCGCCCGCTGCTCCTGCTGCTGAGCGACGAGGCCGCCCCGTACGCCGGACAGGCCGCCGGATGGGCCCATGTGGTCCATACGGTCACGGCCGCGCCGCCCCGGCCGCTGCCCTGGGAGGCCGTACTCCTGCGCCCCGACGGATACATCGCCTGGGCGTCGGACGGCGGAGCGCTCGAAGGGACGCTGCGGCAGTGGTTCGGCGAACCGCGCTGACGCACACCGCGGGGGCGGGCACGCAAATCCGTGCCCGCCCCCGCGTCCCGGGCCCGCTACCAGCGGACCGGCAGCGACGTCGGCCGCCGCAGCACCGTGCCGTGGTCCCACGGGACCTCGGCCGGGTCGGTGTCCAGCACCAGGCCGGGGAACTCCCGTGCCAGCCGCGTCAGTACGCTCACGATCTCCATCCGGGCCAGCGCGGCACCCATGCAGTGGTGCATGCCGTAGCCGAACTGCAGGTGCCGCTTGCCCGGCTCCCGGTCCGGGTCGACGGTCAGCGGGGCGGCGAAGACCGCCGGGTCCCGGTTGGCGGCGAACGCGTCCGGATAGACCACATCGCCGGTCAGGACCGTGCCCTCGCTGGTCTCCACGTCGCGTCCGGCGATCCGCGGGAAGGCGGAGATCGTACCGAGCGGGATCAGCCGGATCAGCTCCTCGGCCAGACGCGGCGCGATCTCCGGCTCGGCTGCCAGGCGCTGCCACAGCGCGGGCGCCGACAGCAGGACGTACAGCGACTTGGTGAGGACCGAGACGATGTTCTGGTCGGCGCCGAGCAGTGAACCGAAGAAGATTCCGGTCAACTCCGAGTCTTCCAGCGGCGGTTCGGCCCGGTCGCGCTGCGCCCGGAAACGGTCGATGAGACCGCCGGTCACGACCGGCCGTACGCCCTTGACCAGCTCGTCGACGTATCCGTACACCCGGTAGAAGTGCTCCACCAGATCCGGTACGTCGTCGTGCGAGGCGATCTGGACGATCCGGGACGAGGTGCGGAAGTAGTCGATGTCCTCCACTGGTATGCCGAGGAAGTCGCAGTTCACCGTCACCGGCACCCGGTCGATCAGGTCCCGGAACAGATCGGGCGTGCCGGACGAGCGCAGCCGGGCGACGGCCTCGTCGAGCACCCGGTCGAGCACCGGGCGCAGCCGCTCGGTCGCCGTGGAGCTGTAGTCGGCCGCGACGAACCCGCGGATGCGGGCGTGGTGCGGCGCGTCGAGATTGAGCAGCAGTTCCTTCGGCATGGTCGTGGGCAGGAAGCTCGGGCCGTCGTCCACGTTCGTCTCGGTGCGCCCGAAGCTCGGGTCGGTGAGGACCTTGTGGACGTCGGCATACCGGGTCAGGTGCAACGCCCGGTGGCTGCTGGGGAGTTCGATCAGCGGGACGCCGCCGGTGCTGCGTTCGCCGAGCGGTGTGAAGGGGGGCGTCGGGTCGAGCCCGGGGATGTCGGTGACGGTGACGGTCGCCGACTCGGCGGTGATGGTCATGCGTGCTCCGTTGGGTTCTTCGAAGGCGTGGGGGTACAGGGGTCAGACGAGGGCCGGCAGACCGATGAGGCCCGCCAGATCCCGTGTCGCCTGGGCGTTGTTGCGGAAGTGCACGGCCCGCCAACCGGTGCGCCGGGCGGCCTCGCAGTTCACCGCGAGATCGTCGATCAGCACACAGTCGGCCGGATCGAGACCCGCCGCCTTCTCCGCGCGGCGGAAGATCTCCGGATCGGGCTTGCGCACACCGACCTTGCAGGAGTCGACGATGCAGTCCACCTCGCCGACCGGCTCGACGACGGCCCGCCAGTACGGCTCCCACTCGACGACGTTGTTGGACAGGATGCCGACGCGGTAGCCGTGCTCCTTGGCGTGCCGGGCGGTGGCGACCATGACGGAGTTGGCGCGCACCCCCTCGAACCACTGCTCGCCGAAGCGCTCGAAGCGGGCTCGCGAGAGGTCGATGCCGGGGTCGGCCGACTCCAGCGCGGCGGCCATGGCCCGGCCCCATTCGGGCTCGGGCAGCATGGCCAGCTCGATGGGGGCCAGCGGATCGTCCTCGCCGAGCCCGGTCGCGACGGCGGCGAGGGCGTTCTTGAGCTGGCGGGGCGTGATGCCCGTACGGGCGTGGTAGTGGTCGAAGAGGTCGTCCAGCGGCGGCGAGAGCACTCCGCCGAAGTCGAACCAGATCATGGGCAGGGACACTGTTGTCTCCTCGGTGTGCGGTCGGATTCGGGGACTCGGGCCTCGTTGGGCAAATCCCTAGACGGCAGCGGAGGAGAACCGATTCAGCAGGGCGTTCGGGAGGGGACTGGTCCGGGTGAGGTGGACGCGGGCACGCGCGATCGTGTCGGCCTCCTGCACCATGGTGATCTCGAAGGCCACGGTGTCGGCGGCGGGCGACTCGACGACCCGGGCCAGGCAGTCGGTGGGCAGCTCGAACTCGCCGAAGCGGGTGAAGTCCGTCTCCACCCGGGTCAGCAGCAGTCCGCGCGGCGAAAGACCGAACAGCTCGTGCGCCGCGTGTACGGCGGTCTGCCGGTACGCCTCGAAGATCAGCGCACCCGGGATGTGGTCCAGCGGGTGGTCGAACAGCGCCGGGTTGGCCTGGTCCACGATCACGTGCGCCCGCAGCTCGCAGTCGTTCACCACGGCCTCGGACAGGACGACGTTCTGCGGCGTCGAACGCCCCACGGTGACCGGGGCGATCCGGCGCCCGGTGTGGTGCGAGCGGACCGGGGAGAGGGTGAGCGCGGCGCGCCCCTTCTCGCGCAGACGGTTCCAGGCGGCGGGCGGCATCCACTGCGTGACGGTACGCATGGTCGCCGCCTCACGGCCGTCGATCGTGAGCACCAGATCGAGGCCGGAGCCGGTCACCACGGACTCGCGGTGCTTCAGGGAGGCCTGCGTGGCATGGATCTCCACGCGGCCGGGCAACCCGCCGATCCGCAGGGCCTGCGGGTCCGTGACGGTCATGTCGCCGCTGTTGAAGCTGAACTTGCTCTCGATCGGCGCGTCGAGGAACCGGTGGGCGACATAGATGGACGCCTGGCGGAACACCTCGACCAGCAGCAGCGGGTCGTAACTCGCGGGTGCGGTGATGTGGTCGCTGTAGTAGCTGTGGACGCGCGGGAGCTGAGCGGCTATCAGATACTCGTTGTCGGAGAGGTGGGACGCGTCGGTGAGGAAGACCTCACAGATCGCCGCCCGGTGCACCAGTGACCTGGCCACGGTCCGGGTGTAGGACAGTTCGGGGCTGAGTGTGTTGGGCATGACGAAGTTCCCCCTTGTTGCGTACGCACCTCGCGTCGAGGTACGGCCAGAACCGTACCTTCTTCGGGTGGGGATTGCCCGTGGCGCAGGCCACTTGAGGCGTGAGCAGCTCGTTAAGTTCTGATGACGCGACATCGCCAGGGCCGTGGGACCGCCCACCGGATGTCCCGCGCACGGGCCCCGGGACCTGTACGGCGGCTCGCACGCTTCGCCCATCGGGCCACCGGGGGAAACGAGTTGACGGGTGCCGGTCCGGGCCGTTCTCATGAACCCCGGCCGACAGCCGTCGGCACTTCGCTCCCATCACCGCGTCGTGCGACACGCGTCACGTGGGGAAGATCACCCGATTCCTGGATGGTTCACATGCCCGCGGGCAAGATGCATGCCGACGAGCCGGACATCGATGTACCCCTGGTGCGCCGGCTGATCGCCGGTCAGTTCCCGCAGTGGGCCGGGCTGCCCGCCGAACCGGTGGCCTCCGCGGGCACCTCCAACGCCATGTACCGGCTCGGCGAGGACATGGTCGTGCGACTGCCTCGCATCGCGGGGGCCGCACGTGATGTGGAGAAGGAGCACCGGTGGCTGCCGAGGCTCGCGCCCCTGCTCCCCGCCGCGATCCCCGTGGCCCTGGGCAGGGGAGAGCCCGCCGCCGGATACCCCTGGCCCTGGTCGGTCTACCGCTGGCTGGAGGGCCGCAATCCGACCGTCGGGCCGGATGGTGGCAGTCCGGGCGCCGGGCGCACCGCCGAACCCGTACTGCTCGCGGCGGATCTGGCGGGGTTCGTCGCCGCGTTGCACCGGGTCGACCCCACCGACGGACCGCCCTCCTACCGCAGCGAGCCCCTGGCTGCGCGCGACGCATCGACGCGCGCCGCGATCGGGGAGCTGCACGGAACCATCGATGCCGACGCGGCGGTCGCGGTCTGGGAGGCGGCCCTGCGAGCCCCCGAGCGGACCGGCCCGGGCGTCTGGATCCACGCGGATCTGCAACCGGGGAACCTGCTGATCGCCAACGGGCGGCTCAGCGCCGTCATCGACTTCGGGTGCCTGGGGCTGGGCGACCCGGCCGTCGACCTGATCGCGGCGTGGTACCTGCTGCCGGCCGCTGCACGCGGCACCTTCCGCACCGCCCTGGAGGCTGACGACGCGGCCTGGGCCCGGGGCCGCGGCTGGGCGCTGTCGACCGCACTCGGCGAGCTGCGCCACTACCGGGAGACGAACCCGGCCATGGCGGCCATCGCACGACACGTCATCCACGAGGTGCTCACCGGCGACGAGTGCGCCGCATGACACCTCCGCCGTGCGGGACGCCGCGCGTGGGGCGAGGCCGAGAGGCGCGCGGAATGCGATGGTGGACCGGGGGGTTTGGCAAGTTACACGGCACGAACAGCGCAGAGAGCGGATGACACCCATGGGCGAGCTGATCCTGATCCGGCACGGCGAGACCGAATGGTCGCGGTCCGGGCAGCACACGAGTCACACCGATCTGCCCCTGACCCCCCTGGGCGAACGGCAGGCACGCGCACTGGCGCCCCTGCTCGCCGACCGGCAGATCGCACTCACCCTGGTCAGTCCCTCGGTACGCGCCCGGCGCACCGCCGAGCTCGCCGGACTCGCCGCCCCCCGCATCACCCCCGAGCTGCGCGAATGGGACTACGGCGGCTACGAAGGGGTGACCACCGAGGAGATCCACCGCACCCGCCCCGAGTGGAACCTCTGGACCGACGGAGTCGCCCCCGGCCCCGAGGCGCACCCCGGCGAAACCCCCACCGAGGTCGGTGCCCGCGCCGACCGGGTGCTGGCCGAGGTCGCTGAGGCGGCGAGCCGTGACGCGGACGAGGACATCGCGCTCGTCGCCCACTCCCACTTCCTGCGCGTGCTCACCGCCCGCTATCTCGGACTGACCCCCGCCGAGGGCACGCTGTTCCAGCTCGCCACGGGGGCCGTCTCCCGGCTCGGCACCGAGCACGGCCAGCCGGTCATGACGGCATGGAACGTTACCCTGCCCGAGAGCCTCTTCCCCCGGGCCGTTCCGGACTTCCCGAGCGGGACCGAGGGCGTTGTGTCCGGCTGAGTTGTTGTGCCGGGCCGGCGCGTAGTGCCCCGGCCGGGGTGTTGTGTCCGGCCGTGGGACACCCGCTGCCGGACACAACACCCCAGGAGCGCGAAGAACGGCCGGTACCTCGCAGGAGGTACCGGCCGTCCGTCAGCGGCCGCGGCTGCGCCACGGGCGCCGGGAGCATCGGATCAGGAAAGCAACTCCAGCTCCGCGAGTGTCCCTTCACCGGCGAACACGAGGCGGTAGTGCGCGTACGAGCCCGGCGCGCTCACCGAGAACACCCGCGTCTGCCTGTCCCAGGCGAACGACTGGGTCGACCGCTTGTCGAGGTCCTTCCACGTCGTGCCGTCCGACGAGCCCTGCAGGACCCAGCCCGTCGGGGCCTTGTCCGCCGCGCCCGATGTCAGCGTGTACTGGGCCGCGTTCGTGGCCGAGGACACCGGCAGGTCCACCGAGGTGACCGTGGCCGAGGTGGCCGATGTGTTGTCGAACAGGGCACCTGCGCCCTTCAGCACGTCCGCCTTCGGCGTCGCCACCTTGTCGTCCGTGGTGATCGAGACCGGCGCAGCGTCCTTGCCGGTGCCCCACGATGACGGCTTCGCACCCATGTCAAAGTCCAGCACACCGCCCTTGGCCAGCAGCTCGTGCGGCAGCGAAGTCGAGTTCCACTTCTTGCCGTTGACCTTCAGGCCCTGCACATAGATGTTCTTCGCGCTGTTCTTCGGCGCCCTGACCACCAGGTCGTGGCCGTTCTCCAGATGGACCGTGGTCTTCTTGAAGAGCGGGGAGCCGATCGCGTACTCGCCACTGCCCATCACGAGCGGGTAGAAGCCGAGCGAGGAGAAGAGGTACCAGGCCGACTGCTCGCCGTTGTCCTCGTCGCCGTGGTAGCCCTGGCCGATCTCGCTGCCCGTGTAGAGGCGGCTCAGGACCTCGCGGACCTTCTCCTGCGTCTTCCAGGGCTGCGATGCCGCGTCGTACATGTAGGTGACGTGGTGCGCGACCTGGTTGCTGTGGCCGTACATGCCCATCCGTACGTCACGTGCCTCCGTCATCTCGTGGATGACACCGCCGTACGAGCCGACGAACTCGGGACCGGCCGTCTCCGGCGTGTCGAAGTACGTGTCGAGCTTCTTCGCCAGGCCGTCCCGGCCGCCGTACAGATTGGCCAGGCCCCGGCTGTCCTGCGGGGCCGTGAAGGCGTAGCCCCAGCCGTTCGTCTCCGTGTAGTCGTAGCCCCAGACCCGCGGGTCGTACGCGTCGGAGGCGACCCGCCAGTCGCCCTTGGCGTTTTTGCCCTGGAAGAAGCCCGCCTTGGAGTCGAAGAGGTCGACGTAGTTGCGGGCCCGGTTCAGGAAGTACTCGGACTCCTCCTTGTACCGCTCCTTCTTCGTCTTCTTGTAGAGCGCCCGGCCCATCTGCGCGATGCCGTAGTCGTTGAGGTAGCCCTCCAGCGACCAGGACAGGCCCTCGTGCGTGGAGGTGTTGGCGTAGCCGACGAACGGGGACGTCTCCATGCCCTTGCGGCCGACGCCCGAGGACGGCGGGACCACGGTGGCGTTCTTCAGGGCCGCGTCGTACGCCGCCTCCGCGTCGAACTTCACACCCTTGACGTAGGCGTCCGCGAACGCGACATCGGAGGAGGTCCCGGTCATCAGGTCGGAGTAACCGGGGGACGACCAGCGGGAGATCCAGCCGCCGTCCTTGTACTGCTGGACGAAGCCGTCCACCATCTCGCCGGCCTTGTCCGGCGTGAGGAGGGAGTACGCGGGCCAGGTCGTGCGGTAGGTGTCCCAGAAGCCGTTGTTGACGTACACCTTGCCGTCGACGATCTTCGCGCCCGTGTGGGTCGGGGTGTCGGATCCGACCTGCGGGGAGAAGGGGCTGGCGTACTTGTCCTTGCCGCCGACCTTCTCGAAGCCCGAGTTCGGGTACAGGTACAGCCGGTACAGGCTGGAGTACAGGGTGGTCAGCTGGTCGGCCGTCGCGCCCTCGACCTCCACCTTGCCCAGGATGCCGTCCCAGGCCTGCTGCGCCCGGTCCTCGACCTGGCCGAAGGAGCGGGAGGCGGGGATCTCGGCGGCGAGGTTGTGCTTCGCCTGGTCGATGCTGATCAGCGAGGTCGCCAGCCGCAGGCCGACCGTGCGGTCCTTGCCCGCGTCGAAGCGCAGGTAGCCCGTGACGTCGTCGCCACCGCCACCGGACAGCTTGCCGCTCGCGGTGACCGGAGCGTCGAAGACGCCGTACACGAAGAGCCGGGTGGCGCCGGTCGAGCCGCCGCTCTTCACATCGGAGAAGCCGGTGAAGGAACTCGTCGCCGGGTCGAGGGTGAGCCCGCCGTCGTTGGAGACGTTGTCGAAGACGATGCTCGCGTCGTCACCCGGGTAGGTGAACCGCATCCGGGCGGCGTGGTCGGACGGTGTCATCTCGGCCTTGAGGCCGTTGTCGAACGTCACACCGTAGTAGTGCGGCTTCGCCGTCTCGTTCTCGTGGTGGAACGGCAGCGCACGCGCCGTGCGGGCGGCGTCCGGGGTGCCGGAGACCGCCGAGGGCATCAGCTGGAAGGTCTGCCGGTCGCCCATCCAGGGGCTCGGCTCATGGCTGGCGCTGAAGGCCTGGAGGGTGGGCAGGTTGTCGTCGTTGTTGCCGCGCGCGTAGTCGTACAGCCAGCTCGTGGATCCGGCGTTGGTGACCGGGGTCCAGAAGTTGAAGCCGTTCGGGACGGCGGTGGCGGGGAAGTTGTTGCCGCGCGAGAAACCACCGCTGGAGTTGGTGCCACGGACCGTCGACGCGTAGTCGGAGAGGTGCGCGCGGCGCTTCTCGGGCGCCTTCGGGGCGATCTTGATGTCGTCGATCCAGCCCTGGAACTTCGCCGGGCCCTTGGGGGAGTCGTACGCCACCAGAATCCGGTCGACGGTCCTGCCCGCAGCGACCGTACCGATCGAGGAGTCGACCTTGTTCCACTGGTTGACGTACAGCCGCTTGGCATCGGCCTGGCCCTGCGGGGTCAGCAGACCGCCGTTGCTGTCTGTGGCCCGCAGATCGCTCAGATACGTGCCGTCCGTGAACGCCAGGTCCACCGAGACATGCGTCGCCGGGTAGGAGAGGTCGGTCTCGCCCATCTGGGGATAGATCAGATAGGAGAGCGAGGTGTCACGGGTGACCGCCGTGTTCACATCGAAGACCTTGTTGTACGAGTAGGCCCGGCCGTCCGCCTTGTGCGTACCGGCGTACCGCAGGGCCTTCTTGCCGGTGAAGCCCGCGCCCGCCTTGGCGGTGGGGGAGCCGGACGGGCCGCGGTCGGCCTGGCTGCGCATCGAGTCGGGCGCCGGGGCCGAGGTGTTGCCGTCGGAGAACTGGACGTCGGCGAGCTGGGTCGCGTCGGAGGCGCCGTTGTTCTTCGTGATCTGCAAGCGATAGTGCTGGTATGCCGTGTCGGCGGTGAAATCGTACGACTTGGTCTGGAACCGCTCGGTGAAGGTCTCACCGGTCCGGGAGTCGAGGTCCTTCCAGTCCTTGCCGTCGGCGGAGCCCTGCAGGGTCCAGTCTTTCGGGTCGCGCTCGTCGTGGTCATTGGCCGACGTCAACGCGTATGTCACGACCTTCACCGGTTCGGTGAGGTCGAACTCGAGCCAGGCGGTGGGTTCGAAGGACAGCCACTTGGTGCCGGACTCCACGTCGATCAGGTTCTCCTTCACCTCCCCGCCGCCGGTGTTCTCGCCGCTGGCGCGGACATCTGTCACCTTGTCGGTCACGTTGCCCGGTATTCCGGCGGAGAAGCCGCCGTCGACACCCGATGACCGCTTCTCTCCGTCAGGACCTTCTTCGACGGTGTTGCGCCAGTCCGGCTGCTTTTCATCCGATTCGAAGGATGAACTGAACGTCCGTTCCCCCAAGGGGGTTTGGTCCTTTTTGACTGTCCCGGCCGACTGTGCGGCGGCCATGCCGGGGGCTGTCACGACCAGAACCAGTGAAGCCGCGATCAGTGCGGCCGTGCGGCTTTGTCTCTTGCGAGAACCGTGTCGGGGCTGCATGCCGAGCCATTCCTCCCGAGGAAGTGCGCATGGACAACGTTGTCAGACAGTTGCGCAAGGTCCAGTAGGGAGCCAAGTGCCTTGATGTGTCAAGGGTGTTGGGTGTGAATCGCCGACAGAATCGACCGTATTGCGGAAATCGTTACACCTGGACCAGGGCGTGCGGGGTCCAGGTATCCGCGAGGTCTCAACTCGGGAAAGACTGCTGCTCAACCTTGCATTCGATCTTGCTCAGGCGGCTTGGAGTGGACTATACCTGTCGGCGTCCGCATAGCTTTTTCCGGCGACGCGGACAAGGGGGACACGGGGAACGGCCGAGGAACGCGTGGCAAGTGCATCCGCTGCCCGATCTCCCCAAACCCCCCCGCTGCACATGGCTAGCCTGAAATCAGCATGACCCAAGCGCAACTGACCGCGGTGGCGGGGCCCTTCGCCTGAGGCGAATTTTCGACGGGCGACCGGTACACACCGCCTGAGTCCTGGAGAAGGCGAGGACTTGAGCATGGGATCCACCTCCGCCCACAAGAATGAGGGCCTCGGCCGTCGCGATGTGATCAAGCGATCTGCCGCACTCGGCCTGATCACCGTTCCGACGATGAGCTTCCTGTCGGCGTGTGCGAGCAGCGACAGCAGCAGCGACAAGAAGGTCGAGAAGGGCAAGACCAGCAAGACGAACCCGCTCGGCGTCAACGAGACGGCCCCCCTTGAGGTGGTCATCTTCGACGGCGGCTTCGGCCAGCAGTACGCGATCGACGCGGAGAAGAAGTACAACGCGGCGTTCCCGAAGGCCCCGAAGGTCAAGCACGCCGCGACGCAGAAGATCCAGTCGCAGCTGCAGCCGCGTTTCAACGGCGGCACGCCGCCGGACCTGATCGACAACTCCGGCGCCGAGCAGATGGACATGGGTGTCCTGGTCGGCAAGAAGCAGCTGCTGGACCTGACGCCGCTGATGGACGCCCCGTCCATCGACGACCCGTCCAAGAAGGTCCGCGACACGCTGCGTCCGGGCGTCCTGGAGATGGGTCAGTTCGACGGCGACCCGGTCTGGATCATGTACTACGCGTACACCGTGTACGGCGTCTGGTACTCGCAGACCGCGCTCGACAACCTCGACGCGCAGTACCCCGAGAACTGGGACGACATGCTCGCCCTGTGCGAGAAGGCGAAGAAGAAGGGCATCGCCGGCTGGACGTACGCCGGTAAGTACCCCTACTACCTGCCGTTCTCGCTCTACCCGTTCATCGCCAAGATCGGCGGCCGGGAGGTTCTCGACAAGATCGACAACCTGGAGCCGAACGCCTGGAAGGACCCCGCGGTCAAGGCGGCGTTCGAGGCGTACTACGAGCTGTACAAGAAGGGGTACATCCTCAAGGGCACCCCGGGCCTGACCCACATCCAGTCGCAGACCGAGTGGACCAAGGGCAAGGCGCTCTTCATCCCGAACGGTTCGTGGGTGGAGAACGAGGCCGCGCCCACCACGCCCAAGGACTTCAAGATGATGGTCTCGGCGCCGTCCGGCCTGGACTCGTCCGACAAGATGCCGTTCGGCACCATCTGGGCGTCCGGCGGCGAGCCCTTCGTCGTCCCGGCCAAGGCGAAGAACCCCGAGGGCGGCATGGAGCAGCTGCGCATCATGCTCTCCGAGGAGTCCTCGAAGAACTTCACCAAGCAGGTCAAGTCGCTCAGCGCCTTCAACGGCGGCACCGACGGTCTGACCCTGTCGACCGCCATGCAGGCCGGTGTCGACGCGCTGAAGAAGGCCGGCGACAACGTGGTGAACCCGCGTCTGCAGGACTGGTACGTGAAGCTCCAGAAGGAGCAGATCGGTGTCGCCGGTATCGGCGAGATGATGGCCGGACGTGCGACCCCGGCGGAAGCCATCAAGAAGATCCAGGCCTTCGCCGACGCGGCGGCCAAGGATCAGTCCATCAAGCACTACAAGCACCAGTGAGCAACCGTCACCAGCGGCGGCACCCGCGGAAAGATCGGGGTCGGTAAACGATGCAGCATGGCAAGTACCGTTTCATCGTGGGGTTCCTGGCAGTCCCACTCGCGCTGTACGCGGTCTTCGTCATTTGGCCGTTCGTCCAGTCCATCTATTACTCGTTCACGGACTGGACCGGCCTGAGCCCTGACTTCAAGATGGTCGGGATCGACAACTACACGAGGATGCTGAAGGACGACATCTTCTGGAAGTCGTTGCAGCACAGCGTGTTGCTTGTGCTGCTGCTGCCGCTGGTGACGCTGGGCCTGGCGCTGTTCTTCGCCTTCATGCTCAATGTCGGAGGCCGGCGGCGCAAGAACGCCGCGGTCTCCGGCGTGCGCGGCTCGGGTTTCTACAAGATCGCCTATTTCTTCCCGCAGGTGCTCTCGATCGTCATCGTCGCCCTGCTCTTCCAGTTCGCCTTCAACCCCCGTGACGGGATGCTGAACGCGACGCTGAAGGGAATCGGCCTCGGTTCCATCCAGCCGGACTGGCTGGGTGACCCGAGTCTCGCGCTCGTCTGCGTCATGTCGGTACTGGTCTGGTCGACGGTCGGATTCTTCGTCGTCCTCTTCTCGGCCGGAATGGCGTCCATTCCGAAGGACTTCTACGAGGCGGCGCTCCTGGACGGCGCCAACCGCTTCACGACCTTCTTCCGGATCACGCTTCCGCTGCTCTGGGACACGGTGCAGTCGGGCTGGGTCTACATGGGCATCCTGGCCCTCGGCGTGGAGGCGTTCACCGCCGTACAGGTCATGACCGTGGGCCCCGGTGGCCCCGACTACTCGACCACGGTCCTTCCGCTGTACGTGTACCAGACGGCCTTCCGCGACGGGCAGGCCGGATACGCAACAACGATCGGTGTCGGACTGCTCATCGTCACCATGGCCTTCGCCGCCATCGTGATGCGGCTGGGCCGGCGCGAGCGGCTGGAGTTCTGATGAAGACCACTGACACCCCTCCCGCGGCCCCGGCGGTGGAGCCGGTCCCCGTGGCCAAGGCGCCCGCGCCCGCCGTCAAGGCGAAGAGCAGCGAGGGCCAGGTCCTCAATGTCTTCTCGCACGGTGTGCTGATCATCTGGGCGATCCTGGTCGTCATGCCGCTGCTGTGGGCGGTGATGGCGTCGTTCAAGACGGACGACTCGATCCTGTCGACGCCGTGGGCGCTGCCGGACAAGCTGCACTTCGACAACTGGTCGCGCGCCTGGAGCCAGGCGCACATGAGCGATTACTTCTTCAACACCGTCGTGGTGGTGGGCTGCTCGCTCGCCGGCACCCTGCTGCTCGGTTCGATGGCGGCGTACGTACTGGCGCGGTTCGACTTCCCCGGCAACCGTTTCCTCTACTACCTGTTCATCGGCGGGATGAGCTTCCCGATCATCCTGGCGCTGGTCCCGCTGTTCTTCGTCATGAACAACATGGGCCTGCTGAACACGCGGCACGGACTGATCATGGTCTACATCGCGTACTCGCTGCCGTTCACCGTCTTCTTCCTCACCTCGTTCTTCCGGACGCTGCCGTCCTCGGTGGCGGAGGCGGCGATGCTCGACGGGGCCTCGCACACCCGGACGTTCTTCCAGGTCATGCTGCCGATGGCGAAGCCCGGCCTGATCAGCGTCGGTATCTTCAACTTCCTCGGGCAGTGGAACCAGTACATGCTGCCCACGGTGCTCAACACCGATCCGGGGCACCGGGTGCTCTCCCAGGGGCTGGTCGAGCTGGCCAACAGCCAGGGGTACAAGGGTGACTGGTCCGGTCTCTTCGCCGGTCTGGTGATGGCGATGCTGCCGGTCCTCGCGGCCTACATCATCTTCCAGCGTCAGGTCGTCGCTGGGCTCACCGCGGGTGCGGTGAAGTAGCACCCCGTATTCTCCGCACACACACAAACCGCCCGCCGGCGCATCGCCGGCGGGCGGTTTGTGTGTGTTACGGGGCCGTACCGGGTGCGGGCCGTGTGCTCATCCGAGGCTTCGCATGCTCAAGGTCTTGACGGGGAGTGCCCCAAAACGCTCAGCTTAGAGTTCACATGTTAGAGAAAACGGTAGGAGTGAGAGAGTCGATGGAGACTCCGGGGTCGCAGACATCTCTGCATCGCGCCAACCTTGAGCGGGTCGTGCGCGCCGTACGCATGGCCGGCTCGCTCACCCAGGCGGAGATCGCGCGGAGCACCGGCCTGTCAGCGGCCACCGTCTCCAATATCGTGCGCGAGCTGAAGGACGGCGGCACGGTCGAGGTGACCCCCACCTCGGCGGGCGGCCGCCGGGCCCGCAGCGTCTCGCTCAGCGGCGACGCAGGCATCGTGATCGGCGTCGATTTCGGGCATACGCATCTGAGGGTGGCGGTCGGTAATCTCGCCCACCAGGTGCTCGCCGAGGAGTCCGAGCCGATGGATGTCGACGCCTCCGCCGCGGAGGGGTTCGGACGGGCGGAACGCCTGGTCAAGCGGCTGATCGAGACGACCGGGATCAGCCCGGACAAGGTGATCGGGGTCGGCCTCGGTGTACCCGGCCCGATCGACGTGGAGTCCGGCACGCTGGGCTCCACGTCGATCCTGCCGGGGTGGACGGGCATCAACCCCAGCGAGGAGCTCGCGGGCCGGCTCGGCGTACCGGTGTACGTCGACAACGACGCCAACCTCGGGGCGCTCGGCGAACTGGTCTGGGGGAGCGGCCGCGGGGTCAAGGACCTCGCCTACATCAAGGTCGCCAGCGGTGTCGGCGCCGGTCTGGTGATCGACGGGCACATCTACCGGGGGCCGGGCGGGACGGCCGGTGAGATCGGGCACATCACGCTCGACGAATCGGGCCCGGTGTGCCGCTGCGGCAACCGCGGGTGCCTGGAGACGTTCACCGCCGCGCGGTACGTCCTGCCGCTGCTCCAGCCCAGCCACGGGCCCGATCTCACCATGGAGCGGGTGGTCCAGCTGGCCCGTGGCGGCGATCCCGGCTGCCGCCGGGTGATCGGGGACGTGGGGCGGCACATCGGCAGCGGGGTGGCCAACCTCTGCAATCTGCTCAACCCCAGCCGGGTGGTGCTCGGCGGTTCGCTCGCGGAGGCGGGCGAACTGGTCCTCGCACCGATCCGCGACTCGGTCTCCCGCTATGCCATTCCCAGCGCCGCGAGGCAGCTCTCGGTGCTTCCCGGGGCGCTCGGCGGCCGGGCCGAGGTGCTGGGCGCGCTGGCCCTGGTGCTGAGCGAAATGGGCGATTCGACCCTCTTGGAGGGCACTCTGTCGACGGCGACCCCTGCCTTCACTTAGATAACGAATGGCACCGTTGTCATCTCGTTAAGAATTTACTCCTTGACGTCGGCTTCGCGGCCGAGTTGACTTCCAGCCACCTCGGCCGCAACGTTGCGGCCTCGTCAGGGAGGCACACCCGCAATGAACGCAATGACGCGACGCATCGTCATAGGCACGGCCGCAGTTTCGATGGCCGTCTCCCTCGCAGCCTGTGGCAAGGCGGGCGACGACAAGAAGGGCTCGGCGGACTCGGGCAGCAAGACCAAGATCGGTCTGCTGCTCCCGGAGAACAAGACCGCTCGCTACGAGACGCTGGACAAGCCGCTGTTCATCGAAGCGGTCAAGAAGGACTGCGCGGACTGCGAGGTTGTCTACAACAACGCGGCCGGTGATGTCGGCCAGCAGAAGCAGCAGTTCGAGCAGCAGATAGCCGACGGCATCAAGGTCATCGCGATCTCCTCGGTCGACGCCGAGAAGTCCGCCGCGTGGGTTGCCGACGCACACAAGAAGGGCGTCAAGGTCGTCGCGTACGACCGCGCCATCGTCGGTGCCGACGCCTACGTCAGCCACGACAACGAGAAGATCGGCAAGCTCCAGGGCGAGGCCGTCCTCGCCGCCCTCGGTTCCAAGGCGGCCGGCTCCAACCTCGTCATGATCAACGGTGACGAGAAGGACCCGAACGCCGGCCTGTTCAAGAAGGGTGCTCACGAGGCCCTCGACGGCAAGATCAAGATTGCCTACGAGGCGTCCGGCGAGTGGGACCCGAAGATCGCCGGCGAGAAGATGACCGCCGCGATCTCCTCGGTCGGCAAGGGCAAGATCAACGCGGTCTACTCCGCCAACGACGGCATGGCGGGCGGCATCATCACGTCCCTGGGCAACGCCGGCATCAAGGACATCCCGGTGGGTGGCCAGGACGCCGAGCTCCCCGGTATCCAGCGGATCATCGCCGGTACGCAGACCTTCACGATCTACAAGTCGCCGAAGCAGCTCGCCCCGACGGCTGCCCAGTTCGCTGTCAACCTGCTCCAGGGCAAGGACATCGGCGCCTCGGGCGAGACGGACGGCGTTCCCTCCACGCTGCTCGAGCCGACCGTGGTGAACAAGGACAACATCGAGTCCACCGTGGTCAAGGACGGCATCTACCAGGCCTCCGCGATCTGCGTCAAGGACATCGCCGCCAAGTGCACCGCACTGGGCATCCAGTAGTCCCTCCTCGCGCCAGGGCCAGCAGGCCCTGGCGCGTACGGGTTTGATCCGCGCCGCACGGCGGAGTCTGCCCCCCCATGACTGTCCGGCCCCGGCCGGCCCACACCCCGCTGCCGGCCGGGTGCCGGACATTCTTCCCCCAGTACTTCCAGTACATCGACGCTGCCCCTCGTGGCGCGGCGTCTCCGCCGGTCAGGCGGCACATCCCCGCCGGTCAGGCGGCGAAGGAGATGGTTCACGTGTCACAGACGCCCGTGCTGGCGTTGCGTGGAGTCTTCAAGCGATTCGGAGCGGTCCAGGTCCTCTCCGGTGTCGATCTCGAAGTCCACGCCGGAGAAGTGGTCGCCCTGGTCGGCGACAACGGTGCAGGAAAGTCCACGCTGGTCAAGACGATCGCCGGCGTGCACCCCATCGATGAGGGCGTCATCGAGTGGGAGGGCGCGAAGGTGGACATCAACCGTCCGCACGACGCCCAGAACCTCGGCGTCGCCACCGTCTACCAGGACCTTGCGCTCTGCGACAACCTGGATGTCGTCGCCAACCTCTTCCTCGGTCGCGAGATCAAGAAGGGTGGCGTCCTCGACGAGGTCGCCATGGAGAAGCGGGCACAGGACCTCCTGTCCACGCTCTCCATCCGTATCCCCAGCGTCCGTATCCCGGTTGCCGCGCTCTCCGGCGGCCAGCGCCAGGTCGTGGCCATCGCCCGTGCCCTGGTCGGCAACCCCAAGATCGTGATCCTGGACGAGCCCACCGCGGCCCTCGGCGTCGAGCAGACCGCACAGGTCCTCGACCTGGTGGAGCGGCTGCGCGAGCAGAACCTCGGCGTCATCCTCATCAGCCACAACATGGCCGATGTGAAGGCTGTCGCCGACAAGGTCGCCGTGCTGCGACTCGGCCACAACAACGGCATCTTCCCTGTGGCGACGACCAGCCACGAAGAAATCATCGCCGCGATCACGGGCGCCACGGACAACGCCGTGACCCGTCGCAAGTCCCGCAGCGCGGAGGCATCCAAGTGAGCAAGATCAGCAAGACTTCGGCCGAGGTCCCGGCCCAGGCAAAGGCCACCGAGGCTCCCGTAGCAGCGGCCGGCGCAGTCAAGGCCGTCGACCCCCGCCTGCTCATCCGTGAGCAGGGCTTCAAGGGCTACTGGACCGAGTTCAAGCGCAAGGTGCGCTCGGGTGAGATCGGCTCGCTGCCTGTCGTGGTGGGCCTGATCGTCATCGGGATCGTCTTCCAGGTCGAGACCGGCAACTTCCTCACCTCGTACAACCTCGACCAGATCACGTTGTACGCGGCGGGCCCCGGCATCATGGCCGTGGGCATCGTCTTCGTACTGCTGCTCGGCGAGATCGACCTCGCGGTCGGTTCCGTCGCGGGTCTCGCGGGTTCGGTGTGGGCCGTGCTCGGCACGGACATGCCCGACTCCCTCGCCATCGTGGTCGGCATCCTGTCCGGCACGGTCATCGGCGCCTTCCACGGCATCGTCTTCGCCAAGATCGGCGTGCCCGCGTTCGTCGTGACGCTGGCAGGCTTCCTGGGCTGGGCCGGTCTGCAGACCTGGGTGATGGGCGACAAGTCCACCATCACCACCCCGCTCGGCAGCTTCGTCCGCGACCTGACCAGCTACTACTTCGCCGACGTCGCCGCCGCCTACGGTCTCGCCGTGGTCGTGATCGTCGCCTTCTACCTCGCGCAGCTGCGCGACTCGAGCCGCCGCAAGGCCGCAGAGCTGCCGCACCGCCCGCAGAGCGAGATCATCCTGCGCACCTTGCTGATCGCCGTCCTGTGCCTCCTCGCCGCGTACGCGTTCAACCAGGAGCAGGGCCTCCCGCTCTCCCTGGTGATCTTCCTCGCGATCCTGGTCATCACCGACTTCGTTCTGCGCCGCACCACCTACGGCCGTCAGATCTTCGCGGTCGGCGGTGGCATCGAGGCAGCGCGTCGTGCTGGTATCAACGTGTCCTGGATCCGCATCTCGGTGTTCATGATCTCCGGCACGCTCGGTGCGGTCGGCGGTCTCTTCCTGGCCTCCGCGACCGGCGGCGCCGACCGTTCGCTCGGTGGCGGCAACCAGCTCATGATGTGCATCGCCGCAGCCGTCATCGGCGGTACGTCCCTGTTCGGCGGACGCGGCAAGGTCTGGTCCGCGCTGCTGGGCATCCTGGTCATCCAGTCGATCGTCCAGGGCCTCAACCAGATGAACCTGTCGTCGAACGCGATCCAGTACATGATCACCGGTGGAGTGCTCCTCATCGCCGTGATCATCGACTCGGTCTCGCGCAAGACCCAGAAGACCGCGGGCCGCGCCTGACCGCGGAACCCGCGCCTGTGCCCGGCACCCTTCGTGGTGCCGGGCACCTGCGTGTACGCATGTACGCACGCACCGATCCGCACCCGAAAACACCGCCCGATGACCGGGACCCCGGACGGAACATTAGACTCAGCGGATCGGCATGCTCGACCAGCTCAAACGCAAGGAGGCACGGGTGGCCCTGCTGACCCGCATCGGGGGACCGCGCGACCTGGACCGGCTCAGTCCTGAGCAGCTGGAACAGCTCGCCGAGGAGATCCGGACCTTCCTCGTCGACGCAGTCTCCAAGACCGGCGGCCACCTCGGCCCCAACCTGGGCGTGGTCGAGCTGACCATCGCCCTGCACCGGGTCTTCGATTCGCCGAAGGACAAGGTGCTCTTCGACACCGGTCACCAGAGCTATGTGCACAAGCTCCTCACCGGCCGCCAGGACTTCTCGAAGCTCAAGAGCAGGGGCGGCCTCTCCGGCTACCCCTCGCGCGCCGAGTCCGAGCACGACGTCATCGAGAACTCGCACGCCTCCACCGTGCTCGGCTGGGCCGACGGCCTCGCCAAGGCCAACGAGGTGCTGGGCAAGGACGACCATGTCGTCGCGGTCATCGGTGACGGCGCTCTCACCGGCGGTATGGCCTGGGAGGCGCTGAACAACATCGCCGCCGCCAAGGACCGCCCGCTCGTCATCGTCGTCAACGACAACGAGCGCTCCTACGCCCCGACCATCGGCGGCCTCGCCAACCACCTGGCCACCCTGCGCACCACCGACGGCTACGAACGCTTCCTGGCCCGCGGCAAGGACATCCTGGAGCGCACCCCCGTCGTCGGGAAGCCGCTGTACGAGACGCTGCACGGCGCCAAGAAGGGGCTGAAGGACTTCATCGCCCCGCAGGGCATGTTCGAGGACCTCGGCCTGAAGTACGTCGGCCCGATCGACGGACACGACATCGAGGCCCTGGAGTCCGCGCTCCAGCGTGCCAAGCGCTTCGGCGGGCCCGTCATCGTGCACTGCCTCACCGAGAAGGGCCGCGGCTACACCCCCGCCCTGCTCGACGAGGCCGACCGCTTCCACGCCGTCGGCAAGATCCACCCCGACACCGGCCTCCCGGTCGCCACCTCCGGTCTCGACTGGACCTCCGTCTTCGGCGAGGAGATGGTCAAGCTCGGCAAGGAGCGCAAGGACATCGTCGCGATCACCGCGGCCATGCTCCAGCCCGTCGGCCTCACCGGGTTCGAGAAGGAATTCCCGGACCGGATCTACGACGTCGGCATCGCCGAGCAGCACGGCGCGGTCTCCGCGGCCGGCCTCGCCACCGGCGGACTGCACCCCGTCTTCGCGGTGTACGCCACCTTCCTCAACCGGGCCTTCGACCAGGTCCTGATGGATGTCGCGCTGCACAAGTGCGGTGTGACCTTCGTCCTGGACCGGGCGGGGATCACCGGCACCGACGGCGCCTCGCACAACGGCATGTGGGACATGTCGATCCTGCAGTGCGTGCCCACCCTGCGGATCGCCGCCCCGCGCGACGCCGACCAGGTCCGCGCCCAGTTGCGCGAGGCCGTCGAGGTCGACGACGCACCGACCGTGGTCCGCTTCTCCAAGGGCGCGGTCGGCCCGGCGGTCAAGGCCGTCGGCAGGGTCGGCGGCATGGACATCCTGCGCGAGCCCGGCACCACCCGGCCGGACGTCCTCCTGGTCTCCGTCGGCGCGCTCGCCCCGATGTGTCTGGAGATCGCCGATCTGCTGGACGCCCAGGGCATCTCGACGACCGTCGTCGACCCGCGCTGGGTCAAGCCGGTCGACGAGGCCATGGCCCCGCTCGCCGAGCGGCACCGGGTCGTCGTCACCGTCGAGGACAACAGCAGGGCCGGCGGCGTCGGTTCCGCCGTCGCCCAGTCGCTGCGCGACGCCGGGGTCGACGTACCGCTGCGCGACTTCGGCATCCCGCCGCGCTTCCTCGACCACGCCTCCCGCAAGGAGGTCATGGCCGAGATCGGGCTGACCGCGCCGGACATCGCCCGCCAGGTCACCGGCCTGGTCGCCAAGCTGGACGGCCGCTACGAGACGGGCGCGGACAGCGCGTCCGTGATCGAGCCCGCCCGCGACTGACACCCCGCACGAGGCGATACGGCCAATGGGCCGGTCGGGCCACCCTGTACGGGTGGTCCGACCGGCCCATTCGCGTGAAATCCTCCGGGGCGGAGCCCTGCGGCGCAGATACGGTCCCAATCATGGCGTACACGACGAGTGCGTGGAGGTACGCCGGTGACTGCCCAGCAGGACACACCACCAAGCAGCGACGGACTGTTCAGGACCAAGACGGTCGAGCAGTCCATCCGCGACACCGAGGAGCCGGAGCACGCGCTCAAGAAGTCCCTCTCCGCGCTGGATCTCACGGTCTTCGGGGTGGGTGTCATCATCGGCACCGGCATCTTCGTACTCACCGGCAAGGTGGCCAAGGAGACCGCCGGTCCCGCCACCGCCCTCGCCTTCGTCGCCGCGGGCATCGTCTGCGCGCTGGCCGCGCTCTGCTACGCCGAGTTCGCCTCCACCGTGCCGGTCGCCGGTTCCGCGTACACCTTCGCGTATGCCTCGCTCGGCGAACTGGTCGCCTGGATCATCGGCTGGGACCTGGTGCTGGAGTTCGCACTCGGCACGGCGGTGGTGGCGGTCGGCTGGTCCGGTTACGTCCGCTCGCTGATGGACAACTTCGGCTGGAACATGCCCGAAGTGCTCTCCGGACCCGACGCGGCGAAAGGATTCGGCTTCGACCTTCTCGCCTTCGTCCTGGTGCTCGTCCTGACCGTCGTGCTGGTGCTCGGCATGAAGCTCTCCGCCCGGGTCACCACGATCGTGGTCGCCATCAAGGTCGCCGTGGTCCTGATCGTCATCATCGCGGGACTGTTCTTCGTCGAGGCCGCCAACTACTCGCCGTTCATCCCCGAAGCACAGCCGCAGGCCACGGGATCGGGGCTGACCGCGCCGCTCATCCAGCTGATCTTCGGTTACGAGCCCACGAACTTCGGCGTCCTGGGCGTCTTCACCGCCGCCTCCGTCGTCTTCTTCGCCTTCATCGGCTTCGACGTGGTGGCCACCGCCGCCGAGGAGACAAAGGTGCCGCAGCGTGACATGCCACGTGGCATCCTCGCCTCGCTCCTCATCTGCACCGTGCTCTATGTCTCCGTGTCGCTGGTGGTCACGGGCATGGAGCACTACAGCGAGCTGTCGGTCGAGGCCCCGCTGGCCGATGCCTTCAAGGTCGTCGGCCATCCCGTCTTCGCCGGATTCATCAGCTTCGGCGCCGCGGTCGGCCTCACCACGGTCTGTCTGATCCTGCTGCTCGGACAGACCCGGGTGTTCTTCGCGATGAGCCGCGACGGGCTGCTCCCGCGGTTCTTCTCCGTGACGCACCCCCGCTTCCGCACGCCGTACCGCCCGACCATCCTGCTCGGCTTGGTCATCGCCGTCGTCGCGGGCTTCACGAGCATCAACGAACTGGCGACGCTGGTGAACATCGGCACGCTCTTCGCGTTCGTCGTCGTGGCCCTCGGCGTCCTGGTGCTGCGCCGCACCCGCCCCGATCTGCACCGCGCGTTCCGCACCCCGTGGGTGCCGCTGATCCCGATCCTCTCGGTGGCCGCCTCGGTCTGGCTGATGCTCAATCTGCCGGCCGAGACCTGGCTGCGGTTCGCCGTCTGGATGGCCCTCGGCGTGATCATCTACTTCGCGTACGGGCGCAGGCACAGCAGGATCAACGCGCCCCTCGGACGGGCGTAGTTCAGCCGGTGCGCGACGGCGGCAGCGGCCGCACCGTACGGGGGCCCACGCACCGCGCCCCGTACGCCTCCACCCGCTGCCGCAGTTCCCGGTCTGCGGTGACGACGACACAGATGCGGGACGGCGTATGTGACATGGCATCGGCGACCAGTTCGACGATCCGGTCGTCACCGCTCCCCGGCGCCGGCTCCACCCGCACCCCGGGAATCGAAGCAACGCCCCGGGCCGCGCCCTCGACGACCAGGACCAGCTCGGCGGGACCGGGGTGGACCGCCAGCCCGTCCACGGCGAACGGGACCAGCGAATCCCGCAGCCTGACGGCCGCACCGCACCGGTCCCGCCACCACCCGTCCGGTACCGACCCGACCACATTGGCCGCGTCGACGATCACCAGGGCCGGTTCGCTCAGCATCCTCGAAGGGTGTCATGCGCCGGCCCCGGCCGGAGTCCGTCAGCCGCCGGTGGCGGGGGACTTCTTCGCGGACTTTGGGATCGTGGCGTCCTCGCGGATCGCCTTCCACAAGGTGTTGGCCTGCGGCTGCGCGGCCACGACCCGGTTCGGATCGGCCTTGTCGTACGCCACCGGGAGCATGATCGTCTCCATCGAGGCGGGGTCGACGCCCTGCATGGAGCGGGCGAACTTCGAGAGCGAGTTCAGCGAGGCGAGACCGTCGTCGGTCGTCAGCGACTTGGTCGCCGAGTTGGCGATCTTGTACGTGTCCGTCGGACTGCTCAGCAGGTCCTGGGACTTGACCTCGCTCAGCAGCGCCAGCAGGAACTGCTGCTGCAGCCCGATCCGGCCGAGGTCGCTGCCGTCCCCGATGCCGTGCCGGGTGCGCACGTACGCGAGCGACTGCGTGCCGTCGAGCTTGTGCGGTCCGGCGGTGAGGTCGAGGCCCGAGGACTTGTCGTGGATGTCCTGCGGGACGTCCACGGTGACGCCGCCTATCGCGTCGACCAGATCCTTGAACCCGGCGAAATTGATCTCCAGGTAGTGGTCGATCCGGATCTTGGACATCTTCTCCACGGTCTTGACCACACAGGCCGGACCGACCTGCGAGTAGACGGAGTTGAACATCACGCGGTTCGCCGCGGGGACGGCCGTGCCGTCGGCCTTGGTGCACTCGGGCCGGGTGACGAGGGTGTCACGCGGTATGGACACGGCGACGGCCCTGGTGCGGCCCTCGGGAATGTGCACGACCATCGCGGTGTCGGACCGGGCCCCGCTGACGCTGCCGCCGCCGCCCAGCTCCTTGTTCTCCGCACCGGCCCGCGAGTCCGAGCCGAGAACCAGCAGGTTCTGCCCGCTGGTCGGCAGCTTCTCGGGGCGGTCGTCACCGAGCGCCTTGTCGATGTCGACGCCCTTGATGTTCCCGTCGAGACTGCTGTAGAGCCAGTAGGCGGTGCCGCCCCCGGCGAGCAGCAGGACGAGCAGGACACCGAGAGTGATCTTGAGTCCGCGGCGGCGCTTGCGGGGGGCTCTTCGGGAACGGGGACTGTCGGATTCCAGCTGTCCGGTGGCAGGGGTCTGGTCAGTCATGGGCTCGTCTGCTTCTTCCGTCGGGACGCGACACTCGCGTGCGAGAGGGACCGGGCGGCAGAGGGGTACCAGCCCACCTGTCTGTAGCAGGATGGAGTGAATGATAGACAGATGTTCGGACAGTTGATGGTGTGGGGGTGTTCACGCTGAAGTGAAGACCAGGTGGACGGTATGACAAACTTCTCCTCCGAATGTCTGTAGGTGCCCGTGAGGCTACGGAAAGGCGGGACGGGCTCGTGAGCCGTGGCAGGGGTGGCAGGGCAGTGGTTCCCCGCGGGGGCACGAACGAGGCCGGGGCGCACGCCCCGTCGGTGACCGCCGTGCCGCCCGGACGCTGGCTGTTCACCCGTCCTGACGGACTCATGACCGCGTACGGGCAAGGCCCGCAGGGGCTGGTCCGGTGGACCGAGCACACCGCAGAGGGCTGGACGGGTCCCGAAGCGATCGAGGTGCCCGGCTGGGCCGGTCATCTGAGCACGGCCCGGACGCGCGAGGGCTACGTGCATCTCGCCGCCCGCCGTTCGGTCGCCGCCGACCCGGGCCGGTCGGAGATCGTGCTCGCGACCCAGTTCCAGACCGGCCGCGCGCTGACCCCTTGGCACAACCTCGGCGCACCGAAGTCCACGCCCGACGTGGACAATTCCCCCGCATTCGGACCGCTGACCACCGTGAATCTCAGCACCGGATCCATCCATGTGCTGATCGCCACGCGCACCGGCGAGATCTTCCGGCGCAGCCGCAACCCCGAGGGCAACTGGGGCGGTTGGAAGAGCGTCACGAACGGCCCCTGCCCGGGTGAACCCACCGCGGTCATGACGGATGGCGGACCGCTGGAGATCCTGGTCCAGGGCGTGTCGGAGGCCGACCGCTGGGTGGGCAGGGCGCAGGGGCGTTTCGAACTCGCCGACCGCATCGCAACGCCAGTCGCCGCGGGCAGCGCGACGGCGTACGAGACCGGTCCCAAGCGCGCCACGTTCTTCTGGCGCTACCCCGGCGACAATTCCGTCGTGGCCTGGCGCCCGCAGGCCACCGGCAGCGAGGGCCTGATGACGCTCGGAGGCGCGGGCGGGCGTGGCGCGCCCGGCGTGACGCGGGTGATCCTCGGGGGGTACGACTGCACCGTTCTCGTCCAGATCGCCCTCCACGGCGGCATGGAGGTCGCCGCCTACGTCACGGAGAACGAGGGGTACGGCATGTGGTGGGCGCCGCTCGGCGGCCCCGACGCGGAGTCGGTCCAGGCCGTCGTCGACGGCTTCGGGCGGGTGGTGGTGGCCGCGCTCGACAAGCAGGGCGTCCTGCACGTGACGCGCCAGGACACGACCCAGGAAGGGCTCGCCTTCGGCCCGTGGCACCAGGCGCACTGACCCGCGCGGGCGCCCCGGTTCCGTGCCCCGCCCCGTCACCGGGGCCCACAGCGGCGAACTCCGGTCCGGGGCACGGCCACGGACGGCCCGGCGGGTGTCTGTCACCGGCCTGTGGGCAGCGGAAGTCGTTCGGCCATCTCGATCGAGAGATCGCCGCTTTCCGAGTAGACCGGAGTGGCCACGAGTTCGAGCTGCGCCGAGCCCTGCGCCGGCGCGACGACGACGGGGCTGCGGCTGGTGATGTCCACGGCCGCGGAACGCTCACGGCCCAGGCGCACCTCCTTGGTGACCCCCTCGAAGCTCACCGCGAGAAAAACATCCCAGACCCCCGCAGGGACCGGCCAGCCGCTGGATGTCTGACGCAGATTGACGCGCGCCGAGAACCGGCCCATCGCACGCGGCTTTCCCTTGGAGTTCACCAGCTTCTCGTCACGGCGTGCCGTGACGGAGAAGCGCTCCTCCTGCCCACTGTGACGCTCTCGCAGCACGACCTTCGTCGCCCGGTCCCGGGTGGACAACTGCTCGAAGAAGGCGAATCCCTCAAGACTCAGGATCGAGCCCGTCCACTGGACCGACGTCAGCTGGTGACTCACCGTCATCCGGTCGGTGATCTCGAAGATTTCATCGGGCAGGGCTGTCTCCGGATCGCGGAAGAACGGCAGCGTGGTGAACACCCGGCCGCCCTCCACGGTCTTGCGGGGCGCCGGCTTTTCCTTGTCCGCTTCGTACTCGGCCATCCGCTCCGCCTCGGCGAAGCGCCCGGACGACAGCAGCGACAGGCGTACGGCGAGCGGGCGCGGCAACAGAGCGAGAGCGCCCGGCGTGCCGTGCGCGCGCAGCACTTCCTGCGCGGCCCACATGGCTCTCTCCCGCTCGGCCCGGCTCTCCTGGGCCAGGAGCAGGATGCCTGTGGCCTTGCCGAGTTCGGCCTCCAGATGGCGCGAGAGCAGATGGTCCCGCTGGGCACCGGCCGGGGCCAGCGTGCTCACCAGCTGCATCATCCGGGCTGCCAGTTGCACCCGCTCGCTGAGCCGCACCGAGGCAGCCGGAGAGGGCCCCTTGATCACACAGGTGCTGTCGGCCAGCACCGAGATGTTGTCGGCGCCGGCATAGGCGGCGGCGGTGAAGGCCATGTCGTCGCCTATGTGCATGTCGGACGGGAACTCCAGCGCCCGCCGCCGCAGCAGACTGGTCCGGAACAGCTTGTCCGGCGTGAGCGACCAGTAGACGCGGGAGCCGTACAGATCGACGGAGGCGCGGCTCCGTCGGAACATCGATGTCGCCACGGAATGCCGCCCGGAGCTTTCCAGCTTGCCCAGCACCACGTCCGACTCGTTCTTGTCCGCGGCGCCGACCAGCTGTTCCAGGGCATCGGGCGCCAGCCGGTCGGAACCCTCCAGGAAGATCACATAGCGCGTGGCGACCTGGCTCAACGCCCAGTTGCGGGCGGTGGCGGGGCCCAGTCCCCGAGGCTGCTGTCCGGCCCGGACGAACAGAGGATGGTCATGGGCGAAACGAACCATCAGAGACCCGCTGTCGTCCGTCGATCCGTCGTCCACGGCGATGATGTGCATCCGGGCGGTGCCGATCGACTGCTTGAGCAGCGAGTCGAGACAGGCCCCGAGCGTGTCGGAGTGGTTGCTGACGCGGACGACGACGGTTACGTCCCGGATGTCGGCGGGATGGACAGGCGCGGTGTTGAGCATGGCTTATCGACTCTCCGAGGACGCGTGCGACCGGGGCCAGGGCATCGTCCCGGTGAGTTCGGGCCACTGCCAGCGATGGAACTCGGTGGTGACGGTGTGCGGCGGGAATGCACCCGGCACCCGGTCCAGAGGACCCACGAAGACGTTGACGGCGGCGGTCAGTTTCGTTGAGTCCGGGGTGCCCACGGTGTACTGGAACCGGTCGTATCCCAGGAAGCCGGGAGCGGGCAGATACGTCACCCAGCCGTCCGGCGACAGCTGTGTGCTTCCCTGGGCCGGCTGGGTCACCGAGATCACGGAGCTGCCGGCCGCCACAGCTGCCGTCGCATGGACCGAACCGGGGGTGTTGGGCTCGGTGACGATACGCAGGCCGGGCGCCGACACCGTATGCACCGGCAGAACCGCGTCACTGAGGCGTCCGGTCCGGATCAGCTTGCGGCCCGAGGCGTCCGGTACGGCGACGATGATCTGGGGCCGGAGCCTGGGAGCCTTCTTCGGGCGCCCCACGAGCAGCGAGACGACCCCGGTCTGCGTCTCACCGGGTTCGGCGCGGACCCGGAACCAACCCTGCTCGGGGAAGTACTCCACACCCTGGACGGCGACGATCTCCGCCCCGTCGGCGAGCGAGTCGGCCAGCAGGTAGGCGAAGCCACGTGGCGCTCCGTCGGCGGGCGCCACGGACAGACCGAGCTGGACGTGTTCACCGGGGGCGACGCCCGCCAGCGGATCGGCGGAACTGTACAGACCGGCGTACACCGCGCCCTCTGAGGGGTCGGTGCCGACAGCCCGGCCCCGGCACAGCAGATGGTTCACGCGCCGGACTCCTGACCGCGATGGACGGACACACGGGACTTGGTGAGGTGGGCGAAGGTGGCGTCGTCCAGCCAGCCCAGCTCGTCGTACGAGAATGTGCGCCGGTCGAGACCGGTCACCCAGTGGGGCGGGACGATCTGCTGCCTGAGCAGGCTCCGGGCCACATAACGCGCGCACTCGACGGCCCCCTCGGGGCGAAGGTGCACATTGTCGGCGTCCTGCACGATCTCCTGGAGCGGCTCACCGGGCCGGAGATACGTGAAGGCGTCCTTGGAGTTTTCCGGGCCCAGCTCCTCCCACCAGGCGAGGCTCTGCCCGTACAGATCGACCACAGGGAGATGCTCCTCGCGGGCCAGCTGCCGCATGGCCACCGGATAGTCCCCGAGGAAGCGGGCGACATTGCCGTGCCGGTCGACGCGGCGCCGCTCGAACGGAAGCAGGACCACCGGATGCCCCTGAGCGTCACGGACTCCCGTGGCGTAGGCCCTCATGTGTTCCAGAAAGCTGCCGTACGGATCGGTGTGCAGGCCGGGATCGGGCTTCCAGTCGATCTGGCCGAACCCGAAGAGCAGATAGTCGCCGGGGGACATGTTCTCCAGAATCCACTGGAGCCGGCCGCGCTCCCGGAAGCTCTTCGAGCTGGCGCGGGCGCGGGCGCAGTTGACCACTTCCACGTCATCGGTGAGGAAGAGGGGCAACGCCTGTGCCCAGCCCGCCATCGGCAGGTGGCTCACCGGACGGGTTACCGCGGTCGAGTCTCCGGCCACGAAGATCCGGCCGCGACGCGCGGCAGGCTCCGCCGTGTAGTTCATACCTCTCCCTCTTCCGGATACGACGTCGGGATGCGACGACGGGAATCGCTCACAGCTCCATGTCGGACTGCTCGCTGAGAACGGAGGCGATCGCCTGGTCGAAGCTCGATCGATGAGCTGCGGCATCCTGCTTGCGCGCGTCGACGACATGGCCTGTCATGTCCGCGAGAAGCACGTCCATCGCGCTGCCTGCGACGGACTCCGAAGAGAGCCGAGAGCTCTCGGGCCCCTCGCTGAACGCCCTGGTCCGCGCGGGGGTCGTGACGGTCCCAGGATTCAGACAGTTGACCCGGATGCCGTCGGGCTCCCACTCCTCCGCGAGAGCCTGGGTCAGATTGACGATCGCGGCCCTCGTCGAGGAGTACAGGCTGTACCCCGCACGACCCCTGGTGTAGCTGTTCGACGTGAAGAACAGCAGCTGCCCCTGGGACTCTTCGAGATACTTGAACGCGGCGCGGGCGATGTTCACCGGGGCCAGGTAGTTGACCGCCAGTGCTTCCTGGAGCGTCTCGTCGTCGGTCTCGGAGAGACGGCCGACGCTGATCACGCCCGTGGTGTTGACGACGTGGTCGATCCGGCCGGTCTCGGCGTACACGTCGGCGAAGGCGTCGGCGACGTGCTCGGGGTTCTCCGAAAGAGTGCCGGTGGTGGAGCGGCCCAGGGCGAAGACCCGGGCGCCGTACCCTGCGGCCAGCCGCGCGATGTCCCCGCCCACACCGCCCGGTTCACCGAACACGACAACGGTGCGACCGGCCAGGTGCTCCCGGTAGAAGTCCTCGCCGGAGGGCGCCGGGGCGGTGCGCGAGGAGAGCTGGAAGAGCTTGTCGGCGATGAAGACATCGACCGGCTGGGTCACCTTCATGTTGTACTCGTCGCCCATGACGACATGGACGGGCACGTCGGGCAGGTACTTCACGACGACGGAGCAGTCGTCGGTGGCCTGGAAGGCGGGGTCGGCCAGGGCCAGCTCGTACGCCCGACGGATCGTCGACAGACGGAAGCCCTGGGGGGTCTGCCCCCTGCGCAATCGCGCACGGTCCGGCACCTCGGTGATGAACTCACCGTCCTCGCCATGGGCGCGGGTGACCACGACGGTGTCGGACGAGGGGATGGCGACGTCGACGGCGCGGTAGCGGTCCATGGCCGCCACGCACTCCTCGACGACGCGCCCGGACAGCAGAGGGCGTACGGCGTCGTGGATCAGCAGGTTGCAGTCCTCGCCGTCGGCCAGGTGCTCGGTCACCCACTGGATGGCGAGGGAAGTGGTACCGCTGCGCGTCGCCCCGCCCGCCAGAACCTTCGACACCTTGCGCAGACCGGCGCGCGCGACGGTCCTCTCCGCGTCCGCGAGGTGGTCCGGCGCCATCATGATGACGATGTCGTCGATCTCGGACGCGTTCTCGAAGATGTGCAGGGTGTGTTCCAGGATCGACTTGCCGGCGATCTTCAGGAGCTGCTTCGGGATTTCGAGTCCCACGCGCTGCCCGGTCCCGCCGGCGAGGATCACGGCGACAGTGCGGTTGCGGGCTGCTGAACTGGACAAAGGTCTTCTTCCTGAACGGGTTGAGCGGGCTGGGCCGGTTGAATGGGCTGTGGCAACAACCAGAGAGGCGGGTCGACTACACCGGAAGACCGGAGGTCTGCGATTGCTCCGGGTGTTCCGGGTGCTCCGGATACTCGATCGGGAAGTCGGCGAGGCCGCGTCGGTACAGATCGTTCGCCGCGTTGTTGAACCGGACGGTGGACGGCGGATAGTCCGCGCCCAGCAGGTACTCCTTCAACTGCCCGCGGTACGGGGCCATGACGTCCCGCTCCGGTACGAGCATGGCGTCGATGGCCTCGCCGAGCCCGTTGCAGTCGGCGTCCAGCAGGTACGACGCGTAGGCGGTGCGCTGTTCGTTCCGGAACTCCTGGTCCGGCAGTCCGTCCAGGTTGAAGATCGCGTACGGCTTGCGTGTCGCAACGAAGTCCGACACCACACTCGACATGTCGCCGATCAGCAGATCGGAATGGTTGAAGCAGTCGTAGAGAGTGGGAATCCGCTCGGTCACCACATGGTGGGCTTCTTCGGGCAGGGAAGCCCAGTACAGGGCCCCGGCCTGGTTCCGGTGCCGACGGATGCGGGCGGTCCGCTCCTCCTCCGTGAGGTCGGGGAAGCTGGAGCGCACCCCGCGCTCGGACAGCTCGGCGATCCGCTTGTCGATCCGGGCCAGCTTGCGGGCCGCGCTCTTGGAATCGGTGATCTTCCGGCCGAAACGCTGGGTGTTGTCCTGCTGGAGCAGCGCGATGATGGCGCGGTGCGCGGCCGCGGCGGCGGGAGAGCGGGTGCCGAGGAGCGGGTGCGGCTTGTAGATGATCCGGATCTGCCGGTCGTGCACGAGCAGCGTGCGAATCAGCTTCTCGCCGGCCGGAATGACCGAGGTGTAGCAGGCATCGTCGGTCCAGCCCTCCCACGTCGGCGCGTAGATGACGGTGGGGACCTCGTTGATCACCGAGCCGGTCCAGTGGTGCAGGGGCATCAGCTGGGGCCGCCCCACCTCGACTATCTGGTTGCTGCTGACGGCGTGCTTGATCCGCTCGTAGCGGTCGCGGCCCGCGCGGCCGGCCACCCAGATCTCGTCGAAGACCTTGCTCACCCGGTTGCTGCTGGCCAGCTTGTCGCTGTCGCCATGGCCGATGAACACATGCTTCACCTCGGCGCGCTGGAGCATGTGGACGTTCTTGCCGGCGTTGCCCGGGTACAGCGCGACGCGCAGTTCGGGCATCTCCACACGGGCCAGGTTGTCGGCCTTGGGGACACAGATGACCGGCACCGACGTGGCGTCCAGATATCGGAGGGTTGCGCGCTCCCGCAGCACGATGATCGGGCGCAGATCAAGTGACTCCAGCGCCTCCAGCCACATGTTCACCTGGTACATGAAGTCCCGCGACACCGCGGCGAAGGTGAAGTACAGCGCGACCTGCGGCCGGTAGTCGACGAGCTGCCGGTTCAGCTCGTCGAGTGCTTCGTCGGTGGTGGGGAGCGACAGGGCGTCCCACGCGCCGGGTAGCAGGACCAGGAGAGCCACGTACGCCACGGAGACCGTGATGATGGCGCCGAAGGTGACGTACTTCCAGTCGTCCGTGGCGATCGTGCCCAGCGCCCCCGCGACCAGCGGAATGTCGAGGTGCAGGGTCTTGCGGACGTGCTTGTTGGTCAGGAAGGGGTGCGGCATCCGGCGGATGCCCAGGGCATCCAGGTCGAGCGCCCGCGTCGTGAAGGGGAGAGCCGCGCGCTTGCTGCGCACCTGCTTCAGCACCGCTCCGTAGGCGAGCTGCAGCACGAAGAGCAGCAGCAGCCCAACGGAGGCGATGCGGACCACGAACGAGTCGAGGTCGGCTATGGAGCCGCAGAGCGCGAGCAGCAGGAACTGGCGGATCAGGAAGCGGATGGTCAGGCCGAAACGCGAGTCGCGGAGCCGGTCGAGGGTGGAGGACTCGGTGTTGTGCAGCAGCAGGTCCGACAGGTAGCTGACCGCCGCGGAGACGGCGAACACGTGAAGAGAGGCCACCACGACACCTGCCAGCATGCCCACGAAGCTCAGTACGAGAGCACTCGAGATCAGGATCCCCAGCGCTACGCGGCGCTTCTCCTTGCCCATCAGCGGACAGCCCCTCCTTCATCGGTGATTTGTGGCGCACGGCAGCGTTGCCAGCAGAGCGCGGGTGATGCTGCCCACCGCAATGGGGCCGTGCCGCGGTGATAGACACGCGGACGGTGCGTAAGGATTTTGTGAAGCACCCGATCAGACCTTAAACACTAGTGACACTTTTGGTGAACTCTGGATCGGGTGAAACGTGAATTTTTGATCGTCAGATGCTGAAGAGTTATGAACCGATGCTGGCGGCGTGATCTTCTCAGCCGAAATCGCTACGGTCAGTGACCGGGTCTTTTTCCGTGCGGGGGTGGAATCGCGTCGGCATTGCCCGGCGGGCGCAGCGGAAAAACCGCGCGGAGGGTGCCGCTCGCCCTGCGAGCCGCACCCTCCGCCGGTCTGGCAACAGCGGCGTTACGCCGGAACGCTCGCCACGCCCTGCGCCAGGAACTTCTTGCCGTTCACCCGCTCCGAGACGCCTTCGCGGTCCAGGTACGGCGTGATGCCGCCCAGGTGGAAGGGCCAGCCCGCGCCGGTGATCAGGCAGAGGTCGATGTCCTGGGCTTCGGCGACGACGCCCTCGTCCAGCATCAGGCCGATCTCCTGCGCCACCGCGTCCAGGACGCGGTCGCGGACCTGCTCCTCGGACAGGACGACGTCGCCCTGCTTGAGGAGAGCGGCGACCTCCGGGTCCAGCTCCGGCTTGCCGGAGTCGTACACGTAGAAGCCGCGCTTGCCGGCCTTGACGACCGCCGCGAGGTTCTCGGAGACGGTGAAGCGCTCCGGGAAGGCGCGGTTCAGGGTCTCGGAGACATGCAGGCCGATGGCCGGGCCGACCAGTTCCAGGAGCACCAGCGGGGACATCGGCAGGCCGAGCGGCTCGATGGCCTTCTCGGCGACCTCGACCGGGGTGCCCTCGTCGATGATGTTCTGGATCTCGCCCATGAAGCGGGTCAGGATGCGGTTGACGACGAACGCCGGGGCGTCCTTCACCAGGACCGCGGTCTTCTTCAGCTTCCGCGCCACACCGAACGCCGTGGCCAGCGAGGCGTCGTCGGTCTTCTCGCCGCGGACGATCTCCAGCAGCGGGAGGATCGCGACCGGGTTGAAGAAGTGGAAGCCGACGACCCGCTCGGGGTGCTGCAGCTTCGACGCCATCTCGGTGACCGAGAGGGACGAGGTGTTGGTGGCGAGGATCGCGTGTGCCGGGGCGACCGCCTCGACCTCCGCGAACACCTGCTGCTTGACGCCGATCTCCTCGAAGACGGCCTCGATGATGAAGTCGGCGTCGGAGAAGCCCTCGGCCTTGTCCAGCACACCGGTGACCAGGGCCTTGAGGCGGTTGGCCTTGTCCTGGTTGATGCGGCCCTTGCCCAGCAGCTTCTCGATCTCGGCGTGGACATAGCCCACACCCTTGTCGACGCGCTCCTGGTCGATGTCGGTCAGGACGACCGGCACCTCCAGGCGGCGCAGGAAGAGAAGGGCGAGCTGAGAAGCCATCAGGCCCGCGCCCACCACGCCGACCTTGGTGACCGGGCGGGCCAGGTTCTTGTCCGGGGCACCGGCCGGGCGCTTGGCGCGCTTCTGGACCAGGTTGAAGGAGTAGATCCCGGAGCGCAGCTCGCCGCCCATGATCAGGTCCGCGAGGGCCTGGTCCTCGGCGTCGAAGCCGGCGCTCAGGTCGCCGTCCTTGGCCGCGGCGATGATCTCCAGCGCGCGGTACGCGGCCGGGGCGGCGCCGTGCACCTTGGAGTCGGCGATGGCCTTGCCACGGGCGACGGCCTGGTCCCAGGCGTCACCGCGATCGACCTCGGGGCGCTCCACCGTGACCGTGCCGTTCAGCACGTTCGCGGTCCAGATCAGCGACTGCTCCAAAAAGTCCGCACCCTCGAAGAGGGCGTCGGCGATCCCCAGCTCGAAGACCTGCTTGCCCTTGAGCTGACGGTTCTGGTTCAGCGAGTTCTCGATGATGACGGAGACCGCGCGGTCGGCGCCGATCAGGTTCGGCAGCAGTGCGCAGCCGCCCCAGCCGGGGACCAGACCGAGGAAGACCTCGGGCAGCGAGAACGCGGGCAGCGCCTTGGAGACGGTGCGGTACGAGCAGTGGAGACCGACCTCGACACCGCCGCCCATCGCCGCGCCGTTGTAGTACGCGAACGTCGGGACCGCGAGGCCGGAGAGGCGGCGGAAGACGTCGTGGCCGCCCTTGCCGATCGCGAGCGCATCGTCGTGGTTCTTCAGCAGCTCGACGCCCTTGAGGTCGGCGCCGACCGCGAAGATGAACGGCTTGCCGGTGATGCCGATGCCGACGATCGCACCCTCGGCGGCCTCCTTCTCGACCTGGTCGACGGCGGCGTCCAGGTTCGCCAGCGACTGCGGTCCGAAGGTGGTCGGCTTGGTGTGGTCCAGGCCGTTGTCCAGCGTGATGAGGGCGAAGCGGCCCGCACCGGCCGGAAGGTCCAGGTGGCGTACGTGCGCCTGCGTGACGACCTCGCCGGGGAACAGCTCGGCCGCACCCTTCAGAAGCTCAGTGGTGGAGCTCACTTGTTGCCTCCGTCTGCCTTGTCGAAGTGCGGGTTCTCCCAGACGACCGTCGCGCCCATGCCGAAGCCGACGCACATCGTCGTCAGGCCGTAGCGGACCTCCGGCTGCTCCTCGAACTGGCGGGCCAGCTGCGTCATCAGACGCACACCGGAGGAGGCGAGCGGGTGACCGTAGGCGATGGCGCCGCCGTACTGGTTGACGCGCTCGTCGTCGTCGGCGATGCCGTAGTGGTCGAGGAAGGCGAGCACCTGCACGGCGAACGCCTCGTTGATCTCGAACAGACCGATGTCACCGATCGTCAGACCGGCCTTGGCGAGGGCCTTCTCCGTGGACGGGATCGGGCCGAAGCCCATGACCTCCGGCTCGACACCCACGAAGGCGTACGAGACGAGGCGCATCTTGACCGGGAGGCCCAGCTCGCGGGCGACGTCCTCGGCGGCGAGCAGCGAGGCGGTGGCGCCGTCGTTGAGACCCGCGGCGTTACCGGCGGTGACGCGGCCGTGGGGGCGGAACGGGGTCTTCAGACCGGCCAGGGACTCCAGGGTCGTACCCGGACGCATCGGCTCGTCGGCGGTGACCAGGCCCCAGCCCGTCTCGCCGGCCTCGGCGTTGGTACGGCGCACCGAGATCGGCACCAGGTCCTGCTGGATCTTGCCGTTGGCGTACGCCTTGGCGGCCTTCTCCTGCGAGCGGACCGCGTACTCGTCGGCGCGCTGCTTGGTGATCTGCGGGTAGCGGTCGTGCAGGTTCTCCGCGGTCATGCCCATGAACAGGGCGGACTCGTCGACCAGCTTCTCCGATACGAAGCGCGGGTTCGGGTCCACGCCCTCGCCCATCGGGTGGCGGCCCATGTGCTCGACACCGCCGGCGACGACGACGTCGTACGCGCCGAAGGCGATGGAACCTGCCGTCGAGGTGACGGCGGTCAGGGCGCCCGCACACATGCGGTCGATGGAGTAACCGGGGACGGACTGCGGCAGACCGGCCAGGATTCCGGCGGTACGGCCCAGCGTCAGACCCTGGTCACCAATCTGGGTGGTCGCGGCGATGGCGACCTCGTCGATCTTCGCGGGGTCCAGTTCCGGGTTGCGGCGCAGCAGCTCCCGGATGGCCTTCACGACGAGATCGTCGGCGCGGGTCTCGTGGTAGATGCCCTTCGGGCCCGCTTTGCCGAACGGGGTGCGGACGCCGTCGACGAAGACGACGTCCCGGATGGTACGAGGCACGGTGGCTCTCCTCCAGGGTGCGGGATGGCACTGCTGCGGGGCACGCCCGCAGGCGCGCCGCTCCCCCCATGCTACTTGCGGGTAACCAGGCTGCCCAGCCCCTGTGGCGGGAGCGGCGAAGGTCACATGCGGGCGGGCTGTACGCGAGGACCGTTTCGTCCTCAATCGCCGCAGGGGCCGAAACGGCAATCGCCGGACAGGGCCGAGAGAACGGCCCGTCCGGCGATCGGGACGGCGTGCGGCCGCAGGCCGCGCAACCTGGCGTGATTACGACCCTCGAAGGCGACCCTTCAGGCCACCGACAGCAGCGCGCGGACCAGCAGCGGGGCCACCTGCTCGATCTGCCAGCGCCGCGCGCCGTACGCGGTGAGCGCGGACTCGATCGCATCCGGGGTCGGATGCTTCGGCGGCTCCCAGCAGACCCGGCGCACCGTGTCCGGGGTGATCAGGTTCTCCTGCGGCATGTGCAGCCGTTCGGCGAGCTCCGACACCGCGGTGCGGGCGGCCGACAGCCGGGCCGCTGCCGCCGGGTCCTTGTCCGCCCAGGCGCGCGGCGGCGGCGGACCGGCCACCGTCTGGCCGGGCTGCGGGAGCTCGGCGTCCGGCAGCGCCTTGGCCCGGTCGATGGCGGCCTGCCACTGCTCCAGCTGCCGCCGCCCCATGCGGTGGCCGAATCCGGGCAGCGCGGTCAGCGCATGTGTGTTGGGCGGGAGCGCGAGCGCCGCCTCGACGATCGCGGCGTCGCCCAGCACTTTGCCGGGCGAGATGTCCCGGCGCCGGGCGACCTGGTCACGGGCGGTCCACAGCTCCCGTACCACCGCCATCTGACGGCGGCGGCGGACCTTGTGCATGCCGGAGGTGCGGCGCCACGGGTCCTTGCGCGGGGGAGCGGGCGGCGCCGAGGCGATCGCGTCGAACTCCTCGCGCGCCCATTCCAGCTTGCCCTGCTGGTCGAGCTCGTTCTCCAGGGCGTTGCGCAGGTCGATCAGCAGCTCGACGTCGAGCGCCGCGTAGCGCAGCCAGGGGTCGGGCAGCGGGCGGGTGGACCAGTCGACGGCGGAGTGGCCCTTCTCCAGCGAGTACCCGAGCACGCTCTCGACCATGGCGCCGAGGCCGACGCGGGGGAATCCGGCCAGCCTTCCGGCCAGCTCCGTGTCGAAGAGCCCGGTGGGAGTCATCCCTATTTCGCGCAGACAGGGCAGGTCCTGAGTGGCGGCGTGCAGGATCCATTCGCTGCCGTGCAGGGCCTCTCCGAGCCCGGAGAGGTCGGGGCAGCCGACCGGGTCGATCAGTGCGCTGCCCGCGCCGTCACGGCGCAGCTGCACGAGATAGGCACGCTGGCCGTAGCGGTAGCCGGAGGCGCGCTCGGCATCGACGGCCACCGGGCCGGAGCCCGCGGCGAAAGCGGCGATCACCCGGGCGAGGGCGTCGTCGGATGCCACCACCGGGGGAATGCCCTCTCGAGGTTCGAGCAGGGGGATCGGCGCCGGGGCGACGTCGTCCGGGGGAGCGCCCCCGGTGGTTCGCAGTGAAGTGTCTGCTGCGGTCTCTTGGGCGTCGGTCACGTGTCAAGGGTATCTGTGTATGTGCGGCGCCCGTCGACGGAACGTTCCGTCGACGGGCGCCGATGAATGTAAACCAGCCGGTCCGCATGGCTGCGGATACCTGCCGGGATGCGGGGTTCAGTGGATGATGCCCGTTCGCAGGGCGACGGCGACCATTCCCGCACGGTCTCCGGTGCCGAGCTTGCGGGCGATTCGGGCGAGGTGGCTCTTGACGGTCAGGGCGGACAGGCCCATGGAGACGCCGATGGCCTTGTTGGACTGGCCTTCGGCGACCAGCCGGAGGACCTCGACCTCGCGGCCGGACAGTTCGCGGTAGCCGCCCGGGTGGCTCGGGGTGCCGGGGGGCCGGCGGTGCATACGGGCGGCATTGGCGCCGATGGGGGCGACGCCGGGACGGGTGGGGTGGCCGATATTGGTTCGGGTGCCGGTGACGACATAGCCCTTCACGCCGCCCGCGAGGGCGTTGCGTACGGCGCCGATGTCATCGGCGGCGGAGAGGGCGAGGCCGTTCGGCCAGCCGGCGGCTCGGGTCTCGGACAACAGGGTCAGCCCGGAACCGTCGGGCAGATGGACGTCGGCTACGCAGATGTCGCGTGGATTGCCGACGCGGGGACGAGCCTCCGCGATGGACGACGCCTCGATGACGTCACGTACTCCGAGTGCCCACAGATGGCGGGTGACGGTGGAACGGACGCGCGGGTCGGCCACGACGACCATGGCCGTCGGCTTGTTCGGGCGGTAGGCGACCAGGCTTGCGGGCTGCTCTAGGAGAACGGACACCAGGCCTCCTGGGGAGTGGCGGGACGGGCCGGCTCGGGGATGAAGCCGGGGCGAACCGTGCTTGAAGGGTCATTGACCTCTTCGGCAGCAGACCCGTCCTCCTTTAGAGGAAGATCACTATTTGGTGAGTAACAATTCGGGCAAATCGGACGAGCGATCGATTGTACGTAAAAAATGCCGGTAACTCCGCGACAGTTGTGACGCAGCGTTACCGACAAGGGGAGAGGTCAAGGCGGTTGAGGACGGAATCAGGACAGATTCAGGAAACCTGGGGGCCGCGCCGCTGGGGGAGTGTCACCACCGCCGCATCGGCCGGGTCCGACGGCGGCAGACCGGCGATCTGACACAGCAGATCCCCCCACGCCATCAGATGCGCCCCCGTGTCCGGCACCCCGCCACGGCCCTCGCGCGGCGTCCACGACGCCCGGATCTCGATCTGCGTCGCCGGACGCCTCGTGGCCAGCGCGCCGAAGTAGTGCGATCCCGCCCGGGTCACCGTGCCGCCCGCCTCCCCGTACGACAGACCGCGCGCCTCCAGCGCACCGGTCAGCCACGACCAGCACACCTCCGGCAGCAGCGGATCGGAGGCCATCTCCGGCTCCAGCTCGGCCCGTACCAGCGTCACCAGACGGAAGGTGCCGTGCCAGGACTCGTGCCCGGCCGGATCATGGAGCAGTACGAGACGGCCGTCGGCGAGATCGTCCTCGCCCTCGACGACCGCGGCCTCCAGGGCGTACGCGAACGGAGCGAGCCGCTTCGGCGGCCGCGTCGCCTCCACCTCCAGCTCGGGACGCAGCCGCGCCGAGCGCAGCGCGTCCACCGCCGAACGGAACGCGGGCGGGACGGAACCACCCTCCGCGCTGTCCTTGCTGTCAGCGCCATCGGATTGATCGGAGAACTGTCCCTGAGCCGGAGCCATGCGGGGAAGAGTAGGCGGAACCGGAGCCTCGCGCAGGGAGGGACACCCGGGCGGGCCCGGCGGCTTACGGCTTCGTGCGAAGATTCTCGGTGTGAGTGCCAACGATCGCCCCATGGGCCAGCAGACGCAGACATCCGCCACCCATGAGTCGGCGTTCCTGAAGGCGTGCCGGCGCGAGCCCGTGCCGCACACGCCGGTCTGGTTCATGCGCCAGGCGGGGCGTTCGCTGCCCGAGTACCTGAAGGTGCGCGAGGGCATCGGGATGCTCGACTCCTGCATGATGCCGGAGCTGGTCGCGGAGATCACGATGCAGCCCGTCCGCCGTCACAAGGTCGACGCCGCGATCTACTTCAGCGACATCGTCGTACCCCTCAAGGCCATCGGGATCGACCTCGACATCAAGCCCGGCGTCGGCCCGGTCATCGCCGATCCGATCCGCACCCGCGCCGATCTGGCCCAGTTGCGCGACCTCACGCCCGAGGACGTCACCTACGTCACCGAGGCCATCGGGCTGCTCACCGCCGAGCTGGGCGCCACCCCCCTCATCGGGTTCGCGGGCGCGCCGTTCACCCTCGCCAGCTACCTCGTGGAGGGCGGCCCGTCCCGCAACCACGAGCACACCAAGGCCCTGATGTACGGCGACCCGCAGCTCTGGGCGGATCTGCTCGACCGGCTCGCCGAGATCACCGGCGCCTTCCTCAAGGTGCAGATCGAGGCCGGTGTCTCCGCGGTCCAGCTCTTCGACTCCTGGGTGGGCGCGCTGGCTCCCGCCGACTACCGACGTTCGGTGCTCCCCGCCTCGGCGAAGGTCTTCGAGGCCGTCGCCGAGTACGGGGTCCCGCGCATCCACTTCGGTGTCGGCACCGGCGAGCTGCTCGGCCTGATGGGCGAGGCCGGGGCGGACGTCGTCGGCGTCGACTGGCGGGTCCCGATGGACGAGGCCGCGCGCCGCGTCGGCCCCGGCAAGGCGCTCCAGGGCAACCTCGACCCCGCGGTGCTGTTCGCGCCGACGGCGACGGTTCAGGAGAAGGCCCAGGAGGTACTGGACGCGGCCGCCGGACTGGAGGGCCACGTCTTCAACCTCGGCCACGGCGTGATGCCGTCGATGGACCCGGACGCGCTGACCCGCCTCGTGGAGTACGTGCACGAGCGGACCGCGCGCTGAGGGCAGAGGGTCACCGGGCACCGCGCACTCAGGCGGTGCCCGCCCGGCGCACCGCCCCCACCGCCTTGCGGGCCGCCACCAGGACGGGATCCCACACCGGTGAGAACGGCGGGGCGTAGCCCAGGTCCAGGGCGGTCATCTGGTCCACCGTCATCCCGGCCGTGAGCGCCACGGCCGCGATGTCCACGCGCTTGGCCGCCCCGTCCCGGCCCACGATCTGCACACCGAGCAGCCGCCCCGTGCGGTACTCCGCGAGCATCTTCACCGTCATCGGCTGCGCCCCCGGGTAGTAGCCCGCCCGGCCCGTCGACTCGATCGTCGCCGTGACGAACCGAAGGCCCACCGAGCGGGCGTCCTTCTCGCGCAGCCCGGTGCGGGCGATCTCCAGATCGCACACCTTGCTCACCGCGGTGCCCACCACCCCGGGGAACGTCCCGTAGCCGCCGCCCACATTCGACCCGATGACCTGGCCGTGCTTATTGGCATGGGTGCCCAGCGCGATATGGCGGGTACGGCCCGCCACCAGGTCCAGGACCTCGACGCAGTCGCCGCCCGCCCAGATGTTCTCGTGCCCGACCACCCGCATCGACAGATCGGTGAGCAGCCCGCCGTGCGGCCCCAGCGGAAGGCCGACGGCGCGCGCCAGCGTCGTCTCCGGCTCCACGCCGATGCCGAGCACCACCACGTCCGCCGGATAGGAGATGTCGCCCGCGGCGACCGCGCGGACCCGGCCGTCCGGACCGGTGCGGATCGCGGTGACCTCGGCCCGGTTGACCGTGGTGATGCCCAGACCGTCCATCGCTTCGTGGACCAGCCGCCCCATGTCGGGGTCGAGCGTCGCCATTGGCTGCTCGCCGCGGTTGAGCACGGTAACCTCGAAGCCGCGCTTCAGCATCGCCTCCGCCATCTCGACGCCGATGTAGCCCGCCCCGACGACGACCGCCCGCCTGCGCCCCGGCGCCATCCGGTCCAGCGAATCCAGCAGCGCCTGCCCGTCGTCCAGTGTCTGCACCCCGTGCACCCCGGGCGCGTCCATGCCGGGCAGCGCCGGACGCACCGGGCGGGCCCCCGTCGCGATCACCAGCTTGTCGAAGCCCGTCCAGTACGTCTCACGGCTCTCCCGGTCCACGGCCCGCACCCGCTGCCCGGCGACATCGATCTCGGTGACCTCGGTGCGCATCCGCAGGTCGATGTCGCGGGCCCGGTGCTCCTTCGGCGTACGGGCGATGAGGTCGTCCCGCTCCGGGACGTCGCCGCTGACCCAGTACGGGATGCCGCAGGCGGAGTACGAGGTGAAATGGCCCCGCTCGAAGGCCACGATGCTCAACTCGTCGGGGCCCTTGAGCCTGCGGGCCTGGGACGCGGCGGACATGCCCGCCGCGTCACCACCGATGACCACCAGTCGCTCCGCCGTCATGCCTGGTCCCTTCGACACCGAGTCCGAAGGGCCCACGCTACGACGCCGGGGGCGTGGACGAGGACTCGGCCGGCTCGGCCGGCTCGGGCGTCCTCGCCGCACGGCGTCCGGGCAGCCGCTTGCTGAGCAGCCGCCACAGCAGCAGGAGCACGGCGACCGCGGCCAGGAACGGGGCCGCTGCGCCCACCGCCATCGCGAGCCACCGCAGCATCGTGACGAACGCGTGCCAGCCGCCGCCGAGCGCGTCCAGGAACCCGGGGTCGTCGTCGTCCTTCACCACCGTCTCCGGCTCGAAGAGGTCGAGGGTGATCGTGGCCAGCGTGGTGCGGTCCTTCAGCGACTCCTGCTGGGCGAGCAGCGACTCCAAGGAGGCCTGACGGCTGCTCAGTTCGCCTTCCAGCGCGACCACGTCGGTGAGCCTCTCGGCCCGGTCCATCAGCTTGCGCACCCGCGCCACACTCGCGCGCTGGGTGGCGATCCGGCTCTCCACGTCGACCACCTGGTCGGTGACGTCCTTCGCGGTCGACGTGCGGGACAGCAGCTTCCCGGCGCCCGCGAGGTCCTTCAGCACCGCGTCGTACTCGGCCTGTGGAACGCGCAGCACGATATGTGACGTCTCATGTGTGTCATCGACCCGCTCCGTCTCCTCGCGTGAGACCAGGCCACCCGCACTCTCCGCGACGGAGCGCGCCGCCGCGGCGGCCTTCGGCACGCTCTTCACCTCCACGGAGAGCGAGGCGGTACGGATGACATGGGTGGCTGTGGGCAGGGCGTCGGGCTTCTTCGGCAGCGCCTGCGCACCATCGGCTCCCCGCGCGCCCTGCGCGGGCTTCTCGGCCGAGGTGTCCGCGGCGGCGCCCTGCTCGGCCGGGGCAAGCGCCTTCTTGTCGGCCGAGGAGCCCGAGTCGCTCGCACCGCCGCAGCCGCTCAGAGCGAGGAGGCCGGCCAGGAGACCGGCGGCCAGGACCGTGCGCGAACGACGGATGGCCGAACGGCCGGGATGACGGACTGTCTGCATAACTGCTCCCCCTGGGCGAGTGGTTGATGGTGCCGGTTCGACGTACGGGGTGGGGGCACGGGTTGCCGTATACCGGTTTCGAAGCGGTCACGTTCAGGACTCGGAAGGGGTTTGAGAGAGTGGAGGCATGCAGCGTTCACCAAATCGCGCGGACACAGGTACGGGTCATGTCGTCGTCATCGGCGGCGGCATCGCCGGTCTCGCCGCCGCTCACCGGCTCCTCGGGGCCGGGCTGCGGGTCACCCTCCTAGAAGCCACCGACCGGCTCGGCGGCAAACTCATGACCGGTGAGATCGCCGGTACCCAGGTCGACCTCGGCGCCGAGTCGGTACTCGCCCGGCGCCCGGAAGCGGTCGCACTGGCCCACGCCGTCGGGCTCGGCGACCGCCTCCAGCCACCCGCCGCCGCCACCGCGTCGGTCTGGACGCGCGGCGCCCTGCGGCCCATGCCCAAGGGCCATGTGATGGGCGTACCGGGCGACCCGGCCGCCCTCGGCGGGGTGCTCTCGCCTCAGGGCCTCGCCCGCATCGCGCAGGAGCGCGACCTGACCCCGACCCCCGTCGGCGAGGACGTCGCGGTCGGCGCGTACGTCGCCGACCGGCTCGGCCGCGAGGTCGTCGACCGGCTCGTGGAACCCCTGCTCGGCGGCGTGTACGCGGGCGATGCCTACCGGATCTCGATGCGCGCCGCCGTACCGCAGCTCTTCGAGGTGGTGCGCGAGGGCGGCTCGCTGCTCGACGGCGTACAGCGCATCCAGGAACGGGCCGCCGCCCAGCAGCGGACCGGACCGGTCTTCCAGGGCCTCGACGGCGGCATCGGCACCCTGCCGTACGCGGTCGCCGACGCCGTACGCGCGGCCGGCGGGGAGATTCTGACCGCCACCCCCGTCCTCGGCCTGACCCGTGGGGCCGACGGCTGGGACGTCCGTACGGACACCCGGGTGATCACCGCCGACGGCATCGTGCTGGCAGCCCCCGCCTGGTCCGCCTCCACCCTGCTCGCCGCCGAGTCCCCGGCCGCCTCCGCCGAGCTCGCCGGTGTCGAGTACGCGTCGATGGCGCTCGTCACCCTGGCGTTCCGCCGCTCCGACGTCGCCGCCACCGGCGCACTCGAAGGGCGCTCCGGCTTCCTCGTACCGCCGGTCGACGGCCGCACGATCAAGGCCTCCACCTTCTCCACCCACAAGTGGAACTGGGTCGCGGACTCCGCTCCCGACCTGTTCGTCCTGCGCACCTCCGTCGGCCGCTACGGCGAGGAGGACCACCTGCACCGCGAGGACAGCGAACTGGTCGACGTATCGCTGAGCGACCTCGCCGAGGCGACCGGACTGGCCGCGAAGCCCGTGGACACCGAGGTCACCCGGTGGATCGGCGGACTGCCCCAGTACCCCGTGGGCCATCTCTCCCGGGTCGCCCGGATCCGCGACGAGGTCGCCAAGCTCCCCGGGCTGCGGGTCTGCGGAGCGGTCTACGACGGCGTCGGCATCCCGGCGTGCATCGCGAGCGCCCACCGTGCCGCGGACGAGATCGCGGCCGACCTCACCGCCGGACCCGGGGAAGAGATCATCGCCACGTCGACCCTGGTTCAGGGCACACGGAGCGAGGCGGGACAATAGCCGTATGAGTGCGCCTGAGACTGTGAAATCAAGCAAGGGCCCCAACGCGGGTAAGAAGGCCAAGGACCTCAACGAGGTCATCCGCTACACGCTGTGGTCCGTCTTCAAGCTGCGCGATGTCCTGCCCGCGGACCGGACCGGCTACGCCGACGAGGTCCAGGAGCTGTTCGACCAGCTCGCGGCGAAGGACATCACCGTCCGTGGCACCTACGACCTCTCCGGTCTGCGTGCCGACGCCGACCTCATGATCTGGTGGCACGCCGAGACCGCGGACGAGTTGCAGGAGGCGTACAACCTCTTCCGGCGCACGAAGCTGGGCCTGGCGTTGGAGCCGGTCTGGTCGAACATGGCGCTGCACCGCCCCGCCGAGTTCAACAAGTCGCACATCCCGGCGTTCCTGGCCGACGAGACGCCGCGCAACTACATCAGCGTCTACCCCTTCGTGCGCTCCTACGACTGGTACCTGCTGCCGGACGAGGACCGCCGCCGGATGCTCGCGGACCACGGCAAGATGGCGCGCGGCTACCCGGACGTCCGGGCCAACACCGTCGCCTCCTTCTCGCTCGGCGACTACGAGTGGGTCCTCGCCTTCGAGGCGGACGAGCTGTACCGCATCGTCGACCTGATGCGTCACCTGCGGGCCTCCGAGGCGCGGATGCACGTCCGCGAGGAGGTTCCGTTCTTCACGGGGCGCAGGAAGTCGGTCGCAGACCTGGTGGCCGGGCTCGCGTAGCGAGCGGGCTCCGACCACCCCAACCCGGAAGATCAGACGGCGGGTACCGGCGCGTCCCGCGCCGCCCGTCGGTCCAGCGACACCGGGTTCGGTTTCCGGTGCGGTGCGCCTTCCGCGCGCCGCACCGGTCCCTTCTTTCTCATCGGCCCCGGAGTCTCATCGGCCCCGGATAAGGCCGCCACCGCAGCCGCTTTCGAGCGCGGCCCGCAGCGCCGGATCGTTCACGGCGCGCGCACCCCGTACGGCAATCGCCGCCAGGACATCACGGTCCGCGTCCGCCGCCGGGATCTCGCTCGCGGCCAGCAGCCGCTGACCGGCCGGTGAGGCCCAGGAGCTGTACGGATGGACCTCCATCCGGGCGATGATCAGGCATCCCAGGGTCAGCGCGAGAGGCAGCCCGAACCAGACGAGCAGTGACACCACCGGGCCGTCCGCGCTCCGCTCCCCACCGGGTATCAGCAGTGCCACCGCGCCCATCGCGACCACCAGCAGCGCCGCGCCCCGCACCGCACGGACCGCGGCGCCGACATCCGCTCCGGCGCCGGGGGCGGCCAGACCCGCGGTGACGAGCCGGTCGGCCAGAGTGCGCATGGTGTCCGTGGTGGCCGCGGCCGTCCGTACCGGCGGTATCGGTGACTGCCCTTCCGGACCGATGGCACGTATCACCGTGCGCTCCATCTCGTCGCGGCCCTCCGGGTCGACGACCGTCGCCCAGCCGGTGTGGGCGAGCAGCAGCCGACGCCGCAGATGCATGGTGACCAGGGCCAGATCGACCACCCGGTGCGGACCGCCGGCCAGGAACGCGGTCTCGTACAGCGTCAGTTCATGACCGTCCGTCACCTTCCGTACGGCATCCGCGGATGCGCCGGGCAGCAGCCCCGTGCGGGCGGAGACGATACAGAGACGGATGCACGAGATGGCTGCCGCGCCCCACGCCACCAGCAGAAACAGAACCCAGAGCATGGCGGATTTCTATGCGAGGCGGGCACGGAAAGCCATGGCCTGTTCACCATGCGGACGGTTCGGCGGTGCGGGACCGAGGAGCGGGACGCCGCCGTCGCTCAGGAACTGCTGCCACAACTCGACCCGCCGCCACAGCTGGAACCGCTGCTGCTGGAGCAACTGGAGCCGCTCGAACCGCCGCAGCTCGACCCCGAACCGCAACCGGACCCCGAACTGCAGCCTCCGCCGCCCCCTCCACTGCCTCCGCCGCCGTCGTTGGAGCTTCCGCAGCCGCCGTTGCCGGGGCTCGTTCCGGCACACCACACCGCCGGGACGACGAACATGGCGGACGAGTCCGAGGACGACGGCGAACCCGAGAACCGCGGCTGCCCGGTCGGGCGCATCCGGGCCGCTGTGATGAGCTGCGTCTGCAGTACGGGATCGGGCAGGGCCCGCAGCCCGTGCGTGGCCACCAGATGGGCCGGGTGCGGATCGTACGCGTGGGCGGTGCGGTACGCCTCGGCGGCCCGGCGCCCCGCACCGGTGACGCGCCCGCGGGCGACGGCGGCGCAGACGAGGCCGACGGGGAAGCCGACCAGCAGGGCCGGGAGGACCTTGAAGACGAACGGTACGGAGAAGTCCCCGGCCGGGTAGTCGTTCATGGACTGCACCACCGTCAGCACGACCGTGAGCGGAATGGCCAGCACGCAGACCAGCCCCTGCGTGATGCCCCAGCGGCGCCACGTCCGGCTCGCGGCGGGCGCGGCCAGCAGACCGCGCGCCGCGAGCCCGTCGCCGATCTCCTGCACCGCGGGGTGCCGCATCACCGCCTCGCGCAGGGTGTGCAGCGCGCCGCTGGGGGCCATGGCGTGCTCCTGGAGCACCGCGCGCTCCACCGGGTCACGGGCATCCGCCCGCTGGACGGCGACGATGCCCGGACCGCCGATGACGAGCCGCCCGTCCGTCTGCATCGCGGTGAGCGCGGTGTCGACCACCCTGCCGGGACCGCCGTTCAGGAAGGCGACCTCGAAGAGGTCGTGTACGGAACCGCCGGATCCGCCACGGGCGCGCACGAGCCCCACGATCAGGAGGACCGAGGAGACCGCGACGGCGAGGTCCACCAGCACTGCGAGGACATTCATGCCGGTCACCTTCCGACCAGGGCCGAGCGGGCAGCTCGTACCAGCCGGGTGGAGCGGCCTGGCGGTCGCGCGGCGGCCCGGTCCTGCCACCAGTGGGTCAGCCGGCGCCGTGCCGCGGCGTCGGCGGGCAGGCCGGCGATCAGCAGCTGCTCGGCGAAGTCCAGTGCGTCGCGCCGGTAACCGGCGGACATGGGACGGGTCCTGGCGTATGCGAGGAAGGCGTCCCGGTAACCGGCACCCAGGATCTGAGGCAGTTCGGGCGCCGCCTTGGCGACGACCCCGGCCCGCTTGGCGGCCAGGGCGCGGCTCTGGACTCCGAGCCGGCGGTGGTCGAAGCCCCGCGGCGCGGGAGTGCCCGCGACGAGGGCGGAGAGCAGCGCGGTCTGGGCGACCGCCAGCCGGTCGCGCACGGACTCCGGGGACGGACCGGCGCTCGGGGCCGGCCCCGGCGCCGGCTTCCCGGCGGGCGCCGGCCCACCGGCGCCGGGCGGAGCCGCCCGGTCCAGCGTGGCGCGGATCGTGGCCAGTTCGCCCGCCAGCTCCTCGGCCGGCGGGAAGTCGTCGTCGCGCTCCAGGAGCACGCCGGGCGGGTCGACCCGGGAGCGGAGCTCGGCGAGGACGTCGAGCACGGGCCGGGTGACGGGGTGGGCGTGGGTGTCGTGCCAGACGCCGTCCTTCTCGACGCCGCCCGCCACATGGACGTAGGCGATGGCCTCCACCGGCAGCTCGTCGAGCGCGGTGGCCGGGTCCTCGCCGCGGTTGACGTGGTTGGTGTGCAGATTGGCGACATCGATCAGCAGCCGGACCCCGGTGCGCTCGACCAGTTCCGCCAGGAACTGCCCCTCCGTCAGTTCCTCGTCGGGCCAGGAGATCAGCGCTGCGATGTTCTCCAGCGCCAGCGGTACCGGCAGCGAGTCCTGCGCGATCCGTACGTTCTCGCACAGCACGTCCAGCGCGTCCCAGGTTCGGGGCACGGGCAGCAGATGGCCCGCTTCCAGCCCCGGCGAGACGGTGCGCGGCCCCCCGGCCCGTACGAACGCGATGTGCTCGGTGACCAGCGGCGTGGAGAGCAGCCCGGCCCGGGCCGCGAGGTCCGCGAGCCGGCCGGCGTCGGGGCGCTCCGCCCCGCCGAGGCCCAGCGAGACACCGTGCGGGACGACGGTGACCCCGCGCGCCCTGAGCCGTACCAGCGAATCGGGCAGATGGTCGGTGCAGATGTTCTCGGCGACCGCCTCCACCCAGTCGATCCCCGGCAGTGCCTCCACGGCGTCCGCGATCTCCGGCCGCCAGCCGATGCCGATTCCCAGCTTCATGCCGTCCCCCTCCTCCACTCCGTGCAGGGCTGATGGCCCCGGCGGGCGGTGGTGAATCCGAAAAGGGGGACGTTCAGAGGTTGATTTGAGGTTCCCGGTCAGGGGCGCTCAGGGCATCGGCATCGGCATCGGCATCGTGGAGGGGCGCGAGGTGAACGACATGTCCCCGGTCGGCTCTGCGGGAACCGGCGGGGGTACGACCGTGCCGGCCGGAGCGGGCGGGCCCGTCGGGCTGGCCGTCGCCGCGCCCGCGGCCTCGCGTGCGATCGCGTCGAAGTCGACCAGGCCGGTGCCCTCCAGCATGGTGATGTGGTCGAGCACCGTCTGGTTGGCATCGGTCGCCAGCTGCCGGATCAGTGAGTTGCGAGTGGTGTGCCGGACCTGGGCGATCAGCGCGAAGACCTTGCCGTGCGCGTTCCTCAGCAGATTGGCGAACTTGCGCTCGTACTCCTCGCCGTGCGCCGCCGTCAGCTCGCGCAGCCAGCCCTGCTGCTGCTCGGTCGGCTGGTTCGGCAGCTCCACACCGAGCTTGGCCGCCACATCACGCGCCCGGCGGTCCAGATCCGTGTGCCCGACCACCAGATGGTCCCCGGCGGCCACGATCGCCTGGCTCGGCGCCCGCTCGATCGCCTGCTGCCCGGCGGGCAGCTCCCAGAGCCCGGCGAGGCGCACCTTCACCAGGAGGTCCCGGTCGGTCGCGGAGAGCGGACCCCACTGGGTGGCCACGGTCGACGCGTTCAGATTGGCCTGGCCGGTCCCCGACCGGTCGGCATAGGACCAGACGGGATAGGCGAGCGCGCCGAGCGTGGCGACGAGCGCCGCGATGATGAGGGCCGTTCCGTTGATGCGTCGCAGCAAGGTCTCTCCCGGGCCGAGGCGTGACGGCGTCGAATACTGCCACTGCGGCAGTACCGGGGAGTACGTATTGCCGAACCCGGATGTTCAACGGACCCGCGCCCGCACCGTTCAGCCGCGCAGCGCGGGGTGGTCGGCGACCACCGTGCACGAGCCCGGAGCGATCTCGGTGAACCCGGCGTCACGCACCACCGGAAGCCCGCTCGCGGTCAGCTCCTGCCAGCGGCCCGCCTCCGCAGTGGCGACCGACAGCGCGAAGCCCGTCTCGCGCCACGCCTTGCGCTCCGTGTCCGACAGCTCCCACCAGGCGAGCTGCGCACCGTGCCCGGCCTGTGCCATCGCCTTGCCCGCCGACATGTCCAGCTCGGGGTTGAGCCACAGCACCGGGCCCGCGAGGTCGGGCGCGGCAGGCGGCTCGGGGTCGTCCAGATCCGTCCCCGACACCTGGAGCTTCGCCAGCTCCTTCGGCCAGCCGTCCAGCGGCACCGGCGGGAAGACCCGCACCTCGGCGCTCTCGCCCGTGACCGTGATGCCGGGCAGCTCGCAGGCCCTGCGCCACTCCGCGCCTCGCGCCCGGCGCACCACCTTGCGGATCCGGGCGTCCTGCCAGTCCCGCATCGCCTGCGCCCACTCGCCCTCGCCGGCCGAGCGCTCGTCGGAGAGCATCACGAGCACCGCGCGGGCGGCGGTGCGAGTTGCGTCGGTACGGGCCGGGGGAGCCGTCTTCTCGATGTGCACGACCAGCGGCAGTACGTACTGCCTGGCGTCGTCGCGACTGTTCGGCTCGGACTGGAACGGGGAGTCCGAGAGGACCGGGGAAGTGCTGTCGTTGCTGCTCACCCGTCCCAGTCTGCCAGCCGCCCGAGAGCCGCTTCTTGGCGGAATGAATCGCTCCGGGTGAGGATGCCCCGCATGAAGAGCGATCTTTTTTCCAGCGAGAACATGGCGCAGCAGGCAACCGCTCCCGGGATGACCCTGCAGAACACCAAATCCATCAAGTACGCCGTCAACGGCGAGATGCACGCCCGCCAGGGATCGATGATCGCCTTCCGCGGCGATCTGCAGTTCGAGCGCAAGGGCCAGGGCCTGGGCGGCATGCTCAAGCGCGCCGTCACCGGCGAGGGGCTGCCGCTGATGGCGGTCCGCGGACAGGGCGAGGCCTGGTTCGCGCACGAGGCCGCCAACTGTTTCATCGTGGACGTGGAGCAGGGCGACGTCCTCACCATCAACGGCCGCAACGTGCTCTGTTTCGACGCCACGCTCTCCTACGAGATCAAGACCGTGAAGGGCGCCGGGATGACCGGCGGCGGGATCTTCAACACCGTCTTCACCGGACAGGGGAAGCTCGGTCTGATGTGCGAGGGCCACCCCATCGTGATACCCGTCACATCCCAGCAGCCGGTGTGCGTCGACACGGACGCGGTGGTGGGATGGAGCGCCAACCTGACCACCTCGCTGCACCGCTCGCAGAGCTTCGGTTCCATGATGCGCGGCGGGTCCGGAGAGGCCGTCCAGCTGCGGCTGGACGGGGAAGGATTCGTGATCGTGCGGCCCAGCGAGCTCAAGCCCGAGAAGGCGTCGGCCAACTGAACCCGCCGGGTGGGAACTGAGTAGGCTCGTACGCATGGACGAGCGCATCGACGAGGCGTACTGCGGGACGCCGGACAAGGCCCCCGCACCCGCCGCCGGACCTCCGTACGCAGAGTGCGTGCTGTGCCGGAAACCGACCGAGTACCCGGAGTCCGTCAAGGGCATCACACTCTGTCCGGTCTGTGAATGGCAGGAGGCCCAGCGCACGGCGTGCTCCGGCTAGGACGGGTGCGGGGACGGGCCGGGACCTCGGCGCATCGAGTCCGTCAGCGGCTCAGCGCCACGGTCCCGTCACCGCGAACGTCGTGCCCGGCGCATAGCAGTTGACGAACATCGTCCCGCCGTCCGGAGCGAACGTGACCCCGGCGAACTCGCCCCACGCGGGCTCCTCGGGCGTCCCGGTGTTCTGCCGGCCCCGCGCCATCGCGTACACCTCGCCGGCCCGCGTGAGGCCGAAGACATGCTGCGCGCCGTCGCCGTCCTCGCACACCATCAGCCCGCCGTCGGAGGCCAGGCAGATGTTGTCGGGGGACTCGCCGGGCAGCTGCGGATCCGTACCGGGGCCGAAGACGATCACCAGCGTGAGACGGCGCCGCTTCGGCTCGTACCGCCACACCTGGCCGTAGTGGTCGGCCGCCGAACCCTGCGAGCTGTGCGCGAAGCTGGAGACGAAGTAGACCGACGACCCGCCCCAGTAGCAGCCTTCCAGCTTCTGCGCGTGGGTGATGCCCTTCGGGCCGAAGTCCTGGAAGCGGATCGGGGTCCCGGCCGCCTGCGGATCGGGTACGGGCACCCACTCGATGCCCTCGAAGCTCGCACCGGGCTCCTGGATCACGGAGAGGTCGGGGCCGCCCGGCACCCGCATGGCCTCCAGATCGCCCCCGGCCCGCAGCGAGCCCGTCCCGCCCAGCGGTTTCCTCGGCAGGAAGCGGTAGAAGAGCCCGAACGGCCTGTCGAAGGCGTCCTCCGTCTCGTACACGATCCCGCTCTTCGGGTCGATCGCGATCGCCTCGTGCTGGAAGCGGCCCATCGCGGTGAGCGGCACGGCCCCGGTGCGGCGCGGATCGGCGCCGTCCACCTCGAAGACGAAGCCGTGGTCCTTGGTGTAGCCGTTGGTGCCGGCCTTGTCCTCGGTCTCCTCGCAGGTCAGCCAGGTGTTCCAAGGGGTGCGGCCACCCGCGCAGTTCACCGCGGTACAGGCGATGGCGACGCGTTCGCCGAGGACGTTGTTGCGGCCGTCCAGCTCCAGGGCCGTACAGCCGCCCTTGCCCATCGGGTCGTAGGTGAGGCCCTCGACGGCCGGGACCGGGTTCTTTCCGGTGTTGCGGTTCTCGTGGTTGCGTACGAGACGGACGTGACCGTGCCGGCCCGCGAAGGCCGCCATGCCGTCGTGATTGCCGGGAACCCGGCCCTCGCCGGAGCGGAGCGGGTCGCCCTCCCGGGACAGGACCCGGTAGCGGAAGCCCTTCGGGAGATCGAGCAGGCCGTCGGGGTCGGGGATGAGCGGGCCGTAGCCGTGGTGGCCACGGGCGGCGGCGGTACCCGCGAAGAGTTCGCAGAACGCCCCGGCGAAGGCGACCGAGGCAACGGCCGCGCCGCTGCCGGCCAGGACCTGTCGTCGTGTTGCGTGTTGTCGTGCTGCTGCTGATGACATGAGGCAACTCCCTGCTGGCGGACAGGAGAAGTGACCCGCATGTGTGTACCACGCGTATCGTCGCGCGGGAACCATGCGGGTCACCGGGGCTCATGCGTGTCACGGGACCGCAGGGGCCCGTGGGATCAGGCCAGGGACGCGGTGAGCGTGATCGTCGTGCCCGTGAGCGCCTGGCTGACCGGGCAGTTCGCCTTGGCGTCCTCGGCGGCCTTGACGAAGCCCGCCTCGTCGAGCCCCGGGACCTCGCCCTGGACGGTGAGGTGGATACCGGTGATGCCGGTGCCGGGCTGGAAGGTGACCTCGGCCTGGGTGTTCAGCCGGGTCGGCGGGGTACCGGCCGTGGCCAGACCGTTGGACAGTGCCATCGAGAAGCAGCTGGAGTGGGCGGCCGCGATGAGCTCCTCGGGGCTCGTCCTGCCGTTCGCCTTCTCCGCGCGGGACGGCCAGGAGACCTCGTATTCGCCGATGCCGGAGGAGTCGAAGGTGACGACGCCCTTGCCCTCGATCAGGTTGCCTTCCCAGACCGTGTGCGCCTGACGCGTGGTAGCCATGCTGGTTCCCTTCGGATGGTGGAGTTGCCGCATCCGAACCTACTGCGCCACCAGCCCCTTTGCGTCGCGCGCCAGTGCCGTCAGCCGGGAGATCGCCCGGAAGTACTTCTTCCGGTACCCGCCGTTCAGCATCTCCTCACTGAACAGCCGGTCGAACGGCACCCCGGAGGCGAGCACCGGGATCTCCCGGTCGTACAGCCGGTCGGCGAGGACGACGAGCCGCAGCGCGGTCGACTGGTCCGGCACCGGCTGGACCTCGGTGAGGCAGACCGCCCGCAGGCCGTCCGTCAGCGCGCCGTAGCGGCTGGGATGGACCCGGGCGAGATGGTCCAGGAGTGAGGGGAAGTCGTCCAGGCTGGCGCCCTCGGTGGCGTACGCGGCCTTGGTGACCTGCTCGTCGGAGTACGGCGCGGGAGCCTCGGGCAGCCCGCGGTGGCGGTAGTCCTCGCCGTCGATCCGCAGCGGACGGAAGTGCGAGGACAGTCCCTGGATCTCCCGCAGGAAGTCGGCGGCGGCGAACCGGCCCTCACCGAGCTTGCCGGGCAGCGTGTTGGAGGTGGCGGCGAGCGCGACCCCCGCCTCGACCAGCCGGCTGAGCAGCGAGGACACCAGGACCGTGTCGCCCGGGTCGTCCAGCTCGAACTCGTCGATGCACAGCAGCCGGTGCCCGCTCAGCGTCTGCACGGTCTGCTGGAAGCCCAGGGCGCCCACGAGGTTTGTCAGCTCCACGAAGGTGCCGAACGCCTTCAGTGAGGGCGCGGCGGGCGTGGCGTGCCAGAGGGAGGCCAGCAGGTGTGTCTTGCCGACGCCGTAGCCGCCGTCGAGGTAGACCCCGCGAGGCGCCGCGGGGGCCGCGGGCTTCCTGCTGAACCACTTGCGCCGACCGGAGCCGGTGGCGTGCGCCCCGCCGAGCCCGGCCGCGAAGCCGCTCAGGACCTCGACCGCCTCGACCTGGCTCGGCTGGTTCGGGTCCGGGACATACGTATCGAAGCGTACGGAGTCGAAGCGCGGCGGCGGCACCATCTCGGCGACCAGGCGGTCGGCGGGGACGCGCGGCTCAAGGGCGCACAGGGACAGCGGGGCCGTTTCGGCTATGGGGCTCTGCCCAGGCACGGCGGTGGAGGACGACACAACTCTCCACCTTAAGCGCCGTGCCAGACTGCAGAACATGCGACGCCTCTTCCCTGTGACCGACCTGACACCGGCTGACGACGAGGGGGAGTGGAGCCTGGGCGATCTCGCCGATGCCTACGCGTACCCCGAACAGGACGGCCCCTGGCTGCGCGCCAACATGGTTTCGACGCTCGACGGCGCCGCCCAGCACGACGGGCGCTCGCAGCCGATCTCCTGCGAGAGCGACATGCGGATCTTCGGCACCCTGCGCGGTCTCGCCGATGTGGTCGTGGCGGGGGCGGAGACCGTACGGCAGGAGGGCTACCGGCCCGCCAGGGCCCGCGAGGCCTTCGCCGCCCGCCGGGCCGCGGCAGGGCAGGGGCCCGCACCGGCGATCGCGGTGGTGAGCGGCAGCCTGGACCTGGACTTCTCGTTGCCGCTCTTCGTCTCGCCGCTCGTCCCGACGCTCGTGCTGACCGGTACCGGGGCCCCCGAGGACCGGATCGAGGCGGCCCGCAGGGCGGGCGCCGAGGTGGTGATCGCGGGGGAGGGCACCCGGGTGGACCCCGCCCGGGCCGTAAGGGAGCTGGCGGAGCGCGGACTCAAGCGGCTGCTGACCGAGGGCGGGCCCAGGATGCTGGGCCAGTTCGTGGCGGCCGGGGTGCTGGACGAGCTCTGTCTGACCCTTTCGCCGATGCTGACCGCCGGGGATGCGCAGCGGATCGCCGGTGGTCCCTCGGTGGCCGTGCCGGAACGATTCGCCCTGGCATCGATGCTGGAAGAGGCCGGGTTCCTCTTCACCCGATACCGTCGGATCTGACAATCGGCGGAATTTGCCGTTCCGGTTAGCTCCCGGTGGGCACAATTAGTCTCGCAGTCCCCGTGCGAGCACGGGGAAGGATGGTTTCAGCAGAGACCGGTGACGGTCACTGAAGAAGAAGGGCGCCCGTGGTGTTCACCAGCGTTTTGATGATCGAGAAGGCCCTCACTTCCGAGGACGTCGAGTTCGTCACCACCCTGCACGGGGAGGAGCAGACCTCCTTCGTCGTGCTCATGCAGCCGCGCGGTGACCAGGCCGATGTGCTGTTGCGGGCCATCGACGACCTGGCGATGGGCGAACTGAAGGAGGCCGCCCGGGAGGGTGCGGAGCCGGAGGGCAAGAATGCCCGGCAATCCGCCGAACTGGCGCTCGAAGTATCACTCGGAGCCCTGCGGCAGGCGGGCTCCGAAGCGGTCGGACAGGTGATCGAGGAGCACCCGCTGGACAAGCTGAAGTCCGTGGTCGACGACGCGGAGGCGGACGAGGTCATCGTGCTGACCGCCCCGCACTACGTGGAAGAGTTCTTCCACCGGGACTGGGCGTCCCGGGCCCGGCACAAGGTCGGCGTCCCGGTGCTCAAGCTCTTCGCGCACAGCGAATAGGCTGTGCGGGTCTGATTGCAGCATCCGGTTGCAACCTCTGGTTGCAACTCCTGGCTTCAACTTCTGGGGAGAGAACACGCATGGCACCCGGTATTCCTGCCGCCATGGAACGGCCGCACTTCATCGGCATCGGCGGCGCCGGAATGTCGGGCATCGCCAAGATCCTCACCCAGCGTGGCGCGAAGGTCGCGGGCAGCGACGCCAAGGAGTCGGGAACCGCCCAGGCACTGCGGGCGCTGGGGGCGACCGTCCACATCGGGCACGCCGCCGCACATCTGGCGGACGACGCCTCGTGCGTGGTCGTCTCCAGCGCCATCCGCCCCGACAACCCGGAGCTGGTGCGCGCCGCCGAGCTGTCGGTCCCCGTCGTGCACCGCTCCGACGCACTCGCCTCCCTGATGGACGGACTGCGCGCCATCGCGGTGGCCGGGACGCACGGCAAGACGACCACCACATCGATGCTGGCCGTCGCCCTGTCCGAGCTGAACCTCGACCCCTCGTACGCCATCGGCGGCGACCTCGCGGGCCCCGGCACCAACGCCACGCACGGCGAGGGCCGGATCTTCGTAGCCGAGGCGGACGAGAGCGACCGCAGCTTCCAGAAGTACGACCCCGAGGTCGCGATCGTCCTCAACGTCGAGCTGGACCACCACGCGAACTACGCCTCGATGGACGAGATCTACGAATCCTTCGAGACGTTCGCCGGCAAGATCGTCCCCGATGGCACCCTGGTGATCTCCGCCGACCAGTCGGGCGCCGTCGAGCTGACGAAGCGGGTGCGCGCCCGGTCCTCGGTGAACGTCGTCACCTACGGCGAGTCCGAGACCGCCGACGTACGTGTCCACAAGATCACCCCGCGCGGCCTGACCAGCGAGGTCACGGTGATCCTGAACGGGAAGTACCTCACGTTCACGGTCTCCGTGCCCGGCCGCCACTACGCGCTCAACGCCGTGGCGGCCCTCGCCGCCGGTGTCGCCCTCGGTATCCCGGCGCACAACCTGGCCTCGGCCCTCGGCAAGTACACCGGGGTCAAGCGCCGCCTCCAGCTCAAGGGCGAGGCCGCGGGCGTGCAGGTCATCGACTCCTACGCACACCACCCCACCGAGATGACCGCGGACCTCGAAGCGATGCGCGGCGCCGCATCCGACGCCCGCATCCTGGTCGTCTTCCAGCCCCACCTCTTCTCCCGCACCCAGGAGCTGGGCGCCGAGATGGGCCAGGCTCTCGCGCTGGCCGACGCCTCCGTGGTCCTGGACATCTACCCGGCCCGCGAGGACCCGATCCCCGGGATCACCAGCGACCTGATCATCGACGCCGCGCGGTCCGCGGGCGCCGACGTCACCGCCGTCCACGACAAGGCGGCGGTCCCCGAGGCCGTCGCGGGAATGGCGAAGCCCGGCGACCTCGTTCTCACCATGGGCGCGGGCGACGTCACGGACCTCGGCCCGCAGATCCTGGACCACCTGTCGAGCTGAGGGAGCGACGTGTCGTACGACATCGAGAAGCCGGACGAGCAGTGGCGTGCGGAGCTGACGCCCGCCGAGTACGCGGTCCTGCGCCAGGCCGGCACCGAACCCGCCTTCGTCGGTGAATTCACCGACACCAAGACCACGGGCGTCTACTCCTGCCGCGCCTGTGGCGCGGAGCTGTTCCGCTCCGACACCAAATTCGAGTCGCACTGCGGCTGGCCGTCCTTCTACGACCCGAAGGACACGGACGCGGTCGAACTGATCCAGGACCGCAGCCACGGCATGGTCCGCACCGAGGTCCGCTGCTCGCGCTGCGGATCGCACCTGGGCCATGTCTTCGAGGGCGAGGGCTACCCGACCCCGACGGACCAGCGGTACTGCATCAACTCGATCTCACTGCGCCTGACGCCCGACGAGGGCTGACGGCCACGACCCGATCGGGGGCTGACGCCCGGCGTCAGCCCTCGTCGTCGTTCTCGGGGTTCTCGTTGTCCTTGGGGTTCTCCTGCCGCAGCAGCGGATGGGCGACACCCGGGAAGACCCGGGCCCGCACGACCGGCTCCGCGGAACCGCCCCGGACCACCGTCTCGGCGACGCCCCAGGGCCGGCCGGGCAGCACGACGGTCAGGATGTACGAGGACGCGCAGCCCATGCAGTCGTAACGGTCCGCCCAGGTCTCCACATCCGTGACGCTGCCGGGGTACCGCGCCACGTGCCGGTGCAGCGCGTGGCAGCGCTCGCACCGCTCGCCGGGCTCGCACGTGCCGCCGCAGGGGCACGGTACGTCGAGCGAGTCGGCGGGGTGCCAGCGCTGGGTGAGGACGGCCTCACGCGTGGCGCCCATGTCCTTCATCGCCTTCAGATTGCGGGCGGCGACGTTGTACGACTCTCCGGTCGCGGCCATCCGGTCCCGGATGACGTCCTTGCGTCCGCGGTTCGTCGTCATCTGTTCCTCCTGGGGGTGTCACGCAGCCCGCCGGGAGCACACGAGATCGGTATGTCACACGGTACCGGTCACCCCGGGCGGGCCATGACACCCAGGGCTCCACGGGGCCGCTTGCGCTGCCGCTACAGCGCCCGCCGCACCCGTGCCGTCAGTCTGCTGCCGAGCCGCCTGCCGAGGCCGCTCGGCCGGTTCCACGCCCGGAACGCCTCCGCCGTGCGGCTGCTGCCCGTGCGCTCGGCGGCCTCCTCCACCGCCCCCACCTCATCGGCGGACAGACCGCGCACCACCGGCCGCAGCACCTGCGCCAGCAGTGCGGTACGGGTCTCGCTCCAGGCGCGGCCCGCGTGCGGATGGGAGCTCCAGACGGTGAAACAGTCGGCCACATAGGACGGGTCGGAGCGCAGCCGGGTCAGGACCGTGTCCTGCCGGGCGATCCTGCCGTAGGCCGCGACGAGATCCGCGTCGTCGCTGTGGACGAACGCGTACAGCTCCGCCTCGGGCCGGTCCGCGGCGAGCAGCTTCCCGGCCAGCGCGCCGAACGCCTGGTCGCGTACGCCCGGCTCCACCGGTTCGGCCCCGGCGCGCAGCCTGAGCGCCCGTTCCGCCCAGCCGGGCTCAGCCGCCCCCGACCGCACGTCCCGCGCGAACTCCAGGAGCAGCAGGGCGCCGCGCACCCGGGCGTCGAGTTCCAGAGGGAAGCCGCGCAGCAGGTCGTGGGCGAGTTCGGGGGCCTCCTCGTCGTCGGCTGGGGCGCCGAGCGCCGCCGCCACGAGAGCGGACCACGTACCGGCCGTGCGGTGCGCGTCGGAGGTGGTTCCGCCCAGCAGCTGCCGGGCCTCGCCGGCCGTGGGCGTCTCCTCGCCCCACACAAGCCCCATCCCGGTCCGCAGTACCAGGGGTTCGGTGAAAGGTGACATTCCACCGGCGCGGACCAGCGTGTGCAGGACCTTCATCCGGTCGCCGCCGCCCGCCCTGGCGGCCGGCGCTGCCGCGCACATCCGCAGATGCGGCAGCGCCTGCGTTCCTGTGAAGGGCAGAGCGACCCCGGTCAGCAGCCGCTCCGTCGCCGCGGGATCGTGCGGCGCGATCCGGTCCAGTTCGCCCAGCAGCGCCGTACGGACGTCGAACTGCTCGTCCAGGAGGTCGAGCAGCACCGGCGCGCAGTCCGTCGCCCCTTCGTTCAGCAGCGACCTGGCCATGCGGCGTACGACATCGGGGAGCAGGTCCGCGCAGTCCACATCGAGCAGCCGCGCGATCCGCAGCAGCTGCACTGCGCGTGCCACACCCCGGCCCGGCACGGTGGGCGTGGTCGCCGCGGTGGTCGCACCGGTGGCGAGTTCGGTACGCAGGTCGTCGCCCAGGGCCGCGACGAGTGCCGCTGCGGCACGCTCACCGACCGGTTCGGCGAAGGCCGAGCGCGCGGGCGGTTCGAGTGCGACATCGCCACCGCGTACCGCCTCCGTCACCAGCAGAGCGGCGAGCGATGCGGTCGTGGCGGCGGGGGACCGCCCGTCCAGAGCCGTCAACAGGCTTGAGACACCGGTGAGTTCGTCCGTGGTGCGGTCGATGCCGGGAGCGGTCAGCGCGTCGGTCAGCTGCCGCGTCCGCTCCTCGTCCAGCGCGTACGGCCGCTCGGCGGCCCACTTCGCGGCTGCGGCACGCCCGGCGGGGCCGAGCGCGACGCCCGCGCAGAGCGCCGTGACGGCGAGCGGTCCGGCGGCGAAGGGCTCGCCGGGCAGCTCCGCCGCCGTCCGGAACAGCTCCGGGGACCGGCTGCGCCAGATCCTGGCGCAGGTCTCGGCCCAGGCGTCGTCCACCGCCCCTTCGGGGCGCGCCCCGGTGCAGGTGTGCACCCGCAAGGCGATGCCGGAGCCGCCGGGCCCCGGTGCGTCCTGCGGCAGCACCCCGACGATCTGGTACGGGGACCGCGCGGGACGCCGGGTGTAGGTCGTGAAGGTCAGCCGTCGCGCGTGCTCCGGCGGGAGCACGGCCCCGGCGAGCGCGATCCACCGGGCCACGTCCGCGCTCTGCCGCTCCACGAGAACCAGGCGTGCCGAGGACGGTTCCTCGCTCACCCGGCGCAGATCGGCGAAGACCGCCGCCAGCCAGGGGCTCCGGGAGACCGCGAAGTCATTGAGCGCCTCGGGCCCGAAGGAGGCGGAGGCGGGCAGGGAGGCTATTCGGCCGGGCGTACCGCCGCTTGGTGCGGTGGCGGCCCAGTTCGGCGACCGCCACGCGGTGATCGGCAGTGCGTCGCCCGGCAGTTGGGTACCGGCGGGGAGATGTACGGCGTGCGCGTGGAAACGTCCGGCGCCGGGGCCGCCGAGGGCCACCGTACGGCTCAGCAGATGGCTGCCGTCGGACAGTGCGCTGAAGCTGAACGCCTCGGGGAACGCGCGGAGTTCGGAGGTGGTCGGGTGGTACGGGGCCCCGGGCGGCGGTTCGTAGCCGAGGAGTTGCTCGGCCTCGGCCAGCACCGGTGTGGGGATCCCGGCGCTGACCGCCGTGAACCGTGCGTCGCCCCCGTCGTCCCCCGCAGAGGCAGAGGTGTAGTGCAACTGCGCGAGGCTCATGCGTCGGCCCTCTTCGTCCTTGCCGCGAACGTCCCCGTACCGTCAACACGCTCGCTCCGTCGGCCGTCGAGGGCAGGCCATCCGGGCGCAGCGACGACCCCGGCGGGGAGCGGTCCGCAATCGCGGGAGCGACGCTATCAAGGCGCGCCGCCCCCGCATGCACCCTGGCGAAAGGCCTCAGGGGCAAGTGACCGGCGTTTGCCGGCCGCGCCTCTAGTTACAAGGGAAAACGTAGTCGGACGAGTAGTTGATGAAGAGGCTGCTGGAGGACGTTCCCATCTTTGCGGTCACCGGTGCGCAGGCGAAGCTGGAGACGTAGACCGGGCCCGCGTACTCGCTGAAGTTGCCCGTGTCGGTGTCGCAGCCCGTGCCGTCCACCTTGCAGACCTTCAGGTACATGTACCGCGAGGCGCCCACGTTGTTGTCGAGGATCGCGCAGCCCTTGCCGCCGTTCTCATACGCGAACAGGGTGGCCAGGCGCAGCTGGGGATCGGTTCCCAGCGGGAGAGGAATCCCCTTGCTCAGCGTGTATCCGGTTCCGCACACGTTCGCGGCGGCGGCCACGGCCTGCGGGTCGGACTGGGCGATGGCCCGGGTCGTGGCGTCGGCGGTCTCCGCGACCTGCACGGCGGCATTCTCGGACGAGGCGCTGGGCCGCTCCGCGGCCGACGCCTGCGGTGCGGCGAGAGCGACGACCGCGATGACGGCCAGTGCGGCGGAGACGGTGGACCTGAGTGTGTTGAACATGGAGTTTCCCCTCCCGTTGAAGCGGATGAACGTGATCGCTGCAAACGTTGGAAATTTATGCGGAGCCTGTGTTTTCGAGTAAGAGTCCATACCGGCCATCGGAGCGCGCAGAGGCGCTTCTGGCTCTGTGTATGTGCAGGTCGGGTGGGTGGGCCGCCGTAATGCACGCATAAAACGATCAATTTGGCTCGGCGCGGTGCACGCAGCGTTGTGGTGTGGCGCCGATCACAACATTTCCATGCCGTTGTGCTCGCGTGAAGACGCGAGGCGGGCAGCCGGGGCCGCCCGGGCAACTCCCCTTGAACGGAACTTAATTGGGGTGGCGCGAGGCGGGTGTCATCGGCCGGAGCCGGTATCCGTCCATGGCTTGAAAACAACCAGGGGTCGATGAGCTGCTGACAGCAACGGGTCGTGAGGCCGCGTGAAGGGAGCCTGCTGCTGCGCGAGGAGCTCCGCTCCCGGACGGGCGTGAAGTTCCTGGTAGGAACCGGTCTGCTGAGATCAAGTCCGCTGCCCGTGGCTTCACGTGACGATCAGTGTCACATACCGTGCACACCGCACTTCGACCGGAGCGTCATCGAGCACTTCTCCAGCGTGCGGGGAGCTGGGCGCCGCCGACGTCGCACCCGCAAGAATTGCCGACGGTACCCGGATCGCCCAACTCGCCGTCGACAACGTGCTGTCGAAGCGCACCCGCTACCGGTGTCTCCACTGATTCTTCGGAGCTGATGTGGCTGTGCCGCGCCCATGGTTATGGGCGCGGCACACGATCGGTGGGGTTAGCTGATGGCTTGGAAGTCTTGCCAGCCGCCGGTGCCGACGGCTACTCCGCTGAAAGCCCGGCGACCGCACCCGGAAAGACAACAGCTTCTCAACTCTCCTGCCGGGGAAAGATCATCCTCTATTCACGCCTGCCGCCCTCTGGGTACCATCCTGCCCCCAAGTTCGGACTTTTGTTCTATGTTCGGACCCATTGTTTGAGCGACCGTCAGGTTCGAGGGCGCGAGGCCGCTGAGTCATGCCGGCCCCGCCGCAGCCTTCGGTCGGCTCCCTGGCCAGAAGTGGTATTCCATTGCGCTCCAGACCCCCGGGGTCTCCCAGACCCCTGCTTAGACTCTCCCGCCTGACAGGCCGTTTGCTCCCGCCGTTGCTCGCCATGGCCTTGTTGGCGGGGGTGGGTGTGAGCACCGAATACACGGCACCGCCGACCGAGTTGGCCGCCGACTACGATTGGTACGAGGACACCGCCGCCGAGCAGTTGCGGCAGGATCAGTGCCTGATGAGCGACGTATTGCGGCTGGGCGGGCCGGCCATGGCCGTCAGCGCGCAGGACGCTCTCAACCAGAGTCCGGAGCGGCTGCGGGAGTTGGCGAACCGGGACTACTGGGAAGACACGCCGCTCGCCACCGCGTACCAGTCGGACCGGGATGCCGCATCTGCTGAGCTGGACCGGCTCGACGCGCTTCACGACAGCTGGAAGATATCCGGGCTCGAGACGCCCGGGGGCTTTGGTTCTGTCGCCGACTTCGAGTGGCCGCCCGGGACCAGCGGTGACGACGGTGAGGACTTCCATTCCCAGACCGGTCTCATGGGGTGGATCGCCGACCGGTTCTGGAAGGACGAGAGCGACTTCTACGAGGACGCGACTCCGCCGGCGGACGCGGAGACCGTCGCTGCGGTCAAGGCTCTGGGACAGCCGCTGTACGGCAGCGAACCCGACCCGTCCCTGCCGGACTGGGACCGACAGCTCGCCCTGCGGTCCGCCTACGAGCACCTGACGGACTGGAGCCTGGAGCCGACCGGCGCGGACAACGCCCGCCTCTTCCTGAGCTCGGGCGGCTTCCCGGACAAGGCGCCGGTGCCGGGTACCGCCGAGCACCGGGTCGCGGTCGAGGACCTCAAGTCCCGTTTCGCCGCCTGTGCGTGGCGTGATCCGATGGACCCGGAGAAGGTCCTGGGCGAGGTCTCCGCGACCGCCGGGGCGGAGTGGCAGCAGGAAGTCGGTTCGCAGGCCGCCAAGCGCAACGACATCCTGACCGCGAACAAGAACGCCGTCCAGGCGCTGACCATGGCATCCGAGTCGATGGGCAAGATACTCGGACACTCGTGGGTCGCCGACCACATCACCCGCTGGCAGGATTACTGGTCCTCGGGCGGCATTGGTTGGATCGGTACCTCCCCGATGGCCGTCCAGATCCCGGGTGCGACCGGCAAGTGCCTGGGTGTGCAGGGTTCCGGCACCGCGAACGGCACGGCTGTCGAGGTCGTCGCCTGCTCCACGGCAGCCGCCCAGCAGTGGAGGATCAACGGGGGCTACGGCGAGGGCTACAGCCTGCAGAACGTCAACTCGCAGAAGTGCCTCGACGTCGCCACCAACCAGACGAAGATCCAGATCTGGACCTGCAACGGCACGCCCATGCAGACGTGGAAGTTCAGCGCCCGGGTCAGCGCGACCCTGCAGAACCTGGGGGCGAACAAGTGCCTGAACTTCCCCACGTACACCGCCGGGCAGGACGCGCTCGCGGCCGCCTGCAGCACCGCTGCCACGCAGAAGGTGCTGTTCAAGGTCTCCGAGCACAACGGCAGCGTTCCGCCGTCCACGGAGTTCACCAAGGCGTCACAGCGGCTGAGCGCCGCGCGCGCAGGAGCGCAGGCCGAGCTGGCCGAGCTCAAGCGCCAGGCGACGGCCGCGACGGCCGCCCAGACCGCCAGCGCCACCGCCGAACAGGCGGCGTACGCGATCGCGGACGCCAACGGGGCGCCGCGGGGTCGCGGTCTGCTGGTAGGCCAGCAGAAGGCGCAGGTCACGCAGGGAGTAGCGGCCGCGGTCGCGGCGCTGGTGAAGGCCGGCGAGACCGCCGAGGCGGCCACCCGGGCGGCTGTCGCGGACAGCGCCACGATTGCCCAGCGGGCGCTGGCGCAGGCCGCGCAGTCCAAGGCGGAGTTCCGCAAGCAGGCGGCCTACCGGGCCGAACTGCAGGCCCAGGCGGCCGCGGACGCGGCCAAGCTGCACCGTGACAACGCCAAGAAGGACAAGGAGCTGGCCGAGGCCAAGCTCGCCGAGTCCCTGGCCGCGGAGGCAGACGCGAAAACGGCGGCGGCCGAGGCGCACGCCAAGCGGCTGAAGGCCGAGGCCGAAGAGGCTACGGCGAAGGCGGAGAAGGAGACCGCCGACCTCAAAAAGTCGGAGGCGGCCCAACACCGGCAGACCGCGGAAGCCGAAGCGGCCAACGCCGAGGCAGCCAAGGGCAGGGCCGAGACGGCGGAGGCCACGGCGGTGGCCCGGAAGAACGACGCCGAAACTGCGAAGGATCGTGCCGGGGAACTGCGCGACGACGCGTGGGACGCCCAGCAGAAGGCGGACGCGGCGCGCGCCAAGGCCGACGCCAAGGAGGCCTACGCCGAATCCCTGGAAGCGGGGGAAGCGGCGGACGCCGCGCGGGCGGCTGCCAATGAGGCCGACCAGCACGCGAACGACGCCGAGGCGGCGGCCGGCCGGGCTCGAACTGCGGCCGACGCGGCCACCCAGGCGGCAGCGGACGCGGACGCGGCGGCGACCCGTGCGGAGGCCGCCGCCAAGCGCTCCCGCGCAGCCGCGGACGACGCGCAGGCGGCAAAGCTGAAGGCGGACGCCGCGGTGCGCACCGCGACCAGCGCCGCCGCCGACGCCATCGACGCCTCCGAGCACGCCTCGGCCGAGGCCGCGTTGTCGGTCAAGGCGGCCAACGAGGCCGAGGCACAGGCGAAGACGGCCAAAGCCGAGGCGGACGCGGCCAAGGCCGAGGCCGACAAGGCCACCGTCGCCGCAGCGAAGGCGGCAGGGTTCGCCTATGTCACCGCGCAGGCCGCGGTGGACGCCGGGAACTCGGCCGCGCAGGTCGCAGCTCCCGCGAACGACGCGATCCAGCTCGGCTCGCCCTACGTCACCAAGGACTCGGCCGCCTCTCTGGTGGTCCTGTCCGGCCAGGCGGCGAAGACCATCGCCGAGCAGCAGAAGGCCGTCGCGGACGCCCACGCCGCCAACGCGGCCGAGGAGGCCGCGGCCGCCCAGATCATCGCCGACCAGGCACAGGGCGACGCCAAGGCCGCCTACCAGCACGCCGCGAACGCCGCCAAACACGCCGCGGACGCCCGCGGCTACTCGAAGGAGGCACTGACCTACGCGGCCGCCGCGGCGACCGCCGCCGCGAAGTCGCAGGAGTCACTGGCCCGCACCATCGGCTACCAGGCCCAGGCCACCGCCGACGCAGTGGCCGCCGACGAGGCCGCCGGCCGCGCCGAAGGCTACGCCGAAACCGCCCGCACCTCCGCCGACGCCGCCGCCCTCGACGCGGACGCCGCCCGCGCGGCTGCCACGCAGGCGGAAGAGTCCGCCGGCCAGGCCAGAGCCGCCGCCGAGCGGGCCGACGCCGCAGCGACAGCGGCCGAGGAAGCCGCCAAGGACGCCCAGGCGTACGCCGAATCAGCCCAGGAAGCCGCGACTCAGGCCGAGAACGCGGGGAACACCAAGCAGATCGAGACCGGGACGGTCCCGGACGACGCCGGCGGACTCATCGGTGGCGTGTTCTACGTCGTCGACCACATCGAGCAGGTCGGCGAACCCCAGATCCTGAAGAAGACCGAGGGCTGCGACGGCTGGTGGGACCAGCTCGCCTACGACGGCGACTGCACGATGACCCAGAAGATCGGGTACAAGGCCGACCTCGATCTGTACATGTGCACCACGGAGGTCTGGGAGAACTCGTGCTTCTCCGGGGACACGCTGTACCTGGGCGAGCACAAGACGGACACGCTGTACACCGAGGTCACGCACACCATCACGATCGCGGAGTACCAGCAGGGCATCGACCCCGTCGACATCCTCTTCGGCAGCTGGATCCGATGCGCCCAGAAACTCACCCCCGGTGGTGAGAACGGGAGCTGGGGCGGTTGCGCCTGGGCCGTGGTGGATGTGGCGGCAATGTTCGCCGGCAAGATCATCCGTCCCATCGCGGACGCCGTCCGGGCGATGGACGGTGCCGCCAGGACCGGAATCGGCTTCGTCGACGCGTGGAAGGCGCTGAGCGCCCTCAGGCTTTCCGATGCCGCCATGGCCGGAATCGCCGGGAAGATGGCGGAGAAGTTCTACGCCTCCTGCCGGAAGGTGTCGCGGGTCGCCTCTGTCGCGCCGAAGCCGCGGGTCGCGACTGTCGTTCCGATGGGCACCATCGGGAGTCCGGTTCCCGAGTATTCCTGCGTCGGGCTGATCGCGTACAACAGCACCGAACTCTCCAACATGGCCTATCGGGCCAGAATCGAGTCGGGTTTCGGTATCTTCGGCAACAGGAATGTGGCCGTCGCGAGGGTGCCGGGCTGGAATGACCCGAAGACCGGCGATCTCGTCATCGGTTTCAGTAAGGGGGGCGGGTTCCACGCGGAGGACGACATCCTCGCTCAGCTGGCCGCAAAGGATGTCTCACCGAAGCAGATCAACGCGCTCTACACCGAACGGCAGCCGTGCCCCGTGTGCGGACCGAATCTGGAGAACCTCCTCAAGGAGGGCACAGAGATCACGTGGTCCGTGCAGTGGGGATCGAATGGACTGATGAACAGGGCGTTCGAGAATGTTCTGGCGGGTCTGATCCAGGCCCAGGGGCGCCCCTAGCTCCTGATCTCGGCCGGCTAGGGCCTGTGTGATGCAATGGGGTGGGTGACCCGATGGGTCATCCACCCCTCCTCATGGCGAAATGACAGCAGGTAGTGATGTTCGAAATCAAAAAGGCGAGCGAGGCGGAGATCGCCGAACGGAACGATCTGGCCGGTAAGGTGGCCGAAGCGTTGGCGATGGCCGGGTTCACCGTGCATCGGGACGTAAACCAGGCGTCTGCCGCGCTGGGCGCGCTGGTCTGGGTGGACCCGGCAGATGACTCCAGGGGAGGAGTCTTCGTTCGATGGCTGATCAATCCGTCCCTCAATCGCGCTGCAGCGGAGAGTGCGCAGAAGGGTGAGATCCAGTCATCGGCGTTCCGGTATTTCGGCTTTGTGACCGAGCACATGTACGCGACGTTGATCGCAATTCTCGGATCCGCGGGATTTCAGGCCGGCGATGCCGACGACGACATGAGTCCCTACCTGATCCGCGTTGAAGGCTGATCTCCGAGGGGGCCGCCTGGTCTCGCAGTGGTCGCCGCGGCATACGAAGGCACCGTCTGCGTGCTGCAGTTCGTGTTCGGTCCTCGGACCGGCAGGCAGCCGAGGCGGTCCGCTGACGCATCGACTTCAAGTACGCGATGGTGCGCCACGAGGCGCCGCTATTTCCGGGCGGGGGTGAAAGACCCCCGCTGCTGGTCTGTCGCAGCAGGCCGGTGAAACTGAGGGCAGCCTGATCGCGGAGACGCGCGGGAGGGCGGCAAGCAGCCCTGACAACGACGGGACGTACTGGTACTGCCAGACGGTACGGGCCCGGCAAGCGAGACGAGAAGCCGTACGAGAGGAACCAGTGCCTGAAGCCTCGTAACACTTGAACCGGCTCGAACCTGGTGGATCTGGGCCGGGTGCAGTGCGCGTGACCGCCTAATCGCGGCGGTCGCGACTCCGCCGCTGGTGAAGTGCGCTGGCGCGGAGGCCATGCTGAAGGTCTGCGGCGTAGGCATGGCGATGCTGCCGGGGTACAGCTGGGCGGCTCACTCGACAACCGGATAGCGGTGAACGTGGGAAGCGGTCCGATGCCGCCCAAATCCCGGCAGCCAACCGGGCGGAGGGCAGGCCCGTCGTCGGCTGATGGCAGCGGATCGTGGCGGAGTCCTCGTAGTAGTCCGAGCGCGCGAGAGGCGCGTACATGGCGAAGGAGGACAGCAAGTCAGCAGCGGAAGAACTGGAAGGCCAGGAGGTGTCGTTGGTGAATACCGACGAGCTGGAGTACGTCCTGATGAGGGCGGAGCACCGGGTACTGGAGATCCAGACGAAGCTGCACCGGTGGGCCCGCGAGGATCCTCATCGCAGGTTCAGTGATCTGTTCAACCTCGTTGCCGACCCCGCGTTCCTTCTGGTCGCGTGGGTTCGGGTGCGGGGCAACAAGGGAGCCCGCACGGCAGGAGTGGACGGCGAGACCGCCTACTACGTGGAGACCGTGCGGGGCGTCGAGAACTTCCTCGACGGGCTGCGTTCCTCGCTCAAGGGCCGCAGTTTCTGCCCGCTCCCGGTCCGGGAACGGATGATCCCCAAGGCGGGCGGCAAGCAGCGCCGTCTGGGGATCGCGACCGTGAGGGACCGGGTGGTGCAGGCGTCCCTGAAACGGGTGCTGGAGCCGGTGTTCGAGGCGGATTTCCTCCCGTGTTCCTACGGGTTCCGCCCGAATCACCGGGCCCATGACGCGGTGGCCGAGGTCCGCCACTTCACCTCCCACTCCTACGAGTGGATCGTGGAGGGCGACATCAAAGCCTGCTTCGACGAGATCTCGCACGCCGCCCTGATGGACCGGGTGCGCGCTCGCGTCGCGGACAAACGCGTCCTGGCCCTGGTGAAGGCATTCTTGAAGTCCGGGATCCTCGGTGAGGACCGGGAGTTCAGGGAGACCGGCGCTGGAACCCCGCAAGGATCAATCCTCTCCCCGTTGCTGAGCAACGTGGCCCTCTCCGTCCTGGACGAGCATGTTGCCCGGGGCCCGGGAGGTCCGGCGAGCACCTTCAACGACCGCCAGAAACGCCGCCGTCGCGGACTGCCGAACTACCGGCTGATCCGATACGCGGACAACTGGTGCCTGGTCGTGTCGGGCACCAAGGCCGACGCGGAGGCGCTCAAGGAAGAGGCCGCCCAAGTCCTCTCCACGATGGGCTTGCGCCTGTCACCGGGGAAGACACTGATCACCCACATCGACGAGGGCCTCGATTTTCTTGGCTGGCGCATCCAGCGCCATCGCAAGCGAGGCACCAACAAGCACTACGTCTACACCTATCCGTCACGCAAGGCCCTCGCGGCCGTGATGGCCAAGGTCAAGGCACAGTGCCGCAGAACAGGCACGGACGTGCCGTTCGACACCCTGCTCATCTGTCTCAACCGGATGCTGCGGGGCTGGTGCGCCTACTTCCGGCCGGGAGTGTCGAGCGCGGTCTTCCAGTACCTGAGCTCATATGTCTGGGGCCGGGTGATCTGGTGGCTTCGGCGCAAGCACCCCCGGATGAACTGGAAGGACCTGCGCCGCCGCTTCTGCGGCGGTGGCTGGTGGCCGGCCAGCGAGGAACGGGATCTGTTCAGCCCGGCGAGAGTGCACACCACGCGCTACCGCTACCGCGGATCAGTCATCCCCTCCCCATGGCCGATCACGGGATGAAGGCAACCATCAAGGAACTACCGGGGCTTGTGGAGCGCCCGTTGCGTTGAGAGGCGCACGGCGGGTGCGGGAAGCGGCCCGGAGAAACGACCCGGCCGAAAGGCCGGGACCGCGCTCCGGGCCGACTTCACGCCATGGAACTGGACGACCCCGGCTTCCACCACAGCGTGCTGACCTCGCCGTTTCATTTGCGGCGGTTCAGGTGGTGGCCCAGAACACGAAATTGCCTTCCGAATTGGGACGATGAACCTTGTCGAGGGGTTCTGTCGTACCAAGCGGAAGTCACTTTCTGCGTGCAGGCTACTGAACTTGAACGGGTGTTGTCGGGGCAGCGTGAACGTGGTGGTACCCCGAGCCGCTCCGCGTGTGGCTGTCGCGTCAGGATGAGGACATGACCGAGAGTGAAGCGGATCTGCTGGCGTTGCTGCGTGAGCTCGATGATCCGGAGTGGTTGGAGTGGCCGCAGCACTACAACCGCGGTGAGACCGCAGCCCTCATCGGCGGTCTGGTGACTCGGCTCGAAGGTGACTTCGCAGCTCGCTGCACGGCAGAGCAGGACACTCAGGACTCCAGCGAGTACGGACGCGTCGTCGTGCCCGGGGACGCGACCGTATGCGGAACCCGGATCGTCGTCTGTGTGAGCAAGTTCGGCTCACTGGCTCTGGTCTGCGCGGACAACCCCGGCGCCTTCCTTGGGACTGAGGACGCCCAGGCCGAGGGCGAGCTGGACGGCGCTGACCTTGCCAAGGTCAATCGAGCGTTGGTCGAGCTCGGCTATGTGGTGGTTGCCGAGGAGCTGTTGGAGCTCGACTACGACGGGCCGAGCCAGCTGCCCGGGCACGTTCAGCGGCCCAGTTGGTGGCATCGCTTCTTCGGCATCTTCTGACGATCACGCCGGCAGGGTCAGGCCGGTGCCCGCCAGGCAGCCGTCGATCACCTCCGGCCGGTACTGCAGCATCTTGAGCTTGCGCTTCACGGCGCGGGTGACCTGGCCGAGGTCAGCGGCTGCAAGGTTGCCGAAGTCGCGTTTGACCAGGGACCAGATACCCTCCTGCGGGTTGAGGTCCGGAGCGTACGTCGGTAACTGGAACACGGTGAGCCATTGGGCGTTGGCCTCGAAGAACTCCCGCAGTGGTGTGACCAGGTGCATGCGCAGGTTGTCCCACACCAGCACGATCGGACCGCTGAGCTGCGCATGGGCGCGGAGGACCAGATCGCGGCAGCCGAAGCCCTTCGGTTCGTCCTTGCGGCCCCGGCACTCGCGGATCGCGTAAATCAGACGGGGCATACCTGCCGCGCGGGCCTGTGGCCTGAAGCTTCCCGGTCTGGTCCTGGACCTCGACGCCACGCTGATCACCTGCCACTTGGAGAAGGAACGCGGCGACGAGGCCCTGGACGCCTTCGCGGACATGGTGGACGCCTGCCGCCGAAAACTCGATGCCGGGAGCACGTCACTGGCCATCCTGACGTGGGAACTGGTCCGCCACTCCCAGATGCTGGACGCCGCCGGGCGTCGGGCCGGAGCCAGGGCGGCCAGGAAAGAGGCACTCGGTCTCCTCGCCGAACTGGGGGAGACGGGGGAGCGCAAGAGCTGGAGCAACATCCTGTCCTGGTGGACCATGCTGCTGAGCCTGTCGGGCCGCGCGGAGGAGCCGGCGGCGTCCGCCCGTACACCCGCACCGCCGTTCGGTTCCACCACCTGGTCGCACGACACCAGGCAGGCGTACGTCGAGGGCATCCCCGCCCTCGAAGAGGAGACCGCCCGCCTGACCGAGGCGGCCGCGGCCGACCCCCACCGCCATCTCCCGGGGCTGATCGCCACCCACCGCAGGATGACCATCCGTTCGGCGCTCCACCGGGAGAACCGCACCCACCGCATTCTGAAACCGCTCCGGCCGCTCTTCGACAACGGCGTGGCACTCGCCCGCCGCCTGGACGACCTGGGCGCGGAGGAAGGCCGGGCCCTGCTGGCCAGGGCCCTGACCGACCGTTCCATGTTCCTTCTCGCCGCCAAGCAGTACGGCGAGGCCCACGACGACTTCCTGGTGGTCACGACCCTGCTGGACTGAGCTGCCACGGAGGGGGGCGGCCACGGAGGCGTGCGGTGCGCTCAGTCCAGCGGGACGGTACGCAGCGCCCGCACGCCCGGCGCGGTCGGGACGTCCAACTGGCCCTTGTCCGCAGAGGATGCCGCGGAGCCCGCGCCCACCGGGGTGCTGGTCATCGGCCGGGACGCGGCACAACGTTGCTTCTCCACCTCGGACATGGGGCCGGTGCGCTGGAGCATGCGGTCGGGCACGGCACGCGAGGGGCCGTCGATGACCGCGTGCAGCCGGTAGTCCTCCTTGCCGCCGAGCGCCGTCAAGTCCTGGGGCTACAACGGTTTCGGCCAGCTCGGCAACGAGTCGCTGACCGACAGCAACGCGCCGGTCGACGTCCTGTGGCTCGAAGGCGTTGCCAAGCTCTCCGCCAACACCTACAGCAGCTTCGCCACCCTGGACGACGGCAGTGTCAGTGCCTGGGGCACGAACGACGTCGGGCAGCTCGGTGACGACACCCTGTTCAACCGGACCACTTCGGTGCCGATCGATGTCCTCCAGGGCGTCACGGACATCGCGAGCGGGGTGGACCACACCGTCGCCGCCCGCGACGACGGTTCGGTGATCGCCTGGGGCGCCGATGCCAACGCGCAGCTCGGCGACGGCACGATCAACTCCACCCGCAAGCCGATGACCGTCCTTCCGCCGGGCAGCGCCGTCCTGCGCGTCGCGACGACGGAGTTGGGCAAGTCCAGCTTCGCCTACTGATCCTGGCCGGCGGCGTCACGTCCCTGCCGTCCAAGCCCGGCGCGCGGCAGGAACCCTGCTCAGTGCGCCCCCCTCACTCCAATGGCCCACGCACCGTCCGCGGTTCCGTTCGTTGACCGTCTTCGGATTGTTCAATCCCCCGCGGGCTCCGCTCCTTGGGCCCAAGGGTTGCTCTGCGTACAGGAGTTACTCGGATGAATCTCAAGACTCTCTCCGCGTTCGCCGCCGTTCTGGCCCTGGCCGGCCTCACCGGTGCGTCCACGGCGGACGCGGTACCCGGCACGGTCTCCGGCGACGGAGGCAACCGCATCGGCACCCTGCGCGACAACGGCGATGCCTACGTGAAGGAGGGCGGCCTCAACGCGACCTGGGTCAAGGAGGCCGGGGAGATCAAGCAGGTTGCTCTGTCCGGCAACCGCATCGGAGTCCTCACCGGTGACGGCGTCGCCTGGGTGAAGGGGGGCGCTCTCAACGCGACCTGGGTCCGGGAGGCCGACGACGTCAAGCAGATCGCGCTCTCGGGCGACCGCATCGGCGTCCTGAAGGACAACGGCGACGCGTACGTGAAGGACGGCGGCCTCAGCGCCCCGTGGGTCCTGGAGGCCCACAAGGTCAAGGAACTGGAGCTGTCCCGCAACCGCATCGGCATCGTGAAGGGCAACGGCAATGCGTACGTGAAGGACGGCGGCCTCAGCGCCCCGTGGGTCAAGGAGTCCGGCAACGTCATCGGCATCGACCTGGCGGGCAACCGTATCGGTGTGCTCACGAGTGACGGCGTCGCCTGGGTGAAGGAGGGCGGTCTCAGCGCCAGGTGGGTCAAGGAGTCCCACGACGTCATCCAGCTCGAACTGTCGGGCCGGCGCATCGGCGTCCTGAAGGACACCGGCGACGCGTACGTGAAGGAGGGCGGCCTGAGCGCGGCGTGGGTACACGAGTACGCCCACGCCATTCAGATCGCCCTGTCCGGCAACCGCATCGGCGTCCTCAGGGGCGACGGCGACGCACGGGTCAAGGAGGGCGGCCTGAACGCGTCGTGGGTCCTGGAGGCCGAAAACATCATCGAGCTGGCGCTTTCCTGACGCCTGGCGCCTGATGTCCGGCGCCCGATGTCCGAGGCCTGACCACTGATGTCCGCCGCGCCGCGCAACGGAGTTGATCCGTTGTGCGGCGCGGTGTCATGTCACGCATGCCGCATGCCGCATGCCGCATGCCGCATGCCGCATGCCGCATGCCGTACGGCGTGATGGTTCACCCGGGTGGTCATGGGGGCGTGATCACCCGGGGCGGGTAGTCAGGAGATCGGTGCCACCCGTCCTTCCCGTACCCGAGCCTTTGAGGAGCCGTCGTGAAATTCGGGGTCTCGACCTTCATCACCGACCAGGGGATCAGCCCGACCGCGCTCGGAGCCGCCCTTGAGGAACGTGAGTTCGATGCGCTGTTCATCGCCGAGCACAGCCACATCCCGGTGGACCGCAAGACGCCCTACCCGGCCGGGGGCGAGCTGCCGGAGATGTACTACCGAACCCTTGACCCCTTCGTCGCCTTGACGGCGATCGGCGTGGTGACCGAGCGGCTGCTGCTGGGCACCGGCATCGCGCTGATCCCGCAGCGCGACCCGATCATCATGGCGAAGGAGGTGGCCTCGCTCGACCTGGTCTCCGGCGGCCGGGTGATCCTCGGCGTCGGTATCGGCTGGAACCGTGAGGAGATGATGAACCACGGCACCGACCCCGCCACCCGAGGCCGGCTCACCGACGAGCGGTTGCTTGCCATGCGGGAGCTTTGGACCGAGGAGAAGGCCGAGTTCCACGGGGAGTTCGTGGACTTCGACCCGGTCTTCGCTTGGCCCAAGCCCGTGCAGCGCCCGCATCCGCCGATCTACGTCGGCGGCGGTGAGGGCGCGTTCCGGCGGGTGGCACGGCTCGGAGACGCGTGGCTGGCCCTCAGTACGTCGCCGCAGGAGATCGGTCCGCAGATCGAGCGGCTGCGCGCGCTTGCCGACCGGGAGGTGCCGGTGGCGGTGTACGCGGTTCCCGACGATCCCGAGCAGGTCGAGGGCTACGGCCGTCTGGGGGTCGAGCGCTTGCTGTTCTACGTGCCGACGATGCCCGAACGGGAGACCCTGGAGTACCTGGACCGGCTGGTCGAACTCAGGGCCCGGTTCGGCTGAGGGGAGAGCCGAGGGGAGAGCCGACGGGAGACGGGTGCGATGCCCGCCCTGACGAGCGCCGAGGCACGGGAGCGGTTCGCCGTGGCGCGCATCGCCCACCTCGCGACGGCCGACGCGGCGGGCCGCCCGCACCTGGTTCCGGTGGTGTTCGCCCTGGACGGCGACGCGGTGATGCTGGCAGTGGACCACAAGCCGAAGCGGACGACGCGGCTCAGACGCCTGGCCAACATCGCGGCCAACCCGTCGGTCTGCCTGCTAACCGACCACTACGAGGACGACTGGGACCGTCTGTGGTGGGCCAGGGCCGATGGCGAGGCCCGCGTGCTCCCGCCGCCGGGCCGGTCGCCGCAGGCCGCCCGGGGCATCGGCCTGCTCACGGCGAAATACCGGCAGTACGCCGACCGGCCCCCCGGCGGACCGGTCGTCGAGGTCTCGGTCCTGCGCTGGAGCGGCTGGCGCGCGTCATGAGCCGGCACGTCACAGCCGGCCCGATCTGCGTTGCCGCAGCAGCAGCCACGCCAGGTAGACGCCGCCCGCGACACCGGTGACGACCCCCACCGGCAGCAGGGTCGTACTGGCGATCCGTCGGGTCGCCCAGTCGGCTCCGCCGACGAGGACCGCGCCCATCCAGGCGGCGGGCAGCACGTTGGGGCCCGCCGACCCGGTACGTACGTAGAGATAGCTGGTGGCCGAGCCGAGCACCGCGGACGCCCCGATGCCGACGAGTACGAGCCGGTAGCCGTGCACGCCCCTCTTCCATGCCAGCAGGCAGACGGCGGCGGTGGTCGCGAGTCCTCCGCAGACGGCGCCGATCGCCGTCTGCGGAGCGCCGGATTCGAAGAGGACGATGGAGACCAGCGCACCGGCGGATGCGCCGTTGCCGAACCCCGTGATGTCGGGGCTGCCCAGTGGGTTGCGGGTCAGGGACTGGAAGACGGCACCGGCCTTGCCCATGGCGAAGCCGACCAGCAGCCCGTCGAGGGCCCGGGGCAGCCTCAGCTCCCACACGATGAAGTGGGCACCCTGCGGCCCGTCCCCGAACAGGGTGCGGACCCCCTCGGCGGGCGTGAGCACGTACGTACCGGTGCCTATGGAGAACACCGTGACGACGGCGGCCGCGAGGACCAGCACCAGGCGGACGGTCAGGGACCATCGCCCGAACCGCAACGATCACAGCTGGGCCACCCTTCGCTGCCGCACCAGATGAATGAAGCGGGCGGGCGCGCTTCCTGGGGCCGTACGGAAAGGTGCGGCGCGGAGCCCGGGCGTGCAGGAAGCGGAATCGCGGGAAGGCGTGAAGCGGAGCTGCGGGCGCGCTTAAGAAATCCTCGATGGACCTGTGGCGCGGGGTGCGGCAGATTTCTCCGTGACGGCAGAGGATGGTGCGCGGCAGCCGATCGACGCGTGCTGCCATGCCGTCCCTCTCATTCTTCCCCGGGCCGCAGGCTTTCTCAGGGCTGCCCCCGGCCCGGGGTACTCAACGCCGCACCAGCGCAGGGAGCCGCAGCCGTGAAGGCACTCGTGAAGCAGAAGGCCGAGCCGGGACTCTGGCTGATGGACGTGCCCGAGCCGGAGATCGGCCCCTCGGACGTACTGATCAAGGTGCTCCGCACCGGCATCTGCGGCACGGATCTGCACATCCGGAACTACGACGGCTGGGCCCAGCAGGCCGTACGCACCCCGCTCGTCCTCGGACACGAGTTCGTCGGCGAGGTCGCGGAGACCGGCGCCGACGTCGTCGACATCAACGTCGGCGACCTGGTCAGCGGCGAGGGCCACCTGGTCTGCGGGAAGTGCCGCAACTGTCTGGCAGGCCGCCGCCACCTGTGCCGCGCCACCCTCGGGCTCGGCGTCGGCCGGGACGGGGCGTTCGCCGAGTACGTCGCGCTGCCCGCGTCCAACGTGTGGGTGCACCGGGTTCCCGTCGACCTCGACATCGCCGCGATCTTCGACCCGTTCGGCAACGCCGTGCACACCGCGCTCTCGTTCCCGCTGGTCGGTGAGGACGTCCTGATCACCGGCGCCGGACCGATCGGCATCATGGCCGCCGCCGTCGCCAAGCACGCGGGCGCCCGCAATGTCGTCATCACCGACGTCAGCGAGGCCCGGCTGGAGCTGGCCAGGAAGGTCGGCGTCAGCCTCGCCCTCAACGTCGGCGAGCAGACCATCGCCGACGGTCAGCAGAAGCTCGGCCTGCGCGAGGGCTTCGACATCGGCCTGGAGATGTCCGGCCGCCCCGAGGCGATGCGCGACATGATCGCGAACATGACGCACGGCGGCCGGATCGCCATGCTCGGACTGCCGTCCGAGGAGTTCCCCGTCGACTGGTCCCGCATCGTCACCTCGATGATCACGATCAAGGGCATCTACGGCCGCGAGATGTACGAGACCTGGTACGCCATGTCCGTACTGCTGGAGGGCGGCCTCGACCTCGCCCCCGTGATCACCGGCCGGTACGGGTACCGGGACTTCGAAGCGGCCTTCGACGACGCGGCGAGCGGCCGCGGCGGCAAGGTCATCCTCGACTGGACCTCCTGACCACCCGTATCCAGCTATCGAGCCGGGAGACACCCTTATGTTCGACTCCGTACGCGACGACATGCGCACCACCCTCGACGAGATCAAGGCCGCCGGGCTCCACAAGCCCGAGCGCGTGATCGGCACCCCGCAGTCCGCGAGCGTCGCCGTCACCGCGGGCGGCCGCCCCGGTGAGGTGCTCAACTTCTGCGCCAACAACTACCTGGGCCTCGCCGACCACCCCGAGGTGATCTCCGCCGCACACGAGGCGCTGGACCGCTGGGGCTACGGAATGGCCTCGGTCCGCTTCATCTGCGGCACCCAGGAGGTCCACAAGGAGCTGGAGCAGCGGCTCTCCACGTTCCTCGGCCAGGAGGACACGATCCTCTACTCCTCCTGCTTCGACGCCAACGGCGGTGTCTTCGAGACCATCCTCGGCCCGGAGGACGCGGTCATCTCCGACGCCCTCAACCACGCCTCCATCATCGACGGCATCCGCCTCTCCAAGGCCAAGCGCTTCCGCTACGCCAACCGCGACATGGCCGACCTGGAGACGCAGCTCAAGGAGGCCTCCGGGGCCCGGCGCCGGCTCGTCGTCACCGACGGCGTGTTCTCGATGGACGGGTACGTCGCCCCGCTGCGCGAGATCTGCGACCTGGCCGAGCGCTACGACGCCATGGTCATGGTCGACGACTCGCACGCCGTCGGATTCGTCGGCCCCGGCGGCCGCGGCACCCCCGAGCTGCACGACGTCATGGACCGTGTCGACATCATCACCGGCACCCTCGGCAAGGCGCTCGGCGGTGCGTCCGGCGGTTACGTCGCGGCCCGCGCCGAGATCGTAGCCCTGCTGCGCCAGCGCTCGCGCCCGTACCTCTTCTCCAACTCGCTCGCCCCGGTCATCGCGGCGGCCTCGCTCAAGGTCCTGGACCTGCTGGAGGCCGCGGGCGACCTGCGCGAGCAGCTCAACGCCAACACCGCGCTCTTCCGTACCCGGATGACCGAGGAAGGCTTCGACATCCTGCCCGGCGACCACGCCATCGCCCCCGTCATGATCGGGGACGCGGCGAAGGCAGGCCGGATGGCGGAGCTGCTCCTGGAGCGCGGTGTGTACGTGATCGGGTTCTCCTACCCGGTCGTCCCGCAGGGCGCGGCCCGTATCCGCGTCCAGCTCTCCGCCGCGCACTCCACGGCGGATGTGAACCGCGCCGTGGACGCGTTCGTCGACGCGCGGGCCGCGCTGGGGGAGTAGCGCCTGTCGGCGGGTGTCGTCCGGGCCCTTCGTGACCTGGGACAATGGGGCACATGATCGATGCACGGCGGCTGCGCATTCTCCGTGCGGTGGCGGACCACCGTACGGTGACCGCCGCGGCCGCCGCGCTGTATCTCACGCCCTCCGCGGTGTCCCAGCAGCTTGCCGCGCTTGAGCAGGAGACCGGGCACCGGCTGGTGGACCGCGGCGCGCGCGGCGTCCGGCTCACAGCCGCAGGGGAGATCCTGCTGACCCATGCCAACGCGGTGCTGGCCCAGCTGGAACGGGCGGAGGCGGAGCTTGCCGCCTACAGCGCGGGGGACGCCGGTACGGTCACGGTCGCCGCGTTCGCCACCGGCATCGGCCTGGTCCTCGCCCCCGCGATCGCCGAACTGACGCTCACCGCGCCCGGCATCCGGGTCCGGGTCCAGGACGCGGAGGGCGATGCGAGTGTGCCGATGGTGCTGGACCGGCAGGTCGATGTCGCGGTCGCCGTCGAGTACCGGGGCGCACCGGACGAGGACGACCGGCGGCTGACCCGGGTACCGCTGTACTCGGAACCGTTCGACGCCGTACTGCCGGTCGGGCACCGGCTCGCCGACCAGGAACAGGTGGCGATCGCCGACCTGGAGAAGGACCCGTGGATCGGCCCTTACCCCGGCAACCCGTGCCATGACGTGGTGGTCCTGGCCTGCGAGTTCGCCGGTTTCCAGCCGAGGCTGGAGCATTCCTCGGACGATTTCCGTGCGGTGGTCGCCCTGGCCGGTGCGGGTGCCGGGGTGGCGCTGGTGCCGCGGTCGGCGCTGCGGGGGATGGAGCTTGCGGGGGTGGTGGTGCGTCCGGTGGAGGGCAGCGCCCCGACCCGCCGTGTCTTCGCCGCGGTGCGGCACGGCGCGGAGGGGCACCCGCTGATCGCACCGGTGCTCGACGCACTGGCCGCGGCGGCGGTACGGGAAGCGGCACTGCCGCTGCCTGCTTCACCGGAGACATCGACCCCACCGCGACGTCTCACCTGATGTGACAGATGGCCGTGCAGCACGCCGAGGCCGGAGCGGACGTCGTCTCGCCTCCTGTGACGCTTGACGGATCGGTGCGAACGGTACGGGCTGCGCCGGTCGACGCCGGGACGGGCAGCCAAGCACCTCGGCGCCGACTCCGGCATCGTCTTCCAGGCAGCCGATGCCGACATGTGGCTCGACACGTGCAGCGGATCGCCGAGGCACTCTTCCACCCGGACGATCTGCAACTCGACCGGCCGGCCGCACTTCCCGCACCCGGAGTGCACTCCTGTGCGCGGCACCGCCAACCGCCGTCCGGAGCAACTTGCCGCGGGTGAGGACGACGTCCTGCGCGGGTGCAGGGAGCAGGAACGCGCCGAGTTCAACCGGTCCATTGAACGGGGACCATCCCCGTACCCGTGGGGATGGTCCCTTACGTGCCCTGCGGGGCCGGCAGCGTTCGTCCCAGGCGGGCGAGCGGGGAGAGGGCCATCAGCAGCGGGGACAGCATCATGCCGGTGGCTGTCACCAGGAGGCCGGCGCGCAGACCCCACTCCTGCGCGAGGAAGCCGCCGAGCAGTGAGCCGAGCGGGGTCAGTCCCATGCCGACGAACGTGATGGAGGCGACCGCGCGGCCCTGCATCCCGTCCGGAGTGACGGCCTGCCGGACGGCCATGACCGTGACGTTCACCAGCTGGCCGAAGGTGCCGAACACGAAGTTGACCGCGACCAGGGCGGGGATCGTCACCGCCGAGGCGCCGTGCAGCGCGGGCACGCACAGCATCACGCCGTCGCCGAGTGCCGCCGCGGAGATGAGCACCGTGCCGTGACCGAACCGGCCGGGGAGGCGGGCCGCGAGCAGCGAGCCCAGGATCGCGCCCGGTCCCGTCGCCGCGAGCGTCAGCCCGACGGCGGTGCCCGACAGGTGCAGTTCCCGGGTCAGGAAGAGCAGATGGACGGTCATCATGGCCGCGAAGGAGAACTGGAAGGCACCCGAGGCGAGGCCCACGGCCCGCAGTGAGGCGTTACCGACGACGAAGCGGAGGCCCTCAAGGATCCGCCGCCGGACCCGAGGAGAGCGTTCCGGCCGTCGCGGGACCGACTCGTGGCGGCGGATCCGCCTGATCGACAGGAACGACAGCGCGAAGAACAGCGCACCGGCCGCGGCGGCGATCGGTGCCGACAGCAGCGACACCAGCATGCCGCCCAGGGCGGGGCCCCCGATCTGGGCCGCGGACCGGCTGCCTTCGAGTGCGCTGTTTCCTCGCACCAGCTGATCACGTTTCACCAGTCGTACGAGAGACGTCTGGTAGGCCACGTCGAAGAACACGGACAGGGCCCCGACGGCGAAGGCAACCATGAACAGAGCCGGCAGGCCGAGTCCGCCCAGGAGGCCGGCCACGGCGGCTCCGCCCAGCGCGAGGGCGCGGCCGAGGTCCGCCAGTGCCATCACAGTGCGGGTCCGCCATCTGTCCACCCACGCGCCGACGAAGAGCGAGAGCAGCAGGATCGGTGCCTGTCCCACCGCGCGGAGGACGCCCAGCCGGCCGGCATCGGTGTCGAGCGTCAGTACGGCGATCAGCGGCAGGACCACCAGGCTGGCGTGCTCGCCGAGCTGGGAGGCCGTCTGGCCCACCCAGAGTCTGCGGAAGTCGCCGTCCCGCCACGGACCTGGCGGCACACGTCGATGAGATACGGATTCGGATCCGGCGGAAGCGGACGGCACAGAAACCCCTTGAATTGCCGCGGACGAGACCCGCCACCGGGCGCACGGCAGGTGCACCGACTGGGTTCAGGCGGGGAAAAGGCTCGCTGTGCCGCGTATCAAGGGCAGCACGCGATGACAGGCCGCTCACGGCCTACGACGTCAACGCGCGCTCGGACGACCGGGCATGTCTCGCTCCTCATGGGTCACTTGCCGCCCCGCACACTAGTCCGCGGCAGCCCGACGTGAAAGGCGATTACGGGCCGGGCCGATCAGTTCCTCCGGGTGCTTTCCCGCCGTAGGCGCTTTCCGGCCCGAGGCCGAAACAGGGGTGTGATACTGGTGAGCTCGCGTAATCAACTGTCGCGAGTTCTCCGCTGTGCTGGGTGCGTTCGTGATCTTGCGTGATCTCTAAGGGCCATGTCGGCTGGTTGCTCGGGACCGCCGACCAGCCTGGTCGTGTGACGCACTGATAGGTGAGCCCCCGGCAACAGCAGGCGGCAGCCTCCTCGGCCGACCGCGTTCGCGCGTCAAGGTGGAGCCAGCACCTGTGGAGAAAGGGGCCCGAGTGTCATCAGCTCGCCGCGACGGCAAGGTGGCGGGTGCGTAACTGACCTACGCGGCGGTCGGACATAGGCTCGTCTCATGGATGAGTTTCTGCCGCTTCTGGTAGTCGCCGGTGCCCTGGCCGTGGTCATGGGCTTCTTTACGTGGCTGGCGTCCCTTATCCGGCGCCGCGGTGTTGCCGGTGCAGCCATCCGGGGAGCCATGGCCTCTTACGATGAGGCATTCCATGGGACTGCTCACGAATCTCACTATGAGATCCAGGCGCAAGCAGAACGTAAGGTGCCGATACTCTCGCCTGACGACCCATGGAGGCCGGGCCGTGGCGAAGCCGGTCAGCTGGGCGAGGGGGGCCTACGGCCTCTTCGGCCGCGTCCTCGCCGTCCGCGGCGCGGTCTTCGTCGCTGGGCCGATCGCCTGGGTCGTGGTCGTTGACGGTTGCCGCTGACCGCTTCGGTGTCATCGGTGCCTCGCTGCGGAGTACCAGACCGAAGGGGACGCCCGCAGGTATGAGGAACCACCCAAGTCGACCACGGCCTGGGTGCTGGCCAGTTCACTGGTTCAACTGTGTTGAGTCCCCTGTGGAGTCCAGCCCGATGGTGACCGTAGGGGGTCTTCGGCGGCGTACCGGATCCAGGTGCCTCCTGAAGTTCCACCCTGATCGTGGACAGCGGTTGCTTACGCTGCGGGGGTGAAGTCTTGTTGCAGCCTGGCTCGGGTTTCGAGTGGGGTGAGGTACCCGAACTCGGGGTGTTTGCGGAGCCTGGTGCGGTTGTACTCGACCTCGATGAAGCGGAAGACATCGGCGCGGGCCGCTTCGCGGCTCTCCCAGACCGTGGTGCCGATCTCCGCTTTCAGCAGTCCGAAAAAGCTCTCGGCTGCGGCATTATCATAACATATACCGGTTCGCCCCATGCTCTGCCTCAGGTTCAACTTCCTTATTTCACGGCGGAATTCGCTGCCCGTGTACTCGCTGCCGCGATCGGCGTGCATGATGCAGTCAGGCTGCAGGCCGCCGAGGGCCGCAGCCATCCGCAGTGCGTCGGTGACCAGCCCGGCGCGGTGATGGTCGGCCATCGCGTACCCGATCACCTCGCGTGTCGCCAGGTCGATGACCGTCGCCAGATACCACCAGCCCTCGATCGTCGGCAGGTACGTGATGTCCCCGACAAGCTTCGTGCCGGGTACGGCCGAGGTGAAGTCGCGGCCGATCAGGTCCGGGGCCGGGGCGGCCCTGGTGTCCTGCTTCGTCAGATGGCGGCGCTTGCGGCGGGTGACGCCACGGATGTCACGCTCGCGCATGATCCGCCCGACCTTCTTCCGGTTGATCGCACGGCCCCCTCGCCGCAGCGCGGCGTGGACGCGCGGGGCACCGTACGCGCCGCGCGAAGCGGCGTTAATCTCCCGTATCTCCTCGGCGAGTTCGTCCTCGGCACGCCGACGCCCGGCGACCGCCGGCCGAGCGGCGAGCCAGGAGCAGCAGGTGGAGCGGTTCAGGCCCGCGACCCGGCACAGCAGACTGACGCTGTAGCCGCCGGGGTTGTCCTCGGCGGCCTTCTCCGCGTCGATGAAGCGGCACAATTGGCCTACTTCATCGTGTCCTTCGCGAAGAAGGCCAGACCTTTTTTCAAGATCTCGATCGTCTGCTGCTGTTCCCGGTTCTCCCGCCGCAGCCGCCGCAGTTCTTCCTTCTCGTCGCTGGTCAGAGCACCCTCGGGGCCCTGGCCCCGGTCGGCCTTGGCCTGCTTGACCCAGCCGCGCAGACTCTCGGGGCTCACTCCGAGGTCCCGGGCGACCTCGGTAACGGTCTTGCCGGAGGCCAGCGCCAGCTCCACGGCATCGCGCTTGAACTCGGCGGTATACCGCTTGCTCATGTTGCTCTTGCTACTCACTACCTGGACTGCTTCCTCCGGGACCCATCCGTCCCAGTATCAGTCTGTCCAGATCAACGGTGGAACTTCAGACCAGTGCCACACCTGGGTGCCGGGCACGCGCTGCATGAGATTGCCGGCCGGATCGCGTGGGTCGAGAAGCGAAGAAGGGTAAGGCTCACTTTGCTCGCGCGGTCATTGCTGCCCGTGACCACAGCCGGGCGGCCGTCCCGCCCGCCGCGGCGCACCGGGACAATGCAGCACATGGACATCACCGACCTCACCGGGCTGACGGCCCGCGCTCTGCGCCTCGCCGTCCCCGGACACCGCCGCATCCTTGGCATCGCGGGCCCGCCCGGAGCCGGAAAGTCCACCCTGGCCGCACAACTCGTCGATGCCCTCGACGGGCTCGCCGTCCTCGTCCCCATGGACGGCTTCCACCTCGCCCGGGCCGAGTTGGAACGGCTCGGCCGCGCCGGGCGCAAGGGAGCCCCCGACACCTTCGACGCCGCCGGATACGCGGCCCTGCTCCGGCGCCTGCGCCACCCGGAACCGGAAACCACCGTGTACGCCCCCGCCTTCGACCGCGCCCTGGAGGAGCCGATCGCCGGGGCCGTCCCCGTACCCCCGGACGTCCCGCTGGTCGTGACCGAGGGCAATTACCTCCTGCACGACGAAGGGGCCTGGGCGCCCGTGCGCGGGCTGCTGGACGAGGCGTGGTTCCTGGAACTCGACCCGGACCTGCGGGTGCGCCGCCTCGTCGACCGGCATGTGCGGTTCGGCAAGCCGCGGCCGTACGCGGAGCGCTGGGTGGCCGAGTCCGACGAGATCAACGCGCGCCTGATCGAGCGGGGCCGCCCCCGCGCCGGTCTTCTCGTACGGCTGCACCCGGAAGTACGGCTGCACCCGGAAACCTGACCCCCGCTCGCGTGGACCGGCACGCACGGGCAGGATGCTGTATGCCGCGTCGCGTCGCCAGGAGGTCCCGCATGTCCAGCCCCAGCCAGCCCGTACCGTTCACCGCCGAGGACTACCGGGCCCGGATGGCGCGTGCCGCCGGGGCCGCCGCCGAGGCCGGGCTCGCGGGAGTGCTCGTCGCCCCCGGACCCGATCTGGTGTACCTCACCGGCTACCGGCCCGTGAACACCGAACGCCTCACCGTCCTGGTCCTCGCGGCCGGCCAGGACCCGGTCCTCGTCGTCCCGACCCTGGAGGCCCCGGACGCCGAGAAGTCCGTCGGCGCACCGGCCCTCACCCTGCGGGACTGGACCGACGGCAAGGACCCGTACGCCGTCACCGCCCCGCTGCTCGACGGCCGGGGCCGGTTCGGGGTAAGCGACAACGCCTGGGCGATGCATCTGCTCGGACTGCAGCAGACGCTCCCGGACACCACGTACGTCTCCCTCACCGAGGCCCTGCCGATGCTGCGCGCGGTGAAGGACGCCGCTGAGCTGGAGCGGATCGCGGCCGCCGGGGCCGCCGCCGACGCCACGTACGGCGAGATCCTCAAGGTGCGCTTCGCCGGCCGCAAGGAGACCGACATCGCCGCCGATCTGGCCGGTCTGCTCAAGGAGTTCGGGCACTCGCAGGTGGACTTCACCGTCGTCGGCTCGGGGCCGAACGGCGCCAATCCGCACCACGAGGCGGGCGAGCGCACCATCGAGCGGGGCGACATGGTCGTGCTCGACTTCGGCGGCCTCAAGCACGGCTACGGCTCCGACACCTCACGTACGGTCCATGTCGGCGAACCCACCGCCGAGGAGCAGCGGGTCCACGACATCGTGCGCGAGGCCCAGGAAGCGGGCTGCAACGCGGTCAGGCCCGGCGTCGCCTGCCAGGAGATCGACCGGGCCGCCCGCGCCGTCATCACCGAGTTCGGCTACGGCGAGCGCTTCATCCACCGCACCGGCCACGGCATCGGCGTCACCACTCACGAACCGCCCTACATGATCGAGGGCGAGGAACGGCTGCTGGTGCCCGGGATGTGCTTCTCCGTGGAGCCGGGCGTCTATCTGCCGGGCCGGTTCGGAGTCCGGATCGAGGACATCGTGACCGTGACCGAGGACGGCGGCCGACGCCTCAACAGCACCCCGCGCGAGATGGCGATCGTCGAGTAGCGCCCGGCCGGCCGCTACCGGTCGCGGTCGCTCAGCCGCTCCAGGACGTCGTACGGATACGGCAGCGGACGGGCGCTCGCGGCGTCCAGCCTCGCTGTCTGATCGGCCGTCAGCTCCCAGCCCACGGCGCCGAGATTGTCGGTGAGCTGCTCGATCGTGCGCGCCCCGACGATGGGGGCGGTGACGCCCGGCCGCCCGAGCAGCCAGCTCAGTGCGACCTGGGCGGGGGTGCGGCCGGCTTCCTCGGCCACGGCCAGGACGGCGTCCACGACCTGCCAGGTCTCCTCGTTGTCCCTGCGTTGCCAGTCGTCGCCCCCGCTCGCCCGGTTGCGGGCCGCGCGGGAGTCGGCGGGCGCGTCCGCCATGCCGCGCCGGTACTTGCCGGACAGCCAGCCGCCGTCCAGCGGCGACCACGGGATGATCCCGAGACCCTCCCGTACGCTCAACGGCGCCAGCTCCCACTCGACCTCGCGGTGCAGGAGGTTGTAGAGCGGCTGGAGGCAGACGTACGGTGTCCGGCCGAGGTGCCCGGCGAGATCGAGGGACCGCTGGAGCTGCGAGGCGGCGAGGTTGCTCGCACCGAGGTAGCGCACCTTGCCCGACCCGACCAGGGTGTCGAGCGTGGCCAAGGTCTCCTCGATCGGTGTGTTCGCGTCCCAGAGATGGGTCTGGTAGAGGTCGATGTAGTCCGTGCCCAGACGCCGCAGGCTTGCCTCGACGGCCGAGAGGATGTGTTTGCGGCTCAGCCCGGCGTCGTTGGGGGAGTCGCTCATCGGTGCCCACACCTTGGTCGCGATGACGAGACCGTCGCGGTCCTGCCCCTTGAGCCAGCGGCCCAGCACCTCCTCCGATCCACCGCGGTCGTACATGTCCGCCGTGTCGATGAAGGTGCCGCCCGCCTCGGTGAAGGTGTTGAGGATGCGGTGGGCGGCCGCTTCGTCGCCCGCCCTGGTGAACGTCATGGTCCCCAGGCACAGTTCGCTGACGCGCAGCCCTGTCCTGCCGAGAAATCGCTGCTTCATGGTCATGACCGTACGAGTTGGAGCGCACCCGAGGACAAGGGTTTCGCGCTTTGCCGCGCGCCCCGGAGCTCAGTCGTCGGCCAGAACCACGCAGGACTCCGGGGGCAGATGCAGCAGCCCGTCGCGGCCCGGGACCTCCACCCGCTCCCACGCGGCCACCACCCTGCCCGCGCCGCCCCGGCGACGGCCGCCGCCCAGCGCGATCGTGGCCGGTTTCTCGTCGAGGTTGACGGCGATCCGCAGATCGCCCCTGCGGTACGCCAGCCAGCGCGCCTGCTCGTCGTGGGCGGTGCGCACCGAGGCCAGGTCGGGGTCGGAGAGGTCGGGCAGAGTACGGCGCAGTGCGATCAGCTCGCGGTACCAGGCGTGCAGACGGGCGTGTGGCTCCTGTGCCGGTTCGCTCCAGTCCAGACAGGAACGGTTCCGGGTGGCAGGGTCCTGCGGGTCCGGAATGTCCTCCCCGGCCCAGCCGTGCGCCGCGAACTCCCGGCGTCTGCCGCTCCGGACGGCCTCGGCGAGTGCGGGGTCGGTGTGGTCGGTGAAGAACTGCCAGGGGGTGCGGGCGCCCCACTCCTCGCCCATGAACAGCATCGGGGTGAAGGGCCCTGTCAGTACGAGGGCCGCGGCGCAGGCCAGCAGTCCGGGGGAGAGGGTGGCGGAGAGCCGGTCGCCCAGGGCCCGGTTGCCGATCTGGTCATGGGTCTGGGCGTAGCCGACGAAGCGGTGGGCCGGGGTGCGGACGATGTCGACGGGGCGGCCGTGGCTGCGGCCGCGGAAGCTGGAGTACGTACCGTTGTGGAAGAACGCGCTGGTCACGGTCTTGGCGAGGGCGGCCAGCGGGGCGGCGGCGAAGTCCTCGTAATAGCCCTGGGACTCACCGGTCAGCGCGGTGTGCAGAGCGTGGTGGAAGTCGTCGTTCCACTGGGCGTGCAGTCCGGTGCCGCCCGATTCGCGCGGTGTCGTGGTCCGCGGATCGCAGAGGTCGGACTCGGCGATCAGTGAGAGCGGACGGCCGAGTTCGGCGGCGAGCGCGTCGGTCGCCGTGGACAGCTCCTCCAGGAACGTCAGCGCCCGGGTGTCGGCCAGGGCATGGACCGCGTCCAGCCGCAGCCCGTCCAGCCGGTAGTCCCGCAGCCAGGCGAGCGCGCTGCCCAGCAGATACGCCCGCACCTCGTCCGAACCCGGCGCGTCCAGGTTGACCGCCGCGCCCCACGGCGTGTGGTGGGTCTCGGTGAAGTACGGGCCGAAGGCCGGGAGGTAATTGCCGGACGGGCCCAGGTGGTTGTGGACCACGTCCAGGACGACGGCGAGCCCGAGACCGTGCGCCGTGTCGACAAAGCGCTTGAGCCCCTCCGGGCCGCCGTACGGCTCGTGCACGGCCCAGAGCGACACCCCCTCGTACCCCCAACCGTGGGTGCCGGGAAAGGGGCAGACCGGCATCAGCGACACATGGGTGATGCCCAGCTCGGCGAGATGGCCGAGCCGGGCCGCCGCGGCGTCGAAGGTGCCCTCGTGGGTGTACGTACCGATGTGCAGCTCGTACAGGACGGCGCCCGCCAGCCCGCGGCCCGCCCATTCGTTGCGCCAGGCGTACGCCGAATGGTCGACGACGGCGCTCTCGCCGTCCGGCCCGTCCGGCTGGCGGCGCGAGCGCGGATCGGGCAGCACGGTCCCATCGGCCCCGCCGCTCCCGCTCCCACCCCCCGTCAGCACGAAGCCGTAGCGGTCCCCGTCCGACGCCTCCGCCTCGGCCGTCCACCACCCGTCCCGCGCGGGATCACGCTCCATGGCCCGCAGCGCACCCGCCAGCCGCAGTCCGACCAAGTCCGCAACCGGTGCCCATACCTCGAACAGCATGCAACGCTCCTCGTCTCCTCGCTCCCGTGCCCCATGGTCGGCATCAGCCGCGGCGACTGACTCGCGACACTGGATCGAGCCCGTTACTGGCGATTAAGGTCTGGTCCTGATCACTGCCCCGTCGGGTTCTGCTCAATACGCATCAATACGCACTCCTTAATACGCACTGCTCAATACGCACTCCCTCTGATGGCCGTGGAGGCCGAGATGACTGTGCCGTCGTTCCCGCCCGGCTTCCTCTGGGGAGCCTCCGCCTCCGCTTTCCAGACCGAAGGGGCGTCCGACACCGACGGCAAGGGCCCCTCCGGCTGGGACGCCTTCGCCGCTCAGCCCGGACGGATCAAGGACGGCACCGACACCACCCGCGGAACCGGCTTCCACCGGCGCTACCGCGAGGACATCGCCCTCCTGGCCGGACTCGGCGCCGACGCCTTCCGCTTCTCCGTCAGCTGGCCGCGCGTGGTGCCCGGCGGCAGCGGAGCCGTCAACCCGCAGGGGCTCGACTTCTACGACCGCCTCGTCGACGAACTCTGCGTCCACGGCATCACCCCGGCCCCCACCCTCTACCACTGGGACACCCCGCTCCCGCTGGAGGAGGTGGGCGGCTGGCTCAACCGGGACACGGCCTACCGCTTCGCCGAGTACGCGGGCATCGTCGCCGAGCGCCTCGCCGATCGCGTACCGATGTGGATCACCATCAACGAACCGGCCGAGGTGACGCTGCTCGGCTACGCGCTCGGCGAGCACGCACCGGGCCGCACCCTCCTCTTCGACGCCCTGCCCGCCGCCCACCACCAACTCCTCGCCCACGGCCTGGCCGTGCGCGCGCTGCGCGGCGCGGGCGCGGACAACATCGGCGTCGCCGTCTCGCACACCCCCGTCTGGACCGCAGGGGACACCGACGAGGACCGCCTGGGCGCGGAGCTGTACGACACGATCACCAACTGGATGTTCGCCGACCCGATCCTCACCGGCCGCTACCCCGACGAGAACTTCGCCGCGCTGATGCCCGGCCCGGTCGGGGACGACCTGTCGACCATCTCCACCCCGCTCGACTGGTACGGAGTCAACTACTACAGCCCCACCCTCGTCGGAGCCCCCGGCGCGGAGGCCCTGGACTCCTTCTCCGGCTTCGGGATGCCCACCGGACTCCCCTTCGGCATCCGGGAGATAGAGGGCTACGAGAAGACCGACTTCGGCTGGCCCGTCGTCCCCGACGGCCTGCGCGAAACCCTCGTACAGCTCGACGGCCGCTACGGCGACCGCCTCCCGCCGCTCTACATCACCGAGAACGGCTGCGCGGTCGACGAGCCGGCCAGGGACACCCGCCGGATCTCCTACCTCGAAGGACATCTGAAGGCCCTGCGGACGGCGATCGACGCGGGCATCGACGTGCGCGGCTACTTCACCTGGTCGCTCACCGACAACATCGAGTGGACCGAGGGCGCAGGCAAGCGGTTCGGCCTGGTCCACATCGACTACGAGACACTGCGCCGGACGCCCAAGGACTCGTACATCTGGTACCGCGACCTGATCCGTACACAGAAGACCGGCTCCGGCTCCGGCTCCGGCGCCGACACCGGCTCCGGCGGATCAGCCCACTGAGACGCCGACCATCATCTTCCGCTTCCCCGGCAACCTGTCTTGACCCACCACCTCACCGCGCCGAGTGGCACACCACACGTGACATCCTCCGGGGTACCGTCCACCGGATCAATCCCAGACCATGTCGAAGCTGCGCTCGAAGTTCACGTACCCCAGGCGTTCGAAGGACCTGGCCATCGGGACGTTGTCGAGGTCGGTCCTGGCGCGGATCCGTTCCACCCCGTCCTGCGCGGCCAGCACCCTGGTTCCCTCGGCGAGGATGTCGTCGATGTAGCCGTGGCCGCGCAGGGCGGGCAGCACACCGATGTAGGCGATGACCGGGTTGTAGCTGTTGCGCGCCGGGACCACGAACCCGACCGGTTCACCGTCGGGGAGTTCGGCGATGCGCCACCATTCCCGTGGTGTCGTGTACGTCGCCAGCTCCTCGTCGTAGTGCTTCTCTGCCGCCTCGCGGGCGCTGAGTCCGGAGGCCAGGTCGGCCCGGCCGTGGGCGTCGAGGGTGCCCTCCATCACCGGTGTCATCAGCGCGAGAAGATCCTCCCGCCCGTCGACCGGGCGGAACCGCAGCCGGCCGCTTTCGGCGGGGACCGGCGTACCGGCGCGCCACTCCAGGCGCAGCCGCTCGACCAGCATCCGCGCACCGGAGCGCTCCATGACCCGTATCCGGGTCTCGACGGCATCACGGACCGCCGGGTCCTCGCGCCAGTCGGCCGGTACGAATCGTCCGTACTCGGGCCGTGGGATGCCCGCGGGCACGACCGCTGCCGTCGCCGCCTCCAGCAGCCGCAGGCCCGCCTCGCCGCGTTCGGGCTCGGGCAGGGTGTCGTCGAGGTCGAAGAAGTCGAGGAACAGGGGTACGTCACCGCCCCGGCTCCACCAGGCGATCCGCGCCACGACGCGCTCGCCGCGCAGCGCCACCCACATCCACCCGGGACGGCGGCGTCCGCTCTCCAGGTCCTCGGCGAGTTCGTGGTCGAGAACGTACGACAGACGGCAGAAGAGCTCCAGCTCCTGCGGACCGGCGAGCGGACGGATGGTCAACTGCTGTGGTGCAGAGGTCACAAAGTCTCCTTGAGGTGCGCAACGGCGCAACAGGCCCCCGCGATCGGCGGGCGGCACGCGGCGGGTGACATTAGCAACGTCCTGCCGGCACCGCCCGGCATTTACGGAGCGGGTGTTCCGCGCAGGTCAGGGGGGCGGAAAGCGGGGTTGTTCTGGACACTCCGGCCCGGTCGGCCCGACAATTGGCTCCGTGACGTCCCCCTTCGAGTTCCACACGTATCCCGCGCGGCTGTCCGACGCCCAGCGCGACCGTGTTCTCGGCGTGCTCAGAGACGGCGCGGCACAGGGCAAGCTGTCCCACGACACCTTCATGCGGCGCATGGAACTGGCCCTCACCGCACGGCGCTCGGAGGAGCTGGAGGCGCTCACCGCCGACCTGGAGAGCGAGGGCCGCTGGGCGCGGCGGATACTCCGGGTCGTGAGCGGGGTGTCCGGCTTCCCCGGCCGGGTGCGCCGGGTCTGGCAGACCGAACGGCTCCCGAAGCTCCTGCTCCCCACACCGAGCCCGTACCCCCTGCTGATCGGCCGCGATCCGGGCAACGGCCTGCGGCTCAACCATGAGACCGTCTCCCGGCTCCACGCGGAACTGACCGTGCAGGACGGCCGCTGGCTGCTGCGCGACCTCGGTTCGACCAACGGCACCTGCGTCAACGGCCAGCGGGTCACCGGCACGGTCCCGGTCCGCGACGGCGACCAGGTGAGCTTCGGACGGATGAGCTTCCGCCTCTCGGCGCCGGTCCTCGGCCCCCCTGCCTGAGGGCAGGCCGCATCGGCCGGTTCCGGCGTCCCGCGTGACGGTCAGCCGACTGCTCACTCGCGGTCCGCGGACCCTTCTTGTTCGTCCCGGCTGAGCAGCGCCACCGGCCGCTCGGCGAAGAGCTCCGCCGACGCGACCGAGGCCCCGGTGAACTTCCGGCCGGGTGACAACAGATCCGTCCACGGCCCCTCGTCCGGCAGTGTCAGCTCCGTCCCGCGCCAGCCGCCCGACTCCGCCAGCCGCAACGACAGCCGGGTCACCGCGGTGACCACCTCGCCCGAGCGGCAGAAGGCCAGACAGTGCGCCGCCGCCGGGCCGTGCGCGTCCAACGGTGCGTACGTGCCCGACTCGCCGAACACCTCGGGCCGCTCGCGCCGCAGCCGCAACGCTGCCGCGGTGAGTTCGCCCTTCTCGCCCAGGGCCCCGTCCCCGGCCGGCGCTCCGAACGGCCGCCGGTTGTCCGGATCGACCAGCGCCAGATACTCCCGCTCCGTGCCCTGATACAGATCCGGCACCCCCGGCATCGTCAACTGCACCAGCGCCGCGCCGAGCACATTGGCCCGTACGTGCGGGTCCAGGCCGCCTGCGAACCGCTCCAGCGCCTCGCGCACCGGGCCGTCGTCGGCGGCCGGTCCCGCAGCGACGAAGTCCGTCACCGCCCGCTCGTACGCCGCGTCCGGCTCGGTCCAGCTGGTGAAGAGCCCCGACTCGCGGACCGCCTTCAGCAGCGCGGGCTCCAGCCGGCCCGCCATCTCCCGGACCGGCAGCTTCACGCAGCCGAAGGCCGTCTGCCACGCCTGCCAGGCGAGCTGCGCATCGGGCGCGGCCGCGGGCGTCGCCCGCTCCAGCTCCACCAGCAGCTCGGACCACCGCCCCGGACACTGGGTCAACACCGCGACCCGGGCCCGGACGTCGGCGCTCCGCTTGGTGTCGTGCGTGGTCAGCGCCGTGCCCGTGGCCGGCCAGTCGCGCGCCAGCCGGGCGCAGAAGGCATGGAACTCCTCCGGCGTCACCGCAGGCTGCCCGGGATCGCCGCCCACCTCGTTGGCCGAGATCAGCGGTACGTACCGGTAGAACGCCGTGTCCTCGACCGACTTGGCGCGCAACGCCGAGGCGGTCTGGGCGAACCGGGCGCAGAACGCCGCCCGGTCGGGCCCGCCGCCCATCCGCCCCAGCGCCAACTCCCGCACCACGTCGACGGCCGAGGCCTCCTCCGGAACGGAGAACACCGCCTTCGCATCCCGTACGGCCGCATCCGTCAGCGTCGCCTCCGCCGCCTCCGTGCGGGGACCGCCCGCTGTCGCATAGGGGCGGTAGACGGGTACGCGTACGAGCAGTTCACGCACGGCGGTGTGCAGCGTCCACGGGGCGTGGTCGCGCAGCGCGAGGTCCCCGGCGCAGATGCGCGCGGCCAGCCGGGTCAGCAGCGCGGTCTCGGCGGCCAGCTCATGCGTCACCACCCGGTACGCGGCCCGGCGCACGGTCGACGGCCAGTCACCGCCGCGGTCCCCGGCGGGTCCCGCGTACTCCCGGTAGCGGCCGACCAGCTCCGCGGCGCCCATCGGATCGACGAAGAGTCCGTCGATCCGGTGCAGCACGTCGTACCCGGTCGTCCCCGCGACGGCCCAGCCCGCGGGCAGCGGCTCGGTACGGCCGAGGATCTTCTCGACCACCGTCCACCGCCCGCCGGTCGCCGCCGAGAGCCGCTCCAGATAGGCCGCGGGATCGGCGAGCCCGTCGGGGTGGTCGATGCGCAGCCCTTCGACGACCCCGTCCCGGACCAGTTCGAGGATCTTGCCGTGGGTGGCGGCAAAGACCTCGGGGTCCTCCACCCGTACGCCGATGAGATCGGAAATGGTGAAGAACCGCCGGTAGTTCAGCTCGGTACGGGCCAGCCGCCACCAGCCGAGCCGGTAGTGCTGGGCATCCAGCAGCTCGGGCAGCGGCAACCGGGCGGTGCCGGCCCGCAGCGGGAACTCCTGTTCGCCGTGGCGCAGCACCTCGCCGTCGACCCGGAACCCGTCGATCTCGTCGCCGATCCGCCCGGCGAGCACCGGCAGCAGCACCTTGCCGCCGCCCGCCTCCCAGTCGATGTCGAACCAGCGGGCGTACGGGGACTCGGGGCCCTCGCGCAGCACCTCCCACAGCGCGTGGTTGTGGCGGGGGACGGCGGCCATGTGGTTCGGCACGATGTCCACGACCAGCCCGAGACCGTGCTCACGCGCCGTGCGGGCCAGCTCCCGCAGCCCCTCCTCACCGCCCAGCTCGGCCCGTACCCGGCCGTGGTCGACGACGTCGTAGCCGTGTCTGGAGCCGGGCACGGCCTCCAGGACCGGGGACAGATGCAGATGCGAGACGCCGAGCGCGGCGAGATACGGCACGGCGTGTCCGGCGGCCGAGAACGGGAAGTCCGGCTGGAGCTGGAGCCGGTAGGTGGCGGTGGGCGTCATGCGCCGTTACGTACCCAGCCTGGCCGCTTCTGTGTCACCGAACACCGCAAAGGGCTCGACCGGCGGTGTCGTCGGCCGCTGCCCGGACCGGCGGACGGGACCTACGCCGGCCGCTGCAGCACCGCCATGCTCCGCCCGACCAGCGTCACCCGTTCGCCCGCCGACACCTTCGGCCCCGAACCGGGAAGCACCCCGGCCGGGCGCGCCGTGTCGACTACCACCATCCACTGCCGGCCGTGATTCACCGGAACGGAGAATTCCAGCGGCTCGGCACTCGCGTTGAACATCAGCAGGAACGAGTCGTCGGAGATCCGCTCGCCGCGCGGCCCCGGTTCCGAGATCGCGTGGCCGTTGAGGAAGACCGTCAGCGCCTTGGCATGCGCGGCCTGCCAGTCCCGCTGCTTCATCTCGCCGCCCGCGGGCGTGAACCACGCGATGTCCGAGAGCTCGTCGTGCGTGCCCTCGACCGGACGGCCGTGGAAGAACCGGCGGCGCCGGAAGACCGGATGGTCGCGGCGGAGCCAGACCATCGCGCGGGTGAACTCCAGCAGACTGCTGCCGAGGCCGTCCCCATCGGCCGGAGCGTCCTCGTCCGTATCGTCCGTGCCGCCCCCCCTGACCGCGGCCGGTTCGGGCCAGTGCACCCAGGACAACTCGCTGTCCTGGCAGTACGCGTTGTTGTTGCCGCGCTGCGTACGCGCGAACTCGTCGCCGTGGCTCAGCATCGGCACGCCCTGCGAGAGCATCAGCGTGGCGATGAAGTTACGCATCTGCCGTTCGCGCAGCTCCAGCACCTCCGGCTGGTCCGTCTCGCCCTCGGCGCCGCAGTTCCAGGACCGGTTGTGGCTCTCGCCGTCCCGGTTGCCCTCGCCGTTCGCCTCGTTGTGCTTGTCGTTGTACGAGACCAGGTCATGCAGCGTGAATCCGTCGTGGCAGGTGGTGAAGTTGATCGAGGCGAGCGGCCGGCGTCCGTCGTCCTGGTAGAGGTCGGACGACCCCGTCAGCCGCCCGGCGAACTCCGCGAGGGTCCGCGGCTCGCCCCGCCACAGGTCCCGCACGGTGTCCCGGTACTTGCCGTTCCACTCGGTCCACAGCGGAGGGAAGTTCCCCACCTGGTAGCCGCCCTCGCCCACGTCCCACGGTTCGGCGATCAGCTTCACCTGGCTGACCACCGGGTCCTGCTGCACCAGGTCGAAGAACGACGACAGCCGGTCCACCTCGTGGAACTGCCGGGCCAGGGTGGCCGCCAGATCGAAGCGGAAGCCGTCCACATGCATCTCCGTGACCCAGTACCGCAGCGAGTCCATGATCAGCTGGAGTACGTGCGGCGACCGCATCAGCAGGGAGTTCCCGGTCCCCGTGGTGTCCATGTAGTACCGCTGGTCGTCCGCGAGCCGGTAGTACGAGGCATTGTCCAGACCCCGGAAAGAGAGCGTCGGACCCAGGTGGTTGCCCTCCGCGGTGTGGTTGTAGACCACGTCGAGAATCACCTCGATGCCGGCCTGATGCAGCGCCCGCACCGCCTGCTTGAACTCCAGCACCTGCTCACCGCGGTCCCCCCAGGAGGCGTACGCGTTGTGCGGGGCGAAGAAGCCGATGGTGTTGTAACCCCAGTAATTGGCCAGACCCGAATCCGCCAGCCGGTGGTCCTGGACGAACTGGTGAACCGGCATCAATTCGATCGCCGTGACGCCCAGTTCCGTCAGATGGGCGATCACCTCCGGATGGGCCAGCCCCGCGTACGTCCCGCGCAGTTCCTTCGGCAGCCCCGGATGGAGCATCGTCAGACCCTTCACATGGGCCTCGTAGATCACCGTGCGGTGGTAGTCCGTACGGGGCCGCCGGTCGTCGCCCCAGTCGAAGTACGGGTTGACCACGACCGAGGTCATGGTGTGCGGCGCCGAGTCGAGATCGTTGCGCGCGTCGGGCCGGCCGAACGGATAGCCGTACACCGCCTCGCCCCACTGGATCTGCCCCGCGACAGCCCTGGCGTACGGGTCGAGCAGCAGTTTGGCCGAATTGCAGCGGATGCCGCGCTCCGGTTCGTACGGCCCATGGACCCTAAATCCGTACCGCTGACCGGGCATCACCCCGGGCAGATAGGCATGGCGGACAAAGGCATCGGTCTCCCTGAGCTCCACCGCCGTCTCGGAACCGTCGTCGTGCAGCAGGCACAACTCGATTCGGTTGGCGGCCTCCGAGAAGACCGCGAAATTGGTCCCGGCGCCGTCGTACGTGGCACCGAGGGGATACGCCTGTCCCGGCCAGACCTGCATAGGTTGACTCTTCCACTTCTGATCCGGGTGCCTGGGGCTTGCGGGCTGCTTGAGCCAGATCTTCCCCGAAAGAGGTGCGGCTACCTAAGACGTCGCGCGGACCGGTCAACATCGGGCCTCTCCGTGTCGCCCGGAACCGGAATCCGGGGACCAGGGCGGGTCGAGGACCCGGTCCGGCGCCCGGGATGGGGTGGTTAATCACTATGAATCCGCTCACTACGGAAGATGTTCCCTTCGGGAACGTGCCTGTGTCATAGGGGAGTTGAGTGAGCAGCCTGTGCATCCGGCTGCACCGGCTCCCGCTCGCGGAGTACCCTTCCTTGATCGTTGGTGGGGGAGTGGAAGGCGGTGCGCGGGTGAGCTCGGGAGGGTTCGAGCTGCCCCCAGGTGACGCAGGTCACGAGGGGGACTCAACCGATGCCCCGCCCGGGGCGGTCTCGCTTGCGCAACCCATGGAGATCGGCGCGGAACTGGACTGGGGAGCGGAAGCCTGGGGCGAGGTGCGCACGCGCGCCCAGCGGGCGGGGCGCGCCTACATCTGGCTGAATCTCGTGGAGCAGCGGCTGCGCGCCGTGGTCGCCGCGGTGCTCCGGCCCATCTACGAGCCGGTCCACGGCGAGGACTGGGTGGTGGCCGCCGCCGGACCCGCCGGGCAGGAGTGGGTGCAGCGCGCCGTCGCCGTGCGCGAGGTCTCGCGCCGCAAGGGCTATCTGCTGGACCCGGCCGACGACAACGTTCTCAGCTTCCTCACGCTGCCGCAGCTGCGTGAGCTGATGGTCCAGCACTGGCCGTGCTTCGAGCCCTACTTCGACGACCGGCGCGAGGTGGAGCTGGCCCTCGACGAGCTGGAGGTCGCCCGCAACGTGGTCTCCCGCAACCGCGCCCTGAACGAGGCGGTGCTCGCCCAGGCGGAGCGAGCCTCGGCCCGGCTGCTGGAGATCCTGGGCAGCGGCGCCGCGGTCCCGTCGGCCGACCGGCTCCCGGTGGATGCCGTCGAGGAACTGGTCGGCGACCGGTACGCGGACGTGGTCTCCGTCCACCCCGACCGGGTGCGGCTCCAGCGCCAGCTGCCCGCCGAGGATCTCTTCGGCGGTTCGCGCCGCCTCGACGCGATCGGCATAGGACTCAATCTGCTGGTGCAGAACTTCTCCGGCCGCCGCCTGATCCGCCTCGCGGAGTCGGGCTGCCGGGTCCGGCTGCTCTTCATCAATCCGGCGAGCAGCGCTGTCAAGCGCCGGGAGCGGGAGCTGGGTCTAAAGAAGGGCGAGCTGAGCCGGTCGGTGGAGATGAACATCCTCCACATGCGCCGGGTCCGCTCCAAGCTCCGCGACCCGGGCGCCTTCGAGATCCATGTCTTCGACGAGACGCCACGCTTCACGGCCTATCTGGTGGACGGCGACGGGACGGACGCGGTCGGGGTCGTCCAGCCGTATCTGCGGAGCGCACGGGGCATGGAGGCACCCGTGCTGGTGCTGCGGGGCGGCGGGCGTGCGGTGGTCCGGGCGGGTCAGGACAGCGAGCACGGGCTGTTCGAGACGTACCGCGAGGAATTCGAGTCGGTGTGGACGGACTCCCGGCCCGTCTCCTGAAGGGCTGTTCCTGCAGGGCTGTTCCTGAGGGGCTGTCCGTCCGTTGTCAGTGGTGCATGCGAGGGTGGTCATCACCTGGGGGAGAGCACCACGAAGGAGGTACGGGATGAGCTGGCACCGAGAGGCGCTGGTCGGCTTCGACCTGGAGACGACGGGTACGGAACCGCTGGAGGCCCGGATCGTGACGGCCGCGGTCGTCGGCGTAGGGGGCAGGGACGGGGAGCCGGTGCGGCAGCGCATCTGGCTGGCGGATCCGGGCATCCGGATCCCCGCACAGGCCTCGGCGATCCACGGCATCAGCAGCGAGCGGGCGGCGGCGGAGGGCCGCCCGGCGGGCGAGGTGGTCGACGAGATCGCCGAGACCCTCACCGGCTACTGGCGCCAGGGCGTCCCGGTCGTCGCGTACAACGCGGCCTTCGACCTGACGCTGCTGACGGCGGAGTTGCGGCGGCACGGGCTGCCGTCGCTGAGCGACCGGCTCGACGGGGGCGGGATCGGGCCGGTCATCGACCCGTACACCATCGACCGGGCCGTCGACCGCTACCGCAAGGGCAAGCGCACGCTCGAAGCGGTCTGCGTCGAGTACGGCGTGGTGCACGGCGGAGCGCATGACGCGGCGGCGGATGCGCTGGCCGCGGTCCGGGTGGCGTACGCGATAGCCGAGCGGCACGGCGCGGTGGCCGGGCTGACCGCCGCCGAGCTGCACGAACGCCAGGTGGAGTGGTACGCACAATGGGCGGCCGACTTCCAGCAGTTCCTGCGCCGCAAGGGCACGGCGGATGCGGTGATCGACGGCCACTGGCCCCTGCGAGAACCGGCCCGGGTGACGGGCTCGGAATCCAGGTCCGTCCGGCGCGCGAAAACCAAGCCGTCCGGCGATTGAGGACGCGACGGCCACCGGACGGCCCCGGTCACTCGCGCCCCGGCCCCGGTCACCCGCGTCCTAGAACGGATGCCACCGCACCGCCTCGTCGCCGTCGCGCAGCGACGTCACCCGGCGGCGGAATTCCGCGAGCGCCTTCGGGTTGGTCGGCGCGTGCTGGGACACCCAGGCGCAGCTGGCCGTCTCCCGTGCCCCGCGGAGCACCGCGCAGCCGTCCCACTCGCGGACGTCCCAGCCGTACGCGGCGGTGAACGCGTCGTATGCCTCGGCCGCGAGGCCGTACCGGTCCCGGGACAGCGCGAGCACCACCAGGTCGTGCTCGCGCAAATCCGCGGAGAAGGTCTCCAGATCGACCAGCACCGGCCCGTCCGGGCCGACGTGGACATTACGGGGGAGGGCGTCACCATGGATCGGCCCGGGCGGCAGATGGGGGACCAGCGCGGCCGCGGCCGCCGCGAAGCCGTCGCGGCGCTCGCGCAGATAGCCGGCGTCGGCCGGGTCGATCGCATCGCCCGCGAGCCGCAGCCAGCGCTCGACCCCGCCCAGCAGCTCACGGCGCGGCAGGGTGAACCCCTCCGGGGCAGGCAGTGCGTGGACCTGGGTGAGCAGCCGCGCCAGATCCTGCGGTTCGGCCGGGCGTACGGCCTCGGGCAGCCGGTGCCAGAGGGTCACCGGGTGGCCCTCCACCAGCCGTGCCCCGGGCTCGGCGGCCCGTACGGCCGGGACACCGGAGGCGGCCAGCCATCGGGCGACGGCCACCTCGCGCTCGGCCCGGTCCCGCAGTTCCGGGTGCTGCACGGCGTCCCGGCCGACCTTGACCACCAGGTCGTCCACGGCGAACACCGCGTTCTCACCCAGCGCGAGCAGCTCCGCACCGCCGGACAGTCCGGCGGCGGTCAGCACCTCACGCGCACGCATCTCGTTCATGGCTGCGATTTTCGCATCTGTGCAGGCCGGGTTGACGAACCGACGGCCCGTCAGCACGATGACGAGGGCTACCTGAGCGGCCGAAACGGGATCAAACCGATTGAATGACGCAAGGGGGCGAATTCATGACATTGACGAGTGCAACGGTACGATCCGGGAGGCACGGTCCGCCCGGCAGCCCGCACGACAAGCGGTCCCGGTCCGTCGACCGGAACGCCGGTGCCTGGTTCCTGGTACTGCCCGCGCTGATCCCGATCCTGATCCTGAGCGTCGGCCCGCTCCTCTACGGCATCGCTCTGGCCTTCACCGATGCCCAGTCCGGCCGCACCCGCTCCACCCAGTGGGTCGGCGGGCTGAATTTCCAGGATCTGCTGCACGACGCCCTCTTCTGGGACTCGTTCCGGATCGGTCTGCTGTGGGCGGTCGGCGTGAGCGTCCCTCAGTTCGTACTGGCGCTCGGCCTCGCCCTGCTGCTCAACCAGAATCTGCGGATGCGCTGGCTGGCGAGGGCGCTGGCGATCATTCCGTGGGCGATGCCCGAGGTCGTCGTCGGCATCATGTGGCGGCTCGTCTACAACCCGGACGCGGGCATTCTCAACGAGACCATCCGTGATCTCGGCCTCGGTGACGGCCGGGACTGGCTCACCGGACTCGCCACCGCCCTGCCCGCCGTGATCGTCGTGGGCGTCTGGGCCGGCATGCCCCAGACCACCGTCGCCCTCCTGGCCGGACTGCAGAACACCCCGCACGAACTCCACGAGGCGGCCGCCCTGGACGGAGCGGGAGCCTGGCGCCGGTTCCGTACCGTCACCTGGCCCGTGCTCAGACCGGTCGCGCTCTCCATCACCGCGCTCAACTTCATCTGGAATTTCAACTCCTTCGCCCTGGTCTACGTACTGACCAACGGCGGACCCGGTGGCCGCACCCGGCTGCCGATGCTCTTCGCGTACGAAGAGGCCTTCCGCTACGGACAGTTCGGCTACGCCGCGGCGATGGGCTGTGTGATGGTCGCGGTGATCTCGGTGATCCTCGCGGTGTACCTCGTCGGCCGGCTCAGGGGAGGCGAGGACCGATGAGCCTGCGTACCAGCAGATCCGCACGCGCCGGACAGTACGCCGCCCTGCTCGGCTATCTGGTCTTCCTGGCGTTCCCGTTCCTGTGGCTGATCTCCACCGCCTTCAAACCGGCGCGCGAACTGGGCTCCCTGCACCCGACCTGGATCCCCGAGCATCCGACGCTGGACAACTTCCGCAAGGCGTTCGACGAACAACCACTGCCGCAGGCCGCCGCCAACTCGCTGATCGCCGCGCTCTGCGCCGCCGTCGTCGCGGTCCTCATCGCCACGCCCATGGCCTACGTCATGGCCCGCCACCGCTCCAGGCTCTCCGCGGCCACCTCCGGATGGGTCGTGGTCAGCCAGGCGTTCCCGTTCGTGCTGCTGATCATTCCGCTCTTCCTGATCCTGAAGCACCTCCATCTGATCAACACCCTGTGGGGGCTGATCATGGTGTACGTCGTCTGGGCGCTGCCCTTCGCGCTGTGGATGCTGGTGGGATACGTACGAGCCGTGCCCACCGAGCTCGAAGAGGCCGCCTCGGTCGACGGCGCGGGCAGGCTGCGGACGCTCGTCTCGGTCACCGCCCCGCTGCTGGCCCCGGGCATCGTCGCCACCGCGCTCTTCGCGTTCATCACCGCATGGAACGAGTTCTTCTTCGCGCTCGTCCTGCTCAAGACACCGGAGAAGCAGACCTTGCCGGTCGTACTGACCCACTTCATCGGCGCGGAGGGCGCGGCCGACCTCGGACCGCTCGCCGCCGCCGCGTTCCTCGCGACCCTTCCCTCGCTCGTCGTCTTCGCGATCATCCAGCGGCGGATCACGGGCTCCATGCTGGCCGGGGCGGTGAAGAGCTGATGCGCGCACCCGTACGGACGGCGGCCGCCGCCGTGGCCACCGCGCTGGCCCTGCTGCTCACCGGCTGCGCGGGCACGGGCGACGGCAGGGACGGCAACGGGCGGATCGAGATCGACTTCCAGTCGCTGGCCTGGCAGAAGGAGTCCGTCGACGCCAACAAGCAGCTGGTGAAGGAGTGGAACGAGACCCACCCCGACATCCACGTCAACTACGTACAGGGCAGCTGGGACACCGTCCACGACCAGCTGCTCACCTCCTTCGAGGGCGACGAGGCGCCGGACGTCATCCATGACGCCTCCGACGACCTCGCCGACTTCGCGTACGGCGGCTACCTCGCCGATCTGCGCACTCTGCTGCCCGGCCGGCTGACCGCCGACATCCCGCAGCAGAGCTGGCGGACGACGACCTTCGGCGACGGCGTCTACGGAGTGCCGTTCCTCCAGGAGCCCCGCGTCCTGATAGCCAACACCGAAATCCTCAAGGAGTCGGGGGTCCGTATCCCGACTCCCGGCAGTCCCTGGAGCTGGACCGAGTTCCGGCAGGTGACCAAGGAGCTGACGGGCAAGGGGAGATACGGCGTGGCCTGGCCGCTCAAGGAGCCCGTATCCGTCACCCTCAACCTCGGACTCTCCGCAGGCGGCCGGCTCTTCCACCCCGGAGCCGACGGCAAGGTGACCATCCGGGCGGAGGCGGGCGACCGGATCGTCCCCGGCACCATTCACGACCAGGTCAACACCGACCACAGCGCGGCCCGCACCGCGCTGGGCATGGGCGGCTCCGACACGCTCCCCGGATTCTTCGGCGGCAAGTACGCGATGGTCCCGCTCGGCTTCTCCTACCGTCAGCAGGTCGTCGAGCAGGCTCCCGAGGGCTTCGAGTGGACGGTCCTGCCCGCTCCCGTCGGAAGCGGGGGCCTGGCCCAGGGCGTGAGCCCGCAGACCCTCTCGGTATCGGAGGCCAGCCCGCACAAGAAGGAGGCCGCGCAGTTCATCGACTTCCTGCTCCGGCCGCAGAACATGGTGCGCCTGGCCAAGGGTGACTGGATGCTCCCGACCGGCACCGCCGCCCTCGCGGACCCGGCCCTGCACACCGACAAGGACGGCTGGTCGACCGGTGTCGCCGTGGCGAAGGAGCTCCGCCCGGCGCCCGCCCAGTCGGTCCGCGGCTACCCGGAATGGAAGGACAAGGTCGCCACACCCGCCCTCCAGGAGTACTACAGCGGGGCCATCGGCGAGGGGGAGCTGAGGAAGCGTCTGGTCGACGACGGGAACCGGGTGCTGGCCCGCTATCAGCGCTGAGGCACCCGGAAAACCATATGGACGAGACGTCTCGTCTCGCCTACGGTCGGGGCATGACGAATACCGAGCGCGCCCATGTCGCCATGTTCTCCATCGCCGCCCACGGGCACGTGAACCCGAGCCTGGAAATCATCCGGGAGCTCGTCGCCCGTGGGCACCGCGTCAGTTACGCCATCCCGGCCTCCTTCGCCGAGAAGGTCGCCGCCACCGGCGCACGGCCGGTGCTCTACACCTCGGTGCTGCCGACCGAGGAGGCCCCGGACGCCTGGGGCACCGAACTGATCGACAACCTCGAACCCTTCCTCGACGACGCCGTCCAGGCCCTGCCCCAGCTCATCAAGGCCTTCGAGGGGGACGAACCCGACCTCGTCCTGCACGACATCACCTCCTACCCGGCACGGGTCCTCGCCCATCGCTGGGGCGTGCCCGCCGTCTCCCTCTCGCCCAACCTGGTCGCCTGGGACGGATACGAGGAGGAGGTCGGCGAGCCGATGACGGCCGAGCTGAAACGGTCCGAGCGCGGGCGGGCCTACTACCGGCGTTTCCAGGACTGGCTCAGCGAGAACGGGATCGACCGGCACCCGGACCCGTTCGTCGGCCGGCCGCCGCGGTCCGTCGTCCTGATCCCCGAGGTCCTCCAGCCGAACGCCGAACGCGTCGACAGAACGGTCCACACCTTCGTGGGCGCGTGTCAGGGCGACCGCGCCGACCAGGGGGAGTGGCAGCGCCCCGAGGGCGCGGAGAAGGTGCTGCTGGTTTCGCTCGGCTCGACCTTCACCGACCAGCCGGGGTTCTACCGCGACTGCGTCACCGCCTTCGGCGGTCTGCCCGGCTGGCATGTCGTGCTCCAGATCGGCGCCTGGGTCGACGCCGCCGAACTCGGCGACGTACCGGCCAATGTGGAGGTGCACTCCTGGGTGCCGCAGCTCTCCGTGCTGAAACAGGCGGACGCCTTCATCACCCATGCGGGCGCCGGGGGCAGTCAGGAGGGGCTCGCCACCGCCACCCCGATGGTCGCCGTGCCGCAGGCCGTGGATCAGTTCGGCAACGCCGACATGCTCCAGGCGCTCGGTGTCGCCCGCCACCTCCCGATGGCGGACGTGACGCCCGACTCGCTGCGGGCCGCCGTGCTCGGCCTGGTGAGTGACCCCCAGGTGGCGAAGAGGGCCGCGGCCGTGCGGGAACGGATGGCGGGGGAGGGCGGCATGAGGCAGGCGGCCGACCTCATCGAGGCCGAACTTCCCGGCTGACAGGAGGGGGCGGAATCAGGCCGTCTCCTCGTCCGCCCGAGCGCGATCGCCGGCTCCGCGTTCCCTCGTGCGAAGTGTGCGGGCCGCCGTTGCGGGAGCGGCAAGCCCCGTACGCGTGAAGGAGGTTGCGGTGCCTCTGCCCGACTTGGGTGCGGCTGGCCGGTTTCTTATTACGAAACCTTGTTGAGTAAGTCACAGCCGCATGAAGGCCTTGATCTGAGCGCGTCAATCGGCGAGGGTTTCGAGCCAACCCCCGGAGATTTTCCGGCCGGGGGTCAATCCCCCCACAAAGAATGACGAGGAGACCCCTCTTCATGGCAGTTCACAAGCGCGCACGTCGGATCAAGCTGACCGCGGCGATATCCGCAGTCGCCGCGACGGCCGGAGTCACCCTGCTGGGCACCTCCCTCGCCGGAGCCGCACCCGCCCCCGCGACGGGCACCGTCTACGGCGCGGACGCGGCGACCGCGGTCTCGGGCAGCTACATCGTGATGCTGGACCAGAAGGCCGACAAGGCGAAGCTCGCCGAGGAGTACGGCGGCAAGCTCAAGCGGAACTACAGCTCCGCCGTCAACGGCTTCTCCGCCAGCGGCCTTTCACTGGCCGAGGCCAAGCGCCTGGCGGCCGACCCGTCCGTCGCCAAGGTCGTCCAGAACAAGAAATTCCACATCGACGCCACCCAGGACAACCCGCCGTCCTGGGGGCTGGACCGGATCGACCAGACCGAGACGGCCGGCGACAACGCGTACACCTACCCGGACAGCGCGGGCGAGGGCGTCACCGCGTACGTCATCGACACCGGTGTCCGTACCACGCACAACGAGTTCGAGGGCCGGGCCACCTCCGGCTACGACGCCATCGACAACGACGACAGCGCCGACGACGGCAACGGCCACGGCACCCACGTGGCGGGCACGATCGCCGGTGCGACCTACGGGGTCGCCAAGAAGGCGAAGATCGTCGCCGTCCGCGTCCTGGACGACTCCGGATCCGGCACCACCGAGCAGGTCGTCGCGGGCATCGACTGGGTCACAGCCCATCACGAGGGCCCCTCGGTCGCCAACATGAGCCTCGGCGGCGGTGCGGACGAGGCGCTCGACTCCGCGGTCCAGAAGGCCATCGCCTCCGGAGTCACCTTCGCGGTGGCCGCCGGAAACGAGTCCACCGACGCGAGCGAGAACTCCCCGGCCCGCGTCCCGGAGGCCATCACGGTCGCCTCGTCCACGGTGGACGACGAGCAGTCGTCGTTCTCCAACTACGGCTCGGTCGTGGACATCTACGCCCCCGGATCGGACATCACCTCGTCCTGGAACGACAGCGACGACGGGTCCAACACCATCTCCGGTACGTCCATGGCGACCCCGCACGTCGTCGGCGCCGCCGCCGTCTACCTCGCCGGACACCCGGACGCCACCCCGGCGGAGGTCGCCACGGCGCTGACCGACGGGGCCACCCCCGACGCGATCTCCGACGCGACCGAGGGCACGCCCAACAAGCTGCTGAAGGTCGTTGAGTAACCGGCCCACGCAGCCGTGACCGGGCAGCGGACGCCCGGCGCAACCTGAACGGCGGCCGCCGTGCCCTCCCCCACGGGGCGCGGCGGCCGCACTGCGTGGGGGGATCGTCCTATGGTGTGCCCATGACGATGTACGCGGCGCTGTTGCGCGGGATCAATGTGAGCGGCCACAAGAAGGTTCCGATGGCCGAACTGCGCACACTGCTCACCGAACTGGGTCACCAGGACGTCCGCACCCATCTGCAGAGCGGCAACGCCGTCTTCAGCAGCACATCGGAGGACGAGAACGCACTCGCCGCCGAGCTGGAGCGGGCCATCGAGAACCGGTTCGGCTTCGCGGTCCCCTGCCTGGTCCGGGACGGCGCCTACCTCGCTGCAGTTGCCGCGGCCTGCCCGTTCCCCGCCGCCGAACTCGAAGGCAGGCAGCTGCACATCACCTACTACGGGCAGCCAGTCGACGCCGCACGCTTCGCCCCGGTCGACCCGGCGGACTTCCTCCCCGAGGAGTTCCGGCTCGGGGATCGCGCGCTCTACCTCTACGCCCCCGACGGACTGGGCCGCTCCAGACTCGCCGACGCCCTGTCCCGGCCGGCCCTCACCAAGGGCGTCACCGCCACCACCCGCAACTGGAACACCGTGGTCAGGCTGGTGGAGATGACCGCACATGACGGAGCCCGCACATGACCGAACCTTCCCCCGGTGTGGCCGCGGCCATGGAGGGCGAGCTCCGCCTCCTGGACCCGCTGGTACGCGCCTCCGCCGAACTCCTCACCCAGGTGCTGCACCCCGACTACCGCGAGATCGACTCCGCAGGCCGCGTCTGGAACCGCGACACGATGATCGCCTCGCTCACCGCCGAGGACGCCCCGCGCCCCGGCCCGCTCACCGCGTCCCGGATGTGCGGAGAGCAGCTGGACGACGAATTCGTCCACCTCACCTACGACACCGAGACCAAGGGACACCTCGCCCACCGCAGCTCGCTGTGGCGGCTGACCGACACGGGCTGGGTGCTCTACTTCCACCAGGCCACACCGTTCGCCATGGCCGCCGACAGCGGTCCCGGGCAGGACTAGGACCCGAGCGCCTCCAGGCGGCTCATGTCCTCGGCGGACAGCCGGATCCGTCGCGCCCCGAGGTTCTCCGCCAGATGGACGGGCGAACCGGTGCCCGGAGTCGGGCACAGCACGGGGGAGCGGTGCAGCAGCCACGCGAGGGCGATCTGCCCTCGGGTGGCACCGTGCCGATCGGCGACACCGTCGAGTGCCGCGGCTGCCTCACCGGTCAGCGCGCCGTTGGCCAGCGGGAACCAGGGCAGAAAGGCCAGGCCGTGGGCCTCGCACACCTTCAGCACCGCGTCCGACGCACGGTCGAGGAGATTGAACCGGTTCTGCACCGAGGCGATCCCGGTCAGGCAGAGAGCCTGCTCCAGCTGGTCGGCGGTGAGCGTGTCCAGACCGATGTACCGGATTTTGCCCTCCTGCCTCAGCTCATCCAAAGTGCCCAGCTGGTCGGCCATGGGCACCTGCGGGTCCAGCCGGTGCAGCTGATAGAGGCCGATCCGGTCCGTGCGCAGCCGCCGCAGACTGGCCTCGCACATCGCCCGCAGCTGCTCGGGACGGCCCGCGATGTGCCAGGCGCTGTCGCCGGTGCGCACCACACCGCCCTTGGTCGCGATCACCAGATCCTCGCGATACGGGTGGAGCGCCTCGGCGACCAGCTCCTCGGCCAGCCCGGGACCGTAGTTGTCGGCGGTGTCGATGAGTGTGACACCCCGCTCGACGGCCGCCCGCAGCACGGCCACGGCATCCCGCCGCTCCCCGCGCGGCCCCCAGTATCCGGGGCCGGTCAGCTGGGCGGTGCCGTAACCGAGACGGCGTACGGGCAGCTCGCCACCGAGCAGGAACACCTCGGAGGCGGGGTGTGACGTGTCAGACATGACGGGAACACTAGTGGCAATCGGCGCCACAACCCCGCGTCCTATGCTGAGGTGTTGCCGGCCCTGCGGTGACCGGTGTTCTCAGCTGTGAGGCCGCGGAACGGGAGTCGGGATGCGCTACATCATCGTCGGGGCGGGCGCCGTCGGCTGCGCCATCGGGGGACGGCTGTCCGAGGCCGGCCACGACGTCGTACTCGTCGCACGCGGTGCGCAGTACGAGGCGCTGCGCACCGGCGGGCTGCGGCTCGTCACACCCGACGGGCCCCGCACCCATCTGCTCCCCGTCGTCGACGGCCCCGAAGCACTGGACCTGACAGCGGACGACGTCCTCGTGCTCGCGGTGAAGACGCAGGACAGCACGGCCGCCCTCGACACCTGGAGCGTCCGGCCCGTCCGGGGCGGCTCCACGGCGGGGGAGCGGCTGCCGCTGGTCTGCGCGCAGAACGGGGTGGAGAGCGAACGCCTCGCACTGCGCCGCTTCCGGCATGTGCGTCTGGCTGCCCGCCACCTTCGTCGAACCCGGCGAGGTCTCCGCCGCCGGAACACCCCTGACCGGCATCCTGCACCTGGGCCGTTACCCCACCGGGACCGACGACACGGCCCGGCGGATCGCCGCCGACCTGGAGAAGTCGAAGATGCTCGCCCCGGTCGTGCCGGACGTGATGCGCTGGAAGTACGGCAAGCTGCTCGCCAACCTCGCCAACGCGATCGAGGCCGTCACCGGGCCGCTCACCGAACAGGACGCATCCGCCCTGTTCAAGCGGGCACTCGCCGAGGGCAGGGCCGTGCTCGCGGCCGCCGGGATCGATCCGGTCGGCCAGGAGGAACAGGCCGCGGTACGGGCCGGCAGGATCCGCTTCGAGCCCTTCGACGGCTCCCCGCGCGGCGGCGGTTCGTCCTGGCAGAGCCTCAGCCGGGGCACGGGCACGATCGAGGCCGACTACCTCAACGGCGAGATCGTGCTCCTCGGCCGTCTGCACGACGTGCCCACACCCGTCAACGACGTGCTGCAGCGCACCGCGGACACCTTCGCCCGCGAGCGCAGGCAGCCCGGCTCGATGTCCGTGTCCGAACTCCTCGCTCTCGTCGACGCCGTCTCCTGAAGAAGCGGATCCGGCCGCCGTCGCCTTTTTTCAATACCGGCCGCGGCGGCCCGCCCTAGCGTGGGGCGCATGAAGAACGAGCACGCTCACATGACCGAATGCGCCGCAGAGGCGGCCCGTATCGCCCGCTCCATCAGCAACGGACAGCTCGACACGGCCACCACGCCCTGCGGCGAGTGGGACCTGCGCGGGCTCATCAACCACTGGGTGCTCTACACCTCCCACGGCCTGGAACACCGCGCCCTGCGCAAGGACCTCCCCGACGAGCTCACCACCCGTGACTTCACCGCCGACGCCGACTGGGCGCAGAGTTACGCGGCACAACTGGACCGCGCCGTCGCCGCCTGGTCGGACCCGGCGGTCTGGGAGGGCGAGATCGACCTCGGGGGCTCGACCTCCCCGGCCTCCGAGATCGCCGCGATGCTCATCGAGGAGACCGTCCTGCACACCTGGGACGTGGCCCGCGCCGTCGGACAGGAGCTTCAGCTCTCCGACGCGGCGGCCGCCTACGTTCTCGAAGTCATCGACCGCACCGCCGCGCTCTACCGGCAGTACAAGGGTTTCGCCGACGAGGTGACGGTCCCCGCTTCCGCGTCGGTGTTCGAACGGGCGCTGGCCCGCAGCGGGCGCGACCCGCACTGGACCGGGGCCTGAAAGTGGCCCAGCCGACCGGGTGATGAATGGCCCGGGCCCGTATACCAATACCTGGCTAGGCTCTTCGAATGACCACTCACCGCACCCCGGGCACGGACAGGACCGTCGTCGACTTCTACTTCGACCCGGCCTGCCCGTTCGCCTGGATCACCTCCCGCTGGATGCTGGAGGTGGAACAGCAGCGCGACATCGATCTCCGTTTCCACGTCATGAGCCTCTACCTGCACAACATCGGCAACGAACTCCCCGACTGGTACCGGGAACTGGTCGACAAGTCGATCGGCCCGGTACGGGTCGCGGTCGCCGCGGCGGCCGGCCACGGCGACGGTGTGCTCCGCGATCTCTACACCGCGATGGGCACCCGCATCCACCGGCAGAAGAACGAGGACTTCGACCAGGTCATCGCCCAGTCCCTCGCGGAACTCGCACTGCCCGCCGCGCTGGCCGACGCCGCCCACACGGAGACGCACGACGAGGCACTGCGGCTCAGCCACGACGCAGGAAAGGATCCGGAGGCGAAGGCCTACGTCGGTACGCCGACGATCCATGTCGACGGCTCGGTCTGGTTCGGGCCGGTCCTGCGGGCCGTACCGCGCGGCGAGGAGGCGGCACGGATCTTCGACAGCTTCCGGGTACTCGCCGGGCACCCGGACCTCTTCGAACTCAAGCGGACCCGCACGGGCAGCCTGGACGTCGGCTGACGGGGAGGAAGGGGGAGCGGGTCACGCGCTGAGCGAGGCCGGCCGTGCGAGCGGGACACCGGCCTCGTCGTACCGGGCCAGCAGCAGCCGCGCCAACTCCGGTGACGCGCCCAGGACATCGGCCAGCACGTCCGCCCCGGCCGCTCCCGCGGCGATACGGTCCGGGAGCCGGCCGGGTGCGATGACATAGGGGGCCACCGCCACCCGCCGTACACCCTCGGCGCGCAGGGCCCGTACGGCGTCCTCGGTGCGGGGGAACCCCGCGGGAGATGCGGCGGAGGCGAACGCAGGCCGCACGGCGCACCAACCGGTGTGCCGCAGCTCCCGCGCGATTTCAGCGATCACTGCGATCGCCTCCGGGTCTGTGGAGCCCGCCGAGGCCAGGACGAGCCCGGTCGAGCCGCGGTCGCCGGGACGGACCCCGGCTTCGTACAGCCGCCGCTCCAGCGCCGAGTTCAGCAGGGGCGAGGGGCCGAGCACCTCCGCCTGCCGGATGCGCAGCCGGGGCAGCCGGGTCCGGGCCTCGTGCAGCACCGTGGGGATGTCGGACTTGGCGTGGAAGGCCCGGGTGAGCAGCAGCGGCAGAGCGATGACGTCCTCGGCGCCCTGTGCCGTGAGCCGTTCCAGCACCCGAGACACCGACGGCGCGTTGAAGTCCAGGAAACCGGTCTCCACGCGCAGCCCCGGCCGCAGCGACCGCACCCGCGCGGTGAGCGCGTGCACTGTCGCCGCGTGCCGCGGATCGCGGCTGCCGTGGGCGATGACGAGGAGGACCGGGGCGGACATGGCGTGGCTCAGTTCTTGACGAGGAGACCGCGGCTGCGCAGCACCCACCGCTCCAGCGGACTGAAGATCAGCAGGTCGATCGCGATGCCGACGAACAGGATCAGGATGATGGCGAGGAAGATGCCGGGCATGTCCGCGTTGTTGCGGCCGTTCTCCAGCAACTGGCCGAGCCCCAGGCCGAGATCGGGGGAGGACGCGATGATCTCGGCGGCCATCAGCGAGCGCCAGGAGAACGCCCAGCCCTGCTTGAGACCGGCCAGGTAGCCGGGCAGCGCGGCCGGCAGCACGATGTGCCAGGTCCCGCGCAGCCCGGTCGCGCCGAGCGTACGGCCCGCCCTGAGGAACAGCGGCGGCACCTGGTCGACGCCGGAGACGAGACCGTTGGCGACCGAGGGGACCGCACCCAGCAGGATCACGGCGTACATCATCTTGTCGTTCAGCCCGAGCCAGATCACGGCCGGCGCCACCCAGGCGACCGACGGCAGTGACTGCAGTCCGGACAGGATCGGGCCGATCGCGGCCCGTACGACCTTCACCCGGGCGACCAGCAGGCCCAGTGGCGTACCGATGGCCACCGACAGCAGGAAGCCGAGCAGCCCGCGCGAGATGCTGGTCCAGATGACGTCGAGCAAGGTCCCCTGCGCCCACATCTGGGACGCGCTGTCCCACACGGCTGAGGGTGACGGCAGCTTGTAGTCGTCGGTGACCTGGGCCTCGACGAGCATTTGCCAGACGACGATCACCAGCGCCACCGCGAGCAGCGGCGGCAGCACCTTGCTCAGCAGCACCTCGCGCACCGGGGTCCGGCGCACCTGCACGGCGTCCAGCGCGTCGAGCCCGGCCTCCAGACCGGCCAGATCGTCGGGCTTCGTGTCAGTGCTGGCCATGACGGCGGATCTCCCCACGCAGTTGTTCGGTGATCTCGACGGACAGCTCCGCGACCGCGGTGTCCTCGATACGGCGCGGCTGCTCGATGTCCACGGTCCACTCACGGGCGATCCGGCCGGGGCGCGACGACAGCAGGACGACCCGCTCGGCGAGCCGCACCGCCTCGCGCACATTGTGGGTGACGAAGAGGACCGAGACGTTCGTCTCGCGCCAGATCCGGGTCAGCTCATCGTGCAGCACGTCCCGGGTGATGGCGTCGAGCGCGGCGAACGGCTCGTCCATCAGCAGCAGCTGACTGTCCTGGGCGAGCGCCCGGGCCAGTGCCACCCGCTGCCGCATACCGCCCGAGAGTTCATGCACACGCTTCCCGTACGCCCCGCCCAGCCGTACGAGTTCGAGCAGCCGCTCCGCTTCCGCGCGGCGCTCCGACTTGGCCACGCCGCGCAGCCGCAGCGCGAGTTCGATGTTCTTGCCCGCGGTCAGCCACGGGAACAGGGCGTGTTCCTGGAACATCAGGGCCGGCCGCCCGCCGGGGGTCTCGATGGACCCCGCGGTCGGGCGGTCGAGTCCGGCCACCAGATTGAGCAGCGTCGACTTACCGCACCCGGAGGCACCTAGGAGGGTGACGAACTCGCCCGGCGCGACATCGAGCGTGATGTCGTCCAGGACGAGCTGCTGCCCCTGCGGTCCGCCGAAGGACTTGGAGACATGCGCGATACGGGCGGCGTGCCCGACCGCTGTACGGTCCTCGGCCTTGGTGAGGGTGGTCGCCATGGTCGTCACCTCCTGGGAATCCTGGGTTCGGGTTCGGGCGGCTTACTTGACGCCGAGACCGGCGTCGGCGACCTTGGGCTTGCCCGCGACCTTCAGGACCTTGTTCAGCGGCTTCAGGTCGTAGATGCCGGTCAGGTCCGGCTTCTCCAGCAGGCCGGCCTTCACCGCGTGCTCGGCCTGCGCGTCGAGCGTGGCGGCCAGCGGGTCGTCGGTGATCTGGATCGACTTCCACGCCGGGTCGAGGATGTCGGCCGGCAGCGGCTTGCCGGTCAGCTTCTCCAGCGCGGCGTTGGCGGAGGCCTTCGCCTTGTCGGGGTTGGCGTTGATCCACTCGTTGGTCTTCACCGAGCCGCGCAGCACCGCCTCGACGACGTCCGGGTGCTCGCTGAGGAACTTCTGCGACACGATGATGTTCGTGATCACGAACTTGTTGTCCGGCCACAGCGTCGACTCGTCGAGCAGCTCCTTGGCGCCCTCGGCGACCAGCTTGGACGCGGTGGGCTCGGGGACCCAGGCGCCGTCGATGGAACCGGACTTGTAGGCGTCCGGGGTCACCTTGTTGTCCGTACGGACCACGGAGACGTCGCCCTTGCCGCTCTGGGCGTCGACCTTCCAGCCCTTCTCGGAGATCCAGTTGAGGAACGCCACGTCCTGGGTGTTGCCGAGCTGAGGGGTGGCGATCTTCTTGCCCTTGAGGTCGTCCAGGGTCTTGATCTTCTTCGGGTTGACGACCAGCTTCACACCGCCGGAGGCCGAACCGGCTATGATCCGCAGGCTTTTGCCCTTGGACTTGGTGAAGCCGTTGATGGAGGGCGACGGGCCGATGAAGCCGATGTCGATCGAGTCGGCGTTGAGCGCCTCGATCTCGGACGGGCCCGCGTTGAACTGCGAGGTCTTGAGCTGGGTGCCGCCGAGTTCCTTCTGGAACAGCCCCTCCTGGTCACCGACCAGCGCGGTGGCGTGCGTGAGGTTGGGGAAGTAGCCGATCCGCACGGTGTCCGTGGAGAGCTTCTTCGCGTCGGCGGCGACGTCCGACTTCTTGGTGTCGTCGTCCTTCGCCTCGGAGCCGTAGCCGCAGGCGGTGAGCGCGACGGCGAGCAGCGGCAGTGCGGCGGCGGCGAGGCTGCGGCGCAGCGTGGTACGGGGGGCAGGCACGGGAGGCTTTCCTCTCGTTGGCCCGGTGATCGCGTCCCTCGGATCTACGGGGAGGCGGCCGGGAAGTCAGCAGGTCTTCGTCTGAACTGGCTGTGCGGGCGGTGCGGTTGGTGCGAGCGGGCGCGCAGGCAGTGCGCGTACGTCACCACGCACATCGCGCGACCCCGCCCTGGCCGCTGCCGAGGGCGCCGCTGCCGACGCGGCCGCCCTCCTTCGCGAACGTGGAGTAGATGTCGATACTCATCAGAAGTCCCATTCGGCGTCTTCGGCGGCCGTGGCTGTGGCTTGGGGGTCGGCCGCGGCGGCGAACGAGGCACCGGCCATGCCGGCCGTCAGCGTGGTGCCGTCCGCCGGGTCGATCAGGAGGAAGGAGCCGGTGCGCCGGGAGTCCGCGTAGGCGTCGAGGGCGAGCGGCTCCGCGGTACGGACGACGACCCGGCCGATGTCGTTGGCGACGAGCCGTCCGGGCGCCGGGTGCTGGGAGAGGTCGTCCAGCGTGAGGCGCGAGGGGATGTCCTTGACGATCGCCTTGACCGTGCGGGTGGTGTGCTTGAGCAGCACCCGCTGGCCGACGGTCAGCGGCTCGTCGGCGACATGGCAGACGGTCGCCTCGACGTCCTGGGTCACCGCCGGTGCGTCGTCGGTGGGTGCGATCAGGTCGCCGCGCGAGATGTCGATGTCGTCGGCCAGCCGGATCGTCACGGACTGCGGCGCCCAGGCGATGTCCACGCTGTCGCCGAGCGCGTCGATCGCGGTGACCGTCGACGTACGGCCCGAGGGCAGCACGGTGACGGCCTCGCCGACGCGGAAGGCACCGGCCGCGATCTGCCCCGCGTAGCCCCGGTAGTCGGGGTGCTCGGCGGTCTGCGGCCGGATGACGTACTGGACGGGGAAGCGAGCGTGGCAGGCGGTGAGGTCATGGCTGACCGGCACCGTCTCCAGGTGCTCCAGCACGGTCGGACCGCCGTACCAGTCCATGTGGGCGGACGGCTCCACGACGTTGTCGCCGGCCAGCGCGGAGATCGGGATCGCCGTGATCTCCGGGACGCCGAGGGAGGCCGCGTACGCGGTGAACTCCTCGGCGATGGCGGCGAACACGGGCTCCGCGTAGTCGACCAGGTCCATCTTGTTGACGGCCAGGACCGCATGCGGCACCCGCAGCAGCGCGGCGACCGCGGCATGGCGGCGGGTCTGCTCGACGACGCCGTTGCGGGCGTCGACCAGGACGACGGCCAGCTCGGCCGTCGAGGCACCCGTCACCATGTTCCGGGTGTACTGCACATGCCCCGGGGTGTCGGCCAGGATGAACCGGCGGCGCGGCGTCGCGAAGTAGCGGTACGCGACATCGATGGTGATGCCCTGCTCGCGCTCGGCCCGCAGACCGTCGGTCAGCAGCGCCAGGTCGGGCGCCTCCTGGCCCCGGCTGCGCGAGGCGTGCTCGACGGCCTCCAACTGGTCGGTGAGAACCGACTTGGAGTCGTGCAGAAGACGCCCCACGAGGGTGGACTTGCCGTCGTCGACGGACCCCGCGGTGGCGAACCGCAGCAGGGTGGTCGTCGACAACTGCTCGCTGATGACGGTCATTTAGAAGTACCCCTCGCGCTTACGGTCTTCCATCGCGGCCTCGGACATCTTGTCGTCGGCACGCGTCGCGCCCCGCTCGGTGAGCCGGGAGGCGGCGATCTCGGTGATCACGGCGTCCAGCGTCGTCGCGTCCGAGTCGACGGCGCCGGTGCACGACATGTCGCCGACCGTGCGGTAGCGGACCTGCCGGGTCTCGACCCGCTCGCCCTCCTTGGGGCCGCCCCAGTCACCGGCGGTCAGCCACATGCCGGAGCGGTTGAAGACCTCGCGGTCGTGGGCGAAGTAGATCTCCGGAAGCTCGATGCCCTCGCGCGCGATGTACTGCCAGACGTCCAGCTCGGTCCAGTTGGAGATCGGGAAGACCCGTACGTGCTCGCCCGGGGCGTGCCGGCCGTTGTACAGCTGCCACAGCTCGGGGCGCTGGCGGCGCGGGTCCCACTGGGAGAACTCGTCGCGCAGTGAGAAGACCCGTTCCTTGGCGCGCGCCTTCTCCTCGTCACGGCGCCCGCCGCCGAACACGGCGTCGAAGCGGTGCTGCTGGATGGCCTCCGTCAGCGGCACGGTCTGCAACGGGTTGCGGGTGCCGTCCGGGCGCTCGCGGAGCTTCCCGGCGTCGATGTACTCCTGTACGGAGGCGACATGCAGCCGCAGCCCGTGCCGGGCGACCGTGCGGTCGCGGTACTCCAGCACCTCGGGGAAGTTGTGGCCGGTGTCCACGTGCAGCAGCGTGAACGGCACCGGAGCGGGCGCGAACGCCTTGAGCGCCAGATGCAGCATCACGATGGAGTCCTTGCCGCCGGAGAACAGGATCACCGGCCGCTCGAACTCTCCCGCCACCTCACGGAAGATGTGGACGGCCTCGGACTCCAGGGAGTCCAGGTGGCTGAGTGCGTACGGATTGCCGGTGCCCTCCGACACGGTCGCGACGGTCGTCACGCTGCACCCCTCTCGCTCAGCAGCGCGTACAGCTCCGCCGCGGACTCCTGCACGGTCTGCCGGTGCGACTCGATGCGCAGATCGGGCGACTCGGGCGCCTCGTAGGGGTCGTCGACCCCGGTGAGCCCGCTGATCTCGCCGGCCGCCTGCTTGGCGTAGAGGCCCTTCACATCGCGTACGGAGCACACCTCGACCGGAGTCGCGACATGCACCTCCAGATACGCGGTGCCCTCGGCCTGGTGCCGCCCCCGCACCGCGTCCCGGCTGTCCGCGTACGGGGCGATGACCGGGACCAGCACCTTCACGCCGTTGGCCGCCAGCAGCTCGGCGACGAAGCCGATCCGCTGGACGTTGGTGTGGCGGTCCTCGCGGGAGAAGCCGAGACCCGCGGAGAGGAACTCCCGGATCTCGTCTCCGTCGAGCACCTCCACGCGGTGGCCCTCGCCGCGCAGTCGCCCGGCGAGTTCGTACGCGATGGTGGTCTTGCCGGCGCTCGGCAGACCGGTCAGCCAGATGGTGGCTCCCGTCTCCGTCACGCTCATCGAATTCTCCTGATCAGTCGTCATCAGTCGTGCAGCCCGCACTCGGTCTTGCCCCGGCCGGCCCAGCGTCCGGCGCGCGCGTCCTCGCCCTCCAGCACCCGGCGGGTGCAGGGCGCGCAGCCCACGGAGGCGTAACCGTCCATCAGCAGCGGGTTGGTGAGAACGCCGTGCTCCGCCACGTACGCGTCGACGTCGTCCTGCGTCCAGCGGGCGATCGGTGAGATCTTCACCTTCTGCCGCTTCTCGTCCCAGCCGACGACCGGGGTGTTCGCCCGGGTGGGGGACTCGTCGCGGCGCAGCCCGGTCGCCCAGGCCGCGTACGAAGTCAGGCCCTGCTCAAGGGGCTTGACCTTGCGCAGCTTGCAGCACAGGTCGGGGTCGCGGTCGTGCAGCTTCGGCCCGTACTCGGCGTCCTGCTCGGCCACGGACTGCCGCGGGGTCAGCGTGATGACGTGGACGTCCATCACGGCGTCGACCGCGTCGCGGGTCCCGATCGTCTCCTCGAAGTGGTATCCGGTGTCGAGGAAGACCACGTCGACGCCCGGGAAGGCGCGCGAGGCGAGGTGGGCGACGACCGCGTCCTCCATCGAGGAGGTGACGCAGAACCGCTTGCCGAAGGTGTCGGCGGCCCACTTCAGGATCTCCAGCGGGGAGGCGTCCTCCAGCTCCCGGCCCGCCCGCTCGGCCAGGCTTCTGAGGTCATCGGTCTGCAGAGTGTCCGTCATATCCCGTCCCCGTCACCGTCGTTGCGCCGAAGGCCCCGGGTCAGCAGACCCAGGAACTTCAGCTGGAACGCGCGGTTGCAGGAGGCACATTCCCAGGCGCCGTGCCCGGTCTCGTTGGGCCTGAGGTCCTCGTCGCCGCAGTACGGGCAGTGGAACGGCGCGGCACGCTCGCTCATGACAGCGCCTCTTCGGAGGCGCGGGACGCCCAGGTGGCGAACCGCTCGCCGTCCTCGCGCTCCGCCTGGAAGCGCCCCAGGACCCGCTCGATGTAGTCGGGCAGCTCGGCCGAAGTGACCTTCAGGCCACGGACCTTGCGCCCGAATCCGGCGTCCAGGCCCAGCGCGCCGCCCAGGTGCACCTGGAAGCCCTCGACCTGATCGCCGTTGCTGTCCAGTATCAGCTGGCCCTTGAGGCCGATGTCGGCGACCTGGATACGGGCGCAGGCGTTGGGGCAGCCGTTGATGTTGATGGTGATCGGTTCGTCGAACTCCGGGATGCGCCGCTCCAGTTCGTCGATCAATGAGGCGCCGCGCGCCTTCGTCTCGACGATGGCGAGCTTGCAGAACTCGATGCCGGTGCAGGCCATCGTGCCGCGCCGGAACGGCGAGGGCGTGACGCGCAGATCGAGTGCCTCCAGCCCCGCGATCAGGGAGTCGACCCGGTCCTCGGTGACGTCGAGCACGATCATCTTCTGCTCGGCGGTGGTACGGAGCCGGCCCGAGCCGTGCGCGTCGGCCAGCTCGGCGATCTTGGTGAGGGTCGCGCCGTCCACGCGTCCGACGCGCGGGGCGAAACCGACGTAGAAGCGGCCGTCCTTCTGTTTGTGCACACCGAGGTGGTCGCGCCAGGTGCCCTGCGGCTGCTCGGGCGCCGGGCCGTCGACCAGCTTCCGCTGGAGGTACTCGTCCTCCAGGACCTGCCGGAACTTCTCGGCGCCCCAGTCGGCGACCAGGAACTTCAGCCGGGCACGGGTGCGCAGCCGACGGTAGCCGTAGTCGCGGAAGACGCCGATGACACCGCCGTAGACGTCGGGCACCTCCTCCAGCGGCACCCAGGCGCCGAGCCGCACGCCCAGCTTGGGGTTGGTGGAGAGTCCGCCGCCGACCCAGAGGTCGAAGCCGGGGCCGTGCTCGGGGTGGTCCACGCCGACGAACGCGATGTCGTTGATCTCGTGCGCGACATCGAGCTGCGGGGAGCCGGAGACCGCGGACTTGAACTTGCGGGGCAGGTTGGAGAAGTCGGGGTTGCCGATGAACCGCCGCTGGATCTCGTCGATGGCCCACGAGCCGTCGATGATCTCGTTCTCCGCGATGCCGGCCACCGGGGAGCCGAGGATCACACGGGGCGTGTCACCGCAGGCCTCGGTGGTGGAGAGCCCGACGGCCTCCAGCTTCTCCCAGATCGCCGGTACGTCCTCGATCCGGATCCAGTGGTACTGGACGTTCTGCCGGTCGGTGAGGTCCGCGGTGCCGCGCGCGTACTCCTGCGAGATCTCACCGATCACCCGGAGCTGCTCGGTGGTCAGCCGGCCGCCGTCGATCCGGACCCGCAGCATGAAGTACTTGTCGTCCAGCTCCTCCGGCTCCAGGATCGCGGTCTTGCCGCCGTCGATCCCGGGCTTGCGCTGGGTGTACAGGCCCCACCAGCGCATGCGTCCGCGCAGGTCGTTGGGGTCGATCGAGTCGAAGCCGCGCTTGGAGTAGATCGTCTCGATGCGTGTCCGCACATTGAGACCGTCGTCGTCCTTCTTGAACTGCTCATTGCCGTTGAGCGGAGTGTGGTGTCCCACGGCCCACTGGCCTTCGCCACGGTGGCGTCCGGCCTTGCGGCGGGGCGTGGTGGTCGCAGGCTGTTCCGGGGTAGCGGCCATGACAGTACGTCCTTCGGGACTGCAGGAGGGCGGCTCTGAACTGCACACTCGCGCTGAGGCGCGGCGGTGCGCAGGGTTTGCAGAGAAAAGGGGATCGCGGCGGTGCTGGGACTCTCAGCCCGCCGGACAGATGGCGCTGGACATGCGGCCGAGGTCGACGTGGCGTCGACTCACCAAGGCAATCCCAGTTCCAGACATGACGGAAGCGTGTCACGCGAGTCTCGGAGCAGTCCACCACTATCCATGATGTGGACGAGACTGTCCCGCAGTATGAGACGGTGTGGTGTCTGTCACCCGGCCCGCCCGAACCGGGGTGTCCGTAATGGTCGCAATCGCCCCACCTGTCGCCGGGAGTCGCCGTCCGCGCGCTACCGCGCCGCTCCCGGCCACGGCCCCGGCGTGGCCACCTCGGGCTCCAGGTCCACCTTCGTGTCGAAGAGCCTGAAGCCGCGCCGCAGATAGTTGTCCATCGCGTGCGGGCCGTCCTTGGAGCAGGTGTGCAGCCACACCCGCTTCGTCGGCGTCCGCTCCAGCGGCCAGCGTTCCGCCAGGTCCCAGGCGCGGGCAACGCCCGTGGAAAGCAGATGGCCGCCGATCCGGCGCCCGCGGAAGGCCGGTATCAGACCGAAGTACATGATCTCGACCACGCCGTCGTCCTGCGGGTCCAGCTCGATGTAACCGGCCGGGGTGCCGTTCTCGTACGCCACCCAGGTCTCCGCACCGGGCCGGTCCAGGGCCTCCTGCCACTGCGCGTACGTCATCGTGAGCCGGTCCGTCCACTGGATGTCGCCGCCGACCGCCGTGTACAAAAACCGGCTGAACTCGGGCAGCGGCACCTCGGACCGCACGATCCGCACATCACCCTCCGGGACCGCGGCGGGGCGCAGATCGTCGGGGGAGGTCTGTTCCAGGGACCAGATGGTCACCTCGGCGGCGGCGGTGTGCGCGGGGTTGCTCATGGCTGCCAGGGAACCGTGCCGCCCGGCCGGGACCCAAGCCGGTCCCACGGCCCGGACGGCGGAACCCTGCACGAAAGGCCCTACGCGTCCGTGCGCGCCCTGACCACCACCGGAGCCGTCGAGCGCGGCAGCAGATCGGCCGGATGGTCCGGGTGGATCACCTGCACCTCGACCCCCTCGCCGAAGCGGTACGGGCGGTGCGCCAGCACCTCCGCGAGATGGCGGCGCATCCGCGAGATCTCCGCGCGCACCGTCACCGTCCGGGTCGCGTCGCCGAAGATGTCCTCGGCCAGTTCGGATGCCGTACGCCCCTCGCGATGCAGCGCCAGGGCGTACAGCAGCTCCGCGTGGCGCGGCGAGAGCCGCTGCGTCCAGGTGCCCACCGCACCCACCACATTGACCGTGAGACCGCGCGGCCGGCTCAGGTCCAGCACCACCCGCCGCGGCGGTCCGTCCGACGTCCCGTCCGTCACCCGCACCAGCCAGCCGCCGGGCAGCGGCTCGACCTGGCACATGCCGAGCGACGGCAGCCACACCCGGCCCGGCTGCAAGGACTTGGGCAGCGGCAGCCGGTCGACCGGCGGCATCCCGGTCACCGCGGCGAGCCACCCATGGGTGTCCACCGCCAGGGCCCGGCCGCCCAGCCGGCACAGCAGCGGCGCCGCCACCGAACGCAGCCGGTCGACCGACTGCAGATGCCGGTTCCTGATCTCGCTCTCGGCCAGCCTGGCGACCGAACCGACCAGGGCCAGCGAGGTCGGATGGAACGTGGACACCGGACCGCTGATGTCGACGATGCCGATCAGCCGGCTGTCCCGTGGATCACGGACCGGGGCCGCCGCACACGTCCAGTTGTGCAGACTGCGCACGAAGTGCTCCGAGGAATGGACCTGGACCGGTGTCCGCGAGACGAGCGCCGTACCGATCGCGTTCGTCCCCGTGCTCGCCTCCGCCCAGGCCGCGCCCTCCGCGAGACAGATGCCGTCCGCCCGGCGCAGCACCCCCGTATTGCCCTGGCGCCACAGCACCCGGCCGTCCACATCGGTGACCACCACGATCTGCTGGGCCGCATCCGCCAGCGAGACCAGCCCCTCGCTCAGCAGCGGCATCATCTCGCCCAGCGTCGAACTGCGGCGACGGTGCTCGATCTCGTCCATCTCCAGCAGCACGCTCTCGGTGGACTGATCGGGGTCGACACCGCTGCGGAGCACCCGGTCCCACGAGGCACCGATCTCCGCCCGCGGGGCAACCGGTGCACGCTCGCCCACGAGCCTCGCCTCCCTGGCCCGGTGGATCATGCGCAGGGCCAGGACGGACTGCGGCACAGCCGACCGTGTCACTTCGGCAGCGCTTGTCTCCACTCTCATTCCCCCCAGATGCCGGAGCCGGTCCGAAAGCCCCCGGGCTCATCCTGCCGCCGCGAGGGATCCGACAGTGCATACTCCGCACAATGGTTGCAACCCTTTGCAACTCTGGCGAGAAGGTACGGGTCCGTACGAGAGTGACGACACACCGTACGGCAGGGCCTGTGCCCTGTCGTCCGGCGTGCACAGCATGGAGGGTGGTGCCGTGTCGGCGCAGCACCACCCTCCGTCGCTGTCCCCCGCCGGACCTATCCGGCTAACGATCGACGGGCCGCGCCCGTTCCACGACCGAGGCCAGATCGAGGCTGTGCGGAAGCGTCCCGAACGCCGCGCCCCAGTCCCCGCCCAGCCGTGACGCGCAGAACGCGTCGGCGACCTCCGGCGGCGCCCAGCGCGCCAGCAGCGAACCCTGCAGCACCAGCGCCATCCGCTCGACCAGCCGGCGGGCCCGTGCCTCGATCCCGTTCAGGTCGGCCAGCTCGGTCAGCATGGCCTTGATCGCCCCGTCCAGCCGGTGATCCGCGCCGCGCGCCCTGCCGACCTCCTGGAGGAACGCGTTCAGCGCCGACGGCTCGCGCTGCAGCGCCCGCAGCACATCCAGCGCCTGTACGTTCCCCGAGCCCTCCCAGATCGAGTTGAGCGGCGCCTCGCGCAGCAGCCGTGGCATCCCGGACTCCTCGACGTAGCCGTTGCCGCCCAGGCACTCCAGCGCCTCGCCCACCATCGGCGCGCACCGCTTCGTCACCCAGTACTTCGCCGTAGGCACCGCGATCCGCAGGAACGCCCGCTCCGCCTCCGTATCGGCGTCGTACGCAGCCGCCAGCCGCAGCGCCAGCACCGTCGCCGCCTCCGACTCCAGCGCCAGATCGGCCAGCACATTGCGCATCAGCGGCTTCTCGATGAGCACCCCGCCGAACGCGCTGCGGTACGTGCAGTGGTGGATCGCCTGCGCCACCGCCTGCCGCATGAGCGCCGCCGAACCGACCACACAGTCCAGCCGGGTCGCCGCCACCATCTCGATGATGGTGCGCACCCCGCGCCCCTCCTCACCGACCCGGCGCGCCCACGTCCCGTCGAACTCGACCTCGCTCGACGCATTGGAACGGTTGCCCAGTTTGTCCTTCAGCCGCTGGATCGCGAACATGTTCCGCGTGCCGTCGGGCAGCACCCGGGGCAGCAGAAAGCACGTCAGGCCGCCGGGCGCCTGCGCCAGCACCAGGAAGCCGTCGGACATCGGGGCCGAACAGAACCACTTGTGCCCGGTGAGCAGATACTCACCCTCCGCGGACAGGGGCTCGGCCCGCGTGGTGTTGGACCGCACGTCCGTGCCGCCCTGCTTCTCCGTCATGCCCATCCCGAAGAGCACCCCGGCCTTCTGCGCGGCGGGCCGCAGCCCCTGCTCGTACACCTTCGAGGTCAGCAGCGGCTCCCACTCGGAGGCCAGCTCCGGATCGGTCCGCAGCGCGGGCACAGCGGCGTGCGTCATCGACAGCGGGCAGCCGTGCCCCGCCTCGGCCTGCGTCCACACCAGGAAGCCGGCCGCCCGACGCACATGACCACCGGGCCCGCCCCAGGCGTCGGTCAGCCCCGCGCCGACCGCATGACCCAGCAGCCGGTGCCAGGACGGATGGAACTCCACCTCGTCGATGCGGTTCCCATAGCGGTCGTGGGAACGCAGCACCGGCGGATTCTCGTTCGCCTGCACCCCCCACGCCTGCGCCTGGGCGGAGCCCGCGGCCCTGCCCAGTTCGCCGAGACCGCCCAGGGCCCCAGCGAGGAGTTCGGGCGGCATGTGACGCCGCACCGCTTCGGAAAGCGCGAGGTCGGCGGCGAAGACGTCGTAGCCGACCAGCGGCGGTACCTGGTTGGACACTGTGTGGGTGGTGGCTGCCATGCCGATACGGTAAGGACGTGCAGGCAGCAAATGAAACACCCGAGCGGCCACCGGGTCGGCTCCACCGGGCCCGAGTCCTCTACCGCAACGTATCCAAGCGGAAGATGGCCTGGCAGTTGCTCAAGGACACCGTCAACTCGTGCATGGAGTACCGCATTCTCGGACTCGCCGCGGAGGCGGCGTTCTTCACTCTGCTGTCCCTGCCGCCGCTGCTCCTCGGCCTGATCGGACTGCTCGGATACGTCGACGAGTGGACCAACACCACCACGGTCGCCTCCATCGAGCGCAACATCCTCAACGCCGCGCAGACGGTGCTCAGCCAGCGGGGCGTCAACGACTTCGCCAAACCGCTCCTCGCGGACGTCACCACCGGCGCGCGGCCCGATGTCATCTCCATCGGCTTCGCGATCGCACTGTGGTCCGGCTCCCGCGCGGTGAACGTCTTCATCGACACGATCACCGTGATGTACGGCCTCGACGGTCAGCGCGGCATCGTCAAGACGCGGCTGCTCTCCTTCGTGCTGTACGTCGTCGCGCTGCTGCTCGGCGCCGTCGTGCTGCCGCTGCTCGTGGTCGGACCCGACCGGGTCGTGGAGCTGATCCCGTGGGGCACCGAGGTCATAAGCGTCCTGTACTGGCCGCTGGTGATCGTGCTGTCGGTGGCCTTCCTGACGACGCTGTACCACGTGTCCGTACCGGTCCGTTCGCCCTGGATCGAGGACGTGCCGGGGGCGCTGGTGGCGCTCGCGATGTGGGTGCTCGGCAGTTTCCTGCTGCGGATCTACCTCACCAGTACGGTCGAGGGGCCCACGATCTACGGCTCGTTGGCGGCCCCGATCGCCGTGCTGCTGTGGATCGGTATCTCCGCGTTCGCGGTGCTGGTGGGCGCCGCGGTGAACGCCGCCATCGACCGGGTGTGGCCCTCGGTGGCGACGGCCGCTGCCCGTGCGGCCAATGACCGGGTACGGGTGGCCCAGGCCGCCGAGTTCGTGGCGAGGAAGCAAGCGGGGAACCAGGGCGGGGAGGGGGACTGGGACGACGGCGATGACGATGACGATGACGATGACGATGATGATGACGACGGCGAGAGTCCCTATATGCCGTCCGAGTTCCCGGAGCGCTGGTCGCGGTTCCTGCCGCCGGACGATGTGAAGTCCCGGCTGCAGCCGAGCCGCGACAAGGACGCGGACAAGCCGAACCCCCCGTCCGACGGCTGAGGGCGGATGACCGAGGGCTGAAGGTGCCTGCAGGCTGATTCCGCCGGCCGCCGGGATTAGCGTGGGGGTATGGGCGACAGGTACGAGGAGTGGGCGTCGCGCTTCGACGGTGCGACCGTGTGGACCTTGAGCGTGCCGCAAGGATCCGTTCATCCGGTGCTGCCCGACGGCTGCATGGACCTGCTCTGGATCGGCGGACGGCTGCTCGTCGCGGGCCCCGACACCCATGCCGAGACGCCCACGGCCGGGACCGGCGGGCAGTGCACCGGCATCCGCTTCGCGCCCGGCACCGCCCCCGCGCTCCTCGGCGTACCGGCGCACGAACTGCGCGACCGCCGGGTCGACCTCGCGGACCTGTGGCCTGGCGCGCTGGTCCGCGTACTCACCGAGCGCCTCGCCGAAGCCCCCGACCCGGCAGCCGCGTTGGAGGCCATCGCCCTGCGGCGGGCGGCCGGGACCGCACCGCCGGACCCGGTGATGCGGTTTGTTGCCGCACGGCTCGGCGACGGCCACTCCGTCGCGGACACCGCCCGTACGGTCGGCCTGGGCGCCCGCCAATTGCACCGACGCTCGCTCAAGGCCTTCGGCTACGGTCCCAAGACGCTCGCCCGGGTCCTGCGGCTGCAGCGCGCGCTCGCCCTCGCCCGCTCCGGAACGCCGTACGCCGAGGCGGCCGTCGAGGCGGGCTGCACCGACCAGGCCCATCTCGCACGGGAGATGCGCGACCTGGCCGGGACCACCCTGACCGCCTACCTCAGGCCCTCGTGACGGCGGGCCGCCGGTCGGACACCCGGACTCAGCCGTTCCCGGCGAACAACGACACCGTGCAGCCGTCCGGATCGAGAACCACCGCGTAACGCTGCCCCCACACCGCGTCCCACGGCTTCAGATGCCCCCGGTACCCGGCGCCGGTCAGCTCCTCGTACACCGCGTCCACCTCCGCCGGGCTCTCGCAGACAAAGGCCAGACCTAGGCGCTCCCCGCCGCTCGGCGCGGCCCATCCGGGGTCGAACGAGCGGATCACGTCCTCGGTGTGCCACAGCAGGCGCTGCCCGCCGGGGAGCGTCACTTCGACATGGGGTGCGGATTCCGCTTCGGCGGGGATGTCGAGACCGAGCCGGCGGTAGAAGGCGAGCGATGCGGCCAGATCCGCGGTGATGATGCCGATCGCGTCCATGCGTGGAGTCATGCTCCGACCGTAGGCGGGACCGCGGCACGGGTCTTGTACGAAACGGACAGGGCCCCGCCCCGCCGTCACGAGGACGCGGCCCCGGCGGCCGTGCAGTCGGCGGGCGATGTCCCCGGGTCCGTCAGCGCGAGACCGAGCTGGGCGCGTTCGGTGACCCAGCGGCTGGGGCGGTGGCGCGGGTCGCCCGTCGTACGGTGCAGGGCCCGGTGCAGCTCCAGCATCCGTTCGGCGCCGACCCGGTCGCCCCAGGCCAGCGGGCCGACGGGGTGGCCGAGCCCGGCCGTGACGGCCAGATCGATATCGGCGGGGGCGGCGAGGGAGCGCTCCGCGATCGAAGCCCCGACCGACACGATCGAGGCGAGCAGCCGCTGAGCGACCGAACCCGCCGTGTCCCGCACCACCGAGACCGCGTACGGCCCAGCGCCGTCCGCGGCCCTGGCCAGCACCGCGCGGGCGTCGCGCGCCGCGGCCGGGTCCGCCGCCGGGGTCACGGCCAGCACCCGGCGGCGACCGGCCGGAGGCAGCGGATCCACCCCGAAGGCGCGCCCGGCGGGCAGCCGGTGCCCGGCGACCGCGGAGGCCACCGTGGTGCCCCAGACCGGTACCAGCACGAGAGCGTCGGCGGACGGCTCCGGGCCGGTCTCGATGACGGCGCCCGCGGCGGTTAGCGCGGCGGTCAGCGCGGCCGCGTCCCCGTCCCGCGCAGCGGCGGCGTGGACGAACACCGGCCGGTCCGCGTCGCCCGCGACCAGCGGTTCCGGGGCCGGGGAGGACGCCTCGGGGCCGTACGCGAACCAGCCGCGTCCGGTCTTGCGGCCGTGCAGCCCGGCGGCCACCCGGTTCGGGGTGAGATAGGAGGGGCGCAGCCGGTCCGCGTACCGGAATCCCTCCCAGATCGAGTCGATCACCGCGGCCGTCACATCCAGACCGGTGAGGTCCATCAGCTCGAACGGGCCCATGCGCAGGCCGAGCACGTCACGCGCGATCCGGTCGATGTCCGCCGGGTCGGCGACCGCCTCCTCCAGCAGCGCGAGGGCCTCGGTCACCAGGCCGCGTCCGGCGTGGTTGACGAGGAAACCCGGGGTGTCGGCGACCGTCACCGCCCGGTGTCCGCAGCCCTCGACGAGCGCGGTCAGGGTCGGCGGGATCTCCGGGCGGGTGGCCGCGCCCGGCACGATCTCGACGATCTTCATCAGCGGCACCGGGTTGAAGAAGTGCAGCCCGGCCAGGCGCGTCGGGTCCTTCAGAGCCGCGGCGATCCGGGTGACCGACAGGGACGAGGTGTTGGTCGCGAAGACGGCCGAGGCGGGCAGCGCCTGCTCCAGCCGGCCGAAGACCTCCGCCTTGGTGCCGAGGTCCTCCCGCACGGCCTCGATGACCAGCTCGACGTCCGGGCCCTGCGCCCACGGGTCGTCCAGCGGAACCAGCCGCTCCAGGGCGGCCGTACAGTCCTCGGCGGACATCCGGCCCTTCTGCACGGCCCGTTCGAGCATGGACCGTACGAAGTCCACGGCGGCCGTCACCGCCTCCGTGCGTACGTCGCACAGCTCGACGGTGTGTCCGGCGGTCGCCGCCCACTGGGCGATGCCGCGGCCCATGGCCCCGGCGCCGACGATCCTGATACGCATGGCGGTTGCGGTCCTCTCGGGATGTGACAGGTGATCCGTCTCAGCGAAGATAGACGCGGTCCGGGTCCACGTCCTCGCGCAGCAGCCGCAGTTCGGCCGCGGTCGGCGGTGGTACGGTCCCGACCGCGTCGGCGACCCCCAGGTCCCAGCCCGTGGCAGCCCGTACCTGTTCGACGGTGACGCCCGGGTGGACGGCGACCAGCCGCAGCTCCTCGCCGACGCCCGCGCGGGCCAGGATGCCCAGTTCGGTGATGACCCGGGTGACACCGGCGCCCAGCGGCCGGATGCCTTCGTCCAGCGCCCGGTCCGGGCCGGGGGTGGTGCAGAAGTCGAGGGTCTCGGCGAACGAGCGCGGATCGTGGCGGCGCATCACGACGAAGACCTCGTGGGCGTTGGCCATCACCTCGATGCCGCCGCCGGAGCCGGGCAGCCGGACCGTCGGGCTGTCCCAGTCGCCGATCACGGAGGTGTTGAGATTGCCGTGGCGGTCGATCTGCGCGGCCCCCAGGAATCCGACGTCGATATGGCCGCCCTGGAGGACGCAGCCGAAGAGCGCGGGCATGGAGAGGACCGCTTCGGCGCCAGTGATCAGGACCGCGTCGGCGATGGTCTCCGGCAGATGCGAGGGGTGCGTGCCGCAGACCCCGGACTCGTACACGACCTCGATGTCCGGAGCGACCGTCAGATGCGCCAGCTCGGTGGCGAGCGTCGGCAGGCCGATCCCGGCGAACACGGTCCGGCGCGCGGCCAGTTCGCGCGAGGCGACGACGGAGAGCAGCTCCGACGAGGTGACGGTGGCCATGCCAGGCTCCCTCTCTCGTTCCGTACTCACAGCCGCCGCCCGTAGTTCACCGGTTCGCTGAGCGCCTCGCCGACGGCCAGCCCCTCCCAGAACTCCTCGCCGAGCCTGTCGACGTACTCGGCGTGGTCGGCCGTGCCGCGCACCCACTCGTCCAGCCACTCCCGCAGCCGCTGCGGATCCTTGCTGATCTGCGACCAGGACCGGTAGAAGGCGTTGTCGCGGTCGTAGTACCCCTGCGCGAACGAGGGGTGCGCGCCGCGCGGGCAGACGACGACGGCGTCGACCGCGTGGGCCGGGACGAGCGTACGGTTCGGGTCCGAGCGGATCACCTCGTCGTCGACGATCTCCTCCACGACGACGACCGCCTTGTCCGCCGCGTACACGGCCTCCGCCTGGATGCCGGTCAGGCCCCATATCTGGGTGTTGCCCCGGCGGTCGGCCCGCTGGGCGTGGATGATCGTCACATCCGGGTTGACGGGCGGCACCACATAGATCTGCTCGGGTTCGCCGTCCGGGCCCGGATAGGGCGAAGTGACCTTCCGCAGATCGCTGTTGACGGACGGCAGATCGCTGCCGCCGTAGCTTCGCAGCGGATGGAACGGCAGCCGCTGGGCACCGGCGAGATAGCGGCAGATCATCCCGTAGTGGCTGTACTCCTCGAAGGCGAGCGGCGCGGGATCGCCGGTCTCGACGCGCCGCCGCAGCTCGCCGAGCGAACCGGCCGAGGAGTTGCCGACGAAGGAGGAGACCAGCCGTGAGACACACCCCGCGGCGATCATCTGGTCGACGACGATGTCGGCGGTCATCCGGACGACGGTCAGGTCGCGGCGGCCCTGGCGGATGATCTCGTGGCCCGCGGCGGTCGGGATGAGATGGGTGAAGCCTTCGAGGCAGACGGTGTCGCCGTCGTGGACGAAGGAGGCGATGGCCTCCCTCATCGACAGTCTCTTGTCCGCCCTGCCGGCCCTGTCCGTCGTGACCACGGTGCTCCTCTGCGTGTGCGTACGCGTGGCCCCACCGTGTCAGTGGCCATTGATTGCTGTCCAATACCAAATTAAGGTCGAATCAAGACTCCTGGTATATCAATCATGAATGAGGCAGGGAGGGGCGGGGAATGGAGCTGCGTCATCTGTCCGCGTTCCTCGCCGTGGCCGAGGAACTGCACTTCGGCCGCGCCGCCAAACGCCTGCAGATGGCCCAGCCACCACTGAGCCAGCAGATCCGGCAGTTGGAGAAGGAGCTGGGGGTCCAGCTCTTCGAACGCAGTACCAGGTCGGTACGGCTGACCAGCGCGGGCGAGTCCTTCCTCCAGCCGGTACGGACCGTGCTCGACGGCCTCGACACGGCGGTACGGGCCGCCAGGGCGGCCGGCCGAGGCGAGTACGGGCGGGTGACCATCGGCTTCGCGGGCGCCTCCAGCCACGAGACACTGCCGCAGCTGACCAGGGCGGTGCGCGCCGCCCATCCCGCCCTGGAACTGGTCATGAAGGGCCAGACATACGCGGACGTCGCCCTGGCAGGAGTGGCGGACGGCTCGCTCGACCTCGGATTCGTCCGGCTGCCCGTGACCCGGCCGGGTGTGCAGTACCGGGTGATCGACGAGGAGGAGCTGATCTGTGCCCTGCCCTTCGACCACCCGCTCGCCAGGCTGGACCGGGTCCCGATCGGGGCGCTCGCCCTGGAACCCTTCGTCTCCTTCCCCGCCAACACCGGCTCCACCGTGCGCGACGCGATGGTGGGGGCCTGCGAGGCCGCCGGGTTCAACCCGCGCGTGGTGCAGGAGGCGCCGGACTCGTACACCATCCTGGCCCTGGTCGCCGCGGGCGTCGGCGTGACGCTCACCGTCACCTCCGTCCAGCACATCCAGCAGAACGGCCTCGTCTACCGGCCCCTGTCCGGACCGCCCATCCGGCTCCAGGCGGCGCTGGCCTGGCGGTCCGACAACCCCTCCGCCGCTCTGCGCGCGGTGCTCGCGGTGGCGGCGAGCGCGCTGCCGACGCCGGTCGGCCATTGAGACGCACCACGTCTTGAACCAGGGCGAACTGGATATTGGACCGACTCAGTAGCCGGATGCAAGGGTCGACACAACACACACCCACTGCTCTCGCCCCACACCTCTTGCCCCCCGCCCCTCGCCACCGAAAGGTCACGCCGTGCCCGACCAGCAGCTCGATGTCGTCATCTGCGAACCGCTGCGCACCCCCATCGGCCGCTTCGGCGGGGTGTTCGCACAGCAGACACCGGCCGCACTCGCCGCACGCGTCATCGCCGAGGTCGTCGCCCGCACCGGCATCGACCCGGCGAAGGTCGACGAAGTGATCCTCGGCCACGCCTACCCGTCCGCGGAGGCCCCCGCCATCGGCCGGGTCGCCGCCCTGGACGCCGGACTGCCCGAGACCGTCACCGGCGCCCAGATCGACCGCCGCTGCGGCTCCGGCCTCCAGGCCGTCCTCGACGCGGCGATGCAGATCAGGGCCGGCTTCAGTGAGGTCGTCATCGCGGGCGGCGTCGACGTGATGAGCGCCGCCCCGTACTTCACGCACGAGGGCCGCTGGGGCATCAAGGGCCCCGGCCTCCAGCTCCACGACGCACTGGCCCGCGGCAGGGTCACCGCGGGCGGCGTCAACCACCCCGTACCGGGCGGCATGATCGAGACCGCCGAGAACCTGCGCCGTGCGTACGGCGTCAGTCGCGCCGACCAGGACGCCCTCGCCCTGCGCTCGCAGCAGCGCGCGGGCCGGGCAGCGACGGAGGGCCGGTACGACGCGGAGACCGTCCCCGTCACCGTACGGACCCGCAAGGGCGAGACGCTTGTCACCGCCGACGAGCACCCCCGCCCCGACACCACCGCCGAACAACTCGCCGCGCTGCGCCCGGTCATGGTGAAGTCGGACCCCGGGGCGACCGTCACCGCGGGCAACGCCAGCGGCCAGAACGACGCGGCCGCCGCCTGCCTGGTGACCAGCGCGGCCACCGCCGAACGGCTCGGCCTGAACCCGCTGGTCCGGCTGGTCTCCTTCGCCCGCGCCGGGGTACCCGCCGCGACGATGGGCATCGGCCCCGTCCCGGCGACCCGGGCCGCCCTCGACCGTGCGGGACTCACCCTCGCCGACCTGGATCTGATCGAGCTCAACGAGGCCTTTGCTGCCCAAGTCCTGGCCTGCACACGTGAGTTGGGCCTCGGAGAAACCGACCACGAGCAGCGCATCAACGTCAACGGCTCCGGCGTCTCCCTCGGCCATCCGGTCGGTGCCACGGGCGCCCGCATCCTCGCCACACTCGCCCGCGAACTGCACCGCCGCGAGGCCCGGTACGGTCTGGAGACCATGTGCATCGGCGGCGGCCAGGGCCTCGCCGCGATCTTCGAACGCATCGTGCCCTGAGTCGCACCGCGGACCTGGGCGTGCTCACCGGACCGGCGGCAGACGGTTCGCGTCACGCATACGCAGCAGGTCCGGTCGGGCAGCATCGGCTGTCCGACCGGACCTGTTCGTCTCCCCGCGGACTGATCCGTGGATCAGACCTGCGAGCGACGGGCTCGGCGCATTACCACCGCGCCACCGAGCAGCAGCGCGGCACTCGCTCCGGAGGCCAGGCCGAGGCCGGCAGCACCGGTGCGGGCCAGCTGGGTGTCGGTGCTCAAGGTCCCGGTGGAGGCCGCCGGGATACTGTCGATCAGGGCGTCATCGACGGCCGACGTGGAGACCGGGGTTGTGACCACGGGGGGTTCGACCACAGGGGGTTCGACCACGGGGGGCTCGATCACGGGCGGTTCGACCACGGGGGGCTCGATCACGGGCGGTTCGACCACGGGGGGTTCGACCACGGGCGGTTCGACCACGGGGGGTTCGACCACGGGCGGTTCGACCACGGGGGGTTCGACCACGGGGGGTTCGACCACGGGGGGTTCGACCACGGGGGGTTCGACCACGGGGGGTTCGACCACCGGAGGCTCGTTGCTAGGCCTGCCCCCATTGGAGCACTCGTTGCCGAACGCAGGGTTCAGCGCGCCGACGATGTCGACACTGTTGCCGCAGGCGTTGACCGGGACGTCCACCGGTGCCTGGACAAGGTTTCCGGACAGCACACCAGGAGAGTCGGTCGCGACGCCTTCGGCGCTCGCCCCCTGGCCGCTGTTGCCGTTGTCGGAGCCGCCCCCGTTGGAGCACTCGTTGCCGAACGCGGGATTCAGCAGACCGACCACATTGACCGTGTTGCCGCACACGTTGACGGGAACGTGCACCGGCACCTGCACGGCGTTGCCCGAGCCGACGCCCGGCGATCCGATGGCGGCGCCATCGGCCGACGCGTCCGCGAAGGCGTACCCGCCCGCTGCGGTCAGAATTCCTGACGCCGCCGCCATGACCAGCACGCTCTTACTCAAGGCTTTTCGCATTGGTTGCCCTTCCTTAGGACATTCCGTGCGAGCGGAACGCTCGCGGTTCATTCATCAGGCGGTGCAACTTATGCCGGGGGCGCCACCCCGGGGGTCTTCCTACGTGAGTCGGCAGCGGTGGTTGCGGAAAGGCTCGAGAGACCACGAAGAGGCGTTCTTCATGTGATAAGTCCTGTTCCTGCTCGGTGAACGCCCAAGCTGCGTGCTTGATGAAACCCATAACGAGGATGAATTGTTGAGGAAACTCGAAATTTCGTGGAAATTTTGTAATCGCTCGAACGGGTTATGCGGGCGTGCTCACCTTGACGTATTTCGCGGCGCGCAGCTGCCCAACTCTGCATCGGAACAAGGAAGTTGGTCCGACTTCGCTTCGTACTGCTGTCCATGAGCCTTGGCATACGGGTGAATGGAGAGAACCAAACGTCCGGTCGCGAGTTGGTCAGGGGGCTCCGGTACGGGGCATCCAGTACGAGAAGGGCTAATCGTGATCAAAAAGGTTCTGGCTACGGGCGCCGTTGCCGCCTCCATCCTCGGCCTGGGCGCGACGCAGGCCATGGCGATCGGCGACGACAACGGTACGACCTCGGTCAACGGCAACGGAGCCTCGCAGTCGTTCGGCAACGCCGAGACCCATGGTGACGGCAGTCCGCAGTTCGGCCTGGTCCAGGGAAGCCTGAACAAGCCGTGCATCGGCCTGCCCGCCAAGGCCAACGTCGGCTCGCTCGTCGGCCTGGTCCCGGTCGCGGTCCAGGACATCAACGTGCTGGCCTCGCCGCAGAACCAGCAGTGCACGGAGAACTCCACCCAGGCCAAGGGTGACGAGCCGCTGTCGCACATCCTGGACGACATCCCGGTGCTCTCCGGCAACGGTGCCGGCAACAGCTGATCCAGCCGCAATGACAGGCCCGGGCCGTCGGCATTCCTCCTCCGCGCGGCCCGGGCCCGATGCCGCCCATCCCTGTACTGGCACATCGGATTGTCCGATGATCGCGCCCGTTGCATCGGGTGATCGACACTGCGTCATTCGGGCGGTTTTTCGGGAATCTTCTTCTCGAAGAGTTTCACCTACGGTCTTAAATCGTTACGAATTGCAGCGTCGGAGTTACGAGTGATTCAGGACCGCGCTCGTGCGGCACGAAAGACGTGGCCGCTCCGGACTCCGTCCAAGAAAGGAAATAAAGTGAAGTACACCAAGGTTGCCGCCATCGCCGCCGGGACTCTGATGGCGATGGGTGCCGCCGCGCCTGCCTTCGCCGACGCCGGTGCCGAGGGTGGCGCCGCCAACTCCCCGGGCCTGCTGTCCGGCAACGTCGTCCAGGTCCCGGTCCACGTTCCGCTCAACCTCTGCGGCAACACCGTGAACGTGATCGCCCTGCTCAACCCCGCCTTCGGCAACTCCTGCGCCAACAGCTGAATCTCTGGTCTGCCGAGCCGAATGCTCAAGACCGGAAGGCCCCGGTACGCATCCGATGCGTACCGGGGCCATCCCCTTTTCCGGTAATCGATCGAGTGGTACCCAAGGGAAAGTGACCCTGTCCAGTTGCCGTGTCGCAACCGCATCGTTACCCAGGGGGAAAGCGGCAGAAGTCACAGCTAAAGAAGGCTTGTGCGGCGCGTGTATGCGACCGAAACAGATGCCGCTGCAGAAGGGAACCCGAAAGTGAAGTACGCGAAGACTGCTGCGTTCGTTGCCGGTTCCGTGGTTGCTCTAGGAACGGCTGCTCCCGCCTTCGCCGTTACCACCGCCACGGCCCCCAATTTCAGCCTCAACGGCGGCGTCAACCAGGTCGTGGACAGCGCTCCACAGGCTGTCGACCCGGTCGTCGACGCGATCGGCGGCGCCGCCGATTCGGTGCAGAAGAACGGCACCGTCACCAAGCTGGCCGGGCAGGCCACCGGGGCGGCCAAGGGTGCGGCTCCGCTGATGGGCGGCCTGCCGATCGGCGGCTGATCCGCCGAGCCGCGGCAGTTCCCCTCATTCGTAGTTTTTCGCATTCCTCCGGTGCCGCGCATTCGACGAACAGCCGGACAGCAAAAGCACCGTTCGAGTGAACCGGCACAACCATCCCCGTCGCCGCGAGTTGATCAGGACGCTCCGGACAGGCGGGCAACAGAAAACCCCAGAAGGGCTATTTAATGATCAAGAGGATTATGGCCTCGGCGGCCGTCGCTGCTTCGGTCGTCGGCGTCTCCGCCGCGATCGCCCCGCAGGCCATGGCCATCGGCAACGACACCGGCACGACGTCGGTCAACGGCAACAATGCCGTCCAGTCCTACGGCAACTCCGCCACCCACGGCGACTGGAGCCCGCAGTTCGCGCTCATCCAGGGCTCGCTCAACAAGCCCTGCATCGCTCTGCCTGCCAAGGCCAACGTCGGTTCGCTCGTCGGCGCCGTTCCGATCTCGGTCCAGGACATCAATGTTCTGGCCTCGCCGCAGAACCAGCAGTGCACGGAGAACTCCACCCAGGCCAAGGGTGACGAGGCCCTGTCGCACATCCTGAGCGACATTCCGGTCCTCTCCGGCAACGGCACCGGCAACAACTAGAACCGTAGGGCTCCGGCCGCTCGTCGCTGATCCCTCGAACCCTTTGTGGGACAGCGCCACGGGCGGCTTCGAGCATGCCTGCCCGCAGTGCGTGAAACACCCCGTGGGGCCGGCACATCCACGCGGCAGCCATTCTTCGGCGGCCCGGATGTGCCGGCCTCGTTTCGTGCGTCCGGAGTGGCGTCGACCCCTCGAAGGGGCGGGCGGACTGGGCCGGTTGCCGTAGTGGCGGCAGGCGAGACCCGCCTCACCGGGTAGGGGCCAGTCATGGACCAGTACGACAGTCAACACCCCTGCGGTCGGCAACGGCAGCCACAGGACGTCACACCCATCTACGACCGGCTGCTCGCCGAATGGCAGGCGGCCCGCGGCGGACCGGAGCCGGCGCCGTCCGCGCAGCCCGAACGCCCCTGCGCGGGACGTCGCGTTCCCGCCGCCCGCACTTCTGACGAGGCCGTCGACGGGTGACGGCGGGAGCGTCGAACTCAGGCCGGATCGAACCCATTTGAGTGGTACTGCGGAACCGACGCTTCCGTAGCAGGTTGATCAGTACGTTCCACAACGGGACGCTCCGAAAGGTGAAGCGTGATGAAGAAGATGATGGCCGGCGCAGCAGTGGCCGTGTCCCTGGTCGGCCTGTCGGCCGCTGCGGCCCCGACGGCCATGGCGATCGGTGACGACCGGGGGACCACGTCGGTCAACGGCAACGACACCGTGAGCGAGTTCGGCAACAGCGTGACCCGGGGTGACGGCAGCCCGCAGGTCCAGCTCGTCCAGGGCACGCTGAACAAGGCCTGCCTCGGCGTGCCGCTCAAGGGCAACGTCGGCTCGCTCGTCGGCGTGCTGGTTCCGGTCGCGGTTCAGGACGTCAACGTGCTGGCCTCGCCGCAGAACCAGCAGTGTGCCGACAACTCCACCCAGGCCAAGGGCGACGAGGCGCTGTCGCACATCGCGGACGACATCCCGGTGCTCTCGGGCAACGGGACCGGCAACAGCTGAGCAGTATCCGGGGCGCGGTCCCAGGGCTCCACGCATGACGATGCCCACCGTTCCACGGGGGGCGGTGGGCATCCGGCGTACGGGGCGGCTCAGCCCAGGCTGCGTACCGGAAGGACGCAGTGGGCGGAGGTCATGATGACCTCCGCGTCTCCCGCGAACGAGCGCAGCAGTTCCTCGCTCACCGGCAGGCCCGGAGCGCCCTGGGGCCACGGGCGGGTGGCGAACATCGCGTGCACCTCGCCCCGCTGCCCGGCCGCGGCCAGCCACTCGGGCGGTACGGGGTACTGCGCGGTGAAGTGAGGCAGCGTCAGGACCGCCTGGCCGGCCTGGACGAGAAGCTTCACCGCAAGCCCCGGGGTCTCGGCGGCGTACACAGGGCCGGAGCCGACCGGCAGGCCGCTGCGGCTCAGGGCCACGCGCATGGCGGCCTCACCGGCGGCCGGGCCGTCGATCCCGTCGCCCAGTGAGTACACGAGAAGGAAGGCGACGTCGTGGCTGCCGTCAGGGTGTTCGCCGCTCCACCCGATCAGCGTCATCGTGCCCAACTGGGCCTGCGTGAACGTGCCGGTGGCGGTCTGGGGTGAGGTCATGCTCGGCACGATAACGGCCCGGGACCGGTCGTTGTGCATGCGTATCACCTGATCGAGGGAGATCGGTGGACATCTCCGATTGATGCGGTCGCGAGGCCTACTGCCGGCGCTCTAAATGTGTTGACGTCACCCGATGGGCGCGGGCTATCGTGTGCAGCGTTCCGGACGGCGGACGAGATCAAGAACCGCCGGTGTCGGCCCCGTGCTCGAACCAGGAGGTGAGGACATTGATGACTGTCGCTGCGGTGGGCGCTGCCCACAACCAGAAGAGCATCGTTCCCACCCCCGTGGTCGCCGGCTGACCTCTCCGAATCTCTGCGCGTCTGTGCGCGCCGCCGGGGCCACCCTGTGAAGGGTTTCCCTTGTCTTTCCCGTCTTCTCCTTCCTCTTCCTCCTCCGCTTCCTCTCTTCAGGGTTCCTCCGCGTCGCACCCGCTGTCCCCGTACGGCTGGGACGACGACTGGGCCGTCGCATTCGCTCCGTACGCCGAACAGGGCCTGCTGCCCGGACGCGTGGTGCGGGTGGACCGCGGGCAGTGCGATGTCGTCACCCCGCACGGCATGCTCCGGGCCGACACCGCCTTCGTGGTACCGCGCGATCCGATGCGCATCGTCTGCACGGGCGACTGGGTCGCCGTCGACCCCGACGGAGATCCGCAGTTCGTACGGACACTGCTGCCGCGACGCACCGCTTTCGTGCGCTCGACATCGTCGCAGCGCTCCGAAGGACAGGTGCTCGCCACCAACGTCGACCACATCGTCATCTGTGTCTCGCTCGCCGTGGAGCTCGACCTCGGGCGGGTGGAGCGCTTCCTCGCGCTCGCCATGTCCAGCTCCAGCGGTGACGCGCTGCTGAGGGACGGTGCGTCCGCCACGGACGGCACCGCCCAGCCGATCGTGGTGCTGACCAAGGCCGATCTGGTGCCGGACGCCGACACGCTGTCGTATTTCGTCCAGGACATCGAAGCCGTCGCGCCCGGTGTACAGGTGCTGCCCGTCAGCTCCGCCACCGGGGAGGGGCTCGATGTCTTCGGCGCCATCGTCGCGAGCGGCACGAGTGTGCTGCTCGGAGTGTCCGGCGCGGGAAAGTCGACCCTTGCCAACACGCTGCTCGGCGACGACGTGATGGCCGTACAGGCCGCCCGTGACGTCGACGGCAAGGGCCGGCACACCACCACGACCCGCAATCTGCTGGTCCTGCCCTCCGGGGGCGTGCTGATCGACACCCCCGGGCTGCGCGGGGTCGGCCTCTGGGACGCGGAGACTGGTGTCGGCCAGGTCTTCTCCGAGATCGAGGAGCTGGCCGCGCAGTGCCGGTTCCACGACTGCGCCCATGTGTCCGAGCCCGGCTGCGCGGTGCTCGCCGCGATCGAGGACGGCTCGCTGCCCGAGCGGCGCCTGGACAGCTTCCGCAAGCTGCTCCGCGAGAACCAGCGCATCGTCTCGAAGACCGATGCCCGGGTGCGCTCCGAAATGCTCCGCGACTGGAAGCGCAAGGGCGCCGAGGGCCGGGCCGCCATGAAAGCGAAGCAGGGCAGGCTCCGGTAGCGGCAGCGACCCGGCCGACGTCCGAAAACCGCCAGTGCGGCACCCGCGGGTGTCGCACACTGGACGGTGTGATGGACGAACGGACCAGGTACGAGGCGGTGAGCAGCCGCGACGCCCGTTTCGACGGTGAGTTCTTCTTCGCCGTCGAAACGACCGGCATCTACTGCCGGCCGAGCTGCCCCGCCGTCACCCCCAAGCGGAAGAACGTCCGCTTCTTCCCGACCGCGGCCGCCGCCCAGGGCAACGGCTTCCGGGCGTGCCGACGGTGCCGCCCGGACGCCGTGCCGGGCTCGGCGGACTGGAACGTCCGGGCCGATGTCGTCGGCCGGGCCATGCGGATGATCGGCGACGGCGTGGTCGACCGGGAGGGCGTGCCCGGTCTCGCCCACCGGCTCGGCTACAGCTCACGCCAGGTGCAGCGGCAGCTCAACGCGGAGCTGGGCGCCGGACCCGTCGCTCTCGCCCGCGCCCAGCGGGCCCACACCGCGCGAGTGCTGCTCCAGACGACCGGGCTGCCGGTGACCGAGATCGTCTTCGCCTCCGGCTTCGCCAGCGTCCGGCAGTTCAACGACACGATCCGGCGGATCTACGCCCGTACGCCGAGCGCCCTGCGCGCCGAGGCAGGGACGGGGCTGGGGGCGGCGGTACGGGAGGCGCGCACCACCGGGATTCCGCTGCGGCTCGCGCACCGGGGCCCGTACGCGGTCCGCGAGGTCTTCGATCTCCTGGCCGGTGAGACGGTCGCCCGGATCGAGGAGGTCGGCGGGGCGCCCGGCGCCCGCACCTACCGGCGCACCCTGCGGCTGCCTTACGGCACCGGCGTCGTGGCCGTCGACGAACGGTCCGCCGGGTCCTGGCTGGATGCCCGGATCCACCTCACGGATCTGCGGGATCTGACGACGGCCGTGCAGCGGCTGCGGTGTCTGTTCGACCTGGACGCCGATCCGTACGCCGTCGACGAGCGGCTCGGCGGCGACCCGCGGCTCGCACCGGGGGTCGCCGCCCGCCCCGGACTGCGCTCGCCGGGTGCTGCGGACCCGGAGGAGTTCGCCGTACGGACGCTGGTGGGCAGGGCCGGGGCCGAGCGGCTCGTCGAGACGTACGGGAAGGTCCTCGACATCCCCTGCGGAGGGCTCACGCATGTGTTTCCCGAGCCTGGAGTGCTGGCCGGTGCGGCGGACGGCCCGGAGCTGCGGGCCCTGGCGACCGCGCTCGCCGACGGGGACGTACGGCTCGACGCCGGGGCCGACCGCGACGAGGCCGAGCAGGCACTGCTGCGGCTGCCGGGGATCGGTCCGGCTGACGCTGCGCTCATCAGGATGCGTGCGCTCGGTGACCCCGATGTGGATCCGGACGGGAGGCCCGAGGCGGAGCGGTGGCGGCCCTGGCGCTCGTACGCCGTACGCCATCTGAGCCTCTAGGTCTCCTCCTCGTCCGGGCCCCGGCGCGGCGCGGTCAACTCCCCGTGGATCAGCGGGTGTCCGTGCCGGTGTCGATCCGGATGTCCATGGGGCCGGCCTGTCAGGACCAGATCACCGCGCCCAGCCAGGCCCCTGTCACCAGCAGACACGCGAACAGCTCGACGAGCACCGCATAGCCGGTCGCCCGCATCACCGAGCGGACCGATGCCCACCCCGCCCCGCGGCTGCCGAGCCGCAGCCGCTCCGCCCCGTAGATCGCCCCCACGTATCCGGCGATCCCGCCCACCACCGGCACCACGAAGAAGCCCACGATCGCGCCGATCCCGCCCAGCATCAGCGTCTTGCGCGGTGCCCCCGACTCATGGGGGCGGCGCGGCGGCAACAACGGCTTCAGCGCCTGGTTCACCAGCAGCAGAGCGGTGGCGGCGATGAGGACACCCCAGGCGACCGGAGTCATGTCGGTCAACGCCCACCACAGCACGGCGGCCCAGACGATCGCCTGCCCGGGCACCCCCGGCACCAGCACGCCGACCAGGCCGAGAAGCATGACCAGGCCGACCGCGACGAGTTGCCACACACCCATCTCACCAGCCTGCCGGAGTCCGGCCGCTCCCGCCCGTCAACACGGCCGGGTCCGGGGCCGTCGGTGCAGCTCAGAGCGGTGTCGACGCGGTGGGGACGTCTCGGTCAGGCCCGTGGTGTCCGGGACACCCAGCCCCGTTCGTACGCGTGCCAGCCCAGCTGCAGCCGGGTCGACACCCCGGTCAGCTCCATCAGGCCCTTCACCCGCCGCTGCACGGTCCGCAACCCCAGATCCAGCTGCTTCGCCACGCTCGCGTCCGTCAGCCCGGCCAGCAGTAGCGAGAGAACCTCCAGGTCCGTCGTATCGGGCCCGATGGACTCCTCCTCCAGCCGGCCGTGCTCGCCGATCCGGAGCGGCATGGCCTCGCGCCACACCGCCTCGAAGAGCCCCATCAGCGACTCCAGCAGCCCGGAGGCGTGAACCACCAGCGCCGCGGGCTCGACTCCCCGACCGGTCAGCGGCACCATCGCCAGGGCCGTGTCGGCGATGACCAGTTTGGTGGGCACCCGGTCGACGACCCGGCACTGCTCATCACGGTTCAGCGAGGCCGCCAGCTCCGTGATCCCGGACGGCAGCGAGAGCACCTCGCGCTCGATCACCACCCGGAACGACACCCCGCGCGCGGCCGCCTGCTCCTCCGACTCGTTCTCCATGCCGCTCACGGCGATCGGCTTCCCGGTGACCAGGGCGCACACCTCGCGCGCGGCACCCAGCTGCAACTGGTGGAACCGGTGCGCCACCGCGCTCGCGCCCGTGACCACCTCGACCAGATCGTGCACGGCCGAATCGGTGGCCTCGGCCCGGTACTCCTCGGCGAGCAGCACCGCCGCGAGCTCCGCCTGATCCAGCTCATGACGCTGCTGGGTCAGCAGCGCACCCAGCGCCACTCCCGGTGGCGCCGCCACCCAACGGCCCGGGCGGGCCGACGACTGCGCGGCCAGCCCGTGCTGCTCCAGCCGGCGCAGCGCCCGTTCGGTGTCCGGCTCGGGAAGTGCCAGCCGATGCGCGAGATCGGAGACCTCCGCTGCTCCCACCGCCACGAGGGCGCGGTACGCCGACTCCTGAATCTCGTCGAGACCTATGGCTCCCAGCATCCCCGGACCCCTCCCGGACGCATTGATTCCGCACGATGTCACTGTCCGCGGGCGCCCGGTCGTGGCGGAAAGCGGCCACGGCGTAAACCCGCCGTGTACATCATCCCTTTATCCTTCGTCGCTCTGCCAATGTGGCGCCACCGCAGTACCAACAACTTCCGGAATGCCACGGTTTGTTCGATGGTGTTCCGGTTTCACTTGGGGAGAGCGATGCGTCCGATATCGCGTACGGCGCTGGGGGCGGCCACCGCCGCGGTCCTGGCCGTCACCGCGATCGCACCGTCCGCGGCAGCGCCGCAGGACGACACGACCGCGAAGAGGCCACTGACCGGCAGTGCGGCCGCCGGTGCCAAGAAGGGCGAACCGGCCACCGTCACCCTGGTCACCGGCGACAAGGTCCTGGTGAGCAGGGGCGGTTCGGGAGCGCCGTCGGTCACCGCGCTGCCGCGCGAGGACGGCACCGTCCCCCTCGTGCAGACCAGGCAGTCCGGCGATGACCTGTACGTCTACCCGGACGACGCCGTCGAGGCGCTGGCCGCGGGCAAGGTCGACGAGGAACTCTTCAACGTCACCGGACTCATCCGCCAGGGCTACGACGACGCGAGCACCAAGTCGCTGCCGCTGATCGCCGTCTACGGCCAGGACATGGCCCGCTCCGCTCCCGTCACCCCGCGCGGCGCGAAGCGCGGACTCGCGCTCGACGCGATCGACGGCGTCGCCCTCAAGGCCGACAAGGCGAAGGCCGCCGACTTCTGGTCGGACGTCACCGACACCCGCTCCCGCTCGGCCTCCGGTCTGAAGAAGCTCTGGCTCGACCGCAAGGTTCAGGCCACCCTCGACAAGTCGACAAAGCAGATCGGTGCCGACCTCGCCTGGGCCGCCGGATACGACGGCAAGGGCACCAAGGTCGCCGTGCTCGACACCGGTGTCGACGCCGAGCACCCCGACCTCAAGGGCCGGATCGCCGCCTCGGAGAACTTCACCGACTCCGACACCACCGACGACCGTCAGGGCCACGGCACCCACACCATCTCCACCGTGGGCGGCACCGGCGCGGCCAGCGGCGGCAAGAAGAAGGGCGTCGCCCCCGGCGCCGACCTGCTCGCCGGCAAGGTCCTCAACGACGGCGGATCCGGCGCCGAGTCCTGGATCATCGCCGGTATGCAGTGGGCCGTCGACCAGAAGGCCGACGTCGTCTCGATGAGCCTCGGCAGCCCGACGCCCACCGACTGCACCGACCCGATGGGCGTCGCCGCCGAGGAGCTCTCCCGGAGCGGCAACACCTTGTTCGTGATCGCGGCCGGCAACTCGGGACCGACGCTGAACACCGTGTCCTCGCCGGGCTGCGCCCCCAGCGTGCTGACCGTCGGCGCCGTCGACCGAGACGACTCCACGGCCCAGTTCTCCAGCCGCGGACCCGTGATCGGATCGCACACGCTCAAGCCCGAGATCGCCGCTCCCGGCGTCGCCATCTCGGCCGCCGCTGCCGGTGGCCGAGGCGTCTACGCGTACCAGACGATGTCCGGTACGTCGATGGCCACCCCGCATGTCGCGGGCGCCGCGGCCATCGTGAAGCAGCGTCACCCGGACTGGACCGCTCAGCAGATCAAGGCGGACCTCGTGTCGTCCGCGAAGAGCGACGTCCCCGGCGACGTGCGCGAGATCGGCGGCGGCCGCCTCGATGTGAAGGCCGCCGTCGACACCACCGTCGTCGGCGCCCCCGCCGTCCAGGGCGGCACCTTCAACTGGCCGCAGGACAGGAGCGACCGCACCACGGTCGAGGTCCCGTACACCAACTCCGGCACCGAGCCGGTGAAGCTGTCGCTGAAGGTCCAGGGCGTCACCGGCAACGACGGGTCGGATGTCCGCTCCTCGGTCGCGAAGCTCGACGCGAGCACCGTCACCGTCCCGGCCGGAGCCACCGTCGACGTACCGCTGGAGATCGACCCGACCGCGAGGCTGAAGGCCGCCCAGTACGGCGACGTCACCGGACGCGTGCTGGCCACCGGGCCCGGCGGTGTGAAGGTCTCCACCCCGTTCTCGATGTACGTCGGACCGGAGACCGTCACCCTGCGCGTCAAGCTCGTCGACCGCGCGGGCAAGCCCGCCACGGGCTCCTCCTCGCTGGACGTCATCGCCACCGACACCGCCGGCGGTGAGCGTCGCTTCAACGACGGTGCCACCGACCAGGTCTACCAGGTGCGCCCCGGCGCGTACTTCGTCTCCAGCTTCATCACGACGCCCGACGCGAAGGACGCCACCGGCAGGATGGTCGAGTCCGTCGGCTACCTCGCACGGCCGCAGCTGAACGTCACCAAGGACACCACCCTGGTCCTGGACGCCCGCAAGGCCCACCGGATCCAGGTGAAGACCGAGGACCGCAAGTCCGAGAACCGCTCCACGACGCTCACGTTCGGCCGCAGCTGGGACGACACCTGGCTGCACGCCGGCTCCATCTCCGCCGGCCGCGCCATCAAGAACTACCTGGTCGATGTCGAGGGCAGGGCCGGTGACGGCGACTTCGAGTTCGCCGGTGTCTGGCGTGCGTACGCACCGCAGCTCGAAAAGCTCTCGGTCGTCGGCGGCGGCGAGTTGCACGCGCAACTGGCCAGTACCGGATCCGTCAACCTCGACGGTAGGGGTGAGGCCGCCCTCGTCGACGCGGGCGCCGGCACCCCCGACGAGTTGAAGGCCGCCGGTGTCTCGAACAAGATCGCCCTGGTCAAGATCGCCGACGGCGCCGCGATGGCCGTCCCGGCACGGGACGCCAAGGCGGCCGGTGCGAAGGCGGTCATCGCGTACCGGCCGTCGGCGGGCCCCTGGCAGCCGTCCGTCGGCTTCGGCGCGGCGCCGCTGCCCTCCCTCGGAATCGAGACGAGTGAGGCCGACGGCCTGAAGGCCGCCCTGGCCGACGGCCCCGTGACGCTGCGCTGGAAGGGCACCGCCGTCAGCCCGTTCGTCTACAACCTCGCCTTCCCCGAGACCGGCCCCATCACCTCGGACCGCACCTACAAGGTCCGTGACAGCAAGCTCGGCAAGTCCACCGCCACGTACGAGGCAATGGGCGTCGCGGCCGACTACGTCGACTCGGCCGTCTTCAACCGGCCTTACGGCGGGCGCTACTCCGCAGGGACGTTCGACACCGTCGCCGCCCCGGGCAGGCGCACCGAGTACTACTCGGCGGGTGACACCGGCTGGGAGCGGTACATCTCCTCCAGCTTCCCCTGGGGCGAGACCATGGTCGATCCTTCCCGCACGTACAAGGCGGGCTCGCAGCGGACGGAGAGCTGGTACCGGGGCGTGGTCGGCCCGTCGGCTCCGCTCGACACCCAGGGCAAGCAGCTGCTCGCCGCGGAACGTCAGGACAACCTGATCGGCGTCGCTCCCGGCTTCTGGGCCGACACCGAACACGGCGGCGTCCAGGGCTCCTTCGGAGACCTCGGCAACATGCGGCTCACCAGTGGTGGTCAGGTCCTCGGCGAGTCCGGGTGGCCGTCCGGGGTGTTCACCGTCCCGTCCGAGGACGCGGCGTACGAACTCACCATGACGACCTTCAAGGTCGGTCAGCCCGCCGCCGTGTGGAAGCGGTCCACCCACACCGAGACCACCTGGAAGTTCCGCTCGAAGCGGGACGAGAACGTGTACTCGCAGGGGATTCCGCTGCTCTTCCCGGGCTACGACCTGGACACCGACGGGCTCAAGACCCTTGCCGCGAAGGACGGTCAGACCATCGGCCTGAACGTCACCGGCCACGCGGGCTACACGCCCGGCAAGCTGGTCGCCGCCAAGGTCTCGTACTCCTACGACGGCGGCGAGACCTGGACCACGGCCACCACCGCGCAGCGCGGCGGCCACTGGACCGCGACCGTGAACCACGCGGGCGCGGCGGGCAAGCCGGTCGCTCTGAAGACCGAACTGACGGACGCCAACGGCAACTTCGTCGTCCAGACCGTGAACGACGCATACGCCGTGCGCTGATCACGTCCCGACCGGTCCGCCGGGCGTCCTTCCCGTGGGGGGTGGGGCCGCCCGGCGGACCTTTTTTCACGGCCACTTTTTCCGGATGACCCGTTTTCGTACGGCCCGTGCGGTCGACAATAAGGGCATGAGTCAGCAGGGGGAGAGGCCCGCCGCCCATGAGGACGACTGGTGGCGCAGGCTGTACGACGAGACCGCCATGGACGCCAGGGCGAGCCGGGCGGCCGACAGCCTCGACGACCGCTTCGACTCGGCATCGGACGCGGTGAGTCCGAGTGGGCCGCCGCTCCCGCTCCCGCCGCCGACTCCGACGCCGCCTCCGCCCTCCGTGCCGGTGGTGCCCGAGCGGGTGCGCGTGCGTGCACCGTGGGAGCCGCCCGGTGAGGACGTACGCGCCCCGGAGGCGTCCCCGGCAGGCCCGTCGCAGCCGCGCACCTTTGCCGCACCGCCGGTTCCCGAGCCCGAACCCGCCCCCCACCGACCGGTGATAGGCCATGTGGGTGACCGGCCGCCCACGTACGACGCCGAGCCCACCGCGTTGCCCGCCACCGTCCCCCAGGAACTCCACGGTCTCGTCGCCGACACCGTGCTCGACGGCGCCCAGTACGGCACGTACACCCTGCGTGCCGCCTCCGTGCGCGGGGACTCCGCGCGCTTCCGGGGCGATCCCCGCCGCGACGCGCTGCTCACCGTGCGCTTCGGCACCGACAGGAGCGCGCTCGTCCTGGTCGCCGTCGCCACCGGGGCCCGCGCCACCGCGCGGGCGCATCTGGCGGCGGCCGACGCCTGCCACTGGATCGGCGGTGCCGTCGGCCGCAGTCACGTCAGGCTCTCCGAGGACATAAGGGCCGGCCGCCGCGGCGACCTCAAGTCAGGCCTGCACCGTCTGGCCGACCGCAGCTACGGCAAGCTGCGCGCCCGCGCCGCCGAGCTGGGGCTCGAACCGCAGCAGTACACGGCGAGCCTGCGCTGCCTCCTGCTGTCGGCGGACCCCGACTGCCGTACCAGGGTCTTCTTCGGCGTCGGTGGCGGTGGGCTCTTCCGGCTGCGCGACGGCGTGTGGCGGGATCTCGAACCCGAGGTTCCGGAGGCCGCCGACCTCGGCGGCGAACCCGTGGTCGGATTCGGCTCCCCGCCTCCCGGGAGCGGCCCGGGCAGCGATGACCACCTCACCATGGATCTCGGCATCGCCACGCCCCCGTCCCCCTACATCGAAAGCCCGCTCGCACCGCCCGCCGAGCCGTTCCGGTTCAGGGCCTCGGTGGCCCGGCCGGGGGACACGCTCCTGCTGTGCAGCACCGGCCTCGCCGAACCGCTGCGCGGCGAGCCCGCCCTGGCCCGGGAGCTCGCCGAACGCTGGAACAACCACCCGGCCCCCGGGCTCGCCGCCTTTCTCGCGGACACCCAGCTCCGGGTGAAGGGGTACTCCGACGACCGTACGACTGCCGGCGTCTGGGAGGCGTAACCGCGCGCGCCATGGGTTGATGGATGCGGAATCCGGAAGCCGAAGCGCGGAGAGGGCACCCACCCATGGCCAAGCAGAACGTGTCGGAGCAGTTCGTCGACATCCTCGTCCGGGCGGGCGTCAGGCGTATGTACGGCGTCGTCGGCGACAGCCTCAACCCCGTCGTCGACGCCATCCGCCGCAACTCGGCCATCGACTGGATCCAGGTCAGGCACGAGGAGACCGCCGCGTTCGCCGCCGGGGCCGAGGCCCAGATCACCGGCTCGCTGGCGGCCTGCGCCGGATCGTGCGGCCCCGGAAATCTGCACCTCATCAACGGCCTCTACGACGCCCACCGCTCCATGGCGCCCGTGCTCGCTCTCGCCTCGCACATCCCTTCGGGCGAGATCGGTCTCGGCTACTTCCAGGAGACCCATCCGGAACTGCTCTTCCAGGAGTGCAGCCACTACAACGAGATGATCTCCAACCCGCAGCAGATGCCGCGGCTGCTCCAGACGGCCATCCAGCACGCGATCGGCCGAGGCGGGGTGAGCGTCGTCTCGATGCCGGGTGACATCGCCTCGCAGCCGGCCCCGGAGAAGTCGGTCGAGCACGCCCTGGTCACCTCGCGGCCGACGGTACGGCCCGGTGACGAGGAGATCGAGAAGCTCTGCCGGATGGTCGACGAGGCGAAACGCGTGACCTTGTTCTGCGGCAGCGGGACGGCCGGTGCCCACGCCGAGGTGATGGAGTTCGCCGAGCGGGTGAAGGCCCCGGTCGGGCACGCGCTGCGCGGCAAGGAATGGATCCAGTACGACAACCCGTACGACGTCGGCATGAGCGGACTGCTCGGCTACGGCGCTGCCTACGAGGCGACCCACGAGTGCGATCTCCTCATCCTGCTCGGCACCGACTTCCCGTACAACGCCTTCCTCCCCACCGATGTGAAGATCGTCCAGGTCGATGTGCGCCCCGAGCACCTCGGCCGCCGCTCCAAGCTGGATCTGGCGGTCTGGGGCGATGTCCGAGAGACGCTGCGCTGTCTGACCCCGCGGGTGAAGGTCAAGACCGACCGCAAGTTCCTCGACCGGATGCTGAAGAAGCACGCCGACGCGCTGGAGGGCGTGGTCAAGGCGTACACCCGCAAGGTCGAGAAGCACATCCCGATCCACCCCGAGTACGTCGCCTCGGTGCTGGACGACATCGCCGACGACGACGCCGTGTTCACCGTCGACACCGGCATGTGCAATGTCTGGGCCGCCCGCTATCTCTCGCCCAACGGCAAGCGCCGTGTGATCGGTTCGTTCAGCCACGGCTCGATGGCCAACGCGCTGCCGCAGGCCATCGGCGCCCAGTTCACCGACCGGAACCGGCAGGTGGTGTCGATGTCCGGCGACGGCGGATTCTCCATGCTGATGGGCGACTTCCTCACCCTGGTGCAGTACGACCTGCCGGTGAAGGTCGTGCTGTTCAACAACTCCTCGCTCGGCATGGTCGAGTTGGAGATGCTGGTCGCCGGACTGCCGTCCTTCGGTACGGCCAACAAGAACCCGGACTTCGCCGCGGTCGCCCGGGCCTGCGGAGCGTACGGCGTACGGGTGGAGAAGCCCAAGCAGCTCGAAAGCGCCCTCAAGGACGCCTTCAAGCACAAGGGACCGGCGCTCGTCGACGTCGTCACCGACCCCAACGCGCTCTCCATCCCGCCGAGGATCAGCGCGGAGATGGTGACCGGCTTCGCGCTCTCCGCCAGCAAGATCGTGCTGGACGGCGGAGTCGGCCGGATGGTCCAGATGGCCCGCTCCAACCTGCGCAACGTGCCCCGCCCCTGAACCGTCCGAGGGACGGGGCGGGCGTTCGCTCATGCCGGGGTCAGCCGCACCGTCAGGATCTGGAACGGCCGCAGCGCCAGTACGAGACCGTGCTCATCGGTCGTCGCCCCGTGCAGGGGCCGCTCCAGCAGGTCGGTGATCTGTGCCTGTACGACGGGGAAGCCGACCCGTAGCGAGCCCTCGGCCCGGCCGCCCGCCGACTCGTACAGCCGCACGATCACATCGCCGCTGCGGTCCTCGGCGAGCTTCACCGACTCCACGGTGACCGCCGGATGCCCGGTGGTGATCAGCGACGGCACCGCTGGGGCCACCGCCGCCCGCAACGGCAGGTTGAGCGCGAGCCCCTCCCGTACCGCGTCCGTGACCTGTGCCCCGGGCGCCAGCGCGTACCGGAACCGGTGCGTGCCGAGGTCGGTCTCCGGATCCGGGCTGTGCGGGGCGCGCAGCAGCGTCAGCCGTACGGTCGTGCCGAGACCCGCATCGTGCGGGGTCCGGGTCACCTCGTGCCCGTACGTCGAGTCGTTGAGCACCGCGACCCCGTAACCCGGCTCGGCCACCCGCAGCCAGCGGTGCGCGCAGATCTCGAAACGGGCCGCGTCCCAGCCGGTGTTGTCGTGCGTGGGCCGGTGGATGTGGCCGAACTGGATCTCGGCCGTGGACCGTTCGGCGTGCACATCGAGGGGGAACGCGGCCTTGAGCACCTTCTCCGACTCCTGCCAGTCCACCTCGGTGTCGATGTCGATCTGCCGGCTGCCCGCCGCCAGCCGGATCTCCTGCACGATCCGCGACTTCCCGAACGAACGCACCACGCGCACGGCGGACCGCAGCGGCCCCCGCTCGACCGGCTCCACGGAGTCGGCACCGGTCAGATCGGTGTGCGAGCGACGGTAGTGCCGGTCGATGTCCCAGGCATCCCAGTGGTTGGGGTGATCCGGGTGCAGCTGGAGGAGATTGGCCCGGTGCCCCGGGACAAGGACCTCGCGCCCGGCGTCCAGATCGCGGACGGCGCAGATCAGCCCGTCGGAGTCGACAGTGACGCGCAGCCGCCCGTTGTCGAGGACGGTCCCGCCGTCCGCCGTGCCGGTCGCGGTGGCCCGTGCCCGCGGCGCCGCCGCACCGTCGAGCGGTCCCGCGCCGAGCCCCGGCGACTCGGCGAGCACCGCCGTACGCCCGCCGCCCAGCGGCTGCACAAGCGCGCCGGACGGCAGCACCGCGCTCGCCTCCGCGTCCAGCTCGATCACCTGACTGCGGTCGTACGGGGACGAGTTGAGAGCCACCAGCCCCTGCGCGCCGCCCAGCGCCGTCACCGCGTCCGCCACCAGTTCCGCCAGCTCGGCGCGCACCTGCTCGTAGGTGTCGCGGGCCTCACGGTGCACCCAGGCGATCGACGAGCCCGGCAGGATGTCATGGAACTGATGCAGCAGGACCGTCTTCCACACCCGGTCCAGAGTCTCGTACGGGTACCGGTAGCCGGGCGCCCGGAGCGCCGCCGCCGTGGCCCACAACTCGGCCTCGCGCAGCAGGTGTTCGCTGCGGCGGTTGCCCTGCTTGGTCTTGGCCTGGGTGGTGTACGTGGCCCGGTGCAGCTCCAGATACAGCTCGCCCGACCAGACCGGCGCCTGCGGCCCGTACTCCTGCTCGGCCGCCGCGAAGAACGCCGACGGCCTGACGATCTCGACCCTCGGCGAACCCTCCAGATCCCTGAGCCTGCGCGCCTTCTCCAGCATCTCGCGGGTCGGGCCGCCTCCGCCGTCACCCCAGCCGAACGGGACGAGGGAACGGGTCGCCGGTCCCTTCTCCGCGAAGTTCCGTTCCGCGTGGGCGAGTTCTCGGCCATGGAACTGTGCGTTGTAGGTGTCCACGGGCGGGAAGTGGGTGAAGACTCTGGTCCCGTCGATGCCCTCCCACCAGAAGGTGTGATGCGGCATCTTATTGCTCTGGTTCCAGGACAGCTTCTGCGTCAGGAACCATTTCACCCCTGCCAGTCGCGCCAGTTGCGGGAAGGCAGCCGTGTAGCCGAAGGAGTCCGGCAGCCAGATCTCCTCCGTCTCCACCCCCAGCTCCTGCTCGAAGAACCGCTTTCCGTGCACGATCTGCCGGGCCAGTGCCTCACCGCCCGGCATATTGGCGTCGGACTCCACCCACATCGACCCCACGGGCGCCCACTGCCCGTCCGCCACGGCCTGCTCGATGCGCGCCCAGATGTGCGGCTGGTGCTCCTTCACCCAGGCGTACTGCTGGGCCTGCGAAGCGGCGAAGACCAGCTCCGGATAGTCCTGGGCCAGGGCGGTGACATTGGCGAAGGTGCGCGAGGCCTTGCGCACCGTCTCGCGCAGCGGCCACAGCCAGGCCGAGTCGATGTGCGCGTGCCCGGTGGCCGAGATCCGGTGTGCGCTCGCCGACGCCGGGCGCGACAGGACCTCGGTCAGCCGTTCCCGGCCGGCCCGGGCCGTGCCCGTCACATCGTGCAGATCCAGCGCGTCCAGCATGTGCTCCAGCGCCCGCAGGATCTCGTGCCGCCGGGAACGGTCCACGGGCAGTTCCCGCATCAGCTCGCAGAGCACCTCGATGTCCAGTACGAGATGCCAGACCTCCTCGTCCAGCACGGCGAGGTCCGCGGAGGCGAACCGGTAGAGGGGCCGGTCACCCGCCGTCCTTACGTCTCCGAGAGGCGTCGGCGTGAAGCCGTGCTCCAGGACCGCCGGGTTGGCCGCGGCCTCCAGGAGCAGCGAGACAGGTTCGCCGCCCGCGGCCGGGGACGCGACCGTCAGATGCCGGTTGCGCGGGTGGACGCCCTTGAGCGGGACGCCCTCGGTGTCGTACAGCATGCCCTCGGCCTGGAATCCGGGGCCCTGACCGGAGAAGCCGGGGTCGACGACCACCTCGACCCGTCGTCCCGCCCAGTCCTCGGGCACCGTTCCCTCCAGCCGGAACCAGCTGGTGGACCATGGCTTCCCCCACTCCGTACCCGCGCTGAAGGGCTCGTACGTCCCCTTCAGCGCCTCGGCCACCGGTACGGGCTCGCCGGGGATGTGGTGGACGGAGAGGGTGAGCCAGGTGCGGGCCGGGTACTGGGCGGGGCGGATGAACTGGTGGAGGGCCCGTTCGAGGCGGTCCTCCACCAGGGTGCGGTCGTCGTGCATCACGGCTCCTCGGGGTCGGCGCCTGGGGTGTGTCCATGGCTCCACTTCCCCGGCGGCGCGACCGGCACCCCTGCGATCGGTGCGAGGGGGTGACGGCCGGTCAACCGGCCCTGTGCGCGCACCCTTGGCGACCCAAAAGCAATGTGACATATTACTGCCGTGCTCATGAGACAGCCCCTGGATGTCGTCGTCGTCGGGGCCGGAGTGGTAGGTGCGGCCTGCGCCTACTACGCCTCCCGGTCCGGACTGTCCGTGGCCGTCGTCGACCGCGGACCGGTCGCCGGGGGCACCACAGGAGCCGGGGAGGGCAACCTCCTGGTCTCCGACAAAGTACCGGGACCCGAACTGGAACTGGCCCTTCTCTCCGCCTCCTTGTGGCGCCGGCTGTCGGAGGAACTTGCCTCCGACATCGAGTACGAGCAGAAGGGCGGCCTGGTCGTGGCGGCGTCCGGGGACTCGCTGACCGCCCTGGACGCGACCGCCGCCGGCCAGCGGGGAGCCGGAGTCGAGGCGTACCACGTCACATCCGACCGGCTCCGCGATGTCGAGCCCCACCTCGCACCGGGCCTCGCCGGAGGGTGCCACTACCCGCAGGATGCCCAGGTCCAACCGGCCCTGGCAGCAGCCGAGTTGTTACGGGCAGCCGGTCGGGCCGGGGCTCGCCTGCGCCTGGGGGAGGAGGTCGTCGGGATCCTCAGGGACCGGGAGGGCGCGGTACGCGGGGTGCGCACCGCACGGGACGAACTGCGCGCCCCGGTGGTCGTCAACGCGGCGGGCACCTGGGGCGGCGAACTGGCCGCGCTGGCCGGGGTGGGCCTGCCGGTCCTGCCGCGCCGGGGATTCGTGCTCGTCACCGAGCCGCTGCCGCGGCTGATCCGGCACAAGGTCTACGCGGCGGAGTACGTGGCCGATGTGTCGAGCGGGTCCGCGGCGCTCCAGACCTCCCCGGTGGTGGAGGGAACCCCCGCGGGGCCGGTGCTGATCGGGGCCAGCCGCGAGCGGGTCGGCTTCGACCGGACGCTGTCGGTCCCGGTGATCGCCCGGCTCGCCGCCCAGGCCGCCGCACTCTTTCCCGTACTGGCGGATGTGCGGGTACTGCGCGCCTACCACGGGTTTCGCCCCTACCTGCCGGATCATCTGCCCGCGATCGGCCCGGACCCCCGGGTGCCCGGTCTCTTCCACGCCTGCGGGCACGAAGGAGCCGGAATCGGGCTGGCCCCCGCGACCGGCCTGCTGATCGCCGAAGCGCTGGCCGGGCAACAGCCCGTACTCGATCTCGGACCGTTCGCCCCGGACCGGTTCGACACCACATGCCATGCCCCATGACGGCGGAGGGGCCCCGTGCCCCGGGAGAGGACCCTGTGAGACGCAGCCGTGCACGCACCCCCGCCGAACTCGTCGGGGCACAGCCCGGACCGGAATTCCGGCTGACCTTCGACGGACGTGCGATCCGTGGACTGCCGGGCCAGAGCATCGCCGCCGCACTCTGGTCGGCGGGCATCCTGACCTGGCGCACCACCCGGGTCCACGGCAGGCCGCGGGGAGCCTTCTGCGGCATCGGTGCCTGTTATGACTGCCTGGCCACCGTCAACGGCCGGCCCAACCAGCGCGCGTGCCTGCTGCCCGCCCGGCCCGGCGACGCCATCACCACACAGGAGGGCGACGGGCATGCCGTGCTCGACGGATGACCACCGGTCAGGGGATGGGGACCGCGCCGAGCTCGCCGTGGTGGGCGCGGGGCCGGCCGGCCTGGCCGCGGCCGTCACAGCGGCGGACCACGGGCTCGCCGTGGTTCTGCTGGACGCGTCCGTCACGCCCGGTGGGCAGTACTACCGCAGCCCGGCCGACGGGCTCGGCGCCACCCGGCCCGCCGCCCTCCACCACGCCTGGCCGGTCTTCGCCGCACTCTCCGCACGACTTGCCGCGCACCGCGCGTCCGGCGCGATCCGCCATCTCCCCGGTCACCAGGTGTGGACGCTCGAACGAGCCGGTGACGGCGACTGGGTGCTGCACGCCGTGACCGGAACCGAGGAGGATCGCCACTCTGTCGTCCGGGCCCGCCGGCTGCTGCTGGCCACGGGCGCCCATGAACGCCAACTACCCTTCCCCGGCTGGACACTTCCCGGTGTCGTGGGCGCGGCCGGTGCCCAGGCGTTGCTCAAGTCCGGTCTGGTGCTGCCCGGTCGCCGGATCGTGGTCGCGGGGAGCGGACCGCTCCTGCAGGCCGTCGCCCTCTCGCTGACGCGTGCCGGGGCGAGCGTTCCTGTGCTGATCGAGGCGTCGGGCTATGGGGTGTACGCACGTGCACCCGGGGTGCTGGCCGCCAACCCCGGCAAGTTGGCGGAAGGAGTCCGGCACGGGGCGTCACTGACCCGTGCCGGAGTCCGGGTGCTGACCCACCGGGCGGTCACCGAAGTGCACGGCGATGACCGGGTGGAGGCGGTGACCGTCAGCCGGGTGGACCGACAGTGGCGTCCGCTGCCCGGGACCGGCCGCGAGATCGCCTGCGATGCGCTCGCCGTGGGACACGGGCTCGTTCCTCAGCTGGAACTCGCCCTGGCGGCGGGCTGCGATACGCGCGTGGGCGCCGACGGTACGCATGCGGTCACCCTCGACGAGCGGCTCAGGACCACCGTGCCAGGGGTCTGGGCGGCAGGGGAGACCGGCGGCATCGGTGGTGTGGAACTTGCCCTGTGTGAAGGGGAGTTGGCGGCGTTGTCCATCAGCTGTGAGGTACGGGACGAGGTGCGGCGGACAGCGGCGCGCAGAGCGGTCGCCCTGCGTCGTGCCCGGCGCCGCCTGCGGGCCTTCGCCTCGTTGATGGGCGCCGTGCACCGGCCGGGGGCGGGATGGCGCGAGTGGCTCACCGCCGACACGGAGGTCTGCCGTTGCGAAGAGGTCACCGCGGGCCGGATCCGTACCGCGTGCGAGGAACTCGGAGCCGGTGACACCAGGACCGTCAAACTGCTGACCCGGGCCGGAATGGGGTGGTGCCAGGGCCGGACCTGCGGATTCGCCGTCCGCGAACTGGCTGCCGCACACGGCACGGGACACGGCACCGGAGGCGGCTCCCGACGTCGTTGCGTTGAGGAGCAGGAGGGGCCCGGCCCCGACCGGCGACCGCTGGCCTGCCCCGTGACACTGTCCACGCTCGCCGGCCTGACCGACCCCGGGGAGACCACAGCCACACCCTGACACCTCTCTCCTACGCCTCGGCACACCGCGCCGTGGCATGTCACACCTCTCAAGGAGTCACGATGCAGACGAACGCCCACCCGCGCAGCCGCCCCTGGCACGGTGTCATGGTCGCCACACCACTGACCCTGCGCGACGACTGCACCATCGACTACGACGCGTACGCCGCGCACGTCCACCAGCTCATCGCGGCGGGCTGCGACGGTGTGGTGCCCAATGGATCGCTGGGGGAGTACCAGACCCTGACCGACAGCGAACGCGAGCAGGTGGTCCGGGTCGCCGTCGAGGCGGCGGGCGACGGCAGCCGCGTCATGCCGGGGGTCTCCGCCTACGGCAGCGCGGAGTCACGGCGCTGGGCGGAACAGGCCGCGGAGGCGGGCGCCGGTTGTGTTCTGCTCCTGCCGCCCAACGGCTACCGCTGCGAGGACGCGGCGGTCCGCGCCCACTACGCGGCCGTGGCCGAAGCAGGGGTTCCGGTCGTCGCGTACAACAACCCCTACGACACCAAGGTGGATCTGACCCCGGGCCTGCTCGCCACCCTCCACCAGGAGGGCAGCATCGTGGCGGTCAAGGAGTTCAGCGGCGACGTGCGAAGGGCGTACGAGATCGCCGAGCGAGCGCCGGGCCTCGACCTGCTCGTGGGCGCCGACGACGTCCTGCTGGAACTGGCACTCGCCGGGGCCGTCGGCTGGATCGCGGGCTGCCCGAACATGCTGCCGTCCTGCTGCGTCGAGCTGTACCGGGCCGCTGTGACGGGTGACATGGCAACTGCCCTGCCGCTGTACCGGGAGCTGCATCCCCTGCTCCGATGGGACTCGAAGCCGGAGTTCGTCCAGGCCATCAAGGCATCCATGGACGTGGTCGGACGCCACGGCGGCCGTACCCGCCCGCCACGCCTTCCCCTGCCCGCCGACGACGCGGCCGCCGTACGCGCCGCGACGGAGAAGGTACTGGCGGGGGGCCTCGCCTGAACGCCGGCCCGCCGACGCACACCCTTGCCCGTACCCGACCCGGCCGTGTCCTTCTTGCCGAACCAGGGAGAGCCTTGCAGACACGTCATATCTTCCATGCCGTCGACTCACACACCGAAGGCATGCCCACCCGCGTCATCACCGGTGGCATCGGCACCATCCCCGGTGCCACGATGGCCGAACGGCGCAGGTACTTCCAGGAGCACCGGGACGCCGTGCGCACCCTGCTCATGTACGAACCCCGCGGCCACGCCGCCATGAGCGGCGCCATCCTCCAGCCGCCCACCCGGCCCGACGCGGACTTCGGCGTCCTCTACATAGAGGTCTCGGGCTTTCTGCCGATGTGCGGGCACGGCACCATCGGCGTCGCGACCGTTCTGGTGGAGACCGGCATGGTCGAGGTGACCGAGCCCGTCACCACCGTACGGCTGGACACCCCGGCCGGACTCGTCAGCGTCGACGTCCGGGTACGCGACGGCGCGGCCGTCGCCGTCACCCTGACCAACGTCCCCGCGTTCAGCGTCGCACTCGACCGGACGGCGGACGTGCCCGGCTACGGAGCGGTGCGCTACGACCTCGCCTACGGCGGCAACTTCTACGCGATGGTGCACCTCTCCGACCTCGGGCTGCCCTTCGACCGGGCACGCAAGGAGGACATCCTGTCGGCGGGACTCGCCCTGATGGACGCGGTCAATGCCGCCGACCGGCCCGTCCACCCGGAGGATCCGGACATCCACGGACTCAAGCACGTGCAGTTCGTCGCACCCGGTTCCGATGCCCGCCACTCCCGGCACGCGATGGCGATCCACCCCGGCTGGTTCGACCGGTCGCCCTGCGGAACCGGCACTTCGGCACGTATGGCCCAGCTGCACGCGCGCGGTGAACTTCCCCTGGACACCGACTTCGTGAACGAGTCCTTCATCGGCACCTCGTTCACCGGGCGCCTCGTCGATGAGACCACCGTGGCCGGGCGGCCCGCCGTCGTCCCCACCGTCACAGGACGGGCCTGGATCACCGGTACCGCACAATTCTTCCTGGACCCGTCCGACCCCTTCCCCGAAGGATTCCTGTTGTGAATCTGCCCCTGCTCGGCGCCGACGACATCGAGGCCCTGGGACCGACCGGAGCCGCGGACGCCCTGGAGGCGGCGCTGAGCGGGGGACTCGATCCGGAGAGAACCCCCGCCCGGCACCATGTCACCGTGCCCGGCGGGGAACTGCTGATCATGCCCGCCACCACCCGGCAGGTGACCGGGGTGAAGATCGCCGGAGTCGCGCCGGGCAACCCGGCGCGCAACCTGCCCCGGATCACCGGGAGCTATCTGCTGCTCGACGGCCCCACTCTGCTGCCGCTCGCCCTGCTCGACGGGGCCGCGCTCACCGCGCTGCGCACACCGGCCGTGTCCGCACTCGCGATCCGGCACCTCACCGGGCCCGTCGTGCGGCATCTGGTGCTCTTCGGAACCGGCCCCCAGGCATACGGACACCTTGCCGCGGTGCTCGCCGAACGGCCCGTCGAACGCGTCACCGTGATCGGCCGTACCCCGCACCGGGTCGCCGCACTGGTCGAGCACGCCCGCCGGCTCGGCACGGACGCCCGTGCGGGTGGGGCGCGCGGGGCCGAGGAGGTCGCGACGGCCGATCTGGTGCTCTGCTGCACCACGTCCGCAACCCCGCTGTTCGACGGCACCCTCGTACCGGACGGGGCGACGGTCGTGGCGGTCGGCTCGCACAGCCCGGATGCCCGGGAGGTCGACACCGCTCTAGTGGCGCGCTCCGCCGTGATCGTCGAATCGAGGTCGGCGGCCCTGTCGGAGGCGGGCGATCTGCTGATCCCGATGGCGGAAGGAGCGTTCACAGCCGAGTCCGTCGCCGCCAATCTTGCCGAGCTGGTGGCGGGCCGGAGCCTCGGTGGGAAAGCGGCCGACCCGGAGCGCCCACGGCTCTTCAAGAGCGTCGGAATGGGCTGGGAGGACCTCGCGGTCGCGGCCGCGGTGCACCGGAAGTCGGCGCCCTGACCTGGTTGTCCACAGGCGGGGAACGACGGGCCCGGGTGGAAATTTGACATTGTATTCTGAGGGCCCGTACGGCGCTGGAGGAGCAGATATGGCCCGCCTGACGACGCTCAACACCCTCTCGGCGCAGGAGCACTTGCGCGACCGAGTGGCGAACGCCCTCAGAGCGGCCCTGATCGCAGGGGATCTCCGTCCGGGCACGATCTACTCCGCTCCCGCGCTCGCCGCCGAATTCGGGGTGTCCGCCACCCCGGTCCGCGAGGCCATGCTCGACCTGGCGCGCGAGGGCCTGGTCGAAGCGGTCCGCAACAAGGGCTTTCGGATAACCGAGTTGACCGAGCAGGATCTCGACGACTTCACCGAACTCCGGGCCATGATCGAGGTCCCCACCGTCGGGCGCATCGCCCGGATGGGCAAGGCCAAGGAGCTGAAGGCGCTGCGGCCGCTCGCCCTGGAGATCGTCGCCGCCGCTGCCGAGCACGACATCATCGGCTACCTGGAGGCCGACCGCCGCTTCCATCTCGAACTGCTCGCCCTGGCCGGCAACCGTCGGCTGGTGGAGGAGGTCGGCAATCTGCGCAAGCGGTCGCGCCTCTTCGGGCTGAACCGGCTTGCCGCGACGGGAATGTTGACCGCATCGGCCGAGGAGCACGTCGAACTGCTCGATGTCATGATCGCCGGTGACGCACAGCGCGCCGAGCGACGCATGCTGACCCATATGTCACATGTCAGGAACCTCTGGGCCGAGGAGCAGGCGCGCGACACGGGCACGGGAGACAGGCGGATCAAAAGGGTGCCGCTGCCGGTCGCCGAAGCCTGAACCGACTGCCTCGTCCGGGAGTTCCAGGGAGCGCGAAGCAGCGCTCGCCACGCGTGCCGTCGCGCCCGCGGAAGACTTCCACCACATCCTCGAACCCCGTCACCGTCGCATCGACGGACGGGGCCACGCCGCCGAGCGCCCGTACCGGTGGCGGCGACCGGGTGCGAGCGCGGGCTTCGGCTGAAATCCGTTGCTGGCTGGGGGAGTTGACGCGGAGGCGAATGCGTACGAGAGGGCTTCCGAAGGACATGTGACATGTGCCATTGTACAGCGCACAGAGGGAATGGGTCGTGTCCATGTCACAACGTGAGCCGAAGTCGGACCCGGCCCGACCCGGCCCCCGCGCATTCCCCCACAGCCGCGCGCGGTCGCGCGGTCACCACTCCGCTGGGAGGCGGCACGTGAAGAACCGAACGGTTCGACAGAGACTGACCGGACTGTCCACTGCGGTCCTGGCGGCATGCCTGGGCCTGGGCCTGCTCTCCGCACCGAGCCAGGCCGTCCAGCAGCGCCCCACCGCACCGTCCGCGACCGACCGCACCGGCCCCGCCGCCGAGGCGCCGACCGCGCCCGCCAACGACGCCGCCCACATCAGCCGCAAGGCCTTGAAGGCCGCCGACCGGCCGCCCCTGTCCGCGTCCAAGGACGCGCTCAGACGCGACTACGACGACCCCGGCGCCGCGCTCCCGAGCCACCCGGCTCCTTCGATGAAGGCCGGAGCCGGGGCCCGGCCCGCGGCCGCCTGCGAGGTCGGCGACTTCACCGGCCGCACCGGAAGCGCCCTCGTCCAGCAGATCAAGGCATCTACCGCCGACTGCGTCAACACGCTGTTCGGGGTCAAGGGCAACGACGGCTATCTGGCCTTCCGCGAGGCGCAGATGGTCACCGTCGCCGGCGCCCTGCGCGAGGGGTCGGCCGCCTATCCCGGGGACAGCAGCACCGGCATGCCCCAGCTGGTCCTCTATCTCCGGGCCGGGTACTACGTGCAGTACTACGACCCCGGCACCGTGGGCAGCTACGGGCCGCAGCTGCGTATGGCCGTGCAGGGCGGGCTCGACGCGTTCTTCGGCGCCTCCCACGCCTTCGACGTCACCGACGCCAACGGTGAGACCCTGGCCGAGGCCGTCACATTGATCGACAGCGCCGAGCAGAATGCCCGCTACCTGTATGTCGTCAAGCGGATGCTGGCCGACTACGACGCCTCGTACGACGGCTCCTGGTACATGCTCAACGCGCTGAACAACGTATACACGGTGACATTCCGCGGTCACCAACTGCCGGAGTTCATCAGTGCCGTGGAGTCCGATCCGAGTCTGCTGGACGCGCTCCACGACTTCGCATCGCGCCATCTCGACCTGCTGGGTACGGACCGGTCGTACCTGACCTCCAACGCCGGGCGCGAGCTGGGCCGCTTCCTCCAGGAGGCATCACTGCGACCGTCGGTGCGTCCGCTCGCCGCCGGACTGCTCGGCCGGAGCTCCCTCACCGGCCCCACCGCCCCGCTCTGGGTCGGTGTCGCGGAGATGGCCGACGCCTACGACAGGGCGAACTGCTCGTACTACGGCACCTGCGACCTCGCACAGCGTCTCAAGAGCGCCGTCCTGCCCGTCAACCACGCCTGCAGCGACAGCATCCGCATCCTGGCGCAGCAGATGTCCGCCGCGGACCTCGCCGCGAGCTGTACCAGTCTGCGCGGCCAGGACTCCTACTTCCATGGCATCGCCCGGGACCAGGGGCCGGTCGTTGGCGACCGCAACACCACCATCGAGGTCGTGGTCTTCGACTCCAGCACCGACTACCAGACCTACGCCGGCGCGATCTACGGCATCGACACCGACAACGGCGGCATGTACCTGGAGGGTGATCCCTCGGCCGCCGGGAACCAGCCCCGGTTCATCGCCTACGAGGCCGAGTGGGTCCGCCCCGAGTTCCAGATCTGGAACCTCAACCACGAGTACACGCACTACCTTGACGGCCGCTTCGACATGTACGGCGATTTCGACGCCGGAACGATCACGCCGACCATCTGGTGGGTCGAGGGCTTCGCGGAGTACGTCTCGTACTCGTACCGCGATGTCACGTACGACGACGCCGTCGCCCGGGCCGCGGCCCACACCTACACCCTGCGGACCCTGTTCGACACCACGTACGACAACGCCGACCAGATCCGCGTCTACAACTGGGGCTATCTGGCGGTCCGTTACATGCTGCAGTCCCACCGCGCGGACGTGGACACCCTCCTCGGCCTCTATCGCAGGGGCGACTGGAACGGCGCCCGCACCCTGCTCACCTCGACCATAGGAAGCCGTTACGACGCCGACTGGAACGCCTGGCTGACCGCCTGCGCGGCCGGCAGCTGCGGTACCGTCACCGACCCGCCCACCGACCCCTCGGCCGAGTGCACGGGCGGCGACACCCGGGAGCTGGGCAAGGACTGCAGGCGCAGTGGGCTCGCCGCGACCCGGGGCAACTACTCCTATCTGTACCTCTACATTCCGGCGGGCACCGCCCGGCTGACGATCACCGCGTCGGGCGGCACTGGCGACGCCGACCTCTACTACGGCGCGGACGGCTGGGCGACCACGGGTGCGTACTCCCAGCGGGCCGTCGGCGCCGGGAACGCGCACACGCTGACCATCGACCACCCGGCGGCCGGAGCCCACTTCATCAGTCTCCACGCCGTCGAGGGCTTCGACGGTGTGACCGTCTCCACTCACTACTGAGCGCCGGTACGGAGTGCCTTCGTATACGAGGCACCCGGCGCTCCACGGCTCACAACAGCCGTAGGGCGCCGGGTGCCGTTCCGTCTCTCAGGGTCTCCACGAGCAGGTCGAACAGTGTCGGTCCGCGCCCGGCCAGGGCCTCGTCGAGCCGCTGCCGGAACGCGGATCTGTTGCTGGGGTGCACCCGGCTCAGGCTCTGCCGCAGATACCGCGCCGTCTCCTCATGGCCCAGGGCCCGCGCGGAGAGGGCGTGGTCGCGCCATTCGAAGACGAAGTCGCCGTCGTCCGGGGTGCCCATTCCACCGCCGAGGCAGTCCGCGAGGGCGTCGAAGTTGCGGCCGAAGTATCCGCCGGGGCCGTTCACCGCCTCGCCGATCACTTCCCAGAACTGTTCCAGGCCGGTGACCCGGGAGCCGTCGATCACATAGGTCACGGTCATGTGGGGAGGGTACAACTCCGACCGCTTCCCGGAGGTTTGTGATCCGCGCCGCAGGTGGGGGGCTACGGCGCGGATCGGCTCGGATGACCGGGCGTCAGCAGCCCTGGTCGATCAGGTCGAACGTGGCGTAGTGGTCGCTGGTGTAGTAGTCCTCCTGGAACTCCTCACCCGTGACGATCCGGCGCGCGCCGCGGGTCGGGGAGCCCGGAGTGATGACCGTGTACTCGTGGTAGTAGCCGGTGCTCCGGCTGGGCAGGACGCCTTCGCGGTTCTGGAAGACGGAACCGTCCTGCGAGTAGGGGAACGGGCCGCCCTCGTCGATGAGGTCGAGGGTGTCGTGTGCCTGGGCGGGCAGTGCCGAGTAACAGATGCTGCCGACCGAGGCGGCGGAGGCCGTGGCGGTCGTGGTGACCGGGCTGCCGACGAGCAGGACGGACAGGAGGGCGGCTGCGCCACCGAGCGTGGTGATCCGTGGGGGGATTCGCATAGCCATCATGATGACGCGCGTAGACATGGTCCCGTCAACGCCAACCGGTGTGAATTTTTTGGGAGTTAACCGGAGGGGTGGGAATGTGACAGCCGTGTGTCCGCAGCTCCGGACGGTATCGCCCGTTCCCTGTTCACTTATTGATGAATCGACAAGCGTGGCAGCCCGCCAGTGGGGCATGCATCCCCGTGAAGGTGTTCCGCGAAGGAGCGCGATGAGAAGTCGAGAAGGGGGCGATTCACTGTGCGGGCGGGGGAGACGATGGAGCGTCACGGAGATGCCGATGCCAGGGCGGGCGGGGAGGCGCACGAGCCAGGGGCCCGGGGACAGCAGCCGGTCCGGCTGCACCGCAGACTGGACCGCACCGATCTGGCGGCCGTGAGCGAAGTGCGGTGTGCGCTGCGGGAGTTCTTGCGCTACCGGTGGCGGGTTGAGCCGGCCGAGGTGGCGGAGCTCCTGCTCAGCGAGCTGGTGACCAACGCACTGGTCCACACCGGGCGCGGCGCGGTCGTCACGGTGAGCGTGGTGCCCGCGAAACTACGGGTGGAGGTACGGGACTTCGTGCCCGCAATGCCCCTGTCGTACGTACCGAACGCCGACGACGGTACGCATGGCCGGGGGCTGATTCTGGTGCAGAGCCTCGCGGACGCCTGGGGGGTCGGCGCGCACGCTCTGGGCAAGGTCGTGTGGTTCGAGCTGGACGGCGAAAGATCCTGAGAGTGCCCTGAGGGAGCCCGGAGAGCGCGAAGAGGCCCTGAGAGCGCGGAAGGGTCCGGGCCGTCAGGGCCTCGTGCGAGTGATCAGCTGTCAGGGCCTCGTGCGGCGGATCAGCCGAACTGCTGCTCCAGATCCTTCAGCTTCCGCTCCAGCGAGTCGAGCCGGGGCAGTGCCTGGGTGTCGTCCTCGGCGGTGAGGTCGACGGTGATCGGGTCATTCGCGTTCCGGTCCGAGGCGTGAGAGCTCGGACCCGTCACGGCCTGCAGGGACGGCCGGGCGCGCAGGGGCAGTTGTCCCGGCTCGGATATGGCGGGCTCCACGACGGACTGCGCGGAGGCCGTCGCGGGGGCGATCGCCTGGACGTCCACCTGGGTGCCGCCCCGGCCGACCCGGCGCCAGGCCCGGTTCTGCCGGTTCAGCGCCCTGATGTGGGCCCGGTCCAGCTTCTCCTGGTCCCTCCTGCGGAGGCGGTTCTGTTCCTTCTCCCGCCGGTCCTCACGCACCTCGTCGACCGCTTCGTCCAGGGTACGTACGCCCTCCAGCAACATCAGCGACCAGGCGCCGAAGGTCTCCCGGGGGGCGCGCAGCCACCGTACGATCCGGATCTGCGGCAGCGGACGGGGCACCAGGCCCTGCTCGCGCAGCGCGGCCCGGCGGGTCTGCTTCAGCGCGCGGTCGAAGAGCACGGCCGCCGAGAGCGACATCCCCGCGAAGAAGTGCGGGGCGCCCGCGTGGTCGATTCCGCGCGGCGCGTGCACCCAGTTGAACCAGGCGGCCGCACCGGCGAACGTCCATACGAGCAGCCGCGATCCGAGCGCCGCGTCGCCGTGGCTGGCCTCGCGCACCGCGAGTACGGAACAGAACATCGCGGCCCCGTCGAGGCCGAACGGAACGAGATACTCCCAGCCACCGGAGAGGCCGAGGTTCTGCTCGCCGAAGCCGACGAGCCCGTGGAAGGAGAGTGCGGCGGCGACGGCGGCGCAGCAGAACAGCAGGACGTACGAGGCGGTGGCGTACAGCGCCTCCTTGCGTCGGCGACGCTCCTCGCTGCGCTCCCAGCTGTCGTCGGCCGCGGAGTTGTCAGCGGCGCGCTTGCCGCGTGCGACCACCGCCACCGCCGCCAGGACCCCCGCGAGCAGCACGGCGCCCGGAAGCAGCCAATTCAGCGATATGTCGGTCAGTCTCATGCGCGGTCCCTTGCATCGCGTAGGGCATTTCGGGCGCCATGATTGCCGAAACCCCGTCACGCTCAGGGGGTTTCGGGGCAAGAGAACGCCATTGGGTTGGCAGGGCATACGGATAGCCGGGATCTGATCGAATATCCGTACACGGCCACTGATCTGTGTTCGAATAGTACTACCCGTACGGGCGGTGTGGATCAGTGAGTGGGCGTCAGTTTCCGTACGCGCTCGGCATCACAGGTGCGCGGGCAGGTGACGCAGGTGTCCTCGGGGCGCAGCGTGTAGAAGAGGCAGCAGCTCGCCCGGTCGCGGGTGGGCAGCGATTCGCCGTTCGGCCCGGTCAGTTCACGGAAGCCCGCCGTGCCGACGTACGGCTTCGTGGTGCCCGGCAGGAGCGCCTCCAGCTCGGCCATCGCCCGCCGCTCCTCGCCGAGCAGATGGGCGATGTACCAGAGGCCCTCGACGACCTCGTCCGTCGCCATGCCCCACAGCGCCCGCTTGCCGCGCCGCATCCGTGGTCCGAAGCCGTCCAGCACCGGGCCGATGTGGTCGGCCACGGCGGCGAGCACCTCTGCCCGCAGCGCCGCCTCGTCGGAGACCACCCGGGCACCCGGCAGCCCGGCCGCCGGATCGTCCGGGAGGCAGGCGAATTCCCTTACGCGGAGGGTCAGATGGCCCAGGGTCCGCTGGAACGACACATCCTCGACGGGGACCCGGGGCACTCGCCGGTGCAGGAACCACGGCACCGTCACCAGCAGGCAGGCGGGCCAGGCGTACCGGTGCAGTCCGAAGCTTGCGACCACATCGGGGCGGGGCTGCTGCCCGTAGTCCCGCACCACCTGCTCGTGGTCCCAGGCGAGGAAGGCGTCGAGCGCGGCACCACCGGCGGCCAGCTCGTGCGCTCCCACCCAGCCGGAATCGCGGGGGGCGCTCTCGCCGTCCGTCAGCACCTCTGCGCGCAGCCCGGGGAAGACCTCGGCCAGGCGTGCGTACGCGCCCGTCACGGCGGACGCGGTGGTACCGGGAAGGAGAACGGGGGGTGTCATGCAGGGACCGCCGAATCGGGATCGTTTGCAGGTAAGCCTTACCTTACCCGAACGGATCGATGTTTGAACTGCGGCCCCCTGCGCCTATCGTGCACAGGGGCATGGCGCACGCGAGCCGCGCCCGCGGCAGGCCGAGGAGGTCCCAGTGGAGCAGCGCAGAGGGCGTGAGCAGGCACGGACGTCGCACACGTCCATCGCGTCCATGGCGACCCCGGCCTCCGTCCGGGTGCCCGAGCAGTCACGCGGCGATCAGGCTCGCGGTGAACAGGTACGCGGTGATGAGGCTCGCGGTGAACAGCCCCGCAGTGAGCAGGTGCGTGGCGAGCACACCCACAGCGGGCCGACCGCCCCGCGCCATGCGGTACGGCGTCACTCCGTGCGCGGCCAGATCCTGGACGCCCTGCGCGCCGCCCTGGTCGACGGTCAGCTCGTCCCCGGGCAGGTCTACTCCGCCCCCGTCCTCGGTGTCCGCTTCGGGGTCTCCGCGACCCCGGTGCGTGAGGCCATGCAGCAGTTGGCCATCGAGGGTGCCGTCGAGGTCGTACCGAACCGCGGCTTCCGGGTGTCCGAGCGGGGCCCGCGTGAGCTGGCCGAGCTGGCCGAGGTGCGGGCCCTGATCGAGGTCCCGGTCATGCTGCGACTGGCCCGCAGCGTCCCGCCCGCCCGCTGGTGCGCACTGCGCCCGCTGGCCGACGCCACCGTAGCGGCCGCGGCCGTGGGCGACCGGGCCGGCTACGCCGAGTCCGACCGGGTCTTCCACAGCGCGGTCCTCGCGCTCTGCGGCAACGAGCAGCTGGTGATGGTCGCAGACGATCTGCACCGCCGCTCCCAGTGGCCCCTGGGGAACAATCCCGTCACCCGCCGCGCCGACCTCCTGGCCGACGCCGCCGAACACACCGCCCTGCTCGACGCGCTCATCGCCAAGGACCTCGCCGTCGTGCAGTCGCTCGTACGGGAGCACTTCACCGGCGCCGAGGGCTGAACCGTGCGGCCCTGTCGGCCCGGCCGGCGGCCATGACGCCTGCTGCCGGGCCCTCTCAGTTCGCCCCGGCCGTCTCCGGGGGCGGCGGGTCCAGATGCGGGGCCAGCCACGTCGGTACGCCCCCGAGCAGCCGGAAGAGCCGGCCGGCCTCGGCGCGCAGCCGGGTCGCGGCCTCGGGCTCCGGCTCGGAGTCCGCCAGCGCGATGAGGGCCGGGGCCGTACCGATCAGATAGCCGAGCTCCTCCCTTATCCGCAGGCACTCGGCGAAGCCGTGCCGCGCCTCCGCCAGTTCGCCGTCGCGCAGGGCGAGCAGGGCGAGATGACGCCAGGTCGAGGAGAGCAGCAGCGCGTCGCCCTGGGCGGTGGCACCGGCGTGGGCCCTGCGGTACGCGGCGCGCGCGGCCTGCGGCGAGTCGGCGATGTTCTGCGCGATCAGGCCCCGGCGGAAGTCCAGCAGCGGGCGGCCCGGCGCGGACGGGGCGAGCAGTGCGGCGGCCCGGCTCAGGGCGACGCTGGCCTCGTCGGCCCGGTCACGTACTCCCAGAAGCGTCGACGCGTACGCCAGATGGCCGCGCTCACAGGCGGCCGCACCGCGTTCGGCGTCGTCCTGGGCCAGCGCCTCGGCGGTGCGCAAGGCGTCCTCGGCGTCGGTCCAGCCCTGCCCGGTGTACAGGCAGCGCTCGGTCAGCAGCGCGGTCCGCTGGAGGGCCGCCGCCGGATCGGTGGCGGCGTCCTGTTCGAGCAGCGCGGCGGCGTCCGTCCAGCAGGCGCGTGATCGCAGCCGCCATACCGCTGTCTGGAGCGGCGGATCGTCATCTGCTGTCGTTCCGGAACCAGACATGGCGGTATGCGCCACATTGCCCTCCCCGAGCACGCCATTGAGCTGTTGAGTCTGGCCGCATCTCAGCACGGAATGGCACGCCGGGCCAAGGGGTCGGGTCAATGTCAGGTGAAAGATTTCACAAACGACCGGACCCGCCCGGAGCCGTGGCAGGGCTTGGAAGTCAGCTCATACGCAGGGCGAGGAAGAAATCGAGCTTGTCCTCCAGGCGCGAAAGGTCACGCCCCGTCAACTGCTCGATTCGCCCGACCCGGTAGCGCAACGTGTTGACATGGAGATGGAGCCGGGACGCGCAGCGGGTCCAGGAACCGTCGCAGTCCAGGAACGCCTCCAGCGTCGGGATCAGCTCCGCGCGGTGGCGCCGGTCGTAGTCGCGCAGCGGGTCGAGCAGCCGTGCGGTGAACGCGCGGCGCACGTCGTCGGGGACGAACGGCAGCAGCAGGACGTGCGAGGCCAGTTCGTGGTGGCCGGCCGCGCAGACCCGGCCGGGGCGGGCCGCCGCCACCCGGCGGGCGTGCCGGGCCTCCTCCAGGGCGCCGCGCAGACCTTCGGGCGAGTGCACGGCCGCGCTGACACCCAGTGTCAGCCGGCCGTCGTCGGCGAGGCCCGCGGAGAGCGGTTCGCGGACGGCGGCGAGCAGCACATCGGCGTGGAGCGCGGGGTCCTGACCGGCGGACTCCCCGGCGTACGCCGCGTCGGCTTCGTCGGCCGGTACGGGCGCGGTGACGGCGGGCAGCGGTACGAGGGCGACGGCCTCGTCGCCCGTGTGGGCGACCGCGATCCGGTCCGCGGACTCGGGGCCCGCGACCGCGGGGTCGACGAGGATCTCCTCCAGCAGCGCCTGGGCGACCGGGCCGCCCGCGAGGGCGGAGCCGGAGCTTCCGGCCGGGCCGCCCGCCGCGGCGGAGCCCTCCGCGCCGCCCCACTCGACCCGCGCCACCACGACCTGCCAGTGCGGCGCGGTCCCGAGGCCCGGCAGCAGCACCGGGGCGGCGACCCGCAGCCTGGCCGCGATCTCGGCCGGCGCGGCACCCGTCTGGACCAGTTCCAGGACTTCCTGGGCGAGCCTGCGGCGTACCGTACGGGCCGCGTCGCGCCGGTCCCGTTCGACGGCGATCAGCTGGGTGACGCCCTGGAGCAGATCCAGCCGGGCGGGCGGCCAGTCGCTCGCGTCCGCCTCGACGGCGAGCAGCCAGTCGGAGAGCACCGACTCGCGCACGTCGCGGGAGGCGGGGACCGCGCCCCGCACGGCGTTGCGGATCGGGAAGAGCGAATACGTGATGCCCTCGACCGTGGCCCGGTGCGGGGCCCGGCGGCCGGTGCGGGTGGCGGCCAGATGGTGGCCGGCGAGCGCCGCGCCGACCGTTCCGGCCAGCGGTGCGTCACCGGCGCCCGCGATCTGCCGGCCGGTGGGGGAGAGCACCCAGGCGTGCAGGTCGAGGTCGGAGCCGAGCAGATCGAGGACCACCTCGGGGCCGCCGCCCGCCGGACCCGAGGTCATGAGCCTGCGGTGCCGGTCCACGACCGCCGCCAGATCACCCGCCCGCTCGCCGGACACCTGGCGCACCACATGTTCGGTGATCGTTGCGAACGCGACGGTCTCATGGACGGCGAAGAGCGGCAGGTGATGCCGCTCGCACGCCTCGATCAGATCGCCCGGGATCTCGCCGAGTTCCGCCTCGCCCGCCGCCAGCCCGGCGACCCCGGCGCCCGTGAGGATCCGTACGAACGGCTCCGAGTCCGCCGCGTCCCGGCGCCACGCCAGGCCGGTCAGTACCAGTTCGCCGCCGGTCAGATAGCGGCTCGGATCCCGCAGGTCGGTGGTCATGACGCCGCGGACGGACCGGTCGAGTTCGTCCTCGCCGCCGAGCAGCCGCAGGCCCAGCGCATCGGTTTCCAGCAGGGCGCGCAGCCGCATGTCGTTGCCGCCGATCTCTTTCGTTGGTGCGGGTGAAAACTGGGTATTGCGGTGAGGTTACTGAGCCCCGCCATTCGTTCGAATCTACAAGACGAGGACGGAGACCAGCCAACTCCTTCATGGTTTCGGTGACTGCACCGCGTGGAGTCCCGGTTGTGTACTGGGCCACACACCGCGTTAACAGCACATGAACGAGCCAATCGAGGGCCGGCCGTCCCCAGCCCCAGCGAACGACCCGATTGAGAAGAAGAGAGCCACTCATGGACTTCCTTCGCCCCGCCAGCTGGGAGGAGGCGCTCGCCGCCAAGGCCGAGCACCCGACGGCTGTGCCCATCGCGGGCGGCACCGATGTGATGGTCGAGATCAACTTCGACCACCGGCGGCCCGAGTACCTCCTGGACCTGAACCGCATCGGTGAGCTGTCCGAGTGGGAGGTGAGCCAGGAGAACGTGCGGCTCGGCGCCTCCGTGCCGTACAGCCACATCATGGAGCACCTGCGGGCCGAGCTGCCCGGTCTTGCGCTCGCCTCGCACACCGTCGCATCGCCGCAGATCCGCAATCGCGGCGGCGTCGGCGGGAACCTGGGCACCGCGTCGCCCGCCGGTGACGCGCACCCGGCGCTGCTCGCCGCTGGCGCCGAGGTCGAGGCCGAGTCCGTACGCGGCACGCGGATGATCCCGATCGACGCCTTCTACACCGGCGTCAAGCGCAACGCCCTCGAACCGGACGAGCTGATCCGGGCAGTGCACATCAAGAAGGCCGACGGGCCGCAGCAGTACTCCAAGGTCGGCACCCGCAACGCGATGGTCATCGCGGTCTGCGCCTTCGGCCTGGCCCTGCACCCCGAGACCCGCACGGTCCGTACGGGCATCGGCTCGGCCGCGCCCACGCCCGTACGGGCGAAGGCGGCCGAGGAATTCCTGAACGCCGCGCTCGAAGAGGGCGGGTTCTGGGACAGCCGCACGATCATCACACCGTCCATCGCCGCGCAGTTCGCCATGCTCGCCGCCGGCGCCTGCAACCCGATCGACGATGTGCGCGGCACCGCGAGCTATCGCAGGCACGCGGTGGGAATCATGGCCCGCCGCACCCTCGGCTGGACCTGGGAGTCGTACCGCGGCAACGGCCGCAGCACCGAAGGAGCTGCCTGATCATGCGCGTCAATTTCACGGTCAACGGCCGCAGGCACGAGGCGGACGACGTCTGGGAGGGCGAGTCCCTCCTCTATGTACTGCGCGAGCGGATGGGTCTGCCCGGCTCGAAGAACGCCTGCGAGCAGGGCGAGTGCGGGTCGTGCACGGTCCGGCTGGACGGTGTCCCGGTCTGCTCCTGTCTGGTCGCCGCGGGCCAGGTCGAGGGCCGCGAGGTCGTCACCGTAGAGGGCCTCGCCGACTTCGCCGCCCACCGCTCCGAGGCACACCCCGGTAGTGGCTGCGCCTCCGGCGCCTGCGGGACCGAGCTCGACAAGGCCCGCCGCTGGGAGGCGAAGCCGAGCGGTGAGCAGTCCCGGGACGCCGGTGAACTCTCCCCGATCCAGCAAGCGTTCATCGACGCCGGAGCCGTCCAGTGCGGCTTCTGCACCCCCGGTCTGCTGGTCGCCGCCGATGAGCTGCTGGAGCGCAACCCGGAGCCGTCCGACGCGGACATCCGCGAGGCACTCTCCGGCAACCTCTGCCGCTGCACCGGCTACGAGAAGATCCTCGACGCGGTCCGTCTCGCGGCCGCCCGCGCGGAAGAAACGGTCTGACGATGGGCGTTACCGGCAACCCCGCCAGCATCAACCAGGGCACCCGCACCAAGGGCGGGATCGGCGAGTCCACGCTGCGCCCCGACGGCATCCTGAAGGTCACCGGCGAGTTCGCGTACTCCTCCGACATGTGGCACGAGGACATGCTCTGGGGCCACACCCTGCGCTCCACGGTCGCGCACGCCGAGATCGTCTCGATCGACATCTCCCAGGCGCTCGCCACCCCCGGCGTCCACGCCGTACTCACCTACGAAGACCTGCCGACCTCGGTGAAGAACTACGGTCTGGAGATCCAGGACACCCCAGTCCTCGCCCACGGCAAGGTCCGTCACCACGGCGAACCGGTGGCGCTCGTCGCCGCCGACCACCCGGAGACGGCCCGCCGCGCCGCCGCCAAGATCAGGATCGACTACCGCGAGCTGCCCGTCGTCACCGACGAGGCCTCCGCCACCGCCCCCGGCGCGCCCCTCATCCACGAGGGCCGCGACGACCACCACGCGGGGCACGTAGCGCATCCCAACATCGTCCACCGCCAGCCCATCGTCCGCGGTGACGCGGACGCGGCGGCGGCCCGCGCCGATGTCATCGTGAGCGGCGAGTACGTCTTCGGCATGCAGGACCAGGCCTTCCTCGGCCCCGAGTCCGGTCTTGCCGTGCCCGCCGAGGACGGTGGTGTGGACCTGTACGTCGCCACCCAGTGGCTCCACTCCGACCTGCGCCAGATCGCCCCCGTCCTCGGCCTGCCCGAGGACAAGGTCCGCATGACGCTCTCCGGCGTCGGCGGTGCCTTCGGGGGCCGCGAGGACCTGTCGATGCAGATCCACGCCTGCCTGCTGGCGCTCCATACCGGCAAACCGGTCAAGATCGTCTACAACCGGTTCGAGTCCTTCTTCGGACACGTCCACCGCCACCCCGCCAAGCTGTGGTACGAGCACGGCGCCACCCGCGACGGCAAGCTCACCCACATGAAGTGCCGCATCGTGCTGGACGGCGGCGCCTACGCCTCCGCCTCCCCGGCCGTCGTCGGCAACGCCTCCTCGCTCTCCGTCGGCCCGTACGTCATCGACGACGTCGACATCGAGGCGATCGCGCTCTACACCAACAACCCGCCGTGCGGCGCCATGCGCGGCTTCGGCGCGGTCCAGGCATGCTTCGCCTACGAGGCGCAGATGGACAAGGTCGCCGCCGAACTGGGCATGGACCCCGTCGAGTTCAGGCAGCTCAACGCCATGGAGCAGGGCTCCCTCCTGCCGACCGGGCAGGTCGTCGACTCGCCCGCCCCGGTCGCCGAGCTGCTGCGCCGGGTCAAGGCCAGGCCGCTGCCGCCCGAGCGCCAGTGGGAGGTGGCCGGCGAGCCGGCCGATGTACGGGCCCTGCCCGGCGGACTGTCCAACACCACCCACGGCGAAGGCGTCGTACGCGGCATCGGCTACGCGGTCGGCCTCAAGAACGTCGGCTTCTCCGAGGGCTTCGACGACTACTCCACCGCCCGGGTGCGCATGGAGGTCATCGGAGGGGAACCCGTCGCGACCGTCCACACCGCCATGGCGGAGGTCGGGCAGGGCGGTGTCACCGTCCACGCCCAGATCGCCCGCACCGAACTCGGCGTCGCCCAGGTCACCATCCACCCGGCCGACACCCGGGTCGGCTCGGCCGGCTCCACCTCCGCCTCCCGCCAGACATACGTCACCGGCGGCGCCGTGAAGCACTCCTGCGAGGCCGTCCGCGAGAAGGTCCTGGAGATCGGCCGCCGCAAGTTCGGTACGTACCACCCGGCCTGGGCCACCGCCGAACTGCTCCTGGAGGGCGGCAAGGTCGTCACCGACGGCGGCGAGGTGCTCGCCGATCTGGTCGACGTACTGGAGGACGAGGCGGTCGACATCGAGCTGGAGTGGCGCCACCGGCCCACCGAGGCGTTCGACCTGCGCACCGGACAGGGCAACGGCCACGTCCAGTACTCCTTCGCCGCCCACCGGGCGGTCGTCGAGGTCGACACCGAACTCGGCCTGGTCAAGGTCATCGAACTGGCCTGCGCCCAGGACGTCGGCAAGGCCCTCAACCCGCTCTCCGTCGAAGGGCAGATCCAGGGCGGCACCACCCAGGGACTGGGCGTCGCCGTCATGGAGGAGATCATCGTCGACCCGAAGACCGCGAAGGTACGCAATCCGTCCTTCACGGACTATCTGATCCCCACCATCCTCGACACGCCGACCATCCCGGTCGATGTGCTCGAACTCGCCGACGACCACGCCCCGTACGGGCTCCGCGGCGTCGGCGAGGCCCCCACCCTGTCGTCCACCCCGGCCGTCCTCGCGGCGATCCGGAACGCGACGGGCCTGGAGCTCAACAGGACCCCGGTGCGCCCCGAGCACCTCACCGGCACCTGAGACCGGGCTGCCTCCCCAACTCTCCGGGCGGTGCGTGCCTCCCAGGAACGTCACACTTCCGCTGCCCGCACCGCCCGGAGTATGCAACACCTCGCACATCACGCGTCACGTTCCACTCAGCATGAACAGTTCGCCTCGGGCCGTCCCCCGGGTCGTGCAGCCAGCACAGTCATCCCAAATCCCGCATATCGATTCTTCATCGCGGGTGCCCCTGTGAACCTTGGGAGTCAGGCATCATGACCCAGCAGTCAGTGGAGCCCAGGACCAGTGCGAAGGACGTGGGCCCGGGCTCGCGCGTCCCCGCCGGAAGGTCCTGGCTCGACCGTTACTTCCACATCTCCGACCGTGGCACCACCGTCACACGCGAAGTGCGCGGCGGCATCACCACCTTCATGGCGATGTGTTACATCCTTCTGCTCAACCCGCTCCTGCTGTCCGGGCCGGACGTGGCGGGCCACCGCCTCAGCCACGCCGGGCTGATCACGGCGACCGCGCTCGCCGCGGCCGTATCCACCCTGCTTATGGGCTTCATCGGCAAGGTGCCCCTCGCCCTCGCCGCGGGACTCTCCGTCTCCGGCGTCCTCGCCACCCAGGTGGCACCCCATATGACCTGGCCGCAGGCCATGGGCATGTGTGTGATGTACGGCGCGGTGATCGTGCTGCTGGTCGTCACCGGGCTGCGCGAGATCATCATGAACGCGATACCGCTGGCCCTGAAACACGGCGTCACCATCGGCATCGGCCTGTTCATCGCCCTGATCGGACTGGTCAACGCCGGCTTCGTCGGCAAGGGCGCCCCGGTCACGCTCGGTGCGGGCGGGCAGCTGACCGGCTGGCCCGTACTGCTCTTCTGCGTCACGCTGCTGCTCATCTTCATGCTCCAGGCCCGCAATGTGCCCGGCGCGATCCTGATCGGCATCGTCGTCGGCACGATCCTCGCCGTCGTCGTCAACGCGGTCGGCGACATCAGCCCCAAGGCCTGGGGCGGCAGCGCACCCGAACTGCAGGGCAGCGCCGTCTCGATGCCCGACTTCGGGCTCTTCGGCCATGTCGAGTTCGGCGGCTGGGGCGACATCGGCGTCATGACGGTCGGTATGATCGTCTTCACCCTGGTGCTGGCCGGCTTCTTCGACGCGATGGCGACCATCATCGGCGTCGGTACGGAGGCCGGGCTCGCCGACAGCAGGGGCCGGATGCCGGGCCTGTCCAAGGCGCTGTTCATCGACGGCGCGGGCGGGGCGATCGGCGGGGTCTCCGGAGCCTCCGGCCAGACCGTCTTCATCGAGTCGGCGACCGGCGTCGGCGAGGGGGCCCGCACGGGCCTGTCCTCCGTCGTCACCGGGGTGCTCTTCGCCGCCGGACTGTTCTTCACCCCGCTCGCCCAGATCGTGCCGGGGCCGATAGCCGCCGCCGCGCTGGTCGTCATCGGTGCGATGATGATGCAGAACGCCCGCCATGTCGACTGGAGCGACCGCTCCGTCGCGGTGCCGGTCTTCCTGACCGTGGCCCTGATGCCGTTCACGTACTCCATCACCGCCGGTGTCGGCGCCGGAGTGATCTCCTTCGCCGCGATCAAGGCGGCGCAGGGCAGACTCCGTGAGGTCGGCGCCTTCATGTGGGTGCTGACCGCCGTGTTCGTCGTGTACTTCGCGCTCAGCCCGATCGAGAGCTGGATCGGCGCCGAATAGGAAAGGCCCCAGGGCCTTTCCGCCCCTCCGCACCCCCGTAGCAGAAGGAGAAACGCCATGCTGGACATCGCCGAAGAGCTCCACCGGTGGGTCGAGCAGGGACGTGACTTCGCCGTGGCCACCGTCGTGGCCGTCGGCGGCAGCGCGCCCCGGCAGCCGGGAGCCGCCCTCGCCGTCGACCGCGAGGGCACGGCGATCGGCTCGGTCTCCGGCGGGTGTGTGGAGGGCGCGGTGTACGAACTGTGCGAGCAGGCGCTGGACGACGGCGCCACCGTGCGCGAACGGTTCGGCTACAGCGACGAGGACGCCTTCGCGGTCGGGCTGACCTGCGGCGGCGTCATCGACATCCTGGTGACACCGGTCCGTGCGGACGATCCCGCACGGGCGGTGTTCGCCGCCGCGATCGCCGCCGCCGCACGGGGGGAGGCGGCGGCGGTCGCCAGAATCACCGAAGGGCCCGCCGAACTCCTCGGCCGCCCCCTGCTCGTCCACCCGGACGGCTCGTGCGAGGGCGGGCTCGGCGGCCACCCGGAGCTCGACCGCACCGCGGCGGCCGATGCCCGCGCCATGCTGGACGCGGGTCGCACCGGCTCCGTCACCATCGGCGCCGAGGGCTCGCGCTGCGGGCAACCGCTCACCCTGCTCGTCGAATCGAGCGTCCCGCCGCCCCGGATGATCGTCTTCGGGGCCATCGACTTCGCCTCCGCGCTGGTCCGGGCGGGGAAGTTCCTCGGCTACCACGTGACCCTGTGCGATGCCCGTCCCGTCTTCGCCACGAAGGCCCGTTTCCCGGAGGCCGACGAACTGGTCGTCGACTGGCCGCACCGCTATCTCGCGACGACCGGTGTCGACGCGCGCACCGTGCTGTGCGTCCTCACCCACGACGCCAAGTTCGATGTCCCGCTCCTGGAACTGGCGTTGAGGCTGCCGGTGGCGTACGTCGGAGCGATGGGCTCGCGCCGCACCCATCTGGACCGCAACGACCGGCTGCGCGCGGTCGGCGTCACCGAACTCGAACTGGCCCGGCTGCACTCGCCCATCGGCCTCGACCTCGGCGCACGCACGCCCGAGGAGACGGCCCTCTCCATCGCCGCCGAGATCGTCGCCGACCGGCGCGGCGGCAGCGGCGTACCGCTCACCGGGGCGCACACCCCGATCCACCACGAGGGCGGCAGGCCGCCGACCGAAATGATCACATCCGTGGCCTGAACCGTCCGGCGAACCATGCGGGTCCGAGGGCGGAATACCGCCACGGCGGCTTCACGCCAGGTGTGAACTCAACCGTGGCCGTGGATTTGCCTTTAGATCTGCTGCATGACATTCACACTCTCCTCCGCCTCCGGCCGGGCGAGATCCGCGCGTGCGGGACGCAGGGCCCTGCTCATAGCGACCTCCGTCGCACTGCTGAGTGGCGCACTGCTTCCCGCGGCGGGCTCCGCCTCCGCCGCCGGCCCGTCAAGGACCGCCGACCGCCACGCCGATGCCGCCGTCAAGGAGTACGACATCACCCTGGTCACGGGCGATGTGGTGCACTACACGGACGGCGTCGGCAAGCAGGACACCGTCACCGTGGACCGCCCTGACGGCGCGGTCGGAGGCGTGCATGTCCAGCAGGCCGGTGACGACCTCTACGTCCTGCCCGACGAGGCCAACTCCCTGCTCGGGGCAGGGAAGCTGGACCGCCGCCTGTTCAATGTCTCGACCCTCGCCGAGATGGGGTACGACGACAAGAAGTCGGGCGGCATCCCGCTGATCGCCACCTACCCGGCGAGCCAGGGCCGTTCGCTGCCGGTCGCCCCCCGGGGCGCGAAGAAGACCAGCACCCTGGACAGCATCCACGGCGCCGCGCTGAAGGCCGACAAGGACACCACCCGGGCCTTCTGGAACGACATCGCCCGTACCTCCACGGCCCGTTCGCTGGACAACGGCATCGCCAGGCTCTGGCTCGACGGCCGGGTGAAGGCCGCGCTCAAGGACTCCGTGCCGCAGGTCAACGCCCCGCAGGCATGGGCCGAGGGCTACGACGGCAAGGGCACCAAAGTCGCCGTCCTGGACACCGGCATCGACGCGACCCACCCGGACGTCAAGGACCGCATCCTCGAATCCAAGAGCTTCGTGCCGGGCGAGGAGGTCCTCGACAAGCACGGCCACGGCACGCACGTCGCCTCCACGATCGCCGGCTCCGGCGCCGCATCGGAAGGCGCCAACAAGGGCGTCGCCCCCGGCGCCGACCTGATCATCGGCAAGGTGCTCGGCAACGAGGGCTCCGGCGCGGACTCCGGCATCATCGAAGCCATGGAGTGGGCGAAGGCAGAAGGCGCCGACGTGGTCTCCATGAGCCTCGGCTCCAGCATCCCCGACGACGGCTCCGACCCGATGTCCCAGGCCGTCGACGCCCTCTCCGCCGACGGCGGTCCGCTGTTCGTGATCGCCGCGGGCAACGCGTACGGCGAGGGCACCATCGGTTCGCCCGGTTCGGCCGACAAGGCGCTGACCGTCGCCGCCGTCGACAAGCAGGACGTCCGCGCGGACTTCTCCTCGATGGGCCCGCTCACCCGGTCGAACGGGCTGAAGCCCGACCTGTCCGCCCCCGGCGTCGACATCAACGCCGCCGCCTCGCAGGCGATCCCCGGCATCAGCGGCATGTACCAGCAGATGTCCGGTACGTCGATGGCGACACCGCACGTCGCGGGCGCCGCGGCGATCCTGAAGCAGCGTCACCCCGACTGGTCCGGTCAGCGAATCAAGGACGCGCTGATGTCCTCGTCGAAGCAGCTGCCCGACTACACGCCTTACCAGCAGGGCACCGGCCGGCTCGACGTGAAGGCGGCGATCGACACGACGATCGAGGCCACCGGCTCCGTCGCGGTCGCCTCGTACGACTGGCCGCACAGCGCCTCCGACCCGGTCGCCGGGCGGACGATCACGTACCGCAACACCGGTACGCAAAACGTCACCCTGGACCTGGCCACCGACACGGACTCGGCCGCGTACACGCTCTCGACGGCGAAGCTCACCGTCCCCGCCGGTTCCACCGCCGACGCAGTGCTGTCGCTGGACCCGTCGAAGGTCGAGGCCGGCACCACGTCCTCCGGCCAGGTCGTCGCGAAGGACGCGTCCGGCGCGACCGCCGCGCACACCGGCTTCGCACTGAGCAAGGAGCGGGAGCTCTACGACCTCACGTACAAGCTCCGCGACCGTGCGGGCGAGCCGATGGACGGGTATGTCGTCCTCGGTGAACTGAACGACCCGTACGCCGGCCTCAACGTCGTCCCGGTCTCCGGCGACACCACGCTGCGGCTGCCCCCGGGGACCTACACCTCCTGGGCCGCCGTCGACGTCGACGGTGACCGCCCGGACTCCAAGGCCGTCGCCTTCCTCATGGAGCCGGAGACGGTCCTCGACAAGCCGACCACCGTCACCCTGGACGCGTCCAAGGCCCGCAAGATCAGTGTGCGGACGCCGAAGGAGACCGAGACCCGGCAGCTGCGCTACGACATGGCACGCACCGCACCGAGCGGCATGGTCTTCCGTGACGCGTACCAGATCCCGGTGACGTACGACCAGCTGTGGGCAAGCCCCACGAAGAAGGTCACCCAGGGCAGCTTCAGCTTCCTGACCCGCTGGCGCCAGGGCGAGAAGCAGATCGACCTGTCGGTCGACGGCCGTGATGTGCCGGTGGCAGTGCAGGGCGGTGCGCTCATTGCCGAGGACAGCAGCCAGAAGCTGACCGCTGTCTTCGCGGGCGACGGCGCAGCGGCCGACTATCAGGGGCTGGACGTCAGGGGCAAGGCTGTCGTCGTCCGCCGCAGCGACGCGGTCGCCCCGGCCGAACGGCTGGCCAACGCGCTTGCCGCGGGCGCCAAGGCGCTCTTCGTCGTCAACGACGGACGCGGCGTGGCGACGGAGTGGTACACCGAGTACGGCACCACGACCACCATCCCGGTCGCCTCGGTTCAGCAGCTGGCCGGTGAGAGTCTGATCAAGGCGGCCACGCGGGGCAAGAAGCTCACCATGACCCAGCGCAGGTTCGCCCGGTACGTGTACGACCTGGTCGACCGCCACAACGGCACCGTCCCGGACCGCTCGCTGGCGTTCGCGCCGTCGACCCGTGAGCTGGCGAAGGTGGAGAACACCTTCTACGGTCACAAGGCCACGCTCGGCGGTGGCTACCGCTACGACATTCCGGACTACGGGCCCGGCCTCGGCTTCGCGGAGTACGAGAAGTTCCCCGCCACCCGTGACGAGTGGGTCACCCCGCTTCCGGGCGCCTCCTTCTGGTACGAGGACCACTCGGTCTTCAACGCCACGGAGACCGGTTTCGCGCACGAGATGCGCAGCGGCGAGATGGACTACACGGCGGGTCGCACCTATCCCGCCGACTGGTTCGCGCCGATCAGCCGCCCGCGTCTGGGCACCGGCTTCTGGGGTCCGTTCCGTTCCGTCACCAACGACATGCAGTTCAATTTCACCCCGTGGACGGACTCGGGCGCGGGCCACTCGGGCTCCATGCCCGAGGACGAGTACGACACCACCACCACCGCCTTCTACCAGGGCGACACCCTGATCCAGAACGTTGCGGGCCGGGCCGGGTACATCGGCGGCCTGTCGGCGCAGAAGCTGCCGTACCGCTTCGTCCTCGACTCCACCCGCGACGGCGACGTGTGGAAGACCTCCACCCGCACGCACACCGAGTGGAGCTTCGTCTCGGGCCAGATGGACCAGAACGGTCCCTGGCAGGCCGACCTTCCGTTGCTCCAGCTCGACTACAAGGTCGACACCGACCTCGCCGGTGACGTCGAGGCCGACGAGTGGACCGAGATCTCTCTGGCCTCCGGCACGCAGGAGTGGCTGGACGGAGCGGTGAAGGCGAAGAAGGCCTCGCTGTCGGTGAGTTACGACGACGGCAGGACCTGGAGCGCCACGGAGCTCCGCAGGACCTCCGAGGGCGCCTGGACCGCCCGGTTCAAGACGCCCAGGAAGGCGGGCGGCTTCGTCTCGATCAAGGCACACGCCGAGGCCGGGAACGGGCTCGGCATCGATCAGGAGATCATCCGGGCCTTCGGCCTGAAGTGATCTGCTGAGTTCGGCTCCTGAGGCGGCCGCACACCCCCTGACCGGGGTGTGCGGCCGCCTGTGAGCTGTCACATCGCCTCGGGTAGTCTCGGCGCCCATGTCGTCCTCCCCTTCCCGTAATCGCCCTTCCTTCGACGCGGACGAGCGGACTCAGCTGGTCGGCTGGCTCGACCTCCAGCGGGCGATCGCCCGCTGGAAGTGCGAAGGGCTGTCGGAGGCGGACGCCCACCGGCCCGTCCTTCCCGCCTCGCCCCACATGACGGTTGCGGGTGTCATGTCACACCTTCGATGGGCCGAGCACCTCTGGTACGAGGTCGTCCTGCTGGGCCGTCCGGCCGTCGGGCCCATGTTCGACGGGCCCGAGGACGCCGACATGATGGTCGAAGGTGTCCCGCTCGCAGAGCTCCTCGACGACTACGACCGGCAGACGGTGGTGTCGAACGAGATCGTTGCGGCGAAGTCGCTCGACGACGTGGGCCGGCACCCGGACTTCGATGCCTCGGCCGCGAGCGTGCGCTGGATCATGTTCCACATGATCGAGGAGACCGCCCGCCACGCGGGCCATCTGGACGCGATCAGAGAGATCCTGGACGGCGAGAAGGGCCACTACTGACCCGGCGGCTTGCCGCGCCGCAGCCGCGTTGCCGGGTGCGCGGCCGGGGCATCGACTGTACTGGCGCCACACACTCGCAACGGCTCCGGAGAGAACGGACTGTCATGAGAAAGATCGTTCTGATGATGTCGATGTCGCTCGACGGTTTCATCGAGGGACCGGACCGTGAGATCGACTGGCACCTGGTCGACGACGAACTGCACCGTCACTTCAACGAGCAGCTCAGGACCATGGGCGGCTTCCTGGACGGCCGGGTGACCCATGAGCTCATGGCGGGGTTCTGGCCGACCGCCGACGATGATCCCTCAAATGCCGGGCCCGTGGCGGAGTTTGCCGCCATCTGGCGGAACACGCCCAAGTTCGTGTTCTCCCGGACGCTGGAGCGGGCCGACTGGAACACGACCGTCATGCAGCAGGTCGACGTCGACGAGATCATGGCTATCAAGGCCCGGCCCGGCGGGGATCTGTCGCTCGGCGGCGCCGGGCTCGCCGCGTCCTTCATGCGGCTCGACCTGATCGACGAGTACCGCATCTACGTCCATCCGGTGCTCATCGGGCGGGGCAAACCCCTGTTCCCGGAATCCGATGCCCGCACCTCCCTCCACCTTGCCGAGACCCGGACCTTCACCAATGGGGTCGTCCTGCTGCGCTACGAGCGCCCCGCGGCTGCTCCACCGGAATGAACACCCCGAGTCGCGGACGCGTCCGCGCCGCCGCGCCGGGCTAAATGAGGGGCCGCACCGTCGCGAGACCGAACGAAAGGACCGGCGATGACACTCGGCGCCGAGGACCGCATGGCCGTCATGGAACTGATCGCCCTGCACGGGCACCTGGTCGACGACGGTGAACTCGACCGACTGGACGAGCTGTTCACCGCCGATGTCGTCTACGACGCCTCGGACCTGGGGCACGGATCGATGCACGGGCTGGAGGCCCTGCGTGACACGGCCCGGTCGATGGGGGGACACGGCCCCGTCAGCCATCACGTCACCAACATCGTCCTCACCGAGGCCGGTGAGGGCCGGGTGCACGCCCGGTCCAAGGGATTCGGGATCAAGGCGGACGGCACGAGCGGAAGCGTGTCGTACGAGGACGTGATCGTGCGCGGCGGGACGGGGTGGCGCATCAGCCGTCGCAAGGTCGCCGTACGGGGCACGCCTTCCGGTACGCAGAAGCGGTCCGGGTGACCCGTCAGGCCGCGGAGGCCGCCCGCTTCGGCGCGGCGGCTGGCTCCGGGCCGGAGAGGTCGTCCCGGTGGCTCTCCCTCGTCAGCGAGATGGCCACGGCGCTGATCACGCAGACGACCGCGAGGAACAGGGAGACGGTGCCGGTGTTCGTCCCGCCGCCCGCCGCGGAGAGCAGGCTGGTGGCGACCAGCGGGGCGAGCCCGGCACCGAGCGTGGTGGCCAGCTGATAGCCGAGCGAGGCGCCCGTGTAGCGGGCCCGGGTGCCGAACATCTCGCTGATGAAGGCGGCCATCGGCCCGTACATCGACGCCTGCAGCAGCGGGTTGCCGATCAGATAGGCCGCCGTGAGCCAGGCCACGGAGCCGGAGTTGACCATCCAGAGCAGCGGGTACGCGGCGAGCGCCGAGGCGATGGCGCCGGTGATCATGACCGGCTTGCGGCCGATCCGGTCGGAGAGCGCGGCGAAGGCCGGAATGGTCGCGATGTGCACGGCCGAGGAGACGGCCTGCACGGTCAGCACGGTGGAGCGCTCGAAGCCGATGTCCAGGGCGTGGCTGAGCAGGAAGGTGGCCAGCAGGGACTGCAGGACCAGGGCGCCGCAGCCGCCGAAGCAGGCGAGCAGGATGTTCTTCGGGTAGCGGCGCAGCGCGGTCAGCAGCGGAGCCTCGGCGGCCCTTCCCGCGGTCCTCGCCTCCTCGGTGGCCACGCGCTGAGCGGCCATGAACTCGGGGCTCTCGGTGACCTTCATCCGGATGAAGAGGCCCAGCGCCAGCAGCAGCACGCTCAGCAGGAACGGTACCCGCCAGCCCCAGGAGAGGAACTGGTCCTCCGGCAGCGCGGAGAACGCGGCGAAGACGACGGTGGCCAGGACCGCGCCGGCCGGCCCGCCCATGTTCGCGAAGCTCGCCGCGAGGCCCCGCCGGTGCGCCGGTGCGTGCTCCATCGCCATCAGGGCGGCGCCGCCCCACTCGCCGCCGACCGCGATGCCCTGCACGAGCCGCACCGCGACCAGCAGCACGGGGGCCCAGATGCCGATCGTGGCGTACGTGGGCAGCACACCGATGATGAAGCTGGCCAGGCCCATCAGGCTCATGGTGAGCACCAACATCGACTTGCGGCCGACCCGGTCACCGAAGTGGCCGAAGACGATGCCGCCCAGCGGGCGCGCGACGTAGCCGGCCGCGAGGGTGCCGAACGCGGCGATGGTGCCGGTCATCGGGTCGAGGCTGGAGAAGAACAGTTCGTTGAAGACCAGCGAGGCCGCCGCTCCGTAGAGCAGGAAGTCATAGAACTCGATGGCGCTGCCGACAAAGCTCGACAACGCGACTCTGCGGGCCTGGGAGTGACGCACGGCATCGTCGGTGGACATCTGGCGGCTCCGAATCATGGACTGGACATCGCGAGGGAGGCCCCTGATGGCCTGATGTGCATATTTCGCACGTTGGTATGTAGATAACGAACACCATCGGGTCGTCGCGGTGTCCTGTCAAGAGTTGTGAAGGTGCGAGAGCGATGTGAGGCAGGAGTCGGGGAGGCGCGAGCGGCACGCGAAAGGCGGGGTGGTGCGCGAACCGCACCACCCCGCCTTTTGCCTGTGAGGTCCTGGTCAGTGCCCCGCCTGCAGTGCCGCCCAGGTGTTCGCCCCCACGACGCCGTCGGCCGTCAGGCCCCGGCTCGCCTGGTAGCTGCGCACCGCGGTCGCCGTCGCCGGGCCGAAGTTTCCGTCGATGGTGACCGTCGAGCCGAGCGCCGCGGTCAGTGAGCGCTGGAGCCGCTTCACCCCGTCGCCCGAGGCGCCCTGCTTGAGGGTCGTCGTCGGGCCGGCCGACAGCAGTGCGGTCCAGGTCCTGTCTCCCACGACGCCGTCGGTCGTCAGGCCGTGGTTCGCCTGATACGCCATCACCGCGTTCTTCGTGGCCTGGCCGAAGTTGCCGTCCACCGCGCCCACCGCGTAGCCCTGCTGGCTCAGCAGCTGCTGAACCGCCTTGACCTGGGCGCCTGTCGAGCCGCTCCGCTGGGTCGCGTACGCGGTGAAGCTCAGCCCGTCACCGCTGGTGCCGCCACCGGTGTTCCCGCCCACCAGCTGCATGTAGCGCGTCCAGTCCCAGTACGGGCCCGGGTCCGTGTGGTCGTTGCCCGGCGCCTCGCTGTGCCCGATGATGTGCGCCCGGTCCTTCGGGATCCCGTACCGGTCGCACAGGTGGCGGGTAAGGGCCGCCGACGAGCGGTACATCGTGTCCGTGAACCACGACGGGTCGTCGATGAATCCCTCGTGCTCGATGCCGAGCGCCGAGGCGTTCTGGCTCCGCGCGTGGTACGCGGTGTCGCCGTCGCGCACCATCTGGGTGATCTGGCCGTCGGAGGAACGCACCACATAGTGGGCGCTCACCTCCGACGTCGGGTTCTGGAACCAGCTGATCGAGCCCGCGTACGAGCCCTGTGTGACATGGATGATCACCTTGTCGATCTTTGCCGACCGGCCTGCGGTGAAGTTGTTCGCATTGGCCGCAACCCACAGCGCCGACGGGTAGTCGGGGCTCTGGACGCTTACTTCGGCGGTGTCGAGCGAGCCCTTCTGCGGCGAGACCGGACGGGCCGTCACCGAGATCTGCTCACCGCCGGAGACGGTGGCGTAGAGCCCGTGGGCCAGGAAGGTGTACACGGTGTCGGCGTAGAGGGCGGCGGCGCTCCCCGTCGAGCCGCTGTACCGGGCGACGGCCGGGTACCAGGCGTTGACGTCGTCGCGCTCCCGGTCGTCCAGACCGAGCTTGTCGGCGTAGCTGCGCAGCACCGCCGCGCCGCCCAGGATGTTGGCCGCGGTGTCGGTGCGCAGATCGGCCAGGGGCTCGCCGGTGAGGGCGGACGCCCGCTCCAGCATCGGGTTGGCGGGGTTGCTCACCAGGTGCATCACGCCGTATCCGTTCGCCTGGCTGGGGCGCCCGGAGTGGCCGTCGAGACGGGTTTCGCCGTATCCGACGGCGGCGAGCAGATCACGCGGTACGTCGAACTTCGCGGCCGCCCGTGCGAATGCCTGGTTCATGGAGTCGCCGTCGGCCGGAGCGGCGAAGGCCGGGGTGCCGGTCGCGGCCAGGACGGTGGCGGTGAGGGCCGCTAGGACGGATGCGCGGAGCTTTGTGTGGGCGGCGGCTCGTCTGGGCATACCTGCTCCTGCTCGGTGGGGGGAGGAGAACGGCCCCCGGGCCCGAGTGGGGTGGGCCGAGGGGCCGAAGCCCGCTCAAGCTATCGGCGTGTTCAGGGCATGACAACCACTTGAACGCGTGTCGAACCCTCTTTCACCCCTACGCAGTTGAAGCGCAGGTCGGAGCCCTGCCCGGTGGCCTGATCGGCGGTCACCGGGCAGGGCCGTACCGCTCACCGGCCCGCTCGGCATGGAGCAGGCAGCAGCCGGGCGGCCTCTGCGCGCCGGGTGTAGTCCAGGGCGGCGGCGCCTACTTCTGCTCCCCGTCCGATGCGAGGAAGTCCAGCACCAGCTCGTTGAACACGGCGGCCTGCTCCCACTGCGGCCAGTGGCCCGCGCCGGTCACCAGCTGGAAGCGGGCGCCGCCGATCTTCTCCGCCATCTCCAGGCCCGCCTTCGCGGGGCCCGAGGGGTCGTCGGAGGTCCACACCACGAGCGTCGGGGCCTTGACGGCCGCCAGGTCCTCGTCGGTGACCATGTTGCGTCGTCGGATCTCCGGGTCCTGGAGGCAGAGGATGAAGCGCGCCGAAGAGGCGTATCCGGGGCGGCCGTAGTGACCTGCGCGGATCGCGACGAGTTCATCGGTGACGGTTGCCCTGTCGGCCATCAGCCACTCCAGTCGGGCCCGCACCCGCTCGGCGGACGGGTCGTCGGCGGCGGCCTGCGAGAGCGTACGCAGCCGCTCCATCACCTCGGGCCTGGCCATCGTCCCGCCCGGTGTGTTCAGTACGGTCTTCAGCACCCGGTCCGGGTACCGCGCGGCGAACTTGACCGCCACCCAGCCGCCGAGCGACTCACCGTTGAGGTGCGCCTTCTCGATGCCCAAGGTGTCCAGGAGATCGCGCAAGTGGCCGACGTAGGTGGGGAGTTCGACGTCCTCGGTGGCGTGCGTGGTGCCCGCGTGGCCGGGGAAGTCGTACGCGATGACGCGGTAGCCGGCCTCGGCGAAGGCGGCGACGTTCTGTGCGTACGCCTCCAGGTGTCCGCCGGTGCCGTGCATCAGGACGAGCGCCTCGCCGTCCTCGGGGCCCGCGGTGAGCACGCGGGTGTTCCAGTCGCCGACCCGCAGGTGCTGGAGGCAAAAGCCGGTGGCGGCGAAACCGAGCCAGACGGAGGGGTGGAGAGTCATGGTGCGGTGTCCTTATCGGTCTTGGGGGAGAGAGCGGGGGAGGGGGAGCGCGGTGGTCACGGCGAAGCCCGCGATCCAGGCCTCGATCGCCTCGTAGTAGCGGCTTTCCATGTGGTACGGGCCTGCGGCCGACAGCGCGGCGTACGCGGCGATCCAGGTACGGACCTCGTGCGCGGAGTTGCCCGCCTGCTCGGCGAACCAGTCGGTGCTCCACCCGTCGACCTTGCCGAGGTCGCCCGCGCCGAGGGTGTCGAGCACCAGGTTGTCCCAGGCCGGGTTGAGCGGGTGGAGTCCGCCGCCGCCCGCGGCGAACGCCTCGGCCGCGGCGATGGTGCGGGCCTCGCGGGCGGCGCGCGCCTGCGGCGAGGGGTTGCGGTTGTCGATCAGCCTCGCGACCTCCTCCTCGGTGTCCGCGTCCGCCATGCGCGGGACCGGCGGATCGTGCGAGAGGCCGCCCGAGCCGATGAACAGCACCCGCCTGTCGAGATCGCGGGCCGCCCGGCCGAGGGCCTCGCCGAACTCCCGGATCCGGGAGACGGGCGCGAACGGCGCGGCGACGGAGTTGATGAACACCGGCACGACCGGACGCCTGCCGATGCCGCCGAACAGGATGTCCAGCGGCTGCGAGAAACCGTGGTCGACGATCATCCGCTCGGAGAGCGCCACATCGATCCCGGCGTCCAGCGCGGCGCGGGTGAGGGCGAGCGCCGCGTCGTGGTCGACGGAGAGCGCCCCCGCGGGGGTCCTGAAGTCGCCGACGGCCTCGGCCCGGCCGCCCACGCAGAACGGCGGCATCATGTCGTAGAAGAAGCCGTTGTAGTGGTCCGGCGCGAAGATCACGACCAGTTCCGGGTCGTACGCGGTGACGAAGTCCCGTGCACCGGCGAGCGCTTCGTCGACCCGGGCCCGTACCTCAGGCGACGGGTGTACGAACTCCATCAGCGGCGAGTGCGACAGGCAGCACAGGGCGAGGGACATCAAAGCCTCCGGGAATCAGGTGGAGCGCCTCGGCGAGGCGGCGGGTCAGGGCCGAGGCCTGCTGGGCGAGGGCGGCACCGGCGACGAAGCGGTCGGGCCGGAGCACGACGAACGACTCGGGGCGCCGGTCGAACCACGCCTTGAGCCGGCCGGTGTGGTCACCGACGACCACGGGCCCTTCGGCGTCCGGCTGCTCCCGGGGGCCCTCCCAGTGGAGCTGCTCCATGGGCCGCGCCTCGACGAAGCGGGCGCCGAGCCGTTGCCAGGTCTCGCGGGCCTCGTCGTCCAGCAGTGCGAGCGGGTCGTTGTTCCAGGCGAGGACGGTGAACCAGGGTCCGGTCACCTCGTCGAGCAGCGGCTGTGCGCCGTCCCGGGTGGTGACCTTCGGCTGGATGAAGAGCCGTCCCACGCAGGGTGCGGCGTTCTTGGCGAGCGCGGTGGGGTGGACGACCGCACCGCGCTCGTAGAACGGCATCGGCTTGAACTTCATCTGGGTGACGTAGTCCTTGGCCGCGGGTACGGCCCCGAGTCCGCGCAGCACCGCGTCACGGGCACCGGCCAGCCAGCGGTTGGTGGGGGAGATGACCCGGCCCACCTTGTCCGAGAGGTCGACCATCGCGGCGGCGTGCGGGCGGCGCTCGGTGTCGTAACTGTCCAGCAGGCGTTCGCTCGCCCCGCCGTGCAGCACGCAGGCGAGCTTCCAGCCGAGGTTCGCGGCGTCGCGGATGCCGCTGTTGAAGCCCTGCCCCTGCCAGACCGGCATCAGATGTGCGGCGTCGCCCGCCACCATGACACGGCCCTTGCGGAAGGCGCCCGCGACCCGGGAGTTGTGGGTGTAGGCGCGGCGCCGGATGATGTCGGCGCGGGCCGGGTCGGGGATGAGCGGGGCGAGCATCCGGTGCAGCCGGCTCTCGTCCGCGATGAAGGCCTCGTCCTCCTCGGGGCGCAGCATGAGTTCGAAGCGCCGGATGCCGTGCGGCAGTCCGATGGAGACATAGGGGCGCGAAGGATCGCAGCCCATGTACGCGTTGGGGCTGCCGAGCGGGTCGTTGCGCAGGTCGACGACGAGCCAGCGGCTGGGTTCCGTACGTCCCTCGAAGGGCAGGCCGAGCAGCTTGCGGGTCTGCGACCGGCCCCCGTCCGCGCCCACGAGGTAACGGGCGCGGACGGTGAGCGGGGCGCCCCCGGGGCCGATCAGGTCGACATCGACACCGTCGGCGCGCTCGGCGAAGCCCTCCATGCGGTGGCCGAAGCGGATCTCAACGGTGTCGAACCTGCGGGCGCCCTTGAGGAGTTCGGCGTCGACGAGCGGCTGGATGAAGCCGTTGCGGCGGGGCCAGCCGAACTCGTCGGTGCGGGGGTCGAGTTCGGCCAGCAGAGTGCCGTTGCCGTTCACGAACCGCATGATCTGGTTCGGGGTGGTGTGCCGGCGGATCTCGTCGATGAGCGCTATCTGCTGGAAGGCGCGCAGGCATTCGTCGTCCATGCCGACGCCGCGCGGATAGTCGATGAGCTGATCGCCCGCCTCGACCAGCAGCGTACGGATGCCGCAGAGGCCGAGCTGATTGGCGAGGGTGAGCCCGACGGGCCCGGCACCGACGATCAGTACGTCGACCGGGTCGACGGGCTCGTCCGGCTGGGCTGGTCTCCGGCTCGGCGCGGAGTGGGGGTGGGACATACGCGACTCCCTTGTCGTAACAGGGCCGACCCGATGTGTTCATTTAACGGTCATGGCCGTGCGTTATTCGCATCGTCGAGGGTGTGAGGTGGCGCTGTCAAGACCCTCCCGGCGGGGAAGCGGTATGAGAAAGACCCCCCGCGCTACTGCGCGAGGGGCCGAGGCCGATCGGGAACGAGCAGGTCAGGCGTTTACGGAGATCTCCTTGGCGGCCGCCACCATGCCCGGGACCGAGGCGCGCGCCACGTCCTCGCGGGTGGTGATCAGATTCACGCACAGCTGCATCGCCGGATCGGCCAGCCGCAGCGGTACGGCGACCCCGAAGGCTCCCGGCTCCACCTGCCCGAACGTCGTCGCGTACCCCCGCTCGCGCACTTCCACCAGCTCCGCCGGATCATCCGCCGACGGCGCCCGGAACGAGGCCAGCGCCAGACCGGCCGCGCCGACCCCGATGGGGTTGCGGCTGCCGACCCGGTAGGAGAGGTGATAGTCGACCGACTGCGGCTCCACCACCGCGACCGCCACCGCGTCGTCGCCCTCCGCAGCGATCAGCGCCACCGTGGCCCCGAGCTCGTCGGCGGTCCGCCGCAGCACCGGAAGCGCGGCCTCCCTGATCCCGGCCGCATAACCGCGCGCCAGCGCCGCCGTACCCGAACCCGCCCGGTAGCGTCCGTCCGTCCCCCGGAACACCAGCCGGAACTCCGCCAGGGTGGTGAGAATGCGGTACGCGATGGTGCGGTGCACGCCCAGCCGGTCCGCCACATCCTGCACCGCGAGCCCCTGCGGCGTCCCGGCCACAAGACCGAGCGCGGAGAGGCCCCTGGCCAGGGTCTGGGATCCGCTGGGGCGGGGCGACGTCTTCTCGGGAACCGGCTTCTCGCTCACCGGGCAATCCTAAGGGCCTTTCGTTTGGATCTTGCTGGGCTCGCGTGCCCCGGCGAGATCCAAACGAAAGGCCCTTAGGGGGAGTCGGACGGGCCCCGGCCTCCGGGTGCATGCCCTTCCCGACGGGCCCGCGGATTCGTACACCTGGACGTCCCCCCTCCGCACGGGGGAACGCGTACCGGCGTCCCTTTCACGAAGGCGTATAAAGGGTTCCTCCGGACCAGCCGGCGTCCCCCGAACGGCACTCACACCTCACGCGGCAGGGCGTCACCGCGTACGAGAGCGCAGGAGTGCCGCATGAGCACGGCAGAAGAGATCAGCGCCTTGCTGGCGGCGAACTTCGGAACCGATCCCCTCGCCATCCGGTCCGAGGTACCGCTCCGCCAACTCAGGCTGGATTCACTGGCGTTGGAGGAACTCAGGCTTCTCATCGAGGACCGCATGGGCGTCGACCTCGACGACGTCCAGCTGACCTCGCGCGACACCGTCGGGGAACTCGTCGCCGCAGTGCACCGCAAGGCCGCCGCATGAGTGCCCGTCCACAGCGCCCCGCGCCGTTCGCCGCCGCCGTCACCGGCCTCGGGCTCATCACCGCGGCGGGGGCGGGGGCCGAAGCCACCTGGCGTACGGTCTCGGAGGCCGTCACCGCACCCTCCGTCCTGCGACGGCCCGAACTCCACGACCTGCCCTGCGACTTCATGTACACCATCACCGGCCTCGACACGCGGGCCCTGCTCGGCGTGGCCGCCGCGCGGCTGATGGACCGCTTCTCACAGCTGGCCGTCCTCGCGGCCCGAGAGGCCGTCGCCGACGCCGGTCTCGACCCCTCGGTCTGGGACAGCGGACGGGTCGGCGTCGTCATCGGCTCCGCACACGGCGGACTGCCCTTCTACGACGAACAGCACACCCTCCTCGTCGAGCGAGGCGCGCGCCGAGTCTCCCCGAAACTCGCCCCGCTCACCGTCGTCAACGCAGCGGCCAGCAGCGTCGCCACCGACCTCGGCGCCCGCGGCCCGAGCCAGGCCGTCTCCACCGCCTGCTCCTCCGGCACCGTCGCCATCGGCACCGCCCACCAGATGCTCCGCACCGGAGCCTGCGACATCGTCATCGCGGGCGGCGCCGAATCGGTCTGCTCCCGGCTGCTGATCGCCAGCGCCTGCCAGCTGAAGGCCGTCTCCACCCGGCGCGACGACCCCGAGGCGGCCTGCCGCCCGTTCGACACCCACCGGGACGGCTTCGTCGTCGGCGAGGGCGCCGGGCTCCTCGTACTCGAACGGCTGGAACACGCCCGCGCCCGCGGCGCCGCCGTCCGCGCGCACATCGCCGGATACGGGGCCTCCAGCGACGCCCACTCCGCCGTCGCCCCGGACCCCGAGGGCCTCGGCATCGAACGGGCGCTGCGCACCGCGCTCGCGGACGCCGGGGTCGGCGCCCAGGACATCGGCCATGTCAACGCCCATGGCACCTCCACCGTCTCCAACGACCTGATCGAGGCGACCATGCTGCGCCGGGTCCTCGGCGAGCATCCCCTGGTCACCTCGACGAAGGCGATGACCGGACACACTCTCGGCGCGGCGGGCGGCATCGAAGCCGCACTGACCGTGCTGGCGCTCCAGCACCGGCTCGTGCCGCCCACCGTGAATCTCGACGCCCCCGACCCCGAGATCCCCATCGACGTGGTGCGCAAGGAGGCCCGGCCGGGGGCGTTCGACGCGGCCGTCAAGACCTCGCTCGGCTTCGGCGGCCACAACGCCGCACTCGTCCTCACCAGGGCCTGACCCAAAAGCGAGGACCATCATGGCCGAGGAGACAATCCGGACCCTGTCGGTGCACGGGCTGCGCTACGGCTACCGGGTCCTGCGGCAGCCCGTGCCGCGCACCGAACCGGTCATCGTGCTCGGCGGCGCGCTCCAGGGGATGTACGGCTGGCCCCAGATGGACGACCACCTGGGGCCGTTCGCCTCCGTCGTCACCGCCGACCTGCCCGGCATGGGCGGCGCGGACCCGCTCCCGCCCGGCACGGGGGAGGACATCCTGCACGCCGCCGTCGCGGGCATCATCGACGATCTGAACGTGCCCAGGGTCAACCTCTTCGGGTTCTCCTACGGCGCATCGATCGCCTTCGGCTGCGCCCGGCAGTACCCCGGCCGCATCGCCCGGCTGATCCTCGGCGGCGTACCGGCCCACATCAGCGACGCCCAGCGCACCCGGTGGGGCCGCGCCGTGGACCGGCTGGCGACCGGTGACACGGAGGGGTTCGCCACCCTGGCCGCCGCGGCGCTGATGTGTCTGGACCCCGAACGCCCGGTCCACCGCGGGGAGCTGGCCCGCCGCTACGTCCGGCGCTCGTTCCTGCACGCCCTCACCCACTCCCCGCACGCCGCGCAGTCGCTGCACCGGTCGCTGGGGCACCGGCCGGACTTCTCCGGCGGGCTGACCGGCGTACCGGCGCTCGTCTTCGCGGGCGAGCACGACACGGTGACCTCGCCCGAGCGGCAGCGTGCCTTCGCCGCCACGATCGAGGGCAGCAGATTCGTCACGATCGGGGAGTCCGACCACTGGGTCGTCCTGGAGCGCCCGGACGATGTCGCGGACCTCGTGGCCCGCTTCTTCACGGACTGCTCGCTGGAGGCGGCGCCGGGGTCGGCCGTGCTCCCGCGCCAGTCGGCGGGGATGCGTCCGGTGCACGGGGTGTGAGGGGCAGGTCCGGGGCCGTCGGGGTGCGACGCGGGAGGGGCCGGCCGGTGGAATTGCTCCCCGGCCGGCCCCTCCCACGGGCTCGGGGGTCAGTGCCCGCCGTGGCCCTTGGCGTTGACGTCCACCCGCACGATCTGCGGGTCGTGGTCGCTCGCCTGGTCGGCGAACTCCGCGTTGATGTGCACCACGTCGTAGTCGAAGCGGCGGATGCCGGGGCTGGTCAGGATGTGGTCCAGCGTCTGCGAGTTGCCCTCGTACACATAGCTGTACTGCTCGCTCGCGGGCAGCGTGGTGATCAGGGGCTTGAGCACCTTGCCGCCGGTCAGCGCGTTCACCGTCGGCGAGAACGCGAAGTCGTTGAGGTCGCCGAGTGTGATGACCCGCGCCGACTTGTCCACTGCCAGCAGCGACTTGACGAAGGTGTTCACCTCCGTCGCCTGCTTCACCCGCTTCGTCTCCGAGCTGCGCGTCGGCTCCTGGTACCGGCCGTGCAGGGGCTGGTCGCCGCCCTTGGAGGCGAAGTGGTTGCCGATGACGAAGACCGGCTTCCCGTGGAAGCGGAACTCACCGACGAGCGGCTTGCGGCTGTCGTCCCACGCGTCGCTGGTCGGGGCGATCCGGCCGGGCGAGGCCGACAGGGTGACGCCCTTCTTCGTCTTCACGGCCGTCACGGCGGTGGTCGCGTCGCCGCCCGCGCGGTCCACGAAGTCGACCCGCTCGGGGTTGAAGAGGAAGACGTTGCGGATGTTGCCGCCGGGCTCGCCGCCGTCCTTGCCGTTCTCGGGGACGATGTAGCGCCACGCGTACTGCGGGCCGCCCGCCGCGACGATCGCGTCGGTGAACCGCTTGAGCGTCGCGTCGGAGCCGACCGTGCCGTCGTTCACCGCACCGTTGTCGTCCTGGATCTCCTCCAGCGACACGATGTCCGGGGACGAGAGGTTGACCGCGACGCCCTCGGCGAGGGTGTCGAACTTGCCCTGCTCGTCGAGCGCGTCCAGGTTCTCCACGTTGTACGTGGCGACGGCGAGCTCCTTGCCCTTCTGCTTCCGGGTGACCTCACGCCGCAGGTGGTGGTCGGTGAGCGTGCCGAGCTCGGTGGCCTGGAGGTTGTAGCCGCCGTAGGAGTCGTAGTCCAGGACTCCGGTGGTGGCGCCGGACAGCACGTCACCGACGTTCGCGACGGGGAACGGGCGGGTGGTGTCGAGCGACATCACCTTGATCCGGCCGGTGTTCTGGTCGGTGTACGAGGAGTACAGCGTGCCGCCGCGCCGGGTCGGGTTCTCGCGCGGCTTCACCGTCACCCAGACCTCGTTGTACGCGGTCGTCGCACCCGTCACCCGGGTGTCGGCGATCTCGACGCGCGTGCCTTCGAGCGACTCGTAGCGGTCGAGGGCGTACGCCGACGGGTCGAGCGTCAGCGGGTCGATCGAACCGCCGTCGGCCGAGGGGATGTACGCGTCCGGCACCGAGGCCGCGTCGAGCACGACCGGGGCCGGCAGCGCGTTGCCCGAGGACAGGACCGTCGTCTTCGGGGCGGTGATCTCGGTGATGGACTGGGTGGTCGACGACGGGTAGTACTCGTCCACCTTGCCGCTGACCAGCACCGAGTCGCCGACGGCGACGGCCGGCGCGGCGGATCCGGTGTAGACGAACACACCCTCGGCGGTACGGGCGTCCGCGTCCGGTGCGCTGTCCTGGATCCAGAAGCCGCGCGAACCGGAGGTCCGTACGCCGGTGACGATGCCGGGGACGCCGGTGACCGCCTGGCCGTCCAGCGGCGAGACACGGGTGGTGCCCTGGATGTCGTGGATCCGGACGGTGCCGGGTTCGGTCGGGCCGCCGGGGTCCTCGGGGCCGGAACCGCCGCCGGATGTCTCACCGGCCGAGTTGACCGGCGTCGGGGCGCCCGCGGTGAGGTCGGCGGCGTTGTCGTCGGTGTCGGCGAGGGACGTACCGCGCGCCACCGAGGAGGTGTTCGACGCCCCCGCCGCCGGGCCGCTGCCCTCCCGTACGACCGCGGAGCCGTAGCCGACGAGGTCCACGATCCGTGTGTCGGCAGCGCAGTCGGCCGCCGTCTTGCAGGTCAGCGCGGTCGTGCCGGAGACGAGCGCGACGGTTCCGCCGCCGGCCGCCATCGCGACCGTGCCGGTGGCGTCCGGCGTCGGCAGGGCGACGGTGCCGCCGGTGCCCGCGGCCTCGGCGACGAGGTAGCGGCCGCCGGGGGCGACGGACCCGCTCAGCGCGGACACCTGCCACAGCGAACCGGCGGAGGGCGAGGCCGGCAGGTACTGCACGCTGAGGCCGGACAGGTCGTACGCGGCGGAACCGGCGTTGGCCAGCTCGATGAAGTCGCGGGTGAGCGTCGCACCCGAATTGCCCCCGCCGCCGTACGCCTCGGAGATCACGGCGGTCGAGGACGGAGCCGCGAAGGCGGCGGGCAGCGCGGTGGCCGACAGCGTTACGGCGACGGCGCCGGCCAGCAGGACGGAACGGGGTCTGGATATGTACACGGTGGGCTGCTCCCGAAGTGTGGTGACGGCAAAAGCTATGCGCGTAGACCCGGTCATGACAAGACATCAGAAGTTAATTCCACAAATCGTTTGGGCGGCCTGCGGGCGCCGGATCTCCGGGCCGGCCCCGACCGGGCGCGCAACCAAAAGATTGCCTAAGGTGAAGGGGGGCCGTGGAAGGAACGGTCATGAGCAAGCCCGAGTTCGTCTACGCCATCTACATCCAGACCACGGCCGAGCAGCTCTACCAGGCCCTGACCGACGCCGAGTTCATCAAGATCTACATGGGCGGTTACGGCCCCGATTCGACCTGGGAGGCCGGCGCGCCGGTCCGCTGGAAGATGGACCCGGACGGCGAGTTCGAGGAGGTCGGCCAGCGGGTCCTGGAGGCGGAGCCCGGCAAGCGGCTCTCGTACACCTGGCACACCCTGCAGCCCATGCACCGCCAGATGTTCGACTTCGCCTCGGACGAGGAGTGGGAGCAGGCCGTCCGGGAGCGGTCGAAGGTCGCCTTCGATATCGAGCCGGCCGAGTCGCCCGAGATGGGCATCAAGCTGACGATCACCCACGACGGGTTCGACAGCCCGGACAGCAAGATGCTGGAGGGCGTCAGCGGCGGCTGGATCGTGATCCTCTCGTCGCTCAAGACCCTCCTGGAGGGCGGAAAGTTCCTGGACGAGCCGGCCTGACGGCGGGCCGGCCCGCCCTCTGCACCCGGCTCAGTCCTCCGGTACCCGGTCGAGGAAGCCGCTGACCGAGGTGATGCGCCCGTCGGCGGCGAGGGTGAGCACATCCGACCCGGCGACGGGCGTCGAGCCGTCGGCGGCGGAGACCAGCTCCCAGCTGAAGCGGACGATGTCGTGGTGTCCGTCCGGGGTGCCGGCCGGCCGGAACTCGAAGCCGGGGAACTGCTGGTGGACCCCGCTGATCGTGGCCGCGAGCCCCTCGTGGCCGCGCACGTCGGCGAGCGGGTCGGTGTAGGTGGCGGTCTCGGTGAAGGCGGCCGCCACGGCCTTCTCCAGATCCTCGGGGGTGGCCGCGTTCCAGGCGGTGAAATAGCGCTGGACGGCGTCCTCGTATGCGGTCATCGTGCTGTCCTCTCCTCGCGCCCCGGCCTCTGGGGCCGGGCTCCCGTGTGCTCGTGAGGAACACGATGTCCGATGGCGCGGAAGGCGTCGATTACCTCCGAGGTCATGAGTGGTCATGGCCGGAGCGCCGCCGGTGAGAGGTCATATTGCAGTAAGGCGAGAGCGGAAACGGGCACCTCCTCACCACTGGCCGTCCGGTACGACATGCATGGCCGCTTCCTCGGCGGATGCGGCCGCTCCGTCGATCCCGACGTCCTCGCCCGCCATGGTGTCCGGCTCGTTGATGTCCAGCTGCCGGGTGAGGCGGCCGGCGCGTGCCATGCCGACCTCCCCGTCCCAGAGCTCGCCGTCACCCTCGGGCAGATCTCCCAGATCGTCGCCGACGGCTTCGGTCACCTCGGGCAGTTCCCGTGCCAGACGGCCGTTCAGCGGCTCGCCACGGTGCTGTTCGGCGGCCGTGGTGCCCTGGTCCTCCACTGCCCACGGTCGCTCGGGCGGCGAGTAGCCCTCGTCGAGCAGGTCGCTGAGCCCTGCCCGGTTCTCCAGGGTGTCCTCGATGTCGAGCTGCTCGGTCAGGTCGGAGGCCTCAGGCTGTTGGGGCTGGTAGACATCGTCTCCCATGTCGGCTTCCTTCATGGTGTGTCCCTTCCCGGTTTCGGGGATCCCGGCCGTGCATGCCGCACACGCGACTCGGGGGAAAGGGGGCAAATCTCCGGTATGCGCCCGAGTGCCGTCGAACCACCCGTATGGCTTCAGGATAAGTGGCCCGGGTATGAGCCCGCAGCCGTGAACCGCTGCCCGGGCGCGGTCGGCCCGTCCGGGGGACGATGGAAGGTGTGGGCGGGCGATGTCCTGCCCCGTCGATACGGGAGAACCGCCATGGATTACCCGGAGAGCTACCAGTTGGTATTTCAGGCGTCCGCCGTGGAGGACGACACGGTGACCGTCCGGCGTACGGCGCAGTCGGGGGCGGGCGGATACCCCATCTACGAGGACGAGACCGGAATCGTGCGTGCGGAGATCAGCGACCGGGGAGAGGTGCGGATGCTGGCCACCGGGGGACACCAGGTGCTGGGCACGCCCCTGGTGGTGCGGGAGCTGAGCACATGACATGAGCCCGGGGCCCGTCCGGCGTGTGACCGGACGGACCCCGGGCGCTGCGGGACTGCGGGCCGGTGCGGCGCCGCCCGCGTCAGCCCTCGGTCCAGCCGTGGTTCTTGGCGAACTGCAGCAACCCGCTCCGGACCTGGAGGATCTGAGCACCCGTCAGCGTCGGTGCCGACTCCAACAGGACGTCGGTCACCTCCTTGGTGTACTCAGCCGCGGTGAGCACATCACACAGATTGTCGTCGTCCGCCGACCCGGAGATGTGGACCGCGGCGGGCCTCGGAGGAGTCAGCGGCTTCCCGTCGGGCCCCTCGGCGAGCCGTACGGACGACGCCTTCAGCCCGCGGTCACCGTCCTCGATCTCGAACTCGACCGCCGTACCCGTGTGTACGTAGGACTCCGGGATCAACATGTCGTTCACATGGAGAAACACATCCTCACCACCATGATCCGGTGAGATGAAGCCATAACCCCGTGCGCTGTCGAACCGCACCACGCGACCAGAAACCACACCAACCCCCAGGAAAGAAAAACCGGGCCCCTTGCCCGTGCGCCACACATGGCTTGCCCGGAGAATAGACCTGCGCGGCCGGGCGGCGCGACCCGATCGCGCGTAAAACGCCCGGACCGGTGCGAGGTACGGGACGGGGGCGGCGGCCGGCTCACCTGAGCTTGCGGGCGGGCGGGGGCGCGGTTCCGGACGCCAGCGGGGAGCGGGCCAGCTCGACGCAGCCCACCGTGATCAGGGCGAGCGCGACCAGTTCGGGCAGCACCCACCACCCGGTGCGCAGCTCCTCGCCGAACAGTGTCACGCCGTACAGGACGCTGATCAGAGCGTCACCGAGGGTCAGCATCGGCTGGACGGCGACCAGCATGCCCGCCTGGAGGGCGTTCTGGAGGAGGAACAGCGAGCCCACTCCGGCGGCAGCGGTGGCGTACAGCTGCCAGGACGTCAGGAGCGCGACCGCCCCGCCGCCCCCTTCCAGCCGGGCCATGGCGTCCTTCATGAGCGCGGCGGTGAGCGCGTACCCGCAGGCGGCGGCGAGTCCGAGCAGCGCGCCCCGGGTGTTGCCGCGGGTATTGAGGGCCGCACCGATCAGCACGGCCTCGAAGATTCCGGTCAGGATCAGCGCCGTGATCCAGGCCGCTCCGCGCACGGAAGTGCTGCCGCCGCCCGGTGCCGCGGAGGCCATGCCCAGGGCCAGCCCCAGGGTCACGGCCGCCACCGCGTACCAGATCTCCCGGGGAATCCGGACCCGCAGGGCGAACCCGGCCATCAGCAGGGTGGCCGGCAGCTCGATCACAAAGATCGGCTGGACCAGGGCGATCGGCCCCGTCGCCAGCGCCACGGCCTGGCAGACGGCCGCGACGATCACCAGGCCGATCCCGGCGAGCCACACCCGCTGGCGCAGCAGATGCCCGATCAGCGAGAGGTGCATCGCCTCGCTGTCGGGCACGGTGCGGGCGGCGCGCCGCTGCAGAACGGAGGCGGCGCCGTTGCTGATTGCGGTCAGGATGGCGAACAGGACACTGATCACGCACCCATGATGCGGGCGGCGCGCCCACGATCCGGGGTCCTGCGGGGCGGCGGCATGGCGGGGCGCAAGGACCGGGGGAGTCCGCCGGGTGCGCGCTCCCGATGCGGACCGAAGCTGTCCGCAAGTCCGCGTAGCGTGCCGTCCATGGCCGCGAAGAAGAACCCTGCCCCGCCCGCCGTGCTCTCCCCGCGCGCGCTGGGCCGCGCCACGCTGGAGCGCCAGCTGCTGCTGCGTCGGACCGCGATGTCCGCGAAGGACGCCGTCGGGCATCTGGTCGGGCTCCAGGCGCAGAACACCAAGCCGCCGTACTACCAGCTCTTCGCCCGGCTCGACGGCTTCGACCCGGGCGAGCTGGCCGCGCTCATGGAGTCCCGCGAGGTGGTCCGTATCGTCACCCTGCGCTCCACCATCCACCTGCACACCGCGGCCGACGCGCTCACCCTGCGCCCGCTCGTCCAGGCGGCGCGCGACCGTGAGCTCAGGATGTTCCGCAAGGGGCTCGCCGGAGTGGACCTGGAGCGCCTCGGGGCGGTCGGCAGGGAGCTGGTCGAGGAGCGGCCCCGTACGCCCGGGGAGATCCGCGAGGCGCTGCTCGCCGAGTGGCCCGACGCCGACCCGCAGGCCCTGGGCGTCGCCGCCCGCTGTCTGCTGCCGCTGGTCCAGGTCACCCCGCGCGGAGTGTGGGGAAGGAGCGGCCGGGTCGCACTGACCACCGCCGAACACTGGCTCGCCGGCCCGTCGGAGCCGGTCCCCGCACCCGACGCCACCGCGCTGCGCTATCTCGGCGCCTTCGGTCCCGCATCCGTGCAGGACATGCAGGCATGGGCCGGACTGACCCGGCTGCGGGAGGTCTTCGACCGGCTGCGCCCGCGGCTCATCACCTTCCGGGACGAGAACGGCGTCGAACTCTTCGACCTGCCGGACGCCCCGCGCCCCGACGAGGACACCCCTGCCCCGCCGCGCTTCCTGCCCGAGTTCGACAATGTGCTGCTCGGCCACGCGGACCGTACGCGCGTCATCCCGCCCCGGTACCGGGGACGCAACGGGAACGGCAACCAGGCGTACGGCACGGTGCTCGTCGACGGATTCCTCGCCGCGATCTGGCGGCTCGGCACCGGGGCCGGGGCGGGCTCGGGCGCGGTGGCGCTCACCGTGCAGCCGCTCGGCAGACTGAGCACGGCCGAGCGCGACGCCGTCACGGAAGAGGCCGTGCGCATGCTCGCCACCATGACCACGGCGGTCAGCGACACGAACGGATACGACAACCGGTTCGCGACGTTCGTCGACTTCGGGTGAGGCAGGCGTCCCGGGGCAGGCCGCATCCGAATTCCGCGTCGCGACTCTCCGGCGCGACGTACGATTTCGTACGTGACCAGCGGACCCCCCTCGGCGCAGCGCCTGCGCGACCTCGCGCGGCTGCGCCGCGTCCGCGACCGGATCGACCGGGAGTACGCACAGCCGCTGGACGTCGAGGCGCTCGCCCGTGGCGCGCACATGTCGGCGGGGCACCTCAGCCGCGAGTTCCGGCTCGCCTACGGTGAGTCGCCGTACGGCTACCTCATGACGCGGCGCATCGAGCGGGCGATGGCGCTGCTGCGGCGGGGAGACCTCAGCGTCACCGAGGTCTGTTTCGCGGTCGGATGCTCGTCGCTGGGCACCTTCAGCACTCGCTTCACGGAGCTGGTCGGGGTGCCGCCAAGCACCTACCGGCGCCAGGCGGCGAGCGCGACGGCGGGCATGCCGTCATGCGTGGCGAAACAGGTGACCAGACCGATCAGGAATCGAGAAGCGCGGCCGGCGAAGCGCAACTAGCGTGACGGCCATGGACATCACGATTCACACGACCTTCCTCCCGCACCACGACCCGGACGCCTCCCTGGCCTTCTACCGCGACATCCTCGGCTTCGAGGTCCGCAACGACGTCGGATACGGCGGGATGCGCTGGATCACGGTCGGCCCCGCGGACCAGCCCGGCACCTCGATCGTCCTGGAGCCGCCGGCCGCGGACCCCGGCATCACCGACGACGAGCGCAACACCATCGTCGAGATGATGGCCAAGGGCAACTACGCCCGCGTCATCCTGGCCACCGCCGACCTCGACGGCACCTTCGAGCGGCTGCAGGCCGACGGCGCCGAAGTCGTCCAGGAGCCGACCGAGCAGCCCTACGGCGTACGCGACTGCGCCTTCCGCGATCCCTCGGGCAACCTGATCCGCATCAACGAGCGCCGCTGAACGGTCCGGCATGTGCAGGCCCGGCCCGCACATGCCCCGCACGACAGATGCCCCGCCCCACAGATGGAGACACGATGAGCAAGGCCACGAGGACGGACTCGCAGTCGCCCGAGCCGCACGTCGCCGACAGCCACGACCTGATCCGCGTTCACGGCGCGCGCGTGAACAACCTCAAGGACGTGAGCATCGAGATCCCGAAGCGCCGGCTGACGGTGTTCACCGGCGTCTCCGGTTCGGGCAAGAGCTCGCTGGTGTTCGACACGATCGCCGTGGAGTCGCAGCGGCTGATCAACGAGACGTACAGCGCCTTCGTGCAGGGCTTCATGCCGACGCTGGCACGGCCCGAGGTCGACGTCCTCGAAGGGCTGACCACCGTGATCACCGTCGACCAGCAGCGGATGGGTGCCGACCCCCGCTCCACGGTCGGCACCGCCACCGACGCCAACGCGATGCTGCGCATCCTCTTCAGCCGCCTCGGCAAGCCGCACATCGGCCCGCCCAGCGCGTACGCCTTCAACGTTCCCTCGGTCCGGGCGAGCGGTGCGATCACCGTCGAGCGCGGCGCCAAGAAGACGGTGAAGGCGACCTTCAACCGCACCGGCGGCATGTGTACGCGCTGCGAAGGCCGCGGCTCGGTCTCCGACATCGACCTCACCCAGCTCTACGACGACTCCAAGTCGATCGCCGAGGGCGCGTTCACCATCCCCGGCTGGAAGTCCGACAGCTTCTGGACCGTGCGGGTCTACGCCGAGTCGGGCCTCCTGGACCCGGACAAGCCGATCCGCAGGTTCACCAAGAAGGAGATGCAGGACTTCCTCTACCGGGAGCCGACCAAGGTGAAGGTCGAGGGCGTCAACCTCACCTACGAGGGGCTGATCCCCAAGATCCAGAAGTCCTTCCTGTCCAAGGACAAGGAAGCCCTGCAGCCGCACATCCGGGCGTTCGTGGAGCGGGCGGTCACCTTCACCACCTGCCCCGAGTGCGACGGCACGCGGCTCAGCGAGGGGGCCCGCTCGTCGAAGATCGAGCGGATCAGCATCGCCGACGCCTGCGCGATGCAGATCAGCGACCTGGCCGAATGGGTCCGCGGCCTCGACGAGCCCTCGGTTGCGCCACTGCTCACCGCGCTGCACCACACTCTCGACTCCTTCGTGGAGATCGGCCTCGGCTACCTCTCGCTCGACCGGCCGTCAGGCACGCTGTCGGGCGGCGAGGCACAGCGCGTCAAGATGATCCGCCACCTCGGCTCCTCGCTCACGGACACCACCTATGTCTTCGACGAGCCCACCATCGGCCTGCACCCCCATGACATCCAGCGGATGAACGGCCTGCTGCTGCGGCTGCGGGACAAGGGCAACACGGTGCTCGTCGTGGAGCACAAGCCGGAGACGATCGCGATCGCCGACCACGTCGTCGACCTCGGTCCCGGCGCCGGTACGGGGGGCGGCACCGTCTGCTTCGAGGGCACCGTCGAGGGGCTGCGGGCAGGTGGCACCATCACCGGCCGCCATTTCGACGACCGTGCCCTGCTCAAGGAGACGGTGCGCAAGCCCACCGGCACGCTGGAGATCCGCGGCGCGACGGCGCACAATCTGCGCGACGTCGACGTCGACATCCCCCTCGGGGTGCTGACCGTCGTCACCGGCGTCGCCGGTTCCGGCAAGAGCTCGCTCGTGCACGGGTCGATCCCGGCCGGCGAGGGCGTGGTGTCGGTCGACCAGAGCCCCATCCGCGGCTCGCGGCGGAGCAACCCGGCGACGTACACCGGACTGCTCGACCCGATCCGCAAGGCGTTCGCGAAGGCCAACGGCGTGAAGCCGGCGCTGTTCAGCGCCAACTCCGAGGGCGCCTGCCCCACCTGCAACGGCGCCGGTGTCATCTACACCGACCTGGCGATGATGGCCGGTGTCGCCAGTACCTGCGAGGAGTGCGAGGGGAGGCGGTTCCACGCATCGGTGCTCGACCACCACCTCGGTGGCCGCGACATCAGCGAGGTGCTCGCGATGTCGGTGACCGAGGCCGAGGAGTTCTTCGGCTCCGGCGAGGCGCACACACCGGCCGCGCACCGCATCCTCGACCGGCTCGCCGACGTCGGGCTCGGCTACCTCACTCTCGGCCAGCCGCTCACCACGCTGTCCGGCGGCGAGCGGCAGCGGCTCAAGCTGGCCACGCACATGGCCGAGAAGGGTGGCGTCTACGTCCTCGACGAGCCGACCACCGGCCTTCACCTCGCCGACGTCGAGCACCTGCTCGGGCTGCTGGACCGGCTCGTCGACTCCGGCAAGTCGGTCGTCGTCGTCGAGCACCACCAGGCGGTCATGGCACACGCCGACTGGATCATCGACCTCGGCCCCGGCGCCGGGCACGACGGCGGCCGGATCGTCTTCGAGGGCACCCCGGCCGACCTCGTCGCCGCCCGCACCACCCTCACCGGCGAGCACCTCGCGGCCTACGTCGGCACCTGACCGGGCCTGACCGGCGCATGGCCATGGAGTGCGGTGTCGCGGGCGCACCACCGCGACACCGTCACTTACCTCAAGCACCGTCGTGGCCCCTACGGCAGCAGCCCCGCCCGCCGTGCCGCCACCACCGCCTCCAGCCGGGTGTGCGCCCCCAGTTTGCGCATCGCCGAACGCAGATACCCCTTCACCGTCTCCGGCCGCAGCCCCAGCCGCTCCGCCGCCACCGCGTTCGTCGTCCCCGACGCCACACAGGCCAGCACATCCACCTCGCGCGGCGCCAGGTGCACCCCGCAGAGCTTCGGCGTGCGGGCCCCGGCCGCCGATGCGAGCCGCCCGCACACCGCGAGCAACTCCTCGCGCAACACCGGGTCGACGACCTTCGGGACCAGCGCGCGCAGTTCGCGATGGGCCTCGCGGACGTCCTCCCACGCCTCCAGCGCCGTCCTCGGGTCGGTGACCTGTTCCCGGGTCACGGTCAGGAGCTGCTGCACCTCGTCCCGTACGACCAGGGCCTGTTCCACATCGCGGGCGGCGGCCACCGCCGCGTCGAACGTGCGGTCCCCGAGCGTGACCGGCTCGCGCAGCGCCCCGTACAGCACGCCGCGCACCCTGCGCCGTACGACGACGGGCACCGCGACCACCGAGCGCAGGCCCTCCGCCGCCACCGCCACGTCGTACTCGTGGCTGATGTGGCGCGAGGAGCGGTAGTCGGTCACCGCGCACGGCCGGGACACCAGTCGCATCTCCCGCACTGCACGTTCTCAACGGAATCTGAAAATGATCACCGTCGAGAGAACCTCATTTGTCCCGCTACGAACCGTACGATCCAATTGGTCACGTCACCGTCCTCCGCTGTAAGTCATGTCCCTATTCCTGAAAGGGCAGTTGGGCTGCTCAGCGTGCGCTCATCTGCCGGGGTTCTGCCGGGCTGCCGCTGCTGGCGGCCGTACACGTCGCTTGGCTAGTGTCGGAACAACGCCTACCCCGCACTTCTCTGATTGAGGTGTTCAGTGGGAAACCGCCATCTGCGCTTCCTCCACAGCCGTTGAGACGGCGGCAGAACTCCCGGCCCGTCCATCGATGAGTGCGGGCTCTAAACCTTGACGAAGAGAGGGCAGCCGTGACCGAATCACCTCGACCCCATCGACCTGAACAGCGCGCCGTATTCCAGCGGGATGGTGTCGTCCCCGTCCGAGGTTTCCTCACGGAAGCCGAAGTCGGCGACCTGACCGGCGCACTTGAGCGATTCATCCGGGAAACCGCGCCCGGGCTCAAGGACGGCTCGGTCGTCACCAGCGGGACCGGGGGCATCAGGGCTCTCGACAACCTGACGGTCGATCCCTATTTCGAGGCGCTGGGCCATTCATCCAAGTGGATGTCGCTGGCCGCTGAACTGCTCGGCCATCCGGTGTGTCCCGCGGCCAGGGACGAGTACAGCGAATGGGGCTGGCAGGCCTTCTTCGCGGTCCCGCCCGGCGCCGCGGAGTCCACCCCTCCGCACCAGGACAACTACTACTACCGATGGGCTCCGGCCGACACGCTCTCGCTCTGGGTGGCGTTGGACGCCGTGGACGAAGCCAACGGCTGTGTGCGCTACGTCCGTGGTTCGCACCTCAAGAGCCTGCGGCACCACACCTTGAGCGAACACCAGGCATTCTCCCAGACCGTGGCCGACTACGGGCCCGACGACCGCAACGCCGAGGTCTCCTTCGAGCTCAAACCGGGTGACCTCGTCGCGCACCACGGGGGGACGATCCATCGGTCGCTCCCCAACGTCTCGGGCCGGCGCCGGTGGGCGTTCGCGATGTTCTTCCGCTCCACTCTGTGCAAGCGCGACGAGGAATCGTATGCCGAGTACCTGAAGGACCTCGAGGAGCACAAGCGTTGGCGGCAGGAGCTGGAACAGCGCGCCGCGGAGTAGGCCGTTCGCCGGCACTGCCAGCCATCACACCCAGCTTCCCGACCTCACGAAAGGAACAGCAGACATGACGGACATGCGGGAGGGGTACCAAGGCACGGGTCCCGGCGCCATCGCGCCGGACGGGACCTCGATCGACCTGTACTTGCGGCTGCCTGCCGGCCACGAGACGGACATCGTGGCCGCAGCCGCGCCGCCGGGTGCTCACATCCTCGATCTGGGGAGCGGGCTCGGCCGGATCACCAACCCCCTGCTGGAGCGCGGGTTCAGGGTCACCGCGGTGGACGAATCCGCCGAGATGCTGGAGCACGTGCGCGGAGCACGCACGGTGTGCAGCCCGATCGAGGCCCTCGACCTGGACGATAGGTTTGACGTGGTGCTGCTGGCGTCATTCCTCGTGAACGCGGGAGACGAGAAGGTGCGGCACGGGCTGCTCAGCACCTGCGCCCGGCATGTGGCAGACGACGGGTTCGTACTCATCGAGCGGGAGGGCGAGGAAGACTTCTTCGCGAACGTCCCGCGTGAGTGGGCCGCTCCCGGCGGCTACACGGGACGAGTGCTGTCCGCGGAGCCGCTCGGGGACGGTGTGCGGCGAGTCCACGTCCAGTACGAGTTCCCCGACGTCTCGTGGAGCCGGACCTTCCTGTCCCAGCGCCTGCTCAAGAAGGAGTTCGAGGAGGAACTCGGGCGGACTGGGCTGCGGGTGGACCAGTACCTGACCGAGGACGAGGTGTGGGTGCGCGCTGTTAAGGCGGACACGAGAGGCAGCCACGACGCACCGGGTACGGGAGGCACGGCCGGGCTCTGGTCCCAAAATTAAGAGGTAGCGCGGATAGGTGCGGTTGGGGCCCCGGCAGCAGAACGGGCACAGCAACACCGTTGCGTTTGGGTCTTGAGCGGCAGGTCAAGCCCTACTGAGAGGGCGTTTATGCAGGTCAGGTCCGGTAAATGTCTTTCATCCGTGCCCCGTTTTGAGGCGTATGAACGGGTGAGCGGCTATCGCGCCCTCAAGGGCTGCGAACTCGACTGCCCGTCTCATCCGAGGTTGCGGCCTGAAGTCCGTCTGGTTCGAAAAGATCACGGAATCGCCCGAGCAGCGACGGAACGCCACCTTCCGGTGCGGCCCATGATCACGCTACGGCGTGAGCCAACGGAAGCCGTACCCCAGCGACCTGTCCGACGCCCGATGGGCCTTGATCGAGCCGACGTTGACGGCCTGGCGGAAAGCCCGGCTCGACCGCAGGCCCACCGGTCAGCCGCCCAAAGTCGAACTCCGTGATGTGTTCAACGCGATTCTCTATGTGAACCGCACGGGAATCCCCTGGAAATATCTTCCGCACGACTTCCCGGGCCACGGCACCGCCTACTTCTACTACGCGGCCTGGCGCGACGAGGGAATCTTCGCCCAACTCAACTACGACCTCACGGGCCTGGCCCGTGTGAAGGAAGGCCGCAAGCCCGAACCCACCGCCTCCATCATCGACACCCAGAGCGTGAAGACCTCCACCAACGTGCCCGTGACCAGCCAGGGAACCGACGCCGCCAAGAAGATCGCAGGCCGGAAGCGGGGCATCCTGACCGACACGATCGGCCTCATCCTTGCCGTGACCGTCACCGCCGCCGGCCTTTCCGAGAACGCCCTGGGAATACGCCTCCTCGACCAGGCGAAGGAGACGTACCCGACCATCTCCAAGAGTTGGGTTGACACCGGCTTCAAAAACGCCGTCGTCGAGCACGGGGCCCAGCTCGGAATCGACGTCGAAGTCGTCAACAGAAACCCCGGAGTTCGCGGATTTCACGTCGTAAAAAGGCGCTGGGTAGTGGAACGAAGTATCGGGTGGATCATGATGCACCGACGTCTCGCCCGCGACTACGAAACCCTCACAGCCAGCTCCGAGGCCATGATCCACATCGCGTCGATCGACAACCTCACCAAGCGCATAACGGACGAGACCACAACAACCTGGCGAGGGACTTACTAGAGCTTAAAGGGCAATTCGGCTAGATCAAACGCCCTCTGAAAGACGCAACGGGACGTCCTGATAGATCAACTTGTTGTCGAGGCAAGGCGATCACCGGGAGTCCCGTTGCGGGAGAAGTCTGTCATCACGCGCACGATCGAGACAGCCGGGGGTGTGTACGCACCCGGGCACCTGGGCGAGCTGACGCAGGTCGTGGATTTCGCGCTGGTGGACGCGGTGCTGGAGGAGACTGGGACGGTCCAGCGGCGGCTGCGGCTGCTGCCGTCCAGAGTGGTGGTCTACTTCGTCCTCGCGTTGGCCCTGTTCGAGGACTGCTCCTACCGGGGCGTGTGGGGCAAGCTGATGGCCGGGCTGGAAGGACTGGACCTGGTGCGGCCGGCGGCCTCTTCGCTGTCGAGGGCCCGGCGGCGGATAGGCACAGCCCCGCTGCGGCGCCTGTTCGAGGTCCTTGCCGGGCCCGTCGCCCACCGCGGCCAGACCGGCTCCTTCTGGCGGGGCCTGCGGACCGTGGCTGTCGACGGGATCCTGCTACACACGCCCGACGAGCCGGCGATCACCTGGCGCCACCCGAAACGGGCCGGTGACCGGCTGGAGTTCGGCTACCCGCTGTTGCGGCTCGTGGTCCTGGTCGAGTGCGGCACCCGCGCAATCCTGGCCGCCGCGTTCGGCCCCGAGGCTGACGGCGAACTCGCCTACGCAGGGCGCCTGCTGAGTACCCTGGACCGCACGATGCTCCTGCTGGCCGACGCCGGTTTCGACGCGAACACCTTCGCCGCCGACGTCCATGCCACCGGCGCACGGTTCCTGGTGCGCTCCTCCGCCCGTCGGATTCCCACCCCCGCCCGGCATCTCGCCGACGGCTCCTACCTGGCCCGGATCGGCTACGGCGTCCTGCCCGCCCTGCTGACCGTTCGCGTCATCGAGGCCGACGTCACCTTCACTCTGGCCGACGGCACCGTCCGCCACGAGCAATGGCGGCTGCTGACCAGCCTCCTGGACGCCACGCGTTACCCCGCCGCCGAGTTGATCGCCCTCTATCACGAGCGGTGGCAGGCCGAGACCCCGTATTTCTCGATCAAGGCCACGATGCTCGACGGCCGCGTCCTGCGCTCGCGCAGCCTGTCCGGACTCGACCAGGAGGTCTACGCTCTGCTCACCACCTACCAGGCCCTGATCCGCGCAGCCGCCGACACCGCCTGCACGCGTCCCGGCCTGGACATGGACCGCATCAGCTTCACCGTCCTGCTGGCCACCGCCGCCGACACCGTCATCAGCACGACCGGCATCCTGCCCCCGGCGGGACCCGCCGACCTCGTCGGCACCATCGGCCGGGCCGTCCTCGACGCCCTGCACCCCGCCCGCCGCCGGCACCGCGTCAAGGCCCGCACCCGCAAGAACCCCACCAGCAAATACGGACCGAACGCCGGACAACACCCCACGACCAGCCAGAACTACACCATCCATACCGCCATCACGTTCTTCAAACACGGACTTGCAACCCGCGCCCGCCGCTAAACGCAACGGTGTTGACGGGCACAGGTCCCAGTGATCATGGAGTTGCGACGCTCTGTGATCACGAGGAAAACCTGTGCCCGCGCTGCCATCATGGCTCACCGAACCGCTCTGGGACCAATTCACAGCCCTGCTTCCCGAACGGCGGGAGTTCCACCCGGACCATCCACTCGGCTGCCACCGCCGACGCATCAGTGACCGGATCATTTTCGACAAGCCTGACTTCCGCAGTTGGCGGGCATGCGGCCCTCACGGGCCGCACCAACGTTGACGACGTCTGGGCTCAAGTCGAGGCCGAGCACTACGAACGAGAGCACTACGAAGAGCTCTCGACTCGCCATCTGCTCGAACGCTTCGAGCTCGGGGCGCCTGTCGGCGCCCTCTGACGTAGATCGCAACGGCGAGGTGATGGCGAAGCGCCTCGGTTTCGCCGTTGCTCTCTTCACCCTGCGGCGCCCTACGGGCGCCCCTGGCGCATGCCGCTTACATCCCGGGGGGCGCTACCGCGCCCCACTTCCCGAAGACCCTCACGGCAAGCGACTTCACCTTGCCGTTGCAGCTCTGCTCAAGCGGCGCCCGACAGGGCGCCCCATCACAAGGAGGACTTACACAGTGTCAATCCCCTGTAACCGTGGAGGGTTCGTCTATGCGGCCCGGTCCTCCTGGCGGTGGCGGGCTCGCGCTTCCATGATCTTGTGTTCGAATTCGATGGGCGGCAGGCCTCCAGCGGAGGTGTGCCGGCGCTTGGTGTTGTAGAAGTCGGTGATCCAGGTCGCGATCTTGATGCGGGCCTCGGCCCGGGTAGCGAACGTATGGCGGTGCACGTACTCGACCTTGAGGGTCGAGTTGACCGATTCCGCGGCGGCGTTGTCGAGGGCCGATCCCACTCGTCCCATCGACTGGACCACACCCAAAGTGCGGCAACTCTCGTTGAACGCGGCCGAGGTGTACTCGCTGCCGCGGTCGCTGTGGAAGATCACCCCGTTTACGTTGCCACCCCGGGTGGCAACGGCCATATGCAGCGAGCCCGTGATCAGCTCGGTGTCGTGGTGGTCGCTCATGGCGTAACCCAGCATCCGGCGTGAGAACAGGTCCAGCACCGTGGAGAGGTACAGCTTGCCCTCGCCGGTCTCGATCTCGGTCATGTCACCACACCACAAGACGTCCGGTGCGACCGCGTTGAAGCGGCGTCCTACCAGGTCAGGGGCGGCCTTCCGTTTGCCCTGCTTCGTCAGTGAGTGCGGCTTGCGGCGCTTGCGCCCCTCCAGACCGAGTTCGGCCATGATCTGCGCCACCGTGTTTTTGCTGACCTGCCAGCCCTCGGCCCACAGGTCCAGCGTGATCCTCGGCGAGCCGTAGGTCCGCTTCGAGTTCTCGAACAGCACCGTGATCCGTTCGGCCAGCACAGTCCGCCTGACCTCGCGTTTCGTCGGCTCCTGAGGTCGGCGCCTCCACTTGTAGAACCAGGACTCGGACACTTCCAAGGCCCGGCAGGTCACCGCGTGCGGGACGCCGTGCTCGGTCCGCTGGTCGCCGATGAAGCCCGCCACGCTCACTTCATCGACTCCTTCACCCAGAGGACCACGGATCGCTTGAGGACTTCACGCTCCATCCCGAGCTCGACGTTGTCCTTGCGCAACCGGGCATTCTCTTCACGCAGCCGGCGCAACTCCTCACGCTCCGGCTCCGAGAGCTTGCCGGTGGCGGCCGCATCGGCTGCCCGCCGGGCTCGCGTCACCCAGTTGACCAATGTGCCCTCGTTCACACCCAGGTCACGGGCCACCTGAGCCATCGGCTTACCCGTCTCCTGGACGATCCTCACCGCCCCGGCGCGGAACTCCGCATCGTACTGCCGCCGCTTTTCAGGCAACTGACTCCCCTTAAGAGGGTGTCTCACGTGGCAAGTTTCGCGAGTTTCTTGTAGCAGGTCAGGACGGCGGCCAGGCCGAGGAAGGCGAGGAAGTGCGAGCCCTTTCGTTCGTACCGGACGGTGAGGCGGCGGTAGCCGAACAACCAGGCGATGGACCGCTCGATCTTCCAGCGGTGCCGGCCGAGCCGTTCGCCGGATTCGATGCCCGGCCGGGCGATGCGCGGGATCAGCCCCCGTTCACGCAGCCAGGCGAGGTGGTCAGCGGAGAAGTACGCCTTATCGGCGCGGAGTTTGACTGGGCGGCGCCGACGGGGTCCGCGCCGGGAACGGATGGCGGGTATGCCACGGATCAGCGGCTTGAGGGCGAGGCTGTCGTGCATGTTTGCGCCGGACACGGCGATGGCGAGTGGGATGCCCTGGGCCTCGGACAGCACGTGCAGTTTGCTGCCCTTCTTGCCGCGATCGACCGGGTTCGGCCCGGTCAGCGAACCCCCCTTTTCGCCCGCACCGACGCGGCGTCAACGATTGCGGAGGTCCAGTCGAGCTCGCCCCTGGCGCCGAGTTCGTCCAGGATCGCCCGGTGCAATCGGCGCCACAGCCCCGCCTGGGTCCACGCGGTGAACCGACGGTGTGCCGTCGCGGGCGACACCCCGAACGTCTCCGGCAGGTGCCGCCAGGCGCACCCGCTGGTCAGCACGTACACCACCGCCGTGAACACAGCCCGCTCATCCAGCGGCGCAGTCCCACCACCCTGCGGACGGGAGTTGAACGACGGCAACAACGGGGCGACGAGTTCCCACAGACCGTCAGGAACCAGCCGCTGCGACAGATCGGCACTCACGAAGAGACATCATGCCGCAGCTCACACCATCACCACGTGAGACATCCTCTAAGTCCCTCCCTTCACGATACGAGGGGATCCTCACCTACGCCGAGGACGCCTCCACCCTCCACGCCGGCACCGCACCCCGCGCCATGGCCACCTTCCGTAACCTCGTCATCGGCCTGATCAAAACTTTCGGAGCCGTCAACATCGCCAAGACCACCCGGGCAATCCGCGACCAGCCCGAACGAGCCCTCCCACTCCTGAGCATCACCAACAACCCCGGCTCTCGCGGAACTTGATCAAGCCCTGTCCAGGCCGGCGGGGGCCTGCTCACCGACAGGGCTGCAAGTTGCATAATGAACGAACCTTGTGTTTCATTGCTCGCGCACGCACCCAACGCGAGTGGCGGCCTCTCGGGCCACGCTACGGCTATGCCTGGTCTGTGAAAGCCGTCAGGACCGATGACTGGCTTGGCTTCGAGGCTCTCGGTCTCAGGCGTTCCGCATAGAAATGGATCAGATCATGCCCCACACGCCTAATGTCGCCTTCACCTATTACTCCTCCACTGGCACTATTCACCAGTTGCCGGAGACCATCGCCACTGGCGCGGCCGAGGCGGGGGCGGACGTGCGACTGCTGCGCGTCACCGAGCTCGCGCCCAAGGAAGTGATCGTCAACGTCCAGCCGTAGGCCGATCACACCGCGGCAACCGAGCACATCCCGGTGGCCAAGCTAGACGACATGATGTGGGCCGACGCCGTCATCTTCGGTACTCGGAAAGCGGTGAAGTCTCCGTCGGGGCCTGGGTCAGCTGGCGCGGACCCATGAGGTCGCCGACCGCTCCACGGGCGTGTCCATGTTCTCCTCGTATTCGACCACTCGGGCCGATGTGCGCGTCACCGTGATGCCATCGGCGTTGTACTGATTCTTTCCTTCCTGGCAGTGGCGGACGAGGGCGCCGGTCGGCGACGATGCCGAGCTGAGCCCCGCCGGGAACTGTCGTGCGGGCCTTCGCGAGAGCTGGCGCCCGCCGTCCCGGCGACGGCGCCATGCCTTCGCCCCCCTCGAACGCTGTGCTTCTTCCCTTGCCAGTTCATCAGGCGCCTGCGCGCGGTCCTTTGACGGTCGGACGCGATGAGGTCATCGTGCCGAACGGCTTGCGTGCGCCGGGTCAGCCGGACCGATCACACCGAGGTACGTGTTGATGGAGCCGAATTGCCACCTTCGGTTCGCCGACGAACCCCGCGGGCGTACACATGCGGGCTCGCATACCGACGGCCCGACACGGGGACGGGCGACATGACGATTTTCGCCGACCTCGAATCAGAGGTCCGCAGCTACAGCCGGCTTTGGCCGGTCATGTTCGACCGAGCGGCAGGCAGCCGGCTGTACTCCGAGGACGGCCGGCCCTACCTGGACTTCTTCACCGGCGCTGGTGCGCTCAACTACGGCCACAACGACCCCCACCTCAAGCAGGCCCTGTTGGACTACATCGTCCGGGACGGCGTCTCCCACGCACTGGACATGTTCACCGTGGCGAAGCGGGACTTCCTGGAAGCCCTGCAGGACGTCCTCCTGGCTCCGCGAGGGCTCGAGTACAAGGTGGTGTTCCCCGGCCCGGGCGGAGCGAACGCGGTCGAGGCCGCTCTGAAACTCGCCCGGCGGGTCACCGGCCGGCAGTCGGTGGTGAGCTTCACCAACTCCTTCCACGGGATGACCCTGGGTGCCCTCTCGGTCAGCGGCAACAGGGGGAAACGCGCGGCCGCTGGCGTGGCCCTGACCCTGGCGTCCGCGCTGCCCTACGACGGCTACCCGGGCATCAGGGAAAGCGGCCCGTGTCATCTCGACCGGCTGCTGTCGGACGCGGGCAGTGGGCTGGACCGGCCCGCCGCCGTCATCGTGGAGACTGTTCAGGGCGAGGGCGGGCTCAGGGCCGCCGACGCGGGCTGGCTGCGCGAACTGGCCGACGTGTGCGCACGGCACGAGGTGCTGCTCATCGTGGACGACGTCCAGATGGGCTGCGGCCGCACCGGACCGTTCTTCAGCTTCGAGGACGCCGGGATCACTCCCGACATGGTGTGTCTGTCCAAGTCCATCGGAGGGTTCGGCCTGCCGCTGGCACTCACCCTCATCCGGCCGGAACTCGACGTCTGGCAACCGGGCGACCACAACGGGACATTCCGCGGGGTCAGCGCGTCCTTCGTGACCGGAGCGCAGGCACTGCGCTCCTACTGGAGCGACGGGACGCTCGAGAAGTCCGTTCGGGAGCAGGGGGACCGGATCGCGGGGGCCTTGGCCGCCGTCGTCGAGGAGCACCCCGACGCGGGTCTGGAGGTTCGGGGCCGGGGGTTCGCGGCCGGACTGCGGCTCCCCGCGCCTGGCGCCGCCCGCGCGGTGTGTGCCGCGGCCTTCGACAACGGGCTGCTCATGGAGACGTCCGGGGCGGCCGACGACGTCGTGAAGCTGCTGCCCCCGCTCACCATCAGCGACGACGATCTGAGCGAGGGACTCGTCACCATCCGTCACTGCGTGGGCCAGGTACTCGCGCGGAGCAAGTGAGAGGTCACTGCTGTGCCAGGCAAAATACCCGAGGTCGACCTTGAGGCGTGGCGTGACGCGTCCGACGCCGAGCGGGTCCCGATTGCCGCGCGACTCGACGCCGCGCTGCGCGACACCGGTATGTTTCTCGTGTCCGGACACGGTGTGCCGCAAGCCGTCAACGACGACTTCCGGGCCACCGCCAAACAGTTCTTCGCCCTGCCCAAGGTGGTCAAGACCCAGTACGCCATCGGAGCCGCCTACGACAGCGGGTGGCTCGAGATGCATCCCCCCGGCGGGGTCGGAGTGCCGGTGAACGAGGGCGAGCAGGCGTCGAGCGCACCGGACCTCCACGAATCGTTTTACGTGGGACCCGGTCACCGCACTGGCGACGAACAGCGGGACCGGTTCAACTATCCGGCGAACCGCTGGCCGGCTGAGCTGACGGAACTACGGACGGCCGCAGACGCGTACACGGCGCACATGCTGCGCGTGGTGCAGGCCGTCAACGAGGTGCTCGCCGTCACCCTGGGACTGCCGGAGGACTTCTTCACCTCGCGGGCGCGGATGGCGACGTGGACGCAGAACGCGAGCTGGTACCCGTCGTACGCGGCCGTCGGGGAGGTCGCTCGCGGGCAGTTCCGCAACGGGCCACACACGGACCTTGGCACCGTCACGCTGCTGAGCCGCCAGCGGGGGGTGGGCGGGTTGCAGGTGTGGAACGAGAAGGACGGCTGGTTCTCGCCGCCGTACAGCCCCGACTCGCTGATCGTCAACCTCGGTGACCTGATGGAGCTGTGGACCGACGGGCGCTGGCGGGCCCTGAAGCACCGGGTGCTGCCGCCCAGCCCGGACGCTCCGGACGAGGAACTGCTGTCGCTGGTTTTCTTCTTCGAGACCGACCCCGACACGCTGATCGAGCCGCTGGCCGCCCCGGTCGGCGGCGGCCGGGGGCTGCCGCCGGCGTATGCGCGGCGGTCGGTGCTCGAAAAGCTCGGCGTCTTTCCCGACTCCCTCCCGGTGGGCTGAACCATGAGCAGAATCGTTGGTGTGGTGTCCGGTGGGATCGACTCGGTCACTATGGCGCACCACCTCGCTGCCGAGGGTCACGACCTCCACTTGCTGGCCGTCGACTACGGTCAGCGCCACCGCAAGGAACTCGTGTTCGCCGCCGCTGCCGCGGACCGGCTCGGCGCAACGTACGAAGAGGTCGATCTCGGCTCGGTGCGAAACGTCATGCGCGGATCGTCGCTGACGGATCCGGCCGTGGCCGTGCCCCGTCCGGGCCGCCCCGCCTGGGGCAACCCGAACATCGTGCCGAACCGGAATGCCGTACTGCTGTCGGTGGCCTTCGCGCTCGCCGTCAGCGTGCAGGCCGACGCCGTCGCCTTCGGCGTCATGGCCGAGGACGTCGGCCCGTCCGATACCTCCCCGGAGTTCCTACGGCTCTTCCTCGACATGGAGCGGGCGGCGACCAAGGGGTCGCTCGCGCCCGATGTCGAGCTGCTCGCGCCGCTGATCGAGCTGCCGAAGACCGGAGTCGTCGCCCTCGGTCAGAAGCTCGGCGTGCCCTGGGAGCAGACGTGGACCTGCTTCCGTGGCGAGGACATCCACTGCGGCGCCTGTGCGGCGTGTGTGGAGCGCCGCGGAGCCTTCGCTGACCTGGGCATCACGGACCCGATGCCCTATCGCGAACCGTGCACGCCGCGGTGACGGACGCTGGCCGCCGCACCGGTGGCCTCGACAGGGAAGGAGACGCAGCGTGGAAGCGGAACTGGTAGTCAACGAGATCTTCGGCCCTACCGTCCAGGGCGAAGGCCGGTCCCTGGGGCGCAGGTGCGCGTTCCTGAGGCTTGGCGGCTGCAACCTGTCGTGCACCTGGTGCGACACGCCGTACACGTGGGACTGGACGGGGGCGGGTGACTCCGGCATCAAGTACGAGCCCCGTGAGGAGCTGCACCGCCGTCCCGTCCGCGAGGTGGCCCAGGAACTCCTCGCCTTCGGCGTCGAGTTGATCGTCATCTCCGGAGGAGAGCCACTCGGCCAGCAGAACCGGCTGGTCCCCCTGGTCGAGCTGCTCACGGCGCACGGCCTGGAGATCGAGATCGAGACCAATGGCACACACGCCGCCGACCCGGCCCTGGTGGCCGCCGGAGTCCGCTTCAATGTCTCGCCGAAGCTGGCCCACTCCGGCGATCCCGCCCACCGGCGGATCGTGCCGGCCGCGCTGAAGGCCCTCGCAGCGACGGAGGGCGCCACGTTCAAGTTCGTCTGCCGTGACGTCGGCGATTTGGACGAGGTGGCAGTGCTGGTCGAGGAGTTTGGGCTCCGTTCGGTCTGGATTATGCCGAAGGGGCAGACCGGCGCCGAGGTGAGCCGACACATGACCGAACTGGTTGACGCGGTGATCGCACGAGGCTGGAACTTGACCACACGCCTGCACACCTTGTTGTGGGGCGACACGCGAGGCGTCTGATCGCGTGACTGGACCGACCGAGAAAGGTGCATTGGAGACATGACGCTGCGCATTACGAAGAAGTTCGAGTTCTCTGCCAGCCATCAGCTGTCCGGCCTGGCCGAGGACCATCAGTGCGCTCGGCTGCACGGCCATAACTACGTGGTGGAGCTGGAGCTGAGCGCCGACCTGACGGAGCTGACGCCGACGGGATTCGTCCGTGACTACGGCGAGCTGTCCACCTTCAAGTCGTGGCTCGACCGGACGCTCGACCACCGGCACCTCAACGACCTGGTGGACAGCAACCCGACCGCCGAGAACCTGGCGGTGTGGCTCTACGAACGCTGGACCAAGGAACTCCCGGAGCTGACGTCCGTGCGCATCTCCGAGACCCCCAAGACCTGGGCCGAGTACCGGCCCTGAGTCCCTGACATGCCGTCGGCCGACGACAGCCGGCCTGGCTCACACCCGTACACCGCAATCGAGCAAAGGCCGTGCCGGTCGGACTGGAGAGGTGCCCCAATGGCTACGACATGGGTGCAAGAAGGCGACATCGAGTCGGAGAAGCTGCAGGAGGAAGACCCGCTGGTGGGACTCGCCCGGCAGCTCCTGAAGGAGATCGGAGAGGATCCCGACCGCGACGGGCTCCGCGACACGCCGACGCGGTTCGCCCGCTGGTGGCGTGAGTTCATCAACTACGAAGCGGGGTCGGTCGGGACTCTGTTCGAGTCGGTCGGCACCCAGCAGCTTGTGGTCGTCTCGGACATACAGGTCTGGTCCCTCTGCGAACACCACCTGCTGCCGTTCAACTGCTCGGTGACGATCGCTTACCGGCCGACCGACCGGCTCCTCGGTCTGTCGAAGTTCGCCCGGATTGCCCACCGGCACGCGCACAAGCTCCAGGTCCAGGAGCGCTTGGTCTCCGAGATCGCCGAGGACATCGCCATGCTCAGCGGGACGGAGGACGTGGCCGTCATCGCCAAGGGCGAGCACCTGTGCATGACGATGCGCGGCATCAAGGCGGCGGCGGAGATGACCTCGACGGCGTACCGCGGCGCCTTCAGCGAGAACGCCGAACTGCGGGGCGAGCTGTTCAACCTGCTGCGTTCCTGAAGCCGACCCGCCCCCGAAACCCATCCGAGGCCGCTGCCACGGCCCCGCATGCCGATCCGGTGTCGTGGCAGCGGCCCCGAGGAGCATGTGCCATGAAAACATCTTTGGTGTCAGGCATCAGCCGGATCTCCCCCCGGCCCTCGCAGCGGGAGACGCCGGTGACCCTGCACCGCCAGCCGACCGCCGCCGGTGAGTCGATCGGACAGGGCGTCCCGGAGGGCTTCCGCCCGGGCTGGGCCGACAGCGAGGGAACAGGGGTCGCGCCCTTCGGTCGGCGACTGCGCGACCTGCGGTTGCAGGTCGGACTGTCCCAGACGCAGCTGGCACGCTCCAGTACGCTCAGCGTACGGGCCATACGCGACCTGGAGAACGGGAGGGTGCGGCACCCGCGGGCGGACTCCCTGCGCCTCCTCGCCGACGCCCTCGGCCTCAGCACCCTCCAGATGAGCCGGCTGGCGAACGACCATGCGCCCGGCTTCCCGGCGGAGGAGGCCGAGCCAGCCGTGAGCGGTCCGTTCCTCGGCCGAGACCAGGAGTTGGCGGCGCTGACGACCATGCTCGGCGCCGAACGCCACCGCCTGGTCACGATCACCGGCATCGAGGGCGTCGGCAAGACACGGCTCGCGCGGGAGGTGGCGCACGCGCTCAAGACTGCCGAGCACACGGCCGTCTTCTGGCTGCCCCTCCACGACGACCTGCGCAGCGACGGACGGGCACCGACGGGGACGCCGTCGCCGCCCAGGTGGTTGCGTGGAGCCGCGCGCTTCGGACCCGACAGCCGCCGGCGCCTCGCCGAGACCGTCGGGGAGGCGGACGGCCTGCTTGTCCTCGACGGTGCGTGTCCCGAGGACGAGGCGGCGGACGTCGCGGCCGAACTTCTGGCCGTGTGCCCCCGGCTGCGGATCATCGTCACGACGAGGAACCACGTCGGCATGCCCCTCGACACGATCTTCCCCCTCGCACCACTCCAGGTCCCCGCGTACGACACGGAGTGGGCGGACCTCGAGAAAGTGGCGTCGGTGGCGCTGTTGCTCACCCAGGCCAAGCGGTTCCAGCCGTCCTTCCGTCCCGACCCCCAGGTGCTCACCAACGTGGCCCGGATCTGCCGCGCGCTCGACGGCCTCCCCGCCGCACTCGAGTCCGCCGCCCACTGGAGTCTGATCTACTCCCTGCGGCAGCTCGCCCACCAACTCACCACCGAGCCGCTCGCCCTCGCGCGCCGACCCCGCAGCGGCCCCCAGCAGTCCGATGCCTACGCGTCGATCCACCACACGATCGCCACGCTGAATAGCCGCCAGCGCGAACTGCTCTCGGTCATGTCTGGGAGAACGTCCCGCACCAGGGACGGTTACTGGTCGGTGCAGGAGGTGGCGGACACGATGGGCCTGACCGCTGCGGAATGCGCCGACGACATCTACCACCTCCTCATCTTCGGCATCCTCCGCCGCGTCGAACATGACGACGTGGCGATGTTCCGGGTGCTCAATATCGTCAGCATCGCCGGACAGCGGGCAGCCGCCTGAACTGGCAACCACAGGAAGGACGAAACAGTGCGACTGTGCACTCTCCGCACCGAGACCGGTGAAGACGTCGGCGTTTCGGTACCCGGCGGGATCGCCGGACTGAGCCTCGTCAACGCGACTGCCGGCACCCACTACGGCCCCACCCTGCTGGACGTCATCCGAAAGGGCGAGGCCGCCGCCCTCGCGGCGACGATCGCCTCCCTGCCCGACCTTGAGGTGCCGGACGTCCTGGCCGGCCCGGACTTCGGACCGCTGTACCAGTACCCGCCAAAGCTGTGGGGCGTCGGCCTGAACTACCGGCGCCACGCCGACGACCTGGGAGTGCGCCAGCCCAACGACGCCCCCGGGTCCTACCTGCGTCCGCCGTCCACGGTCATCGGCTACGGCGACGACATCCTGCTGCCCAGCCAGTCGCAGCGCGTGACGGCCGAAGCCGAACTCGGCGTGGTCATCGGCACGACCTGCCGCGACGTGGCACCCGAGAACGCCCCGTCCGTCATCTTCGGCTACACGACCGTCCTGGACATGACCGCCGAAGACGTGATACGCATCAACCCCCGGCACATCCCCTGGGCGAAGGCCTTCGACACCTTCTGCAGCATCGGTCCCTGGGTCGTCACCCCAGACGAGATCCCGGACCTGTCGGCCGTGCGCATCTCCACCGTCGTCAACGGGGAGACGATCGCCTCCAACCAGGTATCCTCCATGATGTACGACCCCTACTGGCTGGTCGGCTACTTCTCCGGCGGCATGGTCCTCGAAGCCGGCACCGTGATCGCCACGGGAACCCCCGGTGCGGGCGTCATCGAGGACGGGGACACCGTGGAAGCCCGCGTCGAAGGCGTCGGCGACCTGCGCAACACCGTCCGGCTCGCGCGGCCGCGCCCCGTTGCCCACTCCTGAGCACGGCCGACGGGCTCAACCGGCGGACGCGGCCACCGCGTCCGGACGGTCAGTCAGGAAGTCGAGCACCAGCGGGCCAGCGACGGCTCGGAACTCCTCGAAGTAGGCGTGCCGGGCGCCCGAGATCAACCGCATCCGCGCGAACGGGATGCGGCCGGCGAGCAACGGGGCGTTGGCCGTTGGGTTCAGCCGGTCGTCCGTGCCGTGCATCACCAGCGTCGGCGCCGTGATCGCCGGCAGCAGCGGCCAGCCGTCGTGGCCGTCGCTGGCGCGACGATGCCCTCGCCGTGCGTGCGCCGGCATCGTCGGGTCGCCCAGCGTGGAGTGCGGACCGGGGTGCGCGGCCAGATAGGCCGGCGTGTACATCAGCTCCTCCACGGCCCGCCGGGAGGCGGCCTGGTCCGACTGGGCCAGCGACCTTCGTACGTTGGCGTCCCGCTCGATCCCGTGCTCTCCGCCGGGCGAGGTGCAGCCCAGCACCAGCGCGCGCACCCGCCGCGCGTGCCGTGCGGCTAGCCACTGCGCGACCCGTCCGCCCATAGAGGTGCCGTACACGTCGGCGCGGTCGATTCCGAGGTCGTCCAGCACCGCCACGACGTCCTCGGCGAACGTCTTGGTGCTGTAGCCCCGGGCTGGCCGGTCGCTGTCCCCGGTGCCCCGGTAGTCGATCGTGACCGTCGTGCGGACGTCGCAGAAGTCCTCGCGGACGGCGTCCCACCAGTGGTGGTTGTTGGCCTGGCCCGCCAGCAGCACCAGCGGCGGGCCGACCCCGGTGCACTGGTAGGCGATGCGCACGCCGTCGCGGCCCTGCGCTGTCGAGGAGACCGTCATGCGCTCCGCTCCTTCCTCAGCTCACGTACCGCATCGAGGAACGCGTCGTTCTCCTCGGGAGTTCCAACGCTGACGCGCAACCACCCGGGAATGCCGTTGTCCCGCACCTGGACGCCCCGGTCGAGGATGCTCCGCCAAACCGTGTGCGCGTCCGCAAACCGACCGAACTGGACGAAGTTGGCATCCGAGGGGACCACCTCGTACCCGGCGGCCCGCAGTTCGTCCATCAGCCGGTCACGCTCCGCCTTCAGCCGTTCGACGTTCTCCAGCAGGGCGTCGGTGTGCTCCAGGGCGGCGACAGCCATCGCCTGGGTGACCGCGGAGAGGTGGTACGGCAGTCGGACGAGCTGGACCGCGTCCACCACCGCCGTGTGGGCGGCGAGGTAGCCGAGGCGCAGTCCGGCCACGCCGAAGGCCTTCGACATCGTCCGCGAGACGACGAGATGCGGCCGGCCGTCGAGCAGCGGCAGCACCGAGGCGCCCTTGGAGAACTCGACGTAGGCCTCGTCCACGACGACAATGGAGGGTTTCGCCGCCTGCGCGGCCTCGTACAGGGCGAGGACGGTCTCGCGCGGAACCGCGTTGCCGGTCGGGTTGTTGGGGGTGGTGACAAAGACGACCTCCGGGCGGTGCTCCGCGATCGCCCGCTCGGCCGCGGGCAGGTCGATGGCGAAGTCCTCGGCCCGCGGACCGGAGATCCAGCCCGTGCCGGTACTGCGGGCGATCAGGGTGTGCATCGAGTAGGAGGGCTCGAAGCCGATCGCCGTGCGGCCGGGACCGCCGAAGGCCTGAAGCACCTGCTGGATGACCTCGTTGGACCGTTGGCCGCCCAGACGTTCCCCGTGTCGACCGGGTGGCCCCCAATCCTGGTCAGGTAGGCGGCCAGCCCGGTGCGCAGCGCCACGGCATCCCGGTCCGGGTAGCGGTTCAGGCCCGGGACTGTCTCCCGCACCAGTTCGGCGATCCTGTCGACCAGGGGTCCAGTCAGCGGGTAGGGGTTCTCGTTGGTGTTGAGCCGCACCGGCACGTCCAAACGGGGCGCGCCGTAGGGCGACCTACCACGCAGTTCGGGGCGGACGGGGAGATCGTCGATTCCCGTGTTCACCTACTCGTCGGTACCTTCCAGCCGGACCGCTCCTCGATCGCCGCATTGTCCATGTGTGGCCGGCGAACACCGGCCGTGCCCGAGCGGTCGCGGCGGCCCTTGCACAACCCCTCGCCCGTGGCACGCAGTGCGGTCGCCCGTTCGGAGCCGGGCTCCGGGGCGCTGTCCGGAACGGTCGAGGCACAGCGGATGGCCGGACCGCGGTCCGCCGGAGTGTCGGGGCGTCGTCGTTGCGGACGAGACCGGAGCCGCACCCTTCCTTGCATGGGCGGGCGGCCCGGAGAACAGGGGGACAGGTTCGTGGTGACCGAATCCCAGATCGTGTACGGCGGTCTTGTACCTGCGTCCGTTCCTGCTGTTGGCTGGGTCGATCAGCAGGATCACGGGGTCTCTTGGCTCCACAGGAACTTATCTCCTGTCAGGCGTGGTAGCGGTGGGGCGGGCGAGTGAGGGCGGGCAGTTCAGCGTGCGGTCATGGCGTGGGCGGCTTGAAGCACCGTGTCCTCGGCGGGGTGGACGCGGTCGATGTCGGCGACCGCGGCCATGAGGTCGAAGACGTCGACGTTGGCGGTTTCGGCGCATCGGCTGATGAGGGGGAAGAAGCTTGAGTGCGTTCGGGTGATGCCGCCGACGAGCTGGTAGGTGCGGTCGTCGTGCAGGCGTTCCAGGGGGCGGACGACGGCCTCGCTCAGTTCGGCGAGGGCGCGGAAGTCGTACGTGCTGTGGTCTCCCTGGGCGTAGAGGGTGGCCGCGAACGCTTCGGTGACGGTGTTGCCGGCTCCGCGGCCGATGCCGTCGAGCGTGGTGTCCACGAAGCGTGCTCCGCTTGTCGCCGCCGCGAGGGAGTTGGCGTTGGCCAGGCTAAGGTTGTCGTGTCCGTGGAAGCCGAGGGGGGCCGTCGCGGACTGGCCGACCTTCTCGAACAGTTCGGTGACCTGGGAGGGCAGGTAGCCGCCGACCGAGTCCACGAGGTAGACGACGTCGGCGCCGTATTCCTCGCACTGTCGGACCGCTTCCGCGACGCCGTCGGCGTCGAGGACGTTCGTTTTCATGAGGTTGGTGAACGCGGTGATGCCGAGCTCTTTGGCGAGTGCGACGAATTGCCTGGCGGCTGCGACGGCGTTGATGTCCACGCCGATGCGGACGAACTGCATGCCGGCGGCCACGGCCTGCCGGAGGTGATCCGGATCGGCGATGCCCGGGATGCAGAACATGCCCCAGCTCGCGGTGGTCAGCGTGTGGGAGGCGATGTCGAAGCACCGGGCGTCGGAGACGAGGGTGGGGTGAGGCGTGCGTTCGGCGGCGTTGAGGCCCAGGCCGTGGCCCAACTCGATGAAGCGGACGCCTGATTCTTCGAGACCGCTCAGGACCTTCCTGATCGTGTCTTCGGTGAACTGGAAGTCCACGGAGTAACTGCCGTCGCGGAGTGTGCAGTCCAGTATGTCGACGTCGGGTGACCGCTGGTCCTCGGCGACCGTCAGCGCTGTCTTTGGCATTGAACACCTCAAGCGGCGGAGTATGGGCGTGAACAGGTGTCTCGACATTAGCCAGGAAATGCACGCACACCAGCGGCAGAAACCCGGCAGAACAGCGGGTGTTTCGTGGGCCCACTGCCTTCCCGGGGCGGCGAAGAGGGGGAGTGTAAAAACTAACGGCTCTGTCTCACATCCGGTGGTAACTCCTAGTAATGTCGAATGCGCAAAGTAATAACCGCAGGTCGATCCATAGAAGACACCCATGAGCCGCACGGAGGAGCTTCATGGGACGTGGGCCAGGACCCCGGGAGTGTCTCCCTCGGTCTGCAAAAGAGCACTTCGGGGCGGTCTCAACCCGGATCCACCGGCTTGATGTCTGTGATGACTCTCGCGGAAACGAGAAAGTGCCTTGTGACCTGCGATGATGGGGTTTCTCTAGGACCACATCAGGCACGATCGACAAGGCACTTCCGAGATGCAATCTTCCCATGCCGCCGCGAAGGTCTCCGCACGGTTCGATGATCCGAATCTGGTCGGGTACGGCGGGCTGGAGCCGGTGGTGCGCCTGGCCGAGCGGTGCGGACTGCCCGCGCTGGCCAACGAACACGTCCGGTTGCCGGTCTCGAAGGACGGCACGGGTGCTTTCCCCGCGGCGAAGCTGATGTCGCTGGTGGGCGGCATGGTCGCGGGCGCGGACAGCATCGATGACATGGACCGGTTGCGGCACGGCGCTCTGCCGCGCCTGTTCGTCGGGGTGCGGGCGCCGTCCACGCTGGGCTCGTTCCTGCGTTCCTTCACCCACGGGCACGTGAAGCAACTGCATGCGGTGGCACGGAGGTTCCTGCCCGAACTGGCCGCGCATGCCGGGCTGCTGTCCGGCGCCGAATCGGTCGCCTATGTGGACATCGATGACACGATCCGCCGCACCTACGGCTACGCCAAGCAGGGAGCGGGTTACGGATACAGCAAGGTCAAGGGCCTCAACGCGCTGCTCGGGATCGTCTCACCGCCGGGACGTACCCGCCGTTCGCCGCAATCACCCCGTGGATCGAGCCGGGCACCTTGCCCAGCGCCCGCCCGATCTCACTCAGCGACTGTCCGTCCCGCCATCGCCGCCACACTTCGCGCTTCTGCTCGTCCGACAACCCCGGACGCCCGACCCTCGCCACCCGGCAACACCTCCAGCAACCGGTCTACCTGGGATGTTGCACCGACCCTTGATCCCACCACGCCTTCTTCGTGAAGGAGAACGACCGGTGAGCGAGCTGTACCGGTTGATCCACACGGAGAAGGCGAACTATTCGATCGTCCTGCTGTGCCGGGTCCTGCGCGTGGCCCGGTCCTCCTACTACGCCTGGTGCGAGGGCGAGGCGGCCCGCCACGCCAGGCGGGCCGCCGACGACGCTCTCGCCCACGAGATCACCGTGGTGCACATCGCTTCCCGGCACACCTACGGCGTCCCGCGCATCCACGCCGAACTGCGCCGCCTGGGCCGACGCGTGAACCGCAAGCGCATCGCCCGCGTGATGCGTGAACGCGACATTCGCGGCGTCACCCGGCGCAGACAAGGCGCTCGCTGACCCGGCCGGACGCGAAAGCAAGGCCGTCCCGGACCTGATCGGCCGCGACTTCCATGCCGAACGCCCCGGGACCAAGCTGGTCGGTGACATCACTTACCTGCCCACCGCCGAGGGCTGGCTCTACCTCGCCTGCTGGCTGGACCTGGCCACCCGCGAGGTCGTCGGCTACGCCATGGCCGACCACCACCGCGCCGAGCTGGTGGTCGACGCTCTCGACATGGCCCACGGCCGGGGCGGCCTCGAGCCCGGCTGCGTGGTTCACAGCGATCGCGGCAGCGAATACATTTCGACCCAATTCCGTGAATGCATAGGGAAGTTGGGGCTGCGGCAGAGCTGCGGACGCACCGGATCATGTTTCGACAACGCCGCCGCGGAGAGCTTCTGGGCGCTGCTCAAGGAAGAGATCGGCACCCGTACGTGGCCCGACCGGGCCACCGCCCGCGCCGAGGTCTTCTCCTTCATCGAGACCTTCTACAACCGCCGCCTACGCAAGCACCGCGCGTTCGGCTACCTCACCCGGCCGAGACCAGGCAACGTCAGCAGCACGCCCTCGCGGCATAACGATCACGTGTCCGAGATCACGGGGAAACTTCAGCGCCCGTCTTCCCCGCATTCGCGCGAACGGGCCTGCGCGCGCGGAGGATAGAATCATCGGGCGCGAAAAACCGGCCGGCGGCGCGGCAGAGCACCGGCAGAAGAAAGCGCCGAACGGCAGATCAAACCTCCTCCGAGTGCCGCCCACATTCACTTGTGCGTCCGAGCCATTGACTGCGAAGCTCATTCTTGAACTAACTCAGACTGGTGGCGTTTTCGGCATTTCTCGTTACTAGTGCCGGTTCGGCCCCTGTTGACACTGTCGAGTTCATTCGGTGCAGCCGCCGACGCACTGCTGTCCGTGGTGCTGGTCGCCGCTCATTCCGATTCCACACTCACGGGTGGGGGGAGAAATGTGAACGGGACCCCGGAACGAGAAGACCGAGTCCACCTTTGCAGAGGGATGAAAACTCGTGTCAGAAGCTACTGTGATGCTGGTTCAGCAGGGTGTCTGGGATATGCCGCTGGAATCCATGCCGTTGGCCTCCGGCTATCTCAAGGCGATGATTCTCGATGATTCGGAGCTGAGCGCCCAGACAAGGGTCGACATAGTCAATTTCCGTGGTGGTGTAACCCAAGGTGAAATGGCCCGGAGACTCTTCTCCGGTCAGCTGCCCGACGTCCTGGCGTTCTCGGTGCTCGGCTGGAACGTGCGGGCCTTCGGCGCGCTCGCCGAGACCTTCAAGCAGCTCAACCCGGAAGGATGGGTGGTGTTCGGCGGAACGCATGTCACCCAGCAGGCGGAGCGGGTGTTCCGCGAGAACCCGGCGGTCGACGTCATCGTCAACGGCGAGGGCGAGATCACCTTCCGGGAACTGGTCAGGGCGCACGTGAACGGCTGCGACCGTACCGCGTTGGCCGATGTCGAGGGGATCTCCTACCGGTCGCCCAGCGGCACACCGGTCACGACGGCGGACCGGCCCCGTATCGAGGACCTGGACATCATCCCGTCCCCTTTCCTGACCGGGGCCATCGACCTCGTCGACGAGAACGGTGTGTTCCTCTACGACGTGGCGCTCGTCGAGACCAACCGTGGCTGCCCCTACAAGTGTGCCTTCTGCTACTGGGGAGGGGCGGTGGGGCAGCGGGTCCGCGCCTTCTCCCGCTCCCGGCTCCGCGCCGAACTGGAGCTCTTCGCCGAGCTCAAGGTCCACACCGTCGTCGCCTGCGATGCCAACTTCGGGATGATGCCGATCGATCTGGAACTGGTGGAGGATCTGATCGACATCAAGGAGAAGCACGGCTTCCCGCGCGCCTTCGAGACGTCCTGGGCGAAGAACAAGTCCACGGTCTTCTACGAGATCGTCCACCGTATGAAGGAAGCGGAGCTGCGGAGTTCGTTCACTCTCGCACTACAGAGCCTGAACCCCGATGCGCTCGACACGATGAACCGGCGCAACATGAAGGTCAACGCGTGGCAGGACCTCGTGCAGTGGCTCGGGACGGAGGGGATGGACTGCTATGCGGAGCTGATCTGGGGGGCTCCGGGCGAGACGGTCGATTCCTTCATCGCCGGGTACGACGAACTCGCCCGTCATGTCTCACGGATCGCGGTTTATCCGATCATGTTGCTGCCCAACACCGACTACTCGGACCAAAAGGAGGTACACGGGATCATCGCGCTGCGCGGTGATCACGATGATTTCGAATACGTGCTCGCCCATCGGACGATGTCCTTCGCGGATAACGCCCACATGCAGCGCTTCCTGTTCTGGGCCCGGGTGGTGGCGGAGAACGCGGTACTGCGGCACTGCTGGTTGCCGCTGAGGGAGTTCGCCGGCTGGCAGCAGTCCCAGGTCCTTGGTAGCCTCGCCGACTGGGCCGACACGTCCCCCAGGCCGGAGGCCGTGCCGCTGCGGGAGGCGGCCGCCCGGGCACACGGTGGGGGGGCACCCGCGTACGCGACCGCCATCGGATATCTGTTCACCAGCCCGGCTGGCCGCAGCGCCCTGCGGCACTGGTGGGCGGAGGCGGTGAGCCCGCAACTGCCCCCCGAGTACCGTGCGTTCCTGGGTGAGGTGTTCCGGTACGACCTGCTCACCCAGCCGGTCTGCCCGGCGGCCGACACTGGCAGCCGGCCCGCCGCCGACCCGTTCTTCCCCGACGCGGAGGAACTACCGGACCAAGATCTCTACGTACGCCGGGGCGTCATGTTGGGCTTCGACCTGCCGTCGCTGCTTCCCGAACTGCGAGCGGGCCGGCAGGTCGATGTGTCCCCCGCTCCGACCGAGGTGGACGTCCACTACCGCAGGGGGGCGCTCAACGCCGTGCTCTCCACCAACCACGAGGAGATCGTGCACTTCATGGGCGTGCCGCAGTACGCCAGGCAGCGCGATCAGGTCTCGCTGAGCGGAAGCGTGTGAGGAACGGACGCTGTACCGGGCGGGAGCCTGGTACAGCGTCCTTCGTACTCTGCCCCATGCGTGAGGCCACGGTCGGTTCGGCGGCGGGCGGCGGGCTTCCCGTCCGCCCTGACGACCGTGGCGTACGCCGTCGGGGATGTCCCGAAGCGAGTCAGTGATTCCCAATGGTGTTTGTCAAGGGCTTCAGTGGCGCTTGGTGATCACGTCACGCTGCGGTGAGTCCGCGTTGGGGTGGCTCGGTGGTGAAGGTGCGTTGGTCTCGGATGAGGGCCCAGAGTACTTCCACCCGATCCACACGGTCGTGGTCCCCGCCCTCGACAGTCGTTTGGGGCTGAGCATGCTGGAGATGGCCCTCGGCCCACAGCGGATCGCCGCGGAGAATCAAGCCGCTGGAGAAATCGTGCGGTGGTGCGAGGGCCTCCCGCTCGCCCTGCGCATCCTGGCTGCCAGGCTCACGCTGCGCCCGGATCTGCGCCTGTCCGAGATGGCCGAGTGGCTCCGCGACGACCAGCGACGGCTTGCCGAGTTTCGGGTCGGGGAGCGTGACCTGGCTGCCCGAATACGTAGCAGCTATGCCCGCCTTAACCCCGACGGCCAGCTTCTCTTCCGCCGCATGGCCCTGCTTGCGTCGTCCGGAGCTGATGAGGAGGCGTTGACGCAGGCGATGGACGCCTCACCGGCCGACGTCCAGTTCGCACTCGACTCGTTGGTCCATGCGTATCTGGTGCATGTCGCTCAATCTCTCCATGAGGGCGGCCGTGTATACCGTCAGCCACTGCTGATGCGTGATGTGGCCCGCGAGTTGCTGCTGCAAGAGAGGGAGGAACCGGCGACGTACCGCAGCGGCCCGAGATGACCACATGAAGCCCCTTTTCAACGTTGCTTCGCCAGGGTGAGGATGGCTTTGGCTGCTGACGACAGGCGGTTGGGACGGCAGCGGGTGTGACGGAGGATGCACGAGCACTTGAGGGTGGCCATGCCGCGTTCGACGGGATACCGAAGCCGTGCGTGCGCCCGGTTCAGTGATCTCTGCTGGGCGGTGAGCTCCAGTGCACGTACTCGACCTTGAGGGTCGAGTTGACCGATTCCGCGGCGGCGTTGTCGAGGGCCGATCCCACTCGTCCCATCGACTGGACCACACCCAAAGTGCGGCAACTCTCGTTGAACGCGGCCGAGGTGTACTCGCTGCCGCGGTCGCTGTGGAAGATCACCCCGTTTACGTTGCCACCCCGGGTGGCAACGGCCATATGCAGCGAGCCCGTGATCAGCTCGGTGTCGTGGTGGTCGCTCATGGCGTAACCCAGCATCCGGCGTGAGAACAGGTCCAGCACCGTGGAGAGGTACAGCTTGCCCTCGCCGGTCTCGATCTCGGTCATGTCACCACACCACAAGACGTCCGGTGCGACCGCGTTGAAGCGGCGTCCTACCAGGTCAGGGGCGGCCTTCCGTTTGCCCTGCTTCGTCAGTGAGTGCGGCTTGCGGCGCTTGCGCCCCTCCAGACCGAGTTCGGCCATGATCTGCGCCACCGTGTTTTTGCTGACCTGCCAGCCCTCGGCCCACAGGTCCAGCGTGATCCTCGGCGAGCCGTAGGTCCGCTTCGAGTTCTCGAACAGCACCGTGATCCGTTCGGCCAGCACAGTCCGCCTGACCTCGCGTTTCGTCGGCTCCTGAGGTCGGCGCCTCCACTTGTAGAACCAGGACTCGGACACTTCCAAGGCCCGGCAGGTCACCGCGTGCGGGACGCCGTGCTCGGTCCGCTGGTCGCCGATGAAGCCCGCCACGCTCACTTCATCGGCTCCTTCACCCAGAGGACCACGGATCGCTTGAGGACTTCACGCTCCATCCCGAGCTCGACGTTGTCCTTGCGCAACCGGGCATTCTCTTCACGCAGCCGGCGCAACTCCTCACGCTCCGGCTCCGAGAGCTTGCCGGTGGCGGCCGCATCGGCTGCCCGCCGGGCTCGCGTCACCCAGTTGACCAATGTGCCCTCGTTCACACCCAGGTCACGGGCCACCTGAGCCATCGGCTTACCCGTCTCCTGGACGATCCTCACCGCCCCGGCGCGGAACTCCGCATCGTACTGCCGCCGCTTTTCAGGCAACTGACTCCCCTTAAGTCCCTCCCTTCACGATACGAGGGGATCCTCATTTCACACTCCCGCGCTATGTGGCCAGGCAGGCAGCGTCTGGCGCGATCTCCACCCGGACCGCCTCTCGTGCGGCGGCTATGGTGCGGAGCACGGTCGCCCGGTCCGGTCCGTACACCGAGGCGCTGACGGGAATGCACATGTTGTGGTTGGTGATCGGCACGTGGTCCCCGGGCTGGAACTCAACGAGCACGTCAGCGACACCGGGCAGGGCGCGCAGTTCGTCCAGCCCCCGCATGGCCACCAGCGTGCCGGGCGCCTCGTCGTTGCGGATGACGACGGAGCCGAGCACAGCCCTGAATCCGTGATCCCCGTCGATCATGCGCGGACGGCGGCCGAGGTAGCACTCCACCGCGTCGTGGAACGGCCGCAGGTCGGAGTGCCTGGTCCACATCGGCACCGCAGGCCCGCCCGAGAACCGGGGCGCGAGCTCGATCAGGTAGACGTCGTCTCCGTCGTCACCACACTTGACCTCGATATGGCTGGGTCCGTGACGGATCCCGAAAGCGTCGAGCGCCTGCTTGACGAATTGCTCAACCGGCAGGTAGTCGGGATGGTCGCCGTCGATCTGGATGATGTCCCACAGGGGAAAGTCGTAGTCGCGGCCGTCGGGCTGCCGGTACTCCCAGATGTCGACCAGTCGGTGCTCACCGCCGGCGCTGAACACGTTCACCGCGTACTCGCGCCCGCGCACGTAGCGTTCCACCAGCCATTCGGTGATCGGCTGGTCGTGTCGGTCCACCTTCAGTGCCTCGGTCGCCTCGTTCAGCGCCGCCGCGTCACTGACGACCGTGACACCGTAGGACCCCGAACCCATCGTCTGCTTCAGGATGACGGGAAAACCGATGTCCCGGGCGGCCTCCACGACCGCACCGGGAGAGCGGACCATCCGGAACTCCGGAACGCGGACCCCCGTCTGCACGGCCCTGGCCCGCATCGCCGCCTTGTTCCGCCGCGCCCAGCCCAGGGCGGGATCGTTGCCAGGCAGACCGAGCCGCGCAGCGATCTCGTCGGCCACATGAACGGTCGACCCACGGGCGGGTACGACGGCCCTCGGGTTGAGCCCGGCCTCACCGACCTGCCGGACGGCGTCGTCCACGTCGCTGACCCGGAACGACATCTCGCCGTCGGTGTGGGCGGGCACGGTCGCGACGCTGGAGGACGCGTTCGTGGACACCGAAACCACACCGAATCCCAGATCGTGTACGGCGGTCTTGTACCTGCGTCCGTTCCTGCTGTTGGCTGGGTCGATCAGCAGGATCACGGGGTCTCTTGGCTCCACAGGAACTTATCTCCTGTCAGGCGTGGTAGCGGTGGGGCGGGCGAGTGAGGGCGGGCAGTTCAGCGTGCGGTCATGGCGTGGGCGGCTTGAAGCACCGTGTCCTCGGCGGGGTGGACGCGGTCGATGTCGGCGACCGCGGCCATGAGGTCGAAGACGTCGACGTTGGCGGTTTCGGCGCATCGGCTGATGAGGGGGAAGAAGCTTGAGTGCGTTCGGGTGATGCCGCCGACGAGCTGGTAGGTGCGGTCGTCGTGCAGGCGTTCCAGGGGGCGGACGACGGCCTCGCTCAGTTCGGCGAGGGCGCGGAAGTCGTACGTGCTGTGGTCTCCCTGGGCGTAGAGGGTGGCCGCGAACGCTTCGGTGACGGTGTTGCCGGCTCCGCGGCCGATGCCGTCGAGCGTGGTGTCCACGAAGCGTGCTCCGCTTGTCGCCGCCGCGAGGGAGTTGGCGTTGGCCAGGCTAAGTTTGTCGTGTCCGTGGAAGCCGAGGGGGGCCGTCGCGGACTGGCCGACCTTCTCGAACAGTTCGGTGACCTGGGAGGGCAGGTAGCCGCCGACCGAGTCCACGAGGTAGACGACGTCGGCGCCGTATTCCTCGCACTGTCGGACCGCTTCCGCGACGCCGTCGGCGTCGAGGACGTTCGTTTTCATGAGGTTGGTGAACGCGGTGATGCCGAGCTCTTTGGCGAGTGCGACGAATTGCCTGGCGGCTGCGACGGCGTTGATGTCCACGCCGATGCGGACGAACTGCATGCCGGCGGCCACGGCCTGCCGGAGGTGATCCGGATCGGCGATGCCCGGGATGCAGAACATGCCCCAGCTCGCGGTGGTCAGCGTGTGGGAGGCGATGTCGAAGCACCGGGCGTCGGAGACGAGGGTGGGGTGAGGCGTGCGTTCGGCGGCGTTGAGGCCCAGGCCGTGGCCCAACTCGATGAAGCGGACGCCTGATTCTTCGAGACCGCTCAGGACCTTCCTGATCGTGTCTTCGGTGAACTGGAAGTCCACGGAGTAACTGCCGTCGCGGAGTGTGCAGTCCAGTATGTCGACGTCGGGTGACCGCTGGTCCTCGGCGACCGTCAGCGCTGTCTTTGGCATTGAACACCTCAAGCGGCGGAGTATGGGCGTGAACAGGTGTCTCGACATTAGCCAGGAAATGCACGCACACCAGCGGCAGAAACCCGGCAGAACAGCGGCAGAAGCGCGGCAGAATGGCCACCCTGCATTGACTCAACTTCCTCTCTGGAAAGGATGGAATGCCTTGCAACAGGCGGCTGTGACATGTAGTAATTGAACAGGCAATATTCTTCGACAGCTTCCACGTTGCTACGCGAAAGGGTGTCCCAGTGGCAAAGATCCTCACTCAGTCGCAGGTTGATTTCTACCGTGAGAACGGGTTCTGCGTCGTCGATGGGATATTCGACACCGAACTGATAGATAGGGCGCGTGCCGTCGTTGACGGCCTGCTCTCCTCCGCCGACCTCGCCAGTGTGGCCGAGGCTGAACCGGAGGACGGCACCAAGGCGCGCCGTATCTGGGCTCCGACCTCGCGGGACGAGCTCTTCGCGGCCATCGCGGAGGACCCCCGGCTCCTCGACGCGGTGGAGCAGCTGATCGGCCCCGACATCGTGCTGCAGTACTCGAAGCTCAACGTGAAGCCGCCACGCGTGGGCAGCGTGGTCGAGTGGCACCAGGACTTCGCGTTCTACCCTCACACGAACACCGACCTGGTCGCCACGCTGATCTATCTGGACGAGGCGACCCGGGAGAACGCCTGTCTGCGGGTTCTTCCCTGCTCACACCGGAACGGCCTGCTCGACCATGAGTCGGAGGGGCATTTTGTGGGCAAGGTCTCGTCGCCGGCGGACGTGGGTCTGGACGAGTCGGCGGTCGTCGACTGTGAGGGTTCCGCGGGATCGGTGGTGTTTATCCACCCCCTGCTCCTGCACTCGTCGGAGAAGAATCTCTCGGAGCTGTACCGCCGCGTCTTCATTCCGTCCTACCGCGCGGCCGACGCCCTTCCCATCTACTACGGTCCACATGCCGCACACAACGAGCCCACGGCGAAGCTCGTCCGCGGCAGGGCCTCCAGGTCTGTACGCAGCGAGGCTGGCCAGTGGCGGCTCCCGATCGCGGCGGCGGAGTTCAACTCCCTGTACCAGGTCCAGGAAGGCTCCCACGTCGGTGACGGGACCAAGTCGTCGACCGGGTACTTCTCGCACGAGGCCGACCCGAAGGGCGCCGTGGCCGCCTCGATGTGAGCCGGCGACCCCGGCCGCCGTCGACATGGCCGGGCCTCCGGCAAGGACCTGGCCGGCCGCACGCCGGAAAACAACCATCAGTGGGTGAGTCCGGCCGCGCGGGCCGTGGAGCATCACCGACCCGGACCAGAAGGCCAAGGAGCATCATGACCGGCTCACTTAACGGAACGCCTGCCGTCGTGCTGATGGACCCCTGCGGGCCGAGCATGGGTTTCAAACCCCAGGTGACCGAGCGGGGAATGGCCGTGATCTCCATTTACACGATGCCCCCCGATCACCTCCAAACCCGGTATCCCGACCACGCGGTGGGTGACACGGTCAGCCTCTACAGCGCGGAACTCGGCGAGATTCGGGCGAAGCTCGCCGAGCTGGGCGCCGACATCCGCGCTGTGGTCCCCGCCTCCGACGTGGCCGTGGACAAGGCGGACACGCTGGCCGAAGAGTTCAGCCTGCCCGGCAACGGCGCGAGGCTGGCCCCTGCCCGCCGGGACAAGTCCGCGATGCGGGAGACCGCCGCGCGGGCGGGACTTCGCATCCCCCGTTACGTGATGGTCGAGGACGCGGCCGACATCGGCAGTGCCGCCCGCGAGGTGGGCTTTCCCGCTATCGCCAAGCACACGGCCGGGGCCGGGTCGCACGGTATCCGGCTGCTGAACGAGCCCCAGGACGCCCAGGACCTCTCGGCCCTGCAGCTGACCGACCACTTCGGACGCCGGGTCGAAGCCTGGTTGGTCGAGCAGTACGTGCGCGGCCGCGAACTGGGCGTGAACCTCTTCTCGCACGACGGCGAGCACCACGTACTAGACGTCTGGGAATACCGGCAACCGGACGACCAGAACTACTCGTTCCCCTACTGGGAGTGGGCGCAGATCACCCAGGACGACCCTGACTGGCACACCGCCGTCGACTACGTTCAGCAGGTGCTCGACACATTTGGCGTGCGGCTCGGCCCCAGTCACACCGAGATCAAGATCATGGATGGCAGGGCCTACCTCATCGAACTGGGCACTCGTCTGCCCGCCTACCCCATGATTGACGCGTGGATCGAGCACAGCGACCTCGACCCTCACCGCCAGGTCCTGGCCAGCCGGCTGGGCGAGGTACCGAGAATCGCGGCCGAGCCAGTGAAGTTCGACAGCTTCTGCGGCGCCAACGCCATTCGCCACGACGGACCGCCCGGCCGGCTGGTGGAGATCCGCGGCCTGGACAGGGTGGAGCGACTGCCCGGCGTGGACAAGCTGGTGGTGCGCTATCAGGCGGGCGACCTGGTGCCGACGACCGCCAGTATCCCGACCATTCCTCTCAGGGTGAGCGTGTCCGCACCGGACCGCCAGGAACTGCTCCGCCGCATGGCCGCGGTCCGCAACACTGTGGAACTCGTGATCGAACCGGTCGGCTGATCACAGTCGTTCTTCCCCAGCGGCCTCCCGTTCCGTCGCAGTGGCCGACAACGAGGGCGATGCCGCGGGGGCGAACGCCGTCTCCACCGACGTCAGAGGCCTGTCCGGCGAAAGTTGCGGAATGCTGAAGTTCTTTGCCTCCTATCAGCGGCTCTTTTCACTGCCACGATTCGGCTTGTCCTTGTTCGCGGCCGCCGCGAGCAAGCTGAAGATCGGAATCTCCTCGGTCGCCCTCCTGCTCGAGGTCGCGCATTATCGGGGTTTCGATCAGGCGGCCGTCGTGGTCTCCGTGTCGGCGCTGGCCGGAGTCACCGTTCCGCTGAGGGGCAGGCTCATGGACCGCTACGGTTACGCCTTGGTGATGTGTCCGTCTCTCGTGGCGTATCTGGGTGCGCTGGCTGCCCTGGTGCTGAACGAAAGCGCACGGGGACCGTTCGCCATTACGGCGATCTGCGCGTTCGCCGCATCGGCGTTCATTCCACCCATCCAGATCGTGACCCGGCTGATGTGGCGGGCGATGACCACTGGCGAACTCCGCGCGACCGCTCTGGCGTTGGATGCGGTGTTGACCGACGTGGGGTATATTGTGGGCCCGACCATCGCTGCCTTTCTGGTGGTGGCGGTCGCACCCTGGGCCGGACTGGCCGCCTCCGCCCTGCTCACCACCAGCGCTACCCTCCTGCTCCTCTCCCGAGGTCTGCCCCACCAGCGCAGAACGCCACGATCCGCACAGCGGCAGCGAAATCTGCTGGGACCGCTGAACAATCGGGCGTTGCGCGGGACGATGACAGCCGTGATGTGCTTCTTCATGGCAGTCCGGGCGATCGAATTGGCCTATCCCGCCTGGGCTCAGCAGCGTGATTCGCCACTGATGGGCGGAGTCCTCCTCAGTTGTATGTCGGTGGGCAGCGTAGTGGGCGGCCTCGTCCTAGGTGCGTTGCCAGCGCAGCGAAAGGTCTGGGCGACCTTCCCTGTCACGCTGGCCGTGCTGTGTGTGGGAACCGTGCTCGTCACGGCGGCCAGCTTTACCTGGACGGCGGTCGTGGTCGTTGCCGCGGCGTTCATGGGCGTTGCGGTGGGGCCGAGTTTCGTGGGCCTGTACGCGACGGTCGGCGACCTGTCGCCGGCGAACATGGCCGCGGAAACGCAGTCGTGGCTCAGTACGTCCGTGTCGTTGGGCGGAGCCGCCGGAGCAGCGGTCAGCGGCGTGATCATCCAGGCACTAGGCCCCGGGGCGTTGATGGCGTTCGCGGCGGTGTCCCTGGCCATCGCGTCCTGGGTGGCGTACCAAGCCATCAAGAACAATTCGGAAACAGGGGAACAGGTGTCGGGAGCCGATACCCAGAGCACCATGAATATGGGGACACAGTGACTCGTCAGCGGGTGGCTCTTTTGAGCCACGTTGGTTACGACGCCTACCGCCACGATGATGGCAGCCCTTTCTTCCCTCCGGATGAATACGACATCACCCTGTTCGCGCGGCCCCGCGACGTCGCCCAGTTGGCGCCCGGACGTGTGAGCCGCTCCATTCCTATGGACCTCCACCCTTCCGGCGAGGTCGCGGTGCCACTGCCAGCACTGGTCGGCGACCTCAAATTCGACTGGGTGGTGGCGACCCAGGAGCGGCTCCTGCTGCCGGCAGCGCGACTGCGCGAAACCCTCGGCGTAGGTGGCATGGGCACGGAGCACACGCTGTTGCTCCGTGACAAGGTGGCGATGAAGCGTCACTTCTCGTCTTGTGGCATCCGGGTTCCGGAGTTCACTCCAATCTCCGAACCCCACGAGGCGGAAGCGCTGCTCGACAAGTTCGGCCGCATCGTCATCAAACCCGTCCTCGGCTCCTCCTCTCTGGACGTGCACATCGTGCGTGATCTGAGCGAGCTGATGCGCTTGCAGCGGCAGGGGTTCGCCAGTTCGGACCGGTACGAGGCCGAGGAGTTCATCGAGGGTCGCCAGTTCCACGTCGACAGCGTTGTCAAGAACGGAGTGCCGGTTGCCGTCTCCGTATCGCAGTACCTGGATTCACACGAATCGTTCCCGCTGAACGGGCAGGTGCGGTCGCACACCATCGACGACGGGCCGGACCTCGACGTTCTGCTGGAGTTCAACCGCACGGTACTCGGGTGCATCGACTGGTTCAGCGGCGCCGCACACCTCGAAGTATTCCTCGATGACCGCGGCAGGCCGGTGTTCTGCGAGTTGGGCGGCCGCCCCGGCGGCGCTGGAATCGACACCACGTTCCGCTACCGTCACGGGGTCTCCCTGTACTTCTCCAGCATCTTGCCCCAGATCGGGCGCCCTGTCCCAGACCGTGTCCGTCAGGCGCCTGCGGACCAGCCGGCGACCGGTTGGGTCATGATCTACCCGCCGAGACTGGGGCGCTTCGACGGGTTCGACGCGCTTCCGCGGGCTGAGTGGCTGATCCAGCTCACGACGCCTTACCGCCCGGGTGAACTCGTCAGGCGCCCCAGGCAGGCCAAAGACGCGATCGCGGTCGCGTCCGTCTGCGGCAAGGACTCACGTGAGGTGGTCGACCGGCTCGCCGAGGTTAAGGACGAGATGGTTGTGTCCATGACCCCGGTGTGATCGGCCTCCCGAGTCAGAACTCCCCCTCGATGCAGAGCAACAACCCTGTTGTTCCCGGTCCTGAGCGCCGTCCTCGACAATGCCCGCTGTCTTGGTCGGCGGCGAAAATAGGCAGAACAGGAGGATGCGAGGCAGCTTCGCAGTCCCACTAGGGCTGATGCCCAACAGGCCATTACGCTCGATGCCTGGCCGGCCCAGCACCATCTGTTGCCCTTCCGGTGCTTGATCACCCGTTTCCCGGCGCCAGCGCGCGCGACTTCGGCGGCTGCTCACCAGCCCCTCCTGCCCGACGCCCCTCGATCCAGGAGCGAGATTCATGCTCTCCCCATCTCCCCCCAGACTCTTCTGGCTGCGCTCGGAACGCGACTACACCTCAGTCGCGGCGGCCGAGGAGGCGCGCACAGCAGCCTTGACCGCAGCCGCGGCGAACCTCGGTCTCGACTTTCACACGGCCACGGTCGACGACGTGGTGGTGACCCAGGTGGGAGAGACAGCCCTCGTACGTGTGCAGGGCGACCGCGTGGACTCGCGCGGCGTGTTCTTCCACCCCGGCTCGCTCGGCAGGCCCGCCCAGGCACCGGAAGCCTGGCGGCTCCTGAGCACCATGGGGATTCTCGAAGCTGCCGGGTTCATGGTCACCGTGCCTGCCGTGCACGCGATCAACTGGACCGACGCGATCGTGCCGCTTATCCGGTTCGACCTCGGCGAGGTGCGCACCCTGCCGTCGGTGCGGCTGTGCACCCGTGAGATCGAGGTCCATCGCGACCGGCTGCGCATCGCTGACTGGGGACTGCAATTCCCAGTGACCGTGCGCCCGGCGGTCCGCCGGCCCGGTGATCGAGTCTTCATCGCGGAGAGTGAACGCAGGCTGACCACCCTCCTCCAGTTGGTGGGCGCTTCCGAGCTGACAGTCCTCGTGCAGCCGTGGCTCGGCGAGCACGTCGTCGAGCACGTCGTGGTGTGCATCGACGGGGAGCCGACCGGTCTAGAGGGGAAGCTGGGGGAGCGGCTGTCCCTCCCTGCGCGATCGGTCGCGGCCGAACTTGGGCTCGCCTACGTCCGAATCGGGTTCGTGGAGGACGCCGATCGGTTCTGGCTGTCCCACGTGGACTGCACGGGCTTCGCGTCCGACCTCGACGCCGACGCCGTCGGAGTCCAGTTGGCCGCCTACCGCGAAGCGTTCCATCGGTTCCGTGCCGAGAGTGACGCGGTTTCGGCCTCGGCACTGGGAGGAGGAGCATGATCATTGCTCCCGACCCCGTCACGATGTTCTGGATTCGCTCCGAGCGCGAGAGCAAGTCACCGAATCCCTTCGACGCCGAGATCAACTCGCGCTACGACGCCGCCACGCGCAAAGCCGGCGTACTGCTGTCACGGATCAGTGTCGACGACGTCGTCGTGGGCACCACGAAGGGCGAGGCCTCGGTCCGCGTGCGCGGCGACCTCATCGCACCTGACTCGGCGTTCTTCCATACGAAGCTGGTCACGTGGCCCGTCGACCGGTTCGATTACTGGCGGCACCTGACGACCTACGCCGCCCTGTCAGCGGCCGGTTTCTTCACCACGGTCCCTGTCGGACTGAGCCTGATCAATAACGAGAAGCTGCTCACCGGGCTTCGGCGGTTCGGCAGTGCGGTCCGGCGGCTGCCGACGGTGCGCCTGGGCACCCGTGGGTACGGCCCGGACCATCTTGACTGGTGTACCGCCGAGATGCGCGCAAACGACATCGATTTCCCGGTGGTCGTGAAGCCCTCCAGCTGGGGAGGCGGGAACAGCGTGTTCGTCGCCTCCGACGCCGGAGAACTCGACACCGTGTTCACCTGGATGGCCGCTGCCGAGATGACGGTCGTGGTACAGCCGTGGCTCGGACGGGACGTAGTCGACTACCGGGTGTTCTACGTCGACGGTGAGCCGTACCGCGTGCTGACGCGTCAACCGAGAGGCGACGCGCTCGCGGGCAACGTGGGCCAGGGCGGTGTGGCAGGGTGGACAACCATCCCCGATGCACTGGTCGATCCGGCCAGGGCGGTGGCCGACGACATCGAACTTCCCTACCTTTGCGTCGACTTTCTCTACGCCGGAGGGCAATGGTGGTTCTCCGAGATCGAGGTCGACGGCGGCACCACCCAGGGTGACCATCACATGACCGAGGTGCGCTTCCGCTCGTACCGCTCACGCTTCGACAGGTTCGTCCGCGGTCTCCGGTCGACTGGCACGCGGTAACCGTCGTGGCAGGCGGGCGCCACTACTCCTTAAGACCCGACCGGAAGACACTCTCGATCACCCAGCGCTCGGCCCACGACATACTGCAGCAGGACGGGCACGTTGGCGATCATGCTCCCGCCATCAGCAGGTCGTAGTGGACGTTGTTGGCGTCGCCAAAGCCCAGGATTCTTTTTTGCCCCGTTATCTTTTTCGCGGTCCTGCAACGGGGCCGCTGGCCTCCGGGCCCGGTATGACTGTTGCCCCCTGTCGAAGGCATGACCTGGGGGGTGGTGTCGCCGGGTCCGGGGGTGTTCGTCGGTGAGGCGTCCCCCGGGGTGTGGACACAGGGGCTCATGCCGCGATTGAGAGTTTAGCTGCTCGCAGATGCTGCTGTTCGAACTCCACCGGTGAGAGGTAGTTGAGGGCACTGTGGCGTCTGCGGGCGTTGTAGTAGGTCAGCCACTGGAAGATTTCCTGCCTCGCCTGACGCATCGTCGAGAACAGCCTCTGGTGCATCGTCTCCCTCTTGAGCCCCTGCCAGAATGACTCGGCGAGGGCGTTGACGCTCCTATAGTTGTCAACTCGCGGCGGCGGTCGTTCGTGGGGCGGGTCGGATCAGGTGGTAGACCTCGCGGATGACGTAGCGCTTGAGGCAGCGGATGATCTCGCGTTTCGTCTTGCCTTCGGCGGTGCGGCGGGCGACGTAGTCGATGGTGGGCTGGTGGAATCGCATGCGGACGATGACGGTGCGGTAGATCGCGGCGTTGAGCTGTCGGTGGCCGCCGTGGTTGATGCGGTGCCTGCCGCTGGTCATGCCGGAGCCGGTCGGCACGGGCGCGATGCCGGCGAGCTTGGCGAGGGCGGCTTCGGACTTGATGCGTTCGGGGTTGTCGCCGGTCACGACGAGGATCTCGGCAGCAGTATCGACGCCGATGCCGAAGGGTTCAAGCAGCTGTGGGGCCGCGCGGTGGACCAGATCGGCGATCATTTTCGTCAGGTCCTTGGCCTCGGCGTCGAGGTACTGCCACCGTTTGGCCAGTGTGCGCAGGGCATGACGCAGTGCGTCCTCGGGGCCCTCCAGCTGGCGCGGGCGCAAGGCCGCCAGGTGGCGGGCCAGGGCGATCTGCGTTTTCCCCGCGGTCTCGTTGCGCAGGGGATCGGGAGCGTGGACAAGCATCGCTTTCATGGTGACCATCGCCGCTGTGCGCTGTCCGACGGCCTGGTCGTGGGCGATCTTGAGCTGCCGGATCATCTCGGCTTCGCCGTCTGCGCTCTTGGGGGTGGCCGTCGCGAACCCGGCCAGGACGGCTCGGGCGGCGTTCTCGGCGTCCAGGGTGTCGGACTTTCCGTTCATCCGTCGCAGTCGCCGGTCCGGGCGGCCGGCCTCGACCACCTTGTGCCCGGCCCGTCGAAGGAACGAGGCCAGGGTGGCGCCGTAGGAGCCGGTGCCCTCGATTCCGAAGGCCAGAATCCTGCCGTATGAGCCTGCCCAGTCCAGGAGTTGCTGGAATCCACCGGTGTCGGTGGGAATCGTCAAGGTAGCCAGGATCCCGCCGATGGTGTCCATCACGGCTGCGACGTGCACGTGCTTGTGAGTGTCGACGCCGATCACGACGTGCCCGGACCTGTGCTGCTCGTTGGAGGTCACCGCGTTCCTTCCGGCCGGTAGCGTGGGTGCACGCTGTCGCCGGCCGGACGGACAGGACTGTCACGGGGACGCTTTGACGAGTTGGCTCCAGGCTCCTATGAGGTCACGTCCGTCCGGCGGCAGCGCTTGCTGCGTGCCCGGCCGGACGGTCGACAGATCAACGCCAGGACACCCGCGGGGTCGGTCGTAAGCAAGAGTCAGACCGTCGCGGCCGGGACTACCCGATCCTTGCGGGATCCGGTACGAAGAGAATGACAGTCGTAACTCGAGCCGACCCGGCCCATGCTCCTGCGGATCCCGAAACCGTCGCAGACCTGTGCGAACGCGGCAGCGGTGTACTGCGAGCCCCTGTCCGCATGAAAGATCACGCCGTCCACGTGCCCGCCGCGGGCCGCCACCGCCATCTTGAGGGCGTCGATGACCAGCTCGGCCCGCATATGGGTGGCCATCGAGTAGCCGAGCACCCGGCGTGAGCAGATGTCCAGGACGCAGGCGAGATACAGCCACGCCCCGCCGACCTGCACATACGTGATGTCACCGCACCACTTCTCGTCCAGCTGCCTGGCGGAGAAGTCACGTTGGACGAGGTCCGGGGCAGGCGGTGCGAGGCGGTCCGGGACCGTGGTGCGTTTACGGCGCCGCAGATGGAGGCCCTCCAGCCCGTGCTTGCGCATGAGCCGCTCGACGCGCTTGCGGTTCACCGTGTGTCCGAAGCCCCGCAGCTCAGCATGGACACGCCGCACTCCGTACGTTCCCTTGTGGTCGGTGTGGATCTCGCGGATTTCCGCGGCCAGGGCATCGTCGGCGGCCTGCCGCACCTCGCGGGCCTTCGCGCCGGCGATCCACCGGTAGAAGCCCGAGCGCGAGACCTGAAGCACCCGGCATATCCGCTGCACGCCGAAGTCGGCCCGGTTGGCGGAGATGAAGCCCCAGCGGAGGGTCATGCCCTCATCTCCTTCGCGAAATACTGGGCCGCCCGGCGCAGGATCTCCCGCTCGAGTTCCCACTCCTTCTCAGCCCTGCGTAGCCGGCCGTTCTCCGCCCGCAGCCGGGCCAGTTCCTCATCCCTGCCCTCGGCGACCGGCTCGTCGCGGTTGCCGCGGCCCGCCTGCTCATCGGCCTGGCGCACCCAACTGCGCAGCGTCTCGCCGGTCACCCCAACATCCGCCGCCACCGCCGCATACGTGCGCTTCCCACCCGCCGCGCGGTACAGCGCGACGGCATCGTTCCTGAACTCCGCCGGATACGGAGACTTCCGTCCCACCAAAACACCCTTCCTCGGATCTGCAAGATCCATTGTCAGAGTGTCCACACCACCGGGGTCGCCTCACACCGAAGGCATCCCCTTCCACGACCTCGGCGGCGACTACTACGCCAAACACGACCCCGAACGCGCCCTCCGCAGAATCACCCGACAGGCCAACGCCCTCGGGCTCACCGTCCGCTTCGAACCCATCGAGACCGCTTGAGCTCACCCGCCCCGCCCACGTTCAGGCGTTATTTTCGGACCAGACCCGAGTGACGGTCACAATACCGGTGAGGCGCCACCGTCGCAGCGCACCGCGCTACCGGTGACGTAGGAGGCCGGAGCACCGCAGAGGAACGCCGCCACTGCGCCGAACTCGGCGGGGGCGCCGTAGCGCCGTGCCGGGATCGCCTCCGCCGATGCCGCCCGCTCAGCGGCGAGCGGGCGCCCCGACCGAAGCGCCCTCTCGGCGTCGATGCGCTCGACCCGCTCGGTCCGGATACGCCCGGGCAGCAGCATGTTCACCGTCACCCCGTCCGGCGCGACCTCTGTGGCCAGCATCTTGAGGTACGACGCCAGTGCCGCCCGGCCGATGCCGGACAACGCTAGGTCGCTGATCGGCGCGACCACCGCGCTGGATCCGATGGCGAGCACCCGACCCCAGCCCTGACCCCGCATGTGCGGCAGGACGCGGGCGAGCAGCCGGTGGTGAACGGTGACCAGCGAGTCGACCGCCTCGCCGAGTTCCTCCTCCCCGACCTCGATGATCCGGCCAGCGCGGGGACCTGGGCCGTTGAGGACCATGATGTCGACCGGCCCGAAAACTGTCTCGGCGAAGTCGACCAGCCGGTCGGTCCCGCCCGGTGCGAGGAGGTCCACCCCGACACCGGCGGCTGCCGGGAGCCGGGACGCGACCTCGCTCGCCACGTCGCCACGCCGTCCGGTGACCACCACTTTGGCCCCCGCCGCGCCCAGCGCCTCAGCGACCGCCGCCCCGAGGCCCGTGGTCGACGCGCAGACCACGGCGACTCGTCCCTGCAAGCCGAGATCCATCAATTTCGTTCACCCTCCAAGGAGAAGAGGCGTCCCCCCTCGTCGGGAGTGGATGCGCCGGCCGGGCGGAACGCGCCTCGGACGCGCCGACTCGATGATGCCCCAGGCGAAGCCGGCGCTCCACATCGGTGGCAGCGGCAGCAACAGGCAGAACGGGAAAGGAGGAGGCAGTTCGACCCGGGCTCGTGGAATGGACGCCCGAGTGACGCCTACGCTCGATAGGCAGCCGTCGGGGAAGGGGAGTTCCGCCATTGTTGGACGAGCCCGCGATACCGTGCGGTCTCCGCTGCCGAACTTCCTTCGCAGGACGAATACAGGCGTGGTCGTCCTCTTTCGCATACACGTCATGAGGATCGGCGCGGAGTTGCTGCCCGCCCCCACCCGGGAGTTCAGCGGCGCATTTCCCCGGCTCACCGAGATCGCCGGCGTGACGGCCGTGGTCCTGGTCATCGCGCGGACCGGGATCGCCCGCACCATGCAGAGGAGAAGACGGTCCAATGAATCCGGAGTTCTACTCCAAGGTCGCCACAAGGTTCGGCGGCTATTCCAGTGGAGCGAAACGCACGACGCTCTATCCCGAGGGGGACCCGGAGGCCCTGTTCGACCAGATCACAACGGGGCTCGGTGGGTCGGAAGCGAGGCTGCTGGACGTGGGGTGTGCCGACGGGCGCAACCTGCTCGCGATCGCTCCGTCGTTCGCCCACGTCCACGCCATCGACCTCGCACCGCAGATGCTCGAGTCGGCGGAGCTCTCGCTCGCCGCGTCGGGACTGCACCACGTGGAGTTCTCGCTGCGTGACGCCTCCGCCACCGGCTTTCCCGACGGTTCTTTCGACGTGATCACCTCGCGCCGCGGTCCGCTGTTCCCCGAGGAGTTCCACCGTCTGCTGCGGCCCGGCGGAGCCGTGGTCCATCTCGGAATCGGTGAGCAGGACGTCCGCGCGCTCAAGGAGTTGTTCGGGCGCGGTCAGCTCTACCGCCGCTGGGAGGGCGCCCCCGTCTCTCAGGAAGAGCGGGCGCGGCTGGAGCGGGCGGGATTCACCGTGCTGCGCGAGCAGTCCGTCCCGTACCTGGAATACTTCCACTCGGCCGCCGAACTGGACCGTTTCCTCCAGGCGGTGCCGATCTTCGAGGACTACGATCAGGAGCGCGACCGGGAGCCGTTCGACCGGTATGTCGAGGCGGCCTCCGAGGAGCGCGGCATCCTCATGGACCGGCACTGGTTCGTGCTGCACGCCCGACGGGGGGACCGGTGAACATCTTCGAAGCCCTGGAGTCCAACGTCCGCAGTTACAGCCGGGCCTGGCCGGTCGTGTTCGCCCGCGGCCGGGGCGCTCGCCTGTACACGGAGCAGGGCCGACCGTACCTGGACTTCTTCGCCGGCGCGGGCGCCCTGAACTACGGGCACAACGACCCCGCGCAGAAACAGGCGCTGCTGGATTACATCGCCGACGACGGTGTCACGCACTCCCTGGACATGTTCACGACGGCGAAGCGCGACTTCCTTGAGACGCTCGACGAACTGATCCTCCGGCCTCGCGGAGCCCACTACAAGGTCGTCTTCCCCGGCCCCGGCGGCACCAACGCCGTCGAGGCCGCCCTCAAACTCGCCCGCAGGGTGACGGGCCGCCAGCTCGTCGTCAGCTTCACGCGCGGGTTCCACGGCATGACCCTGGGCGCGCTGGCCGTCAGCGGCAACACCCGCAAGCGGGCCGCCACCGGGTTGCCGATGACCCACGCCGTGTCTATGCCCTACGACGGATACATCGACAGCGGTTTCCAGGACGATCGGCCGGACCTGGAGTACCTCGACCATCTCCTGTCGGACCCGGCGAGCGGTCTGGACAAGCCCGCGGCGATGATCGTCGAGACGGTCCAGGGCGAGGGCGGGATCAACGTCGCCAGCATCGAGTGGCTGCGCGGGCTCTCCGAGCTGTGCCGGCGACACGCGATCCTGCTGATCGTGGACGATGTCCAGATGGGGTGCGGACGGACCGGCGCGTTCTTCAGCTTCGAGGACGCCGGGATCATCCCGGACATGGTCTGCCTGTCGAAGTCCGTCGGCGGCTTCGGCATCCCGCTGGCGCTCACGCTGATCCGTCCCGAACTGGACGTCTGGAAGCCCGGCGACCACAGCGGGACCTTCCGCGGGGTGTCGCTCGCGTTCCTGACCGGCGCGCAGGCGCTGCGCACCTACTGGAGCGACGACACGCTGGAGACGTCCACTCGCTCCAAGGGCGAACGCGTCGGCGCCGCCCTCCGGCGCACGGCGGACGCCTTCCCCTCGGCCGGCCTGGAGGTCAGGGGCCGCGGCCTCGTCTGGGGCCTGGACCTCGGCGCGGCCAGCGAACCCGGAACCGCCGCGAAGGTCTGCGCCGCAGCGTTCGACCGGGGCCTGCTGGTGGAGACCTCGGGCGCCCAGGGCGAAGTGGTTAAACTGCTACCGCCGTTGACTACCGGCGCCGACGAACTGGACGAGGGCCTGCAGATCATCGACGAGTGCGTAGCGAGCGTCCTCGGAGGGTGAGGCGGCGGGGAGGAGCCGGGTCCATGACCACCGCGAGCGCCTCCCCCTGACCGGCGGCCCGCCACCGGCTCGGTCCGGTGGCGGGCCGCCCCGTCGCAGCGGCTGTGCGCGGTACGCGAGTCGCCGCGTCCGGGGTGATGCCGGATCGCCGGACACGTCGCGGAGCCCGGGGCCGCTCCGAACACGAGCCGGACGGCGAGCGCTGGGTGCCGGGCAACCACTCGGGTGAACGGCAACGGCCGTACCGACGGGGACCTAGTAGACCGTCGCGGCTAATTTTTGGGATAGAGGTGGCGCAGTTTGATGCGTGCGTCGTGGGTGGTGAACTGCCAGTTCACCTGACGTTGGTTGGTGTTGGTGGCGTTCTGCCAGGCCGAGAGTTCGGTGTTGAGGTTGTCGAGGTTGCTGATCCGGCGGTCGAGGCATTGCCGGGTCAGCGCGGAGAGTTCGATCTCGGCGATGTTGAGCCATGACCCGTGTTTGGGTGTGTGGTGGATCTCGAGGCGTTGGGCCAGGGCGAATGCTTCTTCTGGTTCGAATGCCTCGTACAGTGAGGCGATGCCGTGGGTGTTGAGGTTGTCCATCACCAGCACCACGGCCTCGGCGTCGGGGTAGTCCACGCTCAGCAGCTGCTTGACCTGGCCGGCCCAGTCGATCCGGGTCCGCTGGGACAGTGCCTGAACTCGACGCCGCCCGCGTAGGGGTTCGGTCCACACGAAGATTGAGCACGTGCCGCAGCGGATGTACTCGCTGTCCTGGCAGGCATCGCGACCAGGGCGGGCCGGGAGCGGGTCGCGGGCATGGTCGAGGAGCTGGTAGGGCTTCTCGTCCATGCACACCACCGGACGTCCCGGGTCATAGGGCCGGGCATAGACGGCCAGCACGTCTTCCATCCGCGCCGCGAACTCCGCGTTCGCTCGCGGTGGGATGGTCCAGCACTTCTTCAGATGAGGACGCAGTTGCGTTTTTTTAAGATCCGCCCGATGGTGGAGTGGTCCAGGTCGGGGATGTCCTCGACCAGCGCGACGTGCTTCTCCAGCAGCCGCAGCGACCATCGGGCATAGCCCTGGGGTGGCTGTGAGCACGCCATCGCGATCAGCCGGGCTTCGACCTCACCGGTCACCGGCGAGGGCACCGGCGGGAGGGCGCGCTTCTTCCGAGCAATCGTGGCGTGAACATCACCACCGGTCTCGGCGAAACGCTTGGCGACCAGCCGCAACGTCTCACCGGAGACGCCGAGTCGGACCGCGATCGCCTCCTTGGTGTCCACCTCACCCACCGAGCTGTCCAGCGCAAGCAGCACCCGCGCACGCATGATCATCGAGGCCCCACGAACACCTGTCGTGGTCACCCGGACCAGCTCTTCACGATCCTGCGCGGTCAACCTGACCGGCCGCTTCTTCTGCGAACCCATGACAACAGTCCTGTCTGGCAAAGGGGAAGGAATCTGCCAGACACCAACCTCCCAGTCAGGTGCACCATAACTAAGCGGCGACACGCTACTAGGGTCGGCACGGCCCACGCCAGCGGCAGGCCCGACAGGCCGGTCCGCTCCCAGGCGAGCGAATTCGGATGATCCCTGTGCCAGAACATGGCTTGCGGCGCGGGTGCCTTGGGAGCGGTGCGGGGTTCGAGACGCTCGCACGTATGCGGTGGTTCCCTGTTGAGACCCTGGCCCGGCCCGTCCGACCGCGGTCTGCGGACCCTCCGTCACGGCTCGGGAACCGGTTCGTCCGCCTCGGCGAGGTTCCCTGCCGAGCGGTCCGCACGGCAGGGAGTCGCTCGGCGTGAGCGTCGGCGATGCGACGGAGCTGCGGTGACTCCGTTCGGGCCGTCCCGCACCGAACGGCCGGGCGCGGTTTCCCGCGCCCGGCCGTGGCCGACGACGCTCCGCAACCGGTTCGTCCATCGAGGGAACCGGCGAGGCGGTGGCGTGGGCGCCGTCGGAGCTCGTGCCAGCGCACGGCCGGGCACAGCAGGTGACTCCTGCGTCCGGAGCCGTCCGACTCAATCCAGCACGGCCAGCGCACGCGCGGGCGCGCCGTCGCCGCCGTGCACGTTGAGGACGCCGACGAACAGCGTGCACCACTGGTCCGCGATCTCCCGCAGCACGAGGTTTTCTAGGATCAGCGTGCCGGCACCCAGCAGCGTGCGGTGCACGTCGTACGGGAAGTTCGGCGGACGCATGCTCATCGGCAGATCAGGACTGATCGTGTCCATGCCAATGAAGCGGAGTCCGGCGCTCACCGCCCACTCGGCGGCGTCGACCGAAAGATACGGGTGCCTGTCCACATAGGCGGGATCGGTGTAGCGATCGTCCCAGCCGGTGCGGATCAGGAGTGCGTCGCCGGGTTCGAGGCCAACGGCGGCTTTCAGATGGGCCGCGGTGATTGGCTCGGGACCGTCCCGCAGCACCTGCAGGCAGTATGCCCGGCCGACCAGCGCCGACGGCGGCAATTGGTCGAGCGTGGCGCCGTCTTCGACGAAGTGTGACGGGGCGTCGACATGGGTGCCGATGTGGGTCGGCAGGTTCAGGCGCATGACCCGCATCCGGTGTTCCGCCCACGTGCTGGCGGGCGTGAACTCGGGAGCCTGAATCCCGCGCGCGTGCGGCATGCCCGGCTCCAGCGGACGGGAGAGATCAACTGTGCGCGGCATGCGAGGCTCCCATCACCCGGTCGATCCCCTGGCTGAGTGTGTTTCCCATTCAGAAACCCTTCCGAGCACAGACCTTGTGGTCCGGCAGTTTCTTATGCATTCAATTCGTACCGGTTGCTGTCGTCGGCCGCAAGACATGCCCAGCCGTACGGAGAGGCAATTTAGACGGCCCGAACTGAGATTATCTGCCGGGCTTCTGCCGCTGCCCGGACGTGCACTTCTTGGGTAGTGTTCCAACGGTACTTGTCTTGCCCTCCTCCGCATGAGCATGGAATGCGGGAGGCGTCGCCGGCCGTGCCGCACCACGGCGGTGTCCCGAGGAGTTCGAGGCTGATACGCGAGCAGAAGCCAATGGAGAAAAGCATGGGGTTGCCGACGCCAGGAACGATCGTGCTCGGCGGAATTGGCGCCGATGCTCATTCGGTCGGTCTCACTCTGCTGAAACACGCCATCACCGAGGCGGGTCACGTGGTCCACTTCATGGGTACGCAGAACAACCTCGACGACTTCTTCAGGCGCGCGGCCGATGCGGACATCGTGATGATCTCCTGCATGGACGGTCATCTGCGTCACTACCTGAAGCGATTTCCCGACCTGGTGCTCAAGTGCCCGGGCATCGACGCATTCTGGTATGCCGGTGGGAACCTCGACGTAGGCAGTTCCGAACGGATACGCGCCGAAGCACGCCGCATGGGCTTCCGGCGGGTCTTTCCCACATACGTTGACATCCCGACGGTCCTGACCGCCCTGGCCGAGGATCTCACGATCCGGCCGCATGCCGTACGCGGCAGGCCGGCCGCCCCCGCCGAGCCCGTGCACCCGGGCACGGCCCCGCCTGACCAACGGCTCACCGTGGCCGACCTGGAACGGCAGCGGCCAGGCGTCCTGGAATCCTGGCCGACTGGCGCCGGTGCAAGGAACCTGGAGGACAACGCGGCGTTCCTCCTGCGGCAGCCGTCCTTCGCCCACGCGCACCTGCCGCGGGCCCGGGCGCAACGACCGCCCTTCCTGGTGCAGCCGCGCTCCGGCGTGGCGCTCGCTGCGAAGCAGCGAGCGGCGTTCGTGGCCCTACGTCGGGCCGGCGCGGACGTGCTGTCCTACCAGATCGATTCCCTGACGAGGAACAACGACTACCGGCAAGCCAGCGACGCAATCGCGGAGAGCGTTGAGCGCAGAGCCTCCGCGCTCAACGGATTCCCCATGGTGAACCACGGGGTCGACGCTCTCCGGCAGATCATTGCGGAGGTGCGGACGCCCCTGCAGACCCGCCACAGCACACGCGACCCACGACTCCTCGCGGAGATCTCGTGCGCCGGCGGGGTCACCGGTTTCGAGGGCGGCGCGATCACGTACAACATCCCCTACTTCAAGGACTACTCGCTGGCCCAGTCGCTCAGACGGTGGCAATACGTCGATCGACTTGTCGGCTTGTACCGGGAGAAGTTCGGTGTGGTGATCGACCGTGAGTTCTTCGGCACCCTCACCGCAGTCCTGGTCCCACCGAGCCTGGCCATCGTCGTCAACTTGATCGAGGCGATGCTGGCGGCGAGCCAGGGGGTGGGCTCGGTCTCCCTCGGATACGCCGAACAGGGCAACCGGTCCCAGGACATCGCGGCGATCAGGGTCCTCAGCGAACTCGGCCAGAAGTACCTGGCAAATCTCGGATATCCAGGGATTCAGGTCAACACGGTGTTCCACCAGCACATGGCGGCGTTCCCGGCGGACCGGGCGCGGGCGACCCAGTTGATCATGGCTTCGGCCGCCACCGGCCGGCTGTCCGGTGCCTCGCGGCTGATCGTGAAGACGCCGGTCGAGGCGACCACCATTCCGTCGGTGACCGACAACCAGGAGGGGCTGCAACTGAGCCGGACGGGCGCGATCGAGGCCGACGGCATCGAGGTGGACGAGCGAACCGTACGCGAGGAGACGACTGTCCTGCGGGCGGAGGTGGACCAGATACTGGAGAGTGTCCTGCTGGCCGGCGACGGCAGCCTCACGGACGGCGTGGTCAAGGCGTTCGCGCTCGGTTACCTGGACGTTCCGTTCTCGCCCAGCGTATACAACCGCGGCGAGGTGCTGACGGCTCGCGACGTCAGCGGTGCGGTGCGGTACCTGAACACGGGCCGGCTCAGGTTCAGCTCCGACGTCGTCGAGTTCCACCGGAGCCGGATGAGCGAGCGTCGCAGGACCGAGCAGCCCCCCGTGCGAAGCGAATGGCAACTCGTCGAACGCGACGTGCTGCGCGTACCGTCGGGCCGTTATCGCAGATGGCCGCTTGATGGATGAGCCGTGTCCCGGCACTCAACGAACCCTTTCACGTCGCCGGCCGCGTTGATCGCGGCTGGAACTCTCGGAACCGATCCCCTTACGAAAGTGGATGCCCAACATGGCAGATGAACCGACGATCCCGGAATTCACGATTCCCAGCGCGGCGATCCCAGCGCTGCTGGCACGGGATATAAACGAGGACACACCTCTGGACAAGTGGCCGACAGAGGCGTTCCGCACGGGCAGCGACGAGGTCAAGGCGCTGCGTGACGGCATCCTGGCGGCCGTCCGCGGGGACGCGGGCGGCGTGACTGTACGGGTGGCTGCGGACGGGCTCGGCGACCAGGACCTGTGCACCCTCTACTGGAACTTCTTCACCACGCTCTTCCGTCCGGTGCCGCAATACGCCTCCGGCGAGCTCATCTACCCCGTCGAAGTCAAGGCCGGCGCCGCGCAGACCAGCCACTACTCGAATTCGAGCAAGGCGGGCGGCTACCATACGGACGGCACCCTGCTGCCGGAGCTGCCCGACGTCGCGTTCCTCTTCGGCCTGTCGGCCGCGACAGGTGGCGAGACACTGCTGATGGACGTCAACGGCCTTGTCGAGCACCTCGCCCGGGTCGACCCGGCGCATGTCGCCGAACTGAGCCGACCCGTGCCCTTCGACGTGAAGGACCAGATGGACGGGATCAGGATCAAACGGCAGTCCGTGCTCACCCCGACGGCGGGCGGTTACGTGCTGCGCTACGTCCGCATGTACATCGAGCAGGGTTTCGCTGCCGAGGGCACGCCGGTGCCGCCCGAGCTCGTCGCCGCTATGGACGCCTTCGATGAGGTTTCCTCCGACGCGGCGGTGCACGCGGGGGACGTACTGCTCGAACGCGGCGTCGGCCTGCTGTGGGACAACGGGCGGATGCTCCACGGCCGCCGGCCGTTCAAGGAGACGACCACCGCGCGCAGGCTGCGCCGAATCTATGGCATGCAGGACGACAGGCAGGCCGGCTGAGCCGCTGGTCACCCGACCGCGCAGTTTTGCCCTTCCTCATGTCCCGGCCCCGGCGGTGGCAGTAACCGCCCGCTCGGGGCCGGTCTTTTCGTGACACCAGGTATTGGTGGAGTTGGCCCTCGACTGTCCCGTAGAGGTGACCGCCGGGAGCGGCAGAGTGGGCCACCCCTGGATCAGGCCAGCCACGCCCTTCACCGGGTCGAGCGGGGGGATGCCGGCCGAGCTGACCATCTCCGACTCGATGGCTTCGAGCTTCTTCTGGAGCGCAGCCGACCCAGCGGTCATCTGAGACAAGCTGATCGAGCCCTCTGCGTAGGCCAGGGCCAGCCCGTCGAGGCGCTGCCGCAGTTCCTGGGTCTGGCTTTGAAGCTGAGCCCCCGAGGCGCCGTCCTGGGCGTTCTGGGCCTCCAGGATCTGGCCCAGGAAGTCGGGGAACATCAGCCGGGCCAGAGTCGCCTTGCTCGCACGGTCGTCAGCGATGCTCCGAGGAGTACGCGTGTGCGTAGCCGTGCAGCCGTACACCGGCACGCCACGGTAGCCGCGACCTCCTACCGTGTCGGTGCAGCCGTCGTATCCGCACAGCCCGATGCCCGAGAGTAGATTGTCCGGCGTCCGACCAGTCCGCTTGCCGCCCGAGAACCGCTCCGGGTTGTTCAGGATGGCCACGACCCCGTAGTGGATCTCTGGGTCAAGGATTGGGGGCCACTGCCCCTCGCCCATCACCTCGCCGTGGTACGTGGACTGCCCGATGTAGCGCGGGGACGTGAGCACTTTCTTCACTCCGCGCAGGGTCCATGCCTGCGCGCCTGCGGCCTTGCTGCGAGGGGACAAGAGCTTGGCTTCCGTCCACTTGCGCGCGACGGCCGACAGGGACTCCCCGGCGAGGATCATCTGCGCACCCTCGACGATGGCCGCAGCCTCCTGCGCCATGATCGTCATGTGGTCGTCCGCGTACCCGAAGGGTCGGATGCCCGCCGTGTACGGGCGGCCCTGCTGTGCGGCCTGCTGGTTGGCCAGTTTCTGGCGGATCGCCTTCTGTTCGCCCTCGTACGTGGCCCAGGCTGTCACCGTGCGGGCGACAGCTCGACCGGCCGGCGTGGACAGATCCAGGTGGCCGGCCTCGACCGCGTAGACGTTCACGCCGAGCTCAATCACTCGCTCCAGATCCCGCGTTACGCGGATGAGGCGGTCGGTGTGCCAGCACACGATCGCCTGCGGCTTGCTCTGGAGCATGGCCTCGAAGTCGGGCCGGATGACGTTCTTCTTCGTGGCGCTCAGATCGTTGTCGACCCAGACGTGCCGGACCTTCAGCCCGAGCTGAGCGCAGAGTGCCCGGCAGCGCTCCTCCTGCCGCTGGACGCCCTGTTCTTCGCCCGTGACATCCTGGCTGATGCGGACGTAGATGTCGCACTCGACATCCTGCCCTGACCCGCGGCGTTGCATGAATGGCATGGTACCCCCAAGGTGTACCGATCGTTCGGCATGGTCATGGGCAACCTCGGCATCACCTCGCACGGCGCCTGCATCGTGATCCCGGCCCCCGCCTTCGAGGCCGCCGCGGTGCTCGCCGCCGTCCAGCAGGAGCGCTGCACCTCGCTCTACGGTGTCCCCACCATGTTCATCGCGGAGCTGAACCTCCCCGACTTCGCCTCGTACGACCTCTCCTCTCTGCGCACCGGCATCATGGCCGGATCGCCCTGCCCGGTCGAGGTGATGAAGCGGGTCGTCGCCGAGATGCACATGGACGAGGTGTCCATCTGCTACGGCATGACGGAGACCTCGCCGGTCTCCACCCAGACCCGCCGCGACGACGACCTGGAGCGCCGCACCGGCACCGTCGGCCGCGTCATGCCGCACATCGAGGTCAAGGTCGTCGACCCGGTGACCGGTGTGACCCTGGAGCGCGGCGCGGCGGGCGAACTCTGCACCCGCGGCTACAGCGTGATGCTCGGCTACTGGGAGCAGCCCGAGCGCACCGCGGAGGTCATCGACGCGGGGCGCTGGATGCACACCGGCGACCTCGCGGTGATGCGGGAGGACGGCTACGTACAGATCGTCGGCCGGATCAAGGACATGATCATCCGCGGTGGTGAGAACGTGTATCCGCGGGAGATCGAGGAGTTCCTCTACGGCCACCCGAAGATCGCGGACGTGCAGGTGGTGGGCGTACCGGACGAGACCTACGGCGAGGAGATCCTGGCCTGTGTCATCCCCAGGGACCCGGCGGACCCGCCGACCCTGGAGGAGGTGGCGGACTACTGCCGCGAACAGCTGGCGCACTACAAGATCCCGCGACGGCTGCAGATCCTGGAGACCTTCCCGATGACGGTCAGCGGGAAGGTCCGGAAGATCGAACTGCGGGAGGGCTACGGACAGTAGGACCGGATCGCCCCGGGCGCCGTCAGGCGGCCTCGATGATGTCGCCGGCGACGCCCCGGGTCGCGGCCGCCCACTTGATCAGCAGCACCTCGTAGGCGGCGGACTCCACGGAGGACCAGTCCTGACCGGCGCGCGCGTCGACCAGGGCCCGTATCGCCTCGTTCGCCTCGGCGGCGGACGGGGGCGTCGGCCCGGGCGTGTGCGACGGGCCGACAGGCGGTGTGTGTCGTGGAGTTAAGACCATGTACCCACCTTAAGGCCCACCACTGACAACGGACCGAACATATGTGGCCCCCGGCCCGAACGTGACCGATTGCACTCACCGTCGCCGTTCGGTTCCGCTGAGGTGCGGGCCGGTCCCGGCGTCCGGGATCTCGCGCCGCATGCAGACCCTCGGCCAGCGGTCCAGGCCGTGTTCCGCCTCCTCCGCCCTGATTTTCCGCAGCCCGTCGCCGAGTTCGTCGTCGCCCAGCGTGCGAAAGCCGAGGCGGGCGTAGTACGGGGCGTTCCACGGCACATGGGAGAAGGTCGTCAGCGTCAGCGCGCCCAGATGCCGTTCGCGCGCCCACCCGGCGAGGTGGTCGATGAGCGTGCTGCCCAGGCCGCGCCGTGCGGCGGACGGATGGACGGAGACCTGTTCGATGTGGGCCGCGCCGTCGACCGGATCGGCGATCAAGTAGCCGAGGGGGCGGTCGTCGGGGCCCGCGACCACCCAGGCGCGGCCGGACCGGCGGTAGTCGTCCAGCAGGTCGAGCGGCGGAGGATCGTCGTCCGCGATGGCGGACATACCCAGCGCGCGGAACGGTTCACCGGCGGCGCACTCGATGTCCTGAAGCAGCGGAAGATCGGAGCGGCGGGCGGTACGGATACGCATGCGGCCAGTATGGCGCCCCGGGGCGGGGCTCAGGCACCGGTGCTGATCAGCTCGTCCGCCGGGCTGTTGAGCGGCCGCGGCGTTCCCGTGGGGTCCATGACGAAGAGCGGGATGCCGAGGCCGTCCGCGCGTGCCTCGGCGTCCTGCGTGTACCCCGCGAGCGAGAAGTACACACTCATGACCGACGCGCTCAGCGCGTTCAGCCAGAGGCACTCGACATCGCGCAGCGCGGTCGGGCGGGCGGCCGTGTCGACCTGGGCGATCAGCCCGGTGGCCCGCAGATCGATCCGGGCGGGGGTGGGCTGCGCCGGCTGCACGACATCTCGGTAGCCCAGCCACCTCAGATACAGCGCGGCTCCGTCGACCGCGTCGCGCGCGGTACGGATCGGCAGGGGCCGGAACACCGGCCGGGGCGACGGAGCCGTACGCGGCAGCGGGATGTGGGACGGCCGCTCGGGCCGGGCGTCGTCGGCTGGTCCCGGGGCGTCGTCGGTCTCCGTCACCGGCAGGACCGGTATCCGCAGCACCGTTCCGCACGGGCAGCACAGCTCCGGCTGCGGCCACTGGTCGCGGCGCCCGCAGACGCGACAGCGCACCGTCACCCAGTCGTCGTTCCAGGTGCGGTGCGTGATCGGTACGACCGGGGCGCCGCGCAGCACGTGCGGGGCGGTCGGCGCACCGCACGGGCAGGGATAGACCGGCGTGCTGTACGTGTGGTCGCGGCGGCAGGCCGGGCAGCGTACCGGCACCGACTCCACCATGAACTCCCTCCGGTTCCGGGCGCGCGCCCCGGGGACGGGGCCGCCTCGGCGCACCGGAACGCGCCGGCGCCGACCGATACGGGCCGACTCCGCTCCGTACCCCCATGGTCCACCAAGAGCGAGATCCCGGGGAGCGACTTCGGCCACTTCGTGGACCGGTGAGCGCAGCGGCCGCCCCTTGTGCGCTCTCTTGACGGTCGACCGGCCGCACTTTAGATTGACTTCCGTATAACAGAATCGAGTTTCCGTAATGCGGAATTGGTGCTCTCAGGTGGCGCGACAGAGCCCGACTCCACCAGGTCCGAGCAGGAGCACTCAATGCCTCGAATGACCGCTGCCCGAGCGGCAGTTGAGATCCTCAAGCGCGAAGGCGTCAGCAACGCGTTCGGTGTGCCGGGCGCGGCGATCAACCCCTTCTACGCGGCCCTCAAGGCCTCCGGCGGGGTTCATCACACGCTCGCCCGCCACGTCGAGGGCGCCTCCCACATGGCGGAGGGCTACACCCGGGCGCGCCCGGGCAACATCGGTGTCTGCATCGGTACGTCGGGGCCGGCCGGCACCGACATGATCACCGGCCTCTACTCCGCCATCGCCGACTCCGTCCCGATCCTCTGCATCACCGGACAGGCCCCGACCGCCGTGCTCCACAAGGAGGACTTCCAGGCGGTCGACATCGCCTCGATCGCGAGGCCCGTCACCAAGGCCGCCACGACCGTCCTCGAAGCCGCTCAGGTCCCGGGCGTCTTCCAGCAGGCCTTCCACCTGATGCGCACCGGCCGTCCGGGACCGGTCCTCATCGACCTGCCCATCGACGTCCAGCTCACCGAGATCGAGTTCGACCCCGAGCTGTACGAGCCGTTGCCGGTGCACAAGCCCGCCGCGAGCCGCAAGCAGATCGAGCGGGCCCTGGAGATGCTGAACGCCTCCGAGCGCCCGCTGCTCGTCGCGGGCGGCGGCATCATCAACGCCGACGCCTGCGAACTCCTGGTGGAATTCGCCGAGCTGACGGGCGTTCCGGTCGTCCCGACCCTGATGGGCTGGGGCATCATCGCCGACGACCACGCGCTGAACGCGGGCATGGTCGGCCTGCAGACCTCGCACCGCTACGGCAACGCGAACTTCCTGGAGTCCGACTTCGTCCTCGGCATCGGCAACCGCTGGGCCAACCGCCACACCGGCAAGCTGGACGTCTACACCCGGGGCCGCACCTTTGTCCACGTGGACATCGAGCCCACCCAGCTCGGCAGGATCTTCGCCCCCGACCTCGGCATCGCCTCCGACGCCAGGGCCGCGCTGGAGCTGTTCGTCGAGGTGGCCCGTGAGCTGAAGGCGGCGGGAAAGCTCAAGGACCGCTCGCAGTGGGCCGCGTCCACCCAGGAGCGCCGGGCCACGCTGCAGCGCCGTACGCACTTCGACAACGTGCCGCTGAAGCCGCAGCGGGTGTACGAGGAGATGAACCGGGCCTTCGGACCCGAGACCCGGTACGTCACCACGATCGGCCTCTCCCAGATCGCCGGTGCGCAGATGCTGCACGTCTACCGGCCGCGTCACTGGATCAACTGCGGTCAGGCGGGCCCGCTGGGCTGGACCATCCCGGCCGCGCTGGGCGTCGCCACGGCCGATCCGGACGGCTCCGTCGTCGCGCTCTCCGGCGACTACGACTTCCAGTTCATGCTGGAGGAGCTGGCCGTCGGCGCGCAGCACCGCATCCCGTACGTCCACGTCCTGGTGAACAACTCCTACCTGGGGCTGATCCGCCAGGCCCAGCGCAACTTCGACATGGACTTCCAGGTCAACCTGGAGTTCGAGAACCTCAACTCGCCGGAGATCGGCGCCTACGGCGTCGACCACGTCAAGGTCGTCGAGGGCCTGGGCTGCAAGGCGATCCGCGTCACCGAGCCGGACCGGCTGCTGCCGGCCTTCGAGGAGGCCAAGAAGCTGGCCGCGGAGTTCAGGGTCCCGGTGGTGGTCGAGGCGATTCTGGAGCGCGTGACGAACATCGCGATGAGCGGTACGGACATCGCGTCCGTCAACGAGTTCGAGGACATCGCGACGGACCCGTCCCACGCCCCGACCGCGATCCGCCCGCTCATCACGCCCTGACGCCCATCCGGTCCACCTGTGGCCCCCGCCCCCGAAGGATCCGGGGGCGGGGGCCACAGCCGCTTTCCAGCCCGTCCGGCGTTCGAGGACAAGACCCTTGCTGCGGGGGCCGGGAGCGCGAAGAAGGGCGCGGAGTACGGGACCGTATCCGTACTCCGCGCCCTGGCACGGGAGACGCCGCGAACAGGGGTCGCGGCGGTGGCGAACGGGCCGCAGGCCCTCGCCCCGTTCAGGTCACGGGACGAGGGAGGCACTCCGGCCCCACCAGCGCACTGGCATCGCACAGCCGCCGCGACCTCGTCCTGCCCGCGCCGCATGACACCCCTCATCCGGGTACACGGCGCGAGCAGGGCTCAGCGGGAGGCTCAGTCCTCGCGCAGGGCGCGGACGGCCTCCTCCACGCGCCTGCCGTAGTCGGCGTCGGCTGCGTGGAAGTGGGCGAGGTTCTTCTCGATCACGTCGTCGCGGGTCACCCGGGAGAGCCCTCCGGCGATGTTGGCGACCAGGCGGCCCTTCTCGTCCTCGGACATCAGCCGGTACAGCTCGCCCGCCTGGAAGAAGTCGTCGTCCTTGGTGTGGGCGGGCGCCTCGTGGGTGCCGGTCCAGCCGTGGACCGCGAGCGGGGCGGAGAGCGCCGCGTCGGTCTGGGCGGGGCCCGCGTACGAGTTGGGCTCGTAGTTCTTGTCGTGGCGGGAACCGTTGCGCGTGGCGTGCAGCCCGTCGCGGCCGTAGTTGTCGACGACCGCGGTGCGCGGCGCGTTCACCGGGAGCCGGGTGTGGTTGACGCCCAGCCGGTAGCGGTGCGCGTCCGCGTAGGCGAACAGCCGGCCCTGGAGCATCTTGTCCGGGGACGGGCCGATGCCGGGCACGAAGTTGTTCGGGGAGAACGCGGCCTGCTCGACCTCGGCGAAGACGTTGTCCGGGTTGCGGTCGAGCACCAGCCGCCCCACCCGCTGCAGCGGATGGTCGCTGTGCGGCCACACCTTGGTCAGGTCGAACGGGTTGAAGCGGTAGTCGGCGGCCTCGGCGGCCGGCATGACCTGCACGTACAGCGTCCAGGACGGGTTCACCCCGCGCTCGATGGCCTGCAGCAGGTCCGTCTGGTGCGAATTGCCGTCCCGGCCCGCGAGTTCGGCGGCCTGCTCGCTGGAGAGGGAGCGCACACCCTGGTTCGTCTTGAAGTGGTACTTGACGAAGAAGGCCTCACCGGCGGCGTTCGTCCACTGGTAGGTGTGCGAGCCGTAGCCGTTCATGTGGCGGTACGAGGCCGGGATGCCGCGGTCGCCCATCAGCCAGGTGACCTGGTGCGTCGCTGGGCCCAGAAGTCCCAGACGTTGTCAGGCTCCTGACGGCCCGTGAACGGGTCGCGCTTCTGCGAGTGGATGAAGTCGGGGAACTTGACCGGGTCCTTGACGAAGAACACCGGGGTGTTGTTGCCGACCAGGTCGTAATTGCCTTCGTCCGTATAGAACTTGAGGGCGAAGCCGCGGGGGTCGCGTACGGCGTCCGCGCCGCCCAGCGAGTCGGCGACGGTCGAGAAGCGGATGAACGTCTCGGTGCGCTTGCCGACGGCGGAGAGGAAGTCGGCGCGGGTGAAGCCGGTGACGTCGTCGGTCACCTCGAAGTATCCGTACGCGCCGGAGCCGCGGGCGTGGACCACGCGCTCCGGTATGCGCTCCCGGTTGAAGCGGGCCAGCTTCTCCAGCAGGTGCTGGTCCTGGAGGAGGACCGGGCCACCGACGCCTGCGGTGGCGGAGTTCTGGTTGTCGGCGACCGGGGCGCCTGACTCGGTCGTAAGCACGCGCTGCGTCATGGTGTCGGGGCGACCTTCCGTACGGGAGCTGCTGAGCTGCTGAAACTGCGACGGCCTGGGGCTCCAGGAGCGTAAATACGCCCCGAACCCATCGTCAACAGTTTGTTGAAATTGAGTGTCTGGTGTTCCGGACGGCGCCGACGCCTGGGCGCGACAGGACAGGTGTCAGCGCCGACGCCGTCCGGAAGTCTTGGATGGCCGGGCCGCTCGGGCCGGGCGGATCAGGCCTGGGCGGGCCGGCCCGAGAGGCGCTCGACCGAGCGCAGCAGGGCCGAGTGGTCCAGGCCACCGTCGCCCTGTGCGCGCAGCGAGGCGACGAGCTGGGCGACCACGGTGCCGACGGGCAGCGCGGCACCGACATTGCGGGCGGCGTCCGTGACGATGCCCATGTCCTTGTGGTGCAGGTCGATCCGGAAGCCGGGCGCGAAGTCCCGCTTGAGGAAGTTGTCCTTCTTGCGGGTCAGGACCGTCGAACCGGCCAGCCCGCCGTTCAGGACGTCGAGCGCGGCGGCGAGGTCGACGCCGGACTTCTCCAGGAAGACGACGGCCTCGGCGCAGGCCTGGATGTTGACCGCGACGATCAGCTGGTTGGCGGCCTTCACCGTCTGGCCGGAGCCGTGCGGACCGCACAGCACAATGGTCCTTCCGAGCGCCTGGAGGACCGGCTGCGCGGCATCGAAGTCGCTCTGCTCGCCGCCGACCATGATCGACAGCACGGCCTCGATCGCTCCGGCCTCACCGCCGGACACCGGGGCGTCCAGCACCCGGATGCCCATCTCCTTCGCGTTCTTCGCGAGGTCCACGGAGGTCTGCGGTGTGATCGATGACATGTCGATCAGCAGTGCGCCGCGCCTGGCGTTCTCCAGGATGCCGCCGGGGCCGTACGCGATGGCCTCGACCTGGGGGGAGGCGGGCACCATCGTGATGACGACATCGGCGTCCCGGACCGCCTCGGCGATCGAGCCCGCGCCCGTGCCGCCTGCGGCGACCAGCCGGTCGATCTTCTCCTGCTCCAGGGTGTGACCGGTGACGTCGTACCCGGCCTTGATCAGGTTCTCGGACATGGGGGAGCCCATGATGCCGAGCCCGATCCACGCGACCTTGGGGAGGTCGTTGCTCATGAGGGTGCCTTCCGATAAGCGTGTGTACGAGGGGGGTTCGCCGCCCTCAGCGGGCGGCCCGCGCGGCGGCCGGGAGCCACTCGAAGGACTCGGCGCTCGACCGGTCGCCCGGCTTGTACTCCAGGCCGACCCAGCCGTCGTAACCGGCCTTCGTCAGCTCGTCGAGGAGCTGCTCCAGCGGGAGCGAGCCGGTGCCGGGCGCGCCGCGCCCCGGGTTGTCGGCGATCTGCACATGGCCGGTCCTGCCGGCGTACGCCGTGATGACCCGGCCGAGGTCCTCGCCGTTCATCGACAGGTGGTAGAGGTCCAGCAGGAACTTCGCGTTCCCGAGGCCCGTCGCCGCGTTGACCTTGTCGACGATCTCGATCCCGGCCGGTGCGCTCACCAGCGGATAGCGCGGCGATTCCGGCTGATTGAGGGTCTCGATCAGCAGGACCGCCCCGATCCGGTCGGCCGCTCGGGCGGCGACGACCAGGTTCTCCAGGGCGAGTTCGTCCTGCACGGCCGGGTCCACGCCGTCGACGCGGTTGCCGTAGAGCGCGTTGAGCGCCTTGCAGCCGACCGAGGCGGCGAAGCCGGCCGCCACCTCGATGTTGGCGCGGAAGCGGTCCGACTCCGTGCCGGGCACGGAGAGCGCACCGCGGTCGGGGCCGGGCAGCGCTCCGGCGTAGAAGTTCAGCCCCACCAACCGCGTGCCCGCGTCGTCGAGCGCCTTCTTGAGGGCGTCGAGTTCGACCTGTGGCGGAGTGGGGGTCTCGGTCCATGGCCACCACAGCTCGACCGCGGTGAAGCCGGCCGCGGCGGCGGCCGCGGGGCGCTCCAGGAGCGGGAGTTCCGTGAAGAGGATTGAAAGGTTCACATCGAAGCGCTGGTCCGGGTAGCCCATGAGGGTTTCGGCGCTCCTTCCGTATTGCGGAAGTTAGTTTCTACGTAACGGAAGATTGCCCGGAGCGGGGAGAGCTGTCAAGGGGGCGTCCCGAATTCGGGCCGGGGGCCTTCGTGCGGGTTGTGTGAGGTGCGGCCGGATTGCGCCGGTTGCTGAGGGGGTGCGGGGCGGGTCAGGGTGGCTGGTGCAACCGGTGCGACCGACCGCCGCATCGATGCAGCCGCCACCGCGGCCGATGCAGCCGACCGACCCCCCACATGAGGTGCCTCGCATGAACCACGCCACCAGCCGGCGCGCCGTCCTCGGAGCCCTGTTCGCCGGTGCCGCACTCTGCGTGGCCCCCGCCCCGCCCGGCTCCTCCCGCCCCGCCGGGCCCGCGCCCGAATCCGCGCCCGCGGTCGGCCCGCGCCCGCGCACCACGGGGCGGCTGCTGCTCGGTACGTACACCTCGGCCGAGGGCGGCGGCAGAGGGATCGGCACGGCCTCGTACGACACCGCCACCGGGAAGATCTCCGCCGGACCCGTGATCAGGGGCGTCGACAACCCCTCGTACCTGGCCATGCATCCCTCGGGCGCCACCTTCTACGCGGTCGACGAACAGGCCCGTGGCGCGGTGACGGCCATCGCCCTGTCACCGGACGGCAGCCACCGCGTGCTCGGAACGCGCGACACCGGCGGGGCGGGGCCCACCCATCTCTCCGTCCACCCCACGGGAAGGTGGCTGCTCACCGCGAACTACACCTCCGGCAGCGTCGCGGTGCACCCCATCCGGGACGACGGCTCGCTGGGGGAGCGCACGGACCTGGTCGCCCACACCGCACCGCCGCCCGGCCCCGGCCAGGACGGGCCGCACGCCCACCAGATCATCACCGCCCCCGACGGCAACCACATCCTCGCCGTGGACCTCGGCAACGACTCCGTGTACACCTACCGGCTCGACGAGAACCGGGGCACGCTCGGCCAGGTCTCCCACGCCGCCCTGCGCCCCGGGGCCGGGCCGCGCCACCTCACCTTTCACCCGGGCGGCCGGTTCGCCTACCTGGCCTGCGAGGTCGACAACACCGCGGTCGTCTGCGGCTACGACCCGGGCACCGGCACCCTGTCCCCGGGCGCCCCGCAGTCCACCGGTACCGGGTCGGGCACCAGCTATCCCGCGCAGTTCCTGGTCACCGGAGACGGCCGGTTCGCCTACCTCGCCAACCGGGGCCGCAACAGCCTGACGCGCTACGCCGTCGAGGACGACGGGGCCGCACTGCGGCTGCTCGACACCGTCCCGGTCGGCGGCGACTTCCCCCGGCAGACCGCCTTCTCGCCGGACGGGAAACTGCTCTTCGCGGCCAACCAGAGGTCGAGCACGGTGACGGTCTTCCGGGTCGATGCCCGCAGCGGCGGCCTGACCCGCACCGGTGACGCCTTCCCCGCCCCGGTCGCCGTCTGCGTGCTCCCGTACCGCGGCACGGACCCGGCCTGAGGCCGAGGGCGAAGCGGGCGCCGGACGGCCCGGGCGCCCGTCCGTTAGGGTCGGGCCCGAGCCGCGGGTTCACCCGGACGTGGCGAAGCATGAGGGAGGCACAGTGCGCTTGAGGGTGGAGTTCACCACCGAGCCCTTCGATCTCGACGAGGCGCCCGCCCATGCGGTCGTGGCCCGCGAGGTAATCCAGACCGCCGACCTGGACGCCGTGGACGTCGGCCCCTTCGGCAACACGGCGGAGGGCGGCGCCGACGAGGTGCTCACCGCGGTGGACTCCCTGCTGCGCAGAGCCCTGGTATCCGGTGCCACCCGGGTGTCGCTCCAGGTCAACGTCATCGGGGAGGAGGCGAAGTGACCGAACCGGCGGACCACCCGCTCGTCACCGCGGTCAAGCCGCTCGTCGACGCCATCGGCGCCGAGCTGCTCGGGCCCGAGCTGGCGCAGGCCGACGACGTCGTGCTGGCCTGGGAGGGCGAGGACGTCATAGCGGTCCGGCTGCCCCAGCTCTCGGAATCGCTGGACCACATCCTGGCGGCCATGGAGCGCCGCCACGGCAAGCCGCTCGCCGAGCTCGACCGCAAGGCCAAGCAGTCGGTGGTGCGGACCCTGGAGGCACGCGGTGCCTTCTCCGTACGGCACGGTGTGGAGACGGTGGCGGGTGCGCTGGGGGTCAGCCGCTTCACCGTTTACAACTACCTCAACAGGGAAAATGCCGCCAAGGGCGAGTAGTTGAGGCCGTAGGCGAGCGAAGGCCGTGGAGGATCACGGAAGGCCGTCGTCCGGAGCATCGGGCGACGGCTTTTTACATCCGCGTAATTTCAACAAAGTGTTGACGTGGTGTTGTGGAAGGCGTTAGCTGTCCGCAGCCCGACCGACGCGGAGCGAAGAAACGCGCAGCGAAAACAGCCACGGAGGCTCCCGTGACTTCGAGTTCCACACCGGGCCTCGCCCGGTTCAACACCCTGGCGGACGACGAGGCCACCACCGCGCTGCACGAGGTGTGCGCCAGTGCGGCATGGGGAAGAGTGATCCTCTCCCGACGCCCGTACGCCACCGCGGAAGCCCTCCTCCTCGCCAGTGACGCCGCCACGGCAGCGCTGACCCCACAGGATCTGGCCGAGGCTATGGCCGGACACCCGCCGATCGGCCGCCCGAAGCCCGGAGACCCGACCTCCTCCCGCGAACAGCGGGGGATGGCCGGTGCCACCGAGGAACTCAAGGCAGAGATGCTCGAACTGAACCTGGCCTACCAGGAGCGGTTCGGACATGTCTTCCTGATCTGCGCCACCGGAGCCACCGGTGAGCAGATGCGCGACGCGGTGAAGTCCCGGACCGGGAACTCGCCCGAGCAGGAGCGCGACATCGTGCGCACCGAACTGGGCAAGATCAACCGCATCCGGCTCACCCGGCTCGTAGGAGAGGACCTCAAGGACTGATGAGCACCGAAACCACCGCATCGGTGTCCACGCACATCCTGGACACCAGCGTCGGACGCCCCGCCGGGGGTGTCGCCGTCTCGCTGGCCGCCCGCTCGGGCCGCGAAGGCGCGTGGGCGGCGCTCGGCGGCTCCGTGACCGACGCGGACGGGCGCTGCAAGGACCTGCCGTCCCTGCCGGAAGGCACGACTCATGTGCGACTCGACTTCGACGTCGAGACGTACTTCTCCAAGAATCAAGCCGAGGCGCAGCAGGACGCCCCCCGCGTAAGGGACAGCGGTGCGTTCTTCCCGGAAGTGGCGATCACCTTCGCCGTCGAGCCGGGCGAGCACTATCACGTACCGCTGCTGCTCAACCCGTTCGGCTACTCCGTTTACCGAGGGAGCTAGCACCTACATGACCGCCGATTCCCACCGCCCCCGCCCTGTGATCCTCGGCCAGAACCAGTACGGCAAAGCGGAGAACCGCGTCGTCAGGATCACCCGCGACGGCGACACCCACCACATCAAGGACCTGAACGTCTCGGTCGCCCTCTCCGGTGACATGGACGACGTCCACTACTCCGGCTCCAACGCCCACGTCCTGCCGACCGACACCACGAAGAACACGGTGTACGCGTTCGCCAAGGAGCACGGCATCGAGTCCGCCGAGCAGTTCGGCATCCACCTCGCCCGTCACTTCGTGACCTCGCAGGAGCCGATCAGGACCGCGCGGATCCGGATCGAGGAGTACGCCTGGGAGCGCATCGCCACCTCCGAAGGCAACTCGCAGTTCATCGGCGCCGACGAGGTCAAGCACTCCTTCGTACGCAAGGGCCAGGAGACGCGCACCACCCAGATCACCTTCGACGGCGAGAAGTGGCAGATCATCTCGGGCCTCAAGGACCTGGTGGTGATGAACTCCACCAACTCCGAGTTCTGGGGCTACGTCAAGGACAAGTACACGACGCTCAAGGAGGCGTACGACCGCATCCTCGCGACCGAGGTGTCCGCCAAGTGGCGGTACAACTGGACCAGCGACGACGTGCGGATGCCGAACTGGGAGAAGTCCTACGAGCAGACGCGCAAGCACCTGCTCCAGGCCTTCGCCGAGACGTACTCCCTCTCCCTGCAGCAGACGCTGTACCAGATGGGCTCGCGCATCATCAACAGCCGCAGCGAGATCGACGAGATCCGCTTCTCGCTGCCGAACAAGCATCACTTCCTCGTGGACCTGGAGCCGTTCGGACTCAAGAACGACAACGAGGTCTACTTCGCGGCGGACCGTCCGTACGGCCTGATCGAGGCCACCGTGATACGGGACGGTGTCGAGCCACAGATCCCGGTCGACATGACCAACCTCTGACGCGGCGCCGAGCCGGTCCCCGCCCGCGTGCCGCCGGGCCGGGACCGGCCGGGCCGGAGGGAGTTTCCATGACACCGGCGTCGTCACCGTCACCGCCATCGATCCGTACGTCCACCATCTCGGCACCCACAGCCGCCCGGCCGTGGCACTCAAATCCTCCTGGGGGTCCTGCCGTGCCCACATCGCCCCAACAGAAAAGGAAGCACCATGGCAGCCCCTGAGCCCGTGGAACGCATCGTCATCGAGAACTGTTCGATCGCGACCGTCGACGCCGACGACACCGAGTACGCCTCGGGCCATGTCGTCGTCGCGGGAAACCGCATCGAATCCGTCGGCGCGGGCCGGGCGCCCGAGGGCCTGGAGAACGTCGTACGCCGCATCGACGGCACCGGCCATCTGGCCACCCCCGGCCTGATCAACACCCACCACCACTTCTACCAGTGGATCACCCGGGGCCTCGCCACCGACCACAACCTCTTCGACTGGCTGGTCGCGCTGTATCCGACGTGGGCGCGCATCGACGAGCCGATGGTCCGCGCCGCCGCGCAGGGCTCGCTCGCCATGATGGCCCGCGGCGGCGTCACCACCGCCATGGACCACCACTACGTCTACCCGCAGGGGGCCGGCGATCTGTCCGGCGCCATCATCGGGGCCGCCCGTGACATGGGCGTACGGTTCACCCTCGCCCGCGGTTCCATGGACCGCAGCGTCAAGGACGGCGGGCTGCCGCCGGACTTCGCCGTGGAGAGCCTCGACGGTGCGCTCGCCGCCACCGAGGCGACCGTCGACGCACACCACGACGCCTCGTTCGACGCGATGACCCAGATCGCCGTCGCGCCCTGCTCCCCGTTCTCCATCTCCACCGAACTGCTGCGACAGGGCGCCGAGCTGGCGCGTCGCAAGGGAGTGCGCATGCACACCCACGGCTCGGAGACCGTGGAGGAGGAGAAGTTCTGCCACGAGCTGTTCGGGATGGGCCCGACCGACTACTTCGAGTCGACCGGCTGGCTCGGCGACGACGTGTGGATGGCGCACTGCGTCCATATGAACGACTCCGACATCGCCGCCTTCGCCCGCACCGGTACGGGCGTCGCGCACTGCCCCTCTTCCAACGCCCGGCTCGCCGCGGGCATCGCCCGGGTGCCCGACATGCTCGCCGCGGGCGTCCCGGTCGGCCTCGGCGTCGACGGCACCGCCTCCAACGAGTCCGGCGAACTCCACACCGAACTGCGCAACGCCCTCCTCATCAACCGCCTCGGCGCCCACCGCGAGAAGGCCCTGAACGCCCGTCAGGCCCTGCGCCTGGGAACGTACGGCGGCGCCCAGGTGCTCGGCCGCGCCGACCAGATCGGCTCCCTGGAGCCCGGCAAGCTCGCCGACCTGGTGCTCTGGAAGCTGGACACCCTCGCCCACGCCTCCATCGCGGACCCGGTGACCGCACTCGTCTTCGGCGCCGCGGCCCCCGTCACCCTCTCCCTCGTCAACGGCAGGCCGGTCGTCGAGGGCAACCACCTGATCACCGCGGACGAGGACGCCATCGCCCGCGCCACCCGCGACGAGGCCCGCCGCCTCGCGCGGATCGCCGCCGGAGCCTGACGCTCCGGGGCACTCCCCCGATACCGGCCGGCCGAGGGGGACGGCCCTCGGCCGGCCGTCGTGGCACCGAGCGGGGCCCACGGCAACCGGTGCAGGGGACGCGTACGCGTACGTACGTGTCCCCCGTACCGGCGACGAAAGCTGCCCGCACCAGCTGCACGACCTGCCCCACCTGCACCAACTCACCACTTGCACCACCTCCCTGACATCCACGTCGCCGCAGACGTGTAACCGACCGGAGGAACCGCCGTGGCAGCCACGCCCAGGTTTCGCAACGACGCAGTCGCAGCACCCGACACCGCCCCCCACTCCATCGCCTCGCACCCCGCCCCCGATCCGGCCTCCGCCGACCGAAAACATCCGGTCGACGAGACGCTCCCGCCGCTGAGGATGTTCACCAGCGGCCTCCAGCACGTCGCCGCGATGTACGCGGGCGTGGTGGCCCCGCCGATGATCCTGGGACCCGCCGTGGGTCTCACGCCCAAGGAGACCGCCTTCCTGATGGGGGCGAGCCTCTTCACCGCAGGCCTGGCCACCCTGCTCCAGACCCTCGGCCTCTGGCGCATCGGCGCCCGGCTGCCGTTCGTCAACGGTGTCTCGTTCGCCGGGGTCACCCCGATGGTGGCGATCGGAAAGGACCGCGGACACGAGGGCATCGCCGTCATATTCGGCGCGATCATCGTCGCCGGTCTGCTCGGCTTCCTGCTCGCCCCGTACTTCTGCAAGCTGGTCCGGTTCTTCCCGCCCGTCGTCACCGGCACCGTCATCACCCTGATCGGCGTCTCGCTGCTGCCGGTCGCCTTCAACTGGTCCCAGGGCGGCAACGCCACGGCCGACGACTACGGTTCGACGACCAACATCATCATGGCCGCGGTCACACTGGTGATCGTCATCGCGCTGCGCAGACTGCTGCGCGGCTTCCTCCAGCAGATCGCCATCCTGCTGGGGCTGGTCATCGGCACGCTGATCGCGATCCCGGTCGGCATCACCGACTTCGGCGCCATCAAGGGCGCCGACCTCATCGGCTTCCCGACGCCGTTCCACTTCGGCGCACCGCAGTTCGAGGTCGCCGCGATCGTCTCCATGTGCATCGTGATGCTGGTCTGCATGACCGAGTCCACTGCTGACATGCTCGCTCTCGGCAGGATCGTCGACCGTCCGGCGGACGAGCGGACCATCGAGGGCGGTCTGCGCGCCGACACTCTGGGCAGCGCCATCAGTCCACTCTTCAACGGCTTCATGTGCAGCGCCTTCGCCCAGAACATCGGGCTCGTCGCGATGACCAAGGTCCGCAGCCGGTTCGTGGTCGCGGCGGGCGGTGGCATCCTGATCGTGCTCGGGCTGGTCCCCGTGGCCGCATCCGTCATCGCGCTCGTCCCGCTGCCGGTCCTCGGCGGCGCGGGCATCATGCTCTTCGGCTCGGTCGCCGCGAGCGGCATCCAGACGCTGGCGACCGCCGCGCTGGAGAAGGGTGAGAACGCGCTGATCGTGGCGGCGGCCGTGGGCATCGGCCTGATCCCGATCGCCGCGCCGGATTTCTACCACGCGTTCCCGAAGGACGCGCTCGTCGTGCTCGACTCCGGGATCTCGACCGGATGCGTTGTCGCGATCGTGCTCAACCTGGCCTTCAACCACCTCGGCAGGAAGCCGGATCCGGTGGGTGCGCACTGAGCGCTTCCGGTACCGGGCAGTGGCGCGTACGGCGAGGGCCGTACGCGCCACCGGTGTGTCACGGCAGGGCTCAGCCGATGTGGAAGCTGTCGCCGTACACCTTCCAGTCGAGCGGCGGATCCAGGTTGAGATTGCGGTTCTGCAGGAAGACCCGCTGGGCGGTGTCCACCCGGCTGGTGTCGGAGTGGGCCTCCTCCTGGCGCATCGCCCACACCCGGGCGTCGAGGAAGGCGTTGAGATACGTGACTTCGTCGCCGCCCTGCGCCGGCGTCCTCGCCGTCGCGAGGGCCCGCTCGCGGATGGCGCCGAAGCTGGTGCTGTCGTCGCCGCCGCCGTGCATGACGATGGCGTCGTAGTACGCGAACTGACCCAGCGTGCCGATGCCGTCGGCCTTGCCCCGGCTCACCGCCGGGTTGAAGTACACCCGGTCCCGCTCGTCGTTCTGTGCCTGCTTGAACACCGAGTCGGACGCGGCGGTCGCCCAGTCCCTGGTGAAGTTCGGGTCGAGACCGTCGTGCGAGTCGGTGCCGTCCACCTCCCGCAGCGCGGGGAGGTACTTCGCGAGGACGTTGCCCGGCTTGCGCTGGGTGTACAGCTCGACGAGGTCGAGCATGTCGCCGGTGCCGGAGCAGAAGCCGATGATGCCCGCGGTGTAGCCGCGGCCGTCGTCGATGTCCTCGATGTACTTGTACTGGGCCTTCCAGTCCAGCGTGGAGTTCTCCGCGCTGGAGACCAGTTGCATGGCGATCTCCTTCTTCGCCGGATCGTCGAGCCCGGTCGCGGCGGCGGTCTGCTGGGCGATCGCCGTCTGCTGATGTACCGCGGGGTGAGTGGGGGCACCGGCGTAGGCGGTGACCGGGATGGCCGTGAGGGTCAGTCCGACCGCGATGACCGCGATGCGTGCGGAACGGGTGTTGCGACGTGCAGTGCGCTTGTGGGGAGCGTGCACCAGTCCTCCAAAGGGAGTTCGTCGTTCCTTCGCTCTGTTAGGAAGCTTTCCTATCAGAGTGGAGCGAGTGTCGTACACCCCTTCGACGCACGGGAGTTGGGGATGTCCCCGGAATGCAGCAAGGCCCCGCACCGCGCAAAGGGCGCGGTGCGGGGCCGGGCCGCTCGTCAGCCCCGACGGAGCGGCCGACCGTCGGCTCACGGGTCCGGATCACCTCTCACGCAGCAGTGAAAGCGCAGGTCATCCGGGTGTGTGCATCGGCGTACGCAGTCGGCGGAGCGGACACTTCCCGCGCCCGTCGATCATGGGTTTAGGGGGCGTCGATCCGGTAGCTGTCGCCGTACACCCGCCACCGCAGCGGTGTCTCAAGACCGAACCTGCCCTGCTTCACGAACACCCGCTGGGCCGTCTCGACACGGCTGGTGTCGGAGTGGGCGGGCTCCTTCCGCATCGCGGCGACGCGGGCGTCGAGAAAGGCGTTCAGATAGGCCGCCTCGTTCCCGCCGTGCGCCGGGGGAGCGGCCGCGGCGACCGCCCATCGGCGGATCGTACGGAAGCCGACCGTGCCGGCCGCGTCGCCGTAACCGTGCATGACGTAGGCGTCGTAGTAGATGAACTGCCCCAGGGCGCCGAGGCCGTCCGCCTCGGCCCGGGCGACCGCCGGGGCGAAGTACGACCGGTCGAGCTCGGTGTCCTGCGCCGACCGGAAGGCGGGGTCGGCGGCCGCCTCGGCCCACGCCTCGGTGAACGGCCGGCCGAGCCCGTCGTGCGCATCGCTGCCCCGCACGGCGCGCAGGGCGGGGAGGAACCGTTCCAGCGGATTGCCGGGACGCGCCGCCGCGTACCGCTCGACGACCTTCAGCATGTCGCCGGTGCCGGAGCAGAAGCCGATGATGCCCGCGGTGTAGCCGCGGCCGTCGTCGATGTCCTCGATGTAGTCGTACTGGGCCTTCCAGTCCAGCGTGGAGTTCTCCGCGCTGGAGACCAGTTGCATGGCGATCTCCTTCTTCGCCGGATCGTCGAGCCCGGCCCCGGACCCACCCTTGGCGGACTCGCTCGTCGAGCATCCGGAGAGCAGGGCCACGGTCGTGACGGCGGCAGTGACGGCGGCGAGCAGGCGCCGGGGCCGGGGCATCGTGGTGCTCCTAATCGTGCGCGGCGATCGGACCGCGGCGCAGCGGCTGTGCGAGCGTGCGCGTCGCCGCGACCACGCCGTCCACGATCTTCGGGGCCCGCAGGATCTCGGCGCCAGGTGTTTTCACCACCCGTTGATCCTGCCATGAGGCCCTGCTCCACGATCGGGCGACTTCCGCGGCGACCCCTGCCGTGCATCGGGGAAAGGACTTCGTTCATTCGGCTGTAGCGTCATGGGTATGGAAGATCAGTCTGTTGTGGATGTCGGCGATGTACGGCTGGCGTATCGGACCTGGGGCGACCCCTTCGGCTCGCCCGTGGTCCTGCTGCACGGCCTCGGCGGCTCCGCCGCGAGCTGGGAGGCGGCCGGGAGGCTGCTCGGCGAGGAGTGGCGGGTGTACGCCATCGACCTGCGGGGTCACGGCGAGAGCGACTGGCCGGACGAGTACTCCGTCGAGCTGATGCGGGACGACGTCCTCGGCTTCCTCGACGAGTGCGAGCTCGACCGGGTGGGACTGGCCGGCCACTCGATGGGTGGTGTCGTCGCCCATCTGCTCGCCCAGGAGCACGCGGACCGGGTGGAGCGGCTGGTGCTGGTGGAGACCCCTCCGCCGTTCCCGAGCCAGCTGAAGCCGGTCGCCGAACCGGAGGGGCCGGTGGACTACGACTGGGCCGTCGTGGCCCCCATCCGGGCCGAGATGGCCGACCCCGACCCCGAGTGGGCGTCCGGCCTCGGCGAGATCGTCGCGCCGACGCTGATGATCGCCGGTGGCCCGGAGTCCACCATGCCCCAGGGGCGTCTGCAGGACATGGCCTCGCTGATCCCGGACTGCCGGCTGATCACGATCGGGGGCGGCCACCGGGTGCATGAGATCCACGCCGACCAGGTTGCGCAGCAGATCACGGAGTTCTTCACCAGCTGAGCGCGGCGGCTGAGGGGCGGGGGGCCGGGCCCGGCCGACCACCGGCCGTCCCGGGCCGGACACGCGACTGCTCCGTCCTGCCCCGCCCGCCGCCTCGTCGCGGTCAGTCGCCCGGCTGCCAGTCCGGGCGGCGGCCGCTCATGGCGACGGTCCGGTCGAGCAGGGACGCGTCGGCCGGGACCGGAACCGGCGGGCCGAAGATATCGGGCCGGGGGCCGGCGTCGCCGGGCGTCAGCATGGCCAGCGAGACGCGCAGGCTCGCCTCGTCCGCCTCGAATTTCTGGCCGGTCGAGCGGGCCAGGTCCCAGCCGTGGATGACCAGCTCGTCCAGTGCGACGACCGCGGCCGCCTCGCCCGGCAGGTCCACACCGCCGACCCTCGTCATCCCCTGCCGGGCAGCGGGGTCGCGCCAGGCCGTCACCAGCTCGTCCAGCAGCGGCGGCAGCGCTGCGCGCCAGTCGTCACCGAGGACCGGAAGCGCGGTGTCCGGGGAGGTGTCGGTCGTCCGTCCGAGATCCTTGCGTGCCGCGTCGCGGAAGGCCGCGCTCAGCCCGGCCACATGGGCGAGCAGCTCTCGTACCGTGTAGTGGGGACAGGGCGTCGGGCCGGCCAGCTGCCGTTCGTCGATACCGCCGAGCAGGTCGGCGATCTGCCGGGCCGCGGGCGCCAGATCGACCGTGGGTGTCGTCTCCGTGTGCGTATCCATACAGGGCAGACCGCTCCGACGCCCGGAACTCATCGCTCATCGCACGACGCGCCCCCGGAGCACGATCCGGCTCGGGTGATCCAGCGCGGCAGGGTCCAGGGCCGGGTCGGTGGCGTACGCGACGACGTCGGCGGGTGCGCCTTCCACGAGACCCGGCAGACCGAGCCAGGCCCTCGCGGTCCAGGATGCCGCGCCCAGCGCCGCCTCGGCCGACAGCCCGGCCCGTACCAGCCAGCTCATCTCGCCCGCGACCGTCCCGCACGGGAAGGAGTCCGTCCCCGCCAGCACCGTCACATCCGCCTCGTGGGCCGCGCGCACATTGCTGAGCATGGTGTCCCAGCCGGCCAGCCACAGATCGCGGCGCACGCCCTGCTCCCGCGCCCGCATCGCGTCCGCCTTCGCGCCGAAGACGCTCAGCGTCGGGACGAACGCCGTGCCCTGGGCGGCCATCCGGTCCAGAAGCGCCGGGTCCAGATGCATGCCGTGCTCCAGGCTGTCGGCGCCCGCCAGTACGGCATTGCGCGTGCCCTCGGCGGTCTGGCAGTGCACCGCCACCCTGCCACCGGCCGCGTGCACCGCCTCCACCACCGAGGTCAACAACGGCAGCGGCAGGGCGGGTTCGTCGGCGGCCCAGTCACCGATGACCTTGCACCACCCGGACGAAGCGGCCGCCTCCTCCACGGCCGCCCGCACCAACTCGGCCTCGCTCACATCCCGTCCGAAGCCGGGGAAGAACCGGCCGGGCGTGGCCAGCCACCGCCCCGCCGATGTCACACGCGGCAGTTCGGGGTCCTTGTCCACCCACGCGGGCATTCGTTGCGAGGTGCCAGGGGTACGCACTGCGAGCACTCCGGCATCTCGGTGCTCGCCCAACTGCCTGCGCAGCAGCTCCTCGTCGAAGGGCGAGCCGGGCTCCAGTGCCCCGGGATGCGTGTGTACGTCGACGAGTCCGGGCAGCAGCCAGCCGCCGTCGACGATCATCTCCGCGTCCCGGCCCGCAAGCTCGCCCGGGGGCCCGCCGGTGCGGAGCACCTCGCCGTCGATCCAGAACTCGCGCTCCTCGCGGTCCGGCAGAACAATCCCGCGTATGCACAGCATCAGCCGACCGTACGTCACATCCGACACCCCGCCGACGGAGGGCCGGCACACGAGCGGCGGCGCACACCGGCACATTGCGGAACGTTCCGCTCCACCCTCTTGCCGGTGACCCCGACACCATGCGATACAGGTCTGGACCATTGCTGCCGGATGGAAGGCACGCCCGTGCAACGCCCCCACGCAACCGCCGCGTTGGCCTGTTCCGCCGCCCTGCTTCTCGCCGCGCTCACCGCCTGTGACTCCACCCCCGAGGCGGACACCCGGAAACCCACGACGCCGGGCCATGTGACGGCGCAGGCCAGCAGCGCCACCTCTGTACACGTCATGTGGGAGCAGGCCTCCGACAACAAGGCGGTCGCCGGTTACGAGGTCTACCGCGAGGGCGAGAGGGTCAAGTCCGTCCCGGCGGCCAAGGTGATGATCGACGTCGACGGGCTGACCGCCTCGACCGCGTACGCCTTCACCGTCCGGGCCCGTGACGCCGCCGGGAACCTCTCCGCGCCGAGCGCCGCCGCCGCCGTCACCACGCCCGCCCCGACCCCCGCCGACCATGAACCGCCGACCCGCCCGGTGAAACTGCGCGGCGCGGCGGACGGCAGCCGGGCGGCGGACCTCTCCTGGGGCGGCTCGACGGACGACGTCGGCGTCACCTCCTACGACATCTACCAGGAGGACTCCCGGATCCACAGCGTGCCCGGCACGCAGACCACGGCGCATCTGACCGGACTGCGCCCCGGCACCGTCTACACCTTCACCGTCCGCGCGCGCGACGCCGCCGACACCTCCTCGCCGGACAGCAACGCCCTGGATCTCACCACCGTGTCCGCCCCGGGCGCACCGGCCAGTACCGCCCCCACCGACCTGCGGATCAGCAACCGGGTCCAGGGCAAGGAGTACGCCATCGACCTGGACTGGAAGCAGCCCGAGACGGGCGGCGGGATTCCGGCGTACCAGCTCTTCATGGACGGCCGGCTGACCACCACGATCGTGTGGGGCTCCACCCCGCCCGCAGGCCGGGCGCACTACCGGCTTACCGTCAGCGACCCACGCGGTACCCGCTACTCGATGAAGATCCGCGCCAAACTGCCGGACGGGAAGTGGGGAGACTTCTCCGCCCAGCGCACGGTCGTGCTCGGCGGCTGACGGACCCCCGGAATCGGCGTGCGGGACACGGCAGCGGCTGCGGCCGAAGCTCAGCTGATCGTAGCCGCGTGGCTCAGGCCAGTTGCTCGTACGCCGGAAGCGTCAGGAAGTCCGCGTAGTCCTGGTCCAGCGACACCTGGAGCAGCAGGTCGTGGGCCTGCTGCCACTTGCCGGAGGCGAAGGCATCCTCGCCGACCTCCGCCCGGATCGCGGCGAGTTCCTCGGCCGCGACCTTGCGGGCCAGGTCCGCCGTGGCGTGTGCGCCGTTCTCGAAGACCACGTCGGCGTTGATCCACTGCCAGATCTGCGAGCGCGAGATCTCCGCGGTGGCCGCGTCCTCCATCAGGTTGAAGATGGCGACGGCTCCCATGCCGCGCAGCCACGCCTCGATGTAGCGGATGCCGACCGCGACGGCGTTGCGCAGGCCGTCGTACGTGGGCTTGGCATCCAGGGTGTCGATGGCGATCAGGTCGCCCGCTGCCACGGAGACGTCCTCGCGCAGGCGCTCCTTCTGGTTCGGCTTCTCGCCGAGCACCGCGTCGAAGGAGGCCATGGCGATCGGGACCAGGTCGGGGTGGGCGACCCAGGAGCCGTCGAAGCCGTCGTGGGCCTCGCGGTCCTTGTCGGCCTTGACCTTCTCGAACGCGACCTTGTTGACCTCGGCGTCGCGGCGGGACGGGATGAAGGCCGCCATGCCGCCGATCGCGTGCGCGCCGCGCTTGTGGCAGGTGCGGACGAGGAGTTCGGTGTACGCGCGCATGAACGGGGCGGTCATCGTCACCGCGTTGCGGTCCGGGAGGACGAACTTGGCTCCGCCGTCACGGAAGTTCTTGACGATGGAGAAGAGGTAGTCCCAGCGGCCCGCGTTCAGTCCGGAGGCGTGGTCGCGGAGTTCGTAGAGGATCTCCTCCATCTCGTACGCGGCGGTGATCGTCTCGATGAGGACGGTCGCGCGGACGGTGCCCTGCGGGATGCCGACGTAGTCCTGGGCGAAGACGAAGATGTCGTTCCAGAGGCGGGCCTCCAGGTGCGACTCCGTCTTCGGGAGATAGAAGTACGGGCCCTTGCCGAGGTCGATGAGGCGCTGGGCGTTGTGGAAGAAGTAGAGGCCGAAGTCGACCAGGGCGCCCGGCACCGGGGTGCCGTCGAGCTGGAGGTGACGCTCGTTCAGGTGCCAGCCGCGCGGGCGGGTGACGACCGTCGCGAGCTCGTCGGCGGGCCTGAGGGCGTACGACTTGCCGGAGCCGGGGTCCGTGAAGTCGATGGTGCGGCTGTACGCGTCGATCAGATTCAGCTGGCCGAGGATCACGTTCTCCCACGTGGGGGCGGAGGCGTCCTCGAAGTCGGCGAGCCAGACCCTGGCGCCCGAGTTCAGGGCGTTGATGGTCATCTTGCGGTCGGTCGGACCGGTGATCTCCACCCGGCGGTCGTTCAGCGCGGCCGGGGCCGGCGCGACCTGCCAGGAGTCGTCCGCGCGGATGGCCGCCGTCTCGGGCAGGAAGTCCAGCGTGGAGGTACGGGCGATCTCCGCGCGGCGCTCACCCCGGCGGGCGAGCAGCTCGTCACGGCGGGGCGTGAACCGCCGGTGCAGCTCGGCCACGAACGCGAGTGCCGCGTGGTTGAGGACCTCGTCCTGCCGGGGCAGGGGCTCGGCATCGACGATGGCCAGCGGGGACGGCGCTGGTGCGGACATGAGCTGTCACTCCTTCAGCGGGCGGTGCGGGCGGCGTCTCACGGCCGCCGGGTCGCCTGAAACGGCACGGCGTGCCAGGGCTCCGGGATACGGCGGTGGGCGCCGTCCGGCATGCAGAGGGCTTCTGACCAGTGGATAGTAGTTTCCTCATAGTGGAAGTTCAATGGTTTGTTGATGTCGAGATTCTCCGGGTCGACAGAAGTCGTGCGGCACTGGCGCGCAGTGCCGGTGCGTTCATTCAAGGTGCTTCAGGTCCTCCACCGTGTCGATGTCGTACGCCTGAGCCACATCGGAACACTCGACGAGCGTGATCGCATCGTGGTGCGCCCGCAGATACACCCGAGCGCCCTGGTCACCCACCGCTTCCGCCGTGATGTCCGCCCACCGGTCGGCCCCGAACAGCACCGGATGGCCGCGTTCCCCGTCGTACGAGGCGGCCGCGAGACTCGTCCGGGAGCGATACGCCGATCGCACCCGCGCCACCGCGTCCGCGCCGATGCCCGGCTGGTCGACCAGGAGGACGAGCGCCGCGTCGGCCCCGGTACCGGCGAGTGCCCCGAGTCCCGCCCGCAGTGACGAGCCCATGCCCTCGGTCCACTCGGGGTTGACGGTCACCGTGCAGCCGGAGAGGTCGGCGCGGGCGCGTACCTCCTGCGCCGCGGCGCCCAGGACCACGTGGATGCCGTCGCAGCCGCCCTCCCGCAGCACGCGTACCGCGTGCTCCACCAGCGGCCGGCCGCGGTGTTCCAGCAGTGCCTTGGGCCGCCCGCCCAGTCGTCGCCCACCGCCCGCGGCGAGCAGGAGTCCGGCGACCACCGGGATTCGTGTGGTTCGAGTCATGCGCACTGGATACCCCGGACACACCCACTTTGCGCAAGTGGGCGAAGGCGGTCGGCGGCGGCGCCTTCCGTCGGGACACCTGTACGTCACCCTTGCGGGAGGCCCTGAATTCTGTCCCCGGAGTGGCGCTCGACACCTGTCATGGCGTTAACTTGCCCGCGTCCCGGGACACTTGACCGCGGTCCGGGGCCCGGTCGAAACACTGGCACAAGGATGTGCGAGGGGGAGTGCTTTGTTGCGAAGCGTGGGGCAGACGCTGGTGACCAGCAGTGGTGAGGATCCGAGGGTGACGGAGCTGCGTACGGCCGTCTCCCGACTCCGTCGTGAGCTGGCGGGGCATCCCCGGGAGTTTCCGGACCGGGGCATCGCCGAGGACGAGCTGGCCGCGCTCGACGCGATGGCGATGAGCGGCGTCCCCGAGATTCCGCGGCTGCGCCGTTCGCTGCTGCTGATCGCGGGGGCGATCGGCTCGGTCAGCGCACTGGCCTCCGCGCTCAGGGACGTACGGGTGGCCGTGGACCTCTTCGGCGAGCCGCCACGCCGCTGACGTACGGCAGCTGAGCCGGGCCCCGGCGAACGGGCCCCGGCGGCGCCGTTCGACGCGCTCAGCCGGTGGTGCCGCTGCCGGCCAGTGCGTCGGACAGCTCCTTCGCGGCCTGCTGCAGGATCGGCACGATCCGCTCCGTCGCCGCCTCCGTCACCCGGCCCGCCGGACCCGAGATCGAAATCGCGGCCGAGTTGGGGGAGTTGGGGACGGAGACCGCCAGGCAGCGCACCCCGACCTCCTGCTCGTTGTCGTCCACCGCATAGCCGAGCCTGCGGACCTGCTCCAGTGCGTCGAGAAAGCCGTCGGGCGTGGTGATCGTCTTCTCGGTGGCGGCCGGCATTCCGGTACGGGCGAGCAGTGCCCGCACCTCCTCCGGGGGCGTGTGCGCCAGCAGCGCCTTGCCGACGCCCGTGGAGTGGGGGAGCACCCGGCGGCCCACCTCGGTGAACATGCGCATCGAATGCTTGGACGGCACCTGCGCCACGTACACGATCTCGTCGCCGTCGAGCAGCGCCATGTTCGCGGTCTCGCCGGTCTCCTCGACCAGGCGCGCGAGATACGGGCGGGCCCAGGTGCCGAGCAGCCGGGAGGCGGACTCGCCAAGCCGGATCAGGCGCGGGCCGAGCGCATAGCGCCGGTTCGGCTGCTGGCGCACATACCCGCAGACCACCAGTGTGCGCATCAGACGGTGAATGGTGGGCAGCGGGAGACCGCTGCTCGCGGAGAGCTCGCTCAGCCCGACCTCGCCCCCCGCGTCCGCCATCCGTTCCAGCAGATCGAAGGCGCGCTCAAGGGACTGCACACCACCGCTGGAAGCGGCGGGCTTGGAGTCGGAAGTGCTGGCGTGGGACGGCGGCACGTCAACGGTCCTTTCGAGGCGGAAGAGCGGGTGCCCCGCCCGGCGAGGCACCCAGCAGCCTACCGGGCGGTTCCCGATCGGCCCACTGCTCCGGGCGCGGCGTCCTGGCCGGTCAGGGCATGCTTGTCCCGGTGTCTGCGGTCGGTGGGGCAGTTCTGCGGTGCCGCATTGGTCCCATCTTACGTTCCGCTCTGCGAAATCGTTCTTTTACCCTGTGGAAATCTTTGGTTTCGGGTGCGGGTGGTCCGCCGGCCGCCCGGCGGGGAAAGTGGGGCCTTGACGGCTCCGGATCCCGAGTGAAGACTCCTTCAACAGTTCGTTGAATCTGTCAGCCGTCAACCAGTGGCCAAAGGTCCGAAGTGAGGAGCACGGGTGTCCGGTGCGGACGTGAATCTGGTACTGCGCTCGACGCGTGTCGTCACCCCGGACGGGACGCGCCCCGCAGCGGTCGCCGTCGCCGACGGGAGAATCGACGCCGTCCTGCCGTACGACACCGGGCTGCCGGCCGGTGCCCGGTCGGAGGACTTCGGTGACGACGTCCTGCTGCCCGGCCTCGTCGACACCCATGTCCATGTGAACGACCCCGGCCGCACCGAGTGGGAGGGCTTCTTCACCGCCACCCGCGCTGCGGCGGCGGGCGGCATCACCACCCTGCTCGACATGCCGCTCAACTCCCTCCCGCCGACCACCACCGTCGCCCATCTGCGCACCAAGCAGCAGGTGGCCGCCCCCAAGGCGCACATCGACACCGGGTTCTGGGGCGGGGCGATCCCGTCCAACGTCAAAGACCTGCGGCCGCTGTACGAGGCCGGGGTGTTCGGCTTCAAGTGCTTTCTCTCGCCCTCCGGCGTCGACGAGTTCCCGGAGCTCGACCAGGAGCAGCTGGCCCGGTCCATGGCCGAGATCGCCGGTTTCGGCGGACTGCTGATCGTGCACGCCGAGGACCCGCGCCGTCTGGCCGCCGCCCCGCAGCGCGGCGGGCCCGCGTACGCCGACTTCCTCGCCTCCCGGCCCCGGGACGCCGAGAATGCCGCGATCGAGGGACTCATCGCGCACGCCAGGCGGCTGAACGCCCGGGTCCATGTGCTGCACCTCTCCTCCGCAGACGCGCTGGCGATGATCGCCGCCGCCAGGCGCGAGGGCGTACGGATCACCGTCGAGTCCTGTCCGCACTTCCTCACCCTCACCGCCGAGGAAGTCCCCGACGGCGCCACGGAGTTCAAGTGCTGCCCGCCGATCCGGGAGGCCGCCAACCAGGACGCGCTGTGGGACGGACTGGCCGACGGGACGATCGACTGCATCGTCTCCGACCACTCGCCGTGCACCACCGACCTCAAGACACCGGACTTCGCCTCCGCCTGGGGCGGCATCTCCTCCCTCCAGCTGGGTCTTCCCGCCATCTGGACCGAGGCCCGCAGGCGCGGCCACTCCCTCGACGACGTCGCCCGCTGGATGTCGGTCGCCCCCGCGGCACTGGCCGGACTGAGCCGCAAGGGGGCCATCGAGGCCGGTCGCGACGCCGACTTCGCCGTCCTCGCCCCCGACGAGACCTTCACCGTCGACCCCGCCGAACTCCTCCACCGCAACCGGGTCACCGCCTACGCCGGGAAGACCCTGCACGGCGTCGTGCGATCGACCTGGCTGCGCGGCGTACGGATCGCGGCGGACAACGCCGTCGCCGAACCCACCGGACGCCTCCTCGAAAGGAACCACTGACCATGACGGCGACAGCCCGTTTCACCGGCGACGCGAATCCGTACGGCGGCGGCGACCCCTATGCCGACTACCGCACCGCCGACCTCCCCTTCACCGATCTCGTCGACCTCGCCGACCGCCGCCTCGGCGCGGGCGTGATCGCCGCCAACGACGAGTTCTTCGCCGAGCGCGAGAACCTGCTGAAGCCGGAGCCCGCCGAGTTCGACCCCGAGCGCTTCGGTCACAAGGGCAAGATCATGGACGGCTGGGAGACCCGCCGCCGTCGCGGCACGGGCGCCGGCCGGCCGCACCCCACGGACGAGGACCACGACTGGGCGCTGGTACGGCTCGGCGCGCCCGGAGTCGTACGCGGCATCGTCGTCGACACCGCCCACTTCCGAGGCAACTACCCGCAGGCGGTCTCCGTCGAAGCGGCCTGCGTCCCCGGCTCCCCGTCGCCCGAGGAACTCCTCGCGCCCGGCGTGAAGTGGACAACGCTTCTGCCGCGTACGGCCGTTGGCGGGCACGCGGCCAATGGCTTCGTCGTCGCGGCCGAGCAGCGCGTCACCCATCTGCGGGTGAACCAGCATCCCGACGGCGGGATCGCCCGCCTGCGGGTGTACGGCGAGATCGTCCCCGACCCCGCCTGGCTGGCCGCCCTCGGCACCTTCGACCTGGTCGCCCTGGAGAACGGCGGCACGGTCGAGGACGCCTCCGACCGCTTCTACTCCCCGGCCACCAACACCATCCGGCCCGGCAGGTCCCGCAAGATGGACGACGGCTGGGAGACCCGCCGCCGACGGGACAGGGGCAACGACTGGATCCGCTACCGCCTCGTCGAGCAGGCGGAGATCCGCGCAGTCGAGATCGACACCGCGTATCTGAAGGGCAACTCGGCGGGCTGGGCGAGCCTTTGTGCCCGCGACGGGGAGGGCGGCGACTGGACCGAGGTGCTGCCCAGGACACGGTTGCAGCCCGACACGAACCACCGCTTCGTCCTGCCGGAGGCGGTACGGGCCACGCACGTCCGGATCGACATCTTCCCGGACGGCGGCATCTCACGACTGCGGCTGTTCGGCTCACCGACGCGGGAGGGAGCCGCACGGCTGGTCGCGCGTCACCGCGAGTCGGCCGGCTGAGCCCTCGGTGGCACACCGGTCACGGTGTGCCCGATGAGTCCGCGTCCATGGCATATGGGATCCTGGAGGCATGATCTTCATCGCCGTCAAATTCACCGTCCACAGCGCCGAACGCGACAACTGGCTCCCGGCCGTGGAGGACTTCACCCTCGCCACCCGGATGGAGCCCGGGAATCTCTTCTTCGAGTGGTCGTACAGCGTCGAGAACCCCGACCAGTACGTCCTGCTGGAAGCCTTCGCCTCGCCCGAGGCCGGAGAGGCCCATGTGAAGTCGGAGCACTTCGCGGCGGCGATGGACCGCATGGCGGATCTCGTCGCCGAGGCGCCGGAGATCATCAACGTCGAGGTGCCGGGCGAGGGTTGGTCACGGATGACGGAGCTCACCCCGCGCTCGCAGTGAGCCGTACGCGGGTGTGTCCGCGCCGGGCGAGGCGAACACACCCACGTACCCACGGCGGACGCCGCGATGTGACAGCCGCTCAGAACTCCTCGTGGACCTCGGGGTCCCCGCCGAACCGCTCCTGCGGCCCCGCCGAGATGCGCGCCAGCTCGTCCGCCGTCAGCTCGAACCCGAACAGGTCCAGGTTCTCGCGCTGCCGTCCCTGATCGGCCGACTTCGGGATCGGTACGGCACCGAGCTGCGTGTGCCAGCGGAGCACCGCCTGAGCGGGCGTCACACCGTGCGCATCGGCGATGGCGACCAGCTCGGGATCGGCCAGCAGGGCGTGGCCGCGGCCGAGCGGGCTCCAGCTCTCCGTGACGATGCCCTTGGCGGTGTGCACGGACCGCAGTTCGTCCTGCGGGAGGCGCGGGTGCATCTCGATCTGGTTGACGGCGGGCAGCACCCCCGTCTCCTGCTCCAGCCGGCCGATCTGGGCCGCGGTGAAGTTGGAGACACCGATCGAGCGCACCAGACCGTCCTCGCGGAGCCGGATCAGCGCCTTCCACGTGTCGACGTACAGATCGAGCCGGGGCAACGGCCAGTGGATGAGATACAGATCCACGTACTCCAGCCCGAGATTGCGCCGGGACTCCTCGAACGAGGCCAGCGTCGGCTCGTAACCGTGATGCCGGCCCAGGACCTTGGTGGTGACGAAGACGTCCTGTCTCGGCACGCCGCTGCGGGCGATCCCGCGGCCGGTGCCGGTCTCGTTGCCGTAGTTCAGCGCGGTGTCGACGAGCCGGTAGCCGAGGCCCAGCGCCCCGGCGACGGCCTTCTCCGCTGCGTCGTCGTCCAACGGCCAGGTGCCGAGCCCGACGGCCGGAATGGTGCGGCCGTCGTTCAGCGGGTGAGCAGGGGTCTCGGTCATGATCTCCCTTTTCGTTCGGAAACCTTCGGGGCCAGGGTAGGACGGACCGGGGCGCCGGGCGGGTACCGGTGCTGCCGGTCATGGCGGTGCCGGTACGGTGATCGTTCCGCGTGTGAGCCGTCGAGGTCTCCACAGCGTTTCCCACATCCTTTCCGCCGTGGAGAACCAGGAGAACCAGCCAGGTGTCCTCGATCGCCGTACCCGCCCTCGCCCCGCCGCGCCGTGCCTGGCTCACCGATCTGCCGGTGCTGCTCGTGGCGGTCGTCTGGGGTTCCAGCTATCTCGCGGCGAAGGGCATCACCACCGCGCAGACCGTCGTCGCCGTCCTCGTACTGCGTTTCGTCGTCGTGCTGCCCGTGCTGGCCGTGGCAGGGCGGCGCAGGCTGCGGGCGCTCAGCACGGCGCAGTGGCGGGGGGCCGGTCTGCTGGGCCTGGTCCTCAGCGCGATCTTCCTGGTGGAGACGTACGGCGTCGTGCACACCTCCGCGACCAACGCCGGGCTCATCATCAGCCTCACGATGATCTTCACCCCGCTCGCCGAGGCCGCCGTCACCCGCGTCCGGCCGCCCAGGGCCTTTCTCGCCGCCGCCGGGCTCTCGGTGGCCGGGGTGGCGCTGCTGACCCAGGGCGGCGGATTCACCAGCCCTTCGGCGGGCGATCTGCTGATGCTGGTGGCCGCACTCGCCCGTACCGTCCATGTGCTGCTGATGGCCCGCATCAAGTCGGTGCAGGGCGCGGACTCGCTGTCGCTGACCACGGTCCAGCTCGGCAGCGCGGTCGCCGTCTTCGCCGTGCTCGCCGCCGTGCCCGGAACCGGCGAGCCGCCATGGACGGTGGCCGCCGGGTTCGGCGTCCGGGAATGGGGCGGGCTGCTCTTCCTCTCCGTCTTCTGCACGCTCTTCGCCTTCTTCGTGCAGATGTGGTCGGTACGCCGCACCTCGCCGTCCCGGGTCAGCCTGCTGCTCGGTACGGAACCGCTGTGGGCCGCGGCCGTGGGCATCGCGATCGGCGGTGAACGGCTCGCTGTCCTCGGCATGGTGGGCGGGGTCCTGGTGCTCGTGGGCACCGCCTGGGGCCGCCGGTCGGTGACCCGAGCCGCTCCTTGAGCCGGGCGATGGCTCCGGCGACCGCTTGAGCCGCTCGGCCGCCGCACCACCGTCCGGTGGGCCGAAAGTCCCGCGTCGCGCGACTTTGGTCGCTCCCCGCGCCCGAATGGCCGGGGCCTGCGCCTGACCTGGGTAGTTTCGTCGTATGACGCGTACGGAGTACCGCTGGCTGCTGCCCTCGGCGATGGCAGACCCCGAGCTGCCCGGCGACCAGGGCGGCCGCAGGCGACGTACCGTGCGGGACTGGGCCGTCGACATCACCGCCTTCCTCGTCGCGGCCGGAATCGGACTGCTTTCGGCGTCGGCGATCGACGCCGACCACACCACCGCCGACGGCGTCGTCTTCATCGACTCCTTGATCGGGGCCGCCGCCTGCTGCGCCCTGTGGGTGCGGCGGCGGTGGCCGGTCGGCCTCGCGGTGGCCCTGGTCCTGCTCTCCACCGTCGAACCGGTCGCCGCCGGAGCCACGCTCGTGGCCCTGTTCAGCCTCGCCGTGCACCGTCCGTTCCGGCCCGTCGCGGCCGTCGGGGCGCTCGCCCTCGCCGTCGCTCCCGTACAGCCGTATCTGCGCCCTGACCCGGGCACCTCGTTCATCACGTCGACGGTCATCGGTGCGCTGCTGTCCCTGCTGGTGCTCAGCTGCGGCATGGTCGTACGGTCCAGGCGCCAGCTCGTCGTCACACTGCGCGAGCGGGCCCGCCGGGCCGAGACCGAGGCCGGGCTCCGCGCCGAGCAGGCGCAGCGGCTGGCCCGCGAGGCCATGGCCCGCGAGATGCACGACGTCCTCGCCCACCGGCTCACCCTGCTCAGCGTCCACGCCGGAGCCCTCGAATTCCGCCCCGACGCACCCCCGGCCGAGGTGGCACGGGCCGCCGGGGTCATCCGGGACAGCGCACACGAGGCGCTCCAGGACCTCCGCGAGATCGTCGGCGTCCTGCGCAGCCCCGACGAGAGCGACGGCAACCGACCGCAACCCACCCTCGCGACGCTGGACGCACTGATCGCCGAATCCCGTCAGGCCGGCATGAAGGTCACCCTCGACAACCGCGTCGCCGACCCCGCCGAGGCTCCCGCCGCCACCGGCCGCACGGTCTACCGCATCGCCCAGGAGGGCCTGACCAACGCCCGTAAACACGCCCCCGGCGCCGAGGTCACCGTCACGGTCACCGGCGGCCCCGGCGACGGGCTCACCATCGAGGTGCGCAATCCGGCGCCCACCGAACCGTTCGAACAGGTCCCCGGCTCCGGCCAGGGGCTCATCGGCCTCACGGAACGCGCCACGCTCGCCGGAGGTCACCTCGACCACGGGCCGGAGCCGGACGGCGGCTTCCTCATCCGCGCCCGGCTGCCATGGCCGGCCTGACCGCCGGACGGTTCCGGGCGGCCACGACAATCCCCGCCGAGTTCGGTACACGGGCCCGACAAGGGCATACCAGCCTGGTTACGGTGGTCGTCATGACCACCCCGACCCCCATGGACCCAGTGGCGCAGCCCGTCCGGCTGCTCATCGTCGACGACGACCCGCTCGTACGGGCCGGGCTCGCCCTCATGCTCGGCGGCGCCGACGACATCGACGTCGTGGGGGAGGGGGCCGACGGCTCCGAGGTCGCGGATCTCGTCGACCGGCTCCGCCCCGATGTGGTGCTGATGGACATCCGGATGCCGACCGTGGACGGGCTGACGGCGGCGGAGGAACTGCGGGCCCGTCCCGAAGCTCCGGAGGTCATCGTCCTGACGACGTTCCACGCCGACGAGCAGGTGCTGCGGGCCATCCGCGCCGGAGCCGCCGGCTTCGTCCTGAAGGACACCCCTCCGGCCGAGATCGTCGACTCGGTGCGGCGGGTGGCGGCCGGTGACCCGGTGCTGTCGCCCGCGGTGACCCGCCGGCTCATGGCCCGCGTCGCCGGGACCGGGAACGGCCGGGGCGACCGGGTGGACCGCGCCGAGCGGGCGCGCCAGCGGATCGCCGCGCTCGGCGAACGGGAACGCGAGGTCGCGATCGCCGTCGGACGCGGACGCTCCAACGCCGAGATCGCCGCCTCGCTCTACCTGAGCGTCGCGACCGTGAAGACACAGGTGTCCCGGATCCTGGCCAGATTCGACTTCAACAACCGTGTCCAGATCGCGCTGCTGGTGCACGACGCGGGCCTGCTCGACGACGACGGCAGCGACCCGGCGACATAGGCTGAAGCGGTTGATCGCATGCGATCGAGCCGATCAGACCGGGAGGGCGATCCCATGTCCGATGCCAGTGGCCGTGCCGATGTCGACGTCGATCTGCGCGGGGTCGAGGACTTCACCGCGAATCCCTATCCGTACTACGAGAAACTGCGCGCGGCAGGTCCCGTGCACACCGTCCGTACCGACGAGTTCGACCGGATCTGGCTCGTGGTGGGGTACGGCGAGGCCCGCGCCGCCCTCGCCGACCAGCGCCTCGGCAAGGAGTGGCGGGGGCTGATGGACCGGCCCGTCGAGAACCAGCCGATCTTCGCCAACATGCTGGAGCTGGACGCACCGCACCACACCCGGCTGCGCAAGCTCATCACCCGGGAGTTCACCGCACGCCGGGTCGAGTCCCTGCGCCCACGCGTCCAGCAGATCACCGATGAACTCCTCGACGCGATGGTGCCCGCCGGGCGCGCCGATCTCGTGGACGCGCTCGCCTTCCCGCTGCCCATGACCGTCATCTGCGAACTGATCGGCGTGCCGGACCTGGACCGCAGGACCTTTCGCCGGCTGACGAACGACATCGTCACCCCGGCCACGCCGCTGCAGGACGGCGAGGCAGTGGTCGCCATGGGCGCCTACCTCACCGAACTCATCGAGGACAAGCGCTGCTCGCCCGGTGACGACCTGCTGAGCGCACTGGTGAGGGCGCGTGACGAGGAGGGCGACGGGCTCTCGCCCGACGAACTCGTTGGCATGGCGTTCCTGCTGCTCGTCGCGGGCCACGAGACCACGGTCAACCTGATCTCCAACGGGGTACGGGCCCTGCTCCGCCACCCGGACCAACTGGCCGCGCTCCGCGCGGACTTCGGTCTGATCGACGGGGCTGTCGAGGAGATGCTGCGCTACGACGGGCCGGTGGAGACCGCCACGTTCCGCTTCGCCCGCGAACCGGTCGAGATCGGCCGGAGGGTCATTCCGGCGGGCGATCCGGTGCTGGTCTCCCTGGCGGGCGCCGACCGGGACCCCGGCCGCTACCCGGAACCGGACCGCTTCGACATCCGCCGCGAGACCCAGGGGCACCTGGCCTTCGGGCACGGCGTGCACTTCTGCCTGGGCGCGCCGCTGGCCCGGATGGAGGGCCGGATCGCGATCCGTACGCTGCTGGAGCGGTGCCCCGGTCTCGCACCGGACGCGGACGCCGGGGAGCCGGACTGGCTCCCGGGAATGCTGATCCGAGGGGTGCGCGCGCTGCCCGTCCGCTGGTGAGGTAAGAAGCTCTGTCATGACCGGACTTGATGTGCAGACGGCGCGGAAGGTCCTCGGCAGCCAGCCGTTCAGCGGGCTCGTCGGGGCGCGGATCACCGCCTTCGGGGACGGCGCCGCCACCCTCGAAGTGGACATCCGCCAAGAACTCCAGCAGCAGAACGGCTTTCTGCACGGCGGAGTCCTGGCCTACGCGGCCGACAACTCGATCACCTTCGCCGCCGGGACCACCCTCGGACCGGCCGTACTGACCGGGGGCTTCTCCATCCAGTACATACGGCCCGCCACCGGGCGCACGCTCGTCGCCCACGCCGAAGTCGTGCACTCCGGCCGCCGCCAGGCCGTGGTCCGCTGCGAGCTGTTCGCCGTGGCGGAGGACGGGGCGAAGACGCTCTGCGCGGTCGCCCAGGGGACCGTACTGTCCGCCACGCCGTCCTGAACTCCCGGCCCGGCTCCGGTTCGGTTCACCCCGCGGCGCGGGCGCCGGACCGGGCGGCCGCCCCGTCGGCGATCTCCGCGATCTCCGCGATCTCCACGGGGCGCCGCTCCCGGCGGGACACCTCGCACGCCTCCGCGATCAGCAGCGCGTACCACGCCTCGCGCCCGTCGCACGGATTGGCCAGCTCGCCCCGCACCACCCGTACGAACGCGTCCAGTTCCGCCTCGTACGCCGGGGCGAACCGGTCCAGGAAGCCCGGCCAGGGGCTGAGCGGTGCGGCGGGGCCCCGCGGTTCCGCTGAGGTGAGCGGCGTACGGTCGTCCAGGCCGACCGTGATCTGGTCGAGCTCGCCCGCCAGTTCCATCCGTACGTCGTAACCGGCGCCGTTGCAGCGGGTGGCCGTCGCCGTGGCGAGGGTGCCGTCGTCCAGCGTCAGCAGGGCCGCCGCCGTGTCGACGTCGCCCGCGGCCCGGAACATCGCGGGCCCGGCATCCGACCCGGTGGCGTACACCTCCGTCACTTCACGGCCCGTCACCCACCGCAGCATGTCGAAGTCATGGACCAGACAGTCCCGGTACAGCCCGCCGGAGAGCGGCAGATACGCGGCGGGCGGCGGCGCGGGGTCCATGGTCATCGCCCGTACGGTGTGCAGCCTGCCCAGGGCCCCGGCCCGCACGGCGGTACGCGCCGCCGTGTATCCCGCGTCGAACCTGCGCATGAAGCCCAGCTGGAGCACGCTCCCCGCCCGGTCGACCTCGCACAGCGCGCTCAGCGTTCCCGGCAGGTCCAGGGCGATCGGTTTCTCGCAGAACGCGGGCAGCCCCGCACGCGCGGCCCGGCCGATCAGTTCCGCGTGGGCCGATGTGGCCGAGGCGATCACCACCGCGTCCACCCCCGCGCCGAACAGCTCACCGGCGCTGTCCGCGGCCGTCGCGCCGAGACGCTCCGCGACCCCGGCCGCCCGCGCCCGGTCGGTGTCCGTGACCACCAGGGAGTCCACCGCGGGATGGCGGGCCAGCACGCCCGCGTGGAAGGAACCGATCCGGCCGGTGCCGATGAGTCCGATACGCATGGACCCAACGTGCCGCCCGCCGACTGCGCTGTCAACTATATGTCCTGACAAACCGAGTCCGTTCGCCGGTCATGCTGTCCGGCTGTCCGGACAACAGAACGACCTGACTACCGGAGGTCTTGATGTGAGGGTTACCCTCCACGCGTGCCCAAACCCACCACCGACCCCGCCGCACTCGAACTCGGTGTGGACCGCTCCAGCCCGGTTCCTCTCTACTACCAGCTGGCCCAGCAGCTGGAGGCGGCCGTCGAACAGGGCAGGCTCGCCCCCGGCAGCCTCCTCGGCAACGAGATCGAGCTCGCGGCCCGGCTCGGCCTCTCCCGGCCCACCGTCCGCCAGGCCATCCAGTCACTGGTCGACAAGGGGCTGATGGTCCGTCGCCGCGGCGTCGGCACCCAGGTCGTGCACAGCAGGGTCAGGCGCCCGCTCGAACTGAGCAGCCTGTACGACGACCTGGAGGCCGCGGGCGGGCACCCCACGACCCGCGTCCTGCGCAACACCGTCGAGCCCGCCGATGTCCTGGTCGCCGACGCCCTCGGAGTCGCGGAGGGCACCGACGTACACCTCGTCGAGCGGCTGCGCTACGCGCACGACGAGCCGCTGGCACTCCTGCGCAACCACCTGCCGCTCGGGATCGTCGACCTGACCACCGAGCGGCTGGAGACCACCGGCCTCTACCGGGTGATGCGCGGCGTGGGCATCACCCTGCACAGCGCCCGCCAGACCGTCGGCGCCCGGCTCGCCACCGCCGACGAGGCGGCCGCACTCGCCGAGGCCGAGGGAGCAGCCCTGCTGACCATGGAGCGCACCACCTTCGACGACACCGGGCGGGCGGTCGAATTCGGCTCCCACATCTACCGGGCCTCGCGCTACTCCTTCGATTTCCAGCTGCTCGTACGGTGACGACGGCCGCACGGCCCCGTTGACGTCTCGTACGCCCACCGCTAGAACTCCCCCAGCCGCATTCGGGCGGCGGGGAGAGAGGGCGGATCCACCAATGCGTACCAGTCGCAGGACAGCAACCCTGATCACCGCGGCCGCCATCGGCATCGGCCTCACCGTCACCGGATGCAGCGGCTCCGGGGGCAAGAGCTCCGAGGAGAAGCCCCAGGGGGCGAGCGGCGGAGGCAAGGCGGCCTCCACACCCCGCCTGAAGATCGCGATGGTCACGCACTCGGGGGAGGGCGACACCTTCTGGGACATCGTGCAGAGCGGCGCGAAACAGGCGGCGGCCAAGGACAACGTCGAGTTCCTGTACTCGGCGAACAAGGAGGGCAAGGAACAGGCCCAGCTCGTCCAGGCCGCCATCGACCAGAAGGTCGACGGCATCGTCGTCACCCTCGCCAAGCCGGAAGCGGTCAAGGACGTCGTCGCCAAGGCCGTGAAGGCCGGCATACCCGTCGTGACCATCAACTCGGGCGCGCAGTTCTCCAAGGAGGCCGGTGCGCTCGGACACATCGGGCAGGACGAGAAGGTCGCGGGCGAGGCCGTCGGCGAGGAGCTCAACGAGCGGGGCCGCAAGAAGGCCGTCTGCGTCATCCACGAGCAGGGCAACGTGTCGCTGGAGGAGCGCTGCGCCGGGGTGCGCAAGACCTTCAGGGGCACCGTCGAGAACCTCAACGTCGAGGGCACCAACATGCCCGCCTCCACCTCCTCGATCGAGGCGAAGCTCCAGGCGGACCGGGGCATCGACGCCGTCGTCACCCTCGGCGCGCCCTTCGCCGCCGCGTCCGTGAAGGCCAAGGAGGGCTCGGGCAGCACGGCGGAGGTCGACACCTTCGATCTGAACGCCGAGGTCGTCAGGCGGCTGAAGGCGAAGGAGGTCGGCTTCGCCGTCGACCAGCAGCCCTACCTCCAGGGCTATCTCGCCATCGACGAACTGTGGCTGAACAAGACCAACGGAAACGTCATCGGCGGCGGAAAGCCGGTGCTCACAGGCCCGGCGATCGTCACCGCCGACGACGTACCACAGCTGGAGGAATACACCGCGCGCGGCACCCGATGACCGCCCCGCGCACCGCTGCGCACACCCGGTGCCGGCACACGTGCCCCGCCCCTGCCGGGCGGGGCCGTCGGCGGCTCGGGGATACTTGGCCAGCCGGGCAGGGTGTGAACAGTCCCCGGCCCCACCAGGCAGCACAGCGAGCAGCACAAGAAGGGCACGGCGTCGTGGCAAGGGTTCGGACAGGGGTACGTGCGATGGGCGCCGTGCTTGCGGCGGTGCTCGGGGCTTCCCTCGTGGGATGCAGCAGCACCGGCGGCAAGCGGGCGGAGGAGCGCGCGGCCCGGGCCGCCGCCGAGGGCCGGTCCGCGGTGGACACGCCCCGCTGGACCTTCGCCATGGTCACCCACTCGGGCGACGGCGACACCTTCTGGGACATCGTCCAGCGGGGCGCCGAGCAGGCCGCCGTCAAGGACAACATCAAGTTCCTGTACTCGCACAACGACGAGGCGCAGCAGCAGGCCCAGCTCGTCCAGGCCGCCATCGACCAGAAGGTCGACGGGCTGATCGTCACCCTCGCCAAGCCCGACGCGATGAAGGACGTCGTCGCCAAGGCCACCAGGGCCGGAATCCCGGTGATCACGGTGAACTCGGGCTCCGCGGAGTCCAAGCGGTTCGGCGCGCTCACCCACATCGGCCAGGACGAGTCCATCGCGGGCGAGGCCGTCGGCGAGGAGCTCAACGCACGGGGCCGCAAGAAGGCTCTGTGCATCCTGCACGAGCAGGGCAACGTGGGCCACGAACAGCGCTGCGCCGGAGCGGGGAAGACGTTCGACGGACAGATGCAGAACCTGTACGTCGAAGGCACCAACATGCCCGACGTCCAGGCGTCCATCGAGGCCAAGCTCCAGGCCGACAAGGACATCGACGCGGTCGTCACCCTCGGTGCGCCGTTCGCCGACGCCGCCGTCAAGGCCAAGCGGACCGCGGGCAGCAAGGCCGAGATCGACACCTTCGACCTGAACGCCAAGGTCGCCACGGCCCTTGAGGACAAGACCCTCGGCTTCGCCGTCGACCAGCAGCCCTACCTCCAGGGGTACGAGGCCGTGGACCTGCTCTGGCTCTACCGCTACAACGGCAATGTGCTCGGCGGCGGCCGCCCGGTCCTCACCGGACCGCAGATCATCACCTCGAAGGACGCCGCCGAGCTGGCGGAATACACGAAGCGGGGGACCCGATGAGCACGATCGCCGGACCACCCGCCCAGGCCGGGACCGACGAGCGGCTGCTGCGCACCTCGACGCTGCGCGGACTCCTCGGCCGCCCCGAGCTGGGCTCGGTCGTCGGCGCCGCGGCCGTCTTCATCTTCTTCTCGATCGTCGCCGACAGCTTCCTGCGCGCCTCCAGCCTCGGCACGGTGCTGTACGCGGCCTCCACCATCGGGATCATGGCCGCGCCGGTGGCGCTGCTGATGATCGGCGGCGAGTTCGACCTCTCCGCCGGTGTGCTGGTCACCAGCTCCGCGCTGATCTCGTCGATGTTCAGCTACCAGATGACGGCCAACGTCTGGGTCGGCGTCCTGGTGTCGTTGCTGGTCACACTGGCCATCGGGGCGTTCAACGGCTTCATGCTGACCCGTACCAAACTGCCCAGCTTCATCATCACGCTCGGTACGTTCCTGATGCTGACCGGCCTCAACCTGGGCTTCACCAAGCTGATCAGCGACACCGTCTCGACGAAGACCATCGCCGACATGGAGGGCTTCGACTCGGCCCGTCGGGTCTTCGCCTCGCAGTGGACCATCGGCGGCGTCGAGTTCAAGGTCACCATCCTGTGGTGGGCCGCGCTCGTCGCGATCGCCACCTGGATCCTGCTCCGCACCCGCTTCGGCAACTGGATCTTCGCGGTCGGCGGCGAGGCCGGCGCGGCCCGCGCGGTCGGCGTCCCGGTGATCCGCACCAAGATCGGGCTCTACCTCGGGGTCGCCTTCGCCGCCTGGGTCTCCGGGCAGCATCTGCTGTTCTCGTTCGACGTGGTGCAGTCCGGCGAGGGCGTCGGCAACGAGCTGATCTACATCATCGCTGCCGTCATCGGCGGCTGTCTGATCACCGGTGGTTACGGCTCCGCCATCGGCTCCGCGGTCGGTGCCTTCATCTTCGGCATGACCAGCAAGGGCATCGTGTACGCGGAGTGGAACCCGGACTGGTTCAAGTTCTTCCTCGGAGCCATGCTGCTCCTGGCCACCCTGCTCAACGCATGGGTACGCAAGCGCGCGGAGGCGACGAAATGACGGCCCCCCAGGCACCGGCCGGCCCGGAGACGCCCCACCGGGCGCTCGTCGAGCTGGACCACGTCAGCAAGTTCTACGGCAACATCAAGGCCCTGACGGACGTCTCGCTGGAGGTGCACGCGGGGGAGATCTCCTGTGTGCTCGGCGACAACGGCGCCGGCAAGTCCACCCTGATCAAGATCATCGCGGGACTCCACCGGCACGACGCCGGGACCTTCCGCATCGAGGGCGAGGAGACCACCCTCGCCAACCCGCGCGACGCCCTCGACCGCGGCATCGCCACGGTCTACCAGGACCTGGCCGTCGTCCCCCTGATGCCGGTCTGGCGGAACTTCTTCCTCGGCTCCGAGCCGACCACCGGCGCGGGCCCCTTCAAGCGCCTCGACGTGCGGCTGATGCGCGAGACGACCCGCTCCGAGCTGCTGCGCATGGGCATCGACCTGCGCGACGTCGACCAGCCGATCGGCACGCTCTCCGGCGGTGAGCGCCAATGCGTCGCCATCGCCCGGGCCGTCTACTTCGGCGCCAAGGTCCTCGTCCTGGACGAGCCCACCGCCGCGCTCGGCGTCAAGCAGTCCGGGGTCGTCCTCAAGTACGTCGCGGCCGCCCGCGACGCGGGTCTCGGCGTGGTCCTCATCACCCACAACCCGCACCACGCGTATCTCGTCGGTGACCGGTTCGTCCTGCTCAAGCGGGGCGCCATGGCCGGCAGCCACACCAGGGAGAGCATCACCCTGGACGAACTGACCCGCCAGATGGCGGGTGGCAGCGAGCTGGAGGAGCTCAGTCACGAGCTGGAGCGGGCCCCCGGCCCGACCCACCTCGGCGGCCACCCGGTGACCGACGACCCCCGGTAGCCCCGGCCGGTCCCGGCCCCCGCGTACCCGGTCGGCCAGCCGCGGCGCCCCGGCAGTGGCAGAATCGAGCCAGACGGGCGCCGTCCGCCGCCGGGAGCACCGCCCCGGCCCTCCAACCCCGCAGGGACGATGAGCACGTACCGCGACTTCACGCACCGCGGCTCCGCCCGCGCCACCGTCCTGCGGACCGTAGGCACCCGCGAGCGGCGCTCGCACCTCACGGCGCCACGGGTCCCCACCGTCGGCATCGACATCGGGGGCACGAAGGTGATGGCCGGCGTCGTCGACGCCGACGGCAACATCCTGGAGCAGCTGCGCGCCGAGACGCCGGACAAGTCCAAGAGCCCCAAGGTCGTCGAGGACACCATCGTGGAGCTGGTCCTGGACCTCTGCGACCGGCACGATGTGCACGCCGTGGGCATCGGCGCGGCGGGCTGGGTCGACGCGGACCGCTCCAAGGTGCTGTTCGCCCCGCACCTCGCCTGGCGCGACGAACCGCTGCGCGACGCCCTCGCCTCCCGCCTCGTCGTCCCCGTCATGGTCGACAACGACGCCAACACCGCCGCCTGGGCGGAGTGGCGCTTCGGAGCGGGCCGCGGCGAGGACCACCTCGTCATGATCACGCTCGGCACCGGCATCGGCGGCGCGATCCTGGAGGACGGTCAGGTCAAGCGCGGCAAGTACGGCGTCGCCGGTGAGTTCGGCCACATGCAGGTGGTGCCGGGCGGCCACCGCTGCCCCTGCGGGAACCGCGGCTGCTGGGAGCAGTACAGCTCCGGCAACGCCCTGGTCCGCGAGGCCAGGGAACTGGCCGCGGCCGACTCCCCGGTGGCACACGGCATCATCGAGCGGGTCAAGGGGAACATCCCCGACATCACCGGACCGCTCATCACCGAACTCGCCCGCGAGGGCGATGCGATGTGCGTCGAGCTCCTCCAGGACATCGGGCAGTGGCTCGGCGTCGGCATCGCCAATCTGGCCGCCGCGCTCGACCCCTCCTGCTTCGTCATCGGAGGCGGCGTCAGCGCCGCCGACGACCTGCTGATCGGCCCCGCCAGGGACGCCTTCAAACGCCACCTCACCGGCCGCGGCTACCGCCCCGAGGCCCGGATCGCAAAGGCGCAGCTCGGCCCGGAGGCAGGTATGGTCGGCGCCGCCGACCTCGCCCGGCTGGTCGCCCGCAGATTCCGCCGTACCAACCGCCGCCGCGTCGAGCGGTACGAGCGGTACGCGCAGATCTACGACCAGGCCACGAGCACCATCCGTAACACGCGCAACACCCGCACCTCCTAGGGATCCCCAGAGACATGACCGCAGCCCAGCACCCCGTCCTGCCGCGCCAGTCCTCGCCGCCCGACGACGACAAGCCGACGCAGGACCGGCGCCGGGTGATCCGCCGCCGTCTGATCACGGCGACGATCATCGTGCTGCTCATCGGCATTCCGGCCGGCTATCTGCTGATCTCCGCGGGGCAGAGCCGCCGCGCAGGCCAGAACAAGGAGGCCGAGGCCTCCGCCCAGGGGCTCAGGGAGGGCTGGCCGTCCCGGATGCAGCGCCGGATCTTCGAGCTGCCGATCCCCGGAAACGCCCTGGACATGCGGTACTACGAGACCAACAACTGGAAGGCCAGCCGGCTGTACGTGGAGTTCCGCACCACGTCCGCCGGGCTCGACCGGTTCCTGAGCCGGCTGGGCAGCGGGCGCGCCGCCCTGGAGACCGGCGAGGTCAGCGTCGGCACCCGCGATCAGAAGATCACGGGCTGGAGCTTCGGCCCCGGCGTCGAGTGGGCGGGCACCACACACACCAACAAGGACCCGCGGCCCACCCAGAACATCACCGTGAACATGACCGATCCGATGAACCCTGTCGTGTACGTCGTGTCCGCGGCGACCCCCTGACCGCAGGCCGGTACACCGCGCGCCGGGGGGCGTGGAGAACTGTCGTCGGGCACGGGGCGTGGTGGTGCCTCAGATGGTCGTGATACCGAAGCTCTTGAGCTTGCGGTACAACGACGAGCGGGCGATACCAAGGGCCGCGGCGGCCTGGAGGCGGTTCCCGTCGGCCTCGTGGAGAGCTTTGACGATCGCGTCGCGCTCGATGCTCTCCATCCCGGTGAGCCTGCGCCGGGCCGCGTTGTGGCAGTAGCCGGGCAGGTCCTCGGGCTGGATGTCGCCGACCGGACGCCGCAGCAGCGCGGCGGACAGGGCCTCCTCCAGCTGGGTGATGTTGCGGGGCCAGGAGTACCGGGCGATCACCCGCAGGGCGGCGGGGCCTACCCGGACGTCCCGATTCCCGGTGTTCTTCCGGCACACCTGTGCGGTGACGGCGGGGATGTCCTCGGTCCGGTGGCGCAGGGCTGGCACCGTCACGGCCTGCTGGAAGTGCACCAGGAGGTCGTGGAAGGGCAGATCGGAGTCCAGGCCGGCTTCGGACAGGGTGGCCGCCAGGTAGACCAGCCGGTCGCTGTCGGCCAGCGCCAGCAGGAAGGCGTTCAGCCGCTCCGCCGAGTCCGTCGACAACTGGTCGATGTTCCTGAGGATGTACAGGGTGGGGAGGGTGCTCGCTTCCAGGGCGACCTCCGCGTCGGTGTCGTGCGACAGGTCCGAGGCGTCGATGAGCAGGCTCCGCCCGCCGGGGTTGACCCGGTGGTAGGTCTCGGCGACGAGCGAGAACTTGCCGGTTCCGGTCTCTCCCATCACGAGGAGCGGCTCGTGGCGGGACAGGGCCGAAGCGATCTCCCGGCAGGCACGGACCCACAGCGGCGACCGGCCGCTGCCGCTCAGCGTGGCGGAGCCGAGTGCCCGGGGCACGCTCAGCCCGTCGTCCCCGGCCGCCACGGTCAGCGCGGGCACGGCGTGCTCCGCGGGCGGCGGCTCCGGCTGCGTGGAGCCGTGCTCCGACACCAGGGAGACCTCCGCCACCAGACCGGCCACATCGCTGCCGACCAGGACCCGGGTGCCCCGGATGCGGACGACCTTGCCGGTGCTCAGCTCGATCTGGTCCACGGCACGGTCGCGCCGGCCCATGAAGTGGCGCGTGTGGTCCTGGACGCTCTGCTGCTCCGCCGGGGTGAGCAGGCTCTGGGCGACGGCGTTGGCCATCACCACGGTGCCGCCGACGGCCATGACCGCCGTGCGGGTGCGGGTGTCGACGCGGATGAAGGCCTCGAACAGGGCCTGCTGGCAGTGGCTGCGGTCGCGCAGCAGATTGCGCTCGATGTCATGGGCGGCCGACCTGACCAGTGAGTGCATCAGCGGACTGGAGTGCTCGGTCAGACAGCTGATGTCGAGGACCCCTTCGATGCGGCGGCTGATCGGGTCGCGGATGGGCGCTCCGGCGCAGGCGAACGGCTGCAGGCGCTCGTGGAAGTGCTCCGGCCCGACGATGTGGACCGGCAGGCCGGACTCGAAGACCGTCCCGACGCCGTTCGTGCCGATACCGCCCTCCGCGTACTCGAACCCGGGGGCGAACGACACGTTGTCGAGGAGCAGCCCGATCGTGCGCGAGGTGTCGACCCGGGTGAGCACCCGGGCCTTCCAGTCCGTCACGGCGATGCTCAGCGGGGTGTCCGCGGTGTCCTGGCTCAGCCGGTCGATGATCGGCCGCGCGCAGCGGACCAGCCGGGAGGAGGTGTCGAGATCGGCGAAGTACGTCGCCTGGGCGGTCTCCGCGTCCACGCCCGCACTGCGTGAACGCCGCCAGGAGGCGGCGACCACGGCCGGAACGGCGTCCGCCACGGCCGAACCCTCCGTGGCGGAGGTGAGGAACCCGGCCCGGGCCGCGGCTATCCGCAGCCTCTGATTTGCGACGTCCATCTGACAGCCCTTCGGTTCCGGCCTTCAGCTCCGGGGGGAACAGATCGTCTCGCCGGGCCCCACCGCTGGGAAGAGGCGGCACCGAATCGGGTGCCGCCGGCGGTGTCCGAATCTGGGACACCCGCGTCGCTGGGACACGGCGCACATTGGTCCACACGTTCTCCTGAGCCGCACAGGAGCTGAACCACCCACCATCCCTCGGAAAACGTTAGGGACCGCTCCATGGAACGTCTGATCAACATCGATAACGGTGGGACGCTCACCGATATCTGTGTCTGGGACGGGCAGGACTTCACCTACACGAAGACGCTCACCACGCCGTTCGATCTGTCCAAGTGCCTGTTCGACGGCATCGCCAAGGCCTCTGTGAGCCAGTTCGGCGAGTCGGACCTGGAGGCGCTGCTGCACAGCACCAAGCACATCCGTTACTCGACCACCCAGGGTACCAACGCCCTCGTGGAGCGCAAAGGACCGCGCATCGGCCTGATCACGGACGATCCGGCCGTCGTCGACGAGATGCGGGCCACCGGGAGCGAGGCCGCCCTCTTCGACGACCTCGTCGGCGCGCGCGTCGCGGTCGTCGACCCCCGCGCCGCCGACGAGGAGAGCCTCGCCTTCGATCTCGTGCAGCGGGTCAACCGGCTGACGACCGACGGCGCCGCGCGCATCGTGGTCGCGGTCGGTGTTGCGGACGGCCGCGACGAGGCCCGGCTGCGCAGCATCCTGCTCCGCAAGTTCCCCCGCCACCTGCTGGGTTCGGTGCCGATCCTGTACGCGTGGGAGCTCACCGCCGACCGCCTGCGGCCCCGGCGGATCTGGTCGGGCGTGATCAACGCCTTCCTGCACCCGACGATGGAGCGCTTCCTCTACAACGCGGAGGACCGCCTGCGCTCGCACAGGGTCCGCAACCCGCTGCTCATCTACCGCAACGACGGGGCCTCCTCACGGGTGGCCAAGTCGGTCGCGCTCAAGACCTACTCCTCGGGCCCCCGCGGCGGTCTGGAGGGCACCCGGGCGCTGGCCGAGGCCTACGGCCTCAGCCATGTGCTGATGATCGACGTGGGCGGGACGACCACCGATGTCGGATCGGTCAAGGACTTCGAGATCGCGGTGCAGCGCCGCGGCTCGGTCGGGGGCGTCCCGATCTCCTTCCCGATGAGCGACGTCCGCTCCGCCGGCGTCGGCGGCAGCTCGGTCATCGGCGTCGACGGCGGCCGGATCGCCGTCGGCCCGGAGAGCGTCGGTGCCGCGCCGGGCCCGGCCTGCTTCGGCTTCGGCGGCAAGAGCGCCACCATCACCGACGTCAACCTCCTGCTGGGGGTGCTCGACCCGGACACCTACCTCGACGGCGGGTTCACGCTCGACGCCGAGCGCTCGAAGGCCGTCATCACGGCCACGGTCGCCGAGCCGCTGGGCATCGGCCTGGACGAGGCCCTGATCCGGATGGAGGCGGCCTACTTCGAGACGATGGCCGCCGCGTTCGCCGACAGTGTCGAGGACGAGACCGCCATCGCGGCCTTCGGCGGAGCCGGCCCGATGAGCGCCTGCGGCGCGGCAAGGCTCACCGGCGTGCGGACCGTGCTCGTCCCCAGGCTCGCCGCGGTCTTCTCCGCGTTCGGGATCAGCTTCTCCGACATCGGACAGAACTACGAGGTCGCCCTGCCCGACGCCTCGGCCGAAGGCGCCCGGGCGGTGCACGACGCCCTGCTGGAACGGGCCGAACGCGACATGTTCCAGGAGGGGCACGAGCTGGCCGCGTGCGAACTGACCTGGAGCGTCGCCGTCGAGGAGGACGACACGCTGGTGTCGGAGACGCCCTACGTCCTCGGTGCCGCTCCCGCCGTCGGCCCCGGCCGGCACGGGTCCCTGAAGCTCAAGGTCACCGCCCCGCTGCCGCAGGCCGAGCTGGCCGACGACGAGGCGCTCACGCCCCGGCCGGCCGTCGCCTCGGGAACCCGCCGGGTGCGATCGAGCGCGAGCCGGGCCGACGAGGTCCCCGTCTACTCCCTGCTGAACCAGAAACCCGGTGCCACGGCCGAGGGGCCGGCGATCGTCGAGGGGCCCTTCTTCACCGCGCGCGTGCTGTCGGGCTGGCGGCTCGACGTCACCGCCGGGGGCGACCTGATGCTCACGGATCTCAGCTGACCGCGGGTCACCCGCTCACGAAAGGCCAAGCGCACCATGCGAATTCCGATGACCGAGTACCTGCTCATCGATCTGGACACCGAACGGTGGACGTGCAGGGTCTGCGACCACGACCTCGGTGACGCCCGTGGCAACTACAAGGAGGGGACGCTGGTCCACGACCGCGACCCCCGCGAGATCCACCAGCCGATCATCGACCCTGAGCGCTACGAGTTCACCTTCTCCCCGGACCCGGCGTACTGCCGCATCCTCGAGTTCTACTGCCCCGGCTGCGCCACCCAGCTGGAGACCGAGTACGTGCCGCCGGGCCACCCGCCGACGGTCGACATGCTCTGGGACATCGACTCCCTCCGCGCCCAGTGGGAAGCCCGCGCAACGGACCCGATGACGGCCGTCGCGTACGGCCCCGGCGAGGACGTCCAACGACACCTGAACGCCGCCGACTCCCACTGACGGCCGAGCTCGAAAGGAGACTGTCCGATGAAGCGCATCTCCGTCGACATCGGCGGCACGTTCACCGACTGCTTCTTCGTCTGGGACGAGAAGTACGTCGAGGCCAAGGCCCTGACGACACACCACAACCTGGCCCTCGGCTTCAACGAGGCGCTCGACCTGGCATGCGGCCGGGCCGGCCTCGACCGCGACCGGGTCCTCTCCGAGGTCGACTCCGTCCGCTATGCCACCACCCTGGGCACCAACGCGCTGATCGAGCGCAAGGGCCCCCGGGTCGGCGCCATCGTGACCCACGGGTTCGAAGACACCATCCCGCTGTCCCGCGGCCGCGGCTACGGCGAGGGACTCGACCCGTCGATGCAACAGAACCTCCCCGCGGCCGAGCGCCCGGAGCCGCTGGTGCCCCGGGAGCTCATCCGCTCGGTCAAGGAGCGGGTCAACTCGGCGGGCCGGACCGTCATTCCGCTGCACGAGAAGGACGTGCGCACCATGGTGCGCGAGCTGGTCGACGCGGGCGCCGAAGCCCTGGTCGTCTCGCTGACGAACGCCACCGAGAACCCGGAGCACGAGCTGCGCATCCAGGAGATCATCCTGGAGGAGTACCCGCCGCACGAGCTCGGCGCCATCCCCGTCCTGCTCGGGCACCAGGTGTCCGGCCGCAAGGGCGAGTACGTCCGCGCCATGTCCACCATCGTGGACGGTTTCCTGCACGAGATCATGTTCCACGCGCTGAGCCAGCTGGCGAACAACCTGCGCGATTCCGGCTACGACAAGCCGATGCTGGTCATCCACAACTCCGGTGGCATGGCGCAGATGAACTCGACGGACGCCCTGCAGACCATCCACTCGGGCCCGATCGCCGGGGTCGGCGCGGCGGAGCACCTGTCCGGTGAGACCGGGATCGGCCACGTCATCTCCACCGACATGGGCGGTACGTCCTTCGATATCGGCCTGGTGCCCGAGGGCGGGGTCAAGCACTACGACTTCCAGCCCACGATCGACCGCTGGCTGGTCTCGGTGCCGATGATCCACCTGCTCACCCTCGGCGCGGGCGGCGGCTCCATCGCGTCCTACGACCGGATCCACAAGGGCGTCAAGCTCGGTCCCGAGTCGGCCGGATCGGACCCGGGCCCGGCCTGCTACGACCGGGGCGGCCTGCGTGCCACTGTCACCGACGCCGACCTGCTGCTGGGCTACCTCGACCCGGACAACTACGCCAACGGCTTCATCCGGCTCAACTCGAAGCGGTCCGTGTTCGCGATCGAGGAGACGCTCTGCGACGAACTCGGCATGGACGTCATCGAGGTGGCCAAGGAGATCAAGCGCGGCGTCGACGAGCAGATGGCCATCGGCATCGGCAAGGAGCTGCGCGTCCGGGGCTACCTGCCCGAGGACTTCACGATGCTCGCCTACGGCGGCAACGGCCCGCTGCACGCCTGTGGCATCGCGGACCACGCCGGGATCAGGAAGATCCTCGCGCCGCCTTTCGCCTCGGTGTTCTCCGCCTGCGGCGCCGGGAACATGAAGCAGCTGCACATCCACGAGCGCGGCGCGCACGTCGTGATGTACAACGCCACCACCCGCGAACTCTACGACAAGTACGAGGAGTTCAACGCGATCGTGGCCGAGCTGGAGGCCAAGGGGCTGGAGGACCTGGTCCGCCAGGGCTTCGCTCCCGAAGACGTCCGCTACCGGCTCGAAATGGACATGCGGTACGGCAACCAGCTCGTCACCACGGCCGTGGTCTTCGGCGTCAACCGGATGCACGGCGTCGGCGACGTCCTGCACATGATCCGGACCTTCTCCGAGATCTACAGCCAGCGCTACGGCAAGGGCTCCGAGGCCCCCGAGGCGGGCATCCGGGTCCAGACCGTCAGGGTCGCCTCGTACGTCGACGGCGACGTGGTGCGGTTCGACTCCCTCGACACCGACGGCGAGCGCACGGTCCCGGCGCCGCTCAGCCACCGCGACGTCCACTTCCTCGACATCGACGGGCCGGTCAGCACGCCGATCTACGACGCCGGCGCGCTGACCCACGAGCACCGGATCGTCGGTCCCGCCATCGTCACCACCGAGAACACCACCTACCTCGTCGAACCCGGGTGGCGCCTGCAGCCCACGCCTCAGGGCGCCGTGTGGTTCCTGCGCGACTGAACGCCCGCCGACGACAAGGAGTAGCGAAAATGACCACAGTCCACGAGCCCCCGCGCAACGAGCTGACGGCCCAGGAGCAGCATTGGGTCGACCAGTTCATGGACGAGACCACCCTCTTCCTCGGCCCCGACCCGGAGATCATGCGATCCCACCACACCGCGCCCCGCTCGGTGCTGGAGGAGGAGTGCATCGCCAGGGGCATCGACCCGCTGCAGATCGACCGGATCCGCAAGCGGCTGGCCGGCGCCCTCGACGAGGGATACGAGATGTGCGAGGCGATGGGCGCGGCGCCCGGCGCCAAGTGGGGCGACCTGACCACCGCCGTCTACACGGCCTCCGGTGATGTCACCTACCTGTCCTGCCACGGTGTGATCGCATTCTCGGCGATCCTGCACCACCCGATCCGGTACATCATGAAGTACTGGAAGGACGAACCGACGGTGGGGATCCACCCCGGTGACGGCTTCATCCACAACGACGCCCGGTTCGGCAACGTCCACAACACCGACCAGTCGATGATCATGCCGATCATCCGGGACGGCGAGATCATCGCCTGGGTCGCGGCGACGATCCACGAGGGCGAGAACGGCGCCTGCGAGCCCGGCGGTATGCCCTCCGGCTCGGAGACCCCGTTCGACGACGGGCTGCGGATGAGTCCCTTCAAGATCGTCGAACGCGGCGAACTGCGCCGGGACCTGCTGACCTTCCTCCAGCACTCGGTGCGCGACCCCAAGCTGCAGCTGGCCGACCTCAAGGTCAAGATCGGCGCCGTCCAGCGCATTATGGAGCGCATCGACCTCCTGATCGACGAGGTCGGCGTCGAGACCTTCGTGGCCGCCCTGCGGGTCACCGTCGAGGACGTCGAGGAGGAGGTCCGCCGGCGCATCCGCGAACTGCCCGACGGCACCGTCCGGTTCAACCAGTTCATGGACTCCACCCTCAAGGAGAACATCCTCATCAAGTTCGCCTGCAAGGTGACCGTCAAGGGCGACAGGATGACGGTCGACCTGCGGGGAACAGGGCCGGAGATCCTCAACCGGGCGATCAACTCCCCGTTGTGCTCGGTGAAGTCGATGTTCATGCAGGCGATCCTCGCCTTCTGGTGGCCCGATCTGCCGCGGTGCACCTCGGCGATGAGCCCGATCGAGATCATCTCGGACGAGCACACCTGGGCGGACGCCGGCTACGACGCGCCGATGGGCCAGTCCCTGCAGGCATCCTTCCGCGGGTTCTCGGCGCTCCAGTCGGCGTGGGCGAAGATGCAGTTCGCCAACCCGGAGAAGTTCTCCAACGTCATCGCCCCCTGGTTCAACCAGATCAACACCTTCCTGTGGGGCGGCGTCACCCAGCACGGCGACCAGGTCGGCAACCTCTGCGCGGACCTGAACGGCATGCCCGGCGGGGCGAAGCCCTTCCTGGACGGCGAGGACGCGGTCTCCCCGCTGTTCTGCGCCATGGCCGACACGGCCGAGCAGGAGGTCATGGAGGAGGAGGTCCCCTTCATGCAACTGGTCTCCAAGCGCCTGGTCCGCGACAACATGGGCTTCGGCAAGCACACCGGCGGCATGGGCTACGAGATGATCGTCGCCAGCGAGGGCACCCCGCTGTGGGGGTTCATGACCGTCACCTCCGGGGCCAAGTTCTCCTCGGTGTACGGCATGTTCGGCGGCTACGGCTGCGGTACCTACCCGCTGGCCCGGGTCAAGGGCGTCAACGTCTACGACGTCCTGCGCAATGACCCGAGCCGGTTCGACCTGTCGATCGAGAAGGTCATGAACGAGCAGCCCTTCGAGGGCGGCCGCTACATGACCGGCCACATGGGGCTGCAGTTCGACGTCGCCAAGGACGGCGAGCTGTACATGATGAGCCAGGGCGCCGGCGGCGGGTACGGCGACGTCCTGGAGCGGGACCCGCTGGCCGTGGTCCGGGACGTCGAACTCAAGCGGATCAGCGACAAGGTCGCGCGGGACATCTTCGCCGTCGCCTACGACCCGGCGACGTTCGTCCTGGACGTCGAGGGCACCAGGGCCCTGCGCGCCCGGGCCCGCAAGGACCGTCTGGAGCGCGGCAAGCCGTACGCCGAGTTCGTCAAGGAGTTCGTCACCTCCGAGCCCTCCGACGAACTGCACTACTACGGCTCCTGGGGCGACGACACCGAGGAGCTGACCGCCACGGTGTTCGGCATCGACGGGCCGCAGCGTGTCACGGCTCCGATCGGGCAGCTGCCGATCATCATGCTGCCGGACCGCCGGGATCTGAAGGTGGCTCAACTGGAGGCGCGCGTCCGCGAGCTGGAGGACAAACACGGCGAAGAGGTGCACCGCAAGTCCTGACCGCCGTCCGTGGTGCCGCCCCGGCAGTAGCGGATGCCGGGCCGGGGTGGCACCGACCGCCGGGTCCGCCCGGCGGAGCCGCCACCGCTGCGTACAAGGAGACAGAGAAATGAAGGCACTCGTATACCACGGCGCCGGCCGGAAATCCTGGGACACCGTCCCGGACCCGGGCATCGAACAGCCCACCGACGTGATCGTCAGGATCGACGCCACCACCATCTGCGGCAGCGATCTGCACATCCTCAAAGGCGACGTGCCCTCGGTCGCCGAGGGCCGGGTGCTCGGTCACGAGGGCGTCGGGACGGTCGTGGCGACCGGCAGCGCCGTCACCACCCTCGGGATCGGGGACCAGGTGATCATCGCCTGCATCAAGAACTGCGGGCGGTGCGACTACTGCCGGCGCGGTCTGCACTCGCACTGCGGCGGGAGCGAGGGCGCACCGGGCATGGGCTGGATCTTCGGCCATCTCATCCACGGCACGCAGGCGGAGTACGTCCGGGTGCCGTACGCGGAGACGTCGCTCCACAGACTGCCCGAGGGAGTCACCCCGGCGCAGGGCGTCATGCTCTCTGACATTCTGCCCACCGGCTTCGAGATCGGCGTCCGCTACGGACGGGTGCAGCCCGGCGACACCGTGGCGGTCATCGGCGCCGGTCCCGTCGGACTGGCCGTGATGGCCACCGCGGGCCTGCAGGGAGCCTCGCGCGTGATCGCCGTCGACGTCGACGCCAACCGCGCCCGGCAGGCCCTGGAGTTCGGCGCCACCCACTGGGTGAACTCCGGCGGCACCGGCTGGAAGGAGGAACTGCTCGCGCTCACCGAGGGCGACGGCGTGGACGTCGCCGTGGAGGCGGTCGGCATCCCGCAGACCTTCCAGGTGGCCATCGACATCGTCCGTCCCGGCGGCAACGTCGCCAACGTCGGCGTCCACGGCAAGCCGGTGGAACTGGCCCTCCAGGACCTGTGGATCAAGAACATCAACATCTCCATGGGCCTGGTGAACACCGACACCCTGCCGATGCTGCTCCGGCTGGTCAGGGACGGCATGCTGCCCGTGGACCGGTTCGCCACCCACCGGTTCGAACTCGGACAGGTCCTCGACGCCTACGACACCTTCGCCGACGCCGCGAAGACCAACGCCCTCAAGGTCATCCTCAACGGCTGACCGATCCGGGCCGTACGAGCACGTCCCGGCATCGCATCACCGCACCACCCGCCGCACGTGGTGCCACCCCGGCCGCATCGCACAGCGGCCCGGGGGCGCCACCCCGTCCGGCACCCCGCAGTACTCAGAGCCGCCTCTCAACGCCAGGATCCCCCATGGCCATGGACTTCACCGCACTCGTCTCCGCCCCGCCCTCGGGCCGCCCGACCGCGGTGGTCGTCGACCACCAGCGGTACGCGCAGGCCGTCATCCTCCAGGGCCGGCCCGTCCCCTGGACGGACCCGGTCGCCTATGCGCAGTACACCGGGCAGGCCCAGGGCCTGCTCGGACCGGACACGACCCTGCTCGACCTGGGCGCGTTCTACGACCACGTCCTCGCCGAGCAGGACGGGCTGCGCTCCGCCCTGTCCGCCCGGACGCGCACCGGGTACGCCCTCAAGACCCTGCTGGCCCACGACCCGACCTCGGCCTGTGCCGTCGAGCTGGCGGAGGTCGTGTCGCAGACCTCGGGTGCCCCACTGGTGCTGCAGATCCCGTCGCCGATGCTCTGGCTGGCGCGGACGCACGAGCTCGGCAACGCCGGCCCGGTGGCCGACCTGACCGCCGACCACGCGGAGAACGTGGCCATGTACGTCGCCGACTGGCTCCGGCGGCTGTCGGCCCTGCCGGTGTCGATGCTGCTGCTCGACGAGCGCGGGCCCACGACATCCCGGTTGCCGCCCGTGGACGACGCGGCCCACCTGCCGCTCTCCAACATCACCGACCACTACCGGTGGACGCTGGGCCGGCGCACCGCGGACGGTGTCACCCTCACCGGCTCCCCGCTGAGCGGGGCCGGGATCCCGCCGGAGTACTGGCACGGTGACGATGCGAAGGCTCCGTCCGGCGACTTCCTGGTCGCCGACATCCCCGCGGACGCCGTCCCCGAGACCGTCCTGTCCCAACTCGCCAAGCTCGCCTGACCCGAAAGGAGGACCGGACTGTGGACAAGGTTGTCGCCACTGCCGCGCAGGCCGTCTCGGACATCGCCGACGGGGCGTCGATCGCCTCCGGCGGCTTCGGCATCTGCGGGATCCCCGCCGTTCTCGTCGACGCGATCGTGGACGCCGGCCCGACGGACCTGGAGATCTACTCCAACAACTGCGGCACCGACGGCATCGGGCTGGGCCGACTGCTCGACCGCAGGAGGATCCGGCGGATCGTCGCCTCGTACGTGGGCGAGAACAAGGAGTTCGCCCGCCAGTTCCTGAGCGGTGAACTGGAGGTCGAACTCACCCCCCAGGGCACCCTGGCGGAGCGCCTGCGGGCCGCGGGCGTCGGTATACCCGCCTTCTACACGATGACCGGGACGGGGACGCAGGTCGCCGCGGGCGGTCTGCCCTGGCGGTACGCGCCGGACGGGTCCGTGGCCGTCGCCTCGCCGCCCAAGCCGACGGCGGAGTTCGAGGGCAGGGCCTTCGTGCTGGAACACGCGCTCCCGGCGGACTTCGCGCTGGTGCGCGCCTGGAAGGGCGACCGGCACGGAAACCTGGTGTTCCGCAAGGCCGCCCGCAACTTCAACCCGGTGTGCGCCATGGCCGGCCGGATCGCCGTCGCCGAGGTCGAGCACCTGGTCGAGCCGGGCGAGCTCGACCCCGACTCGATCCACCTCCCGGGCGTCTACATCGACCGGGTACTGCCCCTGACGGCCGAACAGGCCGTCGGCAAGGGCATCGAACGACTGATCACCCGGCCCCGGCCGGCCGCGCACCCGGAGGCGTGAACCATGGCACTGACCAGGGAACAGATGGCACAGCGCGCTGCACGGGAGCTTCGTGACGGGGACTACGTCAACCTGGGCATCGGCCTGCCGACCCTGGTGCCCAACCATGTGGACGACGGCATCGAGCTGGTGCTGCAGTCCGAGAACGGCATCCTCGGCACCGGGCCCTACCCGTACGAGGGCGACGAGGATCCGGACCTGATCAACGCGGGGAAGGAGACGGTGACGGTCCGGCCGGGAGCCAGCTACTTCGACTCCAGCACGAGTTTCGGCATGATCCGCTCCGGCAAGATCGATGCGGCGATCCTCGGGGCGATGCAGGTCTCGGCCCGGGGGGACATCGCCAACTGGATGATCCCCGGCAAGATGATCAAGGGCATGGGCGGTGCGATGGACCTGGTCCACGGTGCCCGCAAGGTGATCGTCCTGATGGAGCACGTCGCCCGGGACGGCGCATTCAAGATCGTCAAGGACTGCTCGCTGCCGCTGACCGGCCGACGCGTGGTCCATCGGATCATCACCGACCTGGCCGTGCTCGACGTCACCGAGCACGGACTGCGGCTGGCCGAGTGCGCACCGGGCGTCACCGAGGCCGAGGTGCGCGCGGCCACCGAGCCCGAACTGATCACGGGACCGGCGTGAACACCGCCGAGGTCCGGCGGGTGTCCCGCCCCCCTCCCCGACGACGCATCGTCATCACTGCGGATACCGCCTGAACTGCCGTCCCGGGCAGGGCCAGGTCACTCTTCTGCGTCCGTTTCGGCCGGGCGGACGTACCACTCCGAGCAGAAATCCGCCTGCAGGACCACTTCGTCCCGGTGGAGGTAGTCGGCGTCATGAAGGACGACTCCGCTCACCACGAAGTGGCCGGCGCCCGAGTCGACCGAGTCCCTCATCTCGACCGACCTCGGACGCAGCGGCACGTCGATACGTATCGGAGCCGCGGCAGGCAATCCGCTGAGGGCTTCGAGCAGCTCCCCCACCGTCAACTCCACGGTCTGATGCCGGTAGCGCTCCATCCCCATGTCATCGGCCATGCGTCACAGGATAAGAGCAGAGATCCCTTGACCAACCGGCGCCGATGGGCTCTTTCGCAGCAGCATCGACAGGGCAAACGTTGCTTGATGCGGCACCAGGACTCCGCAGACGTGTACTTCGGGTGTGGTTTCCGGGCCGGAGCCTCAGCCGTTGGCCAGGGTGCGGCCGAGAAGGGGCAGCAGGCGGTCCCAGTGGCGCTGCAGTGCGGCCGGGTTGTAGGCGTCGGTGTCGGACATGGTGAAGCCGTGAATGGTGCCGGGGTAGATCTCGGAGGTGTAGTTGACTCCTGCGGCATCGAGGGTCTGGTTGAGCTCGCCGAGGGCCTCGGGTGTCATGTCGGTTTCGGCGTGGCCGAGGTGGACCTGGGCGGTGAGTTTGGAGAGGAGGTCTGGCCCGTCGGCGCCCACGGGGCCGTGGAATGCGGCGACGGCGGCCACCTGGCCGGGGTGGGCCGCGGCGGTGCGCATCGCCAGGAGGCCGCCTATGCAGTAGCCGGTCACCGCGACCGGTCCGGCACCGGCCTCGGGCTGGGTGGTGAGGAAGCTGAGGTAGGCGTCGGCGTCGCTCAGGACACGTTCGGGCGTGTGTGCCTCGATCAAGGGCATCAGTTGGGCGAAGACCGCGGGCCGGACCTCTTCTCCGATGTGCTCGGGGAGCTCGATCACCGGTGCCGGGCCGTGCCGGTAGAAGAGGTTGGGGACGAGCACGTAGTACCCGTGCCCGGCCAGTTCGCGGGCCATCTCCCGCAGCACGGGCCGGATTCCGAAGCCGTCCGCGTACATCAGCACCCCCGGGTGCCGCCCGCCATCGTCGGGGAAGGCGGCGAACGCGTCGGCCTGGCCGTCCGCGGTGGGAATCTGCAGCATCTTGGTGGGCATGAATTCTCCTGTCGTGGTTGCGGTGTCGAGCCTGTGATCAACACGACGGAGGCGGAGCCCGTGCAGCAGCGCAAGATCCTCGATCCGACAGCGGACCGGCACCGGCCCGTACGGCGCTCAGAAGAGCACCGGGTCACCAATCCGTGTGTGGCGCAATGCCGTCCCGGTGGTCATGGCTGCACAACGTAGCCCACCGGATAAAGCCGATGCCAGCCCCTCCAGGCCACAGTGCCGTTCGCGAGAATGATCTCGGTCAACACCTCGGGATCCTGAACCCGGTCGACGCGCTGCCCGTGACAGGGACACCCATCTTGTGGCTGCACGGTCGTCACCGTACTTCGAAACACTCCCTCGCCGAACGCTCCGGACGTGGCCGAACCGGAGCCACTCTTCAGGTCCGGTTCGGCCATGTTTGCGGGCTTCCACTGTGAAGGCACCGCCGACACCCTCACTGCCCTCCACCAGGGCCTCGCGGCAGGTACAGGGATTTCCGGACCGGCCGCGCGCCGTGCCATCCGGGCCGCAGCCCAGGCACCGGACTTCGCCGGCTCCATCCGCTCAGATCCGGCAACTGGAAGCTGACGTCGAAGCACTCGTCTACTTCGGGTCGCGGTTGAACTGCGTCGTCGACCAGCGGTAGCCGAGCGCGCTCAGGCCGACGCACCAGGCGATGGCGATCCATCCGTTGTGGCCGATCTCGGTGCCGAGGAGGAGTCCGCGGAGGGTTTCGATGGCGGGGGTGAAGGGCTGGTACTCGGCGATCGGCCGGAACCAGCCGGGCATGGTGTCGGCCGGGATGAAGGCGCTGGAGATGAGGGGGAGGAGGATCAGCGGCATGGCCATGTTGCTGGCCGCCTCGGGGTTCGGGCTGGCCAGGCCCATGCCGACCGCGATCCAGGTGAGCGCCAGGGCGAAGAGCACGATGAGCCCGAATGCCGCCAGCCACTCCAGGACGGTTGCGTCCGTGGAGCGGAAGCCGATGGTCACGGCGACCGCGCCGACGAGGACCACGCTCATGACGGATTGCAGCACGCTGCCGACGACGTGCCCGATGAGTACCGAAGGGCGGTGGATCGCCATCGTGCGGAAGCGGGCGATGAGGCCCTCGGTCATATCCATGGAGACGTACACCGCGGCCCCGATCACGGTGCTGCCGATGGTCATCAGCAGCAGGCCCGGGACGATGTAGGCGATGTATTCGGAGCGGTCGGCGCCGCCGCCATTGATGCCCGCGCTCATCACGTCGCCGAAGATGTAGACGAAGAGCAGCAGCATCATGATCGGCGTGAGCAGCAGGTTCAGGGTCCCGGACGGGTATCGCCACGTGTGCAGGAGGTTGCGGCGCAGCATCGTGTTCGAGTCGCGTACGGCGAGGGAGAAAGAGCTCATCGGACGGTCTCCTCGGGCTGGCTGGGCTGGTTGGGGATGTCGGCGGTGCCGGTCAGGGCGAAGAACACGTCGTCGAGGTCGGGGGTGTGGACGGTCAGTTCGTCCGCCTCGATGCCGGCGGAGTCGAGCCGGTCGAGGAGGGAGCGCAGTTCGCGCTGGCTTCCGTCGCTGGGGACGGACAGCGACAGTGCCTCGTCGTCCCGGGTGACCTCGCGCAGGGCGACTGCGGCGGACTGGTACGCGGCCGGGTCGGTGAACCGCAGCCGCACGTGCCCGCCCGGGATGAGCCGCTTGAGCTCCTCGGCGCTCCCTTCGGCGGCGATCCTGCCGTCGTTCAACACAGCGATGCGGTCGGCGAGTTCGTCGGCCTCCTCCAGGTACTGGGTGGTGAGGAAGACGGTGACGCCGTCGGAGACGAGGCCGCGGATGATGCCCCACATGTTGTGGCGGCTGCGCGGGTCGAGGCCGGTGGTCGGCTCGTCGAGGAAGATGATCCGCGGGTTGCCGACCAGCGTCATGGCGAGGTCGAGGCGGCGCTTCATGCCGCCGGAGTAGGTGGAGGCGGGCTTCTTCGCCGCCTCCACCAGGTCGAAGCGCTCCAGGAGTTCGGCGGCGGTGCGCCGCCCCTCGCTGCGGGAGAGGTGGTGCAGGTCCGCCATGAGGAGCATGTTCTCCTCACCGGTGATCAGCCCGTCGACCGCGGAGAACTGGCCGGTGACGCCGATCGCGGCACGGACCGCCTGGGGGTCGGTGGCCAGGTCGTGCCCGCCGACGTGCAGGTCACCGGCGTCGGCGGTGATGAGCGTGGACAGGATCTTCACGACGGTGGTCTTGCCCGCGCCGTTCGGGCCGAGCAGTGCGAACACGGACCCGGCCGGGATGCGCAGATCGATACCGTCGAGGACGAGCTTGTCGCCGTACGACTTGCGCAGACCGACGGCGGAGACGGCGGTCGGCGACGGATGACCGTCCCCTTGGCTGGATGTGGGCATGACAGATGAAGACATGACGGCTTCCTTTCGGAGGCTGGAGACGCAGGGGAGTGGAAGCTGTTTCGGAACCCCGGATCGAGTGACTGTCCGTGCTGCACGTCAGTCGTGTCGTCTTGGGGAATCGTGTCGAGCGACCGGCCGCCGGAGACCTGCTGGCCGGGGGTGTGGGCAGGACTGAGCCAGGTATCGCCGGCCTGCTCGACCACCTCGGTGGACAGGATCTGCGGCGGCTTCCGGTGGCCGGTCGGCCCATGCCTGTTCGCGCTGCGTCGAGGCGGACGAACCGCGCGTGCGGGCTACGCTCACTGGCATGAGGCGACGGGTGTTACTTCTCGGCCGTGCCGGGTTCCCTGTTGATGGACTCCTGGTAGACGTCCGCGTAGGTGCGTGAGTCCTTGACCAGGTCGTCGCAGAACGCGGCGACGTCGTTGCCGATGAGTTGCAAGACCCCCTTGCCCGCGGCGGCGCCCTCCTCGAAGAAGTCGACGATCCCGGGGAGCAGGGGCCCGTCAGGCAGGTCGACCGGTCCGACCTTGAACAGGTACCTCTGCATCTCCTTGTAGACGATCTGGTAGTCCGGCGGGAGCGCCTTGACCCGAGCCATGTGCGCCCGCCACTGCTTCTTGCCCTCGATGATGTCTTGGATGCTCACGTCAGCCTCCCAGCCGGTTCAATTTCCTTGCGACGTTCCTGTTCAACTGCTCGCGCCACCGGTCGCGATAGGTTCGAGCCCCTTCTCCACCGGCCAGCGCCGTGCAAAAGCCTCGGATGTCGTCGCCGAAGACCTCGTGGACGCTCTGCCCGTCCGCCGCTGTTTCTTCGAGCAGCCCCAGGGCGGCGTCGAGGATCGGCATCAGGTTGCGGCCGGTGAAGTCCCCATGGGGAAAGAGGTGGCCCTTGATCTGTTCCCACGCCGCCCGGTACTCGTCCGGCAGGGCCTCGGCCCGGGCTTCGAAAGCCTTCCAATCCCTGGTGAGATCGCTGCCTGTGATGGTCTCCCAGAAGTTCATCTCCCGCCCTCCTTGAGCCTGTCGATGCGTGATGAGACGTACTGCCATTTCGCCCAGAACTTCGCGAGTTCCTCGCGTCCGGCGTCGTTGAGTGCGTAGAACTTGCGCGGCGGACCGACCCCGGATGGCCGTTTCGTCACCTGGACGAGTTTGTTCCTCTCCAGTCGCAGCAAGATGGTGTACACCGTCCCCTCGACGACGTCGGCGAAGCCGAGCTCGTTCAGCTGACGGGTGATGGCGTACCCGTAGGTTTCCTCGCTGCCGATGATTTCGAGCACGCACCCTTCGAGCGTGCCCTTCAGCATCTCTGTCAGGTCGTCCATCGCGAGTCCTCCTCGGCCCCAGTGGTACTGCGTAGTACCGAGTACCACTATACGGTATCACCGAGTAGTGGAGGATGCCAGCGCGGCAGTCTTGCCTTCCTCAGGCTTGGGGCTTCCCCGACCACAACACGCTGAACTTGACGGAGAAGCCCTCGACGCGGCGAGCCACTCGTCCTTGGCCTCTGTGTCGGCGTCGCGCGCCGCCTTCCAGCAGTCGGTGCTTCTCTGCACTTCACTCGGATGGATGGGAATGGGTGGGTGCCCGTAAGTCTCGGCGCCTGAGAAGCAGCAAATTGCGACACCTCGACAAGTCCAGCATTGTGGAACGACCCTGTCGTCGTGTGTCGTCAGGGGACGTCGGGTTGTTGGGGCGCGTCCCGCAGCAGCCCGGCCCATGCCTCGGGCGACTCGTGGTATCCGTCGGTCATCGCGATCAGTTCCTTCGTGCCGTCGGCCCGCACGCCCATCAGCACCAGGACCGCGGCTTTCGCTCCCTCCGGGCGGATGCGCAGGTGGACGCCGCCAGCCCGGACGTACACGTAGTCGGTGGCGGGCGAGAGGAGGGCCGAGGAGCCGAGGAACTGCTTGAGCACGGGTACGAAGTCGCCGGAGGACAGGGCGTGCAGGTAGAGCAGCGGCAGCACCTCGCCGATCTTCGGGGACTTCCGCGCCCGCGCTTGTCGTTCACGCGCGGGGCCTTGACCTCGATGACTCCGGCGGGGGTGGTGACCTTCCGCGGCTGGTGATGGCCATTTCGCACGACCAGGCGGTGACCGCTCTCGTCCCGTCCACCGGCCAACTCGGTTATGTAGGCGTTGACTTCCGCCTCCGGGGGCGGCGGCCGACACCCGCCTCGCGTACGATCTCGTCGATCAGGGAACTGTTCGGCGGGAACCGTCAGCATTGACCACCGTGAGCACGGGCGCGCCTTCCCGGCCGGCGCTGTGAACACCGGCCTACTCGGTGGCCTTCAATCAATCACCCGGGAAGGTGCGCCCCTCGCGTGCCACCCGAGCCCCGATCCAAAGGTCTTGAGCATTGCTCGACACGGCCGGGAGGCAGCCGTCAGGACGAAGCGTCGACTCCGAGAGCGCTGTAGACGGCGGTGACGTAGGCGGAGGCCCGTGGGGAGCCCAGGACGTCGGGCCCCATGTTGTTCATGACATAACTGATCGTCATGCACCGGTCGAAGTCCATGATGGCCATGGAGCCTCCCCAGCCGCCCCAGAACGCAATGCGCCCGTCAGGGATCCACGGCAGGGTGTGCCGGTCGGGCAGTGCGTATCCGATGCCCCACCTGAGGTGCAGGCCGTTGACGAGATCCGACCCGCGCGACTGCTCGTCGAAGATGAGCTTGACGGTGTCGGGTCGCAGGAGTCTGCCGTGGGCGGCGGCGCCTTCGCGGGACAGCGGCGCGAAAATATCGGCCACGGACAGGGCGTTGCCGTGCCCGTTGGCCGCGCCCAGGTCCGCGGCGCGCCAGGCCGCGGAGTTGGCCGTGGGCGCACGGAAGGAAGGGCCCGTGAAGGTCTTGTACGCGGCGGTGTCGTGGTCGAGCACCGACGGGTCGAAGTCGAGTGCCGGAGGAATGATGTCGGCGACCCGCCCGAGGTCTGCCTCGTCCAGGCCGATCCGGAAATCGGCACCGAGCGGCTCGACGATGTGCTGACGCACGAAGTCGTGCAGCGAAAGACCGGTCAGGCGAAGCACCAGCTCGCCGACGAGGTGGCCGTAGTTCAGGACGTGGTATCCGGAGGCCGAGCCAGGCCGCCACCAAGGCGCCTGGGAAGCCATCCGGGCCGCCGCCTCGCGAACGTCGTAAAGATCCTCGAGCCGGGCAGGGTGGTCCAGGCCGGACACTCCCGAGGTGTGGGACAGCAGGTCCCGCACCTCGACCTGCTGCTTGCCGTTCACGGCGAACTCAGGCCAGTAGCGGGCCACCGGGGCGTGGACGTCCAGCTCGCCGGCGTCGACGAGCAGCAGGGCGAAGAGGCTGGTCACGGTCTTGGTGATGGACCACACGTTGGTGATCGTGTCGCGCTGCCAGGGCTGCGTGCGGGCCGCGTCCCGGTGGCCACCCCACAGGTCCACCACCTTCTCGCCGTCCACGTCGACAACGAGGGACAGGCCTACCTCGGCACCGCTCAGCAATTGGTCGAGAACAGCGTTGCGGACGGGCTCGAAGGGTGCGTTGACGGTTCCGTTCAGTTCGGTCATGTCCTAAGCCTCAAACCCTGACACTGGTGTCAGGGTCAAGTGGTAATCTCCGGCCGTGCGTATCGGCGAGCTGGCCACACGGGCGGGGGCCACCCCGCGGCAGGTGCGGTTCTACGAGACGAAGGGGCTGATCACTTCCACGCGCGAGTCCAACAACTACCGGGACTACAGCGAGACGACCCTGGGCCGCGTCCAGCAGATCCGTGAGTTGCTGAAAGCCGGCCTGTCGACGGAAGTGATCCGCGCCATCCTGCCCTGCATCGAATCCTCCCGTGACGCGATCGTGTTCGACGGCGTCACGCCCGAAACGGTGACGGCGCTGGAAGCCGAACGCGACCGGCTGACCGAGCGCATCGACGTCCTCACCCGCAACAGGGACGCCGTCTCCGCCTACCTGGGGAAGCTCAGACAACGGGCCCACAGCGCCTGACGCCCACGCCGTCCAGGGCGCGTATCGGAAGTGGATCAGGTCGTGGCGGTGAGTTTGACGAGGTGGCGGGCCGTGGCGGCGGGGTCGACGACCTGATGCAGGTGTGCGCCGGGCAGGTGTGCCACATGCCAGCCGCGTTCGCGTGCCTCAGCGGCGAGGTCGTCATAGGGAGGGCCGAACAACAGGTAGGAGCAGGGGTGGTCGTCCCAGCCCTCGGGGACCGGGATGTGCTGCTCGTAGTAGGACAGCGGCAGGGCGGGCTGCTCCTCGATGATTTTCTGCCGGACCATCGGATCGGAGAACATGGGGGCGACGTCGGCCTCATCCCACCAATCGGTCCAGCGCGGGAGTCTGCCGTTCACAGCCATCGGGCGGAGAAATTCCAGCAGTTCGGGTGGAGCGACCGGGGTCGGACCGGTCCGGGCCGGCAGTGCGGCATCGACGAAGATCGAGCTGGTCACCGGATGGTCGAGGCCCGAGCGGATCGTCGGGAGGAACAAGCCCGCGTTGCTGTGTGCCACCACCGCGACGGGGCTGTCGGCCGGGACCTGCCGAAGGTCGTCGCGGACGGCCTCGGTGATGCGGGGCCAAAATGGCGGAACGCCGGCGCCTATGTGCAGCAGCGACGGGACCCGCACCTGGTATCCCGCAGCTGTCAGGTGTTCGGCCACGGGGTGCCAGGTCGAGGGGCCTACGGACGGACTGTGCACGAGAACGAAGATCGGCTGCATGTGTCGATCCTGTGGCCCGCACCGTCGCCGGTGCGACCGGCTTGGCTGAGAGCGGAACGCCGCTTCGACGAAGCACACCCGTCACCATGACCGACACACCCAGCGGGTAGGTGTTCGTGTCCAAGACGGCGTCCACGCGCAATCCGGCGCGATATCGGGGCCTGTGACGCCTTGGCGGACCCGACGCCGCCGACTTCGACATCTCGCGACCCAGGCGCGGAGACCAGCTCAAAGGGGGCAACTCGAAGTTGGGAGCCGCCAATTCGCTCGCAGACCTGGTCGGCAACAACCTGGGCGGACTCCTGGTCACCGCACTGAGCGCCGCCAGGGCAATCGCCCTGGACGCCGCCTTCTACCCGGCCCGCGCATGGTGTGTGCTCCGCATCCGCCACCGTGAACCCGCCGCTCCCGCGCACATCCCAGGACGATGTGACCCCGGCACCGCCATGGCCCGGCAGCGCGCCGGCGGACCTTTCAGGACGCGTCGGTACGCATCGAGACGCCCGGACCCTCACTGCGGCATGTCGTCGACGCGATCGGAGCAGAGGTCGCGGAGGTGTCCGCCGGCACCGCGGCGCCGGGGTCCCTCCGGACCCGAAGCGTCTACGAAGTCCTGCACACGGGCAACGACACACTGACTTCGGCCGGACGGCAGGGGCGCCGGTCCTCAGCTGCTCCGTGTCCTCTCAAGATCCGGTTCCCGCCCGCCACCGCTGTCACGTCCACCCGGAGGTATTGCGGTATGTGCTGTTCCAGGTCGTTGCGAGATGACTGACTCCGGCTCTTCCACACCCCACGTCCGGCACGCACGAGTCGTCGACGAAGGCGGTCGCGGGCTGTTCAACATCACCCAGATCGCCAACCAGTGGGGTACTCGCTACAACCAGGACGGCAAGCCCATCTGGGCCGAGCAGACACTCCCGCACCACTGACCATGAATTGTGAACCACCGGAGGACGATCTGCGCCGCACCACGGCCTTCGACCGGCTCAGGTGAGGCGGGTCATGGAGCGGCCGGCGTGCTGCGGGACGCGGCTCTGTCACAACTGACGGTTCTGACCTGTCTTTGAGAGTGGAACCGAGAGGAACAGAGGACAGCGTGCGTGAGATCCTGATCGTCGGCAGCGGTTACGCGGGCTTCTATGCCGCGAGGGGCCTTGAGAAAAGGCTGCGCCGCGGGGAAGCGCGGGTCACCGTCGTAGACCCGCGTCCGTACATGACGTACCAGCCGTTTCTGCCGGAGGTCGTGGCGGGGTCCGTGGAGGCCCGTCACGCTGCCGTGTCACTACGACGGCACCTGCGCCGTACCCGGGTGATCGCAGGATCGGTGACGGATATCCGCAACAGCAGCCGGACCGTCACCGTCCGACCGGAGAGCGGGCCGGACTATGAGTTGAACTACGACATGCTCGTAGTGACAGCGGGGGCGGTCACCCGCACGTTCCCGATACCGGGAATCAATGAACAGGCGTTTGGCCTGAAGCACGTCGAAGAGGCCGTCGCCATCCGCGATCGGCTGCTGACCTCCTTCGACCAGGCAGCTGCACTGCCGCCTGGGCCCGAGCGCAAGAAGCTTCTCACGGTCACCTTCGTCGGCGGCGGATTCTCCGGCGTGGAGGGTTTCGGGGAACTGCTGTCCCTGGCGGCTGCGCTGCTGAAGAGTTATCCGGAACTCGACGCCCAGGAGCTCGACTTCCACCTGATCGAGGCGCGCGACCGGATCCTGCCCGAGGTCACTGACAAGCCTGGTGCATGGGTGGTCCAGTCTCTGGAGAGGCGAGGAGCGAAGGTGCACTTGAACACCCAGCTCGCCTCTGCCGAGGACGGCCGCGTGGTGCTCTCGAACGGGCAGGAGTTCGACTCGGGCCTGATCGTGTGGACTGCCGGCAATGCGTCGAACCCCATCGTTCACAACCACACGGACCTACCGGTCGATGAGCGTGGTCTGCTCGTCGTGCGGGCCGACCTTCGCGTGGGTACGGAAACGGAGGCGGTACCGGACGTGTGGGCCGCGGGCGATGACGCTGCTGTGCCTGACCTCGCGGCGGGACGGCCTGGAGCACAAGCCGTGCCCAACGCCCAGCACGCTGTACGGCAGGGCAAACGCCTGGCCAAGAACATCGTGGCGACTTTGCATGGGCGGGCGACCAAGAACTACGTCCACAGCAGCCTGGGAGTGGTGGCCACACTGGGCATGGGACGAGGGATATTCCAGTACCGGCACCTTGTCATCAAGGGCTTGCCGGCCTGGCTCATGCACCGCGGCTACCACGTGCTCGCTGTGCCCACGTGGGAACGCAAAATCCGCGTCCTCACTGTCTGGTGCACCGCGGCCCTCTTCGGGCGGGACATCGTCTCTCTGGCCTCGGTGCAGCACCCCAGGGAAGCCTTCGTGTCCCGGGGCAACCCCCGTGACAGTGACAAGTTTGCCGAGGTACACGAACAGTGAGCAATTCGTTCGTCACAGGCTTGACGGCATCGGATGAAGGCCAGGAACCGGCGGCGCTCTCCGCGTCCGCCCGAGCCACTCGGCCGCCATACGGAGCGCCCACCAGGGATTACGGGTAAGCCCTCAGGAACGCTTGGCGCGGTAGAGACCTCGACCTGTTCGCTGGACACGGGAAGCGCCGACAAGACGATCGAGTGTGCTACGGACGGCGTTGATGCTTCCGCTGTCGGAGTCGCGGCCAAGGGCCGCGGCCACATCGCGGGCACGCACATCGGCGTCGCCCACCGCAGCGACGTACTCCATGATCTGATCGGTGAGTTTTCCGTACTTCTTCTGTCTGCCGGCGGCGGCACTGGCGCCGCCTGAAACGGCATGTGCTGCGCCCTCGCGGCCCTTTGGCCCTGCAACCTGAGCCTCGGCCTTCGCTGTGACGTCCGTGGCCGTGGAGACGGCGATGTCGGTCTGAGGCTCGACGGGCGCCGAAGCCCGGTCCTGTTCCGCATTCGCATCACCGACGATGCCCGCAGCGGCCGCAGCAGCTGGGTCGAGCATCAGGCTCTCGAGGGCACTGAGCGCTCGCTGCACCGAACCGAGATGCGCTACTACGGCAGCCAGTTCTCTCTCCAGTGCCTGCTTCTGAGCCTGCAGGCGGACCAAGTCCTCCTGCAGGCTCCCAGCGGCGAGATCAATGTTTCGCGCCGTGTGGGTCACAGAGACCATGTGTTCCTCTCATCCTCAACCCCTTCTCGCCATCCCCGGCCCATCTGCGGTGCCGCTTGGTCCGGACGTGTGGAGGGGTACCCGCGAACATCATATGCAGTAGTACACGTGGAAAAAAGACGAACCAGACGGCCACACGTGTTTCGTACAGATGAGCCGCACTGAATGATGGGACACGAAACAGGGCAGGTCACCGCACCACCAATGGTCCGCCCCAAGGGCGACAAGGGTGAGCCGACCACCTGGGCACACGGCGGACAGTGGTGAATTCAGCCGACAATGAACCCTGTCCCACCGAGTCACACGGTGTTTTCCACAATGCTGGGCGACCGGCGCGCAACTCGCTTCAGGTCACGCTGTCGTTGCGTGACTCGGGTGTCGACGGTCGCGTCGGTCTGCACGAGGGCTCCAAGTCCAAGGCCAAGGCCGAGGAGCAGGGCCTGCGCGTGGTGACCCCGGCCGAGGCCGCCGCCGGGGCCGACGAGGACGCGTAGAGCCCATGCCTTCATCGGCTGCCCCTTTGCGCTCACCGCGCCGGCATCTGCCAGGATCACAGCATCAGCGGAGAGCCGAGAGCCACTGCGAAGCGGGAGCGCGAATCAAGGAACGCGGCAATCTTGCTCGGGTTCCACACCCACATCAGCTTGTAGATGCCTTCCTTCGAGGCGGCTATCGTCAGGATCGTGGCGGGCTCGCCATCTCGGTAGATCATCACGCCTGCACGGCCGTTGGTATCGACCCACCTGAGGTCCACGCCCTGCCAGAACCGCGAATAAGCGGTGGTCAGGTTGGCCACGCGTGCACGGCCCAGCACGGGTATGCGAGCGGCGCCCCGAATGCCATTGCCGTCGGACAGGCTCACGGCATCGGAGGTGAGGAAGGCTTCCAGCGAGGCCACGTCTCCCGTTTGAGCCGCTGAGACGAAGGCGTTCAGGAGATGTCGGTGCTCCGCCGTGTCCACGCTCTCTCGACTCTCGGCCGACAAACGCATGCGAGCACGGCTTACGATCTTCCGCACGTTGACGACGCTGAGTTGAAGGATTTCAGCGATCTCGGGATAGGCGTAGTCGAATGCCTCGCGTAGTACGTATGCGGCACGCTCGGTGGGATTCAACTTCTCCAACAGCAGCAGCAGAACCAGCTCCAAGGCCTCCGCACGCTGCGCGCCCACCTCCGGGTCCGAGCTTGTGTCGATGGGCTCGGGCAGCCACGGTCCGATGTAGGTTTCCCGACGCACCCGCGCAGACTGCGCGACGTTGATCGCCAAGCGGGTCGTCGTGCTCGAGAGGAAGGCCACGGGGCTGACCACCACGGAGCGGTCGGTCTTCTGCCAGCGCAGCCACACTTCCTGGACCACGTCTTCGGCCTCGACCACGCTACCGAGCACACGGTAGGCGATTCCGAAGAGACGTGGCCGGTGCTGCACAAAGACGGCAACGGCCTCTTGAAGGCCACTTGTCGCGGGGGACGGTTCGAAATGCATGATCCTGCGGTCTCCGTTCCTCCGGCTGCGGCTGCCCATGGGCGGGACCACGCGACGACCGCGTGGTTCCGGGACGGCTTCGGCAACCGTCCCGGGACACGCTCCTGGAAGCCGTGGTGTTGCCGGGTGTTACGCGCTGCATAGTTTGTTCGGGTGCTGTTGGAACTGTGGTCAGTAAAGCCACGGCACTGCTCCAATCGCATCTCTTCCACAGGCCGGGATCGGCCCGTTTCTGTGAGAGGGCTGGGGCAGCAGGCAGACACACAGTGTTTTCGAATATGGGTAGCAGGCTGCGCCTAGTTCTCAGCCCGGGGTCGTGGTCCCGTTCCCAGCGATGCCATTAAGAGGATGTCTCACGTGGTGATGGTGTGAGCTGCGGCATGATGTCTCTTCGTGAGTGCCGATCTTTCGCAGCGGCTGGTTCCTGACGGTCTGTGGGAACTCGTCGCCCCGTTGTTGCCGTCGTTCAGCTCCCGTCCGCAGGGCGGTGGGACTGCGCCGCTGAACGAGCGGGCCGTGTTCACGGCGGTGGTGTACGTGCTGACCAGCGGGTGCGCCTGGCGGCACCTGCCGGAGACGTTCGGGGTATCGCCCGCGACGGCGCACCGCCGGTTCACCGCGTGGACCGAGGCCGGGTTGTGGCGCCGATTGCACCGGGCGGTGCTGGATGAACTCGGCGCCAGGGGTGAGCTCGACTGGACCTCCGCGATCGTCGATGCGGCGTCGGTGCGGGCGAAAAGGGGGCTCGCTGACCGGGCCGAATCCGGTCGATCGCGGCAAGAAGGGCAGCAAACTGCACGTGCTGTCCGAGGCCCAGGGCCTGCCGCTGGCCGTGGCGGTCTCGGGTGCGAACCTGCACGACAGCCAGGCGTTCAAGCCGCTGATCCTCGGCATACCCGCCGTCCGCTCCCGGCGCGGGCCCCGTCGGAGACGGCCCGTGAAGATCCGCGCGGACAAGGCGTACTACTCCGCGGAACACCTGCGCTGGCTCCGCGCCCGGAACCTCGTCCCACGCATCGCCCGTCCCGGCATCGAGTCCGGCGAGCGCCTCGGCCGACACCGGTGGAAGATCGAGCGGTCGATCTCCTGGCTCTTCGGCTACCGCCGCCTCACCGTCCGGTATGAGCGAAAGGGCAGCCACTTCCTCGCCTTCCTCGGCCTCGCCGCAGCCCTGACCTGCTACAAGAGACTCGCCAAGATCACCACGTGAGACATCCTCTAAAGCATTCACACGTTGTTGATCAGTGGTTGGGTCGTTCTGCGTCCCGACAAGGGCTGAGCAAGCCCCTCAGCAGTGTTTTCACGCCACCGGCACGAGATCACCCCTGAAGACCGGCCGCATCGTGACGATGCGTGTCGCCGCTCACGGATGCTCCGGCAACACAATGCAAGCAGACCTTGGCCTCCGCTCTGCCGAAACGGCAAGCGGCACACGAGCGGATGCTTGCGCTCTTACGTCAGGCGTACTACTCGTCGTGGTGTCGGGCGAGGCGCCCGCATGTACAGGTCGGCCAGAACCGGAGGTGCTCCCGAAGGACCGGACTCGACCATGTGTCCGCACGAAGCGGTGGCGACTGATCGGTATCCGGATGGTCGCTCATTGGTCCTTGCCGGCCAGGACGTCCACGGTCGGCCGGTCAGTTCGCCGTCATCACGTCGGACTCGTACACCGCCCCAGGCGGTGGCAGGGTCATTGCATGATCGAGATCTGTCTGGGTTCGTCACTTGAGTCCGAGGGTTCGTAGGGGCCGGTGGTAGTCGCGGCCGGTGTGGCGGAGGGCGGCGGCGATGTTGGTCTGGCCGTCCTGGCGGAAGACGCTGATGGCGAGGTTGCGCAGGGAGGCCATGGTGCGGGGCAGGGTGCCGGTGCGGACCTTGGAGTCGTCCTCGCGGAACGTGTGGTCCCGGACGTGGTGCAGGAGATTCTCGATGCCCCGGTGGCCTCTGATCCAGGTGGCGAGCTCGGTGCAGGTTGCGTCGAAGACGGTCAGGCTGGTGATCAGGTAGACGCGCTCGATGGTCAGCTTCCCGATGCTCAAGTCGCGTCGCCACCGTACGACTTGGATCGCCTGGCGGGCGCCGGGGTAGTCGAGGTGGCTGAACGCGGCGACCTTGAGCCGGCGGATCTCGTCGCGGTGGTGGGCGTGGTCGCGAGTGCGGTGCCCGAGTGGGACGTCCCGCCAGGGCAGCTTCCTGACCTGCGCGTACAGGCCTGGATGGTTCTTCTTCACGACGGCCACGTAGTACGCGCCGCGACTGGTCAGATAGGCCCCGTGGTCGTGCTGGGTGTGCAGGGCGTCGGCGGTCACCACCGTGTTCTCCAGCTCGAGACCGTCCAGCAACGGCGCGAAGGAGGGGATCTCGTTGCTCTTGGAAGCGACCTGCCGCTGAGCCAGGACCACGCCGTGGTGGTCCATCGCCGCCAGCAGCTGGATCGCCGCGGCCGTTGCGGTTCGCGATCCGCGGACGACCTTGCCGTCGACCGCGATCACCCGTCGCACCGGCCCTTTCTCCGCGTCCGGCTCGACCGGGGGCGGCGTTCTGGCCTGCAGATACGCGCTGATAGCCGCGTCCAGCGCGTCACCGTCCACACGCTGCAGCAGGCGGCGCACGGTCGCGGCGTGCGGCACCGGCCGCAGACCGGTAAGCGGATCGGCAGCGAAGCCGAGGATGCCCAGCACATGCTGCGGGGCATCCGTGATCCACTCGCTGATCGCGATGAGCGAGCGAGCCCCGGTCAGCACCGCCGAGACGGCCGCGCACAGCAACGCGAGGGCCGGATACCGCAGTCCTCCCGCATCGCGGGGATCGGCGACCAGGATCAGGAAACGCCGCAGGTCAGCGACATCGCTTGAGGTGAGGGGATCAGTCGGGGAGCCCAGTTGCTCCAGTGCGGAAGGGATGGGCGATGATGCACGGGCAGGCACGGTCTCGCTCGGTTCTCATGGGTCTCGACAACCACATGATCACCAGCACCGTGCCTGCTCTGCTCTCCGGGATCCCCTGCCGCACAAAGGACATGACGCCACGTCACTCACGAGACCGGCGAACCGGACCAATCCCAATCGCGCAATGCCCCTGCAGGCGGTGGTTGTGCTGAGTGGTGTGCATTTTCTTGCCGCCGGTCACGACGTACGCCTGACTGGCGGGAAGGGTGTAGAAGCTCAGCGGAGCCTGGGTGGAGGGCGAAAGCCCGGCGGGGTATTCGCCCTTGTCCGGGTAGCTGCTGCCGTACACCGCTGCGGGCGAGGGCACGGCGGCCTCGACCACGGTCGCGCGGCAGTCGAGGGTTGTGTTCCGTCCGTATGGGTTGTGGAACCACACCTTGGTGCCGCTGTACCAACCAGCGTGCCTATGTCGGGCTGTTGGGGGTGGTGGGCTGGTTCCAGGAGTGCAGTTTGTCGGGGATAAGCATGACCCAGACTTGCGCGATGTGCTGGTCGGCGATGTCGAGGCTGATGACGGCGGCGACCTGGCGGCCGTAGCGGGCGACGAGGCCGGTGCGGCCGTTGACGGACTGGATGGTGAGTGTGGTGCGCGGGCGGCGGGCCAGGAGCGTCAGGAGGCTGTGCGTGACCTGTCGGTTGCCGTGGACGGGCCTGACCAGTGCCCGGACCTTGGCGCCGCCGTCGAAGAACGCGGTGGCGTCCGGGCAGAGAAGCGAGGCAAGCAGCCCGGCATCCTCCGTCAGGCAGGCTTGGCGGACGGCCCGGGCGAAGGTTTCGTGCTGTTCCGCCGTCGTGGGGTGTGAGCGCTGCGCCCGCAGGCCGTGGCGCGCTCGGTCGACGAGTTCGGCGCACTCCGGCTCGGTGCGTCCCACAATGTCGGCGACTGTATCGGGGGTCATCCCGACGTGAGGCGACCCCGGTGGTGTGGACACTCTGACAAAGACTGTCCACAGCAAGGACAGGACGGCCTCCCCGTTTGTGACACCGCCATGCGACGGACCTGCCCAGGACCGTGCCGGAGAGCCGGTCGCCCAAGCGGAAGTGACGAGGTTGGCGCGTGCGAGCCAGGTCTTGAGGATCCGATGGTGCGGCCCTTCTCGATCTCGATGAGAGTCCGTCTGGCCGGGCCGGTGCGGCGGGCGAGTTCGTCGTAGGTCCAGCCGCATTCGCTCCTGCGGAACACAACGTGTGCCCACCCTTACTCACCGGGACAGAGCTCCCTCAGGGTTACCTCTGGGACAAGTATTCTCTGCGGAAGGTGTCCATCCGGCTGCTCACGGTGGCCTTGCCTGCGCTGCCACGCAGTGTGGCGACGTGGATCACCTCACCTCAGCAAAATGCGCCACCCCGCTCCACCGGCGCACTGCCCCTCGGTGACGCGCGAGGGGAAGCCGGACAGTCGAGCTGACCCTGTACGTGGCAACGAGCGGCCGTCTCCCGCCGCTCTTCGCCGACCCACTCCCCGTGGCCGTCCGGCCGCAGCGGCGCGGCGGGCGCATCCAGTTCCTCGCGGCCCCACAGCGACCTTGGTGACCGAGCCGGTGTCAGTCGCGGCTGCGGTCCTGTCACAGAGCAGAGCGCTGTCCGGTCTTTGGTCAAAAGGTGCAAATCGGGTCGGATTGTTTTCTCTGCCCCACCCCGTCGGTATCGGTCGCCGCAGTCGTCCGCGCATCGTCTTCCCGCACCCCACACCACCACCCCCATCTATCCGAGGGCGGCAGTACGATGATCAGCACTGGCAAGGTAACACTCGGTAACCAACCGGGCAGGCATGAGACGTCCGAGTCGGCAGTCGCGATGTTCGACGAGCTCGGGACAGTGGTCGCATGGACGCAGGCCGCCGAGCAGCTCGTCGGGTACTCCGCCGGGGACGTGGTGGGCCGGTCTGCCGCACTCGTCCTGCCATTTTCCGAGGAAGCGCCGACGATATCGGCGTTCGTCGAGCAGTGCCGTGCCCAGAATGGCTGGTCGGGCACGACAGCAGTGCGCCACCGGGACGGCCGTGTGCTCAACGTCAGCCTGAGGATCTCGATGTTGTGGGGGCAGGACGGAACGGTCCGGTGGCTCATCTCCGTGACCGACATCGACACGCTCTCCGTGGAGGCGATGAACGGATCGGTGCGGGAGTCGCTGCTTACCCGCGCACCGATCGGCATCGTCGTTCGGGACCCGCAACTGCGCTGCACCTGGGTGAACGACACGATGGAGCGCCACGACGGCATTTCCCGTGACCGACGGCTCGGACGGCGATTCACCGATGCGCGGCCCGATGTCAAGGCCGAAGCAGTCGAGGCAGTGATGCGGCAGGTACTCCACAGCGGCACCACCAAGGTCCACCAGTACCGGACGTGGCCGCCGACGAGTCCGCGCCAGGAGCACACCATGGCGGCTTCGTTCTTCTGCCTCCAGGACGCCGACGGCGAAGCGCTGGGGGTGTGCACCATCAACGTCGATGTCACCGAGAGCCGGCGGGCGCTTGAGCGCCTCGCCATCCTCGGCGAGGCCAGTACGCGCCTTGGCAGCACCCTGGACGTGATGCAGACCAGCCAGGAACTGGCCGACCTCGCTGTGCCCCTGCTCGCCGACTACGCCGTCGTCGACCTGGAACAGTCGGTCCCGTTCGGTGAGGGGCCCCCGGTCCACATCGGCCCGATGGAGGGGCGCCTCCCCGTGTTCCGGCGTGCCGGTCTGGCCTCGATCCACCAAGGGGTCCCGGAATCCCCGTGGGTACGCGGTGAGCCGGTCCCCGTGACACCCGCCTCACCCGTCACCGACGTCCTGCGCAGCGGGAGGTCCCACCTGGAGGCGATCCTGGACACCGCTCCGGGCACGTGGATCGACGAGGACCCGGCACGGGCGCAGAAGATCCGTGAGAACAGCATGCACTCCCTGATGGTCGTACCCATCCGTGCGCGGCGCGCCCTGCTGGGCGTGGCGTTGTTCATCCGCACCGAGAACCCGGTGCCGTTCCAGGAGTTCGACCTGCTCCTCGCCGAAGAACTCGTCAGTCGCGCTGCGATGTCGATGGACAACGCCCGGCAGTACGCGCGCGAACACACCGCGGCCCTCGCGCTGCAACGCAATCTGCTCCCGCACCGTTTGAGGGGCGGTACGGCGGTCGAGGCCGCGTCGCGCTACCTGCCCGCCGACATGGACCGCGGCGTCGGAGGCGACTGGTTCGATGTGATCCCGCTGTCCGGCGCCCGGGTGGCCCTCGTCGTCGGTGATGTGGTCGGACACGGCATCAACGCCGCCGCGACCATGGGCAGGCTCCGCACCGCCGTCCACACACTCGCCGACATGGAACTGCCCCCCGACGAACTTCTGGCCCGCCTCGATGACACGGTCCAGCGACTGGCCGAGGAAGACGCCGACAGCCCGGACCAGACCCCCACGGTGGTCGGCGCCACCTGTCTGTACGCCGTCTACGACCCGGCCACCCGGATGTGCACCATGGCACGGGCCGGGCACCCCCCGCCCGCGATCATCGACCCGCAGGGCCGAATCACCTTCCCCGACCTTCCCACAGGAACCCCACTCGGCACCGGGCTCGGGGTCCCCTTCGAGGCCGTGGAGCTGGAACTGCCCGAGGGAAGTCTCCTCGCTCTGTACACCGACGGCCTGATCGAGACCCGCGACCACGACATCGATGTGGGAATGCACCGCCTGGGCACCGCCCTGGCACAACCGCACCGATCCCTGGAAGACCTCTGCACCCGCGCGATGGAAACCATCCCGGCGCAGATACCGTGCGACGACGTCACCCTGCTCCTCGTACGCACCCGCTCGCTCAGCCCGGTCCACGTCGCCTCCTGGACACTGCCGAGTGACGAGACCGCAGTCCGCAGCGCCCGGCACATGGCAGCCCGTCAGCTCGCCGAATGGGGCCTGGAAGGTCTCGAGGATGCCACGAAGCTGATCGTCAGTGAACTGATCACCAACGCCGTCCGTCACAGCACCGGCCCAATCGGTCTGCGTCTGATCAAGCACCAAGTCCTGACCTGCGAAGTGTTCGACACCAACACCGACTCCCCGCGTCCGCGCCGCGCACGCACCATCGACGAGAACGGCCGCGGCCTCTTCCTGGTCGCTCAACTGTCCCGCAGATGGGGCACTCGCTCGGCATCGCGCGGCAAAGTCGTCTGGGCCGAAGAAGACCTGCCTTCCGGCGTTCCGAAGGCCCGTGCGTGTGAGGGTGCGGCTGTAGCCGGGGCCGGGGTCAAATGAGGCCCGCCAAGGCATTGTCGCCCTGGCCTCGCCGTTTCGGTTGTGGTGGGGTGACGTCGGCGGTGGCGGCCCTTTCGGCTTCTGGGTATGGCGGAGTCCCGTCGCGGTGGCCGGGTTCTCCGGGTTCCTCGGGTCGTGGGCGGGCGGGACGGGTTGGGTTGTCAGCCGGCGGGGCGGGGCAGTGCGGGTAGCGACGGAGGGGCGAGCAAGAGCCACGTGGTCCACCAGCCGAGCGACTTGCCGAGCCGTAGGCCAGCAAGATCGAGCTGGATTCGGAGTCCGGCTGCTGGTGGGCGAGATCCCGGAAGGCTTCGGGGTGAGTCATGCCGAGCCTCGTCAGCGCCACCACAAGCGATGCTGCAACCCGAACCACCTGGAAGCCGTGACCAAGGAGGAAGCTCTTGCTCGTAGGGACTGGGAGAGGGCGCGCGCCTGGAAGACCCACTGCCGACACGGTCACGAGTACACGCCGGAGAACACGTACCTGGGCTCTCAAGGGTTCCGGCAGTGCCGGACCTGTCGTCGTGAGAGGGACAAGGCCCGCTGGGTTCAATCGCGGCGTATGGCCGCAGCCTGCCGAACTCTGCGATGCGCTCGCCGACGGACGCAAGGGCTCCAAGCACCTCAGGGCAACCAGCGACTGAGCTCGCTCTCTCCCCTGCGTACAAAGGGGCTGGCCGCTGCGCTTGCGCCAGTGCCGTGCCACGAGCAGGTGAGCGCGGATTCGAGGCGGGCGGGGCCTGTGGGTCCAACTGGGCCACTCCAGCACATACCGGCCGCAAGGCAGGCTGCTGTTGCTGCTCAGGCAGGTAGTGAGGAGCCTATGGCGCGCTGAGGCCGGCAACTCGGCCCGGGCCGCGGAGTCACCCGCCGCCGGGCGCGGGTCCGGCACTCGGTGCGTGCGGACGTCGCCCCATGCGGCACACACGCCATGGGTCTGAACTCGGCGCGAAAGACGTGAACACCGAGCCGCACCGCACCGAAGCCCCCGACCACCTAATGGCTGCGCACGAGCTCGTCAGTCGTCGTCAACGAGGGCCAGCTCCTCGTCCGTAAGCCTGCCGAAGCATGCTTCCTCTGTGATCATGACATTGGACTGATTCAAGGACTGCATCCTGCTGTGCCGGGCGTTGAGGATCCATCCCTGCTTCTTGTACGTAGCCATGAAGTACGTACCGCCCCCTCTGAGTGGCGCTTCCTCGGAAGGCCGCGTCTCTTTCCAACCTCGCGCCGCGAGGCCCGAGAGCACGGTGTCGAGCTGTCGGCGTAGCTTGGCAGGGTCGGTCCCGGCGGAACTCCACGTCGCATTGGACGTCCAAGAGGCCACGCACGGTGTCAGTCGAGGCACGAGGGTGGCCAGCTTCCGATCCTTGTCAGTGGCTACCGGGCGGGTCGGACGGGAGCCCTTGAATCCCGTCTCTGTCCTTCCTCCGGGCAGCCCAGCAGCCTTGATGGCCGCATCCAGATCCGCATGCACCGCCTTCTGGCAGAAGGATGCGGACGATACAGCGGCGGTCGGGGCGGAGCCCCCGACGCCGCCACCGCATCCGGAGATGAGAACGACCCATGCAGCGGCCGCCGCTGCCCGTCTGACTCTGACTGCGGTGGTACGCATGTGCTTTTCTCCCAGTGCGATGGCCGCCGGAAGCAGTGCATCCGGAACCGGCTGAGGGATTCTCGCACGATGGATCCCCGGCCTTCCCCGCAAGGGTGAGGAGGGAAGCAGGGAGGCCAGGGCCGGGGCCGACCACCAATGTGCCGCCTCGCGTCGATGCCGACCGCCCGACGCTCCCGGCTCACGCCAAGTGCTGCGGGAGCTCCACGCCGCTTCCGCCGAACCGCCGCCCCAGCACAAGGAGTGCATTCCGCGCACCCGTCCGATCGGCACCTGCTCAATGTGAGCAGGTGCCGATCCCGTGGTGGGGGTGGCTGGGTCGAGCGCATCCCTGCCTCCCACTTCACGTCGCGAACATCGGCGGATGACAGAGGAGGCCATCCTGCGGGCGGCCCGGCACGCGTCCATCGTGCAGGCGTTCCGAGCCCGCCTCCGTGCGCCTGCAATGACGCCATCCGCAGGTTCGCACCCCACCGTCCTCGTCCGGTTGGGCAGCCTCCGCGTCCAGATCGACGAGCAGCTCGCATCCACGATCTGGGAGTGCGGGTTCGAGACCTTCACCTGCTGCCAGGACCTTGAAGAGAGCAACGGCGGGACGTGAAGATCAAGCCGATGGACACAGCGATGTTCAAGGAGGCTCTCCCGTCGCGGTTCGGACTCCCACTGCTCTGGGGGAGTTTCCCGGCCGACCTGGTGCCTCCACGATCTCGTCGCCGGTCGCTCGGTGCGGCCCGCCCGACGGGGCAGCGCATCGGCCCACCCGTAGTCCGGGCTGGTGGCTGGCTGCCGACACGGACGCCAGGGCCCGCCGCAGGACGTCTCCTATCGCAACGTTCGCGCCCCCAGCGGTGCCAACCTGACGCAAGCGGGACAAGCGGCAGTCGTTAGGTTGGGGTCGGTCGTGTGAGATCTCGTGAGAGATGAGAGGGTCGGACGGGTGAGCGAGACACCACCGAACACCCTGCAATACCGCTTTGACGGGCCAGAGGACGCACCGACCCTGGTTCTGGGCCCGTATCTCGGTACCACCTGGCACATGTGGGACCGGCAGATACCGGAGCTCACCCAGCACTGGAGAGTCTTCCGCTTCGACCTCCCCGGACACGGCGGCGCCCCCGCCCACCCCGCGACCGCCGTCAGTGAACTCTCCGACCGGCTGCTCGCCACCCTGGACGGGCACGGCGTCCAGCGCTTCGGTTACGCGGGCTGCTCCATCGGCGGCGCGATCGGTGCCGACCTCGCGCTGCGCCATCCGCACCGGGTCGCCTCGCTGGCCCTGGTCGCCGCCTCGCCCCGGTTCGCCAGCGCCGACGAATTCCGTCGGCGCGGGGTCGTCGTCCGCACCAACGGCCTGGAGCCGATGGCCCGCACCGCACCGGAGCGCTGGTTCACCCCCGGCTTCGCCGCCGCTCAGCCCGCCATCGTCGAGTGGGCCGTCCAGATGGTCCGCACCACCGACCCCGGCTGCTACATAGCCGCCTGCGAGGCCCTCGCCGCCTTCGACATCCGCGGCGAACTCGGCCGCATCACCGTCCCGACCCTCGTCCTGGTCGGCGCCGAGGACCGGGTCACCGGTCCGGGTGACGCCCGTACCCTGGTCGCAGGCATACCGGACGCCCGGCTCGCCCTCGTCCCCGGCGCCTCCCACCTCGCCCCGGTCGAGCAGCCCGCAGCCGTCACCGATCTGCTCCTCACGCACTTCTCCGCTGCCTGGCAGGACACCCTCGCCGCCATCCCCGTCCCGCCCTTCGCCCCACAGCTCTCCGCCCCCGTGCTGCCCATCGCGGAGATCACCGCCGCCGCGCCCCGGCCCGAGCCCGGCGCCACCGGACGCGCCGACCCGTACGAGCTCGGCATGAAGGTGCGCCGCGAGGTGCTGGGCGATGCCCATGTGGACCGGGTCATGGCCGCCTCCGACGAATTCACCGGCGACTTCCAGGAACTGGTCACGCGCTACGCCTGGGGCGAGGTGTGGGCCAGGGAGGGTCTGGACCGCCGCACCCGCAGCTGTGTCACGCTCACCGGGCTGGTCACCTCCGGTCATCTGGAGAGCCTGGCCGCGCACGTCAGGGCCGCCCTGCGCAACGGCCTCACCCCGGCCGAGATCAAGGAGGTGCTGATGCAGACCGCCGTGTACTGCGGTGTGCCGGCCGCGAGCGCCGCCTTCTCGATCGCCCGGACGGTGATTCAGGAAGAAACGACGCCCTGCCCGTAGCAGGATGGGGCGCATGAACACCGTGAACCCCATGCACCTGACACTGACCAAGAAGACACACTCCTGCGTCCGTCTGGAGAAGGACGGCCGGACGCTCGTCATCGACCCCGGCGGCCTCTCGGAGCAGGACGCCGCCGTCGGCGCCGACGCGATCCTGGTGACGCACGAGCACTTCGACCACTTCGACGAGGCGCGGCTGCGCTCCGGTATGGAGGCCAATCCGGGCGCCGAGATCTGGACCCTGCGCAGCGTCGCCGACCAGCTCTCCGCTGCCTTCCCCGGCCGCGTCCACACCGTCGGCCACGGCGACACCTTCGTGGCGGCGGGCTTCGACGTACAGGTGCACGGCGAGCTGCACGCGGTGATCCACCCGGACATCCCGCGGATCACCAATATCGGCTTCCTGGTGGACGATTCGCTCTTCCACCCGGGCGACGCGCTCACGGTCCCCGACCGGCCGGTCGACACCCTGATGCTCCCGGTGATGGCCCCCTGGAACAAGATCTCCGAGGTCATCGACTACGTACGCGAGGTCAAGCCGCGCCGCGCGATCGACATCCACGACGCGCTGCTCGCCGATCTGGCCCGCCCGGTCTACGACAACCAGATCGGCAGCCTCGGCGGCGCCGAGCACACTCGGCTGACGCCCGGGGACTCGACCGGCCTGTGACCGCCGCCGGTCCGGCGACTGTCGGTGGGAGCCGCTAGGTTTACGTACATGCGCATCGCCACCTGGAACGTCAATTCGATCACCGCCCGGCTCCCGAGGGTGCTGGCCTGGCTGGAGAGCACCGGCACGGATGTGCTGTGCATCCAGGAGACCAAGTGCTCGCAGGAGCAGTTCCCGGCGGATGAACTCCGTGAGCTGGGCTACGAGTCCGCGGTCAACGCCACCGGCCGATGGAACGGGGTCGCGCTGGTCTCCCGGGCCGGCCTGTCCGACGTCGTCAAGGGGCTGCCCGGCGGCCCCGAGTACGAAGGCGTGCAGGAGCCCCGGGCGATCTCCGCGACCTGCGGCCCGGTCCGCGTCTGGTCGGTGTACGTGCCCAACGGCCGCGAGATCGAGCACCCGCACTACGCGTACAAGCTGCGCTGGTTCGAGGCCCTGCAGAAGGCCGTCGCCGCGGATGCCGCGGGCGCGCAGCCGTTCGCGGTCCTGGGCGACTTCAATGTCGCCCCGACCGATGAGGACGTCTGGGATCCGGCGCTGTTCGAGGGCGCGACCCACGTCACCACCGCCGAGCGCGCCGCCCTTGCCGCACTGCGCGAGGAGGGCCTGTCCGACGTCATGCCGCGCCCGCTCAAGTACGACCGCCCGTACACCTTCTGGGACTACCGGGAGCTGCGCTTCCCGAAGAACAAGGGCATGCGGATCGACCTCGTCTACGGCAACGCGCCCTTCGCCGCGGCGGTCGGGGACAGCTATGTGGACCGAGAGGAGCGCAAGGGCAAGGGCGCGTCCGACCACGCCCCGGTGGTCGTCGACCTCGACATCTGACGAGCCGTCGCCCCCGGCACCCGGCCGCCCCGCCGGTGGACGACCGTGCCATGGTCCTCGGCCACTGCGGACCCCCTCATCGTGTGTGCGGGCAGATCCTGGTGTCAGTGGTCGCCGCTACGGTGGTTCATGTCCTTATCCCGCTTGCTGGCTGCTTGCTGTGACCAGGACGGCCCCGCCCGTTCAGCGCCGGGCGGGGCACCATCCACCGGCTGTCACACCGCAAGGACCCCGTCCCCGCTCCGGTCGGCGGCCCGGTGCACGGCCCATGACGCCCCGGCAGCGCCCAGCGCCGGCACCATCAGCAGCGCGCTCACCCACAGAGGCGACCGGAAGCCGAACCCCGCACCGATCGAGAGCCCGCCCAACCAGGGGCCGAGCGCGCCGCCCACATTGAACGCGGACGTGGCGAACGAGCCGGACAGGGTCGGTGCGTCCGCCGCCAGCCGGAACACCCATGAGATCAGCGCCGTACCGGTGCCGAACGCGAGCATTCCCTGGACGAGTACGAGTACGACCGTCGCGACCGGGCTCCCTGCGGTCAGCGCGAACCCGGTCCACCCGGCGGCCAGCGCGACCAGACCGGCCGCGGTGAGGGCGACCGGCCGTGCGTCGATGATCCGGCCGGTGACGGTGACCCCGACGAACGAGCCGAGACCGAACAGCGCGAGCAGAGCGGGCACCCAGGCGGCACCGAGGCCGGTGACATGGGTGGCCAGCGGTTCGACGTAGGACAACGCGCAGAACGTGGCCCCCTGCACGAGGGCGCTGGTCAGCAGGGTCAGCAGCAGCCGCGGACGGGCCAGGGCCCGCAGCTCCTCGCGCGCGGGCGCGGGGACGGACCGTGGCCGCGCCCCCGGAATCGTCCTGGCGATCACGACGACGGCCGGTACGCAGACGAGGGCCACGGCCCAGAACGCCGACCGCCACCCCCAGTGCCCGCCCAGCGCAGCCCCCGCGGGCACCCCGGCCACACAGGCGAGGGTGACGCCCCCGACCACCACGGACGTCGCGCGTGCCCGGGCCCCGGGCCCGACCAGGGAGAACGCGGTCACCAGGGCCACCGCCCAGAATCCGGCGTTCGCCAGCGCCCCGACGACCCGCGTCGCGAGAAGCACTCCATAGCTTGGGGTGAGCGCGCCGACGACATGGACGGCGCTGAAGACACAGAGGAAGAAACACAGGGCACGGCGGCGCGGCCAGTTCCGGCTGAAGAGTGCCATCAGCGGCGCCCCGACGACCATCCCGACCGCGAAGGCCGAGGTCAGCAGCCCCGCGGCCGGAATGGACACATGGAGGTCGGCGGCGATGTCCGAGACCAGACCGGACAGCATGAACTCGGACGTGCCCTGGGCGAAGACGGCGAGCCCGAGCGCGTAGACAGCAAATGGCATGAAGGAACCCCATGGACGGCTGATGAGTGGACCGGACAGGGGATGTGGGCCGCGCCCGCCCGTCATGGCGGGCGGCAACACGGAAGAACGTCCGGGGTGTCCCGGACGGAACTCACGGAACTTACGGAACTCACGGAGCTCACGGGGCGCTCGACGACTCGACGCCCCGGCAGACGCCCGAGCCGGAGAATTCGCGCACGAGCGCATACGGGAAAACGCGGCCCACACCGCGGTGGTCCCGCGGCGGCGGTCCGGCAGCATCGATCCCACAGCCGTCGCTCGGCCGTGCGGGATCAGTGCGACAGCGGATCAGCCACCGGCGGACCGGTGGCTAGCCTCTGTCGGACTCGGGGCTGGACATGATCGCGAACCTACCAGCCCGGATCCGCTCGCGCCCGGTTCAGCACTCGAACGACAGGCCGCGCGCCCTATGGTGCGTAACACGCCTGGGATGCGACCCTGAGTGGTATGAACATCCCTTTCCTGGACAACTGGCGTAAGCGTCACGACGGTACGCGGGGGGCGGGGCTCGCCGCCGCCGTCGCGGGTGATCCCGAGGGCGTGGCCCAGCTCCTTGCCGAGTGCGAGCTGCTGCGGGTCCGGGCGGGGCAGCGGGGGCTCGAACTCGACGACAGCCCGGCCTCGTTGGCGGCTCTCGACCAGCTGCCGCCGCGCTGGCGCGACGACCCCGAGGAGCTGCCCTGGCTGGGTAACGACGCGGGGCTGTACCTGGGCACGGTCCTGGTGCGCAATGTCCCCGGTGCCGTCTGGAACATCTGGCCGAGCGGGCAGCCCGTGGTGCGGCTCTCCTCGGGGCGGGAGATCGATGTCGTCGAGGCCGGACTGGACTGGGCGATGGCCGGCAGCCCCGAGCTCTCACAGGTGTATGCAGAGTCGGCCGAGGGGTAGGGCTTTCGCCAAAACCAGATAAGACGCCTTGTGCCCCACGTGTGCGTGTCGACGGCGAAGTCCCTTTTCGCGCTGGATAGTTTGCGCTGACCTCGACATAGCGACAAGTGGGTGGGGCAGCGTATGGCCGTCGATCCGTTGATCGAGCTGCGGGACGTCAACAAGTTCTACGGGCAGTTGCACGTACTGCGGGACATCAATCTCACCGTCGGCCGCGGGGAGGTGGTGGTGGTCATCGGCCCCTCCGGCTCCGGGAAATCGACGCTGTGCCGGACCATCAACCGGCTGGAGACGATCGAGTCGGGTCACATCGCGATCGACGGCAGACCGCTTCCCGAGGAGGGGAAGGGGCTGGCCCAGCTGCGGGCCGAAGTGGGCATGGTCTTCCAGTCGTTCAACCTGTTCGCGCACAAGACCGTACTGGCCAATGTCTCGCTCGCCCAGCTCAAGGTCCGCAAACGGAAGAAGGACGAGGCCGACCGGCGCTCGCGCGAGCTGCTGGAGCGGGTCGGACTCGCCTCGCAGGCCGACAAGCTCCCCGCCCAGCTCTCCGGCGGCCAGCAGCAGCGGGTCGCCATCGCCCGCGCCCTCGCCATGGACCCCAAGGCGCTCCTCTTCGACGAACCCACCTCGGCGCTCGACCCGGAGATGATCAACGAGGTGCTGGAGGTCATGCAACAGCTCGCCCGGGACGGCATGACCATGGTCGTCGTCACGCACGAGATGGGCTTCGCCCGCTCCGCCGCCAACCGCGTGGTCTTCATGGCCGACGGCCGCATCGTCGAGGACCGCACTCCCGAGTCGTTCTTCACGGCTCCGGAGAGCGAACGCGCCAAGGACTTCCTGTCCAAGATCCTCAAGCACTGACGGGGACTTCCGTGTTGCGTACGAGAAGAGTTCTGGCCGCCTGCGCCGGTCTCCTGCTGGCCGTGCTCGCCGCCGGGTGCGGCAAGGAGGGCAGCCCGCCGGTGAAGGGCCCGAAGCCCGAGCAGCTGCCGGTGTACAAGGTCGACACCGGCTTCCGGCTGCCCGAATCACCGACCTGGGCGAAGGCCAAGAAGCGCGGATACCTCCGGGTCGGGGCCAAGGAGGACCAGCCCTATCTCGGTGAGAAGGACCCGGCCACGGGCGTCTACTCCGGCTTCGACATCGAGATCGCCAGAATGATGGCGGCCTCGCTCGGCTTCGACCCGAAGACGATCCGCTTCAAGACCATCGCCTCCGCCAACCGCGAGACGGCACTGCAGAACGGGCAGGTCGACTACTACGTCGGCACCTACACCATCAACGCCATGCGCAAGAAGCTCGTCGGCTTCGCCGGGCCCTACTTCATGGCCGGGCAGTCGCTGCTCGTGCGCACCGACGAGCACGACATCAACGGCCCGCAGGACCTGGCCGGCAAGACGGTCTGCTCGGCGGCCGGATCGACGCCGTACCAGCGGATCGCCGCCGACTACCCGAAGGCGGTCCTGGTCGCCTACGACACGTACTCGATCTGCGTCGACAACCTGCTGACCTACCAGGTCGACGCCGTCACCACCGACGACGCGATCCTGCTGGGCTTCGCCGCCAAGGCACCCAAGGAGCTGAAGGTGGTCGGCAAGCCGTTCTCCGAGGAGCCATACGGCATCGGCGTCCCGCGCAGCGACAACGCGCTGCGGTTCGCACTCAACGACGCCCTGGAGGCCAACGAGAAGAACGGCAACTGGAAGAGGGCGTTCGAGGCCACGCTCGGCCTGTCCGGAGTACCCGCGCCGACGCCGCCGCCCATCGACCGCTACCCGGCGACCTGAGAGGGCGGGCACCATGGACGTACTCACAGAGAACTTCTCGCTCTACGGCAAGGGCTTCCTCGGCACGGTCGAGCTGACCGTCTACTCCTCGATCCTGGCCCTGCTCCTCGGCTTCCTCATGGCCTCCTTCCGGGTGGCGCCCGTCGGCTCGCTCCGGGCGCTCGGTACGGTCTGGGTGGCGGTGCTGCGCAACACCCCGCTGACACTGCTCTTCTTCGCCGTCCTCCTCGGACTGCCGCGCTTCGGCCTGGTGCTTCCCTTCAAGGTCTTCGCGGTCCTCGCGCTCGGCTGCTACACCTCTGCGTTCATCTGCGAGGTGCTGCGCTCCGGTATCAACACCGTGCCGACGGGGCAGGGCGAGGCGGCCCGCAGCCTCGGCATGACGTTCGGCCAGACACTGAACGCCGTGGTGCTGCCCCAGGCGTTCCGCTCGGTGATCCCGCCGATCGGCTCGACGCTGATCGCCCTCGCCAAGAACTCGGCGATCGCCGGGGCGTTCAGCGTCACCGAGCTGCTCGGCACCTACAAGACGCTCAACGAGCTGGGCTACAGCATCATCTGGACCTTCGTCTGGATCGCCGTCGGCTACCTGATCATCACCCTGTCCATCAGTGCGCTCTTCAATGTGCTGGAGAAGCGCTGGGGAGTCGCCCGATGACCACCCGCACCGCGCCGCCCGCCACCGCGCTCTACGACATCCCGGGCCCCGTCACCCGTAAACGCCACCGCGTGTACGGGATCGTCTCGACGGCCCTGATCCTCGCCCTGATCGGCTGGGTCCTCTATCTGCTCTTCGACACCGATCAGTTCACCAGCGCCAAGTGGACACCCTTCGAGTACAAGGGCATCCAGGAGCTGCTGCTGCGCGGGCTGGGCAACACCCTCAAGGCGTTCGCGTACGCCGCGGTGCTCTCGCTGGTGCTCGGGGCGGTGCTCGCCGTCGGGCGGCTCTCCGACCACCGGTTCGTGCGCTGGGTCTCGACGCTGCTGGTCGAGTTCTTCCGGGCCATGCCCGTACTGGTGATGATCTTCTTCATCTTCGTGGCCCTGAAGGTGCAGCCGCTGCCGGCCCTGGTCGCCGGTCTGACCCTGTACAACGGCTCGGTGCTCGCCGAGGTGTTCCGTACCGGGATCAACTCGGTGGACCGCGGGCAGCGCGAGGCCGCGTACGCCCTGGGAATGCGCAAGACGCAGGTCACCACGTTCGTACTGGCCCCTCAGGCGGTGCGGGCCATGCTGCCCACCATCATCAGCCAGTTGGTGGTGGCGCTGAAGGACACCTCGCTCGGCTATCTGATCACCTACGAGGAATTCCTCCACGCGGGCAAACTCATCGCCTCCAACCTCGACTACGATCTCCCCTTCATCCCCGTGGTGATGGTGATCTCGCCGATCTACATCGGGATGTGCATGCTGCTCTCCTGGTTCGCGACCTGGGTGGCCAAGCGGGAGCGGCGCAATCCGAAGACGAAGGCCGTGGAGGTCGCACCGGCCGGACCAGGAACGCTGCTGCCGGGAGTGCAGTAGCCGGGACCGCTGCGAAGCGGCCCCCGAGGAGCAGTGCCCGCCCGGCAGCAGCCGGTGATCACTTCTCGCGCAAGGCAACGGACACGTACGACGGGTCCGCCGTGCGTGAGGAGAAGGTCAGCTGTGCGCCGGTCGGTTTGTGGCTGACCAGGTTGCCGAGGCCGAGCGGCCCTTCGTCGTGGAGATGTGCGACGAAGGTGCCGCTCTCCTTGTTGCCGGTCAGCGCGGTGTGGAACCCGGCCCCGCCCCGGATGTGCTGCGGCGAGGCGTACTTCTCGGACTGCCACTCACTTCAGCGCGCTCTTCGCCTGCCAGTCGGACCACGTCACATTCCACGCCCCGTACCCATTGCCCTCCGCGACCGTGCCCTTGGCGTCCGCGCCGCTGATCTCGAAGGGGTCGCCGACCCGCACCCGCTGGTACAGCGCGGCGGCGTTGGCATCGCTCATCCCGACGCAGCCCGAACTGTGGTTGGCCACCCCGAAGTAGGCGGCGTTCCAGGGCGCCGCGTGTGCGTACATCCCCGACCAGGTCAGCCGCATCGACGAGTCGACCATCTTGTCGTAGGCGTCGCCCAGGCCGACCGTCTCGGAGCGCATGTTGATCGTGCCCTCCTTGGACATCAGCACGGCCGTGCCGCGCCACGACGCCTTCTCGCCGCCGGGGGTGCCGGCCGACATGGGCACGTCCATGACGGTCTTCCCGTCCCGCTTCAGCGCCAGCCGGTGGCGGTCGAGGTCGACCTTGACCACCTGGTTCGCGCCGATCGTGAAGGTGGTCGTGTAGTCGCGGACGAACCAGCCGCCGGAGGGGCCCGAGTCGATGCCGTTGAGATCGGCGTCGAGAGTGACCTTCGTGCCGGGCTTCCAGTACTCCTCGGGCCGCCAGTCGACGCGGTCCCTGCCGGAGTAGTCCTGCAGCCAGCCCCAGGAGCCCTCGGTGTTGTTCGAGGTGGAGACCTTCAGGGCCTTCTCGACCGCGGCCTTGTCCTTCACCGGGTTGTCGAAGACGACCGACAGCGGCTGGGCGATGCCGACCGTGGTGTTCTTGCCGGGGGCGAGCGTCAGCTTGTTGACCTTGTCGGCCCCGGCGGTGGTGAATCCGGCCCTGTCGCTGCCGCCCTCGGTGTCCTTCGCCTCGACGCTGTACGTGGTGCCGGGCGCGGCCACCCGGTCCGACGTCCAGGTCCTCCCGTCGGCGGATATCCGGCCGGTGAGCGCGTCCCCCTCGGCCGCGCTCACCGTGACCGCCCTGAGCCTTCCGGCGGCGAGCGTCACCTGCACCGGCTTCCCGGGGGTGGCGCCGGCGCCCTGGAGGTTCACCGAGATCTTGGTGTCGTGCGCCGGTGCGACCCCGGCCGCACCCTTGCCCGAGTCCGACGCCGGGGCGCCGGAACAGGCGGTGAGCGCGGCGCCGAGCACCGCGGTACCGGCGATCAGGGTGAGCCGGACCGGGCGGACGGCCGGGGCGGCACGGCGTATGCGCCGACGTGCAGAGATCAACGGAAAAACCTCCAAGGCATTGCTTCTCGTCGGTGGAGAGGTGTTCACCCGACGATAGGTTCCGCAAATCGGCCGAAAACCGGGAAATCTCCTGTGTGACATGGACCGCAGCGCAACGGTCATGGTCCGGTCACATTCGCCGCTCGGCTCCGTCACGGACCGCTGTGAGCATCCTGTGCAGCCCCGAGGAGCCGACAACGGGGCGGACCAGGGAGGGCCACGACCATGTCAGCGCTGCTCGCGACCGGAGACCACAGCCACGACCACGAGCTACGGATACGCAGCCTGACCGCCGCCGAGCACCGGGCCTTCGTCTCCACCCGCACTGAGGCGAGCTTTCTGCAGTACCCGTCCTGGGCCTCGGTGAAGGACCAGTGGACCTCCGAAACGGTCGGCTGGCACAGCGGCTCGGGCGATTGGGCCGGGGCCGCGCTGGTGCTCTACCGGCAATTCCCGGGAACCCGCAAGTACTTCGCCTATCTGCCCGAGGGCCCGGTGGCCGACTGGGCGGACCCCGGCATCGACCGCTGGCTGCGCCCGCTCATGGCGCACCTGCGCAAGGCCGGGGCCTTCGCCGTACGGATCGGTCCGTCACCGGCGTACCGCCGCTGGGACGCGGCCCGGCTCAAGGCGGCCACCGGCCCCGGCCGCACGGTCGGTGACGTCCTCGCGACCGAGGTGGACCCGCTCGGCACCGCCGTGGCCGAACGGCTCAGGGCCCGCGGCTGGCGCCGCTGCGGCGGCGACGGGGGAGGGGACGCCGACGCACAGCCGCGCCATGTCTTCCAGGTGCCGCTCGCCGGACGCACCCCCGAGGAGCTGTGGTCGGGACTCAACCAGGAGTGGCGCCGCAATGTCCGAAGGGCCCGGAAGGCCGAGGTGCGGATCATTGTCGGCGGTGCGGCCGAACTGCCGCAATTCCACCGCCTGCTGCGGATCACGGAGGAACGCGACGGCTTCCGGCTCGGCCGCTCCCTGGCGTACTACCAGCGGCAGTACGCCGTGCTCAACACCGAACACCCCGGCCGGATGAAGCTGTATCTCGCCGTCCACGAGGGCGAGATCCTGGCCGCCCACACCATGATCAGCACCGGTCGGCGGGTTTGGTACCAGACCGGCGCCTCCGCCGACCACCGCCGCGAGGTCCGTCCCAGCAACGCGCTGCAATGGAAGATGATGCTGGACGCCCATGCGCTCGGCGCCGATGTGTACGACATGCGCGGGGTACCCTCCACCCTTGACCCGGACGACCGCCCCTTCGGGCTGCTCCGCTGGAAGCTCGGCACCGGAGGTCAGGTCGTCGAGACCCTCGGAGAGTGGGAGACATCGGTGGGCGGAGCGGCCAACAACACCTTGTACCGCGCGTTCCAGGCGTACCTGGCGCGCCGATGACGGCCACCGAGGCGGCCGCCCCGAAGGCCGCGGAACGGGGGCCGCGCTCGGTGCTGCGCAGCGGCGCCGTCATGGCGTCCGGCTCCATCGTCTCCCGGGCGACCGGCTTCATACGCTCGGCGGTCGTCGTCGCCGCGCTCGGCACCGGACTCCAGGCCGACGGGTACAACGTCGCCAACACCGTGCCCAACATCCTCTACACACTGCTCATCGGCGGTGCGCTCAACGCCGTCTTCGTCCCCGAACTGGTGCGGGCCGCCAGGAACCACGCCGACGGCGGAGCCGCGTACACCGACCGGCTGCTCACCCTCTGCACGATCGGACTTCTCGCTCTCACCGCGCTCACGGTCCTCGGGGCGCCATGGATCGTCTCGGTCTACGCCCCCGACTACCACGGCGAACAGGCCGAACTCACCATCGCCCTGGCCCGCTACTGCCTGCCGCAGATCCTCTTCTACGGACTGTTCACCCTCCTGGGCCAAGTCCTCAACGCCCGCGACCGGTTCGGCGCGATGATGTGGACACCGGTCCTCAACAACGTCGTCATCATCGCGGTGTTCGGGATCCATCTGTCCGTCGCGGCAGGCTCCGACGGCACGTTGACCCCCGCGCAGGCCCAATGGCTCGGCTGGGGGACCACCGCGGGGATCGCCGTGCAGACGCTCGCCCTGGTGCCCGCGCTGCGCGCCGCGGAGTTCCGCTGGCGGCCCCGGTTCGACTGGCGGGGCAGCGGACTCACCCGGCCGCTGCGCGCGGCCGGCTGGCTCGTCATGCTCGTGCTGACCAACCAGCTCGCCTACTGGGTGGTCACCCGGCTCTCCACCGCCACCGGCCAGCACGCCGCCGAACAGCATGTGCCGGGCGGCGTGGGCTACACCGCGTACAGCTACGCCTTTCAGCTGTGGGTGGTGCCGCACGGCATCGTGACCGTCTCGCTCGTCACCGCGCTGATGCCCCGGATGAGCCGGGCGGCCGCCGACAACGATCTGACCGCAGTGCGGCGCGACGTCTCCTACGCCCTGCGCACCTCGGCCGCGGCCGTGGTCCCCGCTGTGGCCCTGCTGTTCGCGCTCGCGCCCTGGGTGATGGGAGCCGTGTACGGATACGGGCGCGCCGGCGACGCGGACATCGCGGTCATGGCGGGGATGATGATGGCGTTCGCGCCCGGACTGATCGCCTACTCCGGGCAGTACGTGCTCTCCCGCGCGTTCTATGCGATGAGCGACACCCGCACCCCGTTTTTCCTCAACCTGGTGATCGCCGCTCTCGACGCCGGGCTCTGTGTGGCCGCGTATCTGCTGCTCCCGGTCCGCTGGGCCGTGACCGGCATGGCCGGGGCCTACTCCGTGGCACTGTTCGCGGGCTTCGGCGTCACCGCGTACGTACTGCACCGCAGGCTGTCCGGCAGTGACGCGGCCCGGCCCTCGCTGCTGCGCTCGCCAGGGCTGTGGGCCCAGTTCCGGCTGGTCGTGGCATGTGCGCCCGCCGGACTGCTGGGGTACCTGGCCGCTCGCGCCTGCTCGGGGTCCGGGGACTTCGCCGCCGTGGGGGCGGGGGGTGTCGTACTCCTGCTCACCGTGGCGCTGCTGGCACGGCCGCTGCGGCTGCGGGAGATCAGCGCCGCCATCGCGGCCGGCCGGGGGCGGCTGCGCCGGGCCTGAGCCCCCGGCACGCACTCCGGCCACCGGTCCGAATCCATTCCTTGATCGCTGGGATACTGATGCCATGCCGCGCGTGTTGCTGATCGAAGACGACCCCTCCGTACGCGAAGGGGTCGAGCTGGGGCTGCGGCGGCGCGGTCATGAGCTGCGGGCCGTCGAGACCGGCGAGGAAGGGCTGGCCGCACTGGGGGAGTTCCGGCCCGATCTGGTGCTCCTGGATCTGATGCTCCCCGGAATGAACGGGGTCCAGGTCTGCCGGCGGATACGGGAGACCAGCCAGCTGCCGATCATCATGCTGACGGCCCGCGGCGACGACTTCGACGTGGTCGTCGGTCTTGAGGCCGGTGCCGACGACTACATCGTCAAGCCCGCCCGCACCGAAGTGATCGAGGCCAGGATCCGTGCCGTGCTGCGCCGGCTCGCCGAACCGGCGGGGCGCGGCGGCGTCGAATTCCACGGCGAACTGGCCGTCGACCGCGCCGGGCTCTCGGTCGCCAAGTCGGGGCGGCGCCTCCTGCTCGCGCCCTCCGAACTGAAGCTGCTGCTCCACCTCTCGGCCTCGCCCGAGCAGGTCTTCAGCAGGCAGCAGCTCCTCGAATACGTCTGGGAGCACAGCTACCACGGAGACGCACGCCTGGTGGACGCCTGTGTGCGGCGGCTGCGGCAGAAGATCGAGGACGTGGCGGGCAGCCCGCGCTACATCCAGACCGTGCGCGGTTTCGGCTACCGCTTCGGGCCGATCGCATGAAGCTCTTCGCCGCCCGGTTCGGACTGCGCACCCGCCTCATAGCCGCCTTCCTCCTGGTCGCGGCGATCAGCGCCGTCACCACCGCGACCCTGACCTACCGCGAGGCCCGCTCCGCGATCCTCCAGCAGGCCCAGGACACGGCCGTCGCCCAGTTCCGCGACCGGATCGGCGAGCAGGCCGTGACCCTGCCGGTGGACACCGAGCAGCTGCGGCGGACCTGCCGGACCCTGGCCAGGGAGGGCCAGTCGCACACCTGGAGAGTCTTCGCCGAATACGGGAACATCAAGGTCTCCTCGACGGACCAGCCCACCTCCGGCGTGATCACACCGGCACTGCGCAACGCCGTCCGGGCGAACGCCCACGGCTCCTTCCAGCGGGTCGTCAAGGGCGGCAAGCCCTGGCTCACCGTCGGGATGCCCGCACTCTTCGACCGGGGCGACGGACCCCAGCCCACCGGACTCGTCCTGTACGCCGTGATGCCGCTCTCCACCGAGGAGGCCAATGTCAACGCGATGGTCACCGCGGCCCGCGACGGCGCCGTGCCCGCCCTCCTGGTCGCCCTGGTGCCGGCCCTGCTCGCCGCCCGCAGCGTGCTGCGCCCGGTACGCGATCTGCGCAGGGCCGCGGCCGGTATCGGCCGGGGCGAGCTGGACACCCGTATCGAGGTCAAGGGCTCCGACGAACTCGCCGAACTCGCCTGGACGTTCAACGAGTCGTCGACCAAGCTCCAGGAGTCGGTGGAGGAGCTCCGGCGGGCGGAGGCGCGGGCCAGGCGTTTCGCCTCGGACGTCTCGCACGAGCTGCGCACCCCGCTCGCCGGGATGCTCGCCGTCACCGAGGTACTCGACGAGGACGCCGCCCAGCTGAACGCCGACACCGCGGCGGCCGTCCGGCTGATCAGCGCCGAGACCGGGAAGCTCGCCACCCTCGTCGAGGATCTGATGGAGATCTCCCGCTTCGACGCGAAGGCCGCCGATCTCCACCTCGACGAGGTCGACGTCGCCGAGACGATCCGCAAGACCCTCCAGGGCCGGCACTGGGAGGACCGGGTCAGCACCGAACTCCCGGACGGCGTACGGGCGATGCTTGACCCACGCCGCTTCGACGTCGTCGTCGCCAACCTGGTGGGCAACGCCCTGCGGCACGGCGCGCAGCCCGTCACCGTACGGCTGCGCACCGAGCGGCCGGGTGCGGCGGAGCGGCTGGTGATCCAGGTCGCGGACAACGGACCGGGCATCGACCCCGCCGTGCTGCCGCACATCTTCGACCGCTTCTACAAGGCCGACGCGGCCCGCACCCGCTCGGCGGGCAGTGGACTCGGCCTGGCGATCACCCAGGAGAACGTACGGCTGCACGGCGGCAGCGTGCACGCGGCGAACGGGCCCGGTGGCGGCGCGGTCCTGACCGTTACGCTGCCACTGGAGGGGCAGTGAGGCGGATTCGCGCGCTGGGCGCCCTGCTTCCCTTCGTACTGCTGGCGAACGGGTGCGGGATACAGGCGACGGATGTCGTCGAGGTCGGCGAACCGGCGATCGTGGTGGTGCCCCCGGGAGACGAACAGAGCACGCTGCTCTATTTCGTGTCCTCGTCGTCCGCGAACCTGCTGATGCCCGTCGTACGGCCGATAGCCCTGACGTCGGAAGACGGCTCCGCAGGCTCGGGCCAGGAGCGGAGTGTCTCGGACAAGGCGATCACCATGCTCTTCGACGGGCCCACCAAGGCCGAGGCAGAGACGGGCCTGCGCACCGAACTCCCCGACACCCGCCCGGCGTTGAGTCTGACCCTGGGTCCTGGCGGGGTGTCGGTCCGGGTGAACATCGCCGTCACGGAACTCTCCGAGGTCGCCCGGCAGCAGCTGATCTGCACGGTGGCGCAGGCCCGCACGGCGGACCGGAGCGCGGCGGTGAAGGTGACCGGCAGCGACGGTGTTATCGGTCCGGCCCACTGCACCGTCTGACCGGTGGCTCCCCGCCCTGTGCGGCCTGGCTCAGCTCGTCGCCCGGTGCGAGGTGCGAGGTGCGCGGTGCAGGTGCGGGGGTCTGCGCCGCCCGCGTCACATCGGTGACGAGCTCCACCACATCGGGGCCGTACGCCTGCGAGTTGACCACCTTCAGCAACAGACAGAAGGTGGTGTTGCCGTGCTTGCGGGCCAGCTTCTCGTAATTGCGGGCCAGATAGCGCGAGGCCGCCTGGTTGGTGATTGCCTGCTGCCCGCAGAACAGAAAGACCGGACACGCTTCCTGACCTGCCGTCAACCGCGCCAGCAGCACGTACTCGGCGATCCCCTTCTCCGCCCGGTAGCGCTCCGAACTGATCTGGAAGGCGCCCCGGTCGGGCCCGGGCTCCGGATCGGTGTTCACCTTCACACCCGGCAGCAGCGAGTGCAGATGGGCGGCCATGCGCCGGTTCAGGCGTGTTCCAAGAGTCCCACCTTGAACTCAGTTTCATATCAGCCCCCTGACCTGCGGGAATGTAAGGCTCCCGCTTCGGTGGGAGCCTTCGTCATGAGAACGAGGCGTCAGGAACAGCGGCAATTGCTGGTGCCGCGGTAGGTACCCCTGCCTGGCGTACGGCGCGAGCGGATGAGCGGTGCGCTCCCGACAAGCTGATCACCCGCCGCGATTTTGGCGGCCTTCGTCATGAAGGGAGGGCCCATTACGCGCGCCGCCGAAGTCGTCACGCCAGTCGAGGGCACGTCATCGGCGTCATACGCCGCGGAGGAGGCGCCGCCACCTGCTCCACGAACAGCTTGTAGCCGTTCGACCAGCCGAAGTGGCAGCCGTCGTGGTTGCTCAGCCCGGTCGGCGACAACACCGTGACGGCGAGCGCCTTCGGCATCCGACGCTGGGCGTTGGAAGCCCGCCGAGCCGGCGTTGTCCCCGCAGGACGTCGGCTCGGCGGACGCGGCTTGCGCCACTTGCGTCACGCCGGGAAGCACCGCCACGACGAAGGCCGCTGCCAGAGTGAAGGTGACGAACCGGGCGCGCAGGGCGATCTTCACGGGGACTCCTCGGCTCGGCTGTCGGCTGGCGGTGGATCGGGCGGGGCTCGTGGATCAGAGCACGCGAACGTGCACCTGGGAGGAGGATCCCTCGACCGACGCGTCGCCGGCGTAGACCACTTTCAGGGTGCGCAGGCCCCGTTGATTCATCGTCAGCGCAGTCGAGGCGGTGCCGCCGGCCGAGAGTGTGAGGGTCTTGACCCGGTGCCCGTTCTCGTAGACCAGCACGCTCCCGCCCGGTGTGCCCGCCGTGGTCGAGACCGTGACCGTGAGCGTCACCGACTGCTTCTTCTTCACCGACGTCGCGGAGAGGCCGACGACGACCTGAGACTTCGCCGCGGTCACCCTGGCGGTCTCGGCCGAGGTCGACGACGCCGGAGCCTTTCCGGCCTTGGACGCGGTCACCGTCACCGACAGCCGATGCCCCATGTCGGCCCGGACCAGCCGGTAGGTCGAGGCGTTCGCGGCGCCGATCGGATGCCCGTCGCGGCGCCACTGGTAGGCGAACGACAGGCCCTTGGTGTTCCACGAACCCGTGGTCGCGGTCAGCACCGAGCCGTACTTCGGTGTCCCGGCGATCTGGGGAGCGACCAGGGCCTTGATGGTGTCCACGTCCGCCAGGTCGACGGCCACCGAGTGCACCGGCTCCGGGTTTCCGGCCACGTCGGTGGAGAAGAAGTCGACCGTGTGCCGGCCGAAGCCCTCGACCGCGGGAGTCTCGCCGGCCAGCACCTTCCAGGCGCTCCCGTCGATCCGGTAGGTCGTCGTCGCGACGCCGCTGAGCGTGTCCTGGGCGGTGAAGCCGACCGTGGCCCGGTCTGCCTCCGCCGTCCCGGGCCCGCGGGTGACCGCGAGCTGGGTGACGGGAGCGGTCCCGTCGATCCATATTTGCGCGGTCCGCTGACCGGTGGAGTTGCCGGCCGTGTCCTTCGCCCGGTAGTGGACCGAGTGCTTGCCGTCACCGCTGACCATGACCGGAGCGACGTACGCCTGCCAGCCGGCGGACCGGCCGACCTCGACCGAGGGAGCGGTGTCCCGGTTGTCGACGGCGGTGACGGCCACGGAGGCGTCACCCCGGTACCAGCCGTTGTCGCCGGGCGCGGCGGCACTGGTCACCGTCGCGGAGGCCAGCGGAGCCAGGCTGTCGTCGGACACCGGCAGCACCCAGCTGTCAGCGATCGACGGGTCGAAGTAGCCCGAGGAATCGAGCGGGAACTCGTACTTGATCCGTACGGTGCCGTCGTTGTCGATCGCGGCGGGATCATCGATGACCGTCTGATAGGTCTTCGTGCCCATACCGGTCTCGGTGCGCTTCAGCATGTACGTCTTCACCAGGGTGTCGTCGACGTAGATGTTGTACTTCTTCGTCCTGGCGCCGTCGAACGTCTCCCGGTTGCGGAGCATGAAAGGCTTACCCGGCGTCACATGCACCACGGCCGAGTACCACGAGCCCGGGTTGGCCGAGTTCGCATAGCGTCGGTCGAGGCCGGCTTCGATGTTCGTCCCGCTGGCCGGTGCGGCCACGATTGCGTGGGCATTCTCCGAAGCCGCGTTGCCGAAGTCGACGTAGTCGAGGACATCCTGTGTCGGCGGTACCGCGAGGTTGACCCTGATCGTCGCGTTCTTGCTGGCGAGCGTCACACCCTCATCGACGAAGTCGACCTCGGCGTCCTGGTCACCCGCGACGGTCTCGAGTCCGGGGAACAGCGGGAGTACGACGACCTTGGTCGCCCCGGGCTCGATCGTGACCCGGTCGGAGGCGGGCGGGGTCTTCCACCCTTCCGGCAGGACCGCCGTGACCTGGCCCGACACGGCGGAGCGGCTGTTGTTCTCGACAGTCGCGGTCAGAGTGGCCTTCTCCTCGGAGCCGTCGACCGGGTTGGCCGACGTCACGGTGGTGATGTCAACGCCCGACGTCACCGAGACCCACGGCGTCGAGTCGTTCAGGGTGAACGTCCCGTACTGGCTGGTGAAGGTCAGCTTGACCGAGGCGTCATACGTGCCGGGCTTCTGGTGTTTCGGCACACTGACCGTGAACGGCAGTTGTGCGCTGTCGCCCGCTCCGACCGTGTCCTTGGTCGAGCTGGTCGGGTCGACATTCCAGTCGTCGACCGTCACGACGGCCTTCAGATCGCTGATCGCGACATCACCGGCATTCGCGATCCCGATCGTTCCGGGGACGCTCGCTCCGGGCAGCCCCGGCTCGGCGACGGGCGGGACAACCACCGAGATTCCGAGATTCGCGGCGACCGCCTTGCCGAACAGCGCCTCGATCGACTCCAGACGGGTCGTCAGGTCGTTCTTGACCGGTCCGTCGACCGACGAGTCGGCCAGCCAGGACTTGAGGGTACGGATTGTCGCCACGCCGTCGCTCAGCCGCTGCGACGCCTGACCTGAATCGCCTGCGACGTCCGCCGCGAGGGCATCCTCGACCTTGCCGCTCGCGGTGTCGAGTGCCCCACCGATGTGGGTGCGGCTCGCCGCACCGAGGTCACCCGCCGTTGCCAGGTCGTCGGCATGGTCGTCGGTCTTGTGGATTTCGGAGACGATGTCGCCGAACAGGGCGCGCTTGGTGTCGGAGTGGATCGAGTACGAACCCGAGCCGACGGTGAACGTCACGACGCCCTTGCCGACCGATACATCGCTGACACCCTCGGCCTTCGTGATCGGCGTGCCGCCCTCGGTCACGGCCTCGATGTTTCGGGCCGGGATGCTGACTCTCGAGGTCGTGTTGACCGGGACCGTGATGTCCAGGGACATTCCCTGATCGGTCTTCTCCCAGTTCGAGCCGATCGTCCCGTACACGGATTCGTAGGTTCCATGGCCGCTGGTCAGGTCGCCGCCCATGGCCGGGGCGATCTTCGACTCCTTGTAGCCGGCCTTGATCGCCGAGATGCCGCCGATGTTCTGATACATCCAGTCACCGACCGCGCCATAGGCGTAGTGGTTGAAGGAGTTCATGCTGACATCGCCGAAACTGCCATCGGGGTTGATCGAGTTCCAGCGTTCCCACATCGTGGTGGCACCGTGCTCGATCTCGTAGCCCCACGACGGGTAGTCCTTCTTGAGGATCATCGTGTAGGCCAGGTCGGACCGCCCGATGCTGCTGAGCGCCGGCAGAAGCCACGGCGTTCCGAGGAAACCGGTCGTGAGGTGGTAGTCGCTGGTCTTGAGCTTGGCGACGAACTTCTCGCCGACCTTCTCGCGCAGCGCCGGATCGGTCACGAGGTTCATGCCGAGCGCCATGGCGTATGCCGTCTGGCTCCCGCCTCGGACCGTGCCGTCGGCCGCCACGAGCTTCGACGTGAAGGCATCGCGCACATCGGCTGAGAGCTTCGCATAGGTCGCCGAGTCGGCGTCCTCACCGATCGCCTTCGCCATCTCCGAAAGCATGCGCGCGTCTTCGGCGTAGTACGCGGTGCCGAGGACATCGGTGCCGGTGTTGTCGTCGAGGTTGAGCCAGTCGTTCCAGTTGCCACGCGCCGAGTCGATGAGGTCGTCGCCCGCGCCGTTCTTCACGAAGCCGAGGAACTTCTTCATCGACGCGTAGTTGTCCCGCACGATGGCGTTGTCACCCTGCGCGTGCCATACCGCGTACGGCACCGTGACCGCCGAGTCGGACCAACCGAGGCCACTGCCCATGTCGATCGTCGGCACCGATGGAGCGATGCCCGGGTAGTTGCCATCGCTATAGGCGGAGTCACGCAGGTCGGTCGTCCACTTGCCGAGGAACGCGCGGGTGTCGCGCAGGTAACTCGCCGTCGGCGAGAAGACGTTGATGTCGCCGGTCCAGCCGAGGCGCTCGTCACGGGCCGGGGTGTCGGTCGGGATCGACAGGAAGTTGCCGCGCTGTCCCCACGAGATGTTGCTCTGGAGCTGGTTGAGCATCGCGTTGGAGGTCGTCAGCGTTCCGGTCGCCTTGAGATCGGAACCCCAGACGACGCCGGTGACATCGCCGAGTTCGGGTGCGCTCGTGACATTCGAGATCTCGAGGTAGCGGTAGCCGTGCTGCGTGAACTTCGGTTCGTAGACGACCGTGCCGCTCGTGCTGAACGTGTAGTAGTCGGTGACCTTGGCCGCGCGGAGGTTGGCGGTGTAGAGGCTCCCGTCCTTGTTGAGGACCTCGCCGTAGCGGATCTTGACGGTCTGTCCCGTGACGCCCTGCAGACGCATCCGGGCGACGCCGACCATGTTCTGGCCGAGGTCGTAGACGTAAGTGCCGGCGGAAGGACTGGTCCTGGTGAGTGCCGGAAGCTCGCCGGTCGCGCGCACGGGCTCATCGGGCTGCGGCACCAGCTTGGCGGTGTCGGAGGCGCCGACCGTGACAGGGTTCCACGCCGCGTCGTCGTAGGCGGGGCGGTCCCAGCCGGGCTGTTCGGCCCCTGCGTCATACGTCTCACCGTCGATGTTGTCGGCAGCCACGTATGGACCCGAATGGCTCTTCCACGTGCCGTCGGTCTTGATGACCTGATGGGTGCCGTCGGTGTAGTCGATGCGCACCTGCGCGATCAGGCCGACCGAGTTGCCGAACATGCCGGGGCCCCACATGCCGACCTTGCCGGCCCACCAGCCGTCACCGAGCTCCGCGCCGATCGCGTTCCGGCCGTTGGCAAGCTGATCGGTGATGTCATAGGTCTGGTACTGGATGCGCTTCCTGTAGTCGGTGTCGCCGGGGGCCAGGAACTGGTCGCCGACCTTCTTGCCGTTGAGCTCCAGCTCGTAGGTGCCGTGCGCGGAGGCGTACACCCTGGCCCGGGCGACCGTCTTGTCGGGGTCGGTGGTGAACTCCTTGCGCAGAAGCGGCAGATTGCTGTCGCTGGTCCGCAGGATCGCGTCGAGCTTCTTCTCCACGAGCAGGCCGTCCGGCGTCAGGGTGCCGCCGGTGAACGGGTTGGTGGGCCCGGAGAAGTCGGTCCGGAACAGCACGTCGCCGGCCTTCGAGGTGACCTTGACAGCGTGGATGTGCGCTGTCTCGGGCCCCTCGTTGGCGAGGTCCTGGCGGAAACCGATGAAGCCCTTGGCGAACGTGGCATCGGTGCGGCTGTCGATCTCGGCGCCATCGAGCCTCGTGGTGATCGTGGGGCCGTCGACGGTGATCGACAGGTGGTGTGTGCCGGTGAGCAGTTGGGCGGATGTCAGGGTCGTGATCGGGATGTTCCCGAGCAGGGAGTAGCCGCCGTTGACCTTCTTGTGCGGCCGGAACTTCGGGACTGCGGTCCCGTCGGCGGTGCTGACCTGCCACATGTACGCGTTTGCGGTGTCCGACGCACGCAGGTAGACGCCCAACGCCAGGTTGTCGAGGGTGAAGTCGACGTCTGTGGTGTAGTCGGTCCACTTGTCCATCTCGCCACCGGCGGACTTGCCGATCCAGTCGCCGGTCCACTCGGCGGCGTCCAGGATGCCGGTCTCGAACCAGCTCGGAGCACTCCAGTCGCCGGCCTGGTCGTCACCGTCCCAGACCCTGGCCTGCCAGTAGTAGCGGGTCTGCGAGGCCAAGTCCGGCCCGGCGTACCGCACGTCGAGCTGGTCGCTCGACTCGACCTTCCCCGAGGACCACACGTCGTCGGCGGCTGCTCTCGTGCCGACCCGGACCTCGTACGCGCTCTGCACCACGCCACGGGCGCCCGAAGTCGACTTCCAACTGAACGTCGGGGCGTTGCCCGCGATGCCGAGCGGCTCGGTCCGGGCGTTCGTCTGGAGAGCGCCGACCGCGAGGCCGTGCCCCTTCGTTGCACCGGCCGCCGGGTCCGCGACCAGGAAGGCGGCGGCCACCATGACGAGGGCCGCAAGCAGCGCGAAGAACCGGCGCCCCATTGGGGCGGCGGGTGGGACAGGGAGTGCGGCAACTGGTCTGGCAGGCATCATGCCGACGGGCCTTTCGTGGCAAGAGGGGGCCCTCGCGGTTCCCGCTGCGAGGTGAAACGTTCCAAAAATGATGTGGCGGCCGTCACATGTCAAGGGTTTGGACAACATCGGCCACCGCACTTGACCGCGCCCAGGTGCGCAACCACGCCACCGAGCCCATGCTTACCGTTGATTGAAACGACACATTGTCGAGCCGTGGCGGCGGCGATCTCAGCTGTGCTCACCGCGAACCGCCCAGACGACCGCCTCGATCGGCGTCCCACGTCGAGGAGGTCGCACAGGGCCCGCAACCTGCGGCGCAGGGCCCGCTCGCCGGTGTCGAGTTCGCGTGCCGGCGCCTCGGGCGCGCGCCCAGCCGCGCGCCGGACGACGGAGCGGTGCCGGCGACTTCTTCCAACACGGCGCGCACCGCCTCGGTGATCAGCTCCAGGCGGGTCAGGTCGCGCACCGCGGCCAAGACGTGGGTGGATCGGCCGGACGCGACCGCCGGAGTGCCGTCCGGGCTCCGGTGGTTGGACCTCGGCCGTGGGGTACCGGTCGCTGAACTGATTCGCCCGGCGGAACTCCGGTACCGTCGGCCGGAGAACCTTCGATGTCGAAGCGGAACGCGGAGCTCTTGGTGACTCCGTCGTCCATCCGGACCCGGCCCTCGCGCAGGGTGCCGTATACCGGGCGGCAGCCCTGCTCTTGGCGGTCATCTCCAGATGTCGATCGGCGGAGACCAGCGGCCGAGAGATACTCCGCGCCTCGCCGAACGCTGCGCGGCTCAAGACGTCCGCCGCCCCGCCGTCCGCGACCCGGTCGCCGACAGGGCCGCTCGCGACCGGAGTCGTGTCCGAGCGGCTCGCCAAGCCCCAGGACAGGCAACGGCGCGGTGCCCGATGGGGCACCGCGCCGGAGCGTGTGGGTACGCGGAACGCCGGGGTCAGCCCACGCTGCAGCTGCCGACCGACGGGGACGGGCTGCTGGGTCCGCTGACGGTGAAGCCGAACGACGTCGACTGCCCCGCGCTCAGGGTGCGGTTGTGACTGGCCGGGGTCACGGTCAGAACGTTCCCGTTCCGGCTCGAGGTGCCGTTCCAGAGCGAGGTGACCGTCTGACCGCTGGCCAGCGTCACCGGCACCTTCCAGTCTGTGACGCCGCTGCTGCCCGCCTTGATGGTCACCTCGCCGTTGAAGCCGTTGCTCCACGAGCTGGTGGTGCGGTAGGTGGCGGTGCAGGCACCTGTCCCCGGAGGGGGAGTGGTACCCCCGCTCGGAGGCGGAGTGGTGGGTGGTGTGGTCCCGCCGCCGCCCAGGCTGACGCTGGAGCTGCCGGTGCTCTGATAGCCCTCTGTGGCCATGATCATGTAGTAGTTGAACGCCCCCATCGGCATCCCGGCCGCTTGCCAGGCGTCGAAGTGCGTGCCGGTGTTGATGGTGCCGCTGCTGCGCTTGCTCTGCCGGATGCTCCAGTACTGCTGGAAGGTCTTGGTGCCTTCCACGGAGGGCTGGTTGGTCCGGGTGGACTCGTAGATGTCGTACGTACCGCCGCCGTCGGTGACCGTGCCGCGCCTCGTGCCGGCGGAACCGGGGTTGTACGGGCCGAAGTTCTCCACGATGTAGTACTCGACCAGCGGGTTGGCGGTCCACCCGTACAGCGCCAGATAGCCGTTGCTGCCCGGGTTGAACGAGCCGGAGTAGGTGACGGCCCGGCGGCTGCCGTTGCTCCAGCCGAGACCGCCGACCCAGTTGTTGGTGTTGCTCCACTGGCTGCTGTACGAGCCGGCCGTGTCCGACAGAGTCATGCTGACGGAGCCCGGGTCGTCGGTCCAGAAGGAGTAGTAGTAGCCGTTGTGCGTACCGGTCGCGTTGCTGGTGAGGACCGTTGCGGCGCGCGCCGTGCCGGGCAGCAGCAGCCCTGCTGTCCCGGCCGCCACCAGCGCCCCGGCACCGCCGAGGACGAGTTTCCTGCGGCTGACCTGACGTGGATCGGAGTTGTGGGAGGTGTCGCTCATGCGTTGTTTCCTCCTCGCGAATAGCGCGGTCTGTGACCAAAAGACACGCCGAGCACACGTCGGCGTTCATCGATGAGGTGGCACAGCCCGGTCGTGTGTATCCCATGCACGGCCGGGGAGCGTCACAACAGTCGGCCCTCGCAAGGGAGTTGTCAACGGTTTCCGTAACCTTTCCGAAACTCTGGCGACACCATTGATCTCTGCCGCGCTGGTCAACACGGGTGTGGGTAAAGCATCGAGAGAGGGAGCCTGGAATGTCGCCGATGCAGCGGCGCCGAAACTTTCGAAGTCTCGAAACTTTCGGACCCACTTTCGGCGGGATGTGAGGCGACTGGTGTCCGGACGAGACGGCCGTGGCGACGGGGGACTTCCGGGGGCTTCATGGCAGTGGTCGTGTGGGGCCGCTCACGCTGGGTCCGCCCGCGATCGGCCTCTTCCTGCAGCAGTCCCACAAGCGGAACGAGGAGAGGGAACTGTGCGAGTGTCTGGGCGCGGCGTTGGGTGGGCATAACAGGGAGCGTTCGGCGCTGGACGCGCTTTGGTCGGCGAGGTCGTACCTCCTCTTGAGGGGCAGACGTACGCCAGATTGAACCCACCCTTCGAGGAGTTCGGTATGCCGCCGGTCCCGGAGGACGCAGGGAGTATGCGCGTGCCGGTCGGAACACGGCCGGCAAGCTCTCAATGCCCGGCCACTATGACCGGCGACCTCTGGAGTGAGTCCGAGGCCAGAGTCGAACGGATCGCCGCCGAACCCGACAGCAGCCCCATATGGGTCAGCTGCGTACAGCGTGGCACCGTTGTGGCCGCGCGGCAGTACCCGGCCCTCGTCGTCTGAACCGAGGTTACCCAGTCGTGGTCATCGCGCTCGCAGCCGTTCTCGCCTGGAGCTGTAACTGTTCTCTGTCCTGTGAGGGCCGCCATCCCTGGCCCGGCTGCGGCATGAGGGGGATCTGACCGGGCGCTTTGTCGTCCAGGTGGAGGTTCTCGATTGCCGCCTGGATCGGCCTCCGTCTGGGTGTTTCTGCCTGTTCCTGGCTGCTGTTGGCCACGCGTTGGTCACGCGTCCCACCGTCGGGTCGGCCCCCTGCGGGTTGTCGCACCAGAGGCTGATACATGGCTGGCGGTGCGGCCCATATGGAGGCCAAGGAGTACGTCACGCACGGCGGGGGCGTGTGATGGAGTTCCGCTTCAATGTGTAGCCGGTGACGTAGCGCCACTTCGCCGAACTGGCAAACATGCAGGTCATATGGGGTCTGACTCTTCGGGGTCAGGCCCCTTGATTTTTTACCGTGCTGGATAGGTGCTGGATTCGTGCTGGATGCCGACGGAACGCGCGTGCGCCGGGGGCGCTCGTGCCGTGCGTCGGAGGCAGTGACCCAGTCGATCGGCCCCCCAGCACACGTTCTTCACAGGCTTAACCGCCGTCGCGGAAACAAATCGCTGCTCGCCCGACGTTGTCGATCTCCGATGCGATAACGGGGGTGGTCGGCTTGAAGCTGTTCCGTACGGACACAACGAAAAGCAGCGTGACCAAGGTCACGCCGGGTCTTGCTGAGGCTGAGGCAGATGTGCAGGGTCTCGTCGAGGCGGATGCGTGTCCGTCTATCCCTGATCTCAGCCCGGATCCACCGGCTGACCTCTGTGGACAACTTCTCCGGGAACGAGGAAGAGCCTTGTGACCTGCGATGATGGGAGTTCTTGAGGCTTCCAGCACGCACGATGACAAGGCTCTTCCGAGATGCAATCTTCCCATGCCGCCGTCCATGTCTCCGCACTCTTCGACGAGCCGAATCTGATCGCGGATGCGGGGCTGCTTCCGCTGATCGCGCTCGCCGAACGGGTCGGCCTGCCCGGTCTGGCCGCCCAGGTCCGCATCGAGGCGGCCGACAACAGCGGCGGCGCCCATCCGGCGGCCAAGGTGATGTCGCTGCTGGGCGCGATGTGCTCGGGGGCCGACTCCATCGATGATGCCGACCGGCTGCGGCACGGCGCAATGGACCGGGCCTTCGCCGGGATACGCGCCCCGTCCACGCTGGGCACCTTCCTGCGCTCCTTCACCCACGGCCACAACCGGCAACTCCACCGTGTGCACCGGGAATTCCTGGCCCGCCTCGCGACCCGTACCCCGCTGCTGCCCGGCGCCGGGCAGCTGATGTTCATCGACATCGACCCCACCCACCGCCGGGTCTACGGACGGGCCAAGCAAGGCGCCGAGCACGGGCGCCTGAAGGGGCAGCGCACCCTGCACCCGATCATGGCCACCCTGTCCACCCCGCTCGCCCGGCCGGTGATCGGTGCGGTCCGCCTGCGCCGCGGCAAGGCCGCCGACGTCCGCGGCGCGAAAAGCTTCGTCGCCCAGGCCCTGGCCATCGCGAAGGACGCGGGCGGAACCGGAATCCGGATGGTGCGGGCGGACAGCAAGTTCTACACCGCCGATGTGGCCGCCGCCTGCCACAGGTCCGGTGCCCACTTCTCCCTCACCACGGGCATGAACCCCTCCATCGCCGCCGCGATCGGCCGCATCACCGAGGACGCCTGGATCCCGATCCGCTACCCCGAGGCGTTCGTGGATCCCGACACCGGCGAGATGGTCTCCGACGCCGAGGTCGCCGAGACCGAGTACACCGCGTTCACCGGACGCAAGAAGGCCGAGCAGGTCACCGCCCGTCTGATCGTGCGACGGGTGCGACGCCTGAACCCGCAAGCAGCCACCGGGCAGGGCGAGTTGTTCGACTCCTGGCGCTACCATCCCATCTTCACCAACAGCCCCTTCGGCATGCTTCAGGCCGAACTGCACCACCGGCAACACGCTGTCGTGGAACAGGCGATCGCGGACGGGAAGTCCTCCGCGCTCGCCCACCTGCCCTCGGGAAACTTCCAGGCGAACGCCGCCTGGCTGATCCTGTGGGCCATGTCGCACAACCTGCTGCGGGCCGCCGGCGCCCTGGCCTCGGCCTTCCACGCCAAGGCCACCACCGCCACACTCCGCGCCCACCTGATCCACGTCCCCGCCCGACTCGCCCGCACCGCGAGGACCAAGCTGACCGCCCACCTGCCCGCCAACTGGCCCTGGCAGGCCGCCTACCAGGACTTGTTCGAGGCCGTCCATCACCCACCGTCGACACCCTGACGGCCTCCATCGACACCGCACCCTGACGGCCGCACCGGCCACCGGCACCACCGCCCCAGCCCCGACTCGCAAAACACCTCGGACAGGCCGCGACCCGAGCGCGGCGGGCGCCGCCCGCCCTCGAACCCAAGCCCCACACCACCATCAGCCCTCGGCGAGAAATCGGACCTCGGAAACATCAGCCGGTGGATCCGGGCTCAGGAACCGGGCGGTCGCGCGAATGTCAGACCTCGGTGGTTCATTTTTCGCCTCTCAACGGGCGAGGTAGTTCAGGAGGAGCGGTGACGCAGGCAGCGAGTCGTGCGGAGGATGCTGCGGCTTCGCAGTTCATGGGGGTGAAGGAGCTGGCGGTCTAACTGGATGTATCGCCTTCCTGGCTCTATCAATACGGGACGCAGCTCGGTCTTCCTCGGTACAAGTTCGGCCGTGGTCGTACCGCCAAGGTGCGCTATCGGCGCAGTGAGGTGGACCGTTGGGTGAAGTCGCAGCGTGTCGAATAGAGGAAGGGCCGGTGTGGAGGCCCCGCTGAGTTGACGTCTGATCAGGAATGCGAGGTGCGCGAGCGTCTGCGGGCACGTGATCTGGCGCCGGGTACCAGACTGCGTCGCGGCCGGCACCGCTGTCGACCGAGCCCTGAACCGTCGACGCGCACGCGTCCAAGAATCAGCAGCGAACTTCATCAAAGCCGCTTAGCCATCAGCGTCTTCCGCCAGGACGGCCAGACCAACATCGCCGCCGCACTCCGCCGCACAGGCCGCGACTACCTCCGGCCACTACGAACCCTTGGCCTCACGTGATGAACCCGGAGAGATCCCGATCACGTAATGACCCTGGGCAGAGGGCGGCCTTGGTAGGACCGCCTCGCCACGATGTTCTACAGGGTCGAAAGGGATCCGTCGCGTTGCGGGGGAATCGCCACGCCGTTCTGCTGGAGGGCGACGGTACGCGCCGGGGAGGGAATGCGGATGCCCTCCACGCGGTAGCGCTTGTGCAGCCGCTTGATGAACTCGTGCTTGATCCGGTATTGGTCGCTGAACTCACCCACGCCCAGGATTACGGTGAAGCTGATCCGTGAGTCCCCGAACGTGTGGAAGCGGACGGCGGGTTCGTGCTTGGGTACCGCGCCTTCGACCTCCGTCATGACCTCGGTCACGATCTCGGAGGTGACGCGCTCCACGTGCTCCAGGTCGCTGTCATAGCCGACGCCGACCTGCACGGTGAGGGTCATCTCCTGCTCCGGGCGGCTGAAGTTGGTCATGTTGGTGCTGGAGAGCTGGTCGTTCGGGATGATGACGAGGTTGTTGGAGAGGTTGCGTACGACGGTGTTACGCCAGTTGATGTCGACGACGTAACCTTCCTCCCCGCTGGTGAGACGGATGTAGTCGCCGGGCTGGATCGTCTTCGAGGCGAGGATGTGGATGCCCGCGAAGAGATTGGCGAGCGTGTCCTGGAGAGCCAGGGCGACCGCGAGACCGCCGACACCGAGGGCGGTGAGCAGCGGAGCTATGGAGATGCCCAGGGTCTGTAGAACGACCAGGCAGCCTATGGCCAGGACGACGACGCGGGTGATGTTGACGAAGATCGTGGCCGATCCGGCGACACCAGAACGGGACTGCGTGACCGCCCGCACCAGGCCGGTGATCACGCGTGCCGCGGTGATGGTCGCGGCGAGGATGAGCAGGACCGTCAGGGTCTCGGTGACGGCGTTGTTGACCCGGCCGGTCAGCGGCAGCGCCGCCGCGGCGGCCGCCACTCCGCCCGCGAGCGCCGCGATCGGCACCAGCGCGCGCAGCGCGTCGACGAGGACGTCGTCCCCGCTCCACCGGGTACGGGTCGCGTGCTTGCTCAGCCAGCGCAGGAGGATGCGCAGCAGGACGCCTGCCGCGAGCCCGACGGCCACCCAGACGCCCGCGACGATCCAGTCGTGAAGCGTGAGGTCCCGGTTCACCGGCTGCCTGCCGTCGTGCCGGGAAGGGGTTGTACGCCCGATATGTGATGTGTCGTCACCTTGCTGCCACCTGCTGCTCGAGTCCTGGATGTGCGGGGCCCGCCGCAACGACGAGTCGTTCACCGGCGGGGCTCGCTCATCTTGCTACATGCGCAGGGGTGCTTCGCGGCAGGGCCGCTCGCGTCGGGCCATCTCCCCACGGGCACCGCCACGCACTTGCGCCGGCTGCCAGTGCACTACTGGCGTACGCACTGGCCAGACGGCGTCGAACGCGCATGAGACCCCCTTCCGCGGTCGGGACGAACGGTGTGGAAAGGATGGGCGATGATGTTCGGGCAGACACGGCCTCGCTCGTTCTCATGGGTCTCGACAACCACGTGATCACCAGCACCGTGCCTGCTCTGCTCTCCGGGTCCCCTGCCGCACAAGGGGCATGACGCCATGTCACTCATGAAACCGGCGAACCGCACCATTCTCAATCACGCAATGCCCCTGAAGGGCCAAGGCTGCCCACGATGAGGGAGACATCGGAGAACTCGCCACCGGGACGGCCGCTTTCTGCTGTCCAGATGAGCGCGGTGCCCGTCGCTGAGCCACGAGGGCACCTCTGTGGATGGAGAGTGACGTAATGCGGTTTCGGTCGAATGGTCCCGCCGGGGCGAGTGGAGAGGTGAGAGGAAGCGATTCTTCGCTCGTACTCATGTCTCTCGATGATGTCGCGACGTACCTGGTTAAGAGGATGTCTCACGTGGTGATGGTGTGAGCTGCGGCATGATGTCTCTTCGTGAGTGCCGATCTGTCGCAGCGGCTGGTTCCTGACGGTCTGTGGGAACTCGTCGCCCCGTTGTTGCCGTCGTTCAGCTCCCGTCCGCAGGGCGGTGGGACTGCGCCGCTGAACGAGCGGGCCGTGTTCACGGCGGTGGTGTACGTGCTGACCAGCGGGTGCGCCTGGCGGCACCTGCCGGAGACGTTCGGGGTATCGCCCGCGACGGCGCACCGCCGGTTCACCGCGTGGACCGAGGCCGGGTTGTGGCGCCGATTGCACCGGGCGGTGCTGGATGAACTCGGCGCCAGGGGTGAGCTCGACTGGACCTCCGCGATCGTCGATGCGGCGTCGGTGCGGGCGAAAAGGGGGCTCGCTGACCGGGCCGAATCCGGTCGATCGCGGCAAGAAGGGCAGCAAACTGCACGTGCTGTCCGAGGCCCAGGGCCTGCCGCTGGCCGTGGCGGTCTCGGGTGCGAACCTGCACGACAGCCAGGCGTTCAAGCCGCTGATCCTCGGCATACCCGCCGTCCGCTCCCGGCGCGGGCCCCGTCGGAGACGGCCCGTGAAGATCCGCGCGGACAAGGCGTACTACTCCGCGGAACACCTGCGCTGGCTCCGCGCCCGGAACCTCGTCCCACGCATCGCCCGTCCCGGCATCGAGTCCGGCGAGCGCCTCGGCCGACACCGGTGGAAGATCGAGCGGTCGATCTCCTGGCTCTTCGGCTACCGCCGCCTCACCGTCCGGTATGAGCGAAAGGGCAGCCACTTCCTCGCCTTCCTCGGCCTCGCCGCAGCCCTGACCTGCTACAAGAGACTCGCCAAGATCACCACGTGAGACATCCTCTAAGCCAAAAAAGCTGGGTATACGGAAAATGGCGAGGCCAAGGGATTCCCTTTAGGGAAGTCGGCACCGCGCTTCGCTGCCGCCTAGTGGACCTCGATGAATGGCTCGACCGGAAAACTCCATGAGCGCTCTCGGAACGAGACGGCGGAAAGCAGGCTATCGCTGCTGCGCCAAAAATCCCGCAGCGCCGCTCGCTGACACGAATTCACGCTTGCGTCGCGATGGCACAGGACATCGGACATGCAGCACATCACAGAGTCGATCGCCCGATGGAAGCACGGCCCGTGGGCCGAGAAGCACCAGGGCTCGTAAGGGAGGGCCCATGCAGAACAACAGGGAAGCCATAGCGGCCGAGGCTGCCGGCGAGTGGCTGCGTGGACACTTTAAGGGTGATCCGGCGCCGCGGATCGATATCACCTTCCGAAACGAGGAGCTCGACCCCGTCGCCTATCACCGCATATTGGAGATCCTCTTTCGGCCCCGCATCGGCACTTCTGCGACCTAAGAATGCCACTACATGGGTGACCCCGGCGGTATGGCAATACCCCTGGGCCTGGCTAGCCGAAAGGGGCTGACATGGGAAAAACTCTCTCGCGCGCCGTCGAAACGGCGCTCCGCGCCCGAGTGGCGACATTGCGAGCCGTGGACTACCTCCGGGTCTCCACGGAGGAGCAAACCGAGGGCTACGGCATCTCGTACACCGGCAAGCGCACCGCACGCTACATCCAGAACAAAGGCTGGACACACGTCGGCACGTACGCCCACGGCCCTTCGACATGGTCGTGGTTGACGAGGTGTCATGGGCGGGCATGTTAGCGGGCGATCGTACTCGTGTTCGCGGGCGGTCCTGACGAGGCGGGCGGGACGGAGTTACCCTGCGGCGGACAATCCTTCACTGGAGGTGCGCATGCGACGTTCCGTCGCACGGAATATGTCGTTGTCGGTCGTTCTCGCCGCTGTCGTCACGGTCGGGGCAGCCGCCCCGTCCTCGTCCGTGCCAACGGCCGCTCCACCCCCCAAGTCGCCCGTGGCGGTGGGTTACGGAGGGGCGGTGGCCAGCGTCGACGCGGATGCCTCGGCCGCCGGCATCGAGGTGCTCCGCAAGGGCGGCAACGCGGTGGACGCCGCGGTGGCGACGGCCGCGGCGCTCGGTGTGACCGAGCCGTACTCGGCAGGTCTCGGCGGTGGCGGCTATTTCGTCTACTACAACGCCGAGAAGCGCACCGTGGAGACGATCGACGGCCGGGAGACCGCGCCGCGCAGCGCCGACTCCTCCCTGTTCCTGGAGAACGGCAAGCCGCTCGCCTTCGATCAAGCCGTCACCAGCGGACTGGGTGTGGGCACCCCCGGCACCCCGGCGACCTGGGACACCGCACTCGACACCTGGGGCAGCAAGCCGCTGCGGCAAGTACTGAAGCCGGCCGAGCGGCTCGCCAGGGACGGGTTCGTCGTCGACAGCACGTTCCGCTCGCAGACCGAGGGCAACCGGGCCAGGTTCGCCGACTTCCCGGCGACGAGCAAGCTCTTCCTGCCGGGTGGTCAACTGCCGGTGGTCGGCACGGTCTTCAAGAACCCTGACCTCGCCCGTACATACGAACAGGTGGGCCGCAAGGGCATCGACGAGCTGTACCGGGGCGAGCTGGCCGAGGACGTCGTACGGACCGTACGCAATCCGCCCGTGGACCCGAAGGCGACCCGGGTGGTGCGCCCCGGCGACCTCACGGCCGGCGACCTGCGGTCCTACCGGGCGCTGCGGCGGGCTCCGACGAAGGTCGGCTACCGCGGTCTCGACGTGTACGGCATGGCGCCCTCCTCGTCCGGCGGTACGAGCGTCGGCGAGGCGCTCAACATCCTCGAATCCACGGACCTTTCGAAGGCGAGCGAGGCGCAGTATCTGCACCGCTACATCGAGGCGAGCCGGATCGCGTTCGCGGACCGCGGGCGGTGGGTCGGCGACCCGGCGTTCGAGGACGTACCGACACAGGGGCTGCTCAGCCGGCGGTTCGCCGATTCGCGGGCGTGCCTGATCAAGGACGACGCGGTGCTGACAAGCCCGCTCGCGCCGGGGGACCCCAGCCACCCGGCCGGCTGTCAGTCCGGTGGAACGGCCGCCCCGACGACGTACGAGGGGGAGAACACCACGCATCTGACGACGGCCGACAAGTGGGGCAACGTCGTCGCGTACACCCTGACGATCGAGCAGACGGGCGGCAGCGGCATCACCGTGCCCGGGCGTGGCTATCTGCTCAACAACGAACTGACGGACTTCTCGTTCGCGCCCGCCAATCCGGCGGTCCACGACCCGAATCTGCCGGGTCCGGGCAAGCGGCCGCGCTCGTCCATCTCGCCGACGATCGTGCTGAAGCACGGTCAGCCGGTGCTGGCCCTGGGCTCACCGGGCGGTGCCACGATCATCACGACCGTGCTGCAGTCGCTCATCGGCCAGGTCGACCGGGGGCTGCCGCTGGTCGACGCCATCGCCGCGCCGCGCGCCAGCCAGCGCAATTCGGCGACGACGGAGCTCGAACCGGGGTTGTGGAACAGTCCGGTGCGGGCGCAACTGGAGTCGCTGGGGCATGTGTTCAAGCTGAACCCGGAGATCGGGGCGGCGACAGGTGTGCAGCGGCTGCCGGACGGGCGGTGGCTGGCGGCTGCGGAGAAGGTGCGCCGGGGCGGGGGCTCGGCCATGGTCGTGAAACCGAGCGGACGCCCATGACGATCCGTCAATGATTGTCTCTGCGAGGCTGGTTCATCGCGGTTGCTTCGCGAGGAACCGGCCCCGCGGTTTCGACGGGGATGCGACTCAGGGGTCGTCCTGGCCGCCGCTTCGGTTAAGGAGAGTTTCCGGTGAGGCCCTTGCCGAGCAGTTCATCCGGAACAACCAGGCCCCATCGACCGGGAGTTGATCACAGGGCGGTCAGAATGCGCGGACCGTCGTCGGTGATCGCCACCGTGTGCTCGGCGTGTGCCGCCCGGCTGCCGTCGGAGTACGCAGCGTCCAGCCGTCCCGGTCCGCATGGTACGCGTCCGTGCCGCCGCCGATCAGCATCGGCTCGATCGCCAGCACCATCCCGTGCCGCAACGGCATGCCCCGGCCCGGTCGCCCCTCGTTGGGGACGCCCGGGTCCTCGTGCATCGACCGGCCCACGCCATGGCCGCCGAACCCCTCCGGAATGCCGTAACCGGCACCGCGGCAGACCGAGCCGATCGCATGCGCGATGTCACCGATCCGATTGCCGACGACCGCCGCCGCGATCCCCGCCTCCAGCGCCGCGAACGCGGTGTCGATCAGCCGGGTGTCCGCCGGCCTGGCGCGCCCGACGGTGAAACTGATCGCCGAATCGCCCGCCCAGCCGCCGAGCGTCGCGCCCGCGTCGATGCTCACCAGATCGCCGTCGCGCAGTCGCTGCCCGGTCGGGATGCCGTGCACGATCGCGTCGTTGACCGACGCGCACATCACGGCGGGGAAGGGGGTGGGGGCGAAGTGCGGCCGGTAGTTCAGGAACGGCGAACCGGCTCCCGCCTCACGGAGGACCCCGCGGGCCACCTCGTCGAGTTCGAGCGGCGAGACGCCGACCGCCGCCGCCTCCCGTACGGCCGTCAGCAGCTGCGCCACGACCCGGCCGGTCTCGCGCATCGCTTCGATGGATGTGTCTGTCTTGAGCTGCACCATACCAATTACTATACCGGTCGCAGCGGTATTAGAATGACGGCATGGTACGAACGCCCCTGACCCCGGAAGAACGCCGCCGCGGCGAACGCCTCGGAGCACTGCTCCGCGAGGCGCGCGGCGGGCGCAGCATGGTCGAGATCGCGGCCGGCGCCGGAATCTCCGCCGAGACGCTGCGCAAGATCGAGACGGGCCGCGCCCCGACCCCCGCCTTCTTCACCGTCGCGGCACTGGCCGGGACGCTCGGACTCTCGATGGACGAGCTGCTCGCGCGCTGCGGCCCCGAGCCGGATGTGGTGCTGCTGGCCGGATAACGCCGCCTGGCTCCCGGTGGCGTCTCCCCGAGGGGGGCGCTCACGGGGGGCGCGCGCCGCACCGTGCTTCTACCGCACCGTGGTCGAAAAGCGCGCGTAGCCGTGCCGTAACACGACTGAGGTCGAATGCCTGCGGACTGGAAGGCTCCAGTCGACGTTGGCGAGGGCTGCGATGACGGTGCATCAAGGTGCTTGGGAAATACGGGAGTTCACGCAGTATCTACGGAATGTGGTGACGCTGCTCGACCCCGGGAGCGGCTGGTACGGCGTCTTCTGCCGACGGGATCCAGAAGGAATGCGCGCCTGTCTCGACGGCGCCGAGATTCCGCCCTGGGACGTGATGGAATCGCTCTTCCAGGACCTGGCGGCCGTGCGTGGCACGGCGTACGCCCAGCGCGAATCGGTACGGGCCGCCGAGCTGTACTCCGCCTCGGTGACCGCCCATGACCGGCGGCCCGGTGGACGGCAGGTGCTCGTCGAACGGCTGGAGCTGATGCTGCGCGAGCAGACGTTCGCGGCCCAGCGGCTCCGGGCGGCCGGAGCGGGCGGAACGACGACCCCGGACGCGGAGGAGCTGGCCTGGGCGCGCGACGACCATGAACGCGCCACCGCCCGGTGCACGGAGCTGCGCGGACGGCTGGCCGCGGTGACCGTGCCGAAGGGCTGGTTCCGCGCGGAGGACCCGGCGCAGGCTGCGTCCCGGACCCCGGCTCCGTCCCCTGCCCGCACCCCGGAGGCCGAATCCGCGCGCGTTCCCGATGAGGGCCCGCGTACTCCTCGTCCGCCCGCCGCCCCCAAGCGCAAGAAGCCGCGCGGTGCCCGGTTCGCCGGTCTGGACATCGACGAAGCCGATGACGACGGAGCCATGGCCGCACCCGTCCTGCCCGTACCGCCGACGACGGCCGCCGTACCGCGCGGCGCCCGCTTCGGCGCCGCCCAGGCCGGAGGCGACGCACCCCCGGACCTGACCGCCGCCGCCCCGGACCCCGAGGCACGCCGTGCCGCCGCCCGCGCCGTCGAGATGCTGCTCCGGCTCCGGGCCGAGGGCCGCAGCGGCGAGGCACACGTCGTGCTCTGCGAGGCGGCCGGGTGGCCCGCGGACCGGCTGCCGGTGCTCGCCGTCGAGCTGCACCGGGCGGGCCTCGACGCGGACTGGGTGACCCTGCTGTGGGAGGTGTCCTCGCTGCCGCCCGCCGAACTCGCCGCGGCGGCGGGCGCGCTGGCCGCCGCGGGACGCCCGGACGACTGCGACCACCTGCTGCGCCAGGGGGTGGCGCGGCCGGCCGCGGAGATCGCCGATGCGGTGGTGGCGCTGGACCGGGCGGGTCGGGGGCCTCAGGCGCAGGCGCTGCTGGGTGCCTTCATCCGCGTACGGACTCCGCAGGACGCGGCCCGCGTCGCGGCAGGCGATCCGCACCAGCTCGTACCGTATTTGCTGGCCGCGGCCCGCGCGGTATCACCGGCACGGGAGTGGGACGTCGTCCACGCACTGCGGGTGGCGGGCATCGTGGCCGCGCCCTGAAGTGTGTCGAGGACGACCTCGGCCGTCTTCGCCACAGGCATGCCTTGCCGGGGATCCGAGCGGTGCGTCACATCACGACCGGGCGAACGTTGCCTGCTGCGGCACTACTTCGTCTTGGGGTGTGGGTTGCCGAGGTAGGGAAACTCGTTGAGAAGGTCGGTGTGTGGCTCGAGCCCGGTGGGAGGGATGTCGCCCTTCGAGAGGAATGAGAGCCGGTGGTCGATGACGTCGTCGGTGAAGATGCGGCCGTTGGGATACTGCGCGGGCTTCGAGGGGTCGAAGACCAGCATGTCGGGCAGGATGGCGTCGGCGTCGATCGCCGCGATCGCCTCTTCTCGTGTGTAGTTTCCGGTGTGCCCCATGAGGTGGACGAACTGATCGGTCCAACGCTCACGATCGTTCACCGGCTCACTGGCGTTGTACTCCAGCTTCGTCTCGTCGGTATTGAAGAAGCTGCTGACTGAAGGGTGGCCTGCACGGTCGGCATGGACGAGCCGGCCGTCCTCCCGCACACTGCAACGGCCCCAGACGCGAATGTCGGGGTCGGCCCCGAGCTCACTCGTCGGCAGTTCCACGACCGTCGAGAACACGTTGGCTTCCGTGTTCGAGTCCACACCGGTCCAAGGGGACTTGCCACCGAGATGAGGCGCGGTGAAGTTCCTGCCGCCGCTGGTGTCGAAGAGATCCTTGATCCCGTCGAAGTCGAAGAAGAAGGCGTCGCTACGACTGCCGGCGAAGAACGTGTAGGGACCGGAGCTGACGCTGGTCGCCATCGTGCCGAACGACACCTCGGCGTCAGTGACGACCTTTTCCCCGACGGCTTCGGGCGAGCGGGCCTCGTTGCCTTTTGCGATGAAGACGCTGAATGTCTGACGGCCGTCCTGCGGTGGAGAGAAGACGTAACTGATCGCCATGTCGGTGAGACAGTCCCCGTCATTGTCGATGTTGAGACGGTAGATGGCATCAGGGTGCAAGGCATCGGCATTCGGGTTCGCGTTGAGGATGAGCACCGTCTTCGCCGGGTCGGCGGGGGACTGAAACGCGTAGAGATCACAGAGGTCGAGCCTCTGGTCCCCGAGCGGTGCGCCGAGGTTGAGACCGGTGAAGTGATTCGACATTCTGCGTGTCCTTTCGCTGGTGATGGGTCAACGGCCGGGCGGGGCCGGGATCTGAAGGCTGGGGAACGCAGGCGGCCTGCCCCTGACGAAAGGGATTATCACGGATTTTTCGTATATTGGAGCACAAAGGCTGTCAAACATTCCGGATTCGCAGGCGTGCGGTCCGGGGGAGCGCCGGGAAGGAGCATGTGGACCGCACGGGTGCGAAACATGATCGACTCCGCCGGTTCACGGCGATGGTCTTGCTCCACTGTGTGACGGGGCTTACGTTCTCCTCTACGCACGTGTCTACGGGCGTAGAAACGCGTAGAGGCTCTCTGACGCCGCGTCGAAGGAGCAGCTCATGTCCCAAGTCGTACGCGCCGCACTCGTCCAGGCGACCTGGACCGGCGACACCGAATCCATGATCGCCAAGCATGAGGAGCATGCGCGCGAGGCCGCCCGTCAGGGCGCGAAGATCATCGGCTTCCAGGAGGTGTTCAACGCCCCCTACTTCTGCCAGGTGCAGGAACCCGAGCACTACCGCTGGGCCGAGGCGGTCCCGGACGGGCCGACCGTCCGGCGGATGCAGGACCTCGCCCGCGAGACCGGCATGGTGATCGTCGTGCCGGTCTTCGAGATCGAGCAGTCCGGCTTCTACTTCAACACCGCCGCCGTCATCGACGCCGACGGCTCTTATCTCGGCAAATACCGCAAGCACCACATCCCCCAGGTCAAGGGGTTCTGGGAGAAGTACTACTTCAAGCCCGGAAACGTCGGCTGGCCGGTCTTCGACACCGCGGTCGGCAAGGTCGGCGTCTATATCTGCTACGACCGGCACTTCCCGGAGGGATGGCGCCAACTCGGCCTCAACGGAGCCCAGTTGGTGTACAACCCGTCGGCCACCTCACGGGGCCTCTCCAGCTATCTCTGGCAGCTGGAACAGCCGGCGTCCGCCGTCGCCAACGAGTACTTCGTCGCCGCGATCAACCGCGTCGGCCAGGAGGAGTACGGCGACAACGACTTCTACGGAACCAGCTACTTCGTCGACCCCCGCGGCCAGTTCGTCGGCGAGGTCGCGAGCGACAAGGAGGAGGAACTCGTCGTCAGGGACCTCGACTTCGGCCTCATCGACGAAGTCCGCCAGCAGTGGGCGTTCTACCGGGACCGCCGCCCCGACGCGTACGAAGGACTGGTGGAGCCGTGAGCAGTCTGCATCGACGCCATCTCGCCGTCAGCCCCGACTGGCTGGCGCTCTACTACAAGAATCCCCTGGAGATCACCCACGGCGAGGGCCGTCACGTCTGGGACGCCGACGGCAGGCGCTATCTCGATTTCTTCGGCGGCATCCTCACCACGATGACCGCCCACGCCCTGCCCGAGGTGACCAAGGCGGTCAGTGAGCAGGCCGGGCGGATCATCCACTCCTCCACGCTCTACCTCAACCGGCCCATGGTCGAGCTGGCCGAACGCGTCGCCACGCTCTCCGGCATCCCGGACGCCCGGGTCTTCTTCACCACCTCCGGCACCGAGGCGAACGACACGGCCCTGCTGCTCGCCACCGCGTACCGCGGCTCGAACCAGATCCTCGCGATGCGCAACAGCTACCACGGCCGGTCCTTCTCGGCGGTCTCCATCACCGGCAACAACGCCTGGTCGCCCACGAACCTGTCGCCACTGCAGACGCTGTACGTGCACGGCGGCGTCCGCACCCGCGGGCCGTACGCGCACCTCGGCGACGGGGAGTTCATCGCGGCCTGCGTCGCCGACCTGGAGGACCTGCTCGGCCACACCCGCACGCCCGCCGCCCTGATCGCCGAACCCATCCAGGGTGTCGGCGGGTTCACCTCACCGCCCGACGGTCTGTACGCGGCCTTCCGCCGGGTGCTCGACCGCCACGGCATCCTGTGGATCTCGGACGAGGTGCAGACCGGCTGGGGCCGCTCCGGCGAACACTTCTGGGGCTGGCAGGCGCACGGCGAGAACGGGCCGCCGGACATCCTCACCTTCGCCAAGGGCATCGGCAACGGCATGTCGATCGGCGGTGTCGTGGCCCGCGCCGATGTCATGAACTGCCTCGACGCCAACTCCATTTCGACCTTCGGCGGCTCCCCGGTCACCATGGCGGCCGGCCTCGCCAACCTCTCGTACCTCCTCGAACACGATCTGCAGGGCAACGCCCGGCGCGTCGGCGGACTGCTGATCGAGCGGCTGCGCGCGATCGGCGCGGCCTCGGAGTGCGTACGGGAGGTGCGCGGCCGTGGACTGATGATCGGCATCGAGCTGGTGAAGCCCGGCACCGACGAGGCGAACCCGGAGGCGGCCGCCGCCGTGCTCGAAGCAGCCCGGGAGGGCGGCCTGCTCCTCGGCAAGGGGGGCGGCCACAACACCAGCGTGCTGCGGATCGCACCGCCGCTCTCGCTGACCATCCCGGAGGCGGAGGAGGGCGCTGAGATCCTGGCCGGGGCGCTTCGAACGGTGGGGTGAGCGACGAGGCATGAGCGGCGGGGGCGTGTCGGCGACGGCCGGTACGCGGCCGTGCGGCGTGGCCGCCATCACGCCCCCGCGTGTCCGCCCAGGGGCACCACCACGCCGCAACACCCTCCCCTCCGGACCAACCGCGAAGCCGCGGGCCCGCGCACGTATACAACGTCGTGCGGCGGCATTACCCACCCGGGAACGGCGCCGCGCCGCGTCGCGCTGTGGGCCGGTGGAGTGCCGGGCGGATGAAACAGAAACGTCTTCAGCGGTTAGCCGCGACGGTATTGCCACAGTGGGTAACCCACTTCTACGTTCTTCACCACGCACCTTGTCTACGTGCGTAGACCCATTCCGCCAGAGTGAGGAGGGGTACATGAGCCGCACCGTCATCCACGGTGGTCTCGTCATCACCGCGTCCGACGAAATCCATGCCGACGTACTCATCGAGGGCGGCCGCATCGCCGCCCTGGCAGCGCACGACACCGATGCCGCGGCGAGCTGGAGCGCCGACCGGAGGATCGACGCCACCGGAAAGTACGTCATCCCCGGCGGTGTCGACGCGCACACGCACATGGAGATGCCGTTCGGCGGCACCTACGCCGCCGACACCTTCGAGACCGGCACCCGCGCGGCCGCCTGGGGCGGCACCACCACGATCGTCGACTTCGCCATCCAGTCCGTGGGCCGCGCGGTCCGCGAAGGGCTCGACGCCTGGTACGCGAAGGCCGACGGCAACTGTGCCATCGACTACGCCTTCCACATGATCCTCTCCGATGTGAACGAGTCCTCGCTCAAGGAGATGGACCTGCTGGTGTCGGAGGGCGTCACCTCCTTCAAGCTGTTCATGGCCTACCCCGGCGTCTTCTACAGCGACGACGGCCAGATCCTGCGCGCCATGCAACGAGCCGCCGGCAACGGCGGGCTGATCATGATGCACGCGGAGAACGGCATCGCCATCGACGTCCTCGTCGAACAGGCCATCGCCGAGGGCCGCACCGACCCGCGCTACCACGGCGACGTCCGCAAGGTGGCACTGGAGGCCGAGGCGACCCACCGCGCCATCCAGCTCGCCCGCGTCGCCGGATCCCCGCTGTACGTCGTGCACGTCTCCGCCGACGAGGCCGTCGCCGAACTGGCGGCCGCCCGCCACAAGGGACTTCCGGTCTTCGGCGAGACCTGTCCGCAGTACCTCTTCCTCTCCACCGACAATCTCGCCGAGCCGGACTTCGAGGGCGCGAAATACGTCTGCTCCACCCCCCTGCGCCCCAAGGAACACCAGGAAGCGCTCTGGCGGGGCCTCAGGAACAACGAGCTCCAGGTCGTCTCCACCGACCACTGCCCCTTCTGCTTCTCCGGGCAGAAGGAGATGGGCCGCGGCGACTTCTCGAAGATCCCCAACGGCATGCCCGGCGTGGAGAACCGGATGGACCTCCTTCACCAGGCGGTCGTCGACGGCCACATCTCGCGCCGCCGCTGGATCGAGATCGCCTGCGCCTCCCCGGCCCGGATGTTCGGCCTCTACCCGAAGAAGGGCACCATCGCCCCGGGCGCCGACGCCGACGTCGTCATCTACGACCCCGCGGCCGAACAGACCGTCTCCGCCGAGACCCATCACATGAACGTCGACTACTCGGCGTACGAGGGAAAGCGGATCACCGGCCAGGTCGAGACCGTCCTCTCGCGCGGTGAAGTCGTCATCGACGGACGGAAGTTCACCGGCCGGGCCGGCCACGGCATGTACACCTCGCGCGCCACCTGTCAGTACCTGGACTAGGAGCACCCGTCATGGACTTCGGACTCGTCCTCCAGACCGACCCGCCCGCCTCGGCCGTCGTCGGCCTGATGCGCCGCGCCGAACGCAACGGCTTCCGCTACGGCTGGACCTTCGACTCGGCGGTGCTCTGGCAGGAGCCGTTCGTCATCTACAGCCAGATCCTCGAACACACCGAACGCCTCATCGTCGGCCCCATGGTCACCAACCCGGGCACCCGCACCTGGGAGGTCACCGCCTCCACCTTCGCCACCCTCAACGACATGCACGGCAACCGCACCGTCTGCGGCATCGGACGGGGCGACTCGGCGATGCGCGTCGCCGGACGCAGGCCCAACACGCTGGCCCGCCTCGGCGAGGCCATCGACGTCATCCGCGACCTCGCCGAGGGACGGGAGGCGACCGTCGACGGGCAGCCGGTCCAGATCCCCTGGGTGAAGGAGGGCAGACTGCCCGTCTGGATGGCCGCGTACGGACCGAAGGCACTGGCCCTGGCCGGACAGAAGGCCGACGGTTTCATCCTCCAGCTCGCCGACCCGTTCCTCACCGAGTGGATGATCAAGGCGGTACGGGACGCGGCGGCGCAGGCGGGCCGCGACCCGGACTCGGTGACCATCTGCGTCGCCGCCCCCGCCTATGTGGGCGACGACCTCGATCACGCCCGCGAGCAGTGCCGCTGGTTCGGCGGCATGGTCGGCAACCATGTCGCGGACCTGGTCTCCCGGTACGGCGAGCACTCCGGGCTCGTCCCCGAGGCCCTGACCGCGTACATCGCCGGGCGCTCCGGCTACGACTACAGCCACCACGGCCGCGCCGGAAACCCCGACACGACCTTCGTACCGGACGAGATCGTCGACCGCTTCTGCCTGCTGGGCCCTGCCGAGGCACACATCGAGAAGCTGCGGGTACTGCGTGACCTGGGCGTCGACCAGTTCGCCGTCTACAACATGCACGATGCGCGCGAGGCGACGATCGACGCCTACGGCTCCGAGATCATCCCCGCCCTGTCCGCCTGACCCTGCCCCGATGGCCGTGTCGCCCTCGCCGAGGGGGGTGTCCTGGGCGACGCCCGGTTCGCCAACGACGACCTGGCACCGGCACCGGTGCCGGTCGGGAGACGGACGTGGGCGGAGACTGGCTGCGCCCGGGACCGTGGACGATTACCCGGTTGCTTCCCGTACGACCCCGACGCGGATGCCGGGAGTTCTCGCAGATGAGTGGTGTTCTTCGGAGCGCGCCTCACGCATGGGCCCCCAGCACTGCCGACCCCGGTGCCGGGCACGTGAAGCGACGGCTCGTCACCTTCCGGTTCGTTTCACGTCGATGCCGAGTCCTGCCCACAACTCCTGCTCGACCCGGCTCGGCGGCGTCGTACAGCGCCGCTCCGGGTGGCCGGCCGAGGGCCCCTGGGGCCGGCCGCCGCTCCCGTGCGGGGCGTGCGTGGCACCCGGCAGCCGGTCTTCCTGCGGAGTGTGGTCGGGGTCGGGATCGTGGTAGTGGACACCGGGCAGCGGTCCTACGGTGAAGGCGCCGAACTGGATGAGCAGGTTGAACGCGCCGGCGCCGGCCCTGCCGAGCCAGAACCTCAGCCCCATGCCGCCCCTCTTCTCCCGAGCAGGTCCCGAGGCCGTCCTGAGACGCCTCCCGATCGGCGCCCATGGTCACCGCTCGGCCTGAAGCATCGCTTAAAGCGCGTCGCGGAAGGCCGTGACCATGAAAATTTCACACCCCGGAGCAGACGGATTCCCGGCCGAAATCATGATCGGATAAGTGTCGTTGTAGGCGACAACGTGTCAGTGTTCCGGCAGGCGGAAGGAGTAGTGGCATGCAGATCGGAGTTCTCGGGCCGCTCGTGGTGAGCATCGACGGCACCTCCGTGGTGCCGAGCGCGGCCAAGCCGCGGCAGCTGCTGGCGTTGCTGGCGGTGAACGCGGGCTGGAATGTGAATGTGACGACGCTGACGGAGGAGCTGTGGGACTCACGTCCCCCCAGCGGGCCCGCGGGTGTTGTGCAGACCTATGTCAAGCAGCTGCGCCGGGCCATCGCCGTCGCCCTGGGACCGGAGCACGAGTGTGCGCCGAAAGAGGTGCTGAGCCGCAGCCATGCCGGCTACGCGCTGAACATGCCCGCGCCCGTCATGGAGGCCGACCTCTTCCAGCAGCTCACCGGTCGCGGGTTGCGAGCCCTGGCCGGCGGCGACGACGGGACCGCTTCGAAGCTGCTGGGTGAGGCGCTCGCCATGTGGCGCGGGCCGGCGCTCGCCGACGTACGCATCGGACCCGCGCTCCGCGTCGAACTGCCACGGCTGGAGGAGGCACGGCGCTCCGCGCTGGAGGGACGGATCACCGCAGACCTGCGGCTCGGCAGACACGCCGAAGTGATCGGCGAACTCCTCGCGCTCACCGAGCGCTTCCCGCTCCAGGAGAGGCTGCACGGGCTGCTGATGCTGGCGCTCTACCGAAGCGGACGCTCGTGGGAGGCGCTCGAAGCTTTTCGGAAGCTACGCGCGTCGACCGCTCAGGAGCTGGGCATCGAGCCATCCCTGCGCGTCCAGAGGCTGCATCGGGCAATCCTGGCTGCCGACCCCCAGCTCGACATCTCCGCGCCGAGTTTGGCGGCCTTTTAGCGGTCCCGGGCACCGTGGGGGCCGCCTTGGCCGGACCTGCCCCACCTGTCGACGTACCGCGGACCCGGCCGACCCGCACACCCTGGACCGAACCGAGACGGAGCAACATGACGCGATACCTGTCCCGGAAGCTCCCGGGCTACGAACCGGACCCCGTGACACGGCTGTTCTGCTTTCCGTACGCGGGCGGCGGCGCCTCGGCGTACCGGCGATGGCAGCGCGGCCTCGATGCCCATGACGCCGGAGTACGGGTGATGCCCGTACAACTGCCCGGCCGCGAGGAACGGTTCGACCAACCCAGGTTCACCGATCTGGAAGCCCTCATCGACGACATGGACGCACAGCTCGACGAGGAGCTGGCCGAGCCCCATATCCTCTACGGTCACAGCATGGGAGCGCTCATCGCGTACTCGCTCGCCCGGCGGCGGCAGTCGCGCGGCGCGGCCCTGCCCCGGGCACTCGTGCTGAGCGCCTACCGCGCCCCGCACCTGCCGGCCCCGGCGATCGCCGACCCGGACGCCGGGGACGAGGAACTCATCGCCGGCCTGGTGGCACTCGGCGGCATCCCGCAGGCGCTGCTCGACCATCCCGAATTCCTCTCCGCGCTGCTTCCGGTGGCCCGCGACGACCTCCGGCTGTGCCTCGGCAGCACCGCCGCGCACACCGAGCCGCTACGGGTACCGCTGCACCTGTTCGCCGGACGCGGGGACCGGCTGGTCACCGTGTCCGAGGTACTCTCCTGGCGGCGGCACGCAGGGCGCGGCTGCGATGTGCGGACGATGCCCGGCGGGCACTTCTTCGTCAGGTCGGACGAGGGCGCCTTCCTGCGTGAACTCGCTTCCCTGACGCGCCGGTACGCCTCGGAGCGGGTAGCGGTGTAACCGGCCGGCACCGCGACCGCGGCGGTGGGGTCGTGAGAATCTCATATTTCGGTCCTTCCCGTGTCATGCCGAACCATGGCGGCATTCCCGCCGGCTTCCGGTACGCCGACGTCGATCGGAGAACGGCAGGCCTTCCGGGCCCGCCCACCATCGCCGCCGTGCCCCCTCCCGAGCCTTTACGGATCCATCGCGAAAGGAAACAAGTCCCGTGACACACGACGCCGCGGAAGGCGCCATCAGGAGCTCGGCCTCACGGCAGGTCCGCGCTGCCTGGGCGCTGCTGTCCGTCCTCCTGCTGATCTGGGCGGTGTTCGAGGCGGCGAAGTACGGCGGATGGGTGATCGTCGCGGCGGTCGCCGGTCTCATCGCACCCGACCTGTCGTTCTTCGTCGGCATCTCCGGCCCGCACCAGCACGGCCGGCTGCCCCGCAGGGCCGTTCCCGTCTACAACCTTCTGCACCGGCCCGTCGTCGCCATCGCCCTCATGCTCACCTGCCTGGTCCCCGACTCCCCGGCCGTCGCCGTCCCCCTGTTCAACTTCGGTCTGGCCTGGCTGGTGCACATCGCCTCCGACCGGGCCTTCGGGTTCGGCCTGCGCACCGCCGAGGGCTGGCAGCGCTGACATACCCCCCGGGACGCTTTGGCCCCGCACAAGCCCTCGCTGCGAGGCTCATCCAGGTCCCCGGCCGCGCCCCTCGCCGCGCGCCGGTCACTGGAACCACCGCACACAAGTAACCGCTGAGCATCTGTTGCCGGAGGAGACGCATGGAAACGACGGACACGACGCACGGCGGGCCGGAGACCGGCCAACCTCTACTGGACTACCCGTTCCACCGCTCATCGGCCGTCGAAGTGCCTGCCGTCTACGAGGAATTGCGGGCCAAGTGCCCCGTCGCCCATGTCCGTCTGCCCAGCGGCGACGAGGGCTACGTGGTGACCCGCTACGACGATGTGCGCACCGTGCTCGCCGACGCCAGGTTCAGCCGGGCCGCCACCATCGCCCCCGACGCGCCGCAGCTCACTGCCACACCTCCTGTGCCGGGCAGCCTGTTCACCACGGACGCGCCCGAGCACACGCGGTTGCGCAGGCTCGTTTCCCGGGAGTTCACCGCCCGCCGTGTGCAGAACATGCGTCCTCGGATCCAGGAGCTCACCGACGGCCTTCTGGACGACATGGAGAAGCTCGACGGACCGGTCGACCTCAACACGGCACTGGCCTTCCCGCTGCCGGTGATGGTGATCTGCGAACTGCTCGGTGTGCCCTTCGAGGACCGCGACCGCTTCCGCGAGTGGTCGGACGCCTTCGTCTCGCTGACCGCGCACACCCCGGAGGAGACCGCCGCTCAGCGCCAGCAGATGATCGAGTACCTGGCGGCACTGGTCAAGCGCAAGCGGGAGGAGCCGACGGACGACCTGATGGGCGCGCTCGTCGCCGCCCACGACGAAGAGGGCAGTCTCAACGAGTTCGAACTGATCGTCATGGCGGCGACGATCCTCGTCGCCGGTCACGAGACCACCGTCAGCATGATCGGCAAGATCGTCCTGACCCTGCTGCGCCACCCCGAGCACATGGCCGGGTTGCGCGAACACCCCGAGATGATCGACCACGCCATCGAGGAACTGCTGCGCGTCAACCCGATCGGTGACGGAGGCCCGCTGCGGATCACCCTGGAGGACGTCGAGGTCGGCGGCACCGTCATCCCCAAGGGCAGCGCGGTCCTGGCGGCGGTCTGCTCCGCCAATCAGGACCCCGCGCGCTTCCCCGGCGCGCAGGCGAACGAGTTCGACCCCACACGGCCCGAGGCCGTCCACCACGTCGCGTTCGGCCACGGCCCGCACTTCTGCGTGGGCGCCGCGCTGGCCAGGGCGGAGCTGCAGATCGTCATCTCCTCGCTGCTGAACCGCTTCCCCGGTCTGCGGCTCGCGGAGGAGGTCGATGCCCTGGAACTGACGACCGGGATGATGGTGCATGGCCTGACCCGGCTGCCCGTCACCTGGTGACGGACCCGGCGGAACGCCCGCCGGCCGTCACCGGTTGACGGCCGGCAGCGGCGCGACCGGCCGGTCCGGTACAACCGCGCTTGCCCGCTACAGCGGCCGGCCCCGGCGGGTCGCGCAGGACAAAGGCCCCGGCCCGCACGTTCCCGTGCGGGCCGGGGCCTCGTGCCGTCCGCCGACCCGCACCGGTCCGCGGACACACCGGTCACACCCGGGTGGCGGGGGACTGCGCCTCCACGACGTGCGGCCCCGGCTTCTGCAGCTGGAAGTACGCGCCCCCCAGTACCCGCTCCTTCAGCTTCTGGCTCCGGTCGACCACCCGGTACAGCGAGCGGCGGACGACACCGCCGACGCCGTGCAGGGCGAACAGCCGCTCCTGCCGCAGCTGCAGACCGCGTGACGTGGCGACCGATCCCTCCCGCGCCCGCTGGAATTCCGCTCCCGCCCGCAGCAGCGCCGCCTCGTCCCCGCCCGCGTCGACGGCGTCACGCACCAGCGGGGCCAGCGTCACCGCGTCGATGATCGCGTGATTGACGCCCTGCCCGAGGATCGGCGTCAGCGTGTGTGCCGCGTCGCCGATCAGGACCAGGCCCGGCATGGACCAGCGCGGCACCAGCGTCGTGAAGATGTCCAGCATCGAGGTGTCGGACCAGGAGCGGATCTCACTGCGCACCGACCCGGCCAGCTCGGGAGCGAGCCGGTCCAGCCGCTCGTACAGCGCGGGCAGACCCTGGGCGCGCAGTTCCTTCAGCCCGCCCTTGGGGATGTTGAAACCGACGCGCACACTGTCCGGGTGGGTCGGGATGAACAGCCCGTGCTGGTCGCCGCGGATCCGGATGCGATACGTACGATCGTCCCACCCGGGCGGGAACGGCAGCTTCAGCCATACCACGTCACGGTCCAGCGGCAGCTTCGTGTACGGCAGGCCCGACATCTCACGGACCTTGCTGAACCGGCCGTCCGCCGCCACCGTGAGCGCCGCGCGCACGGTCAGCTCCCCCTCCGGGGTGCGCGCCGTCACCCCCGTGACCGGACCGCTCTCGCCGCCCGCGCGCAGCAGACGGGTGGCCGTCGCCCGGCGCACCAGGGTGAAGTGCTCCGGGTGCTCCTCCTGCCCGAGACCCGCCAGGGCCGAGAGCAGCGCAGGCTGGGGCATCTCCACCGGATAGGGATGCGGGTAAGGGAAGCGGCGGAAGTCGGCGCGCAGCACCGTGCTGCCGGAGTCGACGATCTCCATCCTGTGCATCTGCTGGTAGGCACCGTCCAGTCGGCCGAGGACCCCCAGCCGGTCGAGCAGCCACACCGAGTCGGGAGAGACCGACTCGCCCCGGAACGACCGGTCGAAGTGACCGCTTTGTTCCAGGACCACGACCGAGACCGAACGCTTGGCGAGCTCGACGGCCAGCGTGAGTCCCGCCGGGCCTCCTCCGACCACACACACTTCTGCCGTCAGCTCAGTTGTCATCGTCAGTGCTGCCTTTCAGAAGGAGTCATCCTCCACCGATGGTCCGCAGCCCGCCTAAAGCAGCCCTTGCGGGCGGCCCGCACGGCGGGCCGCGCACCCGGGCGCAAGCCCGTCTTTAGGGGCCGGGCTCAAGCTCCCAAGCGCCCGCCCGCCCCCGCAGAGAGGCGAACCGACCGTGAGCACAGCAGTGACGACGTCCGACCCGGAGCGCACCGGCCCCGCCGGCCCCCTCGACCGGCTGCGCGCGTTGTACGGCGAGCAACGGCTCGCCGCCGAGTACCCGGTGGTGCCCGGACTGCTCGCCGAACTCGCGCAGCCGGACGACGGGCTCGCCCAGCTGTCCCGCGCGGGCCGGCTGCTCGCCAAGGTCGCTCCCGAGGACATCGCGCAGCGCCACCCCGGCGTCGTACCCGCCACCGTCGCTGTCACGGGACACGGCACCGTCGACGGGCTGACCGGACCGCTCACCGCGGAACTCGCCCGCCACGGCATCCCGCTGCGCGTACGCATCGGCGATCACGACTCGTGGCTGCGCGACCTCCAGGACACCGGCAGTGACCTGTACGCCCCCGGCACCGAACTCGCCCTCTGCCTTCTCGACGCCCAGATCGTCTTCGACGAACTGCCGCTGCCCTGGGGGACGGAGGACGTCGCCCGGACCGCCACCGGCAAACTCGACCTCCTCGACGGGCTCGCCACCCGCTACGACGAACACGGCACCGGGACGCTCGTACTCAACACCCTGCCGCTGCTGCCCCAGCACATGCAGCAGCTGGTCGATCACCGGTCCCGCACCGAACTCTCCGTCATCTGGCGGGAGTTCAACGTCGGTCTGCTGCGACTCGCCGCCGCGCACCCGCGGCTGCACGTCGTCGACCTGGAGCCGCTGGTCGCCGCGGGCGGCCCGGTCCGCGACCCGCGGCTCGCAGCGTACGCCAAGGTGCACCTGGGGGAGGAGGTGCTCGCCCGGTACGCGCGTGAGGCGGGCCATCTGCTGCGGACGCTGCGCGGCCGGGCCAAGAAGGTCCTCGTCCTGGACCTCGACAACACCCTCTGGGACGGCATCCTCGGCGACGACGGACCCGACGGCATCGCTGCCGCCACCACCTACCGCGGTGAGGCCTTCGGCCGGTTCCAGCGGGTGGTCAAGCAGATCGGCGGCCAGGGCGTGCTGCTCGCGGTGTGCAGCAAGAACGACCGCGAGCCGGTGCTGGACGTGCTCCGCAACCACCCCGACATGACCCTGCACGAGGCCGACTTCGTCCGGATCAGTGCCGACTGGGAACCCAAGGACGGCAACATCCGGGACATCGCCGCTCGGCTCAATCTCGGTACCGACAGCTTCGTCTTCGCCGACGACTCGCCCTTCGAGCGCGGCCTCGTCGCCTCCGCGCTCCCCGAGATCGCCGTGATCGGACTCGACGAGGAACCGGCGTTGCACATCGACCGGCTGCTCGCCGACGGCTGGTTCGACGTGCGGGAACTGACCACCGAGGACCGGGGCCGCGCCGGACAGTACCGCCAGGAGGCGGAACGGCAGGACCTCCAGCGGGTCACCGGCTCGATGGAGGAGTACCTGCGCGACCTCGACGTGACCGTCGAGGTCTCCCCGGTACGCGAGCACGAGGTGGTCCGGGTCGCCCAGATCACCCTGCGCACCAACCAGTTCAACCTCACCACCCGCCGGCTCCAGCCGCCCGATGTCCGTGAACGGCGCGACTCGCCCGGCCACTTGGTGCTGGCCGTACGCTCCCGCGACCGCTTCGGCGACAACGGGGTCGTCGGCGCCCTCTTCGCGTACCGGGAGGACGAGGCCCTGCGCATCGACAACATGCTGCTCAGCTGCCGGGTCTTCGCCCGCGGTATCGAGCAGGCCACGATCGCCGCGCTGCTGGAGTGGGCCACGGACTCGGGCGCGGCCGAGGTTCGCGCGAGCTACCGGCCCACCGCCAAGAACCACAAGGTGCGCGAGTTCTACCCGTCGCTCGGCTTCGAGCACGCCGCCGAATCGGCGGACGGCACGATCGAGTTCAGGCACCCGCTCACCCGACTGCCCGAAGTACCCGGGCATGTGACCCTCGACGCGGCCATCCGCAGCGGCACCGGATGACCCGAGCCGCACCCTCAGGTGCAGCCCCCCGCCCCTCCAGGACGGACAGCGGACCTCGGTGCTGTCCACGGGGCTGCCCCGCCCCACCGGGTGCCGGGAACGCACAAGCGTCTCCTTAGCGCCCCGGACGACGATCGTGAAGTCAGAACAACCCGTGCCGGCGCCACGCCAGCGGAACTCGGAGAGGTCGGAGAAAGACGTTGACGAACTTCCGAACCTTCACGGAACTGGTTCTGGAGCGCACCGAAGCCCGCAGCGCCGCGGATGCCTTCATCTTCCTGCCCGACGATGCCCGTGGCTCGGTGCCGCAGCACCTCACGTCCGCCGGGCTCGATCGGGAGGCGCGCAGAATCGCATCATGGCTCCAGGAGTACGGAGCCGCGAACCGCCAGGTCCTCCTGCTCTACCCGCCGGGCCTGGACTTCATCAAGGCGTTCACCGCCTGCCTGTACGCCGGTGCCGTGGCCGTCCCCGCACCGCTGCCCACCGAGCAGGGCCAGCACTTCGCCCGGGTCTTCGGCATTCTGCGCGACGCCGAGGCGTGCGCCGTGCTCACCGACTCGGCCAACGCCCCCGCGATCTCCGCCTGGCTGGCCGCGGAGGGCTTCTCCGACGTGCCGTGCCTGGCCACCGACGATCCGGCCCAGGGCGACGCGGGAGCCTGGCACGCGCCCTCCCCCACTCCTGAGAGCCTGGCCTTCCTGCAGTACACCTCCGGCTCGACGAGCGACCCCAAGGGCGTCGTGGTCTCGCACCGCAACCTGCTCGCCAACGAGGCGGCGATCCAGCGGTCGATCGGCACCGGCCCGGAGACCGTGTGCGGCGGCTGGCTGCCCTTCTACCACGACATGGGCCTGATCGGGCACATCCTCCACCCGCTCTACCTCGGCATCCCCGCCGTCCTGATGGCACCCTTCACCTTCCTCAAGCGCCCCTACCGCTGGCTGAAGATGATGGGTGACTACGGAGTCACGACCGGCGGCGGCCCCAACTTCGCGTACGACCTGTGCGTGCGCAGGGTCACCGACGCGCAGCTGGAGACGCTCGACCTGTCCTCCTGGACGACCGCCTGCAACGGCGCCGAGCCGGTCAGGGCCGAGACGGTCCGTGCCTTCACCGAGCGCTTCGCGCCCGCGGGATTCCGCCCCGAGACCCTTTTCCCCTGCTACGGCATGGCCGAGACGACCCTGCTGGTCTCCGGTATCCCGCGCACCGCAGGCCCCCGCGTGCTCGACGTCGACGCCGAGGCACTGGAACGCGGAGAACTGGCCGGCCCGCGTGCGGACGAACCCACCCGCTCCCTCGTCAGCAGCGGGATCGCGCGGGACTTCGACGTCCGCATCGTCGGCCCGGAGACCCACGTCGCGAAGCCGGGGGGACACGTCGGCGAGATCTGGCTCAAGGGCGACAGCGTTGCCTCCGGCTACTGGAAGCGGCCGCAGACCAACCAGGAGGTCTTCGACGCGGCGATCTGCGACGGCAAGGGCGGACACGACGGCGGCGGCTGGCTGCGCACCGGCGACCTGGGTGTACTCCAGGACGGAGAGCTCTACGTCACCGGCCGGCTCAAGGAGATGGTGATCCTGGCGGGCCGCAACCTCTACCCGCAGGACGTCGAACGCGCCGTCCAGGCCAGCGACGAGGTCTTCGGTACCGGCGCGGGCGCCGTCTTCGCCGTCGAGACCGACCGCGAGCACCTGGTGGCAGTCCAGGAGGTCCGCCCCCACAGCGTCTCCACCGACCTGCACACCCTCGCCTCCGGCGTCCAGAGCTTCATCAGCAAGGAGTTCAGCATCCCCGCCGGCAACGTCCTGCTGGTGCGCCCCGGAACCGTCCGCAAGACCACCAGCGGCAAGATCCAGCGGACCCTGATGCGCAAACTGTTCCTGGAGGGCCAGATCACCGCGCTGTACGAGGTCCTGGAGCCGGCCGTCCGCGAACTGATCACTTCCGCCGGGGCCGGCGACACCACCGGCGCCGCCGAGTCCCTGGAATCGGTGGTCTGACGTGGAACACCTGCCCTACCGGCTCGCGGAAGAGTTCGACCGCTTCCTCGGTGACCCCAACGACCCCGGCGAGCTCTTCTCCTACGCGCACTGCTCGGAACTCGACGACAAGGAGGAGTTCCCCGCCGACATCTGCCGCCGCTTCCAGGAGTGGGGCCTGCCCGACCAGTACGTACCGGTCGAGCACGGCGGCAGGCTGCGCGACTACGAGCAGGTGCTCCAGCTCGTCCGCGCCGTCGCCCGCCGCGATCTGACCTGCGCCATCGGCCACGGCAAGACCTATCTCGGCGGGGTCTGCGTATGGGTGGCGGGCTCCGCGGAGCAGGGCGCCCGGCTCGGCGCCGACATCATGGCCGGGGTCCCGGTCTCCCTCGGGCTCACCGAACGCGCCCACGGCAGCGACCTGCTCGCCGGTGACGTGCGCACCGACGACACGGCGCCGGACGCCGACGGCCACTGGCTGGTCAGCGGCGAGAAGTGGCTGATCAACAACGCCACCCGGGGCTCGGTGCTGTCCCTGCTGACCCGCACCCGCCCGGACGGCGGCCCGCGCGGCTTCAGCGTCCTTCTCGTGGACAAGCGCGAACTCGACGAGGACACCTACCGCCACCTCCCGAAGATCCGCACCCACGGCATCCGCGGCGCCGACATCTCCGGCATCGCCTTCGACGGGGCCCGGGTGCCGCAAGGCGCCCTCGTCGGTGCCGAGGGCGCAGGCCTGGAGATCGTGCTGAAGGCGCTCCAGCTCACCCGCACCATGTGCGCGGCACTGTCGCTCGGCGCCGGCGACCACGGACTGCGGCTCGGCCTGGACTTCGCCGAGGAGCGCGAACTGTACGGCCGGCGGCTGATCGACCTCCCGCAGGCCCGCCACGTGCTGGCCGGCGCCGCCGCCGACGTCCTGCTGCACGAGGCGGTCGCCCTGGTCGCCGCCCGCGCCGTACAGACCCAGACCGCCGAACTCGGCGTCGCCTCCGCCGTCACCAAGTACCTGCTGCCCACCGGCACCGACCAGGTCCTCGCCGACCTGACCGGGCTGCTCGGCGCCCGCGCCTTCCTCAAGGACGTCCACGCCGACGGCCGGTTCCAGAAGGTCGTACGCGACCACCGCATCGTGGGACTCTTCGACGGCAACACCCTGGTCAACCTCAACTCCCTGGTCAACCAGTTCCGTTCACTGGTACGCGGCTTCCGGCGCGGCACCGGCGACACGGCGGGGGCCGACGCCGCCTGCGACCTCGCCGCACCGCTGCCGCCCCTGGACCCCGCGCGGCTGACGCTGGTCGCCCGGCACGGCAGCGGACTCATGGCGGGCCTCGCCGGCTCCGTCGACGAGATCACCCGGCGCGCGGAGACGAACCCCGCGCTCGCTCCGGTGGCCGGGGCCGCGCGGCGGCTGCTCGCCGTCACCACCGCGGTGCACGCCGAGATGGAGGAGTACCAGGGCGTCCTCACCGAGGTCCCGCCCGCCGCCTTCGAGGTCGCGCGCCGCTACACCCTGTGCTGGGCGGGAGCGGCCTGCCTCGGCCTGTGGACGCGCAGCACCGATCACGTCCAGGGCGACCCGTACACAGGGGAGTTGTGGCGCGACGGCCGGTGGCTGCACACCGCCCTGGACCGGCTGCTGGTCCGCCTCGGCGAAGCACCGGCGGCCGGCGAGGGGACGTACGAAGAACTGCTCGGCGCGCTGCGGGCGGCCCGCTCCTCGGGCCGGCTGTTCTCGCTGCTGCCGCAGCGGGTCCCCGAGCGGCAGCCCGCGACACCCGGCGCGGCCGCCGGTGAGAGTGAGAGGACGTCATGCTGATCGGCACAGAGGCCCAGGCCGCCGTGCGGGCGCCCGGACAGGAGTCGCGGGCCGCGGCCCGCGTCGCCGAACTGGACCGGCGGCTCGGCGACCCCACCGACGAGAGCAACGAACTGTCCTACGCCCGGCTGCTCGAAGCGGACGAGGCCGGTGAACTCTCCAAGCCCGGCGAGCGCGCCCTCGACGAACTGAGCCTGGGCGCCGACTTCGTGCCGCGCGCCGAGGGCGGCCGCCTGGAGCGGCTCGACACCCTGGTCCGGGTCATGCGGCAGGTGTTCCGCCGCGACGTCGCCCTCGGCCTCGGCTACGGCGTGACCTCCTTCATGGCCGCCGTCAACGTCTGGACCTCCGGAGACACCGCGCAGCGCGCACGCCTCGCGAAGATCCTCAACCGCGGCGGCAAGGTCTCGGTCGCCTACCACGAACTCGCGCACGGCAACGACTTCGTGCGCAACGAGTTCGAGGCCCGCCCCACGGAGGGCGGCGGTTATCTGCTGAACGGCGCCAAGCAGGTCATCAACAACGCCGAACGCGCGGACGCCTGGGTCCTGTTCGGCCGCACCAGTCCCGCACCGGGCAGCCGCAGCCACTCGGTGCTTCTCGTCGAGCGCGACGGGCTCGACACCGGCTCCTGGCAGGTGCTGCCCCGCTACGACGCCGTCGGCGTGCGCGGCTGCCTGCTGTCCGGACTCCGGTTCGACGACACCCCCGTGCGCGCCTCGGCCCTCGTCGGCGAGGAGGGCAAGGGGGTCGAAACCGCCCTGCGCGCCTTCCAGATCACCCGGTCCGCGCTCCCCGGCATGGCGGTCGGCACCACCGACACCGCCCTGCGGACCGTCGTACGCTTCGCGCTCGGCCGGCAGCTCTACCGCAAGTCCGTCATGGAGATCCCGCACGCCAGGGGCACCCTCTCCGGGGCCTTCGCCGACCTGCTGACCTGCGACAGCCTCTCCCTGGCCGCGACCCGGGCGGTGCACCTGCTCCCCGAGCAGACCAGCGTGTTCGCCGCCGCCACCAAGTACCTCGTCCCGAAGGTGCTCACCGACGCCATGCACGAGCTGTCCATCGTGCTCGGGGCCCGCTTCTACATCCGCGACGGCGAACACGGCATCTTCCAGAAACACCTGCGCGACATGCCGGTGCTCAGCCTCGGCCACGCCGGCTCCGCGGCCTGCCAGGCCACGATCATCCCCCAGCTGTCCCGGCTCGCCCGGCGCTCCTGGTTCAGCGACGAACCGGCACCCGCCGAGCTCTTCCAGCCGCGCACGGACCTGCCCGGCCTTCCCTACGACCGGCTCACCCTGGCGAGCGGACGCGACGGCCTCAGCGCCACCCTGGTCGCCGCCGTGGACCGGCTGCCCGGCGTCTCGCCCGAGGAACGGGCCGTCCAAATGCTCGCACTCCAACTGGTGGACGAGCTGCGGCAGGTCCAGGAGGCGAGCCGCGCGCTCGCACCCGGGGACCGTACGGCCCTCGCCGGCCCCGCCACCTTCGCCCTCGCCGACCGCTACGCCGTCCTGCTCGCGGCCGCCTCGGCCATCGGCGTGTGGCAGCAGGCGTCACGCGACGGCGGCGACGCGTTCCTCGCCGACCCCGCCTGGCTCGCCGCCGCACTGCACCGGCTCGTCCGGCGCCTCGGCCGGCGGCCCGCCGAGCTCCCGGCCTCGGTGGACGCCCGGATGCACGAGGAAGTACTGCGCAGATTCCACACGCGCACCAGCTACGACCTGTACGACACCCCGCTCGCCGGCTGACGCACACCGGCCGGCCGCCCACGGACCACGGCGTGTCCGCGACGGCCCCCGACGACAGCACGCGACAACCGCTCACCCCAGCGAGGAGTGCACCATGTCCGTTCCGACCACCGGACCCACCACCGAGTCTCTGACCACGTGGTTGGCCGAGCGCATCGCCCTGTACCTCAAGCGGCAGCCCGCCGGGATCGACCCGGACGTGCCCCTCGCCGAGTACGGCCTCGACTCCGTCGCCGCCCTCAGCCTCTGCGGAGACATCGAGGACGACTTCGACCTCGTGATCGAGCCGACGGCCGCCTGGGACTACCCGACCGTCCACGCGCTCGCCGGCCATCTCATGCAGGAGCTCGCCGCCGGGGACGCGAAGGACGGCGGCGCCTGATGGAGCCCATAGCCATCGTCGGCATCGACTGCAGATTCCCGGGGGCGCCCGACACCGGCGCCTACTGGGACCTGCTGATGCGCGGCGCGGACGGGGTGGGGGAGGTGCCCAGGCAGCGGTGGGACGCCAAGGAGTTCCACTCGGCGGCCGGGGACGAAGGACACGCCAACACCACCGAGGGCGGCTTCATCGCCGACCCGGACGTCTTCGACAACGAGTTCTTCACCATCTCGCCGCGCGAGGCGGCCGCCATGGACCCCCAGCAGCGGCTGCTGCTGCAGTCCGCGTGGCGCGCCGTCGAGGACGCGGGAATCGCGCCGCGGACCCTGTCCGGCAGCCGGACCGGGGTGTTCGTCGGCATCATGGGCAACGAGTGGGCGCAACTGCACCTCACCGACTACGGCAACGTCACCGCCCAGGCCGGCTCCGGCAACGGCTACTGCATGACCGCCAACCGGATCTCGTACCACCTCGACCTCAAGGGCCCCAGCCTCGCCGTCGACACCGCCTGCTCCTCCTCGCTGGTCGCCGCGCATCTCGCGGCGAACGCACTGCTCGCCGAGGAGTGCGACACGGCGCTCGTCGGCGGCGTCAACGTGGCCCTCACTCCAGCCCTGTCGATCTTCTACACGCAGGCCGGTCTTTCCGCCCCCGACGGGCGCTGCAAGCCCTTCAGCGCCGAGGCGAACGGCATCGGCCGCGGCGAGGGCGTCGGCGTGATCGTGCTGCGCAGGCTGCGCGACGCGCTCGCCGACGGCCAGCGCGTGTACGCCGTCATCCGCGGCACCGCCGTCAACCAGGACGGCCGCAGCAACGGCATCACCGCACCCAACCGCTGGTCCCAGCAGGACGTGCTCGCCGCCGCCTACCGCAGGGCCGGCGTCGAGCCCTCCGACGTCGTCTTCACCGAGGCGCACGGCACCGGCACCGCTCTCGGCGACATGATGGAGGTCAAGGCCCTCGGCCACCACCACGCGGGACGTGCCGCGAAGCCCATGGCGATCGGCTCGGTCAAGGGCAACCTCGGCCACACCGAGGGCGCCGCGGGCATCGCCGGACTGATCAAGGTCGCCCTGTCCCTGCACCACCGCACCGTCCCCGCAAGCCGTTTCGCGGCCAAGGAGAGCAAGCAGCTCAAACTGCGCGACCACGGACTGCGGCTCCTCAAGGCACCGCTGCGGCTGCCCGCGGGACCCACCGTCGCCGGTCTCAGCAGCTTCGGCATGGGCGGCACCAACGCCCACGCCGTCCTGGAGTCCGCGCCCGCCCACGCGGCGCGCCCCGAACCGGCGCACGGCGCCGCGCCGGGCGGGATCGGCGCCGCCGTCTTCACCCTCACCGCGCCGAACGCCGAGGCGCTGCGCCGCAACCTGCTGGCCCAGGCGGACGCGGCGGCGGCCCGCCGGGTATCGCTGGGACCGCTGGCCAGGTCGAGCAACCGCGTCAAGGCCGGCCACCGCCACCGCTTCGCGACCGCCGCCACCGACACCGCCGAACTCGTCGCCAGGCTCCGCGAGTCGGCCGCCGACCCCGAACTGCTGGCCCGGCTCTCCGGCAGACCCGACGGGCGGCCCCGCACCGCGTTCCTGTTCACCGGGCAGGGCTCGCAGTACCCGCGGATGACCGCCGTACTGTACGAACAGTCGCCGCTGTACCGGCACTTCCTCGACGAGGCCGACGCCGCACTGCTGCCGCACACGGGGAAGTCCGTGCGCGACCTGGTCCTCGGCGGTGACGAGGCGGTGCACAGCACCCGGTGGACGCAGCCCGCCCTGTTCGCCGTCGGCTACGCCCTCGGCCGGAGCCTGACGGAACTCGGCGTGCAACCCGGCCTGCTCCTCGGCCACAGCGTCGGCGAGTTCGCCGCCGCCGTCCTGGCCCGGGCGCTCCCGCTGGACGGCGCCGCCCGGCTGATCGCCGCTCGCGGCGCCCTGATGCAGGAACTCCCCGAGGGCGGCGGCATGCTGTCCGCCCGGGCCGCCCGGGAAGACCTGGCGGCGCGGATCGAGCGGGAACCCCTGGTCGGCCTCGCTGCGGTCAACGGCCCCACGTCCACGGTGCTCTCCGGTGACCTGGAGACCCTGGAGAAGATCGGTGCCGAACTCGCGGCCGAGGGGGTCACCACCCGCACGCTCCAGGTCTCGCACGCCTTCCACTCACCGCTGATGGAGCCCGTACTGGACCGCTTCGCGAAGATCGCCGAAGAGGTCGGCGGGTCGGTGCCCGAGATCCCGCTGTACTCGACGGTGCGCGGACGGGTGCTCGACAGCGAGGCGATGGACGCCGCGTACTGGGTCGAACACATCGGCGCCACCGTGCTGTTCGGCGACGCGGCCGGCGCGCTGCTCGCCGACGGCCCGACCCATCTGGTGGAGACAGGACCCCAGCCGGTGCTCTCCCAGATGGTGCGCCGCCTCGGCCACGGCGCCCCGGGCCCGGCGCACGTCCTGCCGGTGCGCGGCCCCGAATCCGCCGGCCGGGACCTCGCCGAGGCCCTTGCCGAGCTGTACCGGGGCGGTGTCGACCCCGACTGGGACGCCGCGTACGCACCCGAGGAGCGGGTTGCGCACCCGCTGCCGCCGTACACCTTCTCGACGGAACACCGTTACTGGTCGAAGAACCCGGTGCGGAGCCGGGGAACGGCCGCCGAGCCGGCCGCCCCGATGCCCGCGGCGCACTCGCAGCCGGAGACCGTCCCCGCCGCCGTCCACGCTCCGGACCGGCCCGGCGGCCCGGCGGACCCGGTCGCGGACGCCGTCCTCGGCGCCGTCCGGCTGGTCGGCGGCTACACCGACGCCGACATCGGCCCGCACGACCGGCTCTACGAGGATCTCGGCTTCGACTCCGTCATGGTCATGGAACTGAAGAACCGGCTGGAGGACCGGCTCGCAGGCATCGGCACCCTGACGGTCCAGGACCTGCTGCCCCGGCTCTCCTCCGTCGGCGACCTCATTGCCTTTCTGCGCGAACTCGGCGCGACGGTGCCCGGTCCCGTGAGCTCCGGCGGCATCGAGGAGAACCGGGCGCTCATGGAAGAAGAGAGGACGGCATGACCACTCCGACGACCCATCTGGCCTCCATCGGCACCGCTCTGCCCGGTGACCCGGTGGACAACGCCACCCTGTCCAAGGTGCTCGGCATCAACGAGGAGTGGATCGAGGTCTTCATCGGCACCAGAACGCGGTACTTCGCCCGGGACCTCGGCACCGGCGTGGTGCGCTGGTCGCTCGCCGACCTGTGCGCGCAGGCCGCCGAGAAGGCACTCGCCGCCCCCGGTGTCGACCCGTCCGAGATCGAGTTCATCGTCCTCGGCACGGCCACCCCGGACACCCTGATGCCCGCCACCGTCAACCATGTCGCCGACCAGCTCGGCCTGGACCAGGTCCCCACCTTCCAGCTCCAGTCCGGCTGTGCCGGCGCCGTACAGGCCCTCGGCGTCGCCCGGACGATGATCGCCTCCGGTCAGTACCGCGGCGGTCTCGTCATCGGCGGCGACGTGTGCAGCAAACACCTCGACCTCCAGCGCGACGTGTCCGGCGCCGCCCCCGGCGACCTCGTCAACTACGTCCTGTTCGGCGACGGCGCCGGCGCGGCCGTCGTCACCGACGAGCCGCGCGGACAGCGCGTCGCGCTGCGCCATGTCCTCAACCGCTTCACAGGGCTGGGCCGCAAGCCCGGTCAGGTCATCGAGTGGTTCGGGCTCGCCGACCGGTACGACGACCGGCAGGCCCTCACCGAGGACTACAAGGCCATCGAGGAGTCCGTGCCCGTCATGGCGGTCGAGATCCTCTGGGAGATGCTCGGTGAACTCGAGTGGGAGGCCGACCAGTTGGACTACCTTCTGCCGCCGCAGCTGTCCGGCCGTATGACCCGTCGCATCACCGAGGAACTCGACGTGCCGACCGCGAAGGACATCAGTTGCGTCGCGGACACCGGCAACAACGGAAACGCCCTGCCCTTCCTGCAGATCGAGAAGTTGCTGGAGTCGATGTCCGACGGCCAGAAGGCCCTCGCGGTCGCCGTCGAGTCCAGCAAATGGATCAAGGCCGGCTTCGCCCTGGAGAAGCTATGAGCGTCGACAGCACCGCCCCCACGCCCGTTCCCGCCGCGGGCGGCTTCACCCTCGACGACTACGTCCGGCTCGTCAACGACGAGATCGGCATGCCGCTCGCACCCGAGCAGGTGGCCGCCGCCTTCGACGAACTCCCCGACTGGGACTCGCTGTATCTCCTCAAACTCGTCACCACCCTGGAACCCGCCATCGGCCACAAGGTCCCGGTCGGCAAGGTCCTGGAGGCCCGCAGCCTCAAGGAGATCTACGAACTGGCGGTGACCGGGTGAGCTCCGCCGCCGCCGTACGCCGCCGCCGCCACACTCTGTACTTCCTGGAGTGGGCGGCGGCCCAGCGGTCCGTACACCTGGACACCGACATCGACATGACGCGCATCCAGGCGCACCGCGCCGCCGCCCGCGACAGCGGCCGGCGCTATTCGGTCGTCGGCTATCTGCTGTACGCCGCAGGGCGGGTCCTCGACCGTCACCCGGAGGCCAACGCCGTCATGGCCCCCGGCTGGCCCGGACTCCTGCGACGCCCGAGAATCGTCCGCTTCGACGGCGTCACCGCCAAACTCGCCCTGGACCGGCCCGTCGAGGGCGAGCGCACCGTGCTCTCGGCGCTCGTTCCCGGCCTGGAGGCCGCGAACCTGCGCGAGATCCAGGAACGCATCGACCGCTACCGGGGCGAACAGGCCGCGGAACTGCCCGAGTTCAAGGGTGTACGGATGCTGGGCCGGCTTCCGGTCCCGCTCGGCAGAGCCGCCTTCGCCGCGGCGCTGCGCAATCCGCACAGGCGCGCAGGCGTGTTCGGCACGGTCTCGGTCAGCTCGCTCGGCCACCGGAACGTCGACGGCTTCCACTCGGCCGGCGGCACCGCCGTGACTCTCTGCGCGGGCCGCATCGTGGACCGTGCGGTGGTCCGCGACGGCGTCGTGGTGCCCGCACCCATGATGCGACTGGGCCTCACCTTCGACCACCGGGTGATCGACGGCGCGATCGCGGCCGACGTGCTGTCCGATCTTCACCACACGATGGAGAGCTTTGATGACGGTACCTGGGCGCCGGACCCCGGGCCCGACCCTCGGGGAGCCGATCGCGGTCTCCGGCCCTTCGGCGGACTGGAGCAGAGTACGCGCTGACCTGGACCGGCACGGGGCCGCGGTACTCTGTGCCCGCCAGGACGACTGGCGACCGGAAGGGGCGGGCGCGCGGCTGCGCGCGCTCCTGGGCCACGACTGGGAGCGTTACCTGGAGCTGACGCAGCCGCGGGTCCGTGCGCGGTTCGCCGCCTCCCGTGCCCTGCTGAAGTTCGCCGCCGCGGCCGCGCTCGGCGTACGGCCCCAGTCCGTCGAACTCGGCTACGGCCTCACCGGCCGCCCCTGCCTGCGCGGCTACGACGGTGTGCACATCAGCCTCAGCCACACGGATGACCTGCTGCTGGTCGGCCTGGCCACCGACGGCGCCATCGGCGTGGACGCCGAGTGCAGCGACCGGGTCCTGTACGGCTCCGGTCTCGGCCGGCACATGTGCACCCCGTACGAGGCGGAGCGGATCGAGGCCATGCCGGTCGCGGAGCGCAACCCCGCCATGCTCCGCCTGTGGACCCTGAAGGAGGCCTACAGCAAGGCCATCGGTCTCGGCATGCTGTTCCGCTTCACCGACTTCGGCTTCAGCCCGGACCGAGCGCCCACGGACGTGCTGCGCCCCGACGGCACCCCCGGCACGGTCGGCGCGTGGGCCTTCCACACCTTGTCGTTCGCCGGCCGCTACACCCTCGGCGTTGCCGTCGGCGACGCCGGCTTCGGCCGATCGACGGACCTGGCGGCGGCCACGGCACTGGACCCGGGAATCGTCGACACCCTGCTGGCGGCACTGGGCGAGGAGGAGCAGGAGGCACCCGCCCGGTGCCGGGGGTAGCGCCCCGGCACCGGGCGGGCGGACCTCACGCGACCCGCTGGGCCGGTCGTGACGGGTGGAGGAGCCAGACGCCGGGGCGGACTTCGAGCGGGACCGAGGACGCCACGGGCGACTGGCCCGACGCGAGTGCCACGCGGAGGGCGGACGCCGTGCGCCGCGTATACTCGGTCCAGCGGTGGTCGCCGGCGGAGCGCGCGGCGCTCTCGCACTCCTCCAGGCGGGCGAGTGCCTCCTCGTTGCGGCCCTCGCGCTGCGCCACCAGGGCCAGCCCGCGCAGCGACTCGGCCGAGCCACGCGCGTCGTCGACCAGCCGGCTCACCGACAGGGCGCGCGCATAGGCGCGTCCGGCCCGCGCGACCTGTCCCATGGCGAGGAACGCGTCCGCCTCGGCGGACAGACAGCGGCCCGCTGCCACCCGGTCACCGTGGCGGGTGAACAGGTGCCAGGCGAGGCGATACCGGTCGGTCGCCAGTGACGTCTGGTGTCGCTGCCAGGCCAGGTCGCCGAGGGAGCGCAGGATCACGGCCTCCGCATGGACGTCACCGGACTGCCGGGCCGCGTCCAGCGCGAGGTCGTGCGTCGCCTCCCACTCGTCCCACAGGGCGCCCGCCTCGTAGTAGCCGGCCGTGGCCGAGGCCAAGGAGCAGCACAGACTCCACAACCCGGCCGCGTGGGCCTGCCGCACAGCCTCCGACAGGCCCGCGGACTCCTCCTGGAACCACCGCAGCGGCGCATTGCCGACCACCTCCTCGGGGGAGAGCGCGGGCAGGGGTTCGGCCTCGTACGTGAGCCGTTCTCTGTCGGGCGCCAGTTGCGCGTCCGCGTGTCTGGCCAGGGTCAGGAAGGCACGGCACAGCCGTTCCACGGCCGCGGGGCCTTCCTGCGGGGACTCCTGGGCGAGCTCCTCAAGGGCCAGCGAGCGCAGCAGCGCGTGGAAGCCGTAGCGCACGGGTGCCAGCCGCCCCGGCTGCCGCCGTGCCTCCAGCAGATGAGCCTGCACCAGCTCTTCGGTGAGCCGCTCGGCCTCCACCGGGTCAGTGGCGAGCAGTGCGGTCCCACTCCAGGGGGCGAAGTCGGGCAGCGCGGCCAGCCCGAGGATCCGGAAGGCGCGCCTGGCCTCCTCGTCCACGTCGTGGTAGGCGGTCAGCAGAGTGCTGCGTACGTCGAGATCGCCCAGTGCGAGCGTGGCCAGCCGGGTCCGCTTGTCACGCAGCCGCTGGGCGAGCCCGGCGGCGGTCCAGTGCGGGCGGGCCGCGAGTCCGGCGGCCGCCACCCGAAGGGCCAGCGGCAGTCGGCCGCAGAGCCGGACGATCTCTCCCGCCGCCTCCGGGTCGTCCCGCATCCGCCGGCCGCCGCACGCCGTGAGCAGTGCCTCGGCCTCACGCGTGGAGAGCACGTCGAGGGTCAGGTGCCGCACGCTCTCCAGCGCGCCGAGCACATGACGGCTCGTCAGGATCACCGCGCTGTCGGGTACGGCCGACAGCACCGGCCGGACCTGTGCCTCCGAGACGGCATCGTCCAGGATGACGAGCATCCTGCGGCCCTCGGTACGTCCGTGCAGCAGTTCCGCGAGTTCCGTCTCGGACGACGGCAGCGCTCCCGGGCCCGAGTCCGCTCCCAGTCCCGTTGCCTGCGGCCCGCGCAGTCGTCGCAGCAGAGTCGCCATGGCAGTCCTCGGTTCGACGGCTCGGCCGTCGTCGTCCCGCATCGTCACCAGGACTCGTCCGTCGGGGAACCGGTCGGTGGCGTCGTGGGCGAGTCGCACGGCCAGCGCCGTCTTTCCGGCGCCCGCCCGGCCCGACAGCACGAGCACCTTGTTCCGACCGGGCAAATCGCCCGCCAGCAGCCGCTCACCGAAGGCCAGTTGGTCCTCGCGGCCGGTGAAGTCCGCCACGGCCGGCGGCAGCCACACCGTGGGCCCCGCATCCCGGCCGTACCCCGCGAACCCGTTGCCCGGCCCGTTGCCCGGCCCGTCGGCCGGGCGGTCGTCGGATCCGCCGACGGGAACGAGCCGGCGCTCGGGCTCACCGTGCCAGGCCAGCGAGGGGTCGGAGGCGAGGATGCGCTCCTGCAGTCTGCTCAGCACCGGCCCGGGCTCCACCCCCAGTTCGTCGACGAGTGAGCGCCGAGCCCGGCGGTAGACCTGCAGGGCGTCGGACTGCCGGCCGGACCGGTAGAGCGCCACCATCAGGTCACAGTGCAGCGTCTCGCGCAGCGGATGTTCGTGTGCCAGGGCCATCAGCTCACCGACCAGTTCGTGGTGCAGTCCGAGCCGCAGATCAGCGGAGATCCGCTGTTCCAGCACCTCCGCGCGAAGTTCGTCCAGTCGGATCGCGGAGGCTTCCAGCGATGGTCCGTGCGGTATCCCCGAGAGCGCGGGTCCCGTCCACAGCCCGAGCGCGCGGCTCAGCGCCCGCGAGGCGGCCTCGTACTCGCGCCGGCCGTACGCGGCCCGGCCCTCGGCCCGCAGCGCCTCGAAGACGGCCAGGTCCAGTTCCTCCGGGGCGACCCGCATCAGATAGCCGGGGGGCCGGGTCAGCAGCGGCTGCACCGTGCCCGTCTCCACAGCGGCCCCGGCGGTGTCCTCCAGAAGGGCCTTGCGCAGCTGGGACACATACACCTGGAGGGTGGTGGTGGCCGTGCGCGGTGGCTGCGCACCCCAGAGTTCGTCGATCAGAGTATGGGTCGACACCACCGTGTTGCTCTGCACCAACAGGGTGGCGAGGACCGCACGCGGCTTGGCCGCGGACGGTGTACGAGGCGTCATGTGCACGGGGCCGAGTACCCGGTATCTCATCGCGCGGCTCAGCAGTCCTGCAGCACGGACGCGGAGACCCGCGCCACGACCCGGCTGCCCTGGAGGAACGACAGCCGCAGCTCCACCACCGGTCGGCCCGCCGCGTCCCGGCACACCCGTCCGTCCGTGCGGCGCACTCCCTCTCGCACCGTGCAGTGCAGCGGCAGACCGGGCTCCGCGAGGCTGCGGAACGAGGCCTGCCATCGGGACAGTACGGCGTGCGAGGGGACGAAGCCGCGCAGCTCCGCGGCGGCGAGGAGCCCCACCTGGCGGGACACCTCCCGGAACAGCATCGGCGGCACGTCGTCCGGTGCGTCGGCCTCGAACCGCAGCTCGGCGGCCGCCCTGGCGTCGATGGAGAAGGCCAGTTCGTCATGGCCGTCCGCTCCGGTGTGCTCGGGCAGCCCGACCAGGACGTTACGGCTGTCCCGGTGCCCCACCTGTTCGGGCAGCGGCACGCCCGGAAATGCCGGATCACCGTGCCCGGTCGCCATGGACTCCTCGCTCTGCCGTCGCCCGGCTTCGCGGTGGCTGTGGTAGACGCCCTGGGCGAGGAAGACCAGCCGGGCCGAGGCGGTGCCACAGCGCTCGCCGTCGATGGAGACGGCGGCCTCGCACTCCAGGCCGCGCGGCACGCCGCCCACGATGTCGAGGGGTGTCATGCCGATCTTCAGAGCGATCCCGGCCCGCATGTCGCCGCGGCGCCAAGCGTCCAGACGGGTGATCTCGGCGCTGCCGGCGGCCACCACGGGGTGCCGGCTCGCCGGCACTCTGAAGTACCGGCGTGCCGCGAAGAGCATGGTCTGGCGCAGTGACTCCAGAGGGAACAGAAGATCGTGGTACCGCGACACGGAGCCGCCGAACAGCGGGTGTTCCTCCGGTAGTTCTGCGGAGAAGGCGAAATTCTGCCGTATCGGCTCGGTCGCCTTGAGCAGAAAGGCCTCGGGGCTGGCCGGCCTGTGGACCAGATGGTGCGCGCCGAGGAAGGATGGGGAGGGGGAGGGTGCGGTAAAGGTGTCCATGGGGTGGGGGATTCCTTTGCTGCGGTGTCTGGCGGCCCCCGCAGAAGCGGTTGCGGGGTACGTGCGTTTGACGGGGTGCACGTTGCCCGACTCCGCTGAAGAACCGGGGAAGTCGCACTGAAGTGCGAGGGCCGGCGCCACCCGCACCCTGGACGCTCAGCCCGCTCTGACCGGTTCCCCCTCGACGATCGGGTGGTCCTGGGTCAGTGGTTCCGCCCCGCTCGCACCGCCGGGGGCTCCGGTCGCGGCGAAGACCTCTCGTTCGGCGGTGAGATAGCCGGACCACTCGTCGGGCAGGGCGTCCTCGTAGAAGATCGCCTCGACCGGGCACGCGGGTTCGCAGGCGCCGCAGTCCACGCATTCGTCGGGGTTGATGTACATCTTGCGCGGGCCTTCGTAGATGCAGTCGACGGGACACTCGTCGACGCAGGCCTTGTCCCTGAGATCCACGCAGGGCTGGGCGATGACGTACGTCATGTGGTCTCCACGGTCCAGGTGTCGTTGCCGGTCAGGAGGGTGGCGAGGTCGCCTTTTCCGTGCTGCTCGACGGCGGTTTCGAGCTGGTCGGACATCCGGGCGTCGTAGACCGGCAAGGCGACGGACCGGAAGACGCCGATGGGCGTGCGGTGCAGGGTGTCGGGGTCGGCGAGGCGGGACAGGGCGAACGCCGTGGTGGGGTTGGGGCGGTGGGCGTCATGGACGAGGATCTGTGCCTCGTTCTCCGGTGTGACCGTGACCGCTTTGAGGTCGCCGGTCGACGAGTCCCGTACGACGCCCTGGGAACGGTCGGCGCCGAAGCGGATCTGCCGGCCGTGCTCAAGGCGGACGACGGCTTCCTCGGCCCGCCGGCGGTCCTTGAGGACCTCGAAGGCGCCGTCGTTGAAGATGTTGCAGTTCTGGTAGATCTCTACCAGGGCGGTACCTGGGTGGGCGGCGGCCTGTCGCAGCACGTCGGTGAGGTGTTTGCGGTCGGAGTCGATGGTGCGTGCCACGAAGGAGGCTTCCGCGCCCAGGGTGAGGGAGACCGGGTTGAAGGGGGCGTCGAGGGAGCCCATGGGTGTCGACTTGGTGATTTTGCCGACCTCGCTCGTCGGCGAGTACTGGCCCTTGGTGAGGCCGTAGATGCGGTTGTTGAAGAGGAGGATCTTGAGGTTGACGTTGCGGCGCAGGGCGTGGATGAGGTGGTTGCCGCCGATGGAGAGGGCGTCGCCGTCGCCGGTGACGACCCAGACGGACAGGTCGCGGCGTGAGGTGGCCAGGCCGGTGGCGATGGCGGGGGCGCGGCCGTGGATGGAGTGCATCCCGTAGGTGTTCATGTAGTACGGGAAGCGGGAGGAGCAGCCGATGCCCGAGACGAAGACGATGTTCTCCTTCGCCAGGCCGAGTTCGGGCATGAAGCCCTGTACGGCGGCGAGGACCGCGTAGTCGCCGCAGCCGGGGCACCAGCGCACTTCCTGGTCGGACTTGAAGTCGCGCACCGAGAGCGGAACTTCCGCCTTCGGTACCAGCGGCAGTGCCTCAACGGGCATGGACGGCCTCCTTGAGAACGGCGGCGAGCTGCTCGACCTTGAACGGCGTTCCGTCGACCTGGTTGTACGAGACCACGTCGACCAGGTACTTGGCGCGGATGAGGGCGGCGAGCTGCCCGAGGTTCATCTCGGGGACGATCACCTTGCCGTAACGCCCGAGAACCTCGCCGAGATTGGCGGGGAACGGGTTGAGATGGCGCAGGTGGGCCTGTGCGACCGTGTCGTGCGCCGCGCGCAGTCTGCGGACCGCGGCGGTGACGGTTCCGTAGGTGGATCCCCAGCCCAGGACGAGGGTGCTGGCGTGGTGGGGGTCGTCGACGGTGAGGTCGGGGACGGTGATGTGGTCGATCTTGGCCTGGCGGGTGCGGACCATGAGGTCGTGGTTGGCCGGGTCGTACGAGATGTTCCCGGAGCCGTTGTGTTTCTCGATGCCGCCGATGCGGTGTTCCAGGCCGGGGGTGCCGGGTACGGCCCACGGGCGGGCCAGGGTCAGCGGGTCGCGTTTGTAGGGCCAGAACGTTTCGGTGCCGTCGTCCAGGGTGTGGTTCGGGCTGGTGGCGAACTCCGTGCGCAGGACGGGCAGTTCGTCGAGGGTGGGGATGCGCCAGGGCTCGGAGCCGTTGGCGAGGTAGCCGTCGGAGAGCAGGAAGACCGGTGTGCGGTAGGTCAGCGCGATCCGGGCGGCCTCGATGGCGGCGTTGAAGCAGTCGGCGGGCGTCCGCGCGGCGATGACGGGTACCGGGGCTTCGCCGTTGCGGCCGTACATGGCCTGGAGCAGATCTGCCTGTTCGGTCTTGGTGGGCAGGCCGGTGGAGGGCCCGCCGCGCTGGACGTTCACGACCAGCAGCGGCAGTTCCAGTGAGACCGCCAGGCCGATGGTCTCGGACTTCAGTGCCACGCCGGGGCCGGAGGTGGTGGTCACGGCGAGGGCACCGCCGAACGCCGCGCCCAGCGCGGCGCCGATGCCGGCGATCTCGTCCTCGGCCTGGAAGGTCCGCACGCCGAAGTTCTTGTGCTTGCTGAGTTCGTGGAGGATGTCGGAGGCCGGAGTGATCGGATACGACCCGAGATAGAGCGGCAGGTCCGCCTGCCGGGACGCGGCGATCAGCCCGTAGGACAGCGCCAGGTTCCCGGAGACGTTGCGGTACGTGCCTGAGGGGAACGCCTTGGCGGCGGGCGCGACCTCGTAGGAGACCGCGAAGTCCTCGGTGGTCTCGCCGAAGTTCCAGCCGGCCCGGAACGCGGCGACGTTGGCCTCGGCGATGTGCGGCTTCTTGCCGAACTTCCGTCGCAGGAAGGCCTCGGTGCCCTCGGTCGGCCGGTGGTACATCCACGACAGCAGCCCCAGCGCGAACATGTTCTTGCTGCGCTCGGCCTCCTTGCGGGTCAGACCGAAGTCCTTCAGCGCCTCCACCGTCAGTGTCGTCAGCGGCACCGGATGCACCGCGTAGGCATCCAGCGAGCTGTCCTCCAGCGGTGAGGTGGCCCAGCCGGCCTTCGTCAGCGCGCGCCGGGTGAACTCGTCGGTGTCGACGATGATCTCCGCGCCGCGCGGCACATCGGCCAGGTTCGCCTTCAGCGCGGCCGGGTTCATCGCCACCAGCACGTCGGGGGCGTCGCCGGGGGTGAGGATGTCGTGGTCGGCGAAGTGCAACTGGAAGGAGGACACACCCGGCAGGGTTCCCGCGGGCGCCCGGATCTCGGCGGGGAAGTTCGGCAGGGTCGACAGATCATTGCCGAAGGACGCCGTTTCCGAGGTGAAACGGTCACCCGTGAGCTGTATACCGTCACCGGAGTCACCCGCGAACCGGATGATCACCCGGTCCAGGCGACGGACCCCGTGGGCCGGACGAGTCGTTCCGCCCGTGTCCCCGGGGGCGCTCGTGCCACTCGTATGAGTCGTGTCAACGGCCACCGGCCGCTCCTTCCCGTCGACGCAGCTGGCTGCCTGCCGCCGCACGGTATTGAGCGACCCTTGTGACCGGCCAAAGTCTGCTGACCGCGACCGGCGGATGCCGTCACGGCAGCCAGTGCGCGTCCCTGGCGATACGGATCGCGTCGATCCGGTTACGTGCGTTGAGCTTGGTGACGATCGTGGTCAGATAGTTGCGCACCGTCCCCGCCGACAACCGCAGCATGGAGGCGATCTCCCGCGCCTCCGCGCCTTCCGCCGCGAGCCGCAGTACCTGGACCTCCCGGTCGGTGAGAGGGCTCTCGAACTCTCCCCAGGCAGCCAGCGCCAGTTCCGGGTCGATGGCTCGGTGCCCTGCGGCCACCCGCCTTACGGCGGAGGCGAGTTCGGCGGACGGGGCGTCCTTGAGGAGATAGCCGGAGACCCGGGCCTCAAGAGCCCGGCGCAGGGTGCCGGGCCTGCCGAGGCTGGTGAGGATGAGGGTGCGGCACTGGGGGAGACGTTCGCGCAGCTGAGTCGCGGCCGAAAGACCGTCGACACCGGGCAGATCGATGTCGATGATGGCGACCTCGGGCCGGTGCCTGAGTGCCATGTCGACGATCTCGTCCCCGCGTTCGACCTCGCAGACCACTTCGAGATCGTCCTGGAGATTCAGCAGAGCGACCAGGGCGCCGCGTACCATGTTCATGTCCTCGGCGATCAGTATCCGTATCACTGAGCTCCCGTCTGCGGTCCGTGAGGGGCCGAATCATGGCGAGGTGTCGTGGTCCGTACCGTTGCTGCAGGGTGCGCGGTCATGCGGCTGATCCATTGGGCGGGAACCTGATCTCTCCTGGTTCCGCGGACAGTTTGCCTGGTGTTTGCGATGTCTTTCTCGCGGGTGCTTCGGCGAGGAGGCGGAATGTGCCGTCTTTTCCGGGGCCTGATTCGAGGCGTCCGCCTATGGCGGTCATGCGCGCGTGGAGGTTGTCGAGTCCGTTGCCGCTGTGGGGCGCGAGGTTGCGGTAGGCGGGGTCGACCCCGTCGTTCTCGACCACGAGGCGGACCAGACCGTCCTGTTGGACGGCTTTGATACCGCAGTGTGTGGCGTTGCTGTGTCGCAGGAGGTTGGTGACGGCTTCGCGCAGCGTGGTGGCGAGTGCGGTCTCGACGTGGGGGGAGAGCGTGCCGTGTTCGACCTTTACCCGTACGTCGACGTCGGCGGCGTCGAGCATCGTCTGCGCGGCTCTGATCTCCTGCTGGAGTGACATGGTGCGGTAACCGCTGGCGGCTTTGCGGACGTCGGTGAGGGACTGGCCGGCGATGACCAGGACCTCGTTGATCTCCTGCACGGCGCGGTCGGGGTGGGTGGGGATGAGTTGGTGGACGAGTTCGCTTTTGAGGGTGATGGCGGAGAGGCTGAAGCCGAGGATGTCGTGGAGGTCGCGGGCGAAGCGGAGTCGTTCTCCGGTGACGGCTTGGCGGGCGAGTTCACCGCGGGTGGTGTGTAAGTGCGTGATCAGTTCCGTCAGCCGGGTGGCTCCGTAGAGGACGAGTCCCGCGAGGAGTGTGGTCTGGGAGAAGAGGATGCTCTCGATGAGAGGCCGGCCGTCGAGGAGTGGTGGGATGAGCATGCTGAGGCCCACGATGGCGTAGAGCGGCCAGGCCACGCGGGCCGGCAGGAGGAGCACGAGTGAGCCGGCCAGGTAGCCGGCCATGGTTTCCCAGTAGGCCTGGAACACGAGGATGGGGAGGTAGGTCAGGAGTGCCTGGAGGGTGAGGGTCAGGCATTTCCGGGACAGGGGGACCCGGTTGATGCCCGGTGTGGAGTGGAGGAGCTGCAGGGCGAGGATCATCAGGAGGAGGAGCAGGCTGGTTGCCTCGGCCGTCGGGGACATTCCGGCGCTCAGGATGCGGATGGCGGTGAGGAGCGCGTAGCCCAGCAGCGCGGTGATGAGGATGGTGCGTGCCGGCCGGGAGACGGGAAGGCCGCTGCCGGGTGTGGGCGGGGCCACTGCCTCGGGTGTGCGGGCCCTCGACTCGTCCGCACTGCCGGAACGGTCGTGACTGTCCATCATCTGCGCCGTCTCCCCGCAACCATGTGCGTCATCCTGCGGGGATGATAAGTCAATGCGGTGAAGACTCTGCAGCGATCAGGGTCTCGTGGGCACAAATTTGCGGAACCGGGACGCGGTGGTCGGGGATACGGGCGCCCCGAAAGCGTTTGCGGTCGCGCCGGATCCGATCCGGCCGATGGAGCCCGGGGCGGCACCCGGGGAGCCGGTCACCCCGCGCCGCGAAAGCGGAACGCCGGGCGAGGACGAAGACCCGGCCATCATACCGGCCGCCGACGGGAGGCCACTTCCTCCCCGCGCTGCACAAGCGGCTCTTTAGAGCACCCTCGCAGGATTCGAGCGAACAGCACGCGTCGGCGTCGGGCCGGCAGTCTCGGAGAGGTCAGCGATGCGCGTTCTTTTCACCATCTTTCCGACATCGGCACATCTCTATCCAGTCATCCCGCTGGCATGGGCGCTGCAGAGCGCCGGTCACGAGGTCGTGGTGGCGAGCCCCGAGGGTGTGGTCGACCCGAAGGTGATCGCGAACATCACCTCGGCCGGCCTCACCGCCGTGTCGCTGGGCGGCAAGGAGGAACTCACCGCTTCACTGGCGCCCCTTGTCGCCGGGGCGGGCCCCAACCGGCCCGTCCTGGCGCTCGACCCCGCCGACGAGAACGCCTGGCGTCAGGCCAGGGGCGTCCTCGCGGGCATGTTCAACGCGTACTACCCGCCGGAGCCGGTGAGCGGCGGGCCTCGGCCGATCTTGGACAAGCTGGTGAAATTCGCCCAGGACTGGCGTCCTGACCTGGTGCTGTGGGACCCGCTGGCACCGACCGGGGCGGTGGCCGCGCGCGCCTGCGGTGCTGCCCACGCGCGTCTTCTGTTCGGCATGGACAACATCGGTCTGATCCGTTCCAAGACGCGGCAGGAGCTGGCCGATCCGTCCTCGGGCCTGATCGAGGACCCGTGGATGTCGTGGCTGGGCCCGGTGCTGGAGCGCTACGGCCTCGACTTCACCGAGGAGACGCTGATCGGTCAGTGGACCCTGGACCTGACCCAGTCCCGGATGCGCAACCCGTTGGACCTGCTGTACGTCCCGGTCCGCCGGGTCCCGTACAACGGGGCCGCCACGCTCCCCCAGTGGCTGCACTCCCAGCCCGAGCGGCCCCGCGCGGTGCTCACCCTGGGTGTGAGCCGCCGGCTGCTCGCCGGTCGGCACAGCGGCTTCCCGATGCGGGAGTTCTTCGACTCCGTGTCGGGCCTGGACCTCGAACTGGTCGCGACGCTGAACAGCGAGCAGCTCACCGCCGTGGGCACGCTCCCGGACAACGTCCGCGCCATCGAGTACGTACCGCTCAACCAGGTGCTGCCCACCAGCTCGGCGATCATCCATCACGGTGGCGGCGGGACGTTCGCCGCCGCCGTCGCGTTCAAGGTGCCGCAGCTCGTCGTGCCGCTCCCGATGTGGGACGAGATGGTCACGGCGCGATACGTCGTCCGCCGGGGCGCGGGACTGGTCGCCGACCCGGCGACGACCGACGTCGACAGCATGCAGAAGGACCTCGTCCGGCTGCTTGAGGAGCCGTCCTTCCAGCTCGGGGCCCGCGGTCTGTACGAGGACATGCTGGCCGCCCCGGCGCCCAAGGACGTCGTCCCGGTCCTGGAGAGGCTGACCGCGGAGCATCGCGGCTGAGCGGCCGGCGTCCGCCGTCGCACGGCTCCCGTGCCGCACCACTGCGGGCCGCGGCCCTCCCGGGGCGGGCGCCCGGACCCGCCGGGCCTCCACCTGCACAGCATGAGTCGAGTTCAGGACGAAAGGGCGAGCGAGCCGTGCGCATCGAGGAAACCACCATCCCCGGCACGTTTCTGATCGAGCCGGACCACATATCCGACGACCGGGGTGTGTTCTACGAGTCGATGCGGTCCGACGAACTGGAGCGGTCCGCGGGGATCGCCTTCCAGCCCCGTCAGATCAACTACTCGGTCTCCAGGCGCCACACCCTGCGTGGCATCCACAGCGTGAGCATCCCTCCGGGGCAGGCCAAGTTCGTCACCTGCGTCCGGGGCGTGCTGCGCGACATCGTCGTCGACCTGCGGGTCGGTTCGCCCACCTTCGGCAGGCACCAGGTGAACGAACTGGACGCCGCCACAGGCCGGTCCGTGTACATCCCGGAGGGCGTCGGCCACGGATTCCTGGCGCTCACCGACGACAGCTGCATCTGTTACGTCGTCTCCAGCACCTACGTCCCCGGAACACAGATCGACATCAACCCGCTCGACCCCGACCTGGACCTGCCCTGGGACTGCGCCGGGACACCGCTGATCTCGGCCAAGGACGCGAAGGCGCCCACGCTGGCCGAGGTCCTGGCGGCAGGCATGCTGTCCGATTCCGACACCGCCTGACGCGGCGACACCCCTGCCCTGCAGGCCGTCGGCGCACCGGGACGACGAGTGCACGGCCGAGCGGCCGCGAACCTCGCACCAGACCGAAGAGGCATCAACACATGAATCGAGAGGACCTGCCATGAAGGCTCTGGTGTTGGCCGGCGGATCGGGCACCCGCCTACGGCCCTTCAGCTACTCGATGCCCAAACAGCTCATCCCCATCGCGAACACGCCGGTCCTGGAACACGTCCTGAGGAACATCCTGGACGTGGGCGTGACCGAGATCGGGGTCATCGTCGGCGACCGCGCTCCCGAGATCCACCAGGCGCTCGGCGACGGATCGCGGTTCGGGGCACGGCTGACCTACATCCCGCAGGAGGCTCCGCTCGGCCTCGCCCACACCGTCGCCATCGCCCGGGACTTCCTCGGTGACGACGACTTCGTGATGTACCTCGGCGACAACATGCTGCTCGAGGGAATCGCCGGCATCGCCGAGGAGTTCGCCGCGCACCGCCCTGCCGCCCATGTCGTGGTGTACAAGGTTCCGGATCCGCGGGCCTTCGGCGTGGCCGAACTGGGCCCCGGCGGCGAGGTGCTGCGGCTGGTGGAGAAGCCGCAGCAGCCGCGCAGCGACCTGGCCCTGATCGGCGTGTACTTCTTCACCGCCGCCATCCACGAGGCGGTCCAGGCCATTGAGCCCAGCGCCCGCGGCGAACTGGAGATCACCGACGCGATCCAGTGGCTGGTGTCGGCGGGAGCGGATGTGCGGGCCGGCCAGTACGAGGGCTACTGGAAGGACACCGGGAACGTCGAGGACGTTCTGGAGTGCAACCAGCGCGTCCTGGAGAGCCTGCGGCCCTCCGTGGCCGGTGAGGTCGACGACGCCAGCGTGCTCGCGGGACCGGTCGTCGTGGAAGAAGGGGCGCGCATCGTGCGCTCCCGCATCGAGGGGCCGGCGATCATCGGTGCCGGCACGGTCGTGGAGGACAGCCACATCGGCCCGCACACGTCCATCGGACGCGGCTGCGCGGTCACCGGAAGCCGGCTGGAGTACTCCATAGCCCTGGACGGAGCGTCGGTCGCCGGCGTCCAGGGCCTGCGCAGTTCCGTCATCGGCCGCTCCGCCTCCGTCGGCATCACCGGACAGAGCACGGACCGTTACCGCCTGGTCGTCGGAGACCACACCCGAGTGGAAGTCGCGGCATGAGGATCCTCATCACCGGAGCGGCCGGTTTCATCGGGTCCAACTTCGTCCGCAACCTCCTCGCGGACACCTACGCGGGGTGGGAGGGCGCCGGGGTCACCGCCCTGGACAAGCTGACCTATGCGGGCAACCGCGACAACCTGCCGGCCTCGCACCCGCGCCTGGAGTTCGTCCGGGGCGACATCTGCGACCGGGGCCTGCTGCGCGAACTGCTGCCCGGACACGACGCCGTGGTGCACTTCGCCGCGGAGTCCCACGTGGACCGCTCACTGCAGGGCGCGGGGGAGTTCTTCCGCACCAACGTCCTGGGCACCCAGACGCTGTTCGACGCCGTGCTGGACAGCGGTGTCGAGCGGGTCGTGCACGTCTCCACCGACGAGGTGTACGGCTCCATCGGGGCGGGCTCCTGGACCGAGGACCGGCCGCTGCTGCCCAACACCCCCTACGCGGCGTCCAAGGCCTGTTCCGACCTGGTCGCCCGCACCTATTGGCGCACCCACGGAGTGAACCTCTCCATCACGCGCTGCTCCAACAACTACGGGCCGTACCAGCACCCCGAGAAGCTCGTCCCGCTGTTCGTCACCAACCTGTTGGAAGGACGGCAGGTGCCGCTGTACGGCGACGGACGCAACATCCGCGAATGGCTGCATGTGGACGACCACTGCCGCGGCATCCACCTCGTGCTCGAAGGCGGCCGGGCCGGTGAGATCTACAACATCGGCGGCGGCAACGAGCGGACCAACCGCGCCATCACCGAGCGGCTGCTCGAACTGACCGGTTCGGGACCGGAGATGATCCGGCACGTCGCCGACCGCAAGGCACACGACCTGCGGTACTCCATCGACGAGTCCAAGATCCGGGAAGAGCTGGGCTATGCGCCGTTGACCGGATTCGAGGAGGGCCTGGCCGCCACAGTGGCCTGGTACCGCGACAACCCCGACTGGTGGAAGTCCGTCAAGTACGGGGCCGAACATGCGGACGGCTGAGCGCGGCGGAGCGGCCGGGCTCCGCGTCGTGGTGCTCGGCGGCACCGGCTATCTGGGCCGCCGTATCGGCGAGGCGTTCCGCGCCGACGGCGCCCAGGTGCACCTGGTGTCGCGGGGCCCGGCCAAGGACGCGTGCCACGTCCGCATGGACCTGCTGACGGCCGACGCCGCGGAACTCGCTGAGTTCTTCCGCCAGTTGCGGCCCGACGTGGTGGTCAACGCCGCCGGCCGTGTCTGGCAGGGCGACGAGGCCGAGATGACCGCGGGCAACGCCGACCTGGTTGTCCGCCTCACCCGTGCACTCGCCGGACTGCCCCACCCGCCGCGGCTGATCCAGCTGGGCACCATCCACGAGTACGGCGCCGGTACGCCGAGCGCCGGCACCCGCGAGGAGCAGGAGCCCGCGCCCGTCACGCCGTACGGACGTACCAAACTCCTCGGCACACGGACCGTCCTGAAGGCCGCGGCGGACGACGGACTGGACGCCGTGGTCCTCCGCGTCGCCAACGTGATCGGTGCCGGGGTGCCGGCCGGCAGCCTGTTCGGCCGGGTCGCCGCGCACCTCGGCGAGGCCGCCCGACTCCAGTCCCCGGGCGAGAAGCCGGATGAGCTGAGGCTCCCGCCGCTGCGCGCCCATCGCGACCTCGTGGACGTGTACGACGCCGTCGACGCCGTACGGGCCGCCGCCACCGCGCCCAGGGCGGACGTGAGCGGCCAGGTGATCAATGTCGGCCGCGGCGAGGCCGTCCCGATGCACGCGCTGATCGACCGCATGGTCGAGCTCAGCGGCGTGGACCTCCCGGTCGTCGAGGCCGCCGCCACCCCGTCCCCGCGCACCGACGTGGCGTGGCAGCAACTCGACGTCTCACGGGCGCTGCGGCTCCTGGGATGGCAGCCGCGCCGCACCCTCGACGACTCGCTGCGCGATCTGCTCGCGGCCGCGGTGCCGGCACCAGTCAACGGAAGGACATGACGATGAGCGACCCCGCAGGCAACGGCGACCACGGCGACCCCAAGGAACGGGTGCTGGACGAGGTTCGCAAATACCACCAGGAGACCGCACCCGACCGGGAGTTCGTGCCCGGTGTGACCGAGATCTGGCCGTCCGGCGCGGTCCTGGACGAGGCGGACCGGGTCGCCCTCGTGGAGGCCGCGCTGACCATGCGCATCGCCGCCGGACCCAGCTCCAAGAAGTTCGAGTCCGCTTTCGCCAAGCGCCTGAAGCGCCGCAAGGCCCATCTGACCAACTCGGGTTCATCGGCGAACCTGCTGGCCGTCTCGGCCCTCACCCAGCCCGAACTCGGTGACCGGGCGCTGAAGCCGGGCGACGAGGTGATCACCGTCGCGGCGGGCTTTCCCACCACCGTCAACCCGATCCTGCAGAACGGGCTCGTCCCGGTCTTCGTCGACGTCGAACTCGCCACGTACAACACCACGGCGGAGCGGGTGGCGCGGGCGATCGGGCCCAGGACGCGGGCGATCATCATCGCCCACGCGCTCGGCAACCCCTTCGAGGTCGCCGAGGTGGCCCAGCTCGCCAAGGAGCACGACCTCTACCTCATCGAGGACAACTGCGACGCGGTCGGCTCGACCTACGACGGCCAGATCACCGGCACGTTCGGCCACATGACCACGGTCAGCTTCTATCCCGCGCACCACCTCACCATGGGCGAGGGCGGCTGCCTGCTCACCTCGGACCTGGGCCTGGCCCGCATCGTGGAGTCGCTGCGCGACTGGGGCCGGGACTGCTGGTGCGAACCCGGCAAGAACAACACCTGCTTCAAGCGGTTCGAGTACCAGCTGGGCGACCTGCCCGCCGGATACGACCACAAGTACATCTTCTCCCACGTCGGTTACAACCTGAAGGGAACCGACATCCAGGCCGCGCTGGGCCTCGCGCAGCTCGCCAAGCTCGACGGTTTCATCGAGGCGCGGCGGCGCAACTGGCGCCGACTGCGCGAGGGGCTCGACGGAGTACCGGGCCTGCTGCTGCCGGAGCCGACCCCGAAGTCCGATCCGAGCTGGTTCGGTTTCGTCATCACGGTCGACCCCGAAGCCCGCTTCTCCCGTGCCGAACTGGTCTCCCACCTGGAGGAGCACAAGATCGGCACCCGGCGGCTGTTCGCCGGCAACCTCACCCGGCAGCCCGCCTACATCGGCAAGCCCCACCGCGTCGTCGGCGACCTCACCAACAGCGACGTCATCACCGAGCACACCTTCTGGATCGGCGTCTACCCGGGTCTCACCGACGAAATGCTCGACTACATGACCGCCACGATCAAGGAGTTCGTGGCCCAGCGCGGCTGAGCGCGCCGGGCCACCTCCCAGGGGGAGATCGGGACGACGATGGACATAGTGGGAACCGGATTCCTGGCGCGCAGCCTGCGTCCGCTGGCCGGACGACATCCGGGCATCGTGGCCCTCGCCGCGGGGGAGTCCAGGACGAGCGGCGCCTCCGACGTGGACTACGCGCGAGAGGCCGCACTGCTGCGCGACGTCGCGAAGCAGTGCGCGGCCGACGGGCAGCGGCTGCTGTTCTTCTCGACGGCCGCGACCGGACTGTACGGCCTCGCCGAGGGACCCGGCAGGGAGGACACCCCGGTGACTCCCGCCAGCCCCTACGGCGCACACAAACTTGCGCTGGAGGAGCAACTGCGCGACTCCGGGGTCGACTACCTCATCCTCCGCCTCGCGCACCTGGTGGGCCCGCACGGGCGGCACCACCAGCTCATTCCCACCCTCGTGCGGCAGGTCCGCGCAGGGGAGGTGGCCCTGCACCGGGGCGCGGCCCGTGACCTGATCGGCGTCCGCGACATGCTGACGATCACCGACCGGCTGCTCGCCGCCGGTGTGCGGGCCGACACGGTCAACGTCGCCTCCGGATTCGCCGCCCCGGTGGAGGACATCGTCGACCATCTCGCCCACGCGCTGCGGCTCGTGCCGCGCAAGAAGTACGTGGACACGGGTGTCGGGTACGCCATCTCCACCGAGAAGTTGCACGCCCTGGTCCCGCACGTGGCGGACCTGGGCTTCGACTCCGACTACTACCGCCGGGTCCTGAACGACTTCATCGCGGCCGGTGGCCATGCCTGACCCGGCCGCACTCTCAACCCCAGAAAGACAGGGAGTCTCTCCGATGCTGTCCCACACCCTCCAGACGCGTGAGAACACGAGCCTGCCGGACCGCATCGCGCTGTCGGCGGCCACCACCCAAGGAGCGCACCTGCGCACCGAGCAGTTCGCCGGCTGGCTGGCCGAACGGGGCAGGGCCAACACCTTCCGGGTGGAGCGGATCCCGTTCGCGGAGCTGGACGGCTGGTCGTTCCAGGAGTTGACCGGGAACCTGGTTCACCGCAGCGGCCGGTTCTTCACCGTCGAGGGCCTGCACGTCACGGAGGAGGGGCAACCGCACGGCGACGGTCCCCACGCCGACTGGTACCAGCCCATCATCAAACAGCCCGAGGTGGGCATCCTGGGGATCCTCGTCAAGGAGGTAGACGGGGTGCTGCACTTCCTGATGCAGGCCAAGATGGAGCCGGGCAACCCCAACCTGCTCCAGCTCTCACCCACGGTCCAGGCGACCCGCAGCAACTATACCAAGGCCCACAAGGGCGCGGACGTCAAGTACCTCGAGTACTTCGTCGGGCCCGACCGCGGCCGGATCGTCGCCGACGTGCTCCAGTCCGAGCACGGCTCGTGGTTCTACCACAAGTCCAACCGCAACATGGTCGTGGAGGCGGTGGGCGACGTACCGCTCCTCGAAGACTTCTGCTGGCTCACCCTCGGCCAGATCGCCGACCTGATGCGCCGGGACAACGTGGTCAACATGGACTCCCGCACGGTGCTGTCCTGCCTGCCGTTCGGTGACGCCTGGGACGGCGGCGCGCTGCTCTCCGACACCGAACTGTTCTCGTGGATCACCGGCGAGCGCACCCGGCACAGCGTGCGCGCCGAGCGCGTCCCGCTGGACAGCCTGCCCGGCTGGAAGCGCCGTGAGAGCACGATCGAGCACGAGGTGGGTCGCTACTTCAACGTCGTGGCCGTGTCCGTGCAGGCGGGTAACCGTGAGGTGACGGGCTGGACCCAGCCCCTGTTCGAGCCGGTCGCCCCGGGGGTCACGGCTTTCCTCACCCGGGAGTTCGGCGGTGTCCCGCACGTCCTGGTCAACGCCCGGGTCGAGGCCGGCTTCCTCGACACCGTCGAACTGGGGCCGACCGTGCAGTGCTCGCCGGACAACTACGCCCACCTGCCCGAGAACGAGCGCCCCCTGTTCGTGGACACGGTGCTGCGCGCCGGCCCGGACCGCATCCGCTACGAGGCCGTGCACTCCGAGGAGGGCGGCCGCTTCCTCAACGCGGTGAGCCGCTACCTCGTCGTCGAGGCGGACGAGGCCGACGCTCCGCTGGACCCGCCGCCCGGCTACGCCTGGGTCACCCTCGCGCAGCTCACCACGCTGGTCCGGCACGGTCACTACCTCAACGTCCAGGCCCGCACCATGCTCGCCTGCCTCAACGCGACCGCGGTGAGGGCCCGATGACCGTCCCCCTGCGGGTCGGGGTGATCGGATGCGCGGGCATCGCGGTGCGCCGCATGCTCCCCGCCTTCGCCGCTGACCCCGGCATCGAGATCGCGGCTGTGGCCAGCCGCGACCCCGCCAAGGCACGGCAGGTCGCCGAGCGCTTCGGCTGCCGGCCCGTCCACGGATACGACGCGCTCCTCGAACGGGACGACGTCCAGGCCGTGTACGTGCCGCTGCCCGCCGCACTGCACGCCGAGTGGACCGAAGCGGCACTGAAGACCGGCCGGCACGTCCTCGCCGAGAAGCCCCTGTCCACGGACCGGCGCCGCACCGCGGAACTGCTCGAACTCGCCGGCGCCCAGGGCCTGGTGCTCATGGAGAACGTCATGTTCGTCCATCACCACCGGCACAGGGCTGTGCGGCGCCTGGTCGCCGACGGCGCCATAGGTGAACTGCGGTCGTTCCGAGCGGCGTTCACCATCCCCCCGCTGCCGGACGGTGACATCAGATACGACCCCGAACTCGGCGGCGGGGCACTGGCGGACGTCGGGGTCTACCCCCTCCGGGCCGCACTGCACTTCCTCGGCCTCGAACTCGACGTCGTCGGCGCCCGCTTCGTCCGGGGCGCAGGACGGCGGGTCGAGACCTCCGGCGCCGCACTGCTGAGCACTCCCGGCGCCGTCACGGCCCAGATCACCTTCGGCATGGACGACGCCTACCGCTCGGCGTACGAACTGTGGGGCAGCGAGGGCAGCATCACCGTCGACCGGGCGTTCACTCCGCCCGCCGACCACGTCCCCGTGATCGGCCTGCACCGCGGCGGGAAGACCGAGGAGATCCGGCTCGAACCGCATGATCAGGTGGCGGCCACCGTCGCGGCCTTCGCCGCCGCGGTGCGCACCGGACCCCTCCCGGACCCCCGCGCCACCCTGCGGCAGGCGGAACTCCTCGACGACACACGCCGGTCCGCCCCGCGCGGAGAACCCGTCAGAACTGTATGAGCGGCCGCTGCCCGGGCCTTTGGGCGACGACCGGCCGAAGGACACCGGCAGGACATGGAAGGAGATATTCGTGCAACGCCACATCGCTTTCTTCAACTTTCCGGCCGTGGGCCATGTCAATCCCACGGTCGGCGTGGTCGAGGAACTGGTGAAACGGGGACATCGCGTCACCTGCACCGTGACGGACCATTTCGCCCCCGTAGTGAAGGCCGCCGGTGCCGAACCGGTCAGGTACGACTCGGTCTTCGGCGGCTTCTACCGCGTCCCCCTGACCGCCGAGGAGAACGCGGGCGAGGGACTGCGGTGCCTGAACGAGGGCCTCTCCCTCGTGGAACAGGTCGCACCGTTCTACGAGGAGAACCGGCCGGATGTGATCGTCCATGACTTCATGGCGTGGGGCGCGCGTTTCTTCGCCGCCAAGAACGACGTCCCGCTGATCCGGACCTATCCGGTGTTCGGGGCGAACGAACACTTCTCGATCCGGGAGAAGTTCCCGGTGGCGGCGCTGAACGACCCGCGGATGATCGACGCGGTGAAGAAGCTGGCGGGCGTGCTGCCCCAGTTCGGTCTGCCCGCCGACCCGATGGGCTTCCTCTCGAAGATCGAGGAGCTCGGCATCATCTTCCTCCCGCGTGACTTCCAGTACGCCGGTGAGACCTTCGACGAACGATTCGTCTTCACCGGTCCCTGCATCGCCGAACGCCCCTACCAGGGCACCTGGCGGCCGGCCTCGGCGGACCGGCCCGTGCTGCTGATCTCGCTCGGCACCTCGGCCAGGGGCTGGCCGGAGTTCTTCACGATGGCCATCGAGGCCTTCGGCGACTCCGAGTGGGAGGTCCTCATCACCGTCGGTGAGCACACCGACCCCGCCGGCCTCGGACCGCTGCCCGCGAACGTCGACGTACGACGGTACGCGCCGCAGCTCGACGTGCTCCGCCACGCCCGGCTGTTCATCAACCACGGCGGTATGAACAGCACCATGGAGTCGCTGCACAACGGCGTGCCCATGGTGGCCGTGCCGCAGACGAACGAGCAGCGGGCCAACGCCCTGCGGGTGGAAGAGCTGGGCCTGGGCCTCCTTCTGGCCAAGGAGGACGTCACGGTGCAGCGCCTGCGCGAGGTCGCGGACCAGGTCACGGGCGACGCGTCCGTGACCGACCGGGTGCGGGCCATGCGGGAGCGGATGCGGTCCGTCAACGGTCCGGCCGTCGCGGCCGACGCCGTCGAGGCGTACCTGGCCGAGCAGCGCTGAGCACTGCCGCCGCGACGCGGATCCATGTCGCGGGCCGGCCCGCACCGGTGCCGTACGGCTCTCGCTCACAGGCCGTACGACGCCGGACGGCCCCGGTCAAGTCCGGGGCCGTCCGAACGACATCGCACATCGCAGTCGACCGGGCCTCCGGCCTCGGTCAGCGCCGTCCCGACGGCGCCACCCACTGACTTGGGACGGTGACCCGACAGCCGTGGACCATCTGGAAGAGCTCAAGGAATTCGCCCGCCTGCACGCCCGGGGCCAGGGCATGACGGCCGAGCACGCCACGCGTGTCCTCGCCCGTATCACCAACGACACCACGGGGGACCCGGACTCCTGGGCCGCGGTGTGGACCGCCGAGGGCCGGGCTGCCGCCGACCACGGCGACCTCCTCGACGCGTGCCGGCACTACGCGCTCGCCCGTTTTCCGTACCACGCCGACGCCGATCGCCTGCGCGCCCAGCGGCTCTGCGTCGACACCTTCGACCAGTGGCGCCGTGACCAGGACGGTGTCGAGCGCCTGGAGTTCGACCACTCCGACGGCACCGTGGCCGCCTGGGCCGCCGGGCTCGACAGGTCCCGCCCGCTGCTGGTCGTCATGGGCGGCATCGTCAGCGTCAAGGAACAGTGGGCGCCGCTGCTGCCCCTGCTGCGCAGACTCGGCTTCGCCGCCGTCGTCACCGAACTGCCGGGCGTCGGCGAGAACACCGTCACCTACGGCCCCGACTCCTGGCGCACCCTCAGCTTCCTGCTCGACCAGCTCGCCGACCGTGCCCTGGTCTCCGACACCTCGATGCTCGCCCTCAGCTTCAGCGGCCACCTCGCCCTGCGCGCCGCCGCAGAGGACCCCCGCATCCGCCGCGTCCTCACCGTGGGTGCACCCGTCGCCGACTTCTTCACCGACGAGGCCTGGTGGCCCAGGGTGCCCGGCATCACGGCCGACACCCTGCGCCGTCTCACCGGCAGCGAGGACCTCACCGAACTCCGTCACCGGCTGGCGCGGTTCGCACTCACACCGGAGCAGCTTCGGGAGGTGCGGATACCCGTCCGGTACGTCGCCAGCAGCCGCGACGAGATCATCCCGGACACGGATCAGAAGCTGTTGCGCCGCACACTCGACGACGTCCGGTTCAAGACGTTCGACGACGTGCACGGTTCGCCCGCCCATCTCGGCGCGATGCGGCGCTGGCTCTTCTCCCAGTTGCTGCGGCTGCGCTTCGCGCGCCGCCGCGCCCGGCCGACACCCCGCACCCCACTCAGTGCGAGGCCCTCATGAGCGAGCCCAGGAATGTCGATGTCACGACCTTGGGCAGCGCGATCGGCACCGTATGGCCGTGGCAGACACTGGCCTCACTCGGTGTCACGGAGAATGATCTGTCGGCTCTTCAGGACATGCGCGGCCTTCCGACGGGGGCGGGCACGGAGGCGCCCATGGGTTCCGCGGGTGATTCCGACGGTTTGGCGGGTGCTTCGGCGAGGAGCCGGAATGTGCCGTCCCCTCCGTGGCCGGTTTCGAGGCGTCCGCCTATGGCGGTCATGCGCGCCTGAAGGTTGTCGAGTCCATTGCCGCTGTGGGATGCGGGGTTGTGGTAGGCGGGATCGGCGCCGTCGTTTTCGATGAGGAGTCGGACGACACCGTCGCGGTGGACGGCTGTGATGCGGCAGCGTGTGGCGTTGCCGTGGCGGAGGAGGTTGGTGACGGCTTCGCGCAGGGTGGTCGCGAGTGCGGTGTCGATGTGGGGGGCGACTGTTGGGAGTTCGATTCCTATGTGTACGTGGATGTCGGCGGCGTGGAGCATGGATTGTGCGGTTCTGATCTCCTGCTGAAGTGAGATGGCGCGGTAGCCGCTGGCGGCTTTGCGGACATCGGCGAGGGACTGGCCGGCCAGGGCGAGGACTTCGTCGACCTCCTGCATGGCGCGGTCGGGGTGGGTGGGGATGAGCTGGTCGATGAGTTCGCTTTTGCGGGTGATGGCGGAGAGGCTGAAGCCGAGGATGTCGTGGAGGTCGCGGGCGAAGCGGAGTCTCTCTCCGGTGACTGCCTGGCGGGCGAGTTCACCGCGGGTGGTGTGGAGGTGTGTGGTGAGGTGCGCCAGGCGGGTGAGTCCGTAGAGGACGAGTCCGGTGAGGAGTGTGGTGTGGGTGAGGTAGATGCCGTGGAGCAGGGGATGGCCGGTCAGCAGTGGCGGGATGAGCATGCTGAGCCCCACGGTGGCGTAGAGGGGCCAGGCCACTCGGGGCGGCAGGAGAAGGAGTAAGGAGCCGGCGAGGTAGCCGGCCATGGTTTCCCAGTAGGCGTGGAAGATGACGAGTGGCAGGTAGGTGAGGAGTGCCTGGAGGACGAGGGTCAGGCGTGTGCGGGGCGGGGATGCCTGGTTGTTGCCGGGTGTGGAGTGGAGGAGTTGCAGGGCGGTGATCGGCAGAAGCAGGAGCAGACCGGTTGCTTCGGCTGTAGGGGACACTCCGGCGGTGAGGATGCTGGTGGTGGTGAGGAGCGTGTAGCCCAGGAGTGCGGCGATGAGGATGGTGCGTGCGATGCGGGGTGCGGGGAGACGGTTGCCGGGTGTGGGCGGGGCTGCCGCCTCGGGGCTGCGGCCCGTCGACTCCTCCGCACGGTGGGAACGGTCGTGACTGTCCATCATCTCCACGGATACTCCGCAACCATGTGCGCCGGCCCGCCGGTTTGGCCTGCGGTCCGGCGAGTGTGTGCGTGTGCACCGCCGGATGCTGCCCGCGGTGACAGGTGTTGATGCCGTCGATTTCTCGCCGGGCAACCCCCTGGTCCCGTTGGATGGCCTCGGGGCCGCACCGCCGTCAGTCCGAGCCCCGCAGCCGCTCCGCGGCCGTCAGCGCCTCCGGCTGGCCGGCCTGGGAGCGCCGGTCCGCCCGGTCGGGAGTCGTTTCGGACCAGCGCCGGCCGAGGCGGTTGAGGGAGTCACGGTCGGTGGCCCGGATCGAATCGGTCTGCTTCGTGACGTACGCCCGGTGGGCGGCGGACCCGGTGGCGTCCGCCAGGTCGGCGAGGTGCCGCACGAGGATGTCCTTGAACTGATTCCGGTTGTCCTCGCAGGAGTTCGTGCCGAGGTCGCAGGACTTGCTCTGCACGCCGTCGCGGGTCGGCGCCGGCGAGGGGATCGCGGCGTCGGCCAGGCGCTCGGCGTCTGATCCCGTTCCTCAAGCCGCTCGCGGACTACGGCTGGGCGGTCGGGCGGACCTCGTCGCTGGTGCCGTACGTGATGCTCAGCGGCCGGTCCGCGGTCACACCGGTGGCGTCGAACGGCCCGGCATCGCATTGATGTCGAACGTCCGGTCCGGCGGCGGCGTGGCCGTGGGCACCGGCTTGTCGAAAGCCGAGAAGCCCATGACCGCGTGCGCCCCACCGTCCTCGATCGTGATCCTCAGCGGGTACGGCCTGCCGGTGGCCGCGACGTACATCGTCAGCTTCCGGTCGTCCCTGAGCCTGGTCAGCGGTACCACCGAGGCGCCGTCGAGGGTGGTCTTCCTGCCCTTGTTCAGCGTTCCCCGGTCGTTGTCCGCGTTGTCGCCCACCATCTTCTGGAACGTGTCCAGATCGCATCCGGTCACCAGCTGACGCAACCTCGGATCGGTGGCCGAGCTCTTCATGTAGCGCCCGTCGAGGATCGCTGCGAAGGCCGCGCCACCGCCCGGAACCTGGTTCTTCCAGAAGTCCGCGTCCGGCTTGACCCAGACGTCGTCGCCGCGCTTCACGATCCGGACCGACCCCTGCTTGTTGCCGAGATCCACCGAACCGTTGCAGTTGCCGTCCCGGTCCAGGGTCAGCTCCAGGGTCATCGACGGGTTGCCCCTGTCGAGGTCGCCGTGCGTGCTGAGGTGCAGGGAACGTACGCCCATCAGGGCGTCACGCGAGCGGTCGACGATCTGCTGGGCGGTGAGCGTGTCGATGCCGTCGTCAGCTCGTGCCGCACCGCCGCCGATGACGCTGCCGCCCGTGAGTCCCAGTGCGAGGGCCGCCGCCCAGGCGGCCCGGCGTGTGCCGATGAGTTGGCCGGTCACGGCGCCTCCCTCGAAGGGCCCGTCGGGGCCTGTTCAGGTGTGCGATCCGATCCTTTCGAGCGTACGCCGGGGCAGGGGGGCCGCGCGACGGAGGAAGGTGTCACGCGACCCACCCCTCCCCGGCGCGGCCGGTCCGGTCCTCAGGCCAAGGGGGCGTCACGGTCCAGGAGCCGTGCCAGCCCACCCGCCAGCCGCTCCCGCAGCCGGTCCGGATCGCCGTCCACCCACGGATGAACGGCGTGGAACGCGGCCCAGTCCACCAGCCAGTCCCGCACGTCGCGGGCCCCCATCAGCGAACGTAGCAAGAGGCACTGACATCGATGCCGCCAGTCTCCGGCCGCGGTCCTCGGCCTCGGTTTCCGGCCGCTCTCCACCGAACGGTTGAGCAGACCGCCCGCTACTCGTTACCCTCCGGTAAGTTCGTTCGGGCGTACAGGTGCGGGCGCGCGCACCTGCCGATACGAGGAAGGCAGGCAGCCCATGTCCTCAGCGGAAGCCGTCGAAACCACCGAACCGGCCGGCCCGCCCGGACTGGCCGACAGCGCACAGGCACTGGCCGAAGGCCGTACCACCTCGGCCGAGCAGGTGTCCGCGGCCCTGAGCCGTATCGAAGCGAGCCAGGGCACCCTCAACGCCTTCAGACACCTGCGCGCCGAGGCCGCGCTCGCCGAGGCCGCGGAGGCCGATCGCCGGCTCGCCGCGGGGGAGCGGCTGCCCCTGCTCGGGGTTCCGGTCGCCGTCAAGGACGACACCGATGTCGTCGGGATGCCGACCTACTTCGGCTGCGCCGGCGATCTGCCGCCCGCCACCGCCGACAGCGAGGCCGTACGCAGGCTGCGGGCCGCCGGCGCCGTGATCGTCGGCAAGACCAACTCCTGCGAGCTGGGCCAGTGGCCGTTCACCGAGGGCCCCGCCTTCGGCGCCACCCGCAACCCCTGGAACACCGGGCACACCCCCGGCGGCTCGTCCGGCGGTTCCGCGGCGGCCGTCGCGGCCGGGCTCGTACCCGCCGCGCTCGGCTCCGACGGCGCCGGGTCCGTCCGTATCCCCGCGGCCTGGACCCATCTCGTCGGCATCAAACCGCAGCGCGGCCGGATCTCCGTCCACCCGCACCACGACGCCTTCCAGGGCCTGACCGTCAACGGCCCGCTGGCCCGGACCGTCGCCGACGCGGCCCTGCTGCTCGACGCCGTCGCCGGAGCGCACCCCGACGACCCGCACCGCCCGCCGCCCGTCGAGGCAGCGGCCGCCGCCCGCCGCGACCCGGGCCGGCTGCGCATCGCCCTCGCCTGGCGCCCCCCGCTCACCCTCACCGGCTCCACGCCCCACCCCGACGTACGACGGGCCGTCACCGCGCTGGCCGAGGTCCTCGCCCGCCTCGGCCACGACGTCGAGGAGGCCAGGCCCCGCTACGGGCTGATCGGCCTCGGCTTCGTCCCCCGCGCCACCGCCGGGATCGCCGAACTCGCCGCCCTTCACCCCGATCCCGCGCTTCTCGACCCGCGCACCCGCAGCGCCCTGCGCACCGGCACCCGGCTCGGCGGCCGGGTGGTGCGCGCGGCCAGGGAGCGGGAGGTGCTCCAGCACCGCAGGATCGGCGCGTTCTTCCACACGTCCCGGACCCGCGCCGGCTACGACGTGCTGCTCACCCCGACGACCGCCCTGCCCCCGCCCCCGATCGGCAGGTTCGACGGGCTGAGCGCCTGGCGCACCGATGTGACGATGGCCGAGGCCTGCCCGTACGCCTGGCCCTGGAACGTACTGGGCTGGCCCGGCATCAACGTCCCGGCCGGGTTCACCGCCGACGGGCTGCCCGTCGGCGCCCAGCTGCTCGGCCCCTCCCGCAGCGAGGAACGGCTGATCTCCCTCGCCGCCCAGCTGGAGGCCGACCGTCGCTGGTACGAACACCGGCCCCCCGAGCTCAGGCCGGGCGGCGGGCGCTGACCACCCACACCCCCGCCCGCAGCAGCACACCCTCCGGGGTCTCGTGCGGCAGCAGCACATCCGTCATCGAGGCCCGGGTGGCATCGGAGACGGCGAGCCCCGGCGTCCTGGAGACGAAACCGACCGCCGTGCCCGCCGCCCACCACGGCGGCTCGCCCTCCGTCTCCAGCAGCGCCAGGCTCGTCCCGGGTGTCAGCTCGCGGCGCACGGTGCCGGCCATGGTGCGGCCCGCCACGCTCCGTACGAGGTGGAACCGCTGCACGCCACCGGGCAGCGTGTCCTTTGTCAGCAGAGACGACACGATCCGGTTGATGAAATGGAAGGCGAACGCCGTCCCGATGTACTCCGCGGCCTGCCCGGCCGGGAACGGCTGCTCGGTGCTCATGTCCTTGCCCCAGGCCAGCAGCCGGCGGTGGACGGGGTCCTTCGGCTCCTCGCCGCGCGCGATCGTCTCGGCCAGCCGGTGGGCGCCGGTGGCGTGCAGCAGCATGGTGTGCGCGTCCACACAGAACGGGCAGCGGTTGACGAGCGACACCCCGGCAGCCACCACCTCCTTCTCGGTGCGCGACGCCCGCCCGGCCAGCAGGGACTCCCGCATCACGGCCCAGGCACCGGCGAGCAGCGGCGGTGCGACGGACAGGACGGCAAAGGTCGGGGCACGGTCGATGCCGAAATCGGTGGACAGCTGGGTGTACACGTCGGCGACCGTGCCGGTCGCCGACTTCGGCGGAACGGGTGAGGTGTAACGGAAAGGTCCGGTCATGGCACCGATGCTCGCCCGCCCACCGGCCCGCGGTCGTCGTACACCCGGAGGCATCCGGCACTGATCCGGCGTGATGCGTCGCGGCCGTGGCTGCTCCCCGGGGAGTAGCCACGCCCCCGTCCCTCCGGATGATGCCACCGGGGCCGTACGGAGGTTAGGGTGCCGCACATGCGGGGGGACACGAAGAGTATCGACCGGCGAACTCGCCTGCTGCACACGGCACTTGCCGCCGTCATCGCGGCGGCGGTCATCGTCGCGGCCCTTGCCGCGTCGACGCCCGACGCCCTCGACCTGCTGCTCATCGCGGCCGGCTCACTCGCACTGGCCGGGCACCACAGGTTCCCGCGCGCGGTCCTCGCCGTCACCACGCTCTGCATGCTCGGGTACGTGATCCACGCGCAGCCGGGAAGCTGGGCGGCGTTCCCCGTGCTGGCCGCCGTGCACGCGGCCGCCCGCAGCGGACACCGGGCCTGGGGCGTCGCGGCGGGCGCCCTCTTCCTCACCGGCTGCTTCACGGTCCTCGCCGCCACCGCACCCGCCCCCCAGGACACCGTCGAGCGGACCCTTCTGCTGCTCGGCTGGTTCCTCTGCGCGGGGGTCACCGGACTCATCGACAAGAACTGGCAGGCGTATCTGCGCCAGACCGAACAGCGGGCCCTGGACGCCGAACGCACCCGGGACGAGACGGCCCTGCGCCGGGCGGGCGAGGAACGGCTCCGCATCGCCCGCGAGCTGCACGACTCGCTCACCCACTCCATCTCGATCGTCAAACTCCAGGCCGGAGTCGCCGTGCACCTCGCCCGCAAACGGGGCGCCGAGGTGGAACCCGCCCTGCTCGCCATCCAGGAGGCGAGCGGCGAGGCCATGCGTGAACTGCGCGCGACGCTGGAGGTGCTGCGAACCGATGTCGTCGAACCGGGCACCGGCCTCGACCGCATCGACGAGCTTGCCGAGCGGGCCCGTACCGCGGGCATCGCGCTCGCCGTCACCGTCAGCGGCGACGAACGCCCCCTGTCCCCGGCCGTCGACCGGGCCGCGTACCGCATCGTGCAGGAGGCCCTCACCAACGTCGCCCGGCACGCCGACCGCGCCAGGACCACCGTCCGCCTCACCTACACCGAGCAGGCCCTGACCGTGCACGTCGACGACCATGGCCCCTGCGCCGCCGGGGACACCGTCACCGCGGGCACCGGCCTCACCGGCATGCGGGAGCGCGTCACCGCACTCGGCGGCACCCTCGACGCCGCCCCCCGTCCGGCCGGCGGCTTCTCCGTGCGCGCGACGCTTCCCCTGCACCCGGCCGGAACCGCCCGATGACCGCCGCGGACACCCCGGCGATCCGGGTCCTGATCGTCGACGACCAGGCGCTGATGCGGGCCGGATTCCGGGCCCTGCTGGACTCGGAGGACGGCATCGAGGTGATCGGCGAGGCCGCCGACGGCCGCCAGGGCCTGGAGCTCGCCCGGCTGCACACCCCGGACGTCGTCCTCGTCGACGTACAGATGCCCGTCATGGGAGGCATCGAGGCTACCCGCGAGATCGCGGCCGACCCCCGGCTGGCCGACGTCCATGTCGTGATCCTCACCAATTACGGCCTCGACGAGTACGTCTTCGACGCACTGCGTGCCGGAGCCGCCGGCTTCCTCCTGAAGGACACCGAGCCTGCCGAACTCCTCAGGGCCATCCACGTCGCGGCCCGCGGTGACGCGCTGCTCTCGCCCGCCGTGACCCGGCGGCTGATCGGCGAATTTGTCGCCAGACCACCCGACCGGAGCACTGCGCCCGGCTTCGAGACCCTCACCCGCAGGGAACGCGAAGTCAGCGCCCTCGCCGCCCGCGGACTGACCAACGAGGAGATCGCCGCACACATGGTGATCAGCCCCCTCACCGCGAAAACCCACATCAGCCGTGCCATGACGAAGCTGGGCGCCCGCGACCGGGCGCAGCTCGTCGTCTTCGCCTACGAATCGGGCCTTGTCGCACCCCGGGAACCCCGCCCCTGAATCCGTTGCGGCAAGGGCCCTGACCACCCGTCCACGGCAGTGGACATTCGCCCCCGGGCGCCGTACGCGAGATCATGGAGCGCAACGGAGTGGATGGGTGGTGACCAGTATGGCGTCCGCAGGCCCGCAGTCGGCGCCCGGAGCCGAACCTTCGCAGCCCAGCACCAGCACCCCCACGAGCTCCTTCGACACGGCGAACGACGCGACCGCGGTGATCGCGGGCAGCGGAACGGTCGTCGGCTGGACGCACAGCGCACAGGAGCTGCTGGGATACCGCGACACCGAGGTGGTAGGACGTTCCGCGGGTTTCCTCCTCGCGATGCCCGAGGACCCGGTACGGGTGGCGGGGATCGCCGAGCGCTGCCGTGCGGGCGCGGGGTGGAGCGGCGCCGCCGACGTACGGCGCCGCGACGGCCGGCGCATCGAAGTGGACCTGCGGGTCTCGGCCGCGTTCAACCTGGACGGCCGGGAGTGCTTCCTGGTCTCCGGACGCGAACGGCGACCGGAGTGGACGGTCGGGCAGTCGGTGCTGGACGCCTTTGTGACCAGCTCACCGATCGGTATGGCGGTGATGAGCCCGCAGCTGCGCTACGTCTGGATGAACGACGCCCTGGAACGAATCGGCGGCGTCCCGCGCGAGCAGCGCGTGGGCCACCGGATGAGCGAAGTGCTCCCGGGACTGGAGGCCGACGCCCTGGAGACCCTGATGCGCGGCGTGCTGGAATCCGGGGTCCCCGTCATGGACTACGAGTACCAGGGCTGGAGCTGGGCCGATCCGCACCGCCCCCGCGCCTACTCCACGTCGTTCTTCCCCCTGACCGACGGCGACGGCACCGTCAACGGCATCTGCTACATGGTCCTGGACGTCACCGACCGCTGGAAGGCCCAGCAGCGCCTGGCCCTGGTCAACGACTCCGGAACCAGCATCGGCAGCACCCTGGACGTGATGCGCACGGCCCAGGAACTGGCCGACTTCGCGGTGCCCCGGTTCGCCGACTTCGTCACCGTCGACCTTCTGGAGCCGGTCGCCAGCCCCGACGGGCCCGCCCCGTGGCCCGCCGGTACGGGCCCCGTCGAGACCGGGCCCGGTACGAGGCCTTCCGGTAGGGGAGCCGCCTGCCGCGGTGCCGGAGCCGATGACGGAGACGGCGCCGTGCCGCCCCGGCCGAATCTGCGCCGCGCAGGCCTGAGTTCGGTGCGGGAGGGCTGTCCGGAGGCGATCTACCAGGTCGGGGACGTGGTGGATTCCGTGCCCCCGCCCCATGACGTCCGGTTCCTCAGCGAAGGCGAACCCGTCCTGATCCCGGCCCTCAGGTCCGTCCAGGATCTGTGGGAGGCCGAACAACCCGCCAGGGCGGCGACGATCCGCGATTACGGTCTCCACTCCCTCATCGCCGTACCCATGAGGGCCCGGGACACGGTGCTCGGCCTGACCACCTTCGTACGATCGGTGAATCTGGTCCCTTTCGAACCGGACGACGTGCTGCTGGCCCGCGAACTGGTGGCACGGGCCGCCGTCTCCGTGGACAACGCCCGCCGCTACACCCGCGAGCACGCCGCGGCACTCACACTGCAGCGCAGCCTGCTTCCGCACATGCTCCTCGGAGGCATGGCCCTGGACGTGGCCTCCTCGTATCTCCCGGCTGACGCCAAGGACGGGGTCGGGGGCGACTGGTTCGATGTGATCCCGCTGTCCGGGGCCCGGGTCGCTCTGGTCGTCGGTGATGTCGTGGGACACGGCATCAGCGCCGCCGCGACCATGGGCCGGCTCCGCACCGCGGTCCACACCCTCGCTGACATGGACCTTCCCCCCGACGAACTGCTGGCCCACCTCGACGACCTCGTACTCCGCCTGAGCGACGAGGAACCCGATGACGAGGCAAGCGGTACGACCGTGCTCGGCGCCACCTGCCTGTACGCCGTCTACGACCCGGTCACCCAGCTCTGCACGATGGCGCGCGCCGGCCACCCGCCCCCCGTCGTCGTCCGCCCGGACGGGCACGTCAGCTTCCCCGAACTGCCCGCGGGCCCCCCGCTGGGGCTGGGCTCGCTGCCCTTCGAGACAGCGGAGATCAAGCTGCCGGAAGGCAGCCTGATCGGCCTCTACACCAACGGCCTCATCGAGGGCAGGGACCGCGACGCCGAACTCGGGATGTTCCACCTGGGCAGCGTCCTGGCCCAGAACGGACTGCCCCTGGACAGACTGTGCGCCAAGGTCGTGGAGCAACTGCTCCCCGTGCCCCAGCCCGACGACGTCGCCCTGCTGCTCGCCCGCACCCATGAGCTCAGCGCCGACCACGTCGTCTCGTGGGACGTGCCCTCCGACCCGGCGGCCGTCGCGGGCGCCCGGGCCCGGACGGCCCGCGTGCTGAGGACCTGGGGCCTGGAGGAACTGGAGATGACGACCGAACTGATCGTCAGCGAACTGGTCACCAACGCCCTGCGCTACGCCACCGGCCCGATCCGGCTGCGGCTGCTGCGTCAGTCCGTCCTGATCTGCGAGGTCTCCGACACCAGTAACACCTCCCCCCGCCTGCGTCACGCCAGAACCACGGACGAGGGCGGCCGCGGCCTCTTCCTCGTAGCCCAGCTGACCCGCCGCTGGGGCACCCGGTACACACCCGAGGGCAAGATCATCTGGACGGAGCAGGAACTACCCTCGACGGAGGGATGAGGGGCACCGGACGTTCTGCACGGCACCGGCTCTACGGCACCGGCTCTACGGCACCCGAGCGGTCCATTCCGTGGTGCCGAACTTCGTACGTACGAGCTCCTCGGCCCTGGCCATCTCCTCGTCCGTCACCTTGCCCTGAGTCAGGCCGTGCCGGTTGCGGAAGGACTCGATCATCCGCTCGATGACGGCCTCGCGCGCCAGCCCCGTCTGGCGGCGCAGCGGGTCGACACGCTTCTTCGCGCTCCTGGTGCCCTTGTCGGAGAGCTTCTCCCTGCCGATCCGGAGCACCTCCAGCATCTTGTCGGCGTCGATGTCGTACGCCATGGTCACGTGGTGCAGAACGGCACCCACCCCGCCGACCACACGCTTCTGGGCCGCGCCCGCGATCTTCCCGGCTTCCGTGGCGATGTCGTTGAGCGGCTGGTACCAGGCCTTGATGCCCATGTCGCCGAGAGCTTCGAGGACCCAGTCGTCGAGGTAGGCGTAGCTGTCGGCGAACGAGAGGCCGGAGACGAGGGCGTCCGGAACGGAGAGCGAGTACGTGATGGTGTTGCCGGGCTCGACGAACATGGCCCCGCCGCCGGACACGCGGCGGACGACCGTGATGCCGTGGCGTTCGGCGCCGGCCGGGTCGACCTCGTTGCGCAGGGACTGGAAGCTGCCGATGATCACGGCGGGCGAGGCCCACTCCCAGACCCGCAGCGTCGGCGGACGGCGGCCCGCGGCGACCTCGGCGGTGATGACCTCGTCCAGGGCCATGTGGAGGGCGGGGGACTGCGGGGCTTCGTGGATGAGCTGCCAGTCGTAGTCGCTCCACTCGGTGGCGTGCGCGAGGGCCCGGCGCACGGCTACGGCGACGCCCTCCGCGGTCAGTCCGAGCATGACGGTCGACTCCGGCAGCCCGGCCGTGATCCGGGCCGCCAGGCCTGCGGCGTCCGTTGAGGACGGGGCACCCTCCAGGGCCCTGTCGATCGCGAGGATTGCCTCGTCGGGCTCCAGGAAGAAGTCCCCGGCGACGCGCACGTTGCGTAGTACGCCTTCCTCGACGTCCAGGTCTACGACGACAAGCTTGCCGCCGGGCACCTTGTACTCGCCATGCACGGCTTCGTTCCCTTCCAGTGCGCGGCGTGGATCCTGAGCCTGTTGCTCCGACGTGGGATGGACGCGCACATACCTCGCATCGCACTTTAATGCGCGCTCGTACCGAGCGGCTACGCAGCCTGTATGCCGCTGGAGCGGCATCGGAGGCACGACCGCCGAGCCTGTCGTACGCCTGCGGGACAAACAGATCCCGGCGAATGCTTCTTCTGGTTCGAATGCCTCGTACAGTGAGGCGATGCCGTGGGTGTTGAGGTTGTCCATCACCAGCACCACGGCCTCGGCGTCGGGGTAGTCCACGCTCAGCAGCTGCTTGACCTGGCCGGCCCAGTCGATCCGGGTCCGCTGGGACAGTGCCTGAACTCGACGCCGCCCGCGTAGGGGTTCGGTCCACACGAAGATTGAGCACGTGCCGCAGCGGATGTACTCGCTGTCCTGGCAGGCATCGCGACCAGGGCGGGCCGGGAGCGGGTCGCGGGCATGGTCGAGGAGCTGGTAGGGCTTCTCGTCCATGCACACCACCGGACGTCCCGGGTCATAGGGCCGGGCATAGACGGCCAGCACGTCTTCCATCCGCGCCGCGAACTCCGCGTTCGCTCGCGGTGGGATGGTCCAGCACTTCTTCAGATGAGGACGCAGTTGCGTTTTTTTAAGATCCGCCCGATGGTGGAGTGGTCCAGGTCGGGGATGTCCTCGACCAGCGCGACGTGCTTCTCCAGCAGCCGCAGCGACCATCGGGCATAGCCCTGGGGTGGCTGTGAGCACGCCATCGCGATCAGCCGGGCTTCGACCTCACCGGTCACCGGCGAGGGCACCGGCGGGAGGGCGCGCTTCTTCCGAGCAATCGTGGCGTGAACATCACCACCGGTCTCGGCGAAACGCTTGGCGACCAGCCGCAACGTCTCACCGGAGACGCCGAGTCGGACCGCGATCGCCTCCTTGGTGTCCACCTCACCCACCGAGCTGTCCAGCGCAAGCAGCACCCGCGCACGCATGATCATCGAGGCCCCACGAACACCTGTCGTGGTCACCCGGACCAGCTCTTCACGATCCTGCGCGGTCAACCTGACCGGCCGCTTCTTCTGCGAACCCATGACAACAGTCCTGTCTGGCAAAGGGGAAGGAATCTGCCAGACACCAACCTCCCAGTCAGGTGCACCATAACTAAGCGGCGACACGCTACTAGGGAGGGTTTTGGACATGGTTTCTTTTGGCGGTAGTGCGGGGGATAGCTGCGAGGATGCCTCGCATGGACCTACCTGCCAACACTGTGCTTGTCTTCGATCAGAGCGAAGACCTTTGTGTCTTCGCGTCCTTCGTGCACGCAGAGGACTGGCGATGGCAGCGCGGTGGCTGTAACCGCTTCGGATGGCTGGAAAGGCCCTGTAACTCCTGGCGAGGACTGGCCGGGTTGACAGAGCAGATTTGAGCGGCAGGGTAGCCCGCTACTGGAGACTCCGTCAGGTCGGCCAGTGGCCCCTCGACCCCGTGCAGACAGTTGACGGAGCAGCTGGAGGCGGCCGGCCAGGACACGAGGGTTTCGATCGAGGTCCCGCCGGGCGGCCGGGCGAAGCTGAGCGTGGGCAAGCTCGGCGCGCTGGACGAGCCGAACTCGCCGGCTTGGTTGCGGGGCGGGTGGAGAAGGTACTTCCGAAGATCGACCCGCCGGAGCTGTCGTTCGATGTGCACGGCTGGACCGGGTTCCTGGACGTCAGGAGTTGCGCGGAGTCACCAGGCCGGATTCGTAGGCGAGTACCACGAGTTGGGCGCGATCGCGGGCGTGGAGTTTGGTCATGGCCCGGTTGATGTGGGTCTTCGCCGTCACTGGACTGATCACCATGCGGCCGGCGATCTGGTCGTTGGACAGACCCTGCGCGACCAAGGTGACGGCCTCGCGTTCGCGGCCGGTCAGCTCGTCCAGCCCGGTGTCGGCGACGGCGGGGAGCGGCTGGGTGACGTACTGGTTGATCAGCTTGCGGGTGATGGACGGCGCGAGCAGCGCGTCACCGCGGGCAGCGACACGCACAGCGTGCACGAAGTCGTCCGGCACGATGTCCTTGACGAGGAAACCGGCGGCGCCGGCGCGCAGCGCGTCCAGGACGTACTCGTCCATGCCGTAGTTGGTAAGGATGACGACGTGCACCGGGGCCAGGGCCGGGTCCGCGGCGATGCGCCGGGTGGCCTCGATGCCGTCGACGACCGGCATCTGGATGTCGATCAGCACGACATCGGGCAGGTGCTGTTTGGTCAGCGCCAGGCCCTGTTCGCCGTCGGCTGCCTCGGCCACCACCTCGATGTCGTCTTCGAGATCGAGGAGTGCACGGAATCCGCTGCGGATGAGCGGCTGGTCGTCGACGAGCAGGACACGGATCATGACGCTCGCTCCACGGGGAGTTCGGCCTGGACGGTGAAGCCGCGCTCGCTGCGCGGCTGCGCGCGCAGCCGGCCGCCGAGGGCGGTGACGCGTTCGCGCATGCCGAGCAGCCCCAGACCGGGCTTCGGCACTGCGGTCGGCGTGGCCTTGCCGTCGTCATCGACCTGGATGGCCAGTGAGTCGGCCCGGTAGACGATGCGCACCGACGCCGTTGCGGCACCGGCATGCCGGGCGATGTTGGTCAGCGACTCCTGAACGATCCGGTAAGCAGTCCGGCCCACCGCGGCCGGCACATCGGTCCGCTGCCCCTCGATCGTCAGCGTCGCCTCCAGGCCCGCCCTGCTTGCCTGTTCCACCAGTTCCGGGATGTGGTCGAGGCCGCGGGGCGGGGTGGTGTCGTCATCGCGCAGCGCCTCCAGGGTGGCGCGCAGCTCCCGGGTCGCCTCACGTCCGGCCTCCTGGATCGCGAGCAGGGTCTCGGGTACCTGTTCACCCCTCCTGCGGGCCACGTGGACGGCGACTTCCGACTGGACCTTGATGATCGAGATCTGGTGGGTGAGCGAATCATGCAGCTCCCGCGCGATGTGCAGCCGCTCCTCATCCGCACGGCGCCGCGCGGTCTCCTCCCGGGTGCGCTCGGCCTCGTCCGCCCGCTGCTCGGCCTGCCGCAGCGCCTCCCCGGCGGCGAACGCGGCGATCAACCAGGCAATCTCCAGGACATGTCGGGCCTGCGCCAACGCCTCACCCGCAGGCCCATCGTGGAAGACCAGGGCAGTGAGGAGAAGAACGACCAGCATCGTGACGGAAGCCGTCACGGTGACGGCCCGGTGCCCGGCCCGCACCGCGCCGTACACCGCGACCAGGTACGAGACGGCGAGCACGTCGAAACCCGCCGCCTGATACCCCACCGCACACAGCCCGGTGACGGCCAGGACGGTCAGCGGAGCGCGGCTACGCGCGGCCAGCGCGAGGCCACCGGCCGCCAGCAGCGCGTAGCCGAGCATGTCGGGGCCCGTGCCGGGAGGCTCCCCGGACAGCCCGGTGCCCAGCAGCAGGGCCGCCACACCGAGGGCGATCGCCCAGTCTCTGACACCGGCCGGAACGCCGAACCGACCTTTGTCCATGCGCGCACCTTAACCGGGTGCCGCTGCGGGCACGTCCCGCTCGTGGACGAGCGGTCGGCTACCGCGCCCGCAGTATCCGGGCGGCTCCTGCCGCATCCGCAGCAGGCGTCTGCGGCATCAGCGGCAGCGCAAAGTGCCTGCGCCTGAAGGACGACCGGCACTGCGGTCGGCAGACATGCTCAAGTCACAGCGAAACCCTGGGACTGCCCAGCGAAAAGAATGGAGAGAGGCATGAACGCATCAGACGTTGTGATGGCGGCTGCCGAGGGCGGAGTCATCGGCGACGGGCGGACCGGTGCCAACCTGGCCCTCGCGGTAGGGGCGGTCGGCGTGGCCATCGGCTGGCTGACGCTGGCCCGCATCGCCGGCCGTATCCGCACCGGCAGCGCGCGCACCGGCGCCATCTCGGCCATGACGGTGGGGCTGGCCGGCACGGTCCTCGCGGTGCTGCACCTGGCCACCTCCAGCGGCGGTCCCGGCACCGGCAACGGGCTCGTCGGAGCCGTCGCGGCCATCCCGTTGGGAGCGATCGCCATCGTCCTCGGTTGCCGGGCGCTGATCCGTTCCCGCCGCACCGTGCCTGCCGGCTGACCGCAGCGAATCCGTGCGCGGCCGGACACGGTCAGCCGCGGGCTGCGAGACCGCGCGTGATGCCGTAGGCAACGGCACCGAGGGCCAGTACCGCGGCCTTGGAGATCACCGAGGAGATGGGCAGGGCGAAGGCCAGGATCAGGCAGCCGACCAGGCCGAGGACGGGAATGACCCGTGCGGGGCGGCCTTCTTCCGGGGGCAGGGTCCAGGCGGAGGCGTCGGCGATCGCGTAGTACGTCAGGACGCCGAAGGAGGAGGAACGGCCACAGCCACCGACAGAGTCCGATCGGCCCCCAGGACATGGGCCCTTGCCCCTCGGTTATGGTCGGCGGCGGAGGTAGGCGCGATGATGTATCAGTACACACGAGTAGTGGGCGTGGCAGCGCGCCTTCTGTTTGTCGTGGTGCTGGCACTCGGCGTGTTCGTCATGCACACCGTCGGTCACCCCGCCGAGGGATCCGGCGCGGGGACGTCCTCCTCCATGCACACGGTCGGCATGGGCGAAAGATCCGTGCACGGACGCCAGGTGGATGCCGTCACGGATACGGGCCCGCTCCATGACCTGCCGGCCACGAACCCGTATGCCGGCCCGGCGCGGACCAGTGCCGCCGTATCGTCGAATGAGCCCGGTACGGACATGGACATGGCCTCGCTGTGTCTGGCGGTCCTCGGCACGTGGGCTCTGGCCGCACTGCTGCGCGCAGTCTTCATGGGCCGGCGCGACTGGTTCGCCAAGCTTGTCACCGGAGTTCTCGCAGCCGTAAGTCCGAACTCTCCGCCCGGGGCGCCCGATCTCGCGCAACTGTCGATTCTGCGGATCTAGGCCGGTCCTCCTGCGCAGGGTGCGCCCTCCCGGGCTGCCCGCCAGACGCCTGCCCATCTGCTCGTTCAGAATCGATCGTACGAGGTACACGACATGACCGCCTTCAAGCGTGCCGTCAACCGGCCGCTGCGCCGCCGGGTGGCGGTGGGAGCCATTGCCAGCAGCGCGCTGCTGCTCGCCGCCTGCGGCGACAACAGTGCAGACTCCTCCGCCGCCACGCCAGAGACGCCCTCCGCCCCGATCAGGCATGTGCACGGGCTCGGCATCGACCCAGCCGATCAGCAGCTGTACGTTGCCGCCCATGACGGGATCTTCACCACGGGCAAGGGCGGCGAAGCCGTGCGGGTCGGCAGGAGCAAGGACGATTTCATCGGCTTCACCGTGGTCAAGGCCAAGACGTTCCTGGCCAGCGGACAACCCGCCCTCGGTACCGGCCCCAGCGACCGTGGGCTGATCGAGAGCACCGATTCGGGGAAGACCTGGAAGGCCCGCTCGCTGGCCGGCGAGGCCGACTTCCACGCCCTCAACTACGTTCACAACACCATTTACGGCTACGACAGCACCAATGCCCTGCTGCGCGTCAGCAAGGACGGAGCCGCCTGGGACGACCGGGCCCACCTCCAGGCACTGGACATCGCCGTCAGCCCCGACGACCCGGACACCATGCTGGCCACCACCGCCGACGGCATCGCGAGGAGCACCGACGGCGGAAGAACCTTCGCCGCAGGCCGGCAGCCGGCGATGGCCTTCCTCTCGTGGCCAAAGCCCGGCACGTTGTACGGAATCGACGACTCGGGCGGGCTCAACCGGAGCACCGACGGTGGCGCCACCTGGCAGAAGGCGGGCACGGTGCCCGGCGGACAGGCCCAGGCGCTCACGGCGGTAGACGCCGAGCACATCCTGGCCGCCACCCAGAACGGCGTGTACGAGTCGCGGAACGGCGGCAAGACCTTCACCAAGCGGTTCACGGTCGCCGCCGGCGACAGCCACTGATCCACACAAGCGGAAGACTCGGCCAGGGCAACGACATTGCCCTGGCCGAGTCGGGCGTTCCACCCTCTGGACACCAAAACATCAGGGCGCGATTGCATTCCCCGGGCCCCGGAGCCGGGGCCGGCCCCGGGGCCCGGGTGGGCGCGGCTGCGTCCGTGGCCTGTGACGAGGTGCGCTGCTCGTACTGCCTGCGCTGCCCGTAACGGGTCCGGCCCTGCGGCTTGTACACCGACAGGGCCGTCGCGACGAGGAGCACCAGCACAGCAGCACCGGACTGGATCACGAGCTGGGTCCTCAAGCCGTCGAGTCCACCACTGGACCAGTCCGCTCCCGCCGCTATACCGGCGATGTAACTGACCGGCTGCATGTGGACCAAAAGGACGATGGTGGACAGGGTCGTGATCACGAGTTTCACCACGACCCAGTAGTAGCGGACCAGGCCCCAGGCAGTACCCAGGGACGAGACAACCCCGGTCAGCAGCGAAGCGAAGCACAGCGGGACGATGACGAACCAGCCGGTCAGGTCCATCGCGATATACGCGGACCGTGCCGTCTGGGCCTCCTGGCTTGTCAGGCCCGCGACGGCGAGCGCAAGGAAGACGGCGACCGCACCGAGCCAGCCCACCGAGGCCGTGATGTGCGCGGTGAGCGCGACCTTGCGCGGGCGCGGCGTCATGGCCATCAGTGGTGGCCCCCCATGCCGCCGCCGGCCAGGTGCATGATCACGAACGCCAGGACCAAGGCGACAGCGACGACGGCGAACACGATCACCCATCGCGGCCTACCCGTGGCCGGAGTAGGTCCCGGCCTCCCCGCGTCCGTCCCGTCGCCTGAGTGGGGAGCAGGGGAAAAGTCGGCCATGAGTGCGTCCTTCGCTGTCGCGCGTGGTTACCGAGCCCTTCATGACGGTCACCTTTTGCGATACAGACTGTCTCTGTCAAGTCATAGTGTCATGGGGTCGTCGTCGCGTATATTTGGGGGATGCCGAAGCTCTGGAGCGAGACGATCGAGGCACACCGCCACACAGTGCGCGAAGCGACCCTGGACGCCGCCGCGACGCTGGTGGCCGAGCACGGCCTGCTCTCCGTGACGATGTCGCGAATCGCCCAGCAGACCGGCATCGGGCGGGCGACTCTGTACAAGTACTTCCCGGACGTCGAATCGATCCTGACCGCCTGGCACGAACGCCAGATCGCCGAGCACCTCGAACACCTCACCGCCGTGAGAGACCGAGCCGACAGTGAGGGCGAGAGACTCGAAGCCGTGCTGACGGCATACGCGCTCATGACCCACGGGCGGCACGGACACCACGGCACCGAGGTCGCGGCACTCCTGCATCAAGGCAAGCACGTCATCCGGGCGCACCAGCAACTCAGGGAACTCATCAGCGATTTGCTGGCCGAGGGCGCCAAGGCCGGCGATCTGCGGAACGATGTCGCGCCCGACGAACTCGCCGACTACTGCCTCCACGCCCTCGGCGCAGCCGGCAGCCTGCCCTCCGAGGCCGCGACCCTGAGGCTCGTCACGGTCACCCTGGCCGGACTGCGCTACCCGGCTGAAGCAGGCGGCCCAGCATCCGTCGGCCAGAAGGCGGTTGACCAGAAACAGCGCCTGCACCACCACCGACGGCACGGCGCCCACTGACCCTCGGCCTGAGGTGTTGCGGCCGCCTCCGACGGACACGGGTCGTTGTCAGCACCTACGCGCACTTCCCGCCCGCGCAGGGCGAACTCCCGCACCAGAACGCCCCCGACGACGCGCGCTCAGGTCGTTCCACCGCGGCAGGGCAGCCGACTCCCGCGCCGCCCCGAAATTCGTCGGCGAGGCCCTGGCCACCGCCGTCGAGACCGGCTGCACCGGCATCCGTGTCCTGCGCGCCGGCTCGCAGTCCGGAAGGTGGCCGGCAGGCTTTACGCACCCACCGACAGTCCTGACGATCCCCGGTGGTGCTCAAAACCCCCGACGAAATGGAGTGGCGGATGCACTCCTCGCAGGGCGACGATCGCTCGGTACTCGCCGATGAAGGGGCAGCTATGGGCGACATCGCTCCGAGGGAGCTCATCTCCCTCGCCGATGACGAGGGGAACAGCGTCACCGTCAACGTTCTGGGGCGTGATCCCAGATGGTCCGCCGGGCTGGAGGCCGAGATCACGGTCAGGACACCGTTCGTGTCCGGCCGTATCAACCTGGTGCTGTCAACCTCGAAGCTCGAAAGCTGGGCAACTGCGTTGAATCTGCTCGACACCGACGAGGACGTCGTCTGGATGGAGTGGGACAGAGGGCCGTCCATCTCCATCCAACTCACCGGCGAGCGTGACTGTCCGGAGGTGACCGTGGAGGACGAGTCGGGGTCCATGGTCACCGTGCGGGTGCCGCTCGTACCGCCGGACGACTGGATCGCTGACCACCGGCAACGCCTGCACCAGGTGATGAATCACTGGGTTCCGATGCTGTCAGAGTAGGGAGACAAGCCGCCGCCGGCAGATGAGCGCACATCCCAGGGCGAGGAAGGCTGCGTGGATGTCATCGCGGATCTCCCAGTGGATGCGCAGGCGGCGGAACCAGTGCAGGCGCGCGAACGCGCGCTCGACAACCCAACGTTGGGTACCGAGGCCGGAACCATGCTCGGTGCCGCGGCGGGCGATGACCGGCTTCACGCCGAGGTCCCGGACGAGCCGACGGTGCTTGTCGTGGTCGTAACCGCGGTCCCCAAGTACGGTGTCCGGGCGGCGGCGAGGTCGGCCGCGCTTGCCTCGCACGGGCGGTACTGCTTGAAGCAGTGGGATGAGCTGGGTGACATCGTTGCGGTTGCCGCCGGTCGGAGTGACCGCGAGCGGGATGCCTGTGGCGTCCGTGATCAGGTCAAAAGTCCCGGAGCGATCCGACCAAGTGCGCTCGGAGAGTTGCGGAGAGTGTCACGTCCATGCCGTGCCATCGGAGTCGAGAACCTGGCAGTCAGAGATTGTCCGGTTCGCAACTGCACGGGCCATCAGTGCTGCGTGTACAGATCAACTCCAGTAAACTGACCGCGCTTTAGGAAGTGGCAGAGCCGCGAGTCGACTACGTGCGACGGCGGGAAGCACCAGGTGTAGCCGGCGTTCGCCGTTCTTAACGGAGCTCTGATGAACTTATCCATTTGCGTTCAGCGGGCTCCGCCCTGCGACCGTTCCGGGGCAGGGAGTTGCATGAGGACTGGCCGGACGGCTGCCGACGGTGCCCGGGGGATCGCGCCGTTGGAGTCATGGCCGGCTCGGGCCGTTTACCGGACCTGTCCCGGCTTCGCGGGCGTTTGTCCGCAGTGTCACTTCTTTGCCCTGCACGAGTTCTCTACACACTATTCGCAGATTGCCGCATTGCTACTCCTGTCCGCCAGTACTCCGGAGTCCGGCGCTCACCCCCTCCCGGGAATGAACTGCTGCGCCGTTCTTCGAAGGCTCGACCCCGACCCTAGGACCACCATCCGTGACGTTGTCCTCAAAAATCGCCCTTTCGCTCGGCGCCTTGTCCCTCTTCCTGGCAGTCTGGGCGCTGCTCCTGGCGCGCTCGCGCCGCAAACACGTACGACGAAGCAGGGATCTGTCCGCGGAGGTGCAGGCCGCCAATTCCCGTGTGCAGGCCGCCGAGGGCCGCGCCCGAGCCGAGGTGCAGAACAGGCAGACCGCGGAGTCCCGCACGGAGAAAGCCAACACCCGGGAGGCGGAGCTTCTCGACGAGGTGCGTCACCTCGCCTCCGAGCGGCTTCCCGCTCTCGCACTGCACCTGATCAGCTCTCATCACCCCGTTCCCGGACTGCTCCACAAGGATCTCGCGGGGTCCGAGGCCGCGCAGCTCCTTGACGCCCTGCCCGAAGTTGTTTCTGGCATCGTCCTCAAGGAAAGGCGCCGCATCGACGCCGCTGCTCGGGCTGCCCTGCGCGGCGCGACTCAGGAGTCCCAGGCCCTTTCCTACCGTCTGCAGACCAATATCGTCGGTCTGCAGCACGAGTTCAGCGCGCCGCCCAGTCTGACGCAGAGCCTGCTCGAGTCCGACCACCTCAATGAGCAGAACCTGCGCCTCACGCAGAGATCCGCCATCGTGTGCGGAGGATGGCCGGGGCACGTCCGCAAGGACACCTATGTGAGCGAGGTCGTCAGTGGCGCCTCCTCCCGGCTGCGCGGCTTTGACCGCATCAACATTGTTTCCCGGCTGGGACTTTCCAACATCGGCGTGGTCGGGCGCGCGGCCGAGCCCGTTGCCGTGGTCTGCGCCGAGCTGATGGCCAACGCGCTGGAGCACTCCCGTGACGACCTCATGGTGGACGTCAGCCTGTTCCAGACCGGCAACGGCAGTGTGTGCATCACGATCGACGACGCCGGCAAGGGCATGACCTCGGAAGCGCTCACCCGCGGCCGAGGTCTGATATCGGGTGAGCAGCAGGAGGTGATGCTCCTTGAGCTCGGTGACCCGCCGTCCATGGGATTCGCCGCCATCGGCCGCCTTGTGGCCGACTACGGCCTCCACGTCTCCATCGACACTTCCTCTCCCTATGGCGGGGTGCGCGCTGTGGTGTCAGTTCCCGAGAACCTTCTGACCTCGATCGACGAAGACGCCACGCCTCCGTCGGTGATGGCTCCTCAACCCGCCGTGGCGCCTCAGGCCCACAAGCGTCCCCCCACCGTCGACGCGCCCGCACACTCCTCCGCGCCGGCCGGTGCGGAGGAGCTGCCGCAGCGCCGTCGTCGTCTCTCGGCGACAGCCATCCATGATGATGACGCCGTAGTAGCGCCCCGCCCCTTGGACCCGGAGGACACCGGCGCCCTCTGGAGCGATTTCCAAAGTGGCCTCACCAGCGGCCGGTCCGTCACCGATTCGGAGTAAACACTGTGACCATGTCTGAAGCCCACGAAGAGACCGGTCCGTCCGCCTGGGTCCTGAAGCCCATCACCGAAATCCGTGGTGTCCGGCACGCTCTGACCATGACTCTCGACGGGATGGTCCAGGTCATCTCCGAGAACCTGACCAAGGACGAGGCAGACGGCATCGGTGCGATGACCGCCGCGCTGCACTCCGCCTCTCGCGCCGCCACCAACGCCGTTCTGGGAGCGCCTCCAAGCACTCCGCTCACGACCGTCACCTCACACAACGACCGGGGCACCTACATGGTCATGCCGGTCGGCGAAGGAACCAACACCCTGATCGCAGCAGCGGGCGATGAGGACATGCCCATGGGGGTGGTCGCGGCCACGATGGCCCGCCAGGCAATGAAACTCGGGGAACAGATCATGTCCGTTCCCGCCCGTACCAGCGACGGGGCGTCATGAGCCGCGGCCAGGAACAGCGACGGCTGCTTCCGGCCTATCTTGCGACCGGAACCAGCCCCGGTGCCGGCCTCTCGGGCACCCTCGATTCGCTGGCCGCTCTGCGTGCCAGTGGTCTGCCCCTGGCCAGGTACCACACGGCGGTGCACCAGCGCGTGGTCGAGCTGCTCACCGACGGGTCTCTCACCGTCGTCGAGCTGGCCGGCTATCTCGGCCTCCCGGTCAGCGTCACCCTGGTGCTCGCCGAACAACTTGTCAGTGACGGTCAGTTAAAGGCCAGCGTTCCGATTCCGGACGCTCTGCGCGCGTCGAACGATGGCCGACCGTCGAAAGATGTCCTGGAAGAGGTTCTGAGTGGACTCCGCGCTCTCCTTGCCGCCTAGCTCGCCCCCTGTCTACCTGCCTGAGGGAGAACACCGAAGGATCAAGATCCTTGTTGCCGGCCCGCTGGGCATCGGCAAGACGACTGTGGTCAAGTCGCTGTCGCAGATTCCGACACTGCACACCGACGAGGTCATGACGAACGCGGCGGTCGCTACCGACGACCTCAGCCACGATGTCCTGCGTGACAAATCCACCACCACGGTCGCCATCGACTTCGGCCGTCTGACCCTGCCCGGCGACAAGATCGTTCTGTACCTGTACGGAACTCCCGGGCAGCGCCGCTTCCTTCCTCTGTGGGAAGGCATCGCGTTCGGAGCACTCGGTGCCCTCGTCCTGGTCGACACCCGGCGGCTCAAGGACTCCTGGGAGGTGATGGAACTCATCGAGGAGCGCGGTTTGCCGTACGCCGTCGCTGTCAATATCTTCCCTGACTCACCCAAATACGATCTGGCGCTCATCCGTTCGAAGCTCGACCTCGCCCCAGAGACCCCACTGGTCACCTGTGACGCACGAGAGAAGAACAGCGGCCTCAACGCCCTCATCCAACTGACCGCCCATTCCATATCCGTTGCCGGAGTCGAAGCCTCGTGACGCTCACACCAGCCGAAGCCCCCGTGTCCCTGCACGGGGCCGAACACGCCGCCAACCCTCAGCGCAGCTATGAACTGCTGCGCAGACAGGGGCCGGTCGGCGTAGCCGAGGTGGCCCCCGGCCTCATGGTCCACCTGGTCACCGATTACCGGGCCGCCCTCGACCTCCTGCAGGACGCCGACACGTGGACCAAGGACACCCGGGACTGGCTGCCGCAGGTGCCGGAGGACAGCCCTATCCGTCCCCTGGTCGAGTGGCGGCCGAGCCTGTTCTTCGCCGACGGCGAGGCACACGCGCACCTGCGACGTGTCATCACGGACAGCTTCGGTCTTCTGGACCCCCATGATGTGCGTGTCCTGACATTCCGCTACGCCGACACACTTCTCCAGGAATTCGCTGATACCGGAACGGTCGACCTCGTCCGCCAGTACGCGCAGCAGCTGCCCCTGATGGTCTTCAACGCTCTGTTCGGCATGCCGGACGAGGAGGGCCCGCGGCTTGTGTGGGCGCTCGAGGCGATGATGGACAGTGATCCGGAGAAGCAGGCAGCGGGCGGGCAGTCGTTCGGCGCCTACCTCGAAACCCTCTACGGGACCAAGGCGGCGCAGCGAGGCCACGACCTGACCTCCTGGTTCATCGATCATCCCAATGGGCTGAGCCAGGAAGAGGCCGTCAACCAGATCCTCATCACCCTCGGGGCCGGGAACGAGCCACTGGGCAACCTCATCGCCAACACACTCGTTCGCATGCTCAGCGACGACCGCTATTTCGGCACCCTGACCACCGGGAGCCTGCCCATCCAGCACGCCATCGATGACGCGCTGTGGCACGACGCACCGCTGGCCAACTACAGCGTGCACTTCCCCAAGAAGGACGTGACCTTCCACGGCGCTCGCATCCCCGCAGGCTCGCCCGTCATGGTGTCCTACGCCGCCGCCAACACCTGCCCCCACTCCGGCATGCCGGCGGACGGCTATCGCTCCGGGAACAAGGCGCACCTGGCCTTCGCGGCAGGACCCCATGAATGCCCCGCACGTGACGTCGCCACGCTGATCGCCACCGCCGCCATCGAGAGGCTCCTGACCTATCTGCCGGACATCGAACTGGATATTCCCGCCGAAAAGCTGACCTACCGGCCTGGTGCTGTCCATCGGACGCTCACCGCACTCCCGGCCCGATTCACCCCGCTGACCCCCGACGCCAACGGGGCCACCCCCTGGAGCCGGAGCCCATCCCACCCCGAGCGGGACGCGCTATTCTCCCCGACGTCAGGCAGCACCAAGGCGTAGAAGCCGTATCACCTGCCGTCGATCGTCGTGTCGCGGTGGTGCCGCCCGGGAACCGGCCGGCACCACCGCGACAGCCCCAGGGAGGAGACGCGTGTACGCGACGACGGTTCCCGAACGAAAGAGGATCAACCGCCGGTGATACAAACCCTTCGCACGGGACTGCCCGACCTCTCCTCCCTACGACAGGAGGTGGGCGGGGCTCTGACCGGATTCCTGGATGCCAAGGAACGTGCTGCGCCAGGAGCCGAGCTGCTCTACCTGACCACCGCCCTGCGCGGACTCCTGACCGGCGGGAAACGCCTGCGGTCCCTGCTGTGCCTGTACGGATGGCAAGCCGCCGGAGCAACAGGCGACATGACCGCCGCCTTTCGCGCTGCCGCCAGCCTCGAACTCTTCCAGGTCTTCGCCCTGGTGCACGACGACGTGATGGATGACAGCGACGTCCGCCGCGGCCGGCCGTCCGCCCACCGTGCCCTGGCCACCGCGTATACCGACAGCGGCGGCCCGCACAGCAGGGCCGAGGCGCACGGTCTGGGCGCGGCCGTCCTCCTCGGAGACCTGGCCCTGGTGTGGTCCGACGAACTCCTGCGCACAGCGGACCTCAGTCCGGGACGGCTGGCGCAGGTGCTGCCCCTGGTGGCCGAAATGCGGAGCGAGGTCATGTACGGCCAACTCCTGGACCTGCAGACCACCGGCCGCCTTACCGGCGACGTGGATGCGGCACTGCACGTCATTCGCTACAAGACGGCCAAATACACCATAGAACGGCCCCTGCACATCGGGGCGGCCGTGGCCGGAGCGACCCCACCCGTACTCGACGCCTGCACCGCCTTCGGCATTCCGCTGGGAGAAGCCTTTCAGCTGCGGGACGACCTGCTCGGGGTCTTCGGTGATCCCGCCAAGACGGGCAAACCGATACTGGACGATCTGCGCGAGGGCAAGGCCACCGTCCTGATGGCGCTCGCTGTCCAGCGAGCCTCCACCGCCGAACTGACAACACTGCGCGAGCTCGTCGGCCGAAGCGACCTCAACGAGGAACATGCCGCCGCGGTCCGCACGATCCTGAACTCCACCGGCGCCCGGCAGACCGTGGAGGAAATGATCAACGCACGACGGGCGGCCGCCCTCGCCGCCCTGGACAACGCTCCCTTCCCGGTAAGTGCCACAGCCGCCCTGCGCCGGCTCGCCCTGGACGCAACGGCCAGGCAGACATAGGCGTCGTCGCACACCGGATTCAGAACCCCGAGGAGGAAGTCACCCCATGAGCATCAGCACGCCCACCAGCACGTCTTACGCCGAACGAGCCGCCGGCCTGGTGGCCAGGGCCGACCAGGACAGATGGGGAAGCGTCCGCCCCTCCCTGTACGAGACGGCCCGTGTCCTCTCCGCAGCGCCGTGGCTGCCCGGGGAACCACGGCGGATCGAGTACCTGCTGGAACAGCAGGCGCTCGACGGCAGTTGGGGGGAGGGGCCGCTGCCCTACCGGCTCCTGCCGACGCTCAGCGGGGTGGAGGCAGCACTGGCGGTCCTGCGAAGGGGCACCACGACCGCGGAGGTCACCGGCCGGCTCACGACCGCGGTGGACAGAGGTCTCGACGTATTGCGGTCACTGCCACCGGTGTTGCCGTGGCCGGACACGGCTGCAGCAGAAATACTCGTTCCCAGTCTGGTAGCCAAGATCAACGAGAAGCTGGGCTCCCTGACCACCGGCGAGGACATGCCGGGTTCCGTCGGCCGCCCGCTGCCGGTTCCGGGCGGCTTCGACGGGTCGGCACCTGCCTACGTGGCCAGACGGTACGAGTCGGCGGGCAGCCTGCCCGTCAAGTTTCACCACACGTTCGAAGGCATAGACGAGTACATACCGCCGGATCTCGTCCCTGACGTCGAAGGCCTGCTGGGCAGTTCGCCGGCTGCCACCGCGGCACGGGCAGCACGGTCACCCGCTGCTACCGCTCGGGCCGTCGCCGACCTCACTGCGGTGGCGCAGCGCTACGACGGTCTCTTCCCCGAGGCCGCGCCTTTCCGCGTGGTCGAACGGCTGTGGGTCGCCGTCGCGCTGGCGCGCGCCCAGCTGCCCGCTGCCGCTCTTCCCACTGTCCGCGGGTGGGCCGGGGAGATCTACGATCCTGAAGGCGTGCGCGGTGCGCCCGGCCTCATGACCGATGCCGACGACACCGCCATGGCGGTACTGGTCGCCTCGCTCGTCGGCCTGCCGCACGACCCGGCACCGCTCGACCTGTTCCACAACGGCAGCCACTACGACTGCTACATCGGCGAGGACACCGGATCGGTCACCGCGAACGCCCACGCCCTGCAAGCCCTCGTGAGCCACCTGCGGCACCGCCCGACGGCATACGACACCTACGGCCCCCGCGCGGCGAAGCTGCGCGACTGGCTGACCGGCCAGCAGCAGCCCGAAGGGCACTGGACCGACAAATGGCATGCCTCCCCCTACTACGCCACCGAGCGGAGCGTCACCGCACTCGCGCAGTACGGCGGCCACCACGCCTCCAAAGCCGTCCAGAGGGCCGCCGAGTGGACAACCGACACCCAGCGCGCCGACGGCTCCTGGGGCGTGTGGGGCGGCACGGTCGAAGAGACCGCATACGCCGTCAAGATCCTGCTGAGCGCGGCCACACCCACACCGCAGCCGCAGCACACCCGGGCCCTGGACCGAGCCGAGACATACCTGCGCGCCGCCTCGCACCCCAGCCACCAGCACCCCGCCCTGTGGCATGACAAAACCCTGTACGCGCCCACGGCAGTGATCGAAGCGGAAGTGCTCGCTGCGAGGGAGAGGCTGCGCACCCGTCGTAGCTGAGCAGACCGTCATCGCGCCCAGGGACCGCACAAACCACAAGCGAGGGAAAGGGACAGGCACATGACTGCCGACCTACGTATTGCGCCGATCGCCCCCGGGCGGATACCGCTCATCGGGCACGTCTCGCCTCTGCTCAGGGACCGCCTGGCCTATGTCCAACGCCTGCGCACCTACGGGCCGATCGTGCGACTCGTCATCGGCCCGAAGAAGACGATCACCGTGATCAACTCGTTCGAGCTGCTCCAGGAGATGCTCACCCGCAAGTCCGACCACTTCAACAAGGGACTGCTCTTCGACAAACTCAAGATCTTCGGCGGAGACCCCCTGCCGGTCGCTGAAGGCAAACCGCACCTGAAGCGGCGCCGTCTGATGCAACCCGCCCTGCATCGTGAACACGTCAAGGGTTACATTGAGACCATGCGGGCCACGGCGGAACCCTCGGTCTCGGCCTGGCGCGATCAGGAAGTCCTCCACGTGTCCAACGAGATGCAGCTCATGGCCCAGGGGGTCGTCATGGCGGCGCTCTTCTCCTCGAATCCTGAGCGCGGGGCGGCGCAGACGATCCTCGACAGCGTCGACACGGTCTTCAAGGCGGCCCTCATGCACGCCATGGTGCCCGTCTCCGCACTGGAGCGACTGCCAACCCCCGGCAACCGCAGGGCCCGGGCCGCCAACGCCGTCCTGCACAAGACCATCGCGGACATCATCGCCGACCACCGGGCGAGCCCTGACGCGTACGACGACCTGATCTCGCTCCTCATGACCGTCCAGGACGGGACCGGCGGAATCCTGAGCGACGAGGAGATCACGGCGGAGATCACCGCCCTGCTCGCCGCCGGCTCCGAGACCACCGCGGTCACCCTCGCATGGCTGTTCCATGAGATCGCCCGCAACCCGGAGCTGGAGCGCAGGCTCCACGAAGAAGTGGACACCGTGCTCGCCGGAGACGAGCTCGCCGCCGAACACATACCCCGGCTCGCCTTCACCCGCAGGCTCATCGACGAGACCCTGCGCCTGCACAACCCCGCCTGGATCCTGACCCGACGGACCATCTCACCCGTGCAGCTCGGGCAGTTCAGCCTGCCTGTGGGGACAGACGTGATGTGGAGCCCGTACGCGATGCACAGAGATCCGGACCTGTACCCCGACCCGCTGCGTTTCGACCCCGACCGCTGGCTCCCCGAGCGTCCTCAGCCACCCAGGGGAGCTTTCATTCCATTCGGGGTCGGAAAGCGGATGTGCATCGGAGATCAGTTCTCCCTGATGGAAGCCGTCGTCATTACGGCGCTCATTGCGTCACGCTGGCGGCTGAGGCCGGTACCCGGCGCAACCGTCCGGCCGGTGCCGGAGATCACTGTGCATCCCTCGTCCCTCGACATGATCGCCGAGCCCAGAAAGCATGCGGTCGCGGAGAGCACGGTATGAACGACTCCTCCCGCGCTTCGGCTCCTTGGCCCACTGCCCCCCTCCCGATGCCAGACCTCCGAGACTCCTTTCCCGGTCCCTTCTCAACCAGCCCGCATGCCGAAGCCATCGAGCAGCACACCGCCGACTGGCTCCACGGCTTCCCCCTGGTCCGCTCACCGAGCGAGCTGAAGACCCTCTGCAACATCACGGCCCAGGGGGTGGCCCGCGTCCTCCCGGCGGCCGACCGGGACGGCGTCTTCCTCTGTGCCGACCTCTTCCTGTGGCTCACCGCGTTCGACGACACACACGGCGAGACCGAAGGAGCCCGTGACACCGCGCGACTGGTCCGCCGCATCAGTCAATGTGTCCACCTCCTCGCCGGCCATGACGAGCCGGCAGGCGAGGCCGGCGTCTACACCGCTGCGCTTGGGGACCTCCTTGGCCGGTTCCGGGAACGGGCCACGCCCACGCAGTACCTGCGGCTCACCGCGCACCTGCGTGACAACCTTTTCGGCATCCTCTGGGAGGCCCATCACCTCGACAGGCCCGACGAGGTCACCCTGAGCGACTATTGCGCGATGCGCCCGCACACCGTCTTCGTCCGGACCGTCATGGCGACCGCGGAAGTCATGCTCGGATACGAACTCACCGAGGATCAGCGAGCCTCGGCAGCAGTGCGGGAACTGGAGAAGGCCGTTGCCGACCTTGCCGGGTGGATCAACGACCTTGCCTCGTACGCGAAGGAGGCAGATCGCGGTGGCCCGACTCCTCTGAGCCTGCCGGCACTGCTGATCCGACACCGCGAGTGCGACCTCGAAGGGGCGTTCCGCCTGGCCTCCCGCATGTGTGAAGACCAAGCCTCCACCGCACGCCTTCGAATCACCGAACTCGCTGCCGACAGCAAGAACGCACTCGGGGATCACGCTCACGCCGTGGAAGCCGTAGCAGCCTCCTACGTGTGGCACATAGGGCACGCCCGCTACGGGCATCACTGACTTCGGCTCGTCGGAGTGATCTCTGCAGAAGTTCCTTACGCTGCGGGGGTGTTGGCTGCATTCCGTGGTGTGTGCCGTATGGGGATGGTGACGGGCCGGCCGCCGTGGGACGATCCGAAACGGTCGGCGAACCGGGCATGGTTCGAATCCTTGGCTGCGCGCAGACAGGGAAAGGGCCCCTCGTGAACGCCAATTCGAGGGGCCCTTTCTCGCGCGCTTGCGTACTTCGGCGGGGTCGCGGAAGCGTCAGGCGACGGACTTGGTGCCGTCCACCGCCGACGAGAAGCCGAAGATGTCCACCGCGTGGTAGTACGTCCAGGCCGTCGCGTCGCAGGATGCCTTCGTGGCACCGGAGTAGTTGTTGCACACGCGCTTCAGGTCTTCGTACAGGGCGGAGTCCAGCCGTGACTTGTTCGCGCTGAAGGTGCCCGCCTGCTTGTAGTTGCGGTAGCCGAAGTCGTGGCGGGCACAGGCTGTCTGGAAGGGGAAGCCGAAGGGGTTGTCGGGCGAGCTGGAGCAGTAGTCCGTGGACCAGTCGAAGGCGTAGGCGGACCAGGCGCCCTGGTTGGCCCGTGCGGCGACCCAGGCGTTGTAACTGGTCGCGCTGGTCTGGGTCCAGCTACTGAGGACCTGGGGCTTGTCGGCGGGGGCCGCGCTGGCCTGACCTGCCGTCAATAGAGCTGCGGGGAGGGTGAGTACGACTGCGACGAGCGGAAGTGCCAGACGACTGCGCATGCGGATAGCCTCCGGATTAGGGCAGTGGGGTACCCCGTGCCCGGTGGCACGGAGCGCCATCAGGGTGACGGCCTGTGCTGTCGTACGGGTCTACGCGCGGTGACTCGCTGCGGAAGGCTCCCCCAAGTCCCGGGGTCACCATGCGTCCCATGTGGAACGCACACGCAACCAGCCCTAGTTGGCCACAATCGGAGGCATCGGTTCACACGGGATTTCCGCCCGCAGCACGGTGGGTTCGCCGGCCGGGCCGGACAGCGTGGGTCTGCCGTCCGGTACGGAGACCTGGTCGGCAAGACCCGTAAGAGACCACTCCCGCCGGTCCCTGCGACTGCCTTCTCCCGGCCGGTCCTTCCCGCACGTTCACCCTGATGAACCCGCATCCCCCGTGCGGTTACCAGGCGCGTCCCGCCTCGATCAGCGCATCCCGGACCCGGGTGACGTCGGGGTTGTCGGGGCGGCCGGGGCGTTGGACGAGGTAGCCGGTGTTGATGGGCGGGTCGTCCGGTTCGTGCAGGGACACGAGGGCGCCGGAGGCCAGTCCGTCCTGGCAGAGGTAGCGCGGCAGGACGGTGAAGCCGGCCCCGGCGGCGACCATGGCGAGGACGCCGCGCAGGTCGGGGACGGTGACGGCGGCGGGGCAGGACAGCCGGGTGCCGAAGACGTGGCGCCAGTAGCGGCGGGCGATGGGCAGGTCTTCCGCGTAGCTGATCAGGGGGACGGTGTGCAGTACGGACGGCCCTTCCACGGCCAGCCGCTCCTTGACGCGGTCGGCCCAGGAGGGGGCAGCGACCAGGACGAACTCCTCGTCCATCAGCGGTACGGAGGTGAGGGCCCGCCCGCGAGGCCGGAAGGTGGCGATGACCAGGTCGTGGCGTCCGGCGCGCAGTTCGTCGAGGAGCGGGTCGGTCAGGCCCGGGGTCACCCGCAGCC